>NZ_GG700751.1 GCF_000160835.1 Limosilactobacillus antri DSM 16041
CTACCTCAAGAGCTTGATGATCAAAAGCGGAGTCCTTGGAAATATATTATTCAGTGTTTAATTGAAGATAAAACCATTCCAGATTATTTTTATCCGCATACTTTAGAAGGTGTTACAATGAAAAAGCAAGAAACGACAAGAAAGAAAAAGAGGTTTGATATGAAAAGGTCTTTCAGGCGGATTTCCGCTGTCATAGCAATGATGGCTTTCACGACAGGTCTGGCCGCCTGCGGTTCCTCCTAGTCGACTGCCCCATCGGCGAACAAAGCCACTTCCTCCGTCACTGCCCCCCAGGGCTGGAAGAAGTTCACGTCCAAGGATCTGGGCTATTCCGTCTATTTCCCGGGCGTTCCGGAGAAGGACACCTATAAGGATCCCACCGGCGCTTATGCCCGCTATTCGACGGTCAATGACAAGGATCACATCAACTACGCTGTGTCCGTCACCAAATTCACCCGGAAGCAAGTCGAGGACTCCAAGGGGTTCAATGACGCGCAGAAACGTAAGGTCTTGACCAATGTCGCTCGTCTTCTGCAGATTGACAAGTATTCCTTCACCACCGTGGACGGGCATATGGCCATTTCCTACACCGGTCACGATAGCGAGGACTCCTCGGTGATCATGCGTCGAGAGGTCGTTTACTCGTCCGCTGGCCTCTATGGCCTCGAATCCTTTGGAACTTCCAGCTCGGAATACAAGCAGTTCGTCGATACCTTCCGGCTTTCCGAAGATACGCAAGAATGAAAGGAGGGCTTCCATGATTTTCGCCACTGGCTCTACCTACTCCCAGGGGACGCCCACCCCGGATTGGATGG
>NZ_GG700750.1 GCF_000160835.1 Limosilactobacillus antri DSM 16041
AAAACGCTTGGAGTTTCTGATTGGACGGTCCGTCGGGTTATTACCAACCTTGATAGCTCCTTCAAGCCCAACTACCGCTGGCTTCCCCGCCACATTGCCTTTGACGACTTCAAATCTGGAAAGATGGCGCCTAGTGGAATGAGCATGATCTTGATGGACATCGAAAACCATCGAACTTTGGACATTATTCTCTCCCGGCGTAACCGTTACCTGCGGAGCTACTTTCTGCGCTACGACCGGTCCGCACGCTTAGCCGTCCAGACAGTTACAGTGGATTTATACACCCCTTATCGGCGCCTAATTCAAGAACTATTCCCGAATGCCATCATTCTTGCGGATCACTTTCATGTCGTTGCCCAAGCCTACCGTGCCCTTAACCAAATTCGGATTCAAGCAATGAATAATGCTGGAAAAGGAACTCACCAGTGGCGGGCGCTGAAACACTTCTGGAAGCTCATTCTAACCCCAGCTGGTAAGCTGAGATACGACAACTACTGGTGCCGAGCTAACTTCGGCTATGCCCAATTGACCGATATCGAAGTTGTTCATCGCTTGCTCAATTTTGATGAAGATCTTGCACAGGCTTACCGCTACTACCAGGACTTAATCTTCGCCGTCAGTCGGCGGAGTCGCAGTCAACTGAACCAATTGCTTACTACCAAGCTAACTGCGCTTCCTCACCCCCTGCAAAAGGTACAGCGGACATTACGCCAACACAAGAAAGAGATTCTGCACAGTTTTAAGTACGAGGCTTATACTAACGGTCCCGTTGAGGGCACTAACAATAAGATCAAGGTCATCAAACGGGTTGCCTATGGATTCCGAAACTTTGCCAATTTCAGAATCCGGATTCTCCTCGCTTTACCTAACACATACATTGCCATTAACTGGAAGAATAAGCAAACAGCCCGTGCCAAAGTCCAGGCACGAGCTGCTTAACAAAACTTATTCAATTTTTTCATCAGTACTTCTTGACGAAGAGCC
>NZ_GG700749.1 GCF_000160835.1 Limosilactobacillus antri DSM 16041
CGTGTTAGCCCCACTTAATTTATCCGTAAATAATTTATCGACGTCTTTTAAAGCCGCTAACTGTCGATCTAAATGTTGCTCCTTGGAACTCACACGCGCATAACCGATTTTAGCCATTTTCAATTCTCCTTTTGGACAGTTCTAATGAACACTTGCAATTCCTAGTATAGCACAGAAATAAAAAAGACCATTAGGGTATACCCTAGTGGCCGTTTAATATACTTTTCTAAAGGGGGGATTAGTATTGTTGCAGTAGCGTCATTAATAATGGCAGCTTTTTTTGGGTAAAATGACCATCATTTCTTAAAATAAGTGTTCCACCCAAATGGTCAAATAAACTTCTTCCTTGCTTTTCATTACAATTGAAAGGATCGTTAAATGAATTGAATATATAAAACTCATTTGAGTTCTTCTTGATTGTCTTCCAATCATAGGATTTTTTTAAGGTTGTGTGACGCATGCCATTCGGTTGACAATAGCCAGCAATCAAATAGACAGCTTTAACTGGTTTTGTTAGTTGTTCAAGTAAAGCTAGGATAATATTTGTTCCGGCAGAATGGCCGATTAAAATTGTGCTTTGATTAATGCCTAAGTTCATTTCTCTAATTTTAACGAGTGTATCTGTTAGCGATTCTTGATCAAGCTTTGGTAAATCTGCCACAATTGTTGATATTCCTAAAGAGTTTAAACTATGAGCAATGTTTTTATACCAAAACTTGTCTGCTGTAGCATGCGGTGCTGACCCATGAAAAATGATTGCATTCATTAAAAAATCCCCTCCATCATTGATAATTACTCTAATAGTTGTTGAGCGCTTGGTCATGCAGTAAATTACCTGTATAATAGATTAAGCAAGAAGTTTTAAGGGCGGTGGCTGTCTTTTCCCTTGCGAGGTGAGGCCCATGGGAACATGGAATAATCTTCAGGAAGGTTTCACAGTCAATGAGCGTCTTCCAGACACTCTCGTTGATGCTGCTGTTTGGCACGTTTTTAATCGCGCT
>NZ_GG700748.1 GCF_000160835.1 Limosilactobacillus antri DSM 16041
GAAGTGAACCCTGTAAGTTGGACACTTTAATTTAGGCAACTTTTTCTAAGGCGAGATTTCGATATTCAATCGGCGTCTTGCCTTTTAGTTTGTGCTTGATTCGTTTTTCGTTGTAATAGTGTATCCACTCCTCCATGGCTTTAATTAATCCCCGCTTGGTTTGGTAATGATGACCATAATACAATTCAACTTTCATAGTGTGAAAAAAGCTCTCTATTGGCGCATTGTCTAAACAGGTTGCCCGACGTGACATGCTTTGGAAAATATGATGTTTCTTCAGGACTTGACACCACATATTCGTTTGATATTGGATTCCCTGGTCACTATGAACGGTCATGCGGTAGTTGAGCTTAGGCCGCTTATTAATTAGCTCGATTAACGGCTTCATCACGAAGTCAGTAGTTGGGCGATCGCCAATATTATAACTAACAATTTCACCCGAACACAGGTCTTTAATTGGTGAAAGGTAAACTCGCTCATCCTGGCTCATACTGCCATAGCGGAATTCACTCACATCAGTTACCATTTTTTGATATGGACGATTAGTTTGAAAACGACGGTGAAGACGGTTTTTAGCCTTCTTACCCTGGGGGCCAATCGACGAATCGTATTTCCGGGTCTGACGATTATACATCTGTGACGATAGCCCATTCTCACGCATCAGACGGCTAACTCGTTTGTGGTTAACCTTAATCCCCCGGCGGTGTAGTTCATCAGTTACGGAGCGGTAACCGTAGCCTGGATTCTGTTGCTTGATGTCCTTAATAGTTTGGAGTAGCTCATGATTATCTTCTGTTTCTCGGCGGTGTGCTTGGTAATAAAACGTGCTCCGCTTAATGGTGGTATATGGCAAAATCTCCGTTAAGCTAAATCCAAATTCCTGCCTTAGTTCTTGGATGATTTGGTATTCTTCTTTAACTGTCCGCGACGTTGAACTAAGGCTTCGAGTTTTTTTAAGTATTCGTTCTCCACTTTCAAAGCCCGATTCTCAGCCTTTAAGCGTTCTAACTCTGATAGTTGCTTACTAGCTTGTCGATTGTGATTAGTAGTCATATGCTTTGCCTGTCCTCTTCTGGTAAACAAGGCTTCGGCACCATATTGATTGAGCTTTTTTTGCCAGTTGACGATTGTCCCCCGATTACTAATATCAAATTGGAGAGCTGTTTGCGAATACGAAGCCTTATGTTGTTTTTTCCAGTTTAAGACTTTTAGCTTGAAATCGCCATCATAATCATATTTTGGTAAACGAATTTCTAGCCCCTGAATGCCATATTTTCGATAACGAGCGACCCACATTAACACGTTGTCATGACTTCTTATACCTAATCGGCGTGCCACAGTTTCGGAGCTAGTTCCACGCAAATACATCTGGACTGCTTTAAGCTTAGTATCAAAATTAAATTTAGTCGTGGTAAAACCCCCATAGTCGGAATTCTTTGTCCAACTATGGGGGTTCACTTCA
>NZ_GG700747.1 GCF_000160835.1 Limosilactobacillus antri DSM 16041
GGGACATTATCAACCGCTAAATTACAAGCCAGTTAGTCCAAGCTACTACTTAAAGACAGCCTTTAGTAACGCAATCATGACCGCCCTATATGCCCATGATGAAGATTACCAACGACAAAAACAGGCACACGGCTTAAAAGAGACACGTTACTTGCAGCGCGTTAAGAAGCATCGCGAAAAGCATCGTGGCCATTAGGTTGAAGACGATTGTACACATTTGAATAGTTTTTCGGCAAGCAGATTCCTCCATGGGGTTTGCTTGCTGAATTTTTTCTAGTGCCGCTATAATAGCATAAAAAGCGAAAGGAACGGATGGCATTGAAAAATAGCACTGTCAAAGTAACGCAACTAAAATACGGCAATACCAAATGTTATTTACTAGGGGGAACTTCTAAATCACTGCTAATCGATACCGACTGGGCCGGAAAGCTACCGGCATTTTACCATGCTTTAGGGCAGAAAAAGTTAACGGCCCAAGGAATTGATTACCTGATCATAACCCACTACCATCCTGACCACATGGGCATTGCGGCCGATTTGATGCGGATTGGCATAAGGCTAATCGTGATGGATTGCCAACAAAAATACATCCATCAAAGTGACCATATCTTCTATAAGGAAAATAATCCAGCGTTTCAGCCAATCAATGATCATAAAATTAGGGTAGTCAAAATTAGTCAAAGTCGTCGCTTCCTGGCTTCCTGTGGTATTCCAGGTGTAATTATCAATACTCCCGGACATACGAATGACTCGGTTTCCTTAGTGCTGGATAGCGGGGAAGCATTCGTTGGCGACCTTTACCCGCAGGACCAAGTACCGTTATATAATAACCCGGTCATAACAGCCAGCTGGCAAAAGCTCAAAGATAATGGTGCTTCACTGGTTCATTTCGCACATTATGCCAACGAAATAGTAAAATAACAGCTTTATTCATCTTTGCGATCTTCATTAATTTTAAACGAAGCAAGCATCTCTTTTATAAGGTGGTATGGACAAATATGTATAATGCTAAGAATAAAAGCATAATAGTCAATGGCTATCACATGGATTACATTACCTTTAGTCGGGGTAATAAGTGGTTGACCGGCGTGATCATTTAACTCCCGGCTATTCAATTGACCAAATGGCTGACGAACTGTACCTTGCCTTACACCAGTTAAAAATTTCTCATAAAAATGTCAAGAAGAAATTAAAAATTTTTAGTGGGGCTACCGAATTAGGTAAATTATAAGTGATTGATTGTTAAATCTATGACCGAGAATGTCCAATTTTTGTTTGATAATGGCAGATCACAAGTGCATACCCCCATCTTCATGCCGGTTCCGGGTTTGGTGTTGCCGCTGCTTTTTCGTCATTTCCCACTCGGTCTCTTTTAAGCCGCGTGCCTGTTTTTGTCGTTCGTAATCTTCATCATGGGCATATAGGGCGGTCATGATTGCGTTACTAAAGGCCGTCTTTAAGTAGTAGCTTGGACTAACTGGCTTGTAATTTAGCGGTTGATAATGTCC
>NZ_GG700746.1 GCF_000160835.1 Limosilactobacillus antri DSM 16041
TGAAGTGCCCTACAATTGTTAGACAAGAAATCTAATGATTGTGGGGTACTTTTTATATGGTCAAATACAAGCCTGAATTAAAGGTGCAGATTGTTAATGAATACCTATCAACTTCGCAAAGTGCTTATGTTTTAAGTGAAAAATATCAAATTAGTAGGCGTCGAATAGCTGAATGGATTCAAAGATATCGGTTGAACGGGATTGATGCCTTTAAACCTCGCCGACATAAGCGAACATTTACCACCGATTTCAAGTTAAGTGTGATAGACTACTACCAAACTCATGAGGATTCAATGGCTGAAGTAGCGGCTCGCTTTGATGTTTTAGCAGCACAAATCTCCGTATGGCGCTCACAATTTGAACGGGACGGGATCACAGCTTTGAAGTCTCACCCGAAAGGTAGGCCGTCTAAAATGAAACATACCAAAAAGCAAGCTCGTCAACTCGCCAATAAGAGTGAGTTAGACCGGTTAAAAGAAGAATTAGCGAAGAAAAATCAAGAACTTTATGACACCAAGCTGGAGCGTGATCTCCTAAAAAAATCGCTGTCCCTGTTCGGACCCTCAAAGCCAGAAAGAAAACCCAAATAGTGGATCAGATCAGGGACGACCAAGCAGCACAGCCCAAGAAGCAGCGCTATAAGATAGGTGACCTCCTTAAAGCCATTGAGCTTCCTAAGGCCACCTATCACGATGAACGGAAACGCATCGCTAATCGTCATGATAAATATAGTGAAGTGAAGAAAATAATTCTTCAAATCGCTCAACAGTTCAAGATTCGTGGTCGTTGGACGGCAGGTTATCGTCGCATTCAAGCAGAACTGGATAAACTTGAATTACACTTGTCTGGTGATACAATTCGGAAGTTAATGCGTGAATTAGATGTGCAAGTAAGCTTGTACAATCGACATCGGAATGGTAAGTACTCATCATATCATGGTACCGTTGGTAAAGTTGCGAACAATAAATTAAAACAAGAATTTAATGAAAAACGACCTTACCACGTTATTCATACTGATGTAACGCAAGTTCGCTTAGCCAACCACCAGTGGGGCTATATCTCCGCGATGATTGACGAAGCTAGTCAAGAGGTCCTGGCTTTTCAGCTTGGTACTAGCCCAAATAAAGAACTAATTATGCGAACCTTAAAAGAATTGATTAACAACTTACCTGATGATGCGCAGCCAATCATTCACTCAGATCAAGGCTGGCATTACCAGTTAGGTTACTATACCCAAAAATTAGCGGATCATCGGTTTATTCAAAGTATGTCACGGAAGGGAAACTGCTTGGATAACGCTCCAATGGAAAGTTTTTTTCACTTATTTAAGACGGAATTACTGGCTGGCTTTCCACCATGTAAGGATATTGCAGAACTAATTGAGCTTTCTCAAAAATATGTTCAATACTTTAACAACGTCAGAACGACTTTAAAAACAAAAGGTATGACTCCGGTTGAGTACCGAAACCATACCTTAGCAGCTTAATATTTTCAATTTTGTCTAACTTTTGTCTTGCACTTCA
>NZ_GG700745.1 GCF_000160835.1 Limosilactobacillus antri DSM 16041
GAAAATAATCGTTCTGAACTTTTTTGTTACCCTAAAGATAGAGCTAAGGTTGTTCATACTCCCTGGGACTGCGAGTCCGCATTAAAAAATAACCTCCGCTATCTTTGCTTTGATATATTGCTTTCAGGTTGTGGAGCCATGAGTTCGTGTATAGGAAATGAATTACAAAGCCTTGATAACGGTCAAACCTAGCTCGAGAAAGGAAGTTTTATGGTGTCAGATATTATCGCATTAGATGTTTCAATGGGCAGAAGTAATGTTGCCTGGTATCGTCGAAAGACCCGTCTCAATGAATTTGTGTTTTTCCATACCCGTTCTGGGTTTAAGCAGTTACTATCAACGATTCAGTCAGCTAATTACCCGGTTGTTTACTTTGAAGCTACTGGGGTGTATTCACGACCAGTTGAACGCTTTTGTATTGACCATCACTTAAAATATTGTTTACTCAATCCACTTCAATTACATCTCAATTCAGAAGACCTGCGCAGAGTAAAAACTGACCGCCAAGATGCAAGGAAAATCGCCTCAACAGTACAAAAGAAGTCTTTCCGCTTAACCGTGCCACGCTCACCACGTTTCGCTCGGCTTCATGAATTAAGTCGTTTCTATAATCAACTTAACCATGATTGGAATCATCGGTTGGTACAGCTCCATATTGCCCTAGAACAGACTTTTCCAGAACTAAAACAGCTATTTAAGAATAGAGCCTCGAAGTTAGCGCTAAATGTCGTTGAACTATTTCCCCACCCAGACTTAGTGAAAACTCTGTCGCGAACTAAGCTCAAAAATCAACTGGTTAAATTAACGGACAAAAACCTCTCCAATATGAAAGGTTTTAAGTACGCTGATCAATTATTGAAGTTGGCGCAAGATTCTTATCCGGCTTTCCCTAGTGATTCAATTCAGGTTGAAGAAGTGCGCTACTACTGTCGACGATTAATTGAGCTCACCAAGCAGAGAGAAAAAGTAGTCAAACAAATGATAACTACGGCGCAAGGAGATGAAGCGTTCCAATATTACACTTCTTTTCCGGGGATTGGTGATCAAACCGCTGCGCAATTAATGGGTGAATTAGGCGATATTACACGGTTTGATAATGCCAATCAGCTTAATGCTTATGTTGGTATTGACCTTAAGCAGTACAAATCTGGCAATGGTGGGTATCAAGACCATATTAATAAACGTGGTAATCCGATTGCCCGTAAACTGCTATACTTTACCGTTGGTAATATGATCCGCCAACAACACGCTGCACCAAACCATATTGTCGATTATTATTATCGCCTAAGACAAAAAAGACCTTATCCAAAACTGAATAAGGTCGCCATGGTTGCTTGTATGAATAAAACCCTGAAATGCCTTTTATCCATGATTAAGCACCATACAAAATACCGTTATCGGTATACGGACTCAAGGTCCCATGTGAAGAACTAACTCCTTCACGCTTTAAATATACCACGCCTGCCTGATTTTTAAATCATCTTCTTAATCAGGTTGTTTTGGTATACTCTCATTTTCTATACTTTCTACTTGACTAATCGTAGG
>NZ_GG700744.1 GCF_000160835.1 Limosilactobacillus antri DSM 16041
GGCTATAATGCCCTCTGAGTATACAGATGAAATAGAAAATTCATCCAATACTCGGAGGGCATTTTTCTATGGGAAGAAAATCGAAATATTCAGCGGAGGAAAAACTTTCCATCCTCAAGGAAGCTTCACAAGTTGGAGTACCTAAAGTGATGACCAAGTATAACATTGACAGAAAAGCTATCAGACGATGGGGATACCTTTATAAATATCAGGGGCTATTGGGATTAAATCCCCCTCATAGTAACCAAAGTTATTCTAAAGAATTCAAACGTTCATTAGTTGAACAGTATCATCAATCTAACGAATCAATGGAAATTTTTGCGATTAAACACGGCTTACGTTCAGTAACACAGTTATATTATTGGATTATCCAGTATAATGAATCTAACTTAAAGGCGTATACGCCAAGAAAGCGAGATTCAAAAATGAGCGGACGAAAGACTAACTTTGAAGAACGACTGACGATTATTGAAGAACTCATCAAACATGACGTTAATTACAATTGGGCAGTTGAGAAATATCACGTCAGCTACCAACAAGTCTATGGTTGGTATCAGAAATACCTCAAGAGTGGTAATGACCCGGAATCGCTTCGTGATCGCCGAGGTAAAGCTAAACCTGAGAAAGAATGGACAGAAGTGGATCGCCTTAAGGCAGAAAACCGTTTACTGAAAGCTAAATTACAAAATCAGGAGATGGAGATTGCCTTCGCAAAAAAATTAACGGAAATACGCAATCGGGAGGTGGGCAAAGGTTCCGGTACCAAGCCATCAAAGAACTAAATCAGGAAAATGGCTGGTCAATTAGCCGGTTGTGTAGAATAGCCGAGTCTTCACGAGATGGTTATTATAAATGGCTTAATCGAACGCCAAGCCGTTATCAGAATGAGCAGGCAAAACTACTTGACGCAATTTTAAAGTTAGAGGAAGAGCATAATTGGACGCTTGGATATTTAGCAATGACTACCCAGTTAAAATTTGAGAATCAATTAAACTTTACAGCCGGGCTAAAGCGAGTAACTAACTGCATGCGTAAGCATGGAATTCAAGCCAACGTTAGGAAGAAGAAACATAATCGTATTAAACGCCGTAAAGAATACGTCAATGATAATCTACTAAATGAGCAGTTCAATCGTGAAAGCAAAAATGAAGTATGGGTCACCGATACAACGGAAGTTGCCTATGGTGAACACACCCTTCATAAAGCACGAGTACACGTTGTTTTAGATTTATATGGTCGTTACGTTTTAAGTTCCAATATTTCAGATACAGAAACTTCATCAGCGGTAATTGAAACTTTCAATCGTGCTTTCGCGGTTGAACCTGATGCACAACCAATGATCCATACTGATCGTGGAGCAGCCTATTGTTCAAGTATGTTTAACGACTATTTAGCATCAAAAAATTGCGTTCACAGCATGTCGCATCCAGGTCATCCATGGGAGAATTCGCCAATGGAACGCTGGTGGAACGACTTTAAGCTGGTTTGGATGAATAAGCATGCACGACCCAAAACACTGGAAGAGCTAGAACAACTCGTCAAAGGGGCCATTGAATACTTTAATACTAAACGTGCTTATACAAGCAGAAACGGCTTAACCGCGGAACAATTCCGCAATCAGGCCGCATAAACTAATTTTATCTATTTAACCTGTATACTTGACGGGACACAGTGCC
>NZ_GG700743.1 GCF_000160835.1 Limosilactobacillus antri DSM 16041
TAAGTCCCTAATAATAAGCGGAGTTAGATGAAATCTTCGGATTTCATTTAACTCCGTTTTCCTTTAAAATAAATGTTAGTAAAAGAAAAAGACATCGACCAGCCCGTCGATGCCTCCAAAAATACCCTCGAAAGGATATAAAAACATTGGATCTTAATTATAACATTAATCAACTTAGTTTGAACATATCTACTGCTTATGAACCTGAATTAAATCACCCAGCTCGCTATATTAATCGCTTAGTTGAGGGCCTCGCCATTCAAAAGCCCAATATCATGGGTCGGCCAAGAGAATATGATCCACGCATGTTATTAAAATTAGTTCTCTTAGCTTACAGTTATGGCGTTATTTCTTGTCGAAAAATTGAACGTTTTGCACGAGAAAATCTTGTCGCGAGATGGCTGACTCAAGAACAACAGCCAACTTACCGCACTATTGCTCGCTTTGTTGTCTCACCAGATTTAGAAGAAATGATCCAAAACGGCTTCAAGGACTTCCACGATTACTTAAAGGCTCATGGAATGATTGATGAGGCCTCGTTTATTGATGGAACCAAAATTCTAGCTAATGCTAATAAGTACTCCTTCGTCTGGAAGAAGCGGACTATTAAATATAGTGAATTAAACATCGAAAAGGCCCGGAAACTGCTTCAAGAAATCAAGCAAGCTGAGGTTAAAATCAATGTTAACGGGGATAGCTTTAATATTGACCAGCTTGATACTATCGTTGCCCTTCTCGAACAACGAATTGAAGAATTGAATCAACGAGTAAGCGAAACCGCAAAGGTTTCGCCTAACCCAGCTAAGCAGGAACGGCGTCATGCCAAAAAGTATCTTCACGCATTAGATCATTGTCGCCAAAAGAACTTAGAATACCGTACTCAGGCTCAAATTGCCGGGCCGCGGAATAGCTATTCTAAAACCGATCATGATGCCACTTTTATGCGGGTTAAAGAAGACCCCATGCGTAATGGGCAAACTAAACCGGCATATAATCTTCAAATTATGACTAATTCACAATTTGTGCTTGGTTATGACCTGATGCAGAATCCTACTGACACAAGAACTTTAATTCCGTTCCTTAAATTACTCGCCCAGAACGGAGTTTTAGGACGAGTAATTGTGGCGGATGCCGGCTACGGTTCTGAACGTAATTATAAATATATTGAAGATGAGTTGCCTGGCCACACTGCACTAATTCCCTACAGCACCATGATTAAAGAGAATAGTCGTAAGTGGTGTTCTGACGATCGAAAAGTAATGAATTGGGAATACCATGAAGATGATGATTATTATGTCAATCCAGACGGCGTTCGATTCAATTTTAAACGATACGCTTATCGAAATGACAAGTATAAATTCCGTCGGGATTTCAAAGTTTACCAAGCTGAAAAGTACAATGAAAATCATCAAGTTATCCCCCAAGCATTAACGCCACGTGGAAATACCAAATATATTATGATTAATCCACAATGGGAGTACTTTAAAGCCAAAGCGCGTGAGTCGCTTTCAAATTCCAATACTTATTCTCGTCGTAAATACGATGTGGAAACTGTTTTTGGAAATTTGAAAGCTTATTTGGGTTTCAATAGATTCACGGTACGTGGTCTTAAGAAAGCCAAAAGACAAATGGGAATTGCCTTAATGGCATTGAATATGAAGAAAATGGCCGGAAGGCCGACAATTTTTGGAAATAGTTTTAGAAAAAGGAAGAACCGCTCAGAATTTCAAATGAAATTCCGAACGGTTCTTTTATTCAAGGAACTTTT
>NZ_GG700742.1 GCF_000160835.1 Limosilactobacillus antri DSM 16041
AGGCTGGGAAAAAACTCCTAGTCTATGTAAAAAAGCCGGACGATGAATCCAAAATTGATTCATCATCCGGCCTTTATGTATACACAGGAAATCGTTCCTGATATCTGTAATTACCACAAAAACAAAATAAAGGAATGATTTTCGTGTATCAAAATTATATCACAGGACAAACCGAGTTCGTACTAAATTATGACTATAATGTTTCTCAAACACATATTGTTCGATTAATTGATGCCTTTGTAGATTCAATTCCCCAAGAAGTTTTACTGGAAGAAAATGTGGCGACTACCGGTCGCCCCAGTTCGCATCCGGCAATCTTACTTAAAATTCTGTTATTCGCTTATTCCCGTCAAACCTATTCTGGTCGTCAAATTGAGACAATGCTGGAAGAGAATTTGCCGATGCGCTGGCTGGCTCGTGATCATACATATAGCTACCATACTATTAATAATTTCCGCCGAAGTCAGCACGCTAGTAACGTAATCAAACGGTCATTTGTTTATTTTTCAATGGCGTTGGCGGAACATGGTTTGATTCAAAAAGATGCCGTCTTTATTGATGGTACTAAGGTTGAAGCAGATGCTAATAAGTATTCTTTTACCTGGCGTCGTGCAGTCGAAAACTACCATGGCAAGCTGAAAGAGAAGGCCGTCCGTCTTTATGAAGAATTAGTTGAAAAGCGTGTTATTCAGGCGATGACACCGGAATTAATTGAGTCAGCTGATGGCATGAGCTTAATGGCGGAAGACCTGGAAAAAGAAATTAGTGAGTTGGATGACAAGATTAAACAGGAGCCTAGAGTAATTAAGGGCGGTTCAGCTAGAAAACGACGTCGTCGTTTATTGAAAAAACTTCGTCATCAATTGCAGAAAGACCTGATTCCTCGTGCTAAAAAATATGAGGAAGCCGAGGAAATCTTTCAAGGGCGCAATAGCTTTTCTAAGACCGATCATGACGCTACTTTTATGTGTATGAAAGAGGATCCAATGAAAAACCGGGAGTTAAAGCCTGGTTATAATCTTCAAATCGCTACCCATAATCAATTCGTGCTTGATTATGCCTTATACCCTAATCCAACTGATACGCGGACGTTAGTCCCGTTCCTTAATCAATTCCACGCTTTAAACTTCTTTGGTCATATTGTCGCCGATGCAGGTTACGGCAGTGAGTATAACTACACAATGCTTCTTGACCAGTTCGAAAAACAACCAATTATTCCGTATACTACTTATCAAAAAGAGCAGAAGCGTCGCTTTAAAAATGATCCAACCAAGTCGCAAAATTGGTACTACAATGCCGAAGATGATTACTATATTGACCATCTAGGAGTGCGTTTCAGCTTTTATCGTTACAGTAAACATACTGATAAACACGGATTTAAACGTGATTTTAAAATTTACCGCGCTGACAAGCACCAGCTAACTGCTCAACTAGATCTCCTGGCGAAAACTCCAAGTAGTAGGCAACGATACATACAGGTTAATCCAACTTGGAATTACTATAAAGCGCAAGTTAAAGCAACCCTCTCAAGCGATGAAGGACAAGCGATTTACCGTCGACGCAAGTTCGACGTTGAGCCTGTCTTTGGTCGCATGAAGAGGGATTTTGGCGTACGTCGAACTCGTTTACGTGGGCAACGGGCCGTGGAAAATGACATTGGCTTGGTCTTGATGGCTATGAATTTAACCAAATTAGATAAAATGGTAGCACATATGAGGCCGTCATTACTTAAAAATGGAAAAAACCGAACCACAATTTTTGAGGATTCAAAAATCATGGTTCGGTTTTCTATATCAAAGGCCAAGACTAAAATAGTTTTTTTCCCAGCCTC
>NZ_GG700741.1 GCF_000160835.1 Limosilactobacillus antri DSM 16041
GAGCTTGTACTTTGAAAACTAAATAATATCTAATTTCTTTTTATTGAAAACAATAAACCGAGAACACCGCGTTATTTGAGTTTAATTAACGAAATAATCGCTAACTCAATTAATCAAGGTGATCACGAAGTGATCATCAAGGTTAAGTTATGAAGGGCGCATGGTGAATGCCTTGGTACTAGGAGCCGATGAAGGACGGGACAAACACCGATATGCTTCGGGGAGCGGTAAGTACGCTTTGATCCGGAGATTTCCGAATGGGGAAACCCAACCAGCTTAGTCGCTGGTTACCTGACTGGTGAATTCATAGCCAGCAGGAGGAAGACGCAGTGAACTGAAACATCTCAGTAGCTGCAGGAAGAGAAAGAAACATCGATTCCCTGAGTAGCGGCGAGCGAAAGGGGAAGAGCCCAAACCAGTGAGCTTGCTTGCTGGGGTTGTAGGACTGAACAATGGAGTTACCAAAATGCGACGTAGTCGCAACAGCTGGGAAGCTGTGCCAGAGAGGGTGATAGCCCCGTAGACGAAACGTCACATTCTCCGTTCAGGATCCTGAGTACGGCGGGACACGTGAAACCCCGTCGGAAGCAGCGAGGACCATCTCGCAAGGCTAAATACTACCTAGTGACCGATAGTGAACCAGTACCGTGAGGGAAAGGTGAAAAGCACCCCGGAAGGGGAGTGAAAGAGTTCCTGAAACCATGTGCCTACAAGCAGTCGGAGCCCGTTAAAGGGTGACGGCGTGCCTCTTGCAGAATGAACCGGCGAGTTATGATTGCATGCAAGGTTAAGACGGAAAAGTCGGAGCCGTAGCGAAAGCGAGTCTTAAATGGGCGTAAGAAGTATGTAGTTATAGACCCGAAACCAGGTGACCTACCCATGTCCAGGTTGAAGGTGCGGTAAAGCGCACTGGAGGACCGAACCCGTGTCAGTTGAAAATGGCTGGGATGAGGTGTGGGTAGCGGTGAAATTCCAAACGAACTTGGAGATAGCTGGTTCTCTCCGAAATCTCTTTAGGGGGAGCCTTGAGGACAAGAATCATGGAGGTAGAGCTACTGTTTGGACAAGGGGCCCGTCATGGGTTACCAACTTCAGATAAACTCCGAATGCCATAGATTTATACTCAGGAGTCAGACGATGAGTGATAAGATCCACCGTCGAAAGGGGAACAGCCCAGATCACCAGTTAAGGTCCCTAAATATATGCTAAGTGGAAAAGGATGTGGAGTTGCATAGACAACTAGGATGTTGGCTCAGAAGCAGCCACCATTTAAAGAGTGCGTAATAGCTCACTAGTCGAGTGATCCTGCGCCGAAAATGTACCGGGGCTAAGCATATTACCGAAACTGTGGATGTGCACTACGTGCACGTGATAGGAGAGCGTTCTAAGGGCGGCGAAGTCAGACCGTGAGGACTGGTGGAGCGCTTAGAAGTGAGAATGCCGGTATGAGTAGCGAAAGACAGGTGAGAATCCTGTCCACCGAATGACTAAGGTTTCCTGGGGAAGGCTCGTCCTCCCAGGGTAAGTCGGGACCTAAGCCGAGGCCGAAAGGCGTAAGCGATGGCTAACAGGTTGAGATTCCTGTACCAGTTGAATGCGTTTGAATGATGGAGGGACGCAGGAGGCTAAGCGAACCGCACGATTGGAAGAGTGCGGCCAAGCAGCAAGTCAGTAACTGAGTCAAATGCTTAGTTGCGGGTTGACAAGCTGTGATGGGGAGTGAAATTAAAGTAACGAAGTCGCCGATGTCACACTGCCGAGAAAAGCTTCTAGTGAGTATTCAACTGCCCGTACCGCAAACCGACACAGGTAGTCGAGGAGAGAATCCTAAGGTGAGCGAGTGAACTCTCGTTAAGGAACTCGGCAAAATGACCCCGTAACTTCGGAAGAAGGGGTGCTGGCCGCAAGGCCAGCCGCAGTGAAAAGGCCCAGGCGACTGTTTATCAAAAACACAGGTTTCTGCAAAATCGTAAGATGAAGTATAGGGGCTGACGCCTGCCCGGTGCTGGAAGGTTAAAAGGATGGGTTAGCTTCGGCGAAGCTCAGAATTGAAGCCCCAGTAAACGGCGGCCGTAACTATAACGGTCCTAAGGTAGCGAAATTCCTTGTCGGGTAAGTTCCGACCCGCACGAAAGGCGTAACGATCTGGGCACTGTCTCAACGAGAGACTCGGTGAAATTGAAATCCCTGTGAAGATGCAGGGTACCCGCGACAGGACGGAAAGACCCCATGGAGCTTTACTGTAGCTTGATATTGAGTGTTTGTACTGCTTGTACAGGATAGGTAGGAGCCGTAGAAAGCGGAACGCTAGTTTCGCTAGAGGCGCTGGTGGGATACTACCCTTGCATTATGACCACTCTAACCCGCAGCACTGAACGTGCTGGGAGACAGTGTCAGGTGGGCAGTTTGACTGGGGCGGTCGCCTCCTAAAAGGTAACGGAGGCGCCCAAAGGTTCGCTCAGAATGGTTGGAAATCATTCGGAGAGTGTAAAGGCACAAGCGAGCTTGACTGCGAGACAGACAGGTCGAGCAGGGACGAAAGTCGGGCTTAGTGATCCGGTGGTTCCGCATGGAAGGGCCATCGCTCAACGGATAAAAGCTACCCTGGGGATAACAGGCTTATCTCCCCCAAGAGTCCACATCGACGGGGAGGTTTGGCACCTCGATGTCGGCTCATCGCATCCTGGGGCTGTAGTCGGTCCCAAGGGTTGGGCTGTTCGCCCATTAAAGCGGTACGCGAGCTGGGTTCAGAACGTCGTGAGACAGTTCGGTCCCTATCCGTCGCGGGCGTAGGAAATTTGAGAGGAGCTGTCCTTAGTACGAGAGGACCGGGATGGACATACCGCTGGTGTACCAGTTGTTCCGCCAGGAGCATCGCTGGGTAGCTATGTATGGACGAGATAAACGCTGAAAGCATCTAAGTGTGAAACTCGCCTCGAGATGAGATTTCCCATTCCCTTCGGGGAAGTAAGACCCCACAAAGATGATGTGGTAGATAGGATGGAAGTGGAAGTGCAGTGATGTATGGAGCGGACCATTACTAATCGGTCGAGGACTTAACCAAGCGAAGCGGTAAGGTTTATTGAGAAGAGA
>NZ_GG700740.1 GCF_000160835.1 Limosilactobacillus antri DSM 16041
CCGTCTGAACGGCAATCTTTTTCATTATTCATGTGATATAATATAGATGAGCGTCTATGTTTAATGTGGAGGATTTTACTGATGCACCATGAGTATAAAGATTTGGCATCACTTTTAAAGGTGGTTGCTGAACCTAACCGTCTTAAGATTTTAGAAATGCTATCCTGTGGTGAGATGTGTGGGTGTGATATACTTGCACACTTTGACTTTACACAACCGACTCTCTCCCACCATATGAGTATTCTGGAAAAAAGTGGATTAGTTAACGTAAGAAAAGATACTAAGTGGCACTATTATTCTTTAAATTCAAACAAAAAAGAAGGACTGATTAGTGAATTAACACAAATACTATCTAAGACTGACCATTGCATATGTAAGGATTCATATTCAAACTGTTAGCTTTTTTATTTTGCATTATGCATAGATAATTATCTATATGGAGGGCTATTATGCGTACTTCTAAAAATTTATCATTCATGGACCGTTATATGACCTTATGGGTATTTTTAGCTATGGTACTTGGGATTTTAAGTGGATTTATTTTCCCTTCCTTGCCTAAGTTGATCAACAGTTGGTCAGTGGGAACTACGTCTATTCCGATTGCTATCGGCTTAATCTTAATGCTGTACCCGCCATTAACTAAGGTTAATTATGAAAAAATGGGTGATGTATTTCGTGATAAGAAAGAACTCAGTTTCTCACTAATTCAAAATTGGATTGTCGGGCCATTATTGATGTTTGCTTTAGCCATCATTTTTCTACACAATTATCCCAATTATATGATCGGTTTAATCATGATTGGGTTGGCGCGTTGTATTGCGATGGTCATTGTATGGAATGAGCTAGCTCACGGTAATAATGACTATGCCGCCGGATTAGTAGCTTTGAATTCGATCTTTCAAATTATTTTTTACTCTATTTATGCCTACATCTTTATTAGTGTTTTACCTAAGCTGTTCGGAATTAAGACACAAACGGTTAACATTACCATGGGTGAAATTGCAAAGACTGTTTTTATTTATCTTGGAATCCCGTTTATCCTAGGGGTTTGTTCTCGTTACTTGATTATCAAGGGTAAAGGAAAAGACTGGTTTGAAGATAAGTATGTTCCTAAAATTAGTCGCATTACAACTTGGGCATTACTATTTACCATCGTAGTTATGTTCTCGGTAAAAGGCGCTAAAGTGGTTCAACTACCTTTAGATGCCATACGTATCGCGATTCCTTTGCTTCTCTACTTTATTTTAATGTTCTTCCTCACTTTCTGGATTGCGAAGAGGACTGGCACAAACTACCCAATCTCGGCCACGCAATCATTTACTGCTTCAAGCAATAACTTTGAACTAGCTGTTGCAGTAACTGTTGGTGTCTTTGGATTAAATTCTGGGGAAGCATTTGCAGCTGTTATCGGTCCAATGATTGAAGTTCCAGTTATGATGCTATTAGTTGATGTTTCACTTTGGATTAAGAGGAGATTTTATTAATTATGAAAAAAATCTATTTTTTGTGTACTGGTAATTCTTGTCGTAGTCAGATTGCGGAAGGTTATGCCAAATTATTACTCAAAAATCAATATGAATGTAAAAGTGCCGGTGTTGAAAAGCATGGTCTCAACCCTTATGCAGTAGAGGTTATGGCTGAGGATGGAATTGATATTAGTCAGCAAAAATCAAAGCTGATTGACTTAGATTATTTCAATGCGGCTGATTTAATTGTGACCTTGTGCGGTGATGCGAAAGACCGCTGTCCTATAATTCCTCCCCAAGCCCAAAGCCTTCATTGGCCCTTACCAGATCCAGCGCAGGCTAAGGGAACACACGAGCAGAAAATGATTGTATTTCGTCAAGTACGTGATGAAATTAAACAATTAGTTAGAGGATTAATTTAGGGGCTATTTCTAGTAGCCTCCTATATAAAATAGAATCAAACAAGAAAATTCACTGCTATTCACTGCTCTATTTTTAATTACTTTCTCTTCTTAAGGGAAGCACTTAAGTCAATTCACCTGTCAAGTTGAGCAAGTATTTTTTTCAGATCATCATCTTTTATAAAGTAGTACACCATTTTCCCCTTTTTTTGACGGTCTAAAATGTCAGCATCATACAGCATTCTTAAGTGATGAGAAGCGGTTGCAATACTACAGCCTAAAATATATGCAATATCACAAACACATAACGATTCCTGAGCGATTAAAGAGAAAATGATTTTTAACTTTTTCTCATCTGAGATTTTAGACAATACATAAAAGTATTTCTTAATACGTGATTTACCCAAGAATTCCGAGACCTTCATTACTTTATCTGTCTCAACCAATGTCTGATCACAAGTAATGTCAGCACTTTTGCTTTTCATAGAATCACTCTGCCTATTATTTAATTAAATTAATGAAAAGTTGAATTGATCCATTTTCGATCAAAACGGAACCACCAATAAAGATATAAACGATTCCTATAAACCAACGACTATATTTTTCAAGAACTGTACCTACAGTTGGAATACTAACCGACTTCTGGGCAATAAAAACTAATAAGAAAATCATTATCAAAAACACGATTAAAGTTATTAATAACTTTGGTAGTGCCAAACTAATAAAGTAAGGTACAAATAATCCAACATTATCAGCACCACAGCTCACAATAGTAATGAAAATCAAGGTTTTAATCAAATTATTTTGATTTGTATCTTTCAATTTTTCATTAGCCATTTTTTCACCGTCTGAATCTCCCAAAATTAAAGCCTTTATTCCCAAAAAGACAGGAATTATTCCTAGAAAACCTAATAATCGTTTATCAGGAACGTAATGTAAAATGACAGCAAAGAACAAACTAACTAATATCAAAAGCCCAGACCCAAGAAATTGGCCTATATAAATATCTCTAACACCCTTTTTATCTTTAACTTTCGCAAAAAAAAGCATCAGAATTATTAATAAGTCAATAGCAGTACTCCAGTAAGTCACCACACCAGCAATAATTGTTCCTAACATTTCTTATTTCCTCCAAAATAATATTCAAATATATATTTGAATATATATTTGAATATTATTTTGGAGTACTCAGATTGAAACATCAAGACACCTTGAGAATTTTCTTTAATAAATAGTCAAAAGCCAAATTTTATTTGTAGGTGTCCAGTAATACCACCACAAGCTAAAAGTATTCACTGGCCATTACCTGATCCGGCACAAGCAAAAGGCACACATGAACAAAAAATGATTGTGTTTCGACAAACGCGCGATGAAACTAAAAAAACGTATTGCCCAATTAGTTTAGGGGCTATTTTTAATAAGTAGACCCACTAATAGAAATTAATCGAATACATGTTACAATATAGATGCAACAGAAAAGATTATGCTGTTTTAACAAAATCAACATAAAAAGCCGTACCTTTGCTCGGGTAACGGCCCTCTTTTATACCAAGTTTTATATTTATGGTCTATAAGTGATAAATCATAGGAAAGTTACAATGACATTTTATACAGAAAATTACATTACCAACCATCAGCAAGTTAATTCAGTGGTTAATTACACATTAATCCTCATTTCCCTGCTCCTACTCCTTGCCACCTCGCTTTATTACTTCCGGCACCGTTTACAAACCAAATACCGGGATCTGGGAATCATATTTCTCCTATTACTGTTGATCTTTTCCGGTTTACAGATTACCAACCTGGAGAAAAATTACACCCAGCATACACAGGCAAACCAAATGCAGCCGTTCATTCGGGCCGTGGCCCGTGACCATCATCTGAAAAGCAGCCAGGTGGTCGTTAACTCACCTACCCTGACTGATGGAATCATCGTCCGTTTCAACAAGCAGGATTACCGGGTTAATTTCAGTTCGAGCGGTGATAATTACACTCTTACGCGAACCCACGTCGTTGACCACCACGTCAATATTCAAAATTAAGGATGAAAATCGAGTAAATGGATTACGGATTAATCACCATTAAATTTGTCCTGGGAATGCTCAGCCTCATTCTACAGATCAACCTGCTCGGTAAGGGGAACTTAGCGCCGACATCTGCAATTGACCAGGTCCAAAACTATGTTCTCGGGGGAATTCTCGGTGGAATCATCTACAATAAAGACATTACTGTCTTGCAATTTGTGATGGTCCTATTGATTTGGACCCTACTGGTCTTCATCATTAAGTTTACTAAGGAACATAACTACCTGGTTCAGAAGGTCGTTGATGGGCAGCCGCGCCTCGTCATTCGCAACGGTAAAATCTTGGTTGATAATTGTATTCACGCCAGTCTGTCCGCCAATGACCTAATGTTCAAATTGCGTGGTCATAATATTTACGAGATCAGTAAGGTTAAAAGCTGTGTCCTCGAGCAAAATGGTCAGCTAGTAGTAATCGAAAACGACGAAGATAATATCCGATTTCCTCTAATCAACGATGGACGAATTAATCAAGATGTCCTTGAATTGATTCACCATGGCGAAAGCTGGATCGACGACCAGGTTCACCAAGCCGGTTATGCCAGTATCAGTGACATCTTTCTCGGGGAATATATCCATGGTCAGCTCATCTTGACTCCTTATCCGCAACAATAAAAAGCCAGTCATGAATTGTGATTGCTTGTGTTTTAGTTTTACAACTTTATCATAATTAACATAAGTTAATTTAATGGTTAACCTTGAGAATTGTATGTAAACCTATTTCCAGTAATTTCCTAAAAAGATACGATTTAATGAATACCTATATATAATTAGGGCTAAGTAAAAAACGCCTGTCGAACGCGACAGACGCTGGTTTATTCTGCTGAAATGCTAAAGCAGGTGCTTTAACAGCTCAATAATGAACTTAATCAGTTTTTTCAGTTGCTTCTTACTTAAAAAAGGCAACAATACAAATACGATGATGCAATGCATCGGGAAGAACCTCCTTCCCGCGCTATTGAACGTGTGATTAAGACGTCCTGACGCGCATCAATATTGTATCATAGAAAATAATCGGTTATAATATAGTTACAAATACGATGATGCTGGCGTGCAAATTGGATCAGCTGATTACTTATCCGAGCCGGCGGGACATCTGAAAAGATGCCCTTTTTTTATGTCCAATTTCCTGGTTCAGGGTCCATAACTTATAAATAGCCCCTAAGAAATATTGATATAGCAAGCCCCTGTATTCTACAATCGGAATACAGGGGCTTTTAATTTATATATTCAAAAAACAGCCCCTAAATTAAGGGGCAAAAATTGGCTTATGTTACAATTTAGGAACTGTCACATTCCGCTTAGAATCAACTTTCTAATGTTGGGAGGTGAGACCAATGCACGACATAATCAGTCATCTATTACACTATCTATCACAATTATCCCTCGTGGTAATTCCCGTTTACTTGGCGTATTGGTTGAACCAACGTAAGTGATAGATAGGTAATTGTGACAGCATTCAACCCACAAAAAAAGCTCCCTTGCTACGGCCATAGCTTGGGGGCTTTTGTGTTGGTGGTACTCAACGCACGACCAACAATCATCTATTACACCTGTATTATAACATGGATCTAAACAAGGGGCATCTCATATGAAACAACTAGTACTACCCATCAAAGATACCAACGTCCTCCACGAAGTTGAAGAGACTCTACTCCATAATTTCCGCGAAGGACGCCGTAATTACACAATCTTTCAAGTTGGCAAGGCCACCCTGCTTCGCGTGAGTGATGTATTGGCTCTCAGACGCAACGAAATCTATGAAAGTGATGGAACTATCAGGAAAAATGCTTATATTCGGGATAAAAAAACCGGAAAGCCTAATGTTTTGTACCTTAAACCAGTAAAACAGGACTTAAACGACTATTTTAACTGGCTAAACGAGCAAAACATTCAATCCGAATGGCTTTTCCCTTCCTCACGGGACCATTCTCGGCATATTACAGAAAAGCAGTTTTACAAAATAATGGCTAAAACTGGCGATTTATTAGGAATTAACTACCTTGGGACCCACAGCATGAGAAAGACGGGTGCCTACCGTGTTTACACGCAAACCCATTACAATATTGGCCTGGTGATGAGCCTTTTAAACCATACCTCTGAAGCCATGACCCTAAAATATCTGGGATTAGACCAGGTTAGCCGTGAAAAGATGCTCGATGAAGTTAAGTTTGATTAAGCAGTAACCCCACAATCTCACTCGTTAATCAGGTTAGGTTTAGTCATAAACCGTTCTGATTAACGAGTCCAGCAAGCGGTAGCGCGGTAGTTTGCTTCTTTGTATTGCAATAGTATGGTATAATAACATACAAATAGAGGTGATTTATATGGAAACAACGCCAACAACTATTCGTCTTGACGATAAACTCAAGAAAGAACTAAACAAGGAATTAAAGTCCATGGGTCTAAGTATTAATGGGTACTTTAATCTAGCCGCTCGCCAATTAGTTATTCAAAAGAAAATCCCGTTTGATGTGTTAGCTGAACCAGATGAGCCAACAGAAGCCACTAAGAAAGCCTTAGTAACTGCTCAGGCGAAAGAACTAGGTATCATTCCCGATGATTCTCCTAGCTTTGATAATGTAGATGAACTTAAAGATTATTTGGATAAGGAATAATGTATCAATTAAAAGTTGAACCCCAATTCAAGAAAGACTATCAAAGATTAAAATATCATCACCCCGAATTAATTGACGATCTCATGAATACCTTAAATCAGTTACACCTTAACGGAATTGTTAATGATGAGTACCGCCCTCATATCTTAAACAATCGTGGCGGTAACTATAACGGTAGCTATGAGTACCATTTATCTGATGGGAAAGTTGATGTGCTGGTAATTTATATGCCTCACAAGACTAATCCATCAATTCGTTTAATTAGAGTGGGTAGCCATGATGAGTTATTTCATAGTTCGCTGAAATAATTAACTAATTAAAAGAGGTTTTGCCTATGATGTCTCCTAAATCAATCGCCCGTTGGCAAGAACTGAAAGCCAAGAAGTTAAGTGGCCGCACGGTTCCGGAAGATATGGAATATAAGAAATTACAGATGAAGCATGACGCTGATGTTTTAGCCTTAAACGAACTAAAATGGAAAGCTGAATTAGCCGAAGCTATCATGCTTTCATCAATGAATAACAGCAATACTAAGTCTGTGTTAGATGATGTTATTCAATCCGAAATTGGCGAGGAACAGAAGCCATATTTCCGGAAAGATATTGCTGATTTTGTAACCGACTTTTTAGCTAAAGCTAAACAAGAATCAGTCACACAAAATCACAATCAGCCATTGGGAAATAGTCCGCTGAATGATAATAAGTTACCCAATGGCTCAAAACACAGCAACTAATTATTGATGCTGTGTTGAATAAAATTCCCTTTGCCTAAAGGCATTGGGAATTTTTTATTTTGGCGTTACCTTTTAACGAAAAAGGTAACATTTAATTTTCAAATGTAATCTTGAAAATTAAATCAATGGTTATTAGGAAATGTGTTCCTAATGCCCTCGGCGAGAGCTCCCTAGTCAAAATGGAGTACTCCATTTTGACTAGGGAGCTAGTATATTGGATAAACTACCCACTATACTAAATTGTCATCGTGATATAATTACTTATAGTAATATCAAACTACGGAGGCATTAATCATGGCAATTAAGTGTACCGTAACAACTGACTTACAAGCAAAAGATACTAATGGTTATTCTGGAATTCAAAAGCATGTAGAACATGACCAGAATATTAACCATTCCAATAAAGATATTGTATTTAATGAAACTCAATTTAATGTATATGATGAATCAACTACTACTCGACAAGCTATTGATGATTGGAACGAACAGCACTTCCACGACTATGTAGAACAACACGACCAACACCAACGAGAAAAAGGTCATGCTGAACGACAATTTGGCAGTGTGAAAAATTATCTTAAAAACAAGAAGAAAGCTACCGCCGTTTTAACAATTGGTAATATGGAAGTGCAAAGCCAATTGATGAAACAATTCTGTCCAAAAGATTCATATCAAGAAGAGAAACTACCGGACGGCACAACTCATTTGGTTTTCAAGCTTAAAGACGAAAATAACAAACCAATTCAAAATAATATTGCAGTTGCTAAACAATTTTATGGTTGTTTCAATCGAGCCTTAATTAAGGCCACTAACAACAATATCGGGTGGCCAGCAAATAAAGTTCATCAGCAACGCATTAATGTTGGTGATTACCTACATCGCGGCCGTTACGCAACCAACAATGATGAAATGGGCATTTCACATATCCATTTTGAAGTAGCTACCTTTGGCATGACCCGAGGGGGTAAAAAACGGGCAGCACATGTCACTAATTCATTAAACCAAGCCTTAGTAAGCCTTCATCAAGCTGTCACAGGCAAAACGGCTTCAGGCCGAGCAGCACTCAAATGGTATCGAGCTAATCTTGACCAGTTCGCCCTAAAATGCTTGGAGCAAGAATTACATAAGACCTACCAAGTCCCCAAAAATAAAAAAATCCTCGATTTTGAACGCAAAACCAAGGAAGATAAGACTATACAAACAGGACTATCGATGGAGCAACTAAAGGCCCAACATCAAGAAATCGCTGACCATCAAAAGAAAGTCCAAAACCTTCAAGACCAAGCCAAAACATTGAATAACCAAAATAACGATATGCAAGCACAAGTCAAAACCGTCACTAAAAATCTCAAGGACATCTATGAAGCCACCACAGGCCGCCAGGCAGTCGATAAAGACGGTAATGACTTATCACCCCTCGAAATGGCTAAAGGCATTACAAGGGCTAATAGAGCTGCTCAGGACGATAAAGAAAAGGCGGAGCAAGCCAAGGCAACTGCTGACCAAGAACGCCAGAAAGCTGAACAACAAAAAGCTCAACAAGAGCAACAACTGGCTACTCAACGCCAGCAACTCAAAGTCCTACAAGACCAACTAGACGAAGCTAATAACCAGCTCAAACGACGCAAACAACAACGAATCAAAAATGCCCAAAAAGAAATCGCCCAAAACAAGCTAACCAATGGCAATAACCAACCAATTAATGTAACCGAAGATAACGTTGCTCAAATTGAACAAGAAATTGATAATTGGCGACAAGACCAGCAAGCCGAATGGACACAAGACAAAATAGATGCACAAAATGAACTAGAGCAAATTAACCAACAACTCCTCAAGGCTCACAGTACCAAAGCTAACCTAGAAAGCACCAACCAAGAACTAACTAGGCAAAACACTCAACTACAACAAAGCCAACAACTAATGAAAAACAACATCAACGGCTACAAAAACCAACTAGTTGATACAATTACCGAACACGACCCTAACCACAAAGTAGAACAACAACTACTTAAACCAAATGAAGT
Organism: Limosilactobacillus antri DSM 16041; assembly: GCF_000160835.1. Classification (GTDB taxonomy): domain Bacteria; phylum Bacillota; class Bacilli; order Lactobacillales; family Lactobacillaceae; genus Limosilactobacillus; species Limosilactobacillus antri. Next base: position 9,323 of record NZ_GG700740.1, read on the forward strand.
ACCGGAAGCAGTCATCACTACCAACGGCCGACAACAACACCTCCGGCAACCTCTAAAATACCTCATAGATGTTACTACTCAAGTTCTCCAAAAGATTAAAACTACAGCAACCAACTTCATTAATCAGGTCACTAAAAGCTTATTGCCACCAGTTAATCCAAAAAAACCTATTCAACTTCAAAGCAGCTACGTAGATTTTTCAAAAATTCAAGCTTCACTACATAAGCCTAATGCTCAAAAAGAAATCCAACTAATGAACGACCCAATCATCAAACTTAAAAGAGCACTCCTAAGTGCAACCACTGACCAACTTCAAAAGACCAAAGAACAAACCCAAAAATCACTTAAACAACAAGTTGATGATGAGTGGGAACGCTAAAACAAACCTCTTATTAAAAAAGAACGTACTTCACCTTAACTCCCCAGGAAGCAAGCTCCGCTTGCGCAGCCTTGCTCTCTCGAAACCTAGCCTATCTGTGGCTAAAAAGTTTCGAGAGAGTTCGCTCTCATTCAACCCATCGCTTATTTACTCAACCAACAACTTACGTTATTAGCTCAGCAAATAAGCAATGCAGACAGTTTAAGCGCACTCCGCCCTTGCCCCTAATATTCTTAGTGTTGATTTGTTCAATTGCTTACTTACTTTTCAGCAAAACATAGGGAGAACACGAGAAAATCCCATGAATATTAGGGTTGTCCGTAGCATTTTCGAAGCTTCCAGCCACGTCTTTAGCCATATGCGATAATAGCAGGGTTTAGCATACCCATATTGTTAACTACAAGTCTGGCGCGTCTCCAGACTCACGGACGCTTTCGGGATACTACCACGGTGCAGAGTCACTGCTTGCGAGTTTAACCGGTTGTGAACCAAAAGAAAAAGCCGACTAGATTAACTAGTCGACTTTCATAGTTTTAAGGGTTTGATTTCACTGATATTTTTGTGTAGCTATATCTTGAAATATTAGTCTATTTCATCTAAAATTAATTATATTAAAGAAATAGACAACCCCGATTGACTACTGTAACTAGTTGATCGGTAGCTCGCTAAAGTACGCCAATACTTTAACGAGCTTTTTCTTTACTCTGATTTATTTAATTATTGTTGGTAAACGAAAAACGCTTACGTGTCTAAGTATAACCGTAATTATCCTGAAATAGCAATAGTAATAATAATTATATGCTAGAATTAGCCTAAAGGAGGCTAAAGCATGAGTAAAAGTAAAAGTAAAACATATACAACTTCAGAATTAGCAAAGTATTTTGATATATCAGTAGTTTCAGCCTCACGGTTCATAGTAAAACACAAGTTTAAACCAATTAAAACAGGTCAACATAACGCTAAATACTATAATGACGCCGTTTTTAAGCAAATGGAAGAGTATTATCAGAATAATCCTAAAACACAAGAAAAACAGACTTATCCAGCAACAAAAGACGCAATCATCGACCAATTAAAAGCTCGTATTGAAGAACAATCCGCAACGATCGATTTACTTAAACAGCAATTAACTGTAAAAGATGAGCAGATTGCAACAGCAAATCGGATTGCTGACCAAGCACAACAATTAGATTTAACTACTCATAAGCAAACCCAATCTGACTTACCGCAAAAGGTAACAACTAAGTCATCAAATGAAGAAAAACATGGTTGGCTTTGGAGAATAACACATTAATACTGCTGGTTTTGTAATAATAGTAAAAATCTAATT
>NZ_GG700739.1:0-21650 GCF_000160835.1 Limosilactobacillus antri DSM 16041
GTTAGCTAATACGTCTTTGGCTTTACTTTTAATAGTTCCGTCAATTCGAGCTTCAATTCTTGCCATTCTCATCACCTCAGTAATATTGTACGTTATCTGGCGTACAAATCCAACCGTATTTAACCAGGTTAAACTCTTTACAGAACGAGCAAAGATTCTTACATTAAAGACAACCATACAGTCAGAAAGCCGGGCGCAAGCTGCTTTTTTAGTATTTCTTATGATATACTTAAATTAAAAGTCGAGGTGGCCTTTATGTTTTTATTAAAACTACATGATTTAATCAAGCACAATTATGAAAATGGCTTGTATTCCAAAGATTACAGCTATAGGTCTAATAATTCTAATAGCCTATCAGACTTTGATAAAGGAAAGTTTCAAGCTCAGACTGATTATCAAAGTGGAAAAGCGATCAAACACTATCCTAAATTACTATTTGAATTTTTAAATTTTGTTTTTTTACGAAAGATGCAGGAAATCGTAAATTTCATAAATGGATATAACTATGAAATGAGAAGACTGCAAAAAATGGATAAAAATTAGATTAGCTAATTATTGTTGTCGGCCTTTGAACCACTGGTCGCCACAACCTTAGCGGTGGCTTTCTTGGGGACCAAGTTGACGGCGGCGAGCGTCTTGGGTTCATTATTGATCATCCTGTGCACCCTGATTCAGTCGCTGCCACTCAAACGAATCTTGGATCTTTTGCACCTCACCAAGCACTAACCATAACCTTTGATAATGAAAGTTGCCCTTACATTAGTCCATTTAAGTAGTGATCGATAAGGAGAGATGCTCAATGCACAACCAAATTACCATTACGCCAACCGAACTGGTCGTTTCCCCGGCCGGCCTCGACTGCCTCTGGGCGCTGAAGGGAGCCATTCGGGTGCCTTGGAGGCACGTGACCGGTATCTTTCGTGATCAGGGGGCCTTTAAGGAGCACAAAGGTTTGCGCTTGCCCGGAACCGCAATTCCTGGTTTATACTACGCCGGTAGCTTTTTTTATGACGGTCAACGCCGCTTCTATAACGTGCGCCGTAATACCCCGATCGTTGTTATAACGCTGATAAACGAAGGCTACGACCGGCTGATTTTGAGTGTTGAAAACCCCGCCACCGTTATCGAACGGGTGACAGATCACTTGTTAAACAAGGCGTAAAATAAAATCAAAATTTTCGTTACTCAACCGACTTTTTACCCGGCAACGGCGCGAAAAGCCGGTTTTTGTGTGCTTATAAATAAACGCATTTTTCTTCTTCTTAAAGTGACAACTTTTAAGGCTATTGTACGCATATCCCCGAGGTACCTTTTTAAATTCAAATTTTTAATGACTTACGATCTGTCAACAAAGCAATCGGCGACAGAATCAAAACAATCACCGCGCCTACTAAGTAGGTATGACTGAAGGCCTGGCTGATTTGTTGATTCTTAGTATGCTTAATTTTTCTCAAAGCTGTCGTTAAAGCTTCTTTTTGTGCCAATTGTTTGAGACCTACTAACAATTTTTTCTGACCCTGGCTTATTTTCTGATTACCCAAATTAATTTTTTGAGAAGCTACTGACAGTTTAGATATAGCGGTATTTTGATTTTCTAACTTGGTTAAGGTAAGTGCTAGTTGCTGGTTACCCGCTTTTAAGTTGTCAGTAGCTAGTGCTAACTTCTTCTGGGCTTGGTAGACCTGGTAAAGATCGGTTCCCTTTTGGGGCTGTGGTAAATCAACTTGAGATTTGGCCGCTTGTTTAAGGGCACGTCTTAGGTTCGTCTGTTTGTTTTTAGTTGTTAATTTGGCTGATCCAGTAGTGGAAAATAGGCTATTCAATTGTTGATGAGCCACTTTGTTTACTTTGGGTGATAATTGCTGTCGATCAACGATTTGAATAGCATCTTGATGTATATGCTGCTTAGCTGTATTGACATTATTATCAAGGACCGTTACTAGAATTGCAATTCCTAAACAGGTGCCAATTTGACGCGCTGCGTTAACAATTCCCGAACCAATCCCACTTTTATTTTTGGGCAAATACTTAACCGAGGCCACTAACGAAACCGAAGAGAACCCAAAACCAACACCGTTAATCACCAGAAAAGTAATGATAACAGCTTTAGGCGTTGTGGTGGTGATAAACGACAAGAGGAGTAAACTAGCTGCCATGACTAAGAGACCAATCAAAGTAACCGGAACTGCACCAACTTGATCAAATAACTTAGTTCCCAAAGGCATCGCTACCATGATTGTTAAGGAAACTGGAACAATAATTAGGGCTGCATGTAACGCTGTATCGTTCAGAACGTCTTGTAAAAAATAATTTAAGATCAGGGTGGGACTAACTAACGCAAAGCCAGTTAAAAAGTAAACTAAACTAGAAGCAGTTAAGGTTTTTTCACGGAACAAATCTAATTCGAGTAGTGGGTGTCTGACTTTGCTTTCGATAAAGATGAATAATCCAATAGCTAATACGCCGCCAATGAGTGTTCCTAAGATGATGCCCGATTGCCAACCATATTGGCGGCCTTCTAGTAGGCCAAAGGTTAAATCACCCAAGCCTAGTGTTAAAAGAATCGTTCCTGGTAAATCAATTCTCCCCGCCAAGGATTCGTCATATGATTCCCTTACCCCCATAGCTATAATTAGAAAGGCTACAATGGTTAAGGGGACATTAATGCCGAATACCCAGCGCCAAGAAGCATATTTAATAATCACGCCACCAATCGGTGGCCCCCCGGCAGCGGCTAAAGCCGTTACCGCGCCCACAACGCTAGCAATTTTGGACATATACGCTTTGCCAAATATTTCAATTCCCATTGGTAAGACAATCGGGGTGATAATGGCACCGCCTAATCCTTGAAAAAATCGAAAAGCAATCAATTCTGGTAACGACGTTGCCAGCATACAAGCCGCTGAAAAGCCGCCAAATAAGGCTAATCCTAATAACATAATTTTTTTACGACCATAACGATCAGCAATCTTTGAACCCGTGATCATAAACACGGCTAAGGCTAACGTATAGGTGGTGGCAACCCAACTTGTATCAGTTAAACTGGCATTGAAATGGGTCATAATTTGGGGTAAAACAATGTTGACAATGGTACTGTCTAAGGTACCCATAAACATCGCAATGGTTAACCCGATGAAACTGATAATTTTAGTAGCTTTTGACATCTATCAAGCGCTCCTTTCGGTAACAGATGAATACAAAGGAAACATTTGTTACCTTTATTTGCAGTCTTTAGTATAATTAGCCCTAAGCATTAAAACAATCCTTATTGGCTAAGTGCTACAGATTGCTATAATTTGTTACCGATAGTAGAGGAGATATTAATAAAATGAACGGAAAGCAGCGTATGGTTGAGCAGTCTAAGCAATGGTTATGTGACGCCCTTCTAAATTTAATGACGAAAGAGAATTTTCAGGATATTTCGATTACTGAAATTGCCCAAACCGCTGAATTATCACGAAAAACGTTCTACCATTCTTTTAAAAATAAAGAAGCGGTTATTAATTACCTGTGTGATCAGTTGTTCGATCAGTACTTTGAACAATTGCTCCAACAGAAACCGCAGGTAGGGGAAATAATGCTAAAAACTACTTTTGACATTTTTTTAAATTTTTGGTGGCAAAAACGAGATTTAATTCAATTATTGATCCGACAAGGCTTATTTGATCATATGAATGAAATTTGGCAGCAAAAAGCAATCCCCCGTTATCAACGGTTTGCGGCTCCCTGGCATGTTCAAGGCACTCTTACCCAAGTGAATTATGTGATGGCTTTTCAACTAGGTGGTCTTACCAATATTCTACGTGTCTGGTTAGGCCAAGGTAATCCTGAGCCACCAGAACAAATTAGGGACGTGATGTTGTTGGCTATTCGCCAATTAGCAGATAGTCTGCATACAGACTAGACACAATACGACAAACGATCTCTAGTTAAAAACTGGAAACCAAAAAGATGGAGGAAACTCCCTAGTCCTAGTGGCAAGTTTTCTTCATCTTTTTGATTTGAAAATACAATTTAAAACAAATCTGAATGTGATCCAATACCCACTAAATAGATAATTTGCTGATTAGTTTTGGCGTAAAGCAATAAATGGTCACCATTATGACCATCAAAATGTAGATCTAATCCCGTGATTTTGAGATTATCAATGTTACTCAGTCTTTTTTTGAGTTCTTTCTTTTGCTGATTAGACAGGGTAATCGGGTGTTCATAAAAATAATCAGGCAATGGTAAATCTTGTAAAAAGTGATCAACTACATAATCCCATGGTGAACGTTCATCATGTTCAAAGGGAACTCGTCCATTGAAAATTGGTTGCCAACGAGGGTTCTTCTTGACCTTCTTATACATCTTTTTAAAGGCACTGGTAGGTTTAAGCTCACTCAATTAATAAGTTCTCCAATTCTTGACGAGAATGAGCACCCTTAAGATGATGATCGTTTAAATCATCAGCAACTTCATTAATTGAAGACATAGTTTCAGTATTAGGAATTCCCCAATATTTAGGTAGCCCGTCTTTAGCGACTGAAGTCAGAACCATGCGAATGTAGGTAGAAATAGATAGACCATGGGCTGCTAATTCTTTGCTAGCTTGTTCTTTAATTTCTGCTGGAATACGACTATCAACACGTGCATCCATATATATCACCTCATCAATATTGTACGACAAATAACACACAAATACAATTGAGAAAACTAGTTCATATTTTTTCATGTGAAAAGGTTGGCTCTCAGACGCATGAAAAAATGCAAAGATGGGTAGTTGATGGTTAAGATCATTCTGAGAAGGTCCAATGGTGGCTAAACAATCAACGGTAGGCGTATCTAGTTGCCATAGCCCACAACGTTTTTTTCATTAGACTGCATATGCACTCACCCTCACTATTTTTTGGTGTTTAATTTTTCTTGGAGATAGTTGCGTAGTACGATAGCTTGATTGTGATCTTCATCCTTAGCACTATAAAGTAAGATAATATCACCGTTTGCTATTTTTAACCTAATTTTAGCGATAAATTTAGGTGTCTCTGGATTTTCAGCCAATTCTTTGCGGTATGCTTCACTAAATTTTGGAAATTTTTGTGGGTCATGATTGAACCATTTGCGAAGTTTATTTGAAGGGGCAATCATTTTGTCCCAATCATCAAGATTTGCCTTAGCTTTAGAAATTCCACGAGGCCAAAGACGATCTATTAATATTCGATATCCAGGTTGAGTTGAATTAGATGAATAAATCCGTTGTATTTTTATCACAGTAAACCTCCTTAAATATATCAAAATTAAATTCAAATCTAGCTTATTACTTATTCTTAAATAAATTAGGTCAGTATCTTAGGGGGATTCTTATTATAGACCCTGATGTTTCTTAACTAAAGACAGCAATAATCATTTTGGTGATTAAATAAATAATTGCAATTACCATCATCCAACCAGTACTGCGCATAAATTCCCAGACATTAGTTTGTGCTTTTGCGTTTTTGGTAATAACTATGCTTTTTTTTAGTGAATCATCACCCTTGATCAAACTATCTAAGGTAATGTCGAACAAATTGCTGATTTGCACTAAACGATCAATATCGGGATAAGCACTCCCAACTTCCCACTTAGAAATTGCCTGACGAGAAACATTAAGCGTTTCTGCAAGATAATCTTGCGTCCACTGTCTTTTTTCTCGTTCTTCTTTTATCCGTTGTCCTAAAGTCATAAGCGTAACCTCACTTTCAATAGACTAATTATCATATTGAAACACGGAAAAAGCGCGCTAATTATTAGAGCACTAAAAGCAACTAATGGTTGCGAAAAGTATTCTGCAATAAATAGGAGCTAAATGAAGATTATAGACCCTAATTACATAGTTTTCTGTACTAGGTTCTCAATGTCCTTTGTGTTTCTGTATTTTTTTTGCCTGGCGCAACTTATATCTTTTTTCTTGATCCAAAATCTTCTTAGTACGTCTATTATGTTGTCGTGTTACTTTTTGATATTCCAACTGTTTTTTGAGTGTTTGCTGTGCTTTAGTCCCGACACCATACTGAATACTCTTTCTAGCTAACCTTTGAAGGCGCTTAGGATTGATTTTTCGTTCAGAAACATATGAAGCACAAACATTTTGTTGGAAAAAGATAACTTTATTCCAATGATGAAGAACTAGATCATAAATCAAGGCTAATTTAGGTTCTGAAGGGCCTAAGTTAATTTGACCAACTTCATAAATGGAATCAAAACGTCTTTCAAAAATAGCTTTGTAAAACGGTGGTTCAAAGACAATTGTTAGTGAGCTCTGGACAATAGACATCAAATATCCTCCTTAAAATTAATTAAGAAAGATGGACAACCAAGGAGGCAGGTTACTGATAGCTTTGCTACGTTCGGACTACCAACCGAACTGTGTTTTTACTTTCTATTTCTAGTTTAACTCAAATAACCCATTCAGAATAGGTTGCTTAAAATTCTGAATGGGTTATTTGTTAATTATAGACCCTGAATGTTTCTTAACTAAAGACAGCAATAATCATTTTGGTGATTAAATAAATAATTACAATTACCATCATCCAACCAGTACTGCGCATAAATTCCCAGACATTAGTTTGTGCTTTTAGGTTTTTGGTAATAACTATGCTTTTTTTAGTGAATCATCACCCTTGATCAAACTATCTAAGGTAATGTCGAACGAATTGCTGATTTGCACTAAGAATGCTTTTAACTTGAGACATTATCTTAGATTCTATTTTCATGCTTAATCCACCCCTTTTAATTTTCACCAAAAATGCCACCAACTATTATTGATTTTATTTTTATGTATTTTCTTTTGCTTCTCGTTGGTATCGACAACACGATTTTTTTCTTGCTTGTCGTTTTTATCCTTGGTGTTACTGGAATTAGCACCATTCGACAAGTTGCCATTTTTTCTAGTCGCTTGTCGTTTTTGAGTTGAATTAGAAGATTCAAGAAGACCATTCAATTTTTGGATATGACCTTTTAATTGCCGATTTTCGGCAAGTGTCGCTAACTGCAGTTGTTGCTGCTGATCCAAGGACTTTTGTAATTTGGAAATTTGCTGATCTTTAACATCAAGTTGCTTCAGCAAAACATCATTAATGTTAGTTTTCTTTTTATCTTGCTTGTCGTTTTCGGCTTGTCGTTCTTGTCGATTTACTTGCTGATCTTGTCGCTTTTGTTTGTCGAAATTGGCAAGCATTTTAACACCCCGCTCGTCTATTTCCAGATGATTTTTAACTTTATGAGTGTGCTTGCTTCGAAAGTCTTTAATACTAGATATACGCTGATTAATAGCTTGTTTTGATAACTGCAATTCTTCCGAAAGTTGTCGAATTGTCTTCCCCAAAAGTTTCACCACCTCAATAACCCATCTTAAATTATAAGTTAAAAACGACAAGATCGCCAATCGACAACTAAAAACAAAATCTGCTTGTCGTTCTTGTCGTTTTTCGTTCAAAAATCATTTAACCAAACTAACCAATCAGAGAAATTACCCCACAATTAGGGTTCGCCGTCTGTACTGGTGCAATATCAAGAGCCAAGAAAAAACATTGGTGGTCATTTAAGTAATGCTTATCACTTATTTTACAACATTGAAAGCCATATTTTGTAATGCATCTAAATTATACATATCATCTTAGCTTCTCTTGGGTTTACATTAATGAATCTAAGTGTTACTATATGTTTGTATAAAAGTAATGCAATATAGTGCAAAACAAGGAGAGCAACCTATGGAAATTTTTAGCTTAGATTTAGGTAATAAACAAACCAAATTAAAAAGTAGCAAATCTGAATATGTTTTGCCATCGCGCTATTTAAACCAAGCCGATATGCCAATGTCAGTTGGCAGTTCGACTACTAATAACGATCTCCATATTTATTCAGTCCCATTCAGTGATGATAAGTATGTTTGGGGCCGAGATATTGATGGCTTACACCTTGATGAGTACCTAGCCGATACAATTATGTACGGCAATCGTTATAACAGTGAAGCTTTCAAGTTATTGGCTAACTTTGCTTTAGGTTTATTAGCAAGTGATTTTAAAATTGCTAACAACCAAGTCTTAGAAGTAGTTGTTACAGCTGGGTTGCCTACTGGTGACTATGCCGACCAAGAACGCTTGAGATCGTTGCTAAAAGTCTTGGAGGGGCAACACCAAGTGACAATTGACGATCAAATTGTGACCGTCAGGGTTCGCAAGGTGTACATCTTGCCACAGCCAATCGGGACGCTCTATAACGAATTACTAGATAACCAAGGCTTTATCAAAAATAAGGCGCTGTTAGATGAAAAGGTAGGTATTGTTGATGTTGGTGGTGGCACAATTTTAATTGATACGATTTTAAATTTTGAACTTAGCGGCAAAAACCGTCATCAATTCAACACCGGCGTAAATGATCTATACGAAGCGATTGCCAGTCGTATTGAAGGTGATGTTAGCCTTTATCAGTTAGAAAAAGAATTGCGTCACGGCAATCAGCAACATCAATGGAGCTACCGTTTTTCGAAGAACCGCCAAGACGACATTACTGAATTGGTTGGCAAGGAAAGTGACCGCTTTACGCGCCGGTTAGTGGCCAATGTGACTTCAACTTTAAAGAATCTTGATAGCATTGATACATTGTTCTTCACTGGTGGTGGTGCTAACTTAATTAATCAAAAGATTCTGAAGACAACGTTTACTAATGCGGCCATTGTTAAAGATACTGAAGTTGCTAACGTCAATGGCTTTTACAAGTACGGATTAAGCCAGCAAGTACAAGAGAAGGAGGGTAAATAAGTATGACAAAAGTTAAGACCTTAAATGTCCGCTTAAACCCCGAAAAGATTGTCGATAAAGAGATTTTAGACTATTTTGACCAATCACTAATTCCCAAAACAACCCTGGTTAAAACCGCCTTAATTCACGAAATAGAGCGTTTGAAGGCTTCAGGGGATCCTTATGTCAAAGACAACTTAAAAGCCTCAGAAACGCCCGAAAACGAGCTAGATTCATCTTCCAGTGCCAAGGAACGGCTGCGAGGAGGATTCAGCGCCTTTTCAGATAAGGATATTTAGCTTACTGGTTTCCACCAAAAGCGGGCAAAGTATACAAGACCAAATAAAGTTGCCGGCCGGTAAGCGCTATGCTAAACTAGGACTAATTTAACAACCGAATAACAGATCAAGCTAAGCCAAAAATCCCCGATTCACGAGGAATCAGGGACTTTTGGCTTAGCAAGTAGCTGACAGAGAGCTACTTAGATTCAGTCGATTTTAACTTGCCGGTCTAAATCGACTGAACATTGAGTTCTAATTTATAAAGCAATTATACCGCAGGCTAGTCCACGAGGACAAGTCGCAGATAGTTAAAAAGTAAATTAAAACCAATGGACTAAGTGGCTAACAAGGCTACTTAGTCCATTTTTATTTAGTTGTTGAATAAAAAAGGTTGCCAAATGGGCAACCAAGAAAAGAAATCCATGCTGATGAATCTACAAAGCCGCCAGACCAATGAAAGCTTTGTAATTCAGTTAAAGCATATCAGATTTGTATTTTAAAGCAAGTCAGATGTTTTAGCAACTCTCTTTTGAGCCAGCATGGGTTGGATATAGAAAGGGAGTTTTTATAATGGATCAAGCAAATTTTAAGTTTTATCAAGCTGACAACGTTTATGGGGCCTTGTTCTTTCAGTTTCCCAAAGTATTAATGTATGGCCAACAATATCGAAAGTTAAGCGATACTGCTAAGTTAGCTTACATGGTGTTAAAAGATCGCCTGGAATATTCCTTACGCAACCACTGGGTAGATGAAGAAGGTCACGTCTACTTTATTTTTACTAACCAAGAATTAATGGATTTGTTTAATTGTTCGAAAGGGAAATTAGCCAACGTCAAGAAAGAACTAGAAAAAGCTGGGTTACTTTATCAAAAAGCGATGCACTTTAATCCAAAAACTGGCAAGAACGAACCAAATCGACTTTACCTTGCTGAGCTAGATATGCAGTCATCCGACGTCTATTTACGTGGCGAATATGGTCAAAAAGAGCCGCAAACCCTTGCTACAAGCGAAAGTCTAAAAAATAGACCTTCGCGGGAGACCGTTGAAACCCTTGCTACGAGCGAAAGTCTAAAAAATAGACCTTCGCGAAAGTCCGTTGACGACACCCCGCAAACCCTTGCTACGAGCGAAAGTCTAAAAAATAGGCACGATCTAGATAAAGAACAAGTATTAGATACTAATAGATACAATATAGATACTCAAAAGTTGGACTTTTCCACAGCTCATTTTTCATCAGCTGAAATTGAACAACAAAACAGAGACTTGGTTAAGCATGCTAATGACTTTTTAACTGATGAAGACAGTGGGCTACCAGTTTTCTTAGAACCCGAAGCGGTTCAATTACTTAGCTTTTGGTGCCGTACCCCACAACAAATGCGGCGCTTTATCGGTATTATTCTCAATGCCAAATACAAAGTTGAAAAAGACCACCGGGACATTGGGGTCTATATTCCACTAGACGATGAAGAGCTAAAGCCCTTGATGACTAAGACTTTAAGACGGTACTTTAACGCCCTGAGAAGTAATGAGAAACATAAGCCAGTTAAAAATGCTGAAAACTACTTGTACGGCACTATGCAAAACCTGTTTGGCGTTTGGTGGAACAAACAAGCCAATGAAAAATACCGGGCAACACACCCAGATAACTTCTAGATGTCATATAAGCTCATATAAGCTCGTATAAGCGATTTTAATTGCTTGGGGTATAATTATACTAAAGCGGCTAAACAACTGCTAAGAAGAGGAGCTGGGCATCTCTATGGACACAACCAAACGTGAGGAGAAGGTCAAAGTGCTAACAGACGCCTTAATTGGTTTTTAGCTCAAAGCAGGCTAAAATAAAGGGGAAAGTAACTATGTTTGACTTTTAATACTTAATCCCAGCAACTCGCATATAAGAAGTAAAAAAATAGTCAAAACTTAAGGAGGTACCAACATGAAATTAGACTATCAACAAACTTACAAAAAGGAAATTCTAACCGAATTTGCCAGCAGCATTTATGCTAAAGTAGTCAATTTGGTCGTTGACCAAGAATTAAATATTCACGATGAAAGTCATTTTCTGGTTAAACTGATGCACCAGTTAGGAGATGCTAAGTTAGTAATTATGGACGCGCATTCCTTGGGAGAGTTAGAGACAATTCAAGCTTACTGGCAAGCAATGAATAACTTTATTGATAGTCTGCCAACGAAAAGTAAAGTTGCTTAGTTATGGACGAACTAGCTGACTATACCGATCATCAATTTGAAACGAAATTACAGATTGAAATCGAGCAATTAACCAAAAATAAGCAAGCACAGGAAAGCCCCAAAGCTTATTTACTGGGCGGGCAACCGGGAGCGGGAAAGTCAGGCTTGCATCAACTCATCAAAGCCGAAGATCCCAACGCTATTACGATTGATAACGATACTTTTAAGTGGCTACACCCAAAGTATAAACAATTAGAGCAAAAATACGGGAAAGATGTTGTAAAATATGTAACCCCGTTTTCTAACCAAATGACTGAGTCTTTAATTGATTATCTGAGTGATAAAAAATTTGATTTAATTATCGAAGGTACGTTAAGAACAGTTGAAGTACCAATGGCCACTGTAACTAAGTTACAGAACAGGGGTTACGAAGCGAGTTTATACGTTATGGCAGTTCCGAGAATTGAATCATATCTAGGGACTTTGGCACGCTATGAGGATCAATTTAGTTTATCACCTAGAACTGCTAGAGCGACTAGCAAAGAAGCTCATGATGTCGTTGTCAGGCAGCTACCTGACAATTTAGATTTTCTGTATAAACAGAGGTTATTTAAAGAGATCAGACTATATGACCGAAAGGGTAACAAATTATATTCTAGCCTAGAAAATTTGAACGAAAGCCCCAAAAAGATTATTACCGAGATTCTTAACAGAAAGCTAGATAATAATACCCTGCTTAACAGCATAGATAGTGTTATTAATAAAATGGAGATTAATCATCATACGACCACACCGCAGTACCTCGATTTAGTAGAAAAAACAACAGAACTAAAAAAAGAGATCAGCGGTAGGGTGCAGGAACAATTAAAAGAATTTGCTGAAAAGAATCCAGAAGTTAAGCCTAAAGAAGACCCAGAAAACAAAAACGATCGACCTAGTTATTAGGCTGATCGTTTTTTAGCTTATTAGGTTTATGCGCATTAACGTAATTGGCAAAAATTTTTAAAAGCTCTTCGGTTTGTTCAACCGATAAATTGTCTGCTTGAAAGTATTTTTCTAACAAGGCGCCTTTTTGAATTAATCGCCGGGAACGGGCTTTACGAGCTTGCCGATTTTCATAGTATTTAGATTGGCGTAATTTAAAATCTTCTCGTTCTATTTTCTGTTTTAAGCGGTCTTTTTGTGCAACCAGTTTTTCGTATTGATTAGCCATCATTATCACCACTTATTTACAATTGATTATTTGATTCATGGTTTAAAACCGTTGCGATTTTTTGCGCGAGGTCTTTAATCTTTTGATTAGACAAATCGGCGTAGTCTAAATTTGATGTTTTAATAATTTGCTTGCCAAGGTTTTGTTCAATCTTACTTTTTTCAGCTTTGATCTTTTGATTAAGCTGTTTTAATTTAGCTTCTTGCTTTTCCAATGTTGATAAGGTCATACGAATGCCTCCTTACAAGCTCATATATAATTAATCGAAATAATAACATTCAAACTAATAAAAGTCAATATAAGCGTTGAAAAAGCGAAGCGTCAGGCGTACACTAAAAGTAAATTTAAGGGCATCAGTAGGCCGAGCGAAGCGAGGTCAATGCGCACTTATACATAGAAAACTAAAGTAATCTATGTAATGCTTAAATTTGTAACAGAAACCAGCTAGAAAGCTGGTAACAGCGCCTTGACGGTGACTTTCAAAGAAAGAGGGTAAAAATATGGCTATTTTTCATATGAGCTTCTCGAATATTTCCGCTGGAAAATTGCGAGGTGCGGTTGCGAGTGCTGCTTACCGTAGTGGCGAAAAACTATTTGATGAAAAAGAAAATAGAGGTTACTTTTACGCAAGAAGAGTAACCCCAGAAGCCTTTATTCTTACTCCCGAAAATGCGCCAGAATGGGCGAGTGATAGACAGAAACTTTGGAACGAGGTTGAAAAGAAAGACCGTAAAGCTAATTCACGTTATGCAAAAGAATTCAACGTTGCCCTACCAGTTGAATTAACTAATGAGGAACAAAAGACTTTAATCACAAAATTTGTACAAGAAACATTTGTCAATAAAGGCATGGTAGCAGATGTCGCAATTCACCGCGACCATGAAGAAAACCCGCATGCTCATGTTATGCTTACCAATCGTCCATTTAATCCAGATGGAAGTTGGGGATTAAAGTCAAAAACACAATATGTTTTAGATAAAAATGGCAAACAATTATTAACTAAAAATGGCAATCCAAAACAAAGAAAAATCTGGTTAGTAGATTGGGATAAACCGGGAAAAGTTGAAGAGTGGCGGACAGCGTGGGCAAATGAAGTTAATAGCCTATTTCAAGCTAAAGGTATGCCAGAAAGAATTAGCGAAAAATCGTATGAAGAACAGGGCATAGAAAAGACACCAACCAAGCACGAAGGACACAACAGTCAAACCAAAGAAAGAAAAGCATTTAACGAAGCAGTTAAGGAGCAAGACAGAACTAAAAAGCAATATCAAAATAACCAAGAAAAGATTAATAATCAGAAGCACTTTGACGCTTTAAGTCAGCATTTTTCTTTCAATGAAAAACGGTTAGTCAAAGAATTAAGCCATGAGCTTAGAACTTATGTTAGCTTAGAGGGTCTAGATGATAAACGCAGAATGTTATTTAACTGGAAAAACAGCGTTCTTATTAAACATGCGGTTGGGGAAGATGTTAGAAAAGAATTACTAACAATTAACCGTCAAAGTCAGTCACTAGAAAAGGCAGATAAACTGTTAGAAAAGGTTACTAATCGAGTAATTGAGAGATTATATCCAGAGCTAAAACTTGACGAAATTACACCAGCAGAACGGCAAGAATTAATTAAAGAAACCAACAGCGAACAAAAAGTTTTCAAGGGTGAAGAACTACATGATCGCCTATTGATGATTAGAGAAGATTTGATTAATCGTCAATTATTAACTTTCACCAAGCGCCCTTATGTCAGTTGGCAATTGTTAAGTAAGCAAGAAACAAGGGATAAGGAAAAGCTAACCCAGATTTTGAGCAAACATGGTAATTCCCTTGAAGACTTAGAAACAGCAAATAGGGGAGTTCTAGTCAATTACAGTCCAGTTGAGCAAGGACAAATTAAGCAAGCCGTTAAGGACTTGCGGACAATTAAGGCAGTTAAAGAGATTGTTCAAACACAGTATCAAGCGGTATTGAAACAAGCATTCCCAGATACCCCAATAGATAAAGCACCGATTGAGAAACAGGAACAAGTTTATACCGCTTTGATGTACTACAATCCGAGTTTAAAGGCTTGTCAGCTGGAAACGATTAAGGCATGGCAAAAAGAACCGCCAGTAGTCTTTACCCATGAAGAGCATGAACAAGGATTAGCTTATTTAACAGGCGAAAAATCGCTTAATGATTTAACTAATAAGCAACTCCAAAGAGTAATGAAGTATGACGGTACTAGACAGTTATTCTTAGGGGAATGTGAGAATGACCCAGCAATTAAAGACAGTCGGATTAAGGCAGTACGGCAAGAGATTGCCAATGGCCAAAGTCAGGACGATCAAAAACGACAAAGTCAACTTTCAGACTATGAACCGTTTAACTACAAAGAAGTTACCCCTAGTCACTACCTAGAAATCGCCTTTAGTGACGCATTATTAGGAATCTTGTATTCAAGAAGCGCAGACCGCAGACGAAGCAAACAAGCCAAAGGTTTACGAGAAACCGAATGGGAAATGACGAGAAAACAGCGGCAACATCAAACGAGGAACCGGCATGAAGATGGTGGCATGCACTTGTGACTACCCAATTAGTAACTAGTCATTCCATATGCAGTGCAGATTGTAGCTTTGAATATGGCCTATCAAAGGGAACAGCTCATCAAAAACTTTAAGCCAGAACCCTATTTTGAACTGAATGTGGAAATTTTAGCGAATCAGCAAAAATTCGAGGCCAAATTAGACCCCTATCAGCGGTTTAAAGATGAATCAGGGCTAATAATAGGGCTAATGGACATTCATGCAGGCTAAACGCGTTCAGAAAGGCTTGCAGGACGGTTTAATCAAGGACGTCCAGAAACAGGCTAAAAAGCGTGCCAGTCCGCAACTATTCTCGCTATCCAGTCTTGCAAAGTGCGATGAATAAACGCTACCACGCCAGTGCTAGCCAAACCTTAGCGGCTATTCAAAGTTTGTACGAAGCCAAACTGCTTAGTTATCCACGAACCGATTGTGCTTATATCACCGATGAAGAATTTGAGTATTTAGTGGTTAATCTGCCGAAGTATCTGAGTTTAGTCTCTCACCCCCGTCTCTTTACCGAATACCACCCCAAATAAGTGTTACGTTAACGGGAAAAAGATCGAAGAACATTATGCCATTATCATGACTAAAATTGTGCCGACGAAAGAGAAATTAGCCAGCTTGCCCAAAATACAGCAACAAGTCTATGATTTGGTCTTAAGAACGACGTTGGCGATGTTTGCTGATCCGTACAAGTACGAGAAAACCGCCATTATCGCCCAAGTTGGCGACGCTAATTTTAGAGCAACCGGGAAGGTGCCAACTAAGCCTGGTTGGCAGGCTTTATTCGATGAAAACAAAGCCGACCAGTAAAACGCTTGATGATGAAGAAGCCCAGGCGATTCTCAAAGATGTCCAAGGCATTGGGACCAGTGCGACCCGGGCAAATGTACTGGAAATATTAAAGAAACGCGGCTATCTCGTCACTGAAAAAAATAGACTGCACGTCAGTGAAGCAGGGATCACCTTATGTAAAGCGGTTGAACTCGAACCAATGGCCGGGCAGATTGGGTTAGGGGCAGCACAGTACACCATCTACTCTGTATTAAGCTATCTGTTTAGTATCAGTCTGATATTAGGTATTGGCATAGCAGGAATAATCATTGCGGCTCTATGTGAAATTTCATTGGGGACGGGATCTGGATCGTTCTACCTTGGAGCTGGACTAATCGAATGTTAACGCTGTTAATTGGTAACATATCAAAGATGTTGGGGTTAATGCCCTTGCTCATTTTGATAACTGTTGGCTTAATTCTATATGGAAATCGTCTTATTAAAAGACATATCAGGACAGGAAGTTCCGAATAGACAGATCTTAAATTAAAAGCTACTATTCAAATTGAAAGCGTATGCTTTTAGAAGTTTTGTATAAGATAAAGTGTCAATGGTATTAATAGACAGTTGTTTTATTTCAGTCCCCACACTAATCTATTGAAAATAGATTACTCTAACCTGGTAAGAATCACTTCCACCACATACTACTTTTCCTCCTCTCTACACAAATTCGATGTAATTTTAGCACAGTTTCGAAATGAGGATACAGCAACCTGAAGTTGATCATCTACTACTCGGAATGGTACTATCATCACATAGGTGAAATAAGGTATTATCTTTAATATAATATGACTAAAAGTACGATTCACTCTTAGATCATTAGACTTTTAGAAGAATAGTGATTCCAAAAATGATCTTCATAATAGTTAACGGAGGAGCTTGCGATGAATAAAATTCTTAGCCTATTTGGATGGATCTTCTTATTACTGGGCGTAACTTTAATTGGGATAGTCTCTCTAACCTACTGGCGTACTTCTCAGCTACAGGCTAAGGGAAAGAGTGCTACTGCCAGGATCACAGATATCGTTACTTATTACGAGAGCGGTAATCGCAATTCCCACTATTCTCAGGATTCAAGACATCATGAGGTGTACATAGACTACCGCTATCACGGTCAACGCTACACCGATATCCGTTTAGATACATATACTCCCTCGATGCAGATAGGTAAGAAAATCAAAATACTTATTAATCCTCAAGCCCCAGCAAATCCAACTATACCCAGTGCAGGAATACTTAATCTTGCCATTTGGGGTGGGATAGGCTTAGTTTTCAGCATTTTAGGAAGTATCTTCCTTAAATACGTCTTTGCTGATAGAGGGAGACATCGATTAAAGAAAACTGGACAGCGAGTCACTGCGATAGTATCAGCTATAACCGATAGTCATGTAATTTTGAACGGTGTGGTTGGCAAGATAATAAAGTGCTACTATGAGGAAGCAAATGAGCGATACCACTTCGAAGGTGCCCCTGTCTTTAACTCCACTGCTCTTCATGGATTAAACGTGGGTGATACCATTTATGTCTACGTTGATCCTAACAATTATAGTCATTACTATGTTGAAGTTTGATGATTAATATTTATATGAAAATGGAACACATATCCTCAGTTACTCACTGAAGGTATGTGTTCCATTTTCATATACCACTATTTTCCAGATTACAGTTTATCGGTGGGTGTGTTGCGAGCAAAAAGAAAGCGTGCGAATACTCGCCGGCAATTGTTTTACCAATTAAACTACACTCGCAAAAATGGACTAATATTTGTCAATATAAACCCTTTTAACTGATATGACCAGCTAAAGCATAGTTTCCTGTGCCCATTTGTTCATGTGGTTTCATGGTACCAGCCCTTTTAACTAAATTGTCATTATCTAACCCCTGATAAATGGGTAGTTTTAGTTTAATTGAAGGCATTGAAATAATGCCAATTACATTTCCATGAGTAAGGGAACTTTTAACAACAGAAGTTGTGTTAATAGCTTTTACTTCTTTTAAGTTAAAAACGACTTTAGATTTATTAGTTCTGTTTGTTAAAATTCGTAAAGCAGTACGCGTCATCTGGTTAATTGCAATGTTAGATAAGGGCTCAATAAAAATTAAACTGATACCCAGGAAAATACTAATTAAGCTAAGAAACAAATACCATTTATTAAAATGCAATATTCTCGCCCTCTACACCCTTTGTCTAATTATGAAACTTGAATCTGACTAATAAATTTGGCCCATTTTTTGGCTACATTTTTTTGTGAATAAGGAATCATTGTTATTGTCGCATTTTGACTGTAACTCTTTAAGATGTTTCGATTAGTTAATAGATGTAATAACGTTCGTTGCAGAGTCCAAGTGTCCCCCGAAGGAACCAAATTTCCTGTTCGATTATTCTTAATAAGTTCTTTAGGCCCATAGTTGATATTATAGCTTACTACTGGGCAACCATGCCCCAGAGCTTCTAAAATAGCCATGGAAAATCCCTCATAAGCACTCGTTAATACTTCGATATCAGCAGTTTGATAAATTGATGTTAAATCTTCCTGGTAACCACAGAAGTGGATGTACCCATCAGCATTAGCAATTTCAACTATGCGGTGCAATCTAGTTGAAGTTTCGTAATTTTGCCAACTATCATCGTAACCATAAATTTTTAGATCGACAAACGATAATTTTTGATGAAGAAAAATAACCGCATTAATTAATTGATCAAGTTGTTTAACTGGGGTTAGGCGTGCAATTGCAATTAATTGACCTGGAATTCTACTTTCAAAGGGAAACGACTGTGTTAATATCTTTTCAGGTAAATAACTTACCGGAATTGAATAACATGGTATTTTTACTTCTGGACGTTTTTGTGAGTCTTCTGCTTCCTGCTTGGTTGCACATATAATTCCAGTTAGTTTATTTCCTAACGTAAACAGTTGCTTTATATAGGGAAAAGGTTCTCCCTTAGGTTGAGCATTCTTTGTAAAGGCAGAATGTAGGATAATAAATTTCGGGGCTGGTTCTTTCATTAATCTAAAGGGCTGGAGAGCATAATCTTCTCGATCAGAATATAAGACAGCCAATGGATCCCTTTTTACAAGATGATCTAAGAAGTAAGCCCAGAGATCAGCTTCTTCATCAAATTGCTTCCAATGATTTGAATAGTTTAGTTGAATCAAAGTTAACACTGGCGTATTGCCAGCTCCACCACGATAATGATAAGTCAAAAAAACGTTTCCCTGATAATTGTAGTAAGTACGAGTAATTAACTTACCACCATCATCGAAGTATTCAGAATAACTTAATTGATTATTAACATAGAAATCTCTTCGATCGGTGAATCCCCAACGGTCAAGATAGGTGACATAATCAATTTTTCCTTGATATTCTGTAATCTGAATCCTGAGCTTTTGTTCAATGAAACCTTGAGTAAATCCTTGACTTTTCTTAATAGCTAATTCCTTATTGTTCAACAATGCTTCTAATACTTCTTGGGTATTAGTTTTATTCGTACCTAGTCTTTGAAAATAAGCAATTGGATTAATAACATCGTTGCCGATACCTAATTCTTTCCAAATTTGACCTTGATAGCGAGAATAGTTAAGTGTAATAATTTTTGCCGGAATATTTAACGTCTTAAATAGCTTTAATCGTTTGATTTCGGCTAATTCAATGGCCGAAGTTAATTTGTCAATTCTTGAAGTGATAAAATAATGCATTTATAAAACCTCCTGTCATAAGATAAAGGGTAGTAGTGATTGACTTCACTACTACCCTTAGCTCTTTAAAGATTACTTAATTAATTTTTTTGCTTTTTCCTGAAAGTCAACCAACTAGTTAAACTTCCTAAAGCTAGTAATAGAACGCCTAAAACCGAAGTAGAACTTTCTTTTTTTTCACCAGTTTGAGGCAGAGTGTCTCTGTTCTTAGATTGCTTTTTCTTATTATTAACTAATGAAACTGGGGTACCTTTATTAATATTATTTTTAATCAATTGGGTCGGCTGAGTTGGTTGAGTTGGCTGAGTCGGTTGAGTCGGCTGAGTCGGTTGGGTCGGCTGAGTTGGCTGAGTTGGTTGAGTCGGTTGAGTCGGCTGAGTTGGTTGAGGATGAATATCCCATCTGTGTGATTCGCCACCGGCTATATTAACGATATTAGCAACAATATTCCCATCAATGTTAACTCCAGCATTAATAGTCGCATTAGGTGCTAAAACGCTTCCCATGAACCGACCACTGCTGAAACTGAAGGTTTGTCCACCGGTACCTAAATTCCATAATACATGGTTAGGCTCTGAATGCCCTTCACTATTGGGTAAAGAATTCGTTCCATCGTCATAATCTAATTGAACTTGTGTAGAAATATTTTGATCACCTTTTGGAATATTAGTAACGTTAATGACGATAGTAGAGCCATTTTTTAAATGAGATATTCCCTTGATCATAATCGGCTGAGAAGCACTCAAAATATTGAATGGAACATTTACATAAATAGTTTGTGTTCCAGTTGCTACTCCCGAAACATCAATAAAACGATTATTCATGTCATCGTAATGTGAAATAACACCTTTTGACTGAGGAGTACTAGCATAACTAGTGGATGCATTTACTAATTGTTTGAATACATCACTAAAATCAATATATGTCTGCTCATTGGTATCTTGATAAACATCATCAGGTTTTAAATTATTCATAGTGGTACCATTGATTAAGACTTTGTTATTTTCAATTGATACCTTAACATCTTTGCCTAATACTACATGATTAAATGTTTTATTTCTAAAAGCGTTACCTTGAAGATTTTTTGCTAATTGTTGAATATAATAAATATCACCACTAGTTAAATTATATGAATCGCCACGTGTACCAAAATCGTTAGAGCCATTTAAAGTTTTAACAGCTAAATTACCATTAGTATCTGCTGATAAACTAGCCTGATTTGCAAAAATGTGGAACAAAGAAGCTAATTTTAAAACATTATTAGCATTTAGATCGTTAATATCAATCCCTAGCTTTTTTAAATAAGAATCATCACTAATGGAAGTAGCTGGTTGGACATTATTAAGATGATAATGCCAATCTTTCAAGGTTGCCTTTTTTTCTAAATGATTGCTAACAAGTTCAGATTTAATTTTTTTGAATTATCAATTGATGTAGCAGATATAGTCGTATTATCACTGGCGGAACCGGTATTTACTGAACTATCAGTTGATGTGGTAGGTATAGTTGTACTCTCGCTAGCAGAGTCAGTATTTACTGAATTATCAGTTGACGTATCAGATACAGTCGTATTCTCACTGACGGAATCGGTATTTACTGAACCATCAGTTGATGTAGCAGGTGCAATACTATCTGCTCTTACAACATATGTACTTTCACTTAACCCAACTCCTAGGGCAACTACTGGAATTGCGGCAAGAACCCATCTTTTGCCATCTTTATATATCTTATAATGTAATTTTTCCATAAAAAATTTTCTCCAATAATTTATTGATAGTCATAATGTGTACACCCTCAGGTGATCAATAACTATTATAACTAATTAATAGAGCAAAAGCTTTTGAAAAAGCATAAAATTCGATAATTATTCTCGAGGTCGGTCTAGTTTGGAAAGCCTCCTAAAGTGGTCATTTTGAGTATACCCTAATGGTCTTTTTTATTTCTGTGCTATACTAGGAATTGCAAGTGTTCATTAGAACTGTCCAAAAGGAGAATTGAAAATGGCTAAAATCGGTTATGCGCGTGTGAGTTCCAAGGAGCAACATTTAGATCGACAGTTAGCGGCTTTAAAAGACGTCGATAAATTATTTACGGATAAATTAAGTGGGGCTAACACT
>NZ_GG700739.1:21700-27684 GCF_000160835.1 Limosilactobacillus antri DSM 16041
GAAGCTGTTTAGTATCTTTTGAGAAGTAACCTGATAAAAGCTAACGAAACCATCATGAGACTAGTGTTGAGCTTACGCTCACAGTTACGCCATAAACGATGATAATTTCCCAACCAACCAAACTTACTATTTCAGGTACCATGATACCAAACAGGTTTACAGCTATTCATTGGCTGCTGAATTAGCGCAACATCCCGATGAAAACCTATTTCTCGTCTAAGTACCGGTCAATTTGCGATTGAACGCCCGCTTCATCATTGGTTAGATCGGTTACCCGATCAACTTTGGCCAACAAATCCGTAGCAGCATTTTTCATCGCGTAGCCTTCTCCAGCGGCGTTAACCATCTCAAAGTCATTGCCATTATCGCCAAAGGCCGCCACGTTCTCAAATGATAGCTGCCAATCAGCCAACAGGGTTTGAATACCGGTTAATTTGGTGACACCGGCATTCATGATGTCCAAGCCGTTCATCCCGGAAGAGGTTGCGCTGAGCCGGCCACTAAACTTATGATTAAATTCATTTTGCCGTTCCAAGACACCACCGCTTTCCCAAGTAATATCAATCTTATAAATGGAATCAAAGATTAAGCGAAGGTCCTTGGCCGATTGCATATTTTCATAGAAATACTTCGAAGCCTGAAAACGTTTGGATTGGCTTGGCAGGTTGCAATAAGTCCCGTTTTTACCAACTAAAATAATTTCGGCACCAAAGAAATTCGGCGTTGTCAGCAGCCAATCAAGTGCCTGCTTAAGAACCAAGTGGTCAATAATATCTTCCGATACAATGACCCCACGCTCGTCAATAACCAGCGCGCCATTGTTACAAACATACGAAATTGGACCGGAAATATTTTTAAACGTTCCCAACAGATGTTGATATTGATTACTGCTGGCGGAAATAAAATGCATTTGCTTTTGCGTCATTCGGTTTAATTGGTCTTGAAATCTAACTTCATCAAAAGTTCCCTTTTCATTTAAAAAGGTCCCGTCCATATCGGTTGCAATTACTTTAATCACATTAATACTCCTGACTGTTTATAGTTTTAATCGGTCTTTTGATTACGACCACATCTTAATTTTAAAGGTTTTCTACTGTTTGTAAAACGATTTTATATTTAGTATACTAGTCGATGATGATACAACTTATCTGGGGTGCCTTTAGGCTGAGAGAAACCCATCGAACCTGATCTGGATAATACCAGCGAAGGGAGCATATTCCGTTGTGTACGAAATGGATGAAGCGAATTGATGACTTTCGAGGCTGGGACATCTTGTCCAAGCCTCTTTTTGCTTACAATGCTTATCCGACAAGATTCCTGGTTTTATTTGCAATTTTTTAATTATCATTTTCCCACCTGATTGTCACACCAATAGAGGGGCGTATCCAATTTGGTTACCCACTACCCATCGTTTTTGGGTTGCCGGCTTTGACCAAACTGTTTCACAAACTACTTTTATTGGAGGTCTTTTTTATGGAAAACAAGACACAAACAAGCAACCATCAGCATCAAAGTAAATGGACATTGCGAAACATTATTTTGATTGCGTTGATTGCTATTTTTTGTGGCATCATTTTTTGGGGAATCGGATTCCTCTATACAGCTTTAACTGTCGCATTAACGCCAATTGGTGCCGCACCATTCGCCAATGATATCTTGATGGGGCTTTGGTGCATGGCCGGTCCATTAACCGGTTTCCTCATTCGAACAGCCGGCTCGGCGTTTCTTGGTGAATTTCTGGGTGCGGCTGTTGAAGTCTTTCTCGGTGGTCAATGGGGTGCCGGTGCCTTTATTTCCGGACTGGTTCAAGGAGTCGGCTCCGAGCTTGGCTTTACCCTCACCGGATACAAACGTTACGATTGGGTATCACTCAACGCGTCAATTTTAACAACTGTAGTTGTAACCTTTGCATGGGATATGTATAAAAATGGTTATAACAAGTTTGCGTTGCCGTTGTTAATCGGTCTGTTTGTAACCCGCTATATTTCAACCTTCATTTTTGGCGGTATTCTCACCAAAATGATTGTGAAATTACTGGATCGTAGTAATGCATTTAGTTTATAGATAGAGTTTTTGGCTATGACTGACGTATCGATTACCGACTTCACCTATCAATACCCAAAAAGTGAAACCAAGGTGTTAAATAATCTCAACCTGACGTTTAAACATAATCATTTCTCACTGCTCTCCGGTCCGTCCGGAAGTGGGAAATCAACGCTTCTTTACTTTATCGCCGGACTATATCCAAGATTTATCGGCAATGACGCGACGGGAACTATTAAATTTGGTCAAACCAACCTCAAAGACATCCCGCTAAATCAAATCAGCCGGCAAGTGGCGATGATGTTTCAAAACCCCAACCAGCAATTTGCGATGGATACCGTTATCCACGAAATGACCTTTGTCTTGGAAAATATCCGTACTGAACCAGCCAAAATGGACGCCATTATCGATCAGGCACTAACTTTCTGTGGCATTCAAGAGCTTAAAAGCCGGGTAATCAATACGCTGTCCGGCGGTGAGAAGCAGCGGGTCGCCCTGGCCTGCATTGTCGCGATGGACGCACCGGTGATTGTCCTTGACGAACCCTTTGCCAGTATCGACCCCGGCTCACGAATCGATTTGATTCATAAACTAAAAGAACTGCAGGAAAAACACGGTAAAACCATTATTCTGGCCGATCATGATTTGGGTAATTATCAAGGTATTATCGACGAATTTTACTACTTAGATCCCAAAAGCCACCGAATCAACCTGCTAAATCAGCAGGAAGCGCAACATTTCTTTGATAATTTCGAATCTACCCAAACGATCAACAAGCAACTGGACCTACCGCCAAAGACCGATGCGCAATCAATCTTAAAGTTGCGAGATTTCAAACTGTCACCACATGATTCATTGCTGCTGAAACTGGATCACTTTAATTTTTACAAACAAAAAACGACGTTGATTACCGGCGCCAACGGGATTGGTAAATCAACTTTGTTTAATGCTCTGACAAAATTGCTCCCCTATACCGGCACAATCTTATATACAGACAAAAACATTAAAAAGATTAAGCCCTTAAACTACGCAAAAAACGTCACCTTGCTGTTTCAGGATGCCGAAAACCAATTTTTAAACGTCACTGTTAAAGAGGAACTTGACCTTTCATTTGCCAACCGATTCAACCAAGCTTATACCCATGAGCAGGTCGATCAAATGCTGGCCAAATTGGATATGCAGGGACGTGATGACCAAGTCGTCTACTCGCTGAGTGAAGGTCAAAAGAAAAAACTGCAGATCGTTGAAATGCTCATCATGAATCCGCCCGTTCTGCTGTTGGACGAACCATTCAAGGGGCTTGATTATAAATCCCTGCGACTAATTACCGGTTTTTTGAAAACTGCCAAAACCAAATACGGGCAAACCCAAATTGTTATCTCGCACCAACTCTCCGGGCTGGAAGACTTAATTGATTACCACGCCCACTTTGAAAACCAAAATCTGACTTACCAGGGGGTTATCTAATTGAATCCCGGAATGAAATTATTATTAGTCGTCCTGATTGCACTGGAAATTTCGTTTACGCAAAGTCTGATCGTCAATGTGATCCTCATTGCCGTCAGCTTTGGCTATGTCATGGTTAAACGGATGAATTTCAAGACGCTGTTTCTGCTTGTTTTTTGGCCGCTCTTTCCTGCTTTGGGATTATTTGTATCCCAATGGCTGTACGGCTCTGCCGGCATTCATTTTGCCTGGGTGCTGTTTACCCGAATCTACGCGTACGTCTTTTTAGGGGCCACATTCACGCTGACAAGCAGTATTACCGACCTGTCGCTCACGCTTGAGCAAGACTTTCGGTTACCGTCAAAATTCGCCTATGGCGTTTTAGCGGCCTTTAACTTAATGCCCAAAATCAGGGAAGAAGTTCAAATTATCAAAACCTCAGCGCTAATGCGTGGTGAAGTCTTTCACGTCTGGTCTCCCCGACTTTACTTCAAAGCGATTCTTTCTTCGATTCAGTGGTCGCAAAATTTGGCAGAAGCCATGACGTCCCACGGCTTTGTGGAAGACGAACCACGAACCCATTATAAAGTAATCCGCATCACCGCACTCGATTGGACTGTGTTTATTGTGCTGCTGATTGCCGTTCAGGTAATGTTGTTTTTGATTCGATATTAGTGCTAATTGCTTAGCTCCGCACACTTTCTAGGACTGCTACACAAAACAGCACCACTCCATATAAGAAGCTGTTTAGTATCTTTGATTTTGACCCAATAATTTGATAAACTACTGTCAAAAAAGTTGGTGATCATATGCAACATTTTAGTCATCATTACCAAAGCGATATTTCTCGGCAACAATTCGATTTGATCCGTCAGGATCTGGAAGCTTCAAGAAAACGAACTCACCCAAAACACATCGATCCTTATGATATCTTCTGTGCCATGCTCTATGTCCTTAAAAATGGCTGTACTTGGCGTGATTTGCCGGCTGATTATCCAAAGTGGTCCACCGTTTACTACTATTGGATGAGTTGGTCAAAAGCCCCCACCCCTGATAAACCAGCTTTATTAACTCAGGTTTTAAAAAAATTGTCGCTGATCGACGATTAAGGCAAGGGCGGTCAGCCCGAACTTCGTTCGTCATTTTAGATGCCCAAAGCATTAAGAACACCGCTACCGCTGAAAATAAGGGTTACGATGGTGGTAAGAAGATCTCGGGGATTAAACGGCACTTAGCCGTCGACATCAATGGATTCCCGCAAGCGATCCATATTACCCGGGCTAACATCACTGATCGTGACGGGGCGATTGCCCTCGTCACCCTTAATTTAGAGCAGTTTAAATTGGTTCGAACCATGATGGTTGATAGTGGTTATACCGGCCAAAATTTTGCCAATGAGATTAGCAGTTTAACCTCAGCCAAGGTAATCGTCGTTAAAAGAAATGAGTTACACCAATTTTCGGTTATCCCCCAACGGTGGCTCATTGAACGTTCATTTAGTTGGTTGGGAAATTATCATCGTTTATGGCGTAACTGTGAGCGTAAGCTCAACACTAGTCTCATGATGGTTTCGTTAGCTTTTATCAGGTTACTTCTCAAAAGATACTAAACAGTTTCTAATATTGTCATGGTCACTGAACTAGATCGTTTAGGCAGAAACAATCAGGACTTAACTCAGATTATGAACACCATTCAAAATAAAGGCGCCACCCTAGATGTGTTGAATTTACCGTCCATGACAGGGATTGCTGACCCAAATTTACGTCAACTGATGACCAACTTGATTGTTGAACTGTATAAGTATCAGGCGGAAAGCGAACGTAAGCGGATCATCGAACGTCAGCAACAAGGGATTGCCTTAGCTAAGCAGCAGGGCAAATATCATGGGCGCAAACCCCAATACACCCAAGACGATCCCCGCTTGCAACATGCTTTTAAACTTTATCAGGCGGGCATGAGTGATGTAGATGTGGCTCGTAATACCGGGATTAAACGGGCGACCTTTATCAGATATCGCAAAAAGTTTAATATCAAGAGATAAGACTTATATGTCAGGTAAATTAAAAACGGGATTAATGTCAAGTTTTTGGAGTGATTTTAAGGGGTCCCCGTGAGGGGACCGATTCCCCAAAATTTGTACATAAAAAGCGAAGAAACAGTATGCTTCTTCGCTTTTTATTTTTTATAAGTGAGTTGTGCTTGATGATAAGAGTCAACAAGTTGTGATAAACAGATCTTCTCGAGAAACAAGACCGTCAGCAATTGCACGCGCAACACCAGCGCCTACTTCCGCTTCGTTACCGTATGAAACTGCCGTATCAATCAAACGATAACCAGCTGTAACGGCTTGGTATACCGCTTCTTTGATTTCTTCATTTGGAATTTGATAAACATCAAATCCTAGTTGTGGCACCTTCTCCCCGTTGTTTAATGTCATGTAATCCATGTTATATTTCCTTCGATGGCCAGACCGATCACGACCCCCATGACGGGAG
>NZ_GG700738.1:0-32813 GCF_000160835.1 Limosilactobacillus antri DSM 16041
GAATAAGCACTGATGTTAAATATATCAGTACTTAAAATTGTAGCCCCCTAAATAGGAAAATCAATCGGCTTTGGGGCTTGAACCCTAATCCAGAATAAACTTGTAGCGCTTAGCAAACCCTGGTTTTCTGGATACCATATTTAGACTTGGTAGCCGGACAGGGTCGTACCAGCAACCAGCCAGAAAATAGTTGCTCAAGTTACAAAATTGGTGTAAAAATAACACTTAAACAAGGTTAGAGGGGCGATGTAAGTGGAAGGGAAAGTTTCAAATTTTCGTTATGCCTGGACCGCGAGTATTCCGGTCCTTTTTGGTTACGTCACACTGGGGTTTGCCTATGGACTGTATATGCACAACCTCGGCTTTGCTTTTTGGTACCCGGCTTTGATGGCACTGACAATTTATGGCGGGTCTGTCGAATTCTTTATTGCTAACCTGCTCTTACAGCACTTTAACCCGCTCAACGTTTTATTGATCACGGCGGTCCTGGGCTTTCGCCAATTTTTTTATGGGGTCGCCA
Source organism: Limosilactobacillus antri DSM 16041 (assembly GCF_000160835.1). Taxonomy (GTDB): domain Bacteria; phylum Bacillota; class Bacilli; order Lactobacillales; family Lactobacillaceae; genus Limosilactobacillus; species Limosilactobacillus antri. Next base: position 521 of record NZ_GG700738.1, read on the forward strand.
TGCTAACCAAGTATCCTCACCATGGCTGGCAAAAGTGGCTCTTGATCTTTGGCTTGAGCGACGAAACCTTTGTCCTGAATTACTATACCAAAATTCCGGACGGTTACGATCCGACCACGGTGCGGACGTGGATTTCGGTCCTAGACTACTTTTATTGGGCACTGGGCGCGCTCAGTGGCGGCTGCCTTGGGGGAATCCTTAATTTGCAGGTCAAGGGCCTGGATTTTGTGATGACGGCCCTTTTCCTGGTCCTCGCGGTGGAGCAGATTTTAAAGGAAAAGGATCACTGGAGCGCACTCAGCGGCTTCGTGATTACGATTGCCTGCCTATTGGTGGTTGGCAAATCATACTTTATGATCGTTACTTTACTGCTACTGGTACTTGAATACTACTGGTTTGGCTACCGGGAGAGGGGGCGGCACTAAATGGGAATCATCGAACAAATGGCTACGATCGCGCTCGCGGCGGTCACCAATTTTATTACCCGCTGGCTGCCCTTTCACCTATTTACCCAGCGGAAAACTAAACAAGACGAAGTGGCCCCCTTTATCAAGGGCTTGGGCGAGTTCCTGCCGCCGGCAATTATGACCATGCTGGTGGTCTACTGCTACCGCAACGTTAACCTGACGAACCTGAGCGCAAGCCTGCCTGAGCTGCTGGCGGGGCTGATCACGGTGGCGGTCCACCTGTGGCAGCGGAAGATGTTTCTCTCCCTGGCCTTGGGCACGCTCAGTTACATTCTGCTGGTTAATTTTGTCTTCTAGGGCCGGTGAACGGGGGAAATGGCCAAATACTATTGAACGAATATCAATCAAGCGTTAAAATAAATCTGTTTTAATTTAGGTTATTATTCTGGGAGGATCTATTTATGAAGATTAATAATAAAAAGCGGCTGGCGGCCGTTTTAATGACGGCGGTCCTGGCTGGCCCAGTAATGGCGCCTTCGGTTGTGCTGGCTGATAACGCCACTGGGTCCCCGGCCGAACAGGCTGACATTACCAACTGGATTGCCAACACGCCGCAACAGGTTTCAAACAATATGGCGATGCAGCACATTGATATGAACAACCTGAACGGGACGCGCTATATCATTCAATGGGGTGACACCCTGTCCAGTATTTCCGCAGCAACGGGGATTTCGATTGCCAAGCTTTGCTACGATAACAATATTCAAAACGCTAACCTGATTTATGCAGGGGACGTTCTGATTCTTAACCGCAACGGGGACGTTCCGGCAGGCTATAAGCCAAATGTTAACCCTAATGCGGTTGCGCAGACCCGGGTAACCATCAACAACGGCCCCAAGACCGTTAACATCTATGCGCCAAAGTCGGTTAAGAAGATTTACAACGAACAAGTTGATAATTCAAAGACCGATGACCATTCCAGCAATACTTTTGCCGCGCCGGCCGCAGCTAAGGAAAGCTCCGCTGACACTAACAGTGATAGTCAGTCTAGTCAGGAATCGAGCAGCAGCGCCAGTGTTCAAACTAAGACCAAGTCGGCAGCTGCCAGCCATGGACACAAGCGTCATTCCGCGTTGCTTTCCGCTGCGGACATTGTCAGCGGTCTTGAGAGTGTCGCTGGGGATTCCAAACTCTCCTTTGAAGAAGGGAATGGCGGTGACGATGCTGATTCCCTAGACGTTGATTCTGCAGCAATCCTGAAGGCTGCTAAGAAGGGCAACTATGATGACGTCCTTTCGGAAATTGAAGACGCCCTCAACGGCAAGGATAAGGATGGTACGACCATCTACATCGAAAAGGATGGCAACGAGCTTCACGTCTACGCTAGCCACCAGGATGAGAGCAGCAGTAAAGACAGCAACAAGGACGATAGCGACAGTAGTCAGCAAAGTGATGACGATAGTAACAACCAAGCTACTAATGACAGTCAGGACACTGACACGACCGATGATGATGACTAGTAGGGGATAGACAATGCAGAAAAAAACAAAAGTTATTATTGCGGTGGTGGTTGCCATTGTGGTGGTCCTCGGCGGCTTTTACCTCTATGCCAGCCACGCGGTTGCCAGTCACGTGCCGGGGCACGTTTATGAATACACGTCGATCTCTGGCAACCAGAAAGCCTACATGACCTTTGCCAAGAGCGGCGATGAAGTGGTCGTTACCCCAAGCAAGGATAAGGCCCTCAAGGCCAACGGGAGCGACAGTGCTTTCCAGAGTGTCTACCAGGGCGAAGCTGACCAGGGAAAGTGGAACTATGAAGCGAAGGGCAGCCGGCTGACCCTGTCTAAGACGCAAGACAATAAGGTGTCACTCTGGCAATATAACCACGTGCTGGCGTTCGGCAAGAAAATTCACTCAAGCAGTTTCAGCTACCAAATTGCCAATGCTGGTCAAGGGGTTGACCGAAAGGCAACCACCTTTGAGCAAATTCGCTAATTAGCGATAATAAGCACCTACTCTTTAAATACGGGAGGAGGTGCTTTTTTCATTTACCAATTCCACTGATGATTTAATCACGCTAAGCCAATTAATTAGTAAATTTGTCCTAATCAGGTTATAGTTAAAGCAACTGTTAAGTTCAGGGAGCGGTTAAAATGGCAAAAAAAGTAACACCTAAATTAATAATGGCGATCCTGTCTGCCGGGATGCTTTCCTTCTTGGGGATCCTTGATGAAACAGCGACCACCGTGACGTTTCCCACATTAATTAGCGAATTTGCGGTTACGACTGACCAGGTCCAATGGGTGAATACCCTGGTGCTGTTAGTAATTGCAACGATTGTGCCCATTAGTTCGCAAATCGGGTTGCGGTTTACCACGAAGCAAATTTTCATGGCCGGGATTGCTTTCTTTATGGCCGGGTTGCTTATCGATATCTTTGCGCAGCGCTTTGACCTCCTTCTATTGGGACGGGCCCTCCAAGGCGTCGGGACCGGAATTGGCCTGCCGTTAATGTATAACATTATTCTGACAAAAGTGCCCAAGGATAAACTTGGCTTTATGATGGGAATCGGCACAATGATTACGGCGGCCGCGGTCGCCCTGGGGCCGGTTTTTGGTGGAATTGTGACTGACCGCTTGACTTGGCGGTGGATTTTCATTATTTCCAGCTTGCTAGCACTTATTAGCGCCTTTACCGGTTCGTATTCGATTCCCCAGCTTAATAAGCTGCAAAAAGTCCGGTTTAAATACGGTCAATGGCTTGCAATTGCGGTTAGCCTAGTGTTACTAATGCTCGGCTTTACCAGCCTTGCCAAGCAGCCGTTTTGGTCAGTTCAAGTCACGGGCTGCTTGGGCGGTGGACTGATTGGCCTTGGGATTTGGCTAAAAATCTCGTGGCGGGACCATCAGGCATTGATTAGCCCGCGGCTCTTTGCCAACCTGCATTTCAGTATGCAATTAACTTGTTATTGCTTTGCCAAAATTGCTACCTTAGCGTTAGGCTTCATTTTCCCGATTTACGTGCAAACTGTGAACCATGGCTCCGTATCGCTTGCCGGTTGGATTATGTTCCCTGGGGCCATCTGTGATGCCGTGATGGCGGCACTAGCCGGAAAAATCTTAGACAAGCTGGGGGCCCGCCTGCCAATCCTGCTGGGAATGCTGGCTAGCTTGGCAAGCCTTATCCTGTTGGCCGTTTTGGGGCTACGGTTATCGAATTTAGCGATCATCTTGCTGGATACCCTTTATTATGGCGGGTATGGGATGAGCTTTAGCAGCTTGATGACGAGTGGCCTAACGGCGCTTGCGGCTGAAGAACACCCGCAGGGGAACGCAATTTTTAACACCCTGCAGCAATTCTCTGGTGCCCTTGGTACGGCGCTTGCCGGCACCTTGCTTGCAATTAGTCAGCATAACCACCAGCTTGTCCGGCAGCAAACCACGGCGATGGGGGCGCGGTGGACTTTTATTATCTTAGTGGGATTGATAATCGTCAGTCTCATTCTCGCGGTGCTCTTTGTTCCCCGGACGAAGCTGCGGGCGGTCCAGAACAGTTAAGCCGCGGATGATAAGGCTAGTTAGTGCAGAAAATAATTAGCGTGATGATTATTTCCCGGGAAATTAAATTTGCTGGCGGCTAACTGGCGGGTTGTTGTCGTCCAAGTGACGTGGTCAGCAAAAAGCGCAGGGCGTATCATCAAGGGTGAAAGAAGGAAGGAGGAGTTAACATGGTTAATAATCAGATCAAACAATTACGGACTGCTCGGCATCTCTCGCAAGAGCAGCTTGCGGAAAAGGCAAAGGTTTCCGTCAGAACGATTCAGCGTTTAGAAGCAGGGGATGACGCCAGTATTTCAACTTTAAATTTGGTGGCCGGTGCGCTCGACGTTCAGGTGGGCGACCTCTTTCCCAAGACGGCGGCGCTTAAGCAGCAAGCGAAAATCCAGTCCGCTGATGAATTATTGCAAGCCCAGCTCCACCAACGGCATGAAGAATACAAGAACTTCAAAAGAATCTACAATACCTGTTATATCGTGGTCATGCTGCTCTGGGGCTGCCTTTTTTCCTTAGTCCACAGTTCAGTGATCTCTTCGATTATGGGTGTCCTATGGATCGGCGGTTGGATGGCCCTTGACCCGTTGAAGAAGTGGCTTGAAATTAAAAGAATCAGCCCGAAGCTGGACGTGAAATATCCCCTAACGGTCAACCGGCTGGACAAAAACCAGCTTAATAAGAAACAAAGGGCCCAAGCCTAAGCAGTGCGCTTCCGAAGAAGTAAAAAAGGCCGGGAAATCCCAGCCTCTTAATATAATATGGACCATGCGAGATTCGAACTCGCGACCTCCTGCATGCGAAGCAGACATTCTCCCAACTGAACTAATGGCCCGTTCCAAATTTATTATACCAGTAGTTTGAAAAATTGCCAGTACCCATCGACATTGGCTGAAAAACATTTCCCCAATGGTTGTGCTATACTGGACTTGGTGATTAACCGAGTGGAAAGATCCCTCAAAGCAAACCCTCCCCGATTTGGCATTAAATTGGGGAGGGTTTGCTTTTCCCGCAATTATAAGGAGGATGGTTAATTATTCATAGTCAGACAATTGGACGATTAAGGAAAATAGCGTTAATTGTGACTTTAGGGGGCCTGCTCTTTGGGGTCGACACGGGGGTCATCAACGGGGCCTTACCGTACATGGCAGCGCCCCAGCAGTTAAACCTTAGCTCGGCAGAAGAGGGGCTGGTCACCTCAATCATTACCCTAGGCGCCGCAATTGGGGCCTTAACGGCGGGTAAGCTTGCGGACCGCTATGGTCGGAAACGAGTTCTGTGCTACTTAGCAGTGCTCTTTTTCTTTGGAACCCTCTGTTGTGCAACTGCGCCTAGTGCCTGGTGGCTGATTAGCTTTCGCTTTATCCTAGGCCTGGCTGTTGGCGGGGCGTCGGTAATCGTGCCGACCTACCTGGCAGAAGTTGCAACCGCGGGCCTGCGGGGCCGGTTAGTAACCCAAAATGAACTGATGATTACGGGTGGACAGCTGCTGGCCTTTACGGTCAACGCCCTTCTGGGAGCCTGCTTTCCCGGTATCACCAGTATTTGGCGGGAAATGCTGGCCTTTGGGATGCTCCCGGCGCTGCTCCTCTTTTGTGGGACCTGGTTTGTCCCTGAATCGCCACGTTGGTTGATTATGAAAAAGCACCCCCAAGCGGCCGTCAATATTCTTGACCAAATCCGCCCTGCCCACCAGCAGAGCCTAGCAGAGGTCCAGAGTGTGACCGCCGTTCTCAAACGGCAGCGAAGGACCAGGACCGCCGGTTTTCATGACCTCTGTCATCCCTGGGTACGCCGGTTAGTGTTGCTTGGCGCGGGCCTAGGAATAATCCAGCAGTTTGTCGGCATTAACATCATGATGTATTACGGGACCAGTATCCTCATGAAAGTCGGCTTTGGCCACCGGGCTGCCTTAATTGCCAACGTTGGCAATGGCTTGACTTCCTTTATCGCCACTGCCGTAGGAATGCGGTTGATGTATACGGTTGCCCGCCGTAAGATGCTGCTGACGGGCATCGCGGGAACCGGCTGTTCTCTGTTCGCCATTACGCTCGGTATCCTACTGTTGGGACATACACGGGCACTTCCGGTCATTGTGATCGGTTCGACCATGACCTTTTTGGCCTTTTTCCAATCCTGTGTTTCCCCGACTACCTGGGTGCTGCTGTCGGAAATCTTCCCCCAGCAACTCCGGGGACTGGGAATGGGAATTGCCACCTTTTGCCTCTGGCTGGCGAACTTCCTGGTGGGCTTCAGTTTTCCGGTAATGCTGGCGCACTGGGGCGGAGTGGGCACCTTTGCCTTCTTCATCGCCTTTAACGTTGCCGCCTGGGGATTCTCCTGGGCGTTGGTCCCCGAAACGCAGGGCAAGAGCTTGGAGCGGATCCAGCTCGAACTACGGGCCCGGCTGCAGGCCAGTCACCACCATCGCCATCACCATCAGGGGAGCAGTCTGCAAATGATGAATTAACGTTCGCGAACGGGATGTAAGCTTCCCGCGAGGAGCGGTTCGGCAAGGTTGGTCCGAAACCACTGGGTCAGGGGCCCCATAAAAAGTGCGTAATCACGGTGCCGACCCCGAGGGTGACGTCAAAGACCAGTCCCACCAGGACACAGATGCTATCGGTGATGATGCGGCAATACTTGAAGGGAAGCAGCCGGTACTTATAAGCGGCAATTAAGGCGAGGGCGTCATATGCCGAGACGCCCAGGTCGGCGGTAAAGTACAAGGCTGCGGCCAAGCAAGTCAAGACAATCGCGGTGAGCATTAGACCGCCGCGCATTGCGAGCCCGGGATGGGGCAGGAGGGCATCGAGGAGGTTGCGCATGAGGTCTGCTGTCATCCCGGTCAGCAGCAGGTTAAAAATGGTTGCAATTCCAATATAATGCCGGCGTAAAACCAAGACCACCGCTAGCAGGCTGCCGGTCAGGATCAGGTAAAAGGTGGAGTAAGAAGAGCTGAAGAGGTTGGCGATCCCCGTGACGAAGCAGGTGAACGGGGTCGACCCCCAGCTTGGCCTTTTGCAGCATTCCTACGCAAAGACCACAGAGGATGACCCCGCAAAGGGCCATCATAATTCGGCGAATTTGGTACATATTATTCCCTCCTGACTGCTTGAATCCGTTTTCAAAGCGTATTGTAACGCGGCAGGAAGTAAAATAACATTAGTAAATTAAGTAAAATTATCCTGGTACTTAAAAACAGGCACCTCGCCAGCTTGGTGAAATGCCTGTTTTCTATTTTAAATGCGGAAAATGAAGCAAGCGGGCCACCTGCCGGAAGGGAACCGCCTGCAGGACGGTGGTAAAGAGGATTAGCAGGGAACCCGAAATGGCGGCCCAGGTCAGCTGGGTGCCCAGCAGGCCGACCGCTAAAACCGTCGCGACCAGGGGCTCAAACGCGCTGAGAATGCCCGTTGCGGCGGGTGAGATGTAGCGGATGCTCTGCAAGAAGAGGGTGTAGGAAAACATCGTCCCGCCGATGACAATGTAGGCGACGAGCAGCCAGTCCCAAGGAGTCAGGCGCGGCATTGGAATGCTGACCAGGGCCGGGGACAGTAAGGCGCCGCTGATTAGCATCGCGAGGCCGCAAACTACCAGGGCGTCAAATTGTTGGAGCAGGGTCCGGGGGAGTAGGGTGTAGAGCGCAGCCGCCGCGGCACACCAAATTCCCCAAAAGAGGGCTACCGGGGTCAGACTGAGCTGGTCAAGGCGGCCGCCGGTAGCTAAAAAGAAGGTTCCGAGGAGGGCGATAGCGATGCTGAAACAGTCAATCCGCCGGGGCCACTGGTGCTTTGACAATGCCAGCCAGAGAATGATGAAGACCGGTTGGAGGTACTGGATAACGGTGGCAGTGGGGGCGTTGCTGTACTTAATGGCTAAAAAGTACGATAGCTGGGAATTTGCCATCCCCAAAACCGCAAAGAGGAGCAGGAGCCGCCGGTTGACCTTCCTAGTGACCAGCTGCCTGATTTCCCCGGGGAACTTGATGGCACTCCAGAAGGTTAAGAGCAGGCCCGCCGCTAGCAGGCGCAGTGCGACCAGCCAGGTGTTGGAGATGCTGGTTGTTGAAAACAGGTATTGGGCCGCGGCACCGGAGATCCCCCATAAGGAGGCCCCGCCAACCGCGAGTAAGATGCCCTTGCTTTGCTTGTTCATATTATCCTCCCTAAAAACAGTATCGCAACCAATATAGCACGGACGTTCTGGCGTTTGAACCCCTGCCGGGCAAATGATAATTTCTTTAAGCAGGTGGCGGCCTGAAGTATAATTAAGAAGAAATTTGTTGGCACAGGCTTTATAAGGAGAAGAAAATGCAAACGGTCAAAATCGGAAATACAAACTGGCGGACGTCAAACATTGCTCTGGGAATCATGCGGATGGGGACCTGTTCCGTGGACCAAGCGGTGGCGGCCCTGCAAGCGGCTCACACGGCCGGAAATGAGCTGCCATAATGATGGACTCAAAGTTTAACTACTACCAGTTTTACACCGCCCTCAGCGATTGGCTGAGCCGTTATCCCCGCCTGATTGCCATCCTGCGCTGGATGAACCGGCTGATCGTGCTGGTAATGTATGTGGCCTACCTGCTGGTCCTGGTCGGGATTTGCTGGCGGTACCGGGCAATCCCGCGGACGGGCTTGCAAGTCCTGGCCCCCCTCGTGATCGTTCCGGGACTGGGCTTTGGCCTGGTGAGCTTTTTCCGCCACCGCTTAAACGCTCCGCGGCCCTATGATGAATGGGCAATTGACCCCCTGCTAGCACGGGAGAAGCACGGGGATTCGCTGCCGAGCCGTCACGCCTTTTCCGCGACGGTCATCAGCCTGGTCGCCTGGCGGGCAGCGTGGCCGCTGGGGGTCTTCCTGCTGGTCCTGACCCTGATTTTGGGACTGGTCAGGATAATTGGCGGGGTCCACTACCCCCGGGACATTATTGCGGGCATTTGTTGCGGACTGCTCTGCGGGGCGTGCCTGTGGCTGTTTTAGTGAAAGGAAGATGGGATGGATAAGAATACAGTAATACGGGAGGCCATTCTCAACGGCCTATACAGTCAGGATTATCCGGGACACAACCTGCTGACGCCCCAGCTGGTGACCAACCAGGCTGCCAGCACAATTTGGCAGACCATTCAAGATGAATTGCAGCACTGCCGGCACTTTACCTGGGCCGTTGCCTTTATTACGACCGATATGCTGGTACCGCTCAAGGCCCTCCTGGCGGACTTGGCAGAGCAGGGGGTGTGCGGCACCCTGCTAACCGGCGACTACTTAGGCTTTAATACGCCCCAAACCTTCGCTGAACTGATGAAGATCCCTAACCTGACCGTTCGCATTGTCGGGCAACCGGGTTTTCACGCCAAGGGCTACCTCTTTGACCACGGTGACTACCAGACGGCCGTGATCGGCAGTGCTAATTTTACGTGCGCGGCCCTACTCCAAAATACGGAATGGGCGCTACGGGTCAGTTCGCGGACTGACGCCAGCCTGACCAGGCAGCTCAGTGGCCAGCTGACCGCCTTGTCACAGGCTAGTCAACCATTGACGGCCCAGTGGCTAGCAGCTTACCGGGCTGCTTGGCAGCCGCTGCCTGCGGCCAAGCAGTCGGCGCCCGCACCGGTGGCACCGATTGCTGCTAACCAGATGCAACGCGCGGCCCTTGCTTCGTTACGGCAGTTGCTTGCTTCCGGGGCGCACCGGGGGCTGGTGGTTTCGGCGACCGGGACGGGGAAAACCTACCTTGGGGCTTTTGCGGTCAAGGACTTTCAGCCCCGCCGCTTCTTGTACGTGGTTCACCGGGAACAGATTGCGAAGAAAACCCTGGCTAGTTTTCGCCGGGTGATTGGCGGGCCCGCGAGTGATTATGGCCTGCTGACTGGTAACCGGCACGACTGGGGTGCCAAGTACCTCTTTGCGACTGTCCAAACCCTGAGCCAGCCCGGGACACTGGCGAAATTTGCGGCAACCGCGTTTGATTACATTTTAATCGATGAAGCCCACCGGGCCACGGCCCCCAGCTACCAGGGCCTCTTTGACCACTTCCAGCCGCAATTTTGGCTGGGGATGACGGCCACCCCGGAACGGATGGATAAGCAGGACGTCTACGCCCTGTTTGACTACCACCTGGCCTACGAGGTCCGCTTGAAGGAGGCGCTGGATGCCGGGATGCTGGCCCCCTTTCACTACGTCGGCGTGCAGGACTATGAACAGGATGGCGAGGTCGTTACGGAGACGACGGGTTTACGCTACCTGGTGAGTGACCAGCGGGTCAGGTACATCCTTGACCAGATGGACTACTATGGCTATTGCGGTTCCCAGGCTCGGGGCTTGATTTTTTGTTCCCGCCAGGAGGAGGCCCGGGAACTGGCGGCGAAGTTCAGTGCGGCGGGGCACCCCGCGATTGCGTTGACGAATGAAGATTCTCCACGCCGCCGGCAGCGGGCCGTTCAGCGGCTGGAAGCCGGGAACATCGAGTACATTGTGACCGTCGACCTCTTTAATGAGGGGGTCGACATTCCGGCCCTGAACCAGATCATCATGCTGCGCAACACCCAATCGGCCGTCGTCTTCACCCAGCAGCTGGGCCGGGGCCTGCGGAAGTTTCCGGGGAAGGGCTACGTGACCGTCCTGGACTTTATCGGCAATTACCAGAATAATTTCCTGATCCCGTTGGCGCTGAACCAGGATACCAGCCGGCAAGCAGACCGGGCCCGCCAGGAAGTCCAGCTGCCAGCGACCATCGGTGTGTCGACGATTACTTTCCGCCGGGTGGCTGCTGAACGGATTTTACAGTCGCTGGCCGCCGTCAAACTGGATTCGCTGCGGGAACTGCGGACCGCTTACCAGGACCTCCACCGGCGCCTGGGCCGGCCGCCGCTCCTATTCGACTTTTACCGCTACGGTGAAGTATCGCCCCTCGTCTTTGCGGAAAACAGTCGCTTAGCAAACTATGGGGAATTTTTGGCGCGGATGGGGGAACCCGTCCGCCTGACCACCCACGAACGGGCGGTCCTGTCCTTCCTTACCAAGGAACTGGTCAACGGCAAGCGGCCCCACGAACTAGTGCTGCTAAAACTGCTGCTGACTGCTCAGGAGCACCAGTGCAGCCAGGAGGAATTGGTAGCGGCACTGCGCAAACGGGGCGCTTACGTCAGCCCGGCGGTGCTCCAGTCAGTTGATGATATTTTGAGTTTGCGCTTCTTTGCGGTTAAGGCGGGAAAGCAGACCCGGCGCGACCAGTACGGCGGGACTCCGCTGGTCGTTCATTCGGGCCTGGTTGACTACCGCCTGGCGCCAGCGCTAGCGGCAGCCTTAGCGGCACACCCGCAGTTTAGCGAGCTGGTGAATGATGCGGTGGACACCGGCCTGGCCCTGAGTGAGAACTATGACGCCAGCCAACAGTTTACTATTTACCAGCAATATGACCGGAAGGATGTCTGCCGGCTGCTCAACTGGCCGCTAGACGTCAGTGCCCCGATGTACGGCTACCGGGTGGGGGAGCAGGAGTGCCCGATTTTTATCACCTACCGTAAGGAGGATGACCAGCGGCGCAACGCCATCTACAATAACCAGTTGGAAAATGGGCGGTCGCTGCGCTGGTACACGCGCAGTCCCCGCCACCTGTCCTCGCCGGAAGTCCAACGGCTTCTGGCAACGGATGAGCATGGCCGGCCCCGCGTCAAGCTCCACCTCTTCGTCAAACGGAGCGATGCGGTCGGCAAGCAGTTTTATTACCTGGGTCCGGCGACGATTCAACCGGGGTCGGTCAAGGAAGAGCAGCTCGGGGCCAAACAGAAAGCGGCCGTTGGGATGGAGCTGCAGCTTGCCCAGCCCCTGTCCGTTCGGATGCGGCGGCTCCTATTTGAAGAAGATTAGCAAGCAGGCAAAATTATGCTTGCTTTTTTCTTGCGTTGCTATATACTTAGTTACATAAGTAATTAACCAAATAACTAAGGAGGAGCGCTCTTGCAATTTCATTTTGACGAATCGGCGCCGCTGTACCAGCAGATTGCCGCTCAGTTGGAAGAGATGATTTTTAGCGGGGCCTTTCCAGAAGGCAGTCAGGTCCCGTCAACGACACAGTTATCGACTGAGCTGCATATTAACCCGGCGACCGTCTTAAAAGGGATGAACGTACTGGTTGATAAAGACCTAATTGAAAAGCGCCGCGGCCGAGGGATGTTCGTCACCGCCGGCGCCCAGGAGAAGATTATGCAAACACGCAAAGAGAGTTTTTACAAGGATTACGTGAAGAGCTTGGTGCTAGAAGCGCACAAGCTGGGAATTACGAAGCAGCACTTGCTGGAATTAATTGAACGGGGGGAGAACGATGGAACAGTTAACAATTAGCCACGTCAGCAAGAAGTATGGTCGGCAGGTAATTTTAGAGGATCTCAACTGCCAGCTGGCGCCGGGGAAAATTTACGGACTGCTCGGCCGCAACGGGGCGGGGAAGTCAACCCTGCTTAACATCATTACGGGCCGGATTTTTCCAACGAACGGGACGGTCGCGCTTGATAAGCTCGGCACTAACGACCAGGACCGGGTCCTAGGCCAGTTCTACTTGATGAGCGAGAGCAACTTGTACCCGAAACGGACAACGATCCAGCGGATGTTTGACCTGGCGGACGGCTCCTATGGCCACTTCGACTACCAGAACGCTAACCGCTTGCTCAAGGCCTTTGGAATTGACGCGAAGATCCAGCTGAGCAAGCTCTCGACCGGTTTGCAGACGGCTGCCAAACTGGTCGTGGCACTGAACGTCAACGCTAATTATGTTTTCCTGGACGAACCGACCCTGGGTCTGGACGCCAACCACCGGGAGCTCTTTTATAAGGAGCTGGTCAAGAGCTACCAGGAAAAGCCGCGGACCTTTGTCCTCTCGACCCACCTGATCGATGAGATTCAGCAGTTGGTAGAGCACGTGCTGATTTTGGCGGACCACCACCTGATTGAAGATGCTGACGTCGAAACGTTGCTGGACCGGGCCTACACGGTGACGGGGCCGGCAAACCTGGTTGACCAGTACGTCGCGGGCCTGCGGGTCTTATCTGCGGACCAGCTAGGAACGGTTAAGACCGCCTACGTCTTTGACCAGCTCGACGACCAGCGGGTGATTCCCGACCAGGTTAAGGTTGGGCATTATGACTTGCAAAAATTATTTATCGGTTTAACGAACGGGGGCAGTGAGAATGAGTAAGCAAAAGATGACCTTGGTGATGACGAACGTCTTTCACCGGCTCGGACAGGCAATCCTGATTACGGTTGGCTGGATCGTCGGTTTTGAAGTGGTTGTGTCCCTCATGGGCTTGATATTCAACCGCAATCCGGAATCCTTCTTGGTCACCCTGCAGGGGATTCCATCAACCCTGGCGGTTTTTATCAACCTAGTTCTTTTAGCGTACTTCATTGTGACGCCCTATGTTGACTTTAAGTGGGCCATCCAAAACGGCATTTCGCGGAAGACGATGTGGCGGGGCCGCGCCCTGGCCCTCTTCTTAGCCACCCTGGTGATTTTTATCCTTGATGAGCTCTTGTCAATGGCTAACCAGCCGGCGATGAGCCCGCGGACCCTGCTGGTCAACTTCTTAATCCTGCTGACCGGGGTGGTGACCTGCCAGGCGGTCGGGAACGGCTTTAGCCTGCTTAACCGGACCTGGAAGTGGATTGTCGGGATCGGCCTGCCGGTAATGTTCATCATTTTTTGTGTAATCATGGTTCGGCTGATCCTGGCGATGGGCAGCCAGATCACGGCGCTGGTAGAAAATAAGCAGTTTGTCGCTGCCATGACGGTCGTGTTCAATAACCCGGTTCTCCCTTACGTGCTCTGGTTAATCTACTTTGCGATTATGCTGGGCTTAACCAAGCTCTTTAATGACCGGATGCAACTGCGTCGGGATTAATATCAATACTAAAACTCCCAGCCGCGGGGACGGCTGGGAGTTTTCTCGTTTTAAAATAATGCTGCTAAATTTAGTCCGGTAATCAGGGCGACCAGGGCGTAACAGATTGCCGTCTGCCAGCGCCGGTTGACGTGGGGGCCCATCAGTTGGCGGTTGCTGGTGATGGCGACCAGGGGGAAGAGCGTAAACGGCAGGGCAATGCTTAATACCACCTGGGCGTAAATGATGAGCTGTTCAAACTGGTGCTCATTAAAGCGGATGATGAAGCCGATGATGAGGATCGGGATCAGGGTCACGAACCGGGTCAGCAGGCGCCGTTTCCAAAGGGGCAGACGGATGTTGACGTAGCCCTCCATCACGATTTGCCCGGACAAAGTCGAGGTAATTGACGAGATCAGGCCGGTAATCAGGAGGGCGAAGGCGAAGAGCCAGCTCATCAGTGGGTTAGCCAGCTGACCAACGATTCCTGGGTTTTTGAGGGCGTAAAAGACTTCCTGCAGGCTGGTCAGGTTCCCATGGTGAAAGAAGAGTGTTCCCCCGAGGATTAAGAGGAGGGCATTAACGATCAGCGCCGCGATTAGGTGGATGATGGAGTCCCAGTTGGCAAACTTCAGGGTCTCGGTCACCTGCGCCGGGTCGTGTTCGTCGTAGCGGCGGCTTTGCGCCAGGGCCGAGTGGAGGTAAATATTATGGGGCATGATGGTGGCCCCGATGATGCCTAGGCTGAGCAGCAGCTCCGCGTGGTTGGTCAAAATTTGCTGGTGGGGGACAAAGCCCTCCATAATGGCCAGCAGGGCGGGGTGGGCCCGACAGACCTCGGTGGCAAAGATGACACCAACAATCAGGATAGCAAAGAGGACGATGAATTCAATCCGCCGAATCCCGAAGCGGAGGAAGAACAGGACCACGAGGACGTCGGCAATCGTCAGCAGGACCCCTGCGACCAGCGGCAGGCCGAAAAGTAGCTTGAGGGCGACCGCAGTGCCCACAACTCCCGTCAGGTCGGTTGCCATCATGGCGATCTCGTTGAGAATCCAGAGGAGCAGGCGGACGGGCTTGTTGACCCGGCTGGCGATCGCCTGGGCCAGGTCTGTCCGGGTCACGACACCGAGTTTGATTGACAGTGACTGCATGACCATCGCAATCAGGATGGAGCAAAACAGAACAACCAGGAGCTGGTAGCCGTACTGGCCCCCGCCAGAGAGCGAAGTCAGCCAGTTGCCGGGGTCCATGTAACCGACGGCAACGAGGGCCCCGGGGCCGCTATACGCAAGGAATTTCTGCCAGAAGGCTGACTCATAGACCGTGGGCACCTTAACGCTGCCGTTGATTTCGTCGAGACTTTTCTTGTTCATGCTTTGGGACCCCGTTTCTGCGCCAGGTGGGCGATGAAGCGGGCGAAGGCCGGCTGATCATTGAAGGCCGGCACCAGGTCGAGTTCCTGGCCCCCGCTTGACCGGAAGACCTGGTAATTTTGGACCCCGTCCTCCTCAAGGGTTTCCAGACAGTCGGCTACAAACGACGGTACCGCCAGCAGCAACTTGCGGTTGCCCAGCTGGGCCTCCTGCATCAGGGTGTTGCACAGGTAGGGCTTCAGCCAGGGCATTGGCCCGAACTTGGACTGGTAGGCCTGTTTGATTTGGTTCGCTGGAATGTCAAGCAGCTGGCGCAAGCGGGCAGTGGTTCGTTCAGTTTCTTCCTGGTAGGGGTCACCATGCTTGACCATGGCCGTTGGAATCCCGTGGTAGGTAATCAGCAGGCGGTCGTACTTCTTCTTTTGCCAGGCCGCCTGGATCTGGTCGGCGAGGAGCTGGAGGTATTCCGGTTCGTCGGCAAAGCGGTCGATGATCGGGATCGTCGGGTCCACGGCCCGGACCTGGTCAATGATTGACTGGGTGGTGCTCTGCGTGAAGTGGGGGAAAAGCGCCAAGACGGTGATCTGCTCGCCAGCCTCCTGCATTGCGATCAGGGTTTCCTTAATGGATGGCTGTTCGTAGGTCATCGCCATCCGGACGTCCCAGTCGGGCAGCAGGTCCTGGACTTGCTTGGTCAGCCGGGCTGTATAGACCACTAGCGGTGATCCTTCCTTCATCCAGATATCCCGGTAAAAGGTAGCGGAACGCCAGGAGCGCATCGGGAGGATGATGCCCTTTAATAGCGGCTGCCAGAGGGCTGGGGGCATGGTCACCACGTTGCGGTCACCGAGGAACACGCTGAGGTAGTGCTTCACAGCCGCGGTGGTTGGTGCACTGGGCGAACCCAGGTTGACTAGTAGTAATCCTTTTTTCTTCATTATCAATCTTCCTCACTTTAGTTATGCAACTGCCGGGCCTTGAGCGCCCACAGGATCGAAACGGTGTCGATGACTTCTTGGAGCATGGCACCGACAAAGGCGGGGATTACCCCGGTGCTGGCGATGAGCATCAGGACCGTGCAGATGGCAATCCCAATCAGAACGGCCTGCTTGGCAATCCGTAAGGTATCCTGGGAGATATTGACCGCCTTGGCGACCTTGGCCAGGTCGTCCTTCAGGATCACGACGTCCGCAGTTTCACTAGCGGCGGTCGAACCGTGTGCCCCCATGGCAATTCCGACGTCGGCCGTTGCCAGCGACGGGGCGTCGTTCACCCCGTCCCCGACCATAAAGACCGGGTGCTCAGCCTGGGGGATCGATTGGAGGGCCGCAATTTTATCCTGCGGCAGGAGGTCAGCCTTAACCGTGGTGATGCCGACTGCTTTGGCAACCTGCAGGGCAATCGCACGCTGGTCCCCGGTGAGCATCATCAGGTTGGCGACCCCAGCGGCCTTTAATTTCGTCATCGTTTCCGCGGCCTCGGGACGGACGTGGTCGGTAAAGGCGATTGCCCCGTAGTAGGTCCCGTCAACGCTAACGTAAATGGCGGTAGTGTTGAGGGCCGCCTGCTGGTTTTGCGGGGCGACAAATTGGCGCTTGCCGACCTTGACCTGGTGGTCCTCAATCATCGCCGTAATGCCCCTGCCGGTTTCCTCGGTCAGCCCAGTTGCTGCCGCTAGGGAAATGCTATGCTGGTTGGCGTAAGCGAGCAGCGACCGGGCGAGAATGTGGGAGGAGTCCTGCTCAGCGCTGGCGGCCAAGTGGAGGAGCCGTTCCTTGGTGATGGTCCCGGCTGGCAGGATCTGGGCGACGGTGATGTGGCCGTTGGTGATGGTTCCGGTCTTGTCAAACGCCCCGGTTCGGGCCCCGGCGAGTTTCTCCAGGACGCTCCCGGTCTTAACGACAATTCCGTTCCGGGAAGCCCGGCTCATTCCGGACACCATCGCGACCGGCGCCGCCAAAATCAGCGGGCAGGGAGAAGCAACGACGAGGACTTCGGCGAAGCGGCGCGGGTCCTTGGAGAACCACCAGGCGAATAGTGAAATGAGGATGGCGGCAATCGTAAAGGGAACGGCGTAGCGGTCGGCTAAGCGGACAAAGTGGGCTGGGGTCTGCTCCGCCTCGCGGACCAGTTTAACCAGCTGCTGGTACTGGCTATCCTTAGCGAGCTTGGTGACTTTCAGCGTAATCGCCTCATCACCGTTGAGTGAGCCGGACATGACCGCGTCCCCAACGGTTTTGGCGACCGGCCGTGCTTCACCGGTTAGCGAAGATTCGTCAAATTCGCCGCTGCCTTCAATAATTGTGCCGTCGATAGGGACGAGTTCGCCCGGCTTAACGATAATTTGGCTGCCAACCGGGACGTCATTTACTGGGACGTCCTGAGTAGCACTGGGGGTGACGAGGTGGGCAAAACGCGGCGAGTTGTCCAGCAGGGCCTTGAGCTCGGTATTCGCCTTTTTGGCGGCGTAGTCCTCTAGGGCGTCCCCGCCGGTCAGCATTACAAGGATGACCATCGCAGCCCAGTATTCACCGACCGCCAGAGTAGCGACGACCGCAAGGATTGCCAGGAGGTCGACCCCGTACTTGCCGGAGCGGAGCGTCTTGACCATCCCGATAAACATGGTGAAGGCAACAATCGCACCGGCAATGGTAACGATAATCTGCGCGAGCAGCGGGTAATGGAAGCCGTATTGTAAGACTAGGGCAATCCCCGCGATGATAATGGTAAGCCACAGTTTTTGTTTATTCGATAAGCGTTGCATTAGTTAAACTTCCCTTTAATAAATTCTATCCTAGTACCTATTATTATAGATTACTTGAGTAGAGATATCAGGCGTTCCGGGGAATTCCAGCCGCAATTTCATAATAAATAAGACGGCCCACGATCTAAGCAAGTGCCAGGTCGCGGGCCATCAATCTTTTAATAGGTTGGTTCAATCTTCAATTCACGTTGTGCCGTCAGGTCGGCATCAGGGTACTTATTAACCAGGGCGGTAATCAGCATCCGCTTTGCCAGGTCGCCGTTCCGGTCCAGAACCGTGTGCATATTGGTGCAAAAGACGTTCTTGTAAATTGCCCCTTCCGTGTCGTCATCAAGGTTGTTACCGGTTCCTTCGATGACCTTGCCCAGCGGTTGTTCATCCTTGCCCAGATAAGTCACCAGGTCGTGGTTTTCGTGGCCGTGGTAGTTGAGGCCCCACTTGGTCTTGATTAGCAGGTCGGTTTGAATCGGCTCGTGGTTGGCGGGCAGCTCACTGTGGTGGGAGAGCAGCCCGGCGCCAGCAACCTTGTTGCCATGCTGGTCGATGTAGGACTGGCCGAGCAGCTGGTAGCCTTCACCAACCGCCAGCAGCGGCCGGTTGCTTTCGATGTACTTGGCTAATTCATCGTGCTTGCTGGGAATATCTTCCAACGCAATGGATTGCTCAAACTTCTGGCCGGCCCCGATGACCATCAGGTCGTAGTCGGCCGCCTTAAAGTCATCTTCCACGCTGACGACCCGGCTGGTGACGTCGATGTCAAGCAGCTGGCCGTAGTATTTGAGCGCCATAATATTGCCTAGGTCACCGTAGGTATTCAGCAGGTTGCCGTACAAGTGGGCAAGTTGTAGTTGGTACGTGGCCATTATTCCATCCCCCCATCAATCAGTTTTTGTTCCGCGAGGGCCTTCCGCAGTTGGCGCATGGCGGTGTAGCAGGTAACAACGTAGAGCCGTTTCGTTGGCATCTCCTTGATGCGGTCGATTAGCTTGGCCGGGTCGGGTTCCACGTTAACGTCGGTAAAGCCGCCAAACTTGAACCGGGTTGCGGCGTCCTTGTAATTTGACGCACCGACCAGGTAGTAAGGGATGTCGTGTTCCTTCAGCGTTTCAAAGTTGCAGTCCCAGATCCAGGAGGTGTCTTCACCATCGGCGGGCAGGGCCGTCAGCATGAAGGCGAAGGAGAAGGGATCCTTATCAGTCTTAATCATGTCGAGGACGGTATCGACCCCGATCTGGTTCTTGACCATGATAATGACCATTTCCTTATCGCCGATTTGAACCCGCTCCTGCCGGCCGAAAATCTCGGGGCTCTTTTCAAAGGCCGTCTTAATGTCTGCCTGTTCAACCCCTATGAAGCGGGACAGGGAGTAAGCGGCCAGGGCGTTGTAAATATTGTAGGACCCGCCGACCGGAATCTTGAATTCGTAATCGTCAAACTTAACGATTGAGTCCGCGGAGGTCATTTCGTCGACGGCCGTGACCCGGTAGTCCAAGTCCGGCCGCTTATGGCCGCAGTTTGGACAGAAGTAGGCACCGAGGCCGCCGTAGGTGATGAAGCCGTAGTGGATGATGTGATGGCACTTCGGGCACACTACGCCGTCAGTATTCGACGGGGCTTCCAGGTTGCCCATTGGCTGGTCGTCAAAGCCGTACCACACGCGGGGGTTCGGCAGGTCGACGGAGTTAAAAATCGGGTCGTCGGCGTTGGCGATGATCGTCGCCTTTGGTGCCATCCGGACCCCTTCCAGCATCCGGTCCCAGGTAGCGTACAGTTCGCTGTACCGGTCAAGCTGGTCCCGGAAGAGGTTGGTGAAGACAAAGGCTTTCGGCTTGAAGTACTTAACAATCCGGACAATGTTGGCTTCGTCGACTTCCAGCACGGCCAGCCCCTTCTTCTTCGGCTTCGGGGCGGACACGAAGATCGTGGCGATTCCCCGCTTCATGTTCGAGCCGGTCGGGTTGTAGAGTACGTCCGGGTACTTTTGCTTGAGGGCCTGGACGGCGAGGGCCGTGGCGGTAGTTTTCCCATTGGTTCCACCGACGATCACAAAGTCGTAGCGGTCCTTGTAGTGGTATAAAATATCAGGATCGATTTTCAGGGCAATGAGGCCGGGAAGGGAGCTTCCCCGGTTAAAAACGTTGTGGAGGACGGAGTAGGAGAGGTGTCCAGCGCCCGCCGCAACAGAGCTTTTGAAAGACATATGGATAATTTCCTTTCTGGTCTAAATTTGCTTCTGCGCTAAGTCAGAAATTCTCTTGAATATTATATGAAGAAATGATGAATTTGAAAAGGATTTATTTCCCATACGCTAGTGGCAGCCACGCTTGTGACAAATTCAGTGATTGAGTAAACCTTTTTTAGAATTATTGGGAGGAGGATGATATATCGGATTACCAGTTTTAAAATAGCAAAGGGGCTGAGTTAATTCTCAGCCTCCTCAAACTGTCGAGCTGCTTGTGGTCAAGAAAACGGCGATTAATTTCGGTAAAGCGCCGCTAAGGTGAGTTGCCAAACTAATCGCCGTTTTTTAAGCATATTTAATGGACCGCTTTTTTATTATTATGGCGATAGACCCAAGCGGTCAGGACCGGTGTCAAAATTGCGGTAACAACAACTGCCGCCGTAATTTGTGCGGTTGCTGTTCCTACTACTGATTTATAACTAGCATCAACTGCCGCTAATGCGGCCGGGGTGGCCATATTTGCACCGGCGCAACTAGAAATTGCGGCACCAGCGACCCCGGAACCCCCGGTTAATTTGTCAGCAAGGATCGTGAAGATACCACCTGCAAAGGTAACAACAACTCCTAGAAGAATACCGGATAATCCCCCAGTGAATATTTGCTGGAAATTCATCGTACACCCTAATGCAAATCCAACGACAACGATCGACGCGTTCATCCCATCATTCAGGATTTTCTTAACTGCCGGGAAGAGGTTGGCCAGTGCCATCCCTACTAGTAGGGGAAGAACGGTGGCAACCAGTGTGATCAACGAGAATGAAGCCAGCCCGGAGGAGGCTAAAGCAATCATTGTAATATAAGGCCCCACAGCTAGAATCGTAATTCCAACAGCGGCCTCATCAATGTTATCGCCAAAATCGTGGACGATTCCGGCATACATAGCGTTATTAGCACAGGACATTGCTCCAATAATTGCCAATGCACTCAGGCCGAGGAAATTATTATTAAGAACTTTACCGACAAATAAACCGAGAGAGACCGCAACGATTACCTTGGTTAGAATAATCGTTCCGCCCCTCTTGATAGCGGCACCCGTGGATTTGAAAGAAATGGAACCCCCAATAACGAAAAGAAAGGCCCCAACCAGTGCACCAGAGCCTTGCGCTAACGGGGTGGTAAAACCGCCGATTTTCAGCCAGGAAGGAAAGATGGAGTTAATGCAGGCCCCGATAAACATCGGAATAATAATGTTTCCTCCGGGGATGGAAAACTTTTTCTTTACTTTGTTAGTAGAACTCATGGACATTACCCCTTCTTTAACCATCCATCACAATCCCGCCATCGCAGTCACCAATTTCTCCAGTGATAAAGCTGGCGGCATTACAACCAAAGAAGAGGATCATTTGTGCGATTTCAACTGGTTCAGCTGCACGGCCCAGTGGAATCATGCCAATTACTTTAGCATTCTTTTCTGGATCTTCTGACAGCGAAGTCGTCATTGAGGTGTGAGTAAACGAGGGAGCGACTGCATTGGCAGAAATCCCATACTTGCCGCCTTCCTTAGCAATGGCTTTGGTAAACCCGTTAAGGCCGGCTTTAGAGGAAGCGTAAGCTGCAGTTCCCAACAGGCCGCCACCGATCTTGCCAGCAACAGAGGAAACATTGACAATGCGGCCACCACCGTTGGCTTTAAAATGCTGCCAAATTGCGTGAATCGTGTTATATGGGCCAGTTAAGTTAATTTTGATTGTCCGATCCCACTCTTCTGGTGAAAGGTCGTCAAAGGACTTAGCACTGATGACCCCTGCGACATTGATCAAGACGTCGATCTTACCGAAATCATCAATAATTATCCTGAATTGTTCATTAACCTCGTCCCGATTTTGCTGGTCGACATGATAAGGCCTAACTTGACCGTCAAACTCTGCGGCCGTTGCTTGAGCGGCTGCGTCATCAATGTCTAATAGGGCAACCTTACCGCCACCGTTGACGATTCCCCTAACGACTTCTTTCCCGATTCCTTTAGCACCACCAGTTACGATTACGTTCTTGCCTTGGTAGTCATAAGTCATCATAATCACCTCTAATTGGATAGAATAGCTTATTTGTTGATTTTGTAAGCGCTTACTAAGAAAGCATATCGTATGCAAGCTTAATAATCTATTCAATTCTGCAGTAACGTGTTTTGAAAGGTGACCTTTTTAGCCTAATTGCCTATTGTTGTATTTTTACAATGGAAAAATAATCAAATTGCTCCCGGAAGCTAAGATTGTTATTTGCGCTGTTTTTTAATTGATCTCATATGTATGGGGACTACCGATTTAAAATCGAAAAGCAATCAGTCACGGTTTAAGCCGTCACCAGTTTGGCGCTGGCGAAGTGGACTAATGCGTTACCCAGCCAGCCGTCACAAATTTTCTGGACTTGCTCGCCGGTCGCAATGCTGGTGAGAACGATGATTTCATCGTACAATTAAAAAACGAATTGCCCAACCGGAAATGAAGGGGGGCGGAGATGTTACGAAACGTTTATGAGCTGAACATTGAAACGGGATTGCCGCCAACAATAAACGAGGGATAATGATGGATGTTTCAATAGTGGCCAATCTGCAGATGAAGTAACTAAATTCTTGACTACTATTCGCCGGATACCTGCTGGTAAGGCGGAAAAGTATTAGCAGTAAGCGGCAGGAAGGCTTAAAAAGCAAGGGGGGGAGGGTAAATGACTGAATTCAAGCGAGTTATTTTAGTAATTGTGGAGGGCCTGGGCCTCGGCGCCGCACCAGACGCGGCGGTTTTTGCTGACAACGGAGCCGATACGATGGGGCACCTGTGCAACCACTTCCGGGTCCGGCTCCAGCTGCCGACGTTGCAGAAGATGGGCTTGGGCAGCTTGCACCCCCGCTTGGCCGCGCGGGAAACACCAGTGTATAGTTATTATGGCCGCCTCCGGTCAATGACCTCTAATAAGTCGGCAGTTGAGGACTACTGGGAATTACTCGGGGTCGTTGACGAGGAGGAGCCGACTGCCTATCCAAGCGGCTTTCCGGCGGCCCTTATCCACCAGTTGGAACAGCAATTTCACCGGCCGGTCCTAGTCAATGCGCCCTACCAGCCCCAGCACCTCCTCGAAGACTACGGTGATGCGCAAGTAGCGACTGGCGGCCTGCTGGTCAGTACCAGTGGGGGGTCCGACATGGTGGTCAGCGCGCATGAGGCCACAATTGATGGTGAAGAATTAGTGCAGGTTGGTCGGTTCATCCGCCGCTTCGTTGATCAGCAAGACAGCGACCGTCTGCAAATGGTACAAACGCTGCCCTTTGCCGGTAGTCCGGGGCGCTATTACTATCGTTTCGCCCGCCAACGGACTTTTTATCTGCGGCCGCCCCAGCCGACGGTGATCAACCGGGCCCGCGCTGTCGGCTGTCCCGTCAAGGTTGTGACCGGGGAAACAGCGTTTGCTGACTTGCAGTCGGTTTTGAAAAATACACCAGGCGCCGGGTTATACCTGGTTCCCGTTCATGAAGTCGACCGGGCTGGCTACCAGCGGAACCCCGAAGACAGCGGCCAGCAACTGATGAAATTTGACCAGCACTTGGCAGAAGTCCTGCCCCTGGTCCACCCTGATGATTTGTTAATCGTTACGGCGAACCACGGGAATGACCCGGCTTTTTCCGGTGAGGAGAGTACCCGGGAATGGCTGCCCCTGCTGGCGTATTCGCCGTCCCTGCGCGGCGGCCGGCTGGCTGATCGGGCAACCCTGGCCGACATTGCGGCAACAATCCAGGACGTCCTTGGCTTAGCTGACGGGCCAATTAGCGGCTGCGGGCACAGCTTTCGCTCCCTGCTGCTTTAGTTGATATAATGGGGCTGTGACATAAGCTCTTTTACTTAGTTAAAACGCGAACAGCGCGGTACACAAATGGGCTTCAGTGCTCGGCAAAGCCGAACTCTGAAGCCCATTCGAGCCCCCCCATTTCGTTTGTGGGCTTAGCGGCGGGAATTGAAGTAAAAGGCTAGGGTGATGATTAAGATTAACACGAGAATCGCCACCCGGGGATCCGCTTTAAAGAGTTCGTTCATCGCGTGCACCTGGCCGATTCCGATCGGTAATTCAAACATAGGAGTCTCCTTCGTGTTTTCTTTCTATTATCCTTAGAAGGGCTGCTTTGACAACTAATTTGCACTGAGCAGGATAATGGGGCCCGGCTTGCTTTTATGGTAAGCTGGCACCGTAAGGAGGGATTGTGATGGAGAAAAAGAACCTGCGTGAAAAATTGACACCGATCCAGTATGCCGTGACCCAGGAAGCCGCAACGGAACGGCCCTTTACAGGTAAATACGACCAATTTGATCAGCCAGGAATCTACGTTGACGTGGTGAGTGGTGAACCGCTGTTTTCGTCACTGGACAAGTATGATTCCGGTTGCGGCTGGCCGGCCTTTACCAAGCCGCTTACCCGTCGAGCCATTAAGGAAAAACGCGACCAATCATTGGGAATGGAACGGACCGAGGTGCGCAGTCAAAAGGCGGATTCACACCTCGGCCACGTCTTTACTGACGGGCCCCAGGACCGTGGCGGTTTGCGCTACTGCATCAATTCCGCGGCCCTGCGTTTCATTCCGTTGGACCAGCTGGAAGCGGCCGGCTATGGGGAGTATTTGAGTTTGTTTAACTCCTAACGAATCAAGCGGCGGATTAATTGTAAAATGGCCATAACCGGCTACAGAACTGAACCGGTTATGGCCATTTTATTTGTTATCAAAGCACAGCGTTTAATCGTGATGCCCGTTTCTTACCGCTACCGTGCCCACGTTAGCGTCGGCCATCCGCCGGAGGTAGTGCCAGATTTGCGGGCGGTAGCGACGCAGGGCCACCAGCAGGACCAGGTAAACCACAATGCAGCTGCCAATTAAGAACGGGTTTTGGGAAATAAAGGCCGCAAAGACTAGAGCATTCAGCGGCCGAGCCATCAAATTAAAGCTGGTGACGAGGACAATTCCCGCAGGGATTACGGCCCCGTAATGCTGCAGGGCGCCAGTATACATGGCAGCCGACCAGCTGGAACAGTACAGCCCGATGCTGAACCAGACGATGCCGTTGGCAATGACCTTTAAGATGTTGCCGTTAGTAAGGGCGACGATTGATTCCACCATGAACGGTAGGGAGATGAGGTCGACGACCGGTAGGGTCCGGTTGCCCGGCAGGATGAAAGCCAGTGCGACCATGATCGGGATCAGGATCATCCCCGAAATGATGGTTGCTGATTCGCCATAACCGACCCCGTCATCGACGGCTAGGAACCAGCGCTTGCGGTCGTTAATGGGGTCAGGCGCCGCCGTGTCCCCGGCAGCCTGGCGCCGGCGTTGGTCGATGTTTTTCGCCAGCGGGGTGAAGGCCTTCGCGAAGACGTTAGTAACCAGGGGAAAGATGGTCATTACGGCAGATAGCTGGACGGCAAACTGTAAGATTTGTCCCCAGGCGTGGTAGCTGCCCAGCCGGGTAAGGTTGCCGAGGATCCCGATAATCAGGCCGAGAATTGCCCCCAGCGCGGTGGGTTCGCCCAGAATTCCCAGGTGTTGCTGTAAGCTTCGCGGGGTAAAGTTAACCTTGTTGAGGCCTAGGAAGTTCCAGAGGGGGTCTAAGATGATTGCCGGCACGGTTTGCACAATGTTGTGGGGCGCACAGACGGTGGCGTTATTCACCTTGTAGTAACGGGACCAGCTGTCGGCCTGAATCTCGGCCAGCAACAGGGAATAGAGGAGCATAAAAAATGACAGGCCGAGGGACAGCCAGTAGTTCTTAGTGACGTAGTAGGCAACGGTTCCCCAGATCATAAAGCCAAAGTTATTCCACAAGTTGGAAGGCATAAACACCTTGGTGATGCCAACGGCGAACAGGAGAAATTCGGCAAGCAGGCCGAAAACGAAGAAGGTCAGCCCGACTGAAGAACCAAAGCTGGCCAGGGAACCAGCCTGCCAGCCAATATCAACCACGGGAAGGTGGATCCCGGAATTGTTGACCATCTGCCGGATAATTTTGGTGACGACCGGAGTGAATTCACTGATGATCCAGGAAAAGCCGGTTAGGCCGACCCCGGCGTAAAGACCCGAGCGGACCGCCGTTTTAAGCGGGACCCGCAGGCAGAGGGCAATGATGAAGATCATGATCGGTACCACCACTGTGGCACCGAAAGCATTAAAAAAGTGATTGACAAATTCGAGCAAGAACAGCACTTCCCCTTCTTTAGACTTATCTTCATTATAACGTTATTAACAAAAATACCGGACAGAAACGCAAAAACTTTTCTGTCCGGTATCGGTATAAATTAAATAATTGCTCGGTAAGTTAATTAATTTTGTGGTTTACCCATAAACATCCCCGCGGCAGAGGCAATCAGAATCCCGAGGAAACTTACAACGGCAATTGCATTACTTAAAGCTGACATCATGGTAAACACCCTTTCTAGTTAATTAATCTTTGTTTACACTTATATTATAGCAATGATAGCGCTTCGCAAAGATAATAATTAGCTAATTTTTCCCTGAGCAATGAGGCGTAAATGCTTATCGTTTGCTTAGGAAAAGTTAAGGATTATGTCAGCGGTGCTTTAGAATTAAAAGTAAATTAGCCCAGCTACTTAATAAAATAAGGGAGTGGGATAACGAACTAGACGAGCTAGTTCGTTATCCCACTCCCTTGTCTTTCGCCGCGCAGTATTATCTATAAATTAGTTCGGTTAGTTCCTAATCCCTTAGACAACTTTTAGAAGAAGTCCCTAATAATCTGCTTGTAAGTCTCAATTGTTGCGTGGTAGGCGGGTATCGTTGTGTATTCGTCGGTTGCGTGGGCCACGTCCCAGGCGTCGCTGCCGAGGACGATGACGGGCAGGTCCGGCCGTTCGCGGCGGAAAACGCTGGCATCCGTCGCCCCGTTGATGATTCCGGTCGTGACCGGGTGGGGGAAGAACTGCTGGGCGGCGTGGAGCGCAGACTGAACGAAGTCACTGTTCGGGTCCGTGCTGATGGGGTGGTAGTCCCAGAAAATGTTTAATTGCAAGTGAAAAGAAGTCTGGTGGTTAATCTGGTCAATCACCCGGTTGAGCCGGGCCGCGACCTCCCGGTTATTGCAGGCAGGGGTGGGGCGGATGTTTCCCTTCAGCTTCGCATGATCGGGAATGCTGTTGACCTGGTGTCCGCCCTCAATCACGGTGACACTATGCTGGACTTTGCCCAGGTAGGGGTCCCGCGGGGCGTCAGCGAACAGCCTGTTTTCAGCTTCGATAAACTTTACCAAACCGGTAATGGCGTTGACACCTTGTTCCGGCATGGAACTGTGGGCTGACTTTCCGGTGCTGGTTACCTCGTAATTAAGGCTGCCGGAGTGAGCAAAAATAACGTTGCCGCCAGTGGGCTCGCCCACTACTAGGGCGCTGAGTTCGTTGGCGGCACCCTGACCAGCTAACCGGTTGGCCCCGGGGGTCCCCAGCTCCTCGCCGGCCGTGGCAATCAGCTTGACGGTCCCGCTCGGTACTTCCCCGGCCTCCTGGAGTTCAATCAGCGCCAGCACCTCGGCAGCCAGGCCGCTCTTCATGTCCGCAGCGCCCCGGCCGTAAACCCGGTCGCCGACAATTTCCCCACCGAAGGGGTCGTGCTGCCAGCTCTGCGGGCTGTTAACGGCGACGGTATCCATGTGGCCGGTCAGGCCAAGGACTCGGTCGCCATTTCTCTGCCCAATCTGGGCCGTCAGGTTGGCCCGGCGGTCGCCGAATTCGTCAACTTGGGCATCAATCCCGTGTTCCGCCAGTAACTGTTTCAGGTAGGCTGCCACCTCAATCTCGTTACCGTTGGTGGAATGGATCCGAATCAAATCTTGCAGAACCTGCACCTGTTCGCTTGCTTTCATTTTCCTTTCCCCCTCACAATTTTAGCGGTCCTGGTGGTTGAGCTTCTTGGCTAGCAGGTCACCAATGACTTGGATAATCAGAACGAACAAGAGGACCAGCAGGGTCGCAACCAATGTGACGTCGTTGTTGAACCGGTCATAACCGTATGAAATGGCGGTGTTACCTAAGCCCCCGGCCCCGATTGCTCCAGCCATGGCGGTCAAGCTGACCAGACTAATCAGGGAAACGGTGGAGACCCGGACTAACTCTGACCGCGATTCGCGGAGGTAGACGTCAAAGATAATGTCCTTATTTGTCGACCCAATCGCTTGGGCCGCTTCAATCTTCCCTTGGTCAACGCTCTTGAGCGCCACCTGGACCTGCCGGGCGTAAAAGGCAAAGAAGCCGATCGACAGGGGAACCAGGGCGGCCGTGGTCCCAATCTGGGTCCCCACGATTGCCTGGGTCACTGGGGCGATAAAGGCCAGTAAGATGATGAACGGAATGGCCCGGAAAACTGAAACCACCTTGTCGCAGATGTTAAAGAGCAGGCGGTTTTCCAGAATGCCTCCGGGTTCGGTGACGACCAGGGCCACCCCAAAGGCAAGCCCGATCAGGCCGCCGATAATTGCTGGCCAGACGGTCATGTAAATGGTTTGGCCGATGGAGGTTCCCCAGCCGTTATCGCCTCCCCAGCCGAGCTGTACGACGTTTGGTAAAAAACTACTCATGCCAAATCCTCCTATCATCAATCTTCGTTACGGTAACCTTACTATCTTGCAGGAACTTAACCGCGGCTTGGCGCTGCTGCTCATCGCCCTTAACGACGACGAACAGGGTGCCGACCGGCTCACCACCAAGGATTTCGATGTTCCCATAAAGCATACTTGCTTCCACGCCAAGCTGCTTGTAGAGCTCGATAATGATTGACTTGGTGACGTTGTTGCCGTTGTAGACCAGCTGGAAGAGGTCCTCGTCAGGGCCGAGCTGGTCGAGGTTGAAGGCCTTGAGGGTGTCGATGGCGGCCAAGGAACCGCCGACAAACTGCCGGGTCAGTTCCCGCTGCGGTTGTAAGAAGACCTTCTGCAACGGGCCGCGTTCGATAATCTGCCCGTGCTCCATGACCGCAATCTTGTTGGCAACCCGCTTGACGGCGTCCATTTCGTGGGTGATCAGGACCACGGTCAGGTCCAATTCATCGTTGAGCTTCTTGAGCAGGTCCAGGATCTGGTTGGTGTTTTGGGGGTCCAGCGCCGAGGTGGCCTCGTCCGAAATCAGGATGGCCGGATCATTGGCCAGGGCCCGGGCGATGGAAACCCGCTGTTGTTCACCACCGGATAGCTGGACGGGGTAAAAGTCCGCCTTGTCCTTTAAGCCGACCAGGTCGAGCAGCTCGTAAGCCTTCTTTTCCTGGGCGTCGTCGTCCAAGCTACTGTGCTTGAGTGCGAAGAGGACGTTTTCAATCACCGAGGTTTCGTTTAGGAGGTTGAAGTGCTGGAAAATCATCCCGATGGACCGCCGCTTCGTTTGCAGCTCCTTATTGGATAACTGCTGCTGGTGGTCCGTAAAGAAGACGTCGCCGTCGATGGTCACGGTGCCATCAGTCGGCTTTTGCAAGAGGTTGATGGTCCGGACTAAAGTTGATTTTCCGGCCCCGGAATAGCCGACGATACCGTAAATATCGCCCTTGTCGATGGATAACGACACATCCTTAACCGCGTGGACAACTTCCTTGCCCTGCTTAAAGGTGACGTTAATGTCTTGTAAGTCAATAATTGGGTTCGCCATACGCTACCTCCTACTTGTTAAAGTTGAGATCCCATGCTGGAATTTCGGCTGAGCCGTAGTACTTCTTGATCAGCTGCTTGGTCTTTTCAGTCTGGTAAGCCTTGACAACGTCCTTGTAAGCCTTGTTGTTCTTGTTCTTCTTCAGAACTGCGATCACGTTGACCCACTGCTTGGAATCCTGGTTGATTGGTTCAACGAAGATGGCCTTCTTGTAATCGAGGCCGGCTGCTTGGGCGTAGTTGGTGTTCACTACGGCGGCGTCGACATCGTTTAAGGAGCGGGCAGTCTGGTCAGCGGCCAGTTCCTTGATCTTGATGTTCTTCTTGTTATCAGTGATGGACGATGCAGTAGCCAGCTTAGTCCCCTTCTTTAGGTTGAAGAGACCGGCGTTCTTCAAAGCGAAGAGGGCCCGGGATTCGTTGGAAGCATCGTTTGGTACCGCCACGGTTGCACCGTCTGGCAGGTCCTTAACGCTCTTGTACTGGTTGGAGTAAACCCGAATTGGGGTGATGAAGGTGTCGCCAAGCGAAACGATGTCGGTGTGGTGGGCCTTATTCCAGGTTTGCAGGAAGAGCTTGTGCTGGAAGGCGTTCAAGTCGACGTCACCGTTTTCCAGGGCCTTGTTTGGCTGATTGTAGTCGGTGAAGCGGCGGAACTTAACCGTTACGCCATACTTATCCTTGGCGGTTTTAGCGACCGAATTCCAGATGTGGTCATCAGCCTTGGAAGAGGCCATGATACCGACCGTCACCGTCTTAGCGGCTTGTTGCTGGGGGCGGACAAAGCTAAAGTAACCCGCGATCAGGACGACCACAACGACTACTGCCCAAATAATTGCATTCCGTTTCTTTCTTCTCTTCATAATCAAAACTCCCTTTCGTTTTTCAAAATAATAGTGTTAATTAACCAAACGTTGCCACAAAAAAAGCACCCGTCCTCTAGTAAAAGGACGAATGCTTCGCGGTACCACCTTTGTTTGCTAGACCGTCGCCGGTCCAGCCTCAGTGAGTAACTCTAAGTTAATTCTTAGAATTACCCAGCACTGGTAACGTGTGCTAACCCGTCACCGGCTAATAATCACCGGTACCATTCCAGACCCATCTTCGACGCTTAGACTCATTGCTTTTCACCAGCCAGCAACTCTCTGAACAGCTTGGGCGTTTACTCTGCCTTTCGATATGTTTTAACGTTTGATTAATTTGTTGTCACTAATTATAATGACATTCTAATTTTTGTCAACGACTTTTTTAATTTTTTGCAAAAAGGGGCGGAGAATTACTTTAATGGTGCGGTATAATAAGCACAAATACTAAAGCGGTGGGGTAAGATGAAAAAACAAGCAGTAAAATTAGAAGACGTGGCCGCGGTGGCCGGAGTCTCCAAAACAACGGTTTCCCGGGTGCTCAATCACCGGGGCTACTTGAGCCAAGCCACGATTGACAAGGTGCACCAGGCGATGCAGGAGCTTCACTACCGACCAAACGTCATTGCCCGGCAGCTCTTCCAGCAAAAAACCAACCTGATCGGGCTAGTCTTTCCAACGGTGGATAACCCCTTCTTTGCCCAACTGGAGGCCCAGCTGGACCAGGAGCTCTACCGGCGGGGCTACCGGGTCCTGATGGGGAATAGCCAAAACAATCCGGAGCGGGAAGAGGCCTACCTGCGGCAACTGCTCAACGGCCAGGTCGATGGCTTGATTGTCGGGGCCCACAATGAGGGGATTAAGCAGTATCGGGATACTCAGCTGCCGGTTGTTTCAATTGAGCGCTGGGTAAGCAAGGACATCCCGGTGGTGGCGGCGGATAACTATGCCGGTGGCAAGATGGCCACCCAGCGGTTGCTGGACGATGGCTGCCAGCACATTATCCATACTAATTATCCGCACGGCTTGCCGTCGCCAAACTTGGAACGGCGGCGGGCCTACGAGGAAATGATGCAGGCTCGGCACCGCCCGGCGATTACCTACGAGGTGAACTTCGACAGTACCGATGAGGAGAAGCGGGCGATCTTTAATCGCTTGTTTACTGAACACCCGGAGGTTGATGGGATTTTTGCTGACAATGATACGAATGCCAGCCTGATTATCCAGGTGGCCCGGAAACGGGGCCGGCACATTCCCCATGATTTGAAGGTGGTCGGCTTCGACGGGGCTAATATGACCCGGACCCTGCTCCCCGAATTGACTACGGTTCAGCAGCCAATTGACGAGATGGCGAAGCGGGCGGTGGACCTTTTGCAGCAGCGGATTGCTGGTGGGCAGACTACTGGTTCCGTGCAGCTTCCGGTCCAGCTCATTGACGGGGGAACAGCTTGAAAATGAAAAAGATAGATCGGGAGTGGGAAATAACCTCCTCGACAAGGCGTATGGCTAACCTAGGACGATAGTTGGCACGGTACGGGCCGGCTAGCGTTCGTAGGCAAATAGCCTTGCTGCGCGGCGTTAGACACTAGCCTTGTGGTTG
>NZ_GG700738.1:33070-98666 GCF_000160835.1 Limosilactobacillus antri DSM 16041
CCTAGCCTCTTTTTTACGGTGTAATTTAAAATTTTTTACAAAAAATTGCTAAACGTCTGCCAATCGTCAATCGTATGCCACTGATGGACTTTCGTGATGGTAACCGGTTGATATAGTTGATTGCTAAACGTTTTCCCTAATGCCAACCGGTTGACATACAAAAATGTAAACCCTATCATAATGATTGTTGAAAGGAATAAACACATTTCAAGGAGGCGTCGTGCAATGGCATTTAATAAGAGCCTTGCCGGGTATTTTGATGATATAGCACACGTGGGGATTCCAACCGATGACCTGCAGACGACAATTGCTTTTTGGGAAAAGCTCGGTTTCAAGAAACAGGGCCTGTTTGACACCGATAACCAGGGTCACCAGGTGGTCTTCATGAAGGCCGGTCACCTGATGCTGGAAATTTGGGATAGCGATGGTGCCGTTCGCCAAACGGGAGCCATCAACCATATTTCATTAAACGTTGAGGATGCCGATGGTGCTTACCGGGCAGCCAAGGCAGAGGGCTTTAACGTTAAGGAAGACGAAGTCCAACACCTGGACTACTGGCAGCACGGGATCAAGTATTTCAACATCGTGGGTCCCAACGATGAAACGATTGAATTTTGCGAAGTTGTGAAGGATTAGCCGATTGCCGATTTAAAAGAAATAGGAGGAAATATTCATGAAAGCATTAGTAATGACCGCTGTTAAGAAGCTTGAAGTTGAAAACGACTACCAGAAGCCCGAGGTTAAACCTAACGAAGTGCTGGTTCACACCGCGTGGGCCGGAATTTGCGGGACCGACAAGGCCCTCTACAATGGTCTGCCAGGCTCTGCCGACGCCGTTCCACCGATTGTTTTAGGCCACGAAAACTCCGGGGTAGTAGCCGCGGTCGGTAGTGAAGTAGAAGACTTCAAGGTGGGCGACCGGGTTAGCGTGGACCCGAACATTTACTGCCACAAGTGCTTCTACTGCCGGACTTCCCGTCCAGAGTTGTGTGAGCACCTCGATGCCGTCGGGGTTACCCGTGATGGTGGCTTTGCGGAATACTTCACGGCTCCCGAAGAGGTGGTTTACCACGTTCCGGACAACGTATCGCTGGAGGCGGCTGCGGTAATCGAGCCAATTTCCTGTGCGGCACATGGGGTCGACCTGCTGGAAACGCACCCCTACCAGACGGCGCTGATCATCGGGGATGGTTTTGAAGGCCAACTGATTGCCCAAATCCTGAAGTCCCGCGGCGTGAAGGAAGTTACCCTGGCCGGAACCGTCGATGAAAAGCTGGAGAACAACCGGAAGCACTTCGGTTTCAAGACCATTAACAACATCAAGGAACCAGACGCCATCAAACCGGACTCCTATGACATCGTTGTCGAAGCGGTTGGCCTGCCAAAGACCCAGGAACAAGCTGTTGAAGCAGCACGCCGTGGTGGACAAGTCCTGATGTTTGGGGTTGGGAACCCGGACTCTGAATTCAAGGTCAACACCTACAAGGTTTACCAAAAGCAGCTCCACATCCAAGGTTCCTTCATTAATCCGTACACCTTTGAAGACTCCGTTGCCCTGCTGCAATCCGGTGACGTGGATCCGCTGCCGCTGATTTCCAACGTGCTGGACTTTGCCCACGTTGAAGACTTTGTCAGTGGCAAGCTCGGCAACATTTCCAAGGCAATTGTCAAGGTTGCCGGCGAAGACGCTTAATAAATAGAAAAAATAAGATAATTAACCGCTTTTAACAGGGAAGCCGAGCGTGGTGCTGGGCTTCCCTGTTTTTTTGCACTTACTTTTCGTGCTCATGAAAAACTAATCCTATTTGGAAAATAACTATGCTACACTTGAGAATGGTTTCACAACGACGGAACCAACCAACGCAATTTGCTACGCTGATTGGTTCCGTCGCTGTTTGTTTAAACCGAGATTATTTTTGGAGGAGATTGGGATGCAAAGTTTAGCATACGTCTTGCTTTTAGTACTCATACTATCAGCCATTATTGCAATTGTTTTAGGGATTTTTTGGTTTAAGGAGAGAAAGAATAAGGAAGGCAAGAAATACAAGCGTAATCGTCTTGGAACACTGATTGCACTTGCTGTGATGGTTATTTCTCTTTTCAGTGCTGGAGGTGCCCAAAGCGAGGCCACTCACGAAGAAGAAGCCGCAATTGCCCGGCAAGAAAAATTAGATAAGCAGAACTATAAGGATAATAAGGAAGATTTCACTTCCCTATATTATGATTTGGGAGTAGCCGTTGAACAGCTGTCTTCAAAAGAAAGCGATGAATGGGAGAGTGCTATTGACAATTCAGGAGAGGATTTTGATGTTGACTCTACTATTGACAATATTTCTGATAACCATTCTGATGATATTGATGATGTTGAAGCAAAAATCGAAAAGCTACACTCGCTAGATCAAAAAATTCAAAAAAATGAGTATGCGTCTGATGAGGACAAAGAAACAATTCATAATGCTTACTTGGATTTGAAGCATTTTGCTAATCACGCCACAAGTATCAGTGGAAGTTACAATGATTTTACTGATGAACACAATGAGTTGGACCGTAAGACTACGGACCGGGTAGAGGAATTGCAAGACTTGTAATTTCATTTTTAGGCGGCAATTCACGTTGTCGCCTTTTTTGCACCTAGCCAAGCCCTGGCTCATATGTTATATTAGATTTCAATGAGATCTAATCACATAATCGGTTAATGAAAGGGGTCTTCTTAAATGACGAGAAAAGTAGCAGTGATCGGGATGGGCCACGTTGGTTCTACCGTTGCCCACTACATTGTTGCAGAGGGGTTCGCGGATGACTTGGTACTGATTGATACCAATGCGGCGAAGGTCAATGCGGACGCCCTGGATTTTAAGGACGCGATGGCTAACCTGACCCACCACACGAATATTTACGTCAACGACTACCAGCAGCTCCAGGATACCGACGTCATTGTTTCTGCCCTGGGGAACATCAAGCTCCAGGACAACCCGGACGCCGACCGGTTCGCCGAGCTGCCGTTTACCCGTCAGCAGGTTCCGGCAGTTGCCCAGAAGATTAAGGAGAGCGGTTTTCACGGTAAGATTGTGGTGATTACCAACCCTGTTGACGTGATTACCTCGATTTACCAATCCGTGACCGGCCTGCCAAAGGGTCACGTGATCGGCACCGGGACCCTGCTGGACTCTGCCCGGATGAAGCGGGCGGTGGCCGACCGCCTGCACGTCGACCCGCGGTCTGTTGCCGGCTACAACCTGGGCGAACACGGCAACTCCCAGTTCACGGCCTGGTCAACCGTCCGCGTCCTCGACCAGCCAATCGCCGAATTAGCGAAGCAAAAGGGGCTGGACCTGGACGAATTGGATAAGGAAGCTAAGATGGGCGGCTGGACTGTCTTCAAGGGTAAAAAGTACACCAGTTACGGGGTGGCAACTGCCGCGGTCCGTCTGGTCAACACGATTTTATCTGATGCCCGGACCGAAATGCCGGTTTCCAACTACCGCAAGGAATACGACTGCTACCTGTCCTACCCGGCGGTAGTGGGCCGAGACGGAATTGTCGAACAGGCCCAGTTAGACCTGACGGACGAGGAACTAAAGAAACTCCAGACCTCCGCGGACTTCATTAAGGAGAAGTACCAGGAAAGCCTGGCTGCCAACCAGCAGGCATAATGCTGGCCAGAAGGGCTGATTGATGATAAACTAGTCTATTAGAACATTAAATAAAAGGGACTGTGACGTAAGTACTTTTACTAAGTTCAAATACGAACAGCGCGGTACGCAAATGGGTTCCAGTGTCCGGTATAACCGAACTCTGGAACCCTATTTGCGCTCGCGGGGGCGTGAAAACGAAGTCATAAATGACTTCTGTCACGCTCCCTTTCTTTTGCGATCAAGAAAAGAAAGGAGCATTAATCGTGAGCAAAGAAGTCAAGCGCATTATCGCCGTGGTCATCTTCTGCGAATTCCTGATCTGCCTCGGGATGAGTCTGATTTTCCCGGTGATGCCATTTATTAAAAACGAGTACCACTTTTCAGCCTTTGACATGGGGGTGATGTCGTCCCTCTTTGCCTTCGTCCAATTCATTGCTTCGCCGATCGTCGGCCGGATTTCTGATAAGACCGGCCGGAAGCCGATGCTGGTCTGGGGGCTGTTGGCCTTTTCCATCGCGGAGTTTGTCTTTGCCCTGGCCCAGCAGCTCTGGCTCTTCGACCTGTCCCGGGCGGTGGACGGGCTCTCGGCCGCCATGTTCGTTCCCACCTCGATGGCCCTGGCTGCGGACCTGACGAGCGTAAAGGACCGGGCCAAGGTGATTGGCTGGCTGTCGGCGGCCTTTAGTGGCGGCCTGATTTTGGGCCCCGGCCTGGGCGGAATCCTGGCGAACATCAGCTATAAGTTCCCCTTCTGGGTAGCCGGGATTCTCGGGATCATCAGTACCATAGTGGCGGTGGCCCTCTTGCCGAAGGACAGCGACGAGCAGTTCAAGAGCAGTACGAAGAACCCGGAGGACGCCCTGCTTGAAGGGGGCTGGTCCCAGGTGAAATCTTTGCTGACCCCACTAATGACCACCCTGTTTTTGATGATTTTCATCATGGCATTTGGCTTAGCCGGCTTTGAGAGTATTTACAGCCTGTACGTCAATGAAGTTCACCACTTCGACCTGCAGGCGATTGCTCTCGTGCTAACCCTGAACGGGATTATCTCCCTCGTGCTCCAGGTCTTCCTCTTTGACCGGATGGTGCAATGGTGGGGCGAAGTCCGGGTGATCCGCTACTGCTTCTTTGCCAGCGCCATCGGGACGGCCTTCGTGATCTATGACCACTCCCACTGGCAGCTGATTGTCGCCACCCTGGTTGTCTTTGAAGCCTTTGATATGCTGCGGCCAGCGATTACGACCCTTTTAACGAAGATGAGCAAGAACAACCAGGGACTGCTCAACGGGGTCAATATGTCGCTGACCAGTGTCGGCAACGTCATTGGACCGTTGATTTCGGGGGCACTGCTGGATATTAACTACCAGTACCCCTACTGGATCGTGATTGTTTTTCTGGCGCTTTCGTTTATCATTACCTTTGGGTTGCAACATTTAAACCGAGCAAACGTATAAGAGGGTAGTTATTGATGGGAAACTTATTGTTGATGGTTATAGTTGGCCTAGCGGTCGGAATTTTTGTGATTTCGTTGGGTGGTGGCGGTGGTGCCATCTACCTGGGGGTCCTGACCGCCATTTTTCAATTATCGCCAAGTGCCGCGGCGGCTACGTCGATCGTGACCTCCTTGCCAGCCCTGGTGATGGGGTCGTGGTCGTACTACCGGCGGGGATTGATTAACTTTAAACTCGGCAACCGGATGCTGGTGGCGGCAATCCCCAGTATCTTTGTCGGCTTCTTCATCTCGCCCTGGCTGCCGGAACGGGTGTACAAGCTGGTGATTGGCCTAATTCTGATGTTCCTCGGTGTCCAGCTGATTATCAAAGTATACCGCCAGCCCAAGGAAGGGCGGTCGGCACGGTTATCACCGCAAGCCGCCAGCGTCCTCTACGGCATTATGGGCGGCCTGATGGTCGGGATTGCCGGCCTCAGTGGTGGGGGACCGATTACGACCGGGCTCCTGCTCCTCGGCGCGTCGATGGCGTCCGCGTCTGCCACTTCCGCCTACGTGCTGGTCGGGATGTCAATTGTTGGCGCCCTGTTGCACATCAGCGGTGGCAGTATTGATTGGCACGCCGCGGGCGGTCTGATTGCCGGCTCGCTGGTCGGGGCTTTTTTGGCCCCGCCGATTGTCCTCTGGATGACTGCTAAGCCGGCCCGGGCCCGGATCGTCAAACTCTTTATGGGTATTTTTATTATCGTAATGGGGTTACGGACCGCACTATGACGGTACAATAGAGAATAGCTAAAAGCCACCTAGCTTGAGGATGAGCTGGGTGGCTTTTACTCGTTAAATGGTATGTACTTTATGTATACATAAGGAGGGGCTATTATGACTGTTAAGTTAAGAAAAGTTGGCAATTCAAACACGCTAACCGTTCCCGCAGACATAAGGGTTGCGGGTGATGAATATACGGTTAAAAACGTGGGTACAACAATCGTTTTTACCCCGGTAGAGAAGCACGAAAATATTTTTGCTAGTCAAGAGTGGCAAAAATATGATTATCAAAAGGATATTGACAATGACCCGGCATTGCAATCGGTCAAGCCGGTCGGCCGTGAGGTGCTTGACTGATGGAATTTCCAAAAAAAGGGGACGTTATCGTTGCCGATGCAGAGCCGCACGCGGGTCACGAAATGGGTGGACATAACCCTAAAAAGGGCACTATTCGGCGGCACTATGTTGTGATGAGTACCGCTGCCTATAATGAAGCAACGCATATGTTTATTGGAATGCCAATCACGACTGCTGATTATGCAGGAAATCCACGCTACTTGCCGGTACTGATTAATGGTAGTAATAACAATGGAGTTAAAGGCTACATGGTGTTGTGGCAGTTGCAAAACTTTGACTTCAGCGCGCGGAACGGCGTCATTGTTAACCACGTTTCTGCAAAAAACTTGAAAACGTTACAGCGTTACGTGAATGATATGGTTGGCAGGGAATGATTAAAAGCCACCTAGCTTGAGGATGAGCTAGGTGGCTTTTAAGGTGGTTAAGTTACCCAAAAGAGCGGGTCTAAAAAATAGGTGATTAAGAGAAGTACAGTTCACAAATGGAGCAATCCGCGATTAATAGATCCTCTCTGGCAGTTTTAGGACGTGCTTAGGTCACTTGTTGCTTAACTGTTATAGTCGTTGACCATAACTATAAGTTGCTTCCAGGTTTAAGGCTTGATCTAAGACGTTAAGGTCAGCATCTTTTCCGACCGTCAGTCCCCCCTTAGATTCAAGCTTAAATTCCTGGGCCTGGTTATAAGAGGTCATCTTCACCGCGTCACTAATGCTGCAACCGGTAAAGTTGATAATATTCTTAAATGCTAAATCATACTTGAGGACGGAGCCGGCTAAGTGGCCATTTTCAAGCCGGGCCTGGTGGTCCTTAACGATTACCTTTTGGCCGCCCAATTCGGAAACCCCTTCCGGCATTCCCTTGGCCCGCAGTGAATCGGTAATTAACTCGATCTTGTCGGGGCCCTTGAGCCGGTAAGCCAAGTCGACCATGTCCGGAGCCACGTGGTAGCCATCGGCAATGATTTCGGTATAGAATTTCTTTTCTAACAGTGCCTCGCCCGTAACGCCCGGTTCCCGGTGGTGCATCGGCCGCTGAGCGTTGTAAAGGTGAGTGATGTGGGTCGCCTTGGACTGCTCCAGCTGCGCTTGTTTAGCGCTGGAGTGACCGACGGAAAGAACAATCTCATGCTCCTGGCAATAGCTTTCGACGTCGGCGGCCCCAGCTTGTTCTGGAGCATAGGTAATGACCTTGATCAGCCCTCCCGAGAGCTCATTCCATTCTTTTAATTGCTTGGCGTCGGGGTTGATAATGTATGGTTCTGGCTGGGCACCCTTGTACTCGGCCGAAATGAAGGGACCTTCCAGGTGGATTCCCTGCATGACCGGGTTTTCCTGGTTCACCACTTTTAACACCTTCATTGCCTGACTAATGTTAGCTACCGACTGGGTAACCGTGGTCGGGAAGATCGACGTGATTCCCTCGTTCTTGGCTTCCTGGCGAATCATTTCATTAACTTTGGCGGGATCAGCATCCATCGTGTCGATCCCGTAGCCGCCGTGAGTGTGAACGTCAATAAAGCCCGGAACGACGATCTTTTCACTACCGTCAACAACCTGTTCGTCCGCTTCCTGGGGGGCGTACTCAGCCATTGGCCCGACGGCAATGACCTTTTTTGCGAAGCGGAGGTAGCCATTATGGATTACGCCATTGCCAACATAAATATCAGCATTTTTAATCACTGTTTGCATTTTGATCACCTGTCAGTCTTTAAACCACTAGCAGCTTCTTCGTCGACAATTACAGTTACGTTGGCATGATTCTGCAGGATACTTGCGGGCAGCTCTTCACTGACCGGGCCGTTAACCATCTTGTTAATCGCGTCCGCCTTGTTTTGACCATAGGCAAGCAGCAAAATATGCTTCGCCTGGCAAATCGACTTGAGACCCATGGTCAATGCTTCCTTCGGTACATCCCGAATGTCGTCAAAGAACCGGGAGTTGGCGTTGATGGTCGACTCGGTTAAGGCGACTTTGTGGGTCAGGCTGTCGAAGGGGGTTCCCGGTTCGTTAAAGCCGATATGGCCGTTTTGCCCGATCCCTAAAATTTGTAAGTCAACGGGATGTTCATCAATCACGCGGTTGTACCGACTAATCTCTTCATCAATCTCTTTCGCCATCCCATTCGGAATGAAGGAGTGGGCAAAGGGTTTGGCAGCAAATAAATTTTGGTGCATAAAGTAGGCGTAGCTCTCCGGATTAGCGGCCGAGATGCCAACATATTCATCCAGGTTGACTGAGCTGCAATCACTAAAATCGAGGTCGCTATTGCATAATTCGCGATACGTCGAAAGCGGGGTACTACCCGTAGCCAGGCCAAAGACCTTCGCCCCATTCTGCAATTCTTGGCTGAAAATTTGGGCGGCCGTTTTGCCGCCTTCATTTGCATTTGCAACAACAATAATACGCATTATTAAATTCCTTTCAAAACGGTAGTTTCATTATAGTTGCTTTTTATTAGCTTCTTTAATTCGTAAAACTTCTTCAATTGTTTTGTTCATGTTTTTCAGGTAGGTCGGGTGTTCCAAGAGGATTTCCGTAAGCAGATCAATAACGTAATTGATCGTAAATTGCGAATTCATAAAGTTATAATTAGGGGACTTTTCCGTGTTCTTAATCAGGAGAATGTTATTGCTCCGCTTGGCTAGGACGCTATTGCTAAAGGCCGTAATCGAGGTAATAACGACTCCCTTCTCGCGGCACTTTTGGACGGCGTCGCAAACTTCGATTGTGTTGCCGGAAACGGAAAAGGCCAGAATGGTATCCTTCGGCGAAATGATGGTATCAATAATACTCATCATACTGCTATCACAGATCGCGCACGAGTTAATCCCCATCCGCATCAGCCGCTGGTTTAACTCCTGAGCGTTATAGCCAAAACTGCCAACGCCTAAAATATAGACCTTATTGGCTTTCCTAATTAGTCTTGTGATTTTTTTCAATTGGTTAAGCGAAATCAAGGACTTGGTTTCTGCTAAACTCTGCTTGTAGTAGGAAATCACCTCGTCCAAAATGGAACTCTCGGACAGCCGTTTGGCCTGGATCAGGTTTGAAGTCGTCAGGTAGGATTTAAAGTCGGCAAAATCTACGCAGCCAACGTGCTTGGCAAAGCGTGAAATGGTGGCCGTGCCCACCCTGGCCTTCTTTGCTAATTCCAGGATGGTCATTGCCTGAACTGCTTCGGGCTCGTTTAAAACGACCCGCACGATTTTCTTTTCTTGCCGCGTGAGGTCTGCGGAAATGAGCTTAATGGACTTTAAAAATTCCTCTGACATTCCAACCCATCCTTTGGCTAATCTAGCACGTCAACAAAGGTCCGTGCAATTTGCAACGGCCGGGTGATTGCTCCGCCGACCACGACCGCATGGCAGCCTAATTCGAGGCACCGCTTTAACTTAGCCGGTGAATCGATCTTGCCCTCAGCAATCACCGGGGCCTTGGCCAGGTCAACAACTTCCTTTGAGTATTCAAAGTCGTTGTCGGCAACGTTGAGGCCTTCGGTAGCCGGGGTGTAGCCATGCATTGTTGTTCCAATCATATCAAAACCGAGCTGATTAGCAATCTCTACGCTCTCAAGCCGGTCGGTATCCGCCATCAATAAGGTATCCGGGAATTCCGCCCGCATCTGTTCAACAATGTCCGCTAATTCTTCGTGGTGGGGCCGGGGCCGACCGGTAACATCGCAGGCAACCACCTGACAACCGGTGCTGGCAACGGCGCGCATTTCCTTGATCGTTGGTGTAATGAAGACTTCAGAGTCGTCATAGTCGACCTTAGCAATCCCAATAATCGGGAGCGCGGTTTCGTCTTGGATCGCCTGAATATCCACTACCGAATTTGCACGAAGACCTGCCGCACCCGCCATCGTAGCGGCCCGGGCCATCCGGGACATAATAAAAGAACTGTGTAAGGGTTCCCCCGGGAGGGCCTGACAAGAAATAATCAATTTCTTTTTAGTCTGTTCTAAAAAATTGTTTTGCAAATTTTTTCCTCCGTTCTTAACGCGCTGGCGCTAGTTACAAAGCTGGTTAACTTTTTAAACTTGCTTTTACAGATTTTTAAATTTAATAATAACTCTATCAAAATCAACTGCACTGCAATCATATCTGCAAGGAATTACTTTCGCAATATTCCTTTTCATAGTTGCTTTTCAAAACATTACTAGATGATTGTCCTGACCGAGGGATTGGCGTCAGCCGATTTTATTATTTCGACCAATCCGGACCTATTTTTGGAGAAAGGAACACGCAAAATGGATAACAACTATCTCGCATTTGATATTGGAGGCACATCAATTAAGTATGGAATAATCGATCAGCACCTCCAAGTGGTTGATTATGGAACTGCGCCGACAAATAACAATGAAGACAATACGATCGTCAAAACGTTAATTGACGTGACTGAACAAAAAAAGAAGAAATTTAACCTGCGGGGGATCGGTATTAGCACCGCCGGCCGGGTCGGCAAACGGGGTGAAATCATCTACGCCGGCCCGACGGTTAAAGACTACCAGGGAACCCAGCTTAAGCAGATTTTAGAAACGGCCTTTGCGATTCCGGTCAAGGTGATTAACGACGTTGATGCTGCCCTGATGGGCGAAATTTTCAAGGGAAACCTTGACCGTCAAAAGTCGATCTACTGTATTGCACTGGGGACTGGAATTGGCGGCGCCTTTTACTATGATGGCAAGCTTTTGAATGGTGCGCACGGCCTAGCTAATTCGGTTGGCTATTTAAATTTCCAGCAAATTGGCGACTCATCATTTGAAGCGAAGTCTTCAACGCTGGCCTTTGAGCGTCAGCTGGCCCAGTATGATGTGACCGTTCCGGAGGCTTTTTCGGCTGCCCGGGCTGGGGAAGAATTTTACCTTAGTCTTATCAATCAATGGTGCGAAGCGCTGGCAAAAGAAATTGCCAATATTTGCTTATTATTGGATCCCGATATCTTCCTAATCGGCGGTGCAGTAAGCAGGCAGGGGGCCTTCTTTACCGACAAGATCAAATACTACGTTAATGAAAAAATGCCTGATGGGATGTTCCAAACGGAGCTCAAAATTGCCACTCTGCAGGACCTGTCACAGCTATTCGGCGCGGTTTCACTTTTTTATGCCGGACCAGAAAGCGCTTGCAAGTAAATTTGCTTCGTAATAGAATTAGAGCCAAATAATAATTCTAAATATAAATCAACTGCACAACAAACACGCTCTTAATGGGTGTTTGTTGTGCTTTTGTTTTTTACTTCAGAGCTTTTTGAAAGGACAGTAGTTATGAAAGATTTTTCAAAGTATCGTGGTGTTTTCCCGGCCTTTTACGCCTGCTATGACGACAATGGCGAGGTCAGTCCTGAACGGGTGCAGCAGCTAACCGAATACCACCTTAAAAAAGGGGTCAAGGGCGTTTACGTTAACGGTTCTTCGGGCGAGTGTATTTACCTGAGCGTTGCGGAACGGAAAATGGTCTTAGAAAACGTAATGAAAGTTGCCAAGGGGAAGCTGACCGTCATTGCCCACGTGGCCTGCAACAATACTAAAGATAGTGTGGAATTGGCGAAGCACGCTGAAAGCATGGGGGTTGATGCCATTGCCGCAATCCCGCCAATCTATTTCAAGCTGCCGGACTACTCGATTGCCAAGTACTGGAACGCTATTAGTGCGGCTGCCCCGCATACGGACTTCGTCATCTACAACATTCCCCAACTTGCCGGGACCGCGCTCAGCGCCTC
Organism: Limosilactobacillus antri DSM 16041; assembly: GCF_000160835.1. GTDB lineage: Bacteria > Bacillota > Bacilli > Lactobacillales > Lactobacillaceae > Limosilactobacillus > Limosilactobacillus antri. The sequence continues at coordinate 44,995 of NZ_GG700738.1, forward strand.
CTTGTACCAGCAGATGCTGGACAACCAACAGCTGATCGGGGTCAAAAACTCATCGATGCCGGTCCAGGACATCCAAATCTTCAAGAGCCTGGGCGGGGATGACCACCTGGTCTTTAATGGTCCTGACGAGCAGTTTATCAGCGGCCGCGTCATGGGCGCAATTGGCGGGATTGGTGGTACTTATGGTGCCATGCCCGACCTCTTCTTAAAGCTGAACAGTTTCCTCAAGGCAGGGGACCTCAAGAATGCCAACAAGCTCCAATTTATGATCAACGAAGTGATTTACAAGCTCGCTGGCGGGCACGGCAATATGTATGCGCTGATCAAGGAGGTCTTGCGGGAGAACGAAGACTTAGACATCGGCTCCGTCCGGCTGCCGCTTGAACCGTTAGCACCAGAGGACCAGCAGCTGGTCGCAGAAGCAATTGCTTTGATTAACAAAACCCGCGCCGCATTCAACTAGATTGGAGCTATTCATGATAATTACGTCCAAAGATCAAGTCGATCGCTATAAGAATCTTTCTAAGAACCTCGATCAAGCGCTTGATTATATTCAACAAACTAAGTTAGAAGACTTCGTTGACGGTGAGTCCAAGGAGGTCTGTGCCGGGGTCAAGTACAGTGTCTTTGACTACCAAGCAGCCAACGGTCAGCCCGGGGCGATGTTTGAACAGCACCAGGAATGGGTTGATATCCACCTGATCGTGAAGGGGACCGAGCAAATGGCGGTGACCAGCAAGGACCTGGTAACCACGACGCAGCCCTATGACCCTGATAAGGACTGTGCCCTCTTCGTTGGTCAGCCTAAGGTCGTCGTCACTCTACACCCTGGTGATATGCTGATTGCCTTCCCAGAGGATATTCACCAGCCGGGGATTGAGCTCAATGACGATGTAATCCGCAAGGCCATGATCAAAGTAAAGGTCGATTTTTAAGGAGGTGGGGCCAATGTCCCAAAAAAAGACTCATTGGTATAACGAAGTAAGCCGGGACCAATGGAAATCATTAAACGCTGCCACGATTGGTTATTTCCTTGATGGTTTTGACTTTAATATGGTGAACCTGCTATTAGTACCAATTGCCGCAACATTCGACATCCCGTTGGTATTATCTTCAACCTTAATTTCTGCCGCCTACCTGTCACGGTGGTTCGGGGGACTGATGTTTGGTGCGATTGGGGACCGTTTCGGCCGGAAGGTTTCAATGGTGACCTCGATTCTGCTGTATGCGGGGGGAACCTTTATCTGTGCCTTCGCGCCGTCATTCTGGGTTCTGTTCGCTGCCCGGCTCTTTATCGGGCTGGGGATGGCTGGTGAATATAGTTCTTCAACCACCTACATCATGGAAACCTGGCCGAAGCACCTGAGAAACCGTGCCGTCGGCTTCGTTGTGGCCGGCTTCTCCCTTGGTGGTGCCGTGACGGCCCAAGTTTACAAGCTGGTTTCTTCACTGCTGGAAGGAACCAAGTATGCTTCCCAAGACTGGCGGCTCTTCTTCATGATTGGGATTATCCCGGTCTTCTTTGCCCTGTGGATGCGGCGGTCAATCTCTGAGGCACAGGACTTTTCAGAAATGCGGGTCCAGCAAAAGAAGCTGCAAGCAGCAGACCCGAACTATGTTCCGCCAAAGGATATGTTTAGTGTTCTCTTCAAGCAGGGCAAACTCCGTTCAATCATCAACACCTGCTCTGCCCTGGTGACGATTGTTCTGTTGGTGTTCGTCTTCTTAATGTCCAGCAAGCTGAACCTGATTCAGTCGGTTCTTGCCTGGATCGTAATTTTTGCAACCATCATGTCATATACGCGTCAGTTCATGAAGCGCCGTTGGCCAATCGGCTTGGGAATTTTAGTGATCATGGTGGCTGCCAACTTGGGCAACGGGCCAATGCAGGCCTTGATGCCGACTTACTACTCAACCGCCCTCCACTTCTCGACCGGGATGGTTGCGAACCTGACGTCCGTCTTCTGGATCGGCCAGGTGATCGGTTGTATCGTTGTTGGCTTTATCGGTGACAAGTGGGGGACGCGAAAGGCCTACCTGATTGGGACCACGGCCTCACTCCTGTTCTTAGCACCGGTCTTTATGATTAATCGTTCGCTGATGGATAAGGGCTTTATTTGGATGGCACTGTTTGTTATTTGCCTGATGGCCTACGAAACGGCAATTTCCTTTGCCGCCTTAATGCCGAAGTACATCGGGAACTTCTTTACTACTTCTGGCCGGAACGCCGGGGTTGGGTTCCTGATCAACGCTGCCGGACTTGGTCAGGCCCTAGCACCCGTGATGACCCTGTCACTAGCGAATGCTGTTTTCCAACCGCTGGGCTTAAACTTGGGCTGGACCCTGTTCTGCATCGTGCTGACCGTGGCGATGGTCATTATTATCTGCCTGGCCATTAACCTCCCGCCACGTCTACTGAAGCTGATCCACCCAGATGAATTGCGTAAGCAAGACTGGTCTGACTTTGACATTACTTCAGTTGAAGAACAGGTCAAATTGGACAAGAAATAGGGGGGATTGACAGATGCAAGATATTCAGCAATTAGAACAATATTTGGGCCAGCGGGAAGTTCCTGCAGACTTTGATGAATTCTGGGAGCAGAACCTTCAAAAGCTGCCCGCTAGTTTCCACGCGGACCTAATTCCCAAGGACTTTGGCTTTCAGAATGTGAACGCTTATGAGCTGGTGTTTGAGGGGACCAACCACGGCACCGTCTATTCCCGGTGCCTCTTCCCGAAAAATCCAGCGGGTCCCGTCCCGGTAGTCTTTTATTTCCACGGCTACATGGGCCAATCCCCCGACTGGTCGGAATTATTAAAGTATCCCGCTTCGGGGTTCGGGATCGTTGCGATGGACGTGCGTGGTCAATCGGGCTATTCCCAGGATAACGCCTCCTTTAACGGCAATACCGTTTTGGGCCACATCATCCGGGGCGCGGAAGACGGCCCGGAGCACCTGTTCTACAAGCATATTTATTTAGACGTTTATAGCTTAGTCGAAATCGTCGCCGGCTTTGACTTTGTCGACGAAGGCCGGCTTTATAGCTACGGGGGCTCGCAGGGCGGCGCCTTATCGTTAGTTGCCGCGGCCTTAAACCCGAAAATTAAGTTTAACGTCGCCATTTACCCCTTCCTAAGCGACTTTAAGTACGTGGTTGACTCGCATAATGAGAGTGAGCCGTACATGGAATTGATTCGGTATTTCAAGTTCCACGATCCCTTCCACAAGAAGGAAGAGCAAATCCTGCGGACCTTGGACTACATTGATATTAAGAACATGGCGCACCGGGTCCAGTGCCCGGTCAGGATGATTACTGGGATGATGGATGATGTTTGTATGCCAGCGACGCAGTTCGCAATCTACAACCGCTTAGGCACGGCAGATAAACAGCATTTCCTCCTTCCGGAATACGGCCATGAGCCGATGAACGTCCACGTTGATGACCAGGCCTACAACTGGCTGTGCCACACGAAGATTCAAATTGGCAAAGACTGAGAGTGAGAAAAACGAGAGTGGGAAATAACCTCCTCGGCAAGGCGTATGGCTAACCTAGAACGATAGTTGGCACGGTACGGGCCGGCTAGCGTTCGTAGGCAAATAGCCTTGTGGTTACGACACGAAGTTAGCCTGTAGGTTTTCCACGTTATCTTAGTAATAGTTAAGAACTAGCAAGAGGCTGGTGAGAAAAAAACAGTTTTTCTCCCAGCCTCGTTTTCTTTTTAAAGTGCCATTATTTTTCCTGATCCGTGTTCGCCAGCCGCTCCCTTCTCGTTAGCAGGAACAAGATCGTTGGCAGGATGATGAAGCCAAAGGCCATGCCGAAGATGGCGTACCAGTTGGCAACCAAGTGACCGCCCTGGTGAATACTGAATTCGCTGACCCAGTCGTAGCGGGCCAGGAGGACGATGGTGACGATCACCGCTAGCACCGGCATTACCACGTCGGTGAAGGGGTTCTTCTTCGCCGGCAGGATGGCTTCCCGGTTCTTGCCCCGGTAGAAGCGGATCACACCCAGCGGGATCACGATAAATTCAAAGAATCGCACCGTGGCACTGATGACGATAATGGTCGGCAGGCTGTACTGGAAGGCCATCGGGATTCCCACCGCCAGCAGGAGGGTAATCGCAAAGGAAACCAGCGGGAAGTTGAGCTTGGTCCGCCGGGCAATGAACTGGGGAACCTGGTTTTCGTTCGCCATGGCCTCCAGCACCCGGGGAGTGTGGAACGATGCCGCCACGTTGATGCCAAACATCGAAATGATAGCACCGGCCAGGATGACGTCTTGGAGGACCTGGTTGTGGAAAATAGCGACGAGGGCAACGACCTGCTTGGTTTTAACCAGGGCGACCGGGTTGACCATAATGGCAATCGCAATCGCCCCGATGTAGATAATGGCAATGATGAGGATGGCTAGTGGGATCGCCCGCGGTAAGTTCTTTTCCGGTTCCTGCATGTCCTCGGATCCGGTGGCAACCGCTTCAAAGCCGGTAAAGGCGTAGAAGGACGAAATCACCGCCATAACGAAGCCGGAGGTGGTGAAGGCCGGAATGAGGGGCTTCCCGCCGCTGGTCAGCTGGTCTAATTCGGCGAAGTGGTTGTCCCCCGTCTTGAGGAGGACCACGGTCCCAGCGATGATCAGCAGGATAAGTGCGCCGAGCTTGCCGATTGTTGACAGGTCATTAATAATCGTGAAGACCCGGCGGCCGAGCAAGTTGACCACCATGATAATCAGCATGAGGACGACGAAGCCGAGGGTGATATTACCAAAGGACTGGTTCCAGCCGAAGATGGAGTAGGTTGACCGGATTACGCCGACGGCCATCACACCCCAGGCGACAGAGGCGGAGAAAAACCGGACGACCCCCATGTAGAAGCCCATGTTTTCCCCATAGGCTGCCTTGGCGTAGGAGTAAGCCGCTCCACTCTTGTTGACGTACTTGGCCGCGGCCGCGAAGGTAATCGCCAGGGTGGCCGCAAAGAGCGCCGCCAGGAAGTAGGCCAGCGGGGCCTTGCTGCCGACCATCGAGACGACGGAGCCGGGGGTCAGAAAAATCCCGGAGCCGATGATAGAGTTGATAGCTAAGAGGACGATTGACCAGAAGCCCAGTTTAGTTTTTGTCATTTAGAAGCCTTCTTTCTTTGTCCGACGGATGAGGTCGGTAAATAAGTTATTCATCGCTTGAACACTGCGGTGGAGCATTTCGGGATGCCACTGGACGCCGATGACGGAAGCGTCCGCGTTTTCAAAGGCCTCAATAACACCATCGAGCGCCTTGGCGTCCGCCGTTAAGCCCTGACCGAGGTCCTTAATCAACTGGTGGTGGAAACTGTTAACGTGAATTGTCTGACTGTCAAAGAGCGCTGCTAGGTGGCTGCCCTGACGTAAATTAATGGTTTGTGTCGGCAGGTCGGGGGTGTGGCCCTGGTTGTGTTTGAGGGTTGGCGCTTCCCGGTAACTAATGTCTTGGTAGAGGGAGCCACCGTGGGCGACGTTGATCAGCTGGGCACCGCGGCAGATTCCAAGGACCGGGATGTGATTCTGCTCAGCTTGCCGAAGCAGGCGCATGTCAAAGCGGTCCCGGGCCGGCCAAATCATGCCGATTTTTTGCTGGGGCTCTTCGCCGTAGTTCCAAGGAGTGACGTCATGACCGCCCGAAAGAATCAGGGCGTCGAGCTGGGCTACCTGAGCCATCGTCACTTCTTCGTTATCATTAAAGGGAATAATGTAGGGAATTCCGCCGTTTTGGATGACTGAGTCAACGTAGTCCTCGTTGACGTAGCTCCGGTAGTGCCCCGCCGTTATTAATGATCCGCGAGCCGGATATGCCAATGATTGGTTTGTGCATAATCATTCTCCTTCGTAAAATAATCGGCCCTTATTATAGCAACTAACTATTTACAAGCAAAATTTTTATTTTGACTATCAAATCAGAGGACATTTTGCTGGCCGGTAATGCACATTGGCAGGAGGGGGCAGTCGCTGCACCGGGGGTTCCGGGCCATACAGCGGTAACGACCCCAAAAGATCATAGAGTGGTGGGCGTCGAGCCACTTGTCCCGTGGGACGGCTTCCATCAGCTTCTTTTCAATGGTGAGCAAGGAAGCTTTGGGCGGGACCATCGCTAGGCGGCGGGCAACCCGGCTGACGTGGGTGTCGACCGGGAAGGCGGGGATGGCAAAGCACTCCGCCAGGACAACGTCGGCCACCTTGCGCCCGACGCCGGGCAGAGAAGTAAGCTCTTTGAGGGTCTGGGGAACAACCCCGTTAAAGTCGGTCACCAGCTTGCGGGCGCAATTGACTAAATACTTGGCCTTATTATGGTAGAGACCGAGCCGTTTGATGTAGGGTTCAACGTCCGCTGGTTCCGCAGCCGCCAGGTCCTGGGGCAGGGGGAAGCGCTCAAAGAGGGCGGGGGTCAGCTGGTTAACCGATTGGTCGGTTGACTGGGCGCTGAGGATGACCGCCAGCAAAAAGTGAAAGTGCGTGTCGGCGATTAGCGTCGTTCCCGCATCGGGATACTCCTTGCGCATGACCTGAATCGCCTGGTAAATTTCAGCGTTGCTTAACATTTTTTCTTCACCCCAAAATAAAAATCTTAATACCAGTGTACTCCTCTACACGCCCGATTAGAACAAGTCCGCACCCTTAATAAAATTAAGTTTTGACGGGGCTTAATAAGAAAAGGCTTCCATTATTAATTAACATTTGACCAATTGATAAACGATTGGTAGAATAAATTAAAGTTTTCTTACGATTCTAATTAAGATTTAATTGAGGGAGGAAGAAGCATGAGTTTTTGGAAAACAATCACCCGGAAAGAAGACCCGCGCGTCTATGAAAATAAGGACGGTCACCTGGTTCGATCGTTAAAGGTGCGGGACTTCTTAGCACTCGGGGTGGGAACGATTGTGTCCGCATCGATCTTCACCCTTCCTGGTGAAGTAGCGGCGATGCACACCGGGCCGGCAGTCGCCATTTCCTTTGTCGTGGCCGCGGTGGTCGCCGGATTAGTGGCCTTTGCCTATGCTGAAATGGCGGCGGCAATGCCGTTTGCAGGGTCTGCTTATTCCTGGATCAACGTGGTGTTTGGCGAATTCTTCGGTTGGATTGCCGGCTGGGCCCTGCTGGCAGAATACTTTATCGCCCTGGCCTTCGTTGGTGCCGGGCTGTCCGCTAACCTGCGGGCGTTGCTGGCCCCGGCAGGAATCAAGCTGCCGGCTGCTTTGTCTAACGCCTTCGGAACCGAGGGCGGGGTTGTCGACATTATCTCCGTGGTCGTCATTGCCGTCGTGGCAATCTTGATTGCCAACGGGGCATCGAAGGCGGCCAGGGTGGAAAACCTGTTAGTGGTTTTGAAGGTTTTCGCCATCCTGCTCTTTGTGGTGGTTGGTCTGACCGCCATCAAGTCGAGCAACTACGTGCCGTTTATTCCGCAGTACCATGAAACCGCGAACGGCGCGTTTGGTGGCTGGCAGGGAATTTACGCTGGGGTATCAATGATTTTCCTGTCCTACATCGGTTTTGATTCAATTGCCGCGAACTCGGCGGAAGCCATTAATCCGCAAAAGACGATGCCGCGGGGAATCCTCGGTTCCCTGCTGATTGCCGTGGTTCTGTTCGTTTCGGTAGCGATGGTTTTGATGGGGGTACTCCCGTACACGAAGTACGCTAACAGTGCGGAACCGGTTGGTTTGGCATTGCGGGCGGCAGGTCACGGTGGTGTCGCCGTAGTCGTTCAGTCCATTGCCGTGGTCGGAATGTTTACCGCCTTGATTGGTATGAGTTTAGCCGGTTCCCGGTTGATCTATTCGTTTGGCCGTGACGGAATGCTGCCGAAGTGGCTGGGCAAGGTTGACAAGTCGGGACGGCCGAACCGGGCACTGTGGACCCTGACGATCGTGGCGATTGTGATTGCCGCCTTCTTCCCGTTCGCCTTCCTGTCACAGCTGGTTTCTGCGGGGACGCTGATCGCCTTCATGTTCGTTTCGCTGGGAATCTACGCCCTGCGTAAGCGTGAAGGAAAGGATATTGCGGACCCATCATTCAAGATGCCGTTCTATCCGGTCATGCCGGCACTGGCCTTCTTGGCTTCCCTGCTGGTGTTCTTCGGTCTGGACTACCAGGCAAAGCTTTACGCGGGAATTTGGTTTATTTTCGGTTTGCTGATTTACTTTGCTTACGGGATGCACCACTCCTTCTTGGCAAAGAAAAAAGAGAAATAATATAGGATAAAAGCCAGCTCGGGTCGGGCTGGCTTTTATAATGCCGGATGGTTGTTGTGCGGATCAATCTCGGTTATAATTTAGGTGCCGTCTTAGCTCAGGTAGGTAGAGCACATCCATGGTAAGGGTGGTACGGCAGTTCAACTCTGCCAGACGGCTCTGTCTAAGCTCGCTAAATGTTAATTTGGCGGGCTTTTGTTAAATGCTGTACTATATGAAACGGCGTTGAAAGGAGCGAGCTTGATGGAACAAGTTTTTACTGACCAGGAAAAGGTCCAAGTTTTGGCCGACCTGGTAGCAATTCAATCGGTCAATGATAATGAAATGAAAGTCGCAGTTTACCTCCACGACCTCTTTGCCAAATACGGGATTACCGCCAAAATTCTCCCGTTATCAGACAACCGGGCGGACCTGGTCGCCGAAATTGGGAGCGGCAAACCGGTCCTGGGCGTTTCCGGGCACATGGACGTGGTAACCGCTGGCGAGCTGAGCCAGTGGCACAGTGACCCGTTTACGCTCACGGAGCGGGATGGTCACCTTTACGGCCGTGGAGCAACCGATATGAAGTCTGGCCTGGCGGCGTTGGTGATTGCGATGATTACCATCCAGCAGAATCACCTGCTGAAGCGGGGGACCATCCGCTTGATGGCGACCGCGGGCGAAGAAATTGGCGAGCAGGGTTCCCGCTACCTGAAGGACCAGGGCTACATGGATGATGTTGACGCCCTGCTGATTGCCGAACCGACGGGCTACCGGATTGCAACGGCGCACAAGGGCTCGATGGATATTAAATTGACCTCGCACGGCATCGCGGCCCACAGCTCGATGCCAGATGAGGGCTACAATGCTATCGACCCCTTGATGAAACTGCTGGTGCAGGCCAACCAGGCTTTTCGCGGTACTGACAAGACCAACGCCCAGCTGGGCCGCCTAACCTTCAATACCACCGTCTTTAACGGCGGCGACCAGGTGAACTCGATCCCGGCCCGGGCGACTGCCAAGGTCAACGTGCGCACCATTCCGGAATTCAATAATGACTTGGTAACGGACCGCTTAAGGGACCTGACTAAGACCGCTAACCAGGCGGGAGCAAAAATCGATTTGGACATCTATATGTCGCAACCGTCAATCCAAACCACCGGCCGGTCCCGCTTCGTTCAACTGGCCCAAAAGATCGGCAGTCAGTACGCCGGTCAAGCAGTCCCGACCTTTGCCCTTAACCCGGTGACGGATGCCTCCAACTTAGTGGTTGATAAGGGACCCCAGTTCCCCTTGGCGGTCTTTGGGCCGGGAAATGACACACCACACCAGGTTAACGAATACGTCGACCGGCAAATGTATCTGAACTTCATTGAACTTTACATTAACCTGTTCACCGCCTACCTGAACTAGCTGGCTCCGTTTGCGGGAACCGTATTTTCAATTTAAATAACTTTCCTTTCGGCAACTGAACGTGGCGTAAATTAGCTCGCTGTTCGGTTGCCGAATTTTGTTTAACTGGGCCCGCCAATTAAAAAAAAGTTATTCGCAAAATAATTTGGTACCGAAATATGTTGACGTCCTGAATGAAGGTGGCATATTAGATGCATCGGTACCGAAGTATAACGTTAATTAGTGAGGTAAAACGATGATCACAAATCAAATCGTCGATCGTGGCCAGGGCCGCTTTAACTTCCGGAGCTTTTTCAAGCTGATTAACCAGGTCCAGCCGAAGTACTGGCAGTTTATCGTCGGGATTATCATCGGCTTGGTGGCAACCGGAATTAACTTATGGGTACCAAAGATGGCCCAAAAACTAATCAATAGCTATAACGGCCAGCTTGATAAGCAGCTCGTGGCGGAAACGATTGTCCTCTTTATCGCTGGAACGCTGATCAGTGCCGTTTCCGGGTTAATCCTGGGTGTTTTTGGCGAACACAATGCCGAATTCGCTGACCTCCATGCTGCAATTCTTCGGGGCCCTGGTAATCATGATTATGATGGATTGGAAGATGACCGCGATTATCTTTATTGCGGTGCCGGTAGTCTTCCTCGCCGTCATGCCGATCATGAAGATTGCCGGCCGGATTGGCTGGCAGCGCCAGGACGAGTTGGCCCGTTTCTCGGGCGATTCGACCACGACCCTGGGCGAAATTCGCCTAGTGAAGGCTTCTAACGCCGAAGAGAAGGAGTTGAAGAGCGGGAAGCAGCGGATCAGCAACCTGTACAAAATTGGGGTAAAGGAAGCCAAAATCAATTCGCTGACTACGCCGTTGACAAACATGATGATGGTCCTCTTCATCGGGGGTCCTGAGTTACGGGGCGGTCCGGGTGATGAACCGGACCCTTTCGATGGGGACGCTGATTTCGTTTCTGATGTACCTCTTCCAAATGATGAGTCCGGTCCTGATGGTGACCCAGCTCTTCAACGAATTAGCGAAGACCAGCGGTTCGACGGAACGGATCCAGGAAATGCTGGATGAAGATGAAGAAAAGGCCAGGGCAGAAAAAGCGGTGGCCGTGATCGACCAGCCGCTGAAGCTCGAACACGTTGATTTTGCCTATGAGGAAGGGAAGCAGATCCTCTATGACGTCAACGTTGTCGCCAAGCCGAATACGGTCGGTGCCTTTGCCGGCCCCTCTGACGGGGGGAAGACCACGATCTTCTCCTTGATTGAACGTTTTTACCAGCCAACGGCGGGGCAAATTATGCTCGGCGATGAAAATATTGAGGACATTAACCTGGGCGTTTGGCGTGAACAGATTGGCCTGGTTGGACAAAACTCCGCGGTGATGCCGGGAACGATCCGCGAGAACCTGGTTTACGGCCTTGATCGTGAGGTCAGCGATGAGGAACTCTGGCAAGTCTTAAAGATGGCCTACGCTGACCAGTTTGTCCGGGAATTAGAGTACCAGTTGGATACCCAAATCGGTGAACGCGGGATCAAGATTTCTGGCGGCCAGCGGCAACGGATTGCCATCGCGCGGGCCTTCCTGCGTGATCCAAAGATCCTGATGCTGGATGAAGCCACCGCCAGTCTTGATTCCGAATCGGAGGCGATGGTGCAAAAGGCTCTGGCTAGTCTGATGAAGGGCCGGACCACCCTGATTATTGCCCACCGGCTGAGTACGATTGTTGATGCCGACCAGATCTACTTCATTGACCACGGGACCGTTTCGGGCGCGGGAACGCACGAGGAATTGATCCAGACCACTCCGCTATACGCGGAATACGTCCATAACCAATTTAAACAGTAGCTTCCGCGAAGCAGCCTGAACAGTTTCCCGATAAACTAACTCCCCCTTAAACCAGCCGCGATCAGCTGATTTAAGGGGGAGCTTTGATTTCCTATAAATTATGGCCGCTGGCCCAGGCCGCCTTCGAGGGTGAGGGTTTCACCGGTCATGTACTTGAAGTCCGGGGAGGCCAGCTGGACGCAGACCCGCCCAATTTCCTTTTCCGCGTCGCCAAAGTGGCCGATTGGCGGAACGTGGACGTTGGCCTTGAAAGCATCCGGGAAGGCTTCTTTGAATTGCTCCAATTTCGCCGTCCAGGCCAGTGGGCAGACGACGTTCACGTTGACGTTATCCTTGGCCCATTCGGTCGCGGCGACCCGGCTGAGCCCCCGAATCCCTTCCTTCGCCGCTGCGTAGGCACTTTGGCCGTAATTGCCGAAGAGCCCGGCACCAGAGGCAAAGTTAATCACGGAACCCTGGCTTTCCTTGAGCAGCGGATAACAAGCCTGCATGTAGTAAAAGGCGGCGTACAAGCCGGAATAAATGGCGAGGTCAAACTGCTCGCTGGTGTGGTCGGCCAGGGTGACCCCGGAAGCCGAAGCCTGAGCGTTGTTAATCAAAACGTCCAATTGGCCAAATTCCCGTTTGATTTGGTCGACAACATTTTGGACGACGGCCTGGTTATCAGCCTGGCGGTTAATGTCCGCTTGGACGGTGAGAACCTTGATACCGTATTGCTCTTCCAGTTCTTTCTTTGCCGCGGCCAGTTTGCTGGTATTACGTCCGGTAATCACCAGGTTGGCACCCTCCTTAGCATAGGCGGTCGCAATACCGTAGCCAATTGAGCCACTCTTGCCGTTTGCAAGGACGGCCCGGCCCGCACCAGTGATCAGTGCTACTTTTCCCTTTAGAAAACTCATGACGTTCCCTCCTGTTAATTATTAATTCTTCAATAAGTTTATTGTAACATTTGCAGCAGTGAAAGCGGAAGATTAGGCTGGAGACTTAATATTAAATTAATGGAAATGGAGGACGCCGTCTACTAACGGAATTAAATAGTGATTGACTTTGGATTAAGATAAGATTAGAATTCCCTTAACATTAATAAGGAGGTCCTCTTCAATGGCATTAAAATATACGGTTTTAGGTGCTGGCGCCATGGGATTACGCTTCGGGGTGTTGTTACAGGAGCTGGCCCATGCGCAGGTCGACTTTGTGGATAACTGGCAGCCCCAGGTGGACACGGTTAAGCAGCAGGGCGGCGTTTACGTTTCCCGGGACCACGAGGACCGTCACCTGGTCCCAATCAAGATTTATTCTCCAGAAGAGTACGCGGGTGACCCAGACGTGTTCATCGTGTTTGCTAAGCAGATGACGCTGCAGGACCTGTTGGAACGGAGCGCCCACTTCTTCCATCCCGACCACCAGTACGTCTTCTCGGGGATGAACGGGATGGGCCACATCGAAAAGATCAACCAGTATTTCCCGAAGGAACACGTGGTGGCGGGAACCTGCCTGATCGGGACCGTCCTCAACAAGGCTGGTGACGTGGACTTTATCGGCAAGGCCGGTGCCGGCTCGATTAACATGGCGGCCCAGACCGGGACGGCCGATGACCGGGTTAAGGAGATCGTGGCGGACTTTACCGCGGCAAACATCAATCCCCACTTAACCGACAACTTCTACGGGACGTTACTGACGAAAGTCGTCTTTAACTCCGTTATCAACACCATCTGTACCCTGTTTGAAATTCAAATGGGCCAGTTTATTGACTACGATGGTGCGGAAAAGTTGGGCAAGCAGTTAATCAACGAGGCCTTTGATGTGGCCGAGCGGGCCGGAATCCAGCTGCTCAGCACCCGGGAAGAGGAGTGGCAGACAATCAAGTACGTCAGTGAGGTCACCAACCCGCTCCACTACCCGTCGATGTACCAGGACATGAGTAAGGACCGGCCGACTGAGGTCGACTACATTAACGGCTATATCTATGACCTGGGTAAGAAGTATAACTACGAAGCGACGACCCACGATTTCTTACGTAATTTGGTCCACCTAGCGGAAAACACCCGCAAGTTCAGGAAATAAAAAGTGTCGCTGTAACCCGGCTCTGGGTTGCGCCGCGCAGCCTCTTTGGGCCTTGACAATATTCGGAATTAGCAAGCGGCTGGTGAGAAAATTTTACTTTCTCACCAGCCGCTCGTTTTAGTTACGATTAAGATACGACATTTCCAGTCATGCTAGTTAGCAAACATTTCCCTGCGCAGGGCGGCGTAAATCGGCTGCCCGCCAAGCAGGTTGCTGGTAATATAAGCGATAAAGGTCAGAATCGTCATTGGCAGAATTTGGTCGACCGAGCCGACCATTTCGGTAAGCAGGGTGATCGCGGTGAATGGTGCCTCCTCAATTGAACCGAAGTAGGCCGCCATTGAAATGACGATGAGGTTTAAGTAACAGGACAGCGGAATAATGTTTTGGCGGATCATAATGATCCCGACAATCGCCCCGATCAATGCTCCTAAAACCAGGATCGGCATAAAGATCCCGCCGGGGACGGAGGCGCCATAGCTAATCATGGAGAAGCAGAAGCGAACGATAAAGAAGACAAGCAGGAGGCCGAGCAGTGCGGTGAGGTGCTGGGACTGGTTAAGGCTGGCAATGTATGAGATGAAGTCATGACTGCCGCCCAGGATTTTCGCATTCCATAAACCAATCGGGATCACTAAGAGCAATGGAATTAAACAGTGGTAGATTGCGGGCAGCTTAATTTTGCTGTACCACCAGCGCAAATTTAGCAGGGTGTACTGGTAGCCAAAGCCCAGCAGGCCGATCAAAATGCCGAGGAGGACTATCCAGGGATAGCTGCTCTGCGGCAAATTAGCATGGAGCGGGAGGTACAGGCACGGCCGGACCCCAAAGAATAAAATTGTCACGGCGTCGGACGCAATTGCGGCGGCCAAAGCGGTAATGCAGCCCTGGGGGTGGAAGTCAAACGTAATTTCTTCAAGCAGGAAAATAACGCCGGCTAGGGGCGCACTGAACGCTGCCGAGAGCCCGGCCGCGACGCCGCACTCCAGGAGAAAGCGTTTTTCCTTATCACTCATGCGGCTACGCTGGCCGAGCAGCTGGCCGACACAGGCCCCCATTTGAATGCAGGGCCCCTCACGGCCTAAGAAGAGCCCGGGACAGATTGCCAGGAGCCCGCCAACAAACTTGCGCCAGAGGACGCTCCAGGCGTTCATCCGGTGTTCGTCTAATAGGATGGCTTCAATTTGGGGCACGCCGGAACCGGTAAGGTCCAGCAGGGCGGGCTTGAGAATGCGGCTTAGCACCAGGCCGACCGCCAGAGTCCCCAGTATGTACAGGATGATGTAGTGGGGGTGGCTAGTCATGAACGGGTAAACGACCATTAGCAGCTTTAAAGTATGGTCGATGATCCACCGAAAAACACTAACGATTAGCCCCGTTAGGATGCCGATGATGATTCCCCGCCAGATTAAGGAAATGAATGCCATTGACATGGGCTTGTTTAATACATCGCGGGAACGCTTAATGGGTTGGCGATTGCTCACAGTAAGACCTCCTTGGTTTAGGATGGAATAATTGCTTTAGATAATCTTGGTTAAGAAATTGGAAAGGGGACAATGAAGGTGCGTTTGCGGCGAACCCACTGAAAAGCCCTTTTCTCCACACTCCTTATTATAACGTTAATTATCAAAGCTGTCGTCGTTAATTCATAATCCAAGTTATGCTATGATAGGGCATAGTGATTTTTTTAGATTAACGTGGAGGATTAGATATGGAGTTTATTGCCACCCTAGCAGGGCTGCTGCTGCTAACACAAATTGTGGCGCACTATTGCCGGCGGATTGAGATTCCCGAAGTAATCGGGCAGATTCTCGTGGGGATTCTCGTGGGGCCGGCGGTTCTTAACTGGGTGCACCTGAATGCCATGATGAATGAGTTTCAGGAAATCGGGGTCATCATTTTAATGTTTATCGCTGGGCTGGAGAGCGACCTGTCCCAGCTGAAAAAATACCTCAAGCCGGCCTTCTTCGTAGCGGCGGCGGGCGCACTGGTACCGGTCTTAATTATGGCCCCGGCCAGTTATTTCTTCGGCTTCACGAAAACGGAGTCGGTCTTTATCGGGGTCATTTTTGCGGCCACGTCCGTCAGCATTTCCGTGGCGGTCCTGCGGGAGTTTAACCAGCTGAGCAGCCGGGAGGGCGCTACCATTCTCGGGGCGGCGGTGGCGGATGACATTATTGGCGTAATGATGCTGTCGGTTATGATTAGTGTCATCAACGGCGAGGGCGGCAACGCCCACAGCAGCCTGCCCCTCTGGCTGGCCCTCTGCTTGCAGGTCCTGTTCTTCGGGGGGACCTACCTCCTGGTAAGGTGGCTGGCGCCATACCTGATGCGGATTAGTGAACACATGCTGACCGAGGCGGCCCCCTCCGTTATGGCGATGATTATCTGCTTGGGGATGGCCGCAATTGCCCATTACGTTGGCCTGAGCGGGGCGGTCGGTTCCTTCTTCGCTGGAATCGCGGTCGCCAATACCCACCGCAAGGAAACGATTGACCGGAGCTTTGAACCAATCGGCTATGCAATCTTTATCCCGCTCTTCTTCGTCAGCGTCGGTCTTAATATGCGCTTTGACAACATTTCGGAGTCGCTCGTGTTTGTAATTGTGATGACGATTCTGGCCTGCCTGACGAAACTGATCGGTTGCGGCGCCGGTGCCCGCTTAGCCGGTTTTAACATGACCAGCTCCTACGTGGTCGGCAGCGGAATGGTGGCCCGGGGGGAAATGGCCCTGATTACGGCCCAGATTGGCTACGAGGCCCACCTGCTGTCGTCAATGTACTACTCTGACGTCATTACCGTGATTATTTTGGCGACGGTCTTGGCACCATTCATTTTGAAGCATTCATTAAAAAAGCTACCCACGGCGCCAGGTGCAGATTAGTTTAGGGGTGAGGCGAAAACGCCGCCTCTTTTTTATTTATGCGAAACGTTATGGTTAGGGACAATAAAATGCTAAAATGGATAGTCATAAAAATTGAGAAAAGAGGGGCTTGAATGGAAGCAGGAGAACAACGGGCGGAGCAAGCGCGGGTGGACCAGGTCGAGCGGGAGATCAAGCGTCAGGTCGCCACGGCGGAACAGGCGGTTGACGAAGCCCACCAGGAAACCCGGGCGGTAGAAAAGAATTATAGCGAAAACGCCTCGATTAACCGCTACGAAGTCGATGATATTGCCGAATCGCGGTCGGAGCTGGAACAGCAACGGCGGCTGGTCTCCCAAGCGGCGGAAAATGAAAACATCATCAACCACCAGTTGCGGACCCTGCAAAATCTTCAGGGGTCCCCATACTTTGGGCGGATCGACATCCTAGACCCGGGGGAAGACGAACCGGAACGCCTGTATATCGGGACTGCCTCCCTCATGAACAGCGACCGGACGGACTTTTTGATCTATGATTGGCGGGCGCCCATCTCTGGAGTTTACTATAACGGTACCCTGGGCAAGGTGCAGTACGAAACACCAGCTGGTACCCAGTCGACCGAGCTGGTTAAAAAGCGGCAGTTCACCATCAAAGATGGGCGGATCACGAACATGTTCGATACCAATGAAACGGTAGGGGACGAGCTGCTTCAGGCAGCGCTGGGAGCCCAAAATGACCAGTACATGCACAACATCGTGGCAACGATTCAGCAGGAGCAGAATAACATTATCCGCAACACGAGCAGTGACCTCTTGCTGGTGCAAGGGGTGGCCGGTTCCGGGAAAACCTCGGCGATTTTACAGCGGATTACCTACCTGCTTTACCACAGCCGGGCTGACCTGAACGCCGACCAAATCGTTTTATTCAGTCCCAACAACCTCTTTAGCCACTATATCTCAGAGGTCCTGCCGAGCTTGGGAGAGCGGAACATGCGGCAAGTAACGTTGGCGGGCTTTTTGCGGCGCCGCTTTGAGGGGCTGCAAGTGGAAACCCTCTTTGACCGCTATGAAGAGCGGCAAAGCGAAGCGACGGCTGCGCACGCGGCAGCTGACTTTCTCGAAAGTGCCACGGTGATGACGGCGGTGCGCCAGTACGTTCACCAGTTGCCGGCCGACGAGGTTCAGTTTGCTAACTTGACCTTTAATAGCCAGGTCTTTTTCAGTGCCGACCATATTCGGGAACTGTACCAGGGGCTACCGGCTTCGCTGTCGGTTGCGGACCGGTTAGTTAAGCTGAAAAACCAGCTGATTCGCGAGCTCCAGCACCGGGTACGGGAGGAAGCCAAGAAAGATTGGGTGGCTAAGGCCCTCGACGAGTTAGACGTCCAGCAGCTGCACCGCCTATACGGTCAACGGTCGGTGGATGATTTCCCCGATGAGGAAGCCCAATTTGCCTACCTTGCCCGCAAACTTGCCAAGCGCCGCCTGCGGGTGGTCGCCGATGCCATTTACAATAACTACTTCATCGATTTTTATAACCAGTATGAGCGCTTCTTGCGGCAGGTCGCCCTGCCCCAAACGATTAGCAACCGGGACTGGATCGGGGTGATCACCGATTACCAGAACGAGATCGAATACCACCGGATCAAGCTGATGCACACGGCACCCTTGCTGTACCTGCGGGATTTGATAACCGGCAGTGGTCAGAACCGTGCTTTCCAGTATGTCTTTATCGACGAAATGCAGGACTACCCGCTGGCCACCCTGGTTTACCTCCGGCACGCCTTTCCTAAAGCCAAGTTTACTGTGCTGGGGGACAGTGAGCAGGCCCTGTTTAAGCCGCTCCAGCTCCCGCAGGCCATGCTCCAGGAACTGCGGACGGTGCTGGATGCCAAGCACCCCCAGCTGATCGTCCTTAACCGCAGCTACCGGTCGACCACGGAAATTACCGACTTTGCCAAGGCCCTGCTCCCGGACGGCGACCAGATTATTTCCTTTACCCGGCATGGTGCCAAGCCCCGCCTGCTGGTCCGGTATGACGACGCCGGCTTCAAGCAGGCCCTGTTGGAAAATGCTGTTCAGCAGCGGGCGGACCACGAATCGGTCGCGGTGTTAACCAAGAACCGGGAGCAGGCCCAGACAATCTATCGCTTTTTGCACCAGCACCAGCTGGACGGCCTGCACCTCTTGACGGCCCGGGACAGCGACCTGCCGACGGGGATTCTGGTCTTGCCGGTGTACCTGGCCAAGGGACTGGAGTTCGACGCCGTCATCGCCGCGGATGTTTCCGCAGCCAACCTGACAAACGTGGATGCCGTCGGGATGGTTTACACGATGGCCACCCGGGCAATGCACCAGCTGACCTTGCTGAGCAAGGGAGCGGTGACGCCCGCGATTAATTCCGCGGCGAGCCAGCAGCTGGTGATTGAGCACGAATTTGCCGATAAAAAATAAATCGCTTTCATGATGGCGGGTGATATGGTACGCTATCATTAGTGATTTATAAGGAGATGTTCCCTAATGGTAAAAGATGAATATACGTTGGTATTGGTCAAGCCGGATGGTGTTAAAACCCGCCACATCGGGGATATTATTACTCGAATTGAGCGAAAGGGCTACACGATCGAAGCGCTCAAGATGATTATCCCAACTGAAGAAAAACTGCGTCAGCACTATGCCGACAAGGTTGATAAGCCCTTCTTCCCTGAACTGTTGGAATACATGACGGAGGGCCCGATTGTCGGCATTGTGGTTTCCGGGACCAATGTCGTTCACGCCATCCACAACATGGCGGGGGCAACCAACCCTGGTGAAGCCGAATGGGGAACAATCCGGGGCGACTACGGCCGGGAATGGCCAGATGGCAACCTGCGGAACATTATTCACACGTCAGATACGGTTGGGAGTGCCCAGCACGAAATTGGGATCTGGTTCCCGGAGTTTGACATTGAACAGGCCCGCAAGGCCCATTTGAACGACTAGCTAAAAAATTGAGCGAGGCTGACCCCCAGTGGTTGGCCTTTTTCTATCCAGTCAATGAAGGGATGAGATTAGATTGAGCAAGAATACACAGCGTTGGGCAGCCGGCTTAGTGCTTGCGGCCCTAGCAATAATTGCTGGCTTTGCTTGGCACAGTCAGCAGCGGACAAGCCGCTTTGTGCAATCGACGACCCCGACCCTCTTCTTTCATGGTGGCGGTTCTTCCTACCACGCTGAAGAGCAAATGGTTAGTGCGGCCAAGAAAGCGGGCGTTACCAAGACGGTTCTTCGGGCGGACGTTAATAGGAGCGGTCAGGTGACCCTGCACGGGACAATGCAGCGCCACGCCATTAACCCAATTGTTGAGGTGAACTACCAGGATAACCGGCAGTTAAACTTTCAAAAGCACGGGGAGTGGGCCGCTAACGTGGTTCGGGTCCTGCAGCAACGGTACGGAATTGATAAAGTTAACATGGTTGGCCATTCGCTGGGAAACATTTCAATTATTTATTATGAGCTGCAAAACGGCCGGAATCCCCGGATGCCCCAGTTGCAAAAGCAGGTTGACATCGCGGGGCACTTTGCGGGATTAAATTTTGCCGGGATGCCCGCCGCAATTCGCCAGCCGCAAGGGCTCAAATTGGCGCAAAACGGCAAGCCCAATAAGATGAACGCGACTTATCGGGAGATGACCAAGGTCCGGCAAATCTACCCCAAGGGGCAGGTAGCGGTGCTGAATATCGTTGGCGATGTTGGGCACGGTACTGATGGAACGGTTCCAAATGTGTCATCGCTCAGCCTCAAATACCTGGTGGCCAGCCGGGCCAAGTCGTACCAAGTAAAAGTCTTTCATGGAAAGAATGCCCAGCATTCTAAGCTTCATGACAATCCGGCGGTTAACCGCGCATTGATTAAATTCTTGTGGGAAAAGTAGTCTTGAAGAAGTACCAAACGACCTCCAGCGTTCGGTTTTGCCGAGCACTGGAGGTCGTTTGAATATATTAGTACCTCGTCTGCCGGTACGCACTTGGACTAAAGCCGGTGTACCGCTTGAAGGCTTTGGAAAAGGTAAACTCGTCATGGTAGCCAACACCGCTGGCAATTTCCCGGACCGGTGCGGTGGAGGCCCGGAGCAGCTGTCGGGCTTCTTCCATCCGTAAGCGGGTCAGGTAGCCCTGCGGAGAAACCGTCAGCCCCTTCTTGAAAATAGTGTAGAGGTAGCTGCGGGAGAGGCCCAGATGTTCACAGAGCCTGGCAACCGTACACGTACTGTACCGGTAGTTCTGTTCTAAATAACTTTGGGCTAACTGGAGGTGCTGCTGGGCCTTCCCGCCGGTGGGGGAAGCTTTCCCGGGAAATTCGGTGACCAGCTGGTAAAACATTTGGTAGGTCAGCGCTTCGGCAAGGATGTCGTTCGCCAGGGAATTTCCGCACTTGAGGGTGTCGTAGAGGCGGTTTAAGTACTGGCTGAACTGGCTGTCCTGGACCTGGCGCAGGTAGCGCTGGCTGCCGAGCTTGGAGCCGTCAAGCATCGTTTTAATCTTAGTACCCGTAAAGCCAATCCACAGGTACGTCCACGGTTGCTGGCCGTCTGCCTGATAAAAGCAGGGAACGTCTTTCGGCAGGAGGAAGACATCGCCGCGTTTGAGACTAACGGCGGGCCGGTTGGCAGACGAAAAGGTCCCCTGCCCAGCGAGGATGTAGTGGAGGACGTAATTGCTGCGGACGTTGTTGCCCCGGAAAAAGTAATTTGGCGGGCAACTGTCCTGACCGATAAAGAGGACGTTGCTCTCCAAGTGGTTGGTATTCAGGTTCTTAAATTCACTGTCCATAATGCTTGCTTCCTCCATGCTCCCGGTTAATATGTTTGGAAAAGATAAATCAATCGGATTGATTAAACTGCTCGTAACAACTCATCCATGGCAAAATGTTTTTACAATCATTTTGCCATGGATGAAGCTAAATTGCTATGGATTGCCGGAATTTAGTTTAATATAATAGTAGCTGAAAGCGGATTCAACAATCACAAATAAAAGGGGTTATTCAAAATGAGTATCCACGTAAATGAAGAGCAAAAATTGTTTCACCTGCAAACGGCGAAGACCAGCTATATTTTCAAAATCCTGGAAAATGGCGAAGCCGGTCAGCTGTATTACGGTCCCCGGATTCCGGTCAAGCCAGCTTACAGCAACCTGGCCAGCCGGGAAGAACATGACTGCACCAACACGTTGACCGTAGAGCAGCCGGACTTCCAGCTCGAACTGATTAAGCAGGAATACGCCGGCCTGGGAAAGGGCGACTACCGCTACCCAGCCTACCAAATCACCTACCACAACGGTTCACGGACGTCGGAATTCAAGTACGCGGGCTATCAGATTACCGCTGGCAAGCAGCGGCTGGCCGACCTGCCGGCGTCTTTTGATGACCAGGGCGGCGATGCCCAGACCCTGGACGTGGAATTTCGGGATGACTATGCCGACGTGACGCTGACCCTGCACTACACGATTTTTGATCAGGAAGACGTGATTGTCCGGAGCGCTACCTTTACCAACCACGGCGAAGAGATTGTCCTCAACCGGGCTTTGAGTGCCCAGCTGGACCTGCCGGACAGCAATTATGACATGGTCCAGTTTGCCGGAAGCTGGGCCCGGGAACGACACCTGGTCCGGACCCCGTTGCGCGCAGGGGTGCAAAGCATTAGCAGCCTGCGGACGGCTTCGAGCCACCAGCACAACCCGTTCTTCATGCTGGCCCGGCCGCATACCGATAATAACCAGGGCGGCGTCTTCGGCTTTAACTTCATTTATTCCGGCAACTTCCTGGATTCCGTAGAAGTTGACCAGTTCGACACAACCCGGGTACTGGTCGGGATCAATCCGGATGAATTCGGCTGGCACCTGGCGGATGGGGAGAGCTTCCAAACGCCCGAAGCAGTGATGAGTTACTCTGCGGACGGCTTCAACGCCCTTAGCCAGCAGCTGGCAGACTTCTACCAGGACCACCTGGTCAACCCGCACTTTGCCCACCAGGAACGGCCAATCCTGATTAACAACTGGGAGGCCACCTTCATGGACTTTACCGAGGACAAGCTGATGCCGATTGTCGACGAGGCCCACAAATTAGGGATTGAAATGTTCGTGCTGGATGACGGCTGGTTTGGCCACCGGGACGATGATAAGTCCAGCCTCGGCGACTGGTTCGTTGACGAAAAGAAGTTTGCTAACGGCATTGACGGCTTTGCCCAAAAGGTGCACGACCGGGGAATGAAGTTCGGCCTCTGGTTTGAGCCGGAAATGATCTCAATCGACAGCCAGCTCTATGCGGACCACCCGGACTGGCTGATTGCCACGCCGGGCCGGCAGAGCACCCCCGCCCGGAACCAGTACGTGCTTGATATGACCCGGTCTGAAGTGGTCGACTACTTGGTTGACCACATTGCCGCAATCATTAAGAAGACCCGCCTGGATTACATCAAGTGGGACATGAACCGGAACATTACCGAAATGTACGGGGCCCAGCTGCCAGCCGACCGTCAGCTTGAATTTGCCCACCGTTACATCCTCGGTGTCTACCAGCTGTATGCCCGACTGACCCAAGCCTTCCCAGAGGTGCTCTTTGAATCCTGTGCCTCGGGTGGCGGCCGCTTTGACCTTGGAATGATGTACTACGCACCCCAGGCATGGTGTAGTGATGACACCGACGCGGTGGAACGGATCAAGATTCAGGATGGAACCTCCTATGGCTACCAGCAGTCGATGTGGGGTGCTCACGTTTCGGCCGTGCCGAATGACCAGATGGGCCGGCTGACTTCCTTGGCGACCCGGGCGGCGGTAGCCTACTTCGGGGACTTTGGTTACGAGCTGGACATTACGAAGCTCCCGGCCGACCAGCTGGCAGAGATTAAGGATCAGGTGGCCTTTTACAAGCAATACCGGCGGCTCTTCCAGTTTGGACGTTTCTACCGGCTGGAAAATCCGGATACGGTTAGCGATAACGTTTACGGTTGGGAGGTTGTCAACGCGGACCGGACGCAGGCGATTGCGGCCCGCTTCCAAATTCTCAACGGGGCTAACCCAGCCTACATCCGGGTGTACTTTGCCGGGATGGATCCGGAAAAGCAGTACACGGTTAACGACGGTCAGGAGAAGTTCTCCGGCGTTGAATTAATGAACGCCGGTTACTTTGTCCCGCGGATTATGGACCGGACTAAGCCGGAGAAGGACCCGTCCGACTTCAGCTCACGGATCTTCGTGGTTAAAGAAGCATAGCGGGTTAAAACAATCTACACGTAACAGTGCCTCCAGAGTTCGATTTTGCCGAACTCTGGAGGCACTGTTCCAGTTTTAAAGGTTATTATTTCATTTCCAAGCCCAGCACGTGCATGTGGCCGTCAAGGGCCAGCTCAATTAAAGTGTGGGCGAGCTGACGAGCGGTCAGGTGCTGGTCGTTGCCCTCGTGGAGCCACCAGGAGAGGACACTGATAAAGATGGAGAGGATGTAGGTGATTACCAGGTCCTCCGGAATCGGGCTCTTCTGGGTGATTCCAAACTGGTTAAGGATCCCGCCGATATTAGTGGTCAAAATTGGGCGGAGCTGCTGCTCCAGCTTGCGGGCGGGGGTGCCGTCAATAATCAGCAGGAGCAGGTCGCGGTTCGCGGCACAGTTCTTTAGGACCGCCGCTAAGGTCGTTTCCAGCTTGGTAAACATCACTTGGCGATTCAAAAAGAGCAGCGGGTTACGCAGGGGGGTAAATAGACCGATTGCCTCGTTAAAAATCTGCCCGTAGAGGTCATCCTTATCGCGGTAGTGGGCGTAAAAGGTGGCCCGGTTGACCATTGCCCTGGCCGCAATTTCCTGAACCGTAATCGCGTCGATACTCTTTTCCTTGGTTAAGGCGACGAAGGCATTGATGATGTTTTGCTTGGTTCGCCGCACCCGCATATCTTCCTGGACCGTCATCACTGTTTCCCTCCCTAAATAAAATCCGACACAATGTTGGAATTTGTTGCCTAACAAACAACTACCCGGATTTTGACGATTGATTATTCGCCGTTTTGGCCTAATGATATATTTAACTATATTATACACACTGTCGGAAAAGGTGCGGAGAATTATCGGGGAGGAATTAATGATGGTAGAGAAACTCTATGGCGGAATTGACGTCGGGTCAACCACGGTCAAGCTCGTGGTGATGGATGCCAGCCACCGGACGCTTTTCTCGCGGTACGAACGACACTATGCGGACGTCAAGGCGGCCAGCGAACGGGTAATTAAGGAGACAATCACCGAGCTGGGGGGACAAACGCCAATTGCCTTTACCATTACGGGGTCTGGCGGCATTGGCCTGGCCAGCCTCCTGCAGCTGAAGTTTATCCAGGAAGTGATTGCCTGTACCAAGACGGTCGAGGAGTTAATCCCGCAGACCGACGTCGCAATTGAGCTGGGTGGCGAGGACGCCAAGATCACCTTCTTCGGCGACTCCCTGGAGCAGCGGATGAACGGGAGCTGTGCCGGCGGAACCGGGGCCTTCATCGACCAGATGGCGTTCCTGCTGGATACCGACGCCAACGGCCTTAACCAGCTGGCGCGTAAAGCTGAAAAGATCTACCCGATTGCCAGCCGGTGCGGGGTCTTCGCCAAGACCGATGTCCAGCCGCTGATCAACGACGGGGCCCGCAAGGAAGACATCGCCGCCAGCATCTTCCAGGCGGTGGTCAACCAGACCATTTCCGGCCTGGCGGCGGGGCATAGGATCAGCGGGCACGTTGCCTTCCTGGGCGGACCGCTCTACTTCATGGACCAGCTCCGCCAGCGCTTTATTGAAACCCTCCAGCTGACGGACGAAGAAGTGATCTTCCCGGAAAGCCCGCAGCTCTTCGTGGCCCAGGGAGCGGCCCTGTACGCGGCTGACCAGCCGGAACTATCCCTGGCGATCCTGTTGGACCGCTTAGAAAATGGCGACGCGTCCGTACTGGCTCCTTCCCATTCGCTGGACCCGCTCTTTGAAAGTGAAGACCAGCTGGCCGCCTTTCGTCAACGGCACGGCCGGGACCGGGTTGAAGCCGGCAACCTGGCTGACTACCACGGGACGGCCTTTCTGGGAATTGACGCGGGGTCCACGACCACCAAAATTGTCCTGATGTCGGCCGACCACAAGCTGTTGTTTACCGAGTACGACAACAACGACGGCGATCCCCTGGCGAAGGTCAAGCAGATGCTGAGCGACTTGCAGGAAAAGATGCCGGCGGACGTCCGGATTGGCAAAGCCTGCGTGACCGGCTACGGCGAACACCTGATTAAAAACGCCCTCAACGTGGACCTGGGTGAAGTCGAAACGGTCGCCCATTACCAGGCGGCCCACTACTTCCAGCCCGATGTCGACTTTATCCTGGATATTGGCGGGCAGGACATGAAGGCGATGACGGTTAAGAACGGGGCGTTGGCGGACATTAAACTGAACGAGGCCTGCTCCTCTGGCTGCGGTTCCTTCCTGGAAACCTTCGCGACCGGCCTGAAGTATGACATCCGCGAATTCGCCCAGGCGGCCCTGCTGGCGAAGCACCCGGCCGACCTCGGTTCCCGCTGCACCGTCTTTATGAACTCCAAGGTTAAGCAGGTGCAAAAGGAGGGCGCCACGATTGGCGACATTTCCGCCGGGCTGTCCTTTTCGATCATTAAAAACGCCCTCTTCAAGGTCATCAAGATGCGGAGCGCCGACGAACTGGGTGACCACATTGTCTGCCAGGGCGGAACCTTTTACAACGACGCCGTCTTGCGGGCCTTTGAAAAGATCGCGGGCGTTGACGTGGTCCGGCCGAACATTGCTGGCCTGATGGGGGCGTACGGCGCGGCCCTGATTGCCGAAAAGAACTACCGGGCCGGTGACCAGACGAGCCTGCTGTCGGTGAAGGAAATGGCGAACCTGTCTTTTGACAAGGAGTACATGCACTGTGGCGGCTGTGCGAACAACTGTGAACTGACCCTGACGATTTTCAACGACGGGCGGAAGTTTGTGACGGGGAACCGGTGTGAACGGGGCGAGGCGCGGGCCCTCCGTCTGCACGGGCAGCACCCACGGAATAACGGCAAGGTCAACCTGGTTGAGCGCAAGTACCAGGAGCTCTTTAAGTACCGGCCGCTGCGCAGCAAGCTGGCCACGCGCGGGACGGTTGGCCTGCCCCGGGTCCTCAATATGTATGAAGATTACCCGCTGTGGGCAACCTTCTTCAAGGAATTGGGCTTCCGGACCATCTTGTCGCCGAAGGGCAGCAAGGAGCAGTACGACAAGGGAATGGAAACGATCCCGTCCGACACGGTCTGCTACCCGGCCAAAAACGTTCACGGGCACATCGCAGCCCTGATCGCCAACCGCCACGTCGACCGGATTTTCTACCCGGCGGTGGTTTACGAACTGCAGGAGAAAAAGGCGGCCAATAACCACTTCAACTGCCCGATTGTCCAATCCTACCCCGAGGTGATCCGCAATAACGTCGATGAAATCAGGAACGGTCAGGTTGACTTCCGCAACCCCTTCCTTAACCTGGCGGACCACCAGTCGACGGCGGCGAACCTCTACGAGTGCTTCAAGGACCTCGGCGTCACCAAGCAGGAGGTCCGGGCGGCGCTGGAAGTCGGCTACCAGGAACTAGCGGCCTTCCACCAGAAAATCCGCAACTGGGGTGAGGATACCCTTGTGATGCTCAAGCAGAAGGGTGAACACGGGATTGTCCTCGCGGGGCGGCCCTACCACCTCGACCCGATGATTAACCACGGAATTTCTCAGATGATTACCGCGGCCGGTTTTCACGTCCTGACTGAGGATTCGATTGCCCACCTGGGAGACGTCCGCGGCCTGCGGGTGGTCAACCAATGGTCCTACCACTCCCGCCTGTACGCGGCGGCCCGGATTGCGGCCAAGACGCCGGAACTGGAATTCGTCCAGCTGAATTCCTTTGGCTGTGGGCTCGACGCGATCGATACTGACCAGGTCGAGGAAATTATGAACCAGTACAACCGCCTCTACACCTGCCTCAAGATCGATGAGGGGGACAACCTGGGGGCAATCCGGATCCGGATTCGGTCGCTGAAGGCGGCAATCAAAGAGCGGACTGAAAAGCGGGTCCGGCCGGAAAAACTCTATGATAACCCGGTACCTGTCAAGTTTACCAAGGAAATGAAGAGGCAGAAGTACACCCTGCTTTTGCCGATGCTGTCGCCGATCCACCAGCACAAGCTAGTGGATGTGGCCTTGCGGGCCTCCGGCTACAACGTGGTCAACCTGCCGGTCCAGGACCGCCGCTCGGTCGACGTGGGCACCCGCTTCGTCAACAACGATGCCTGCTACCCGGCGATTATTTCGATTGGACAGATGGTCGAGGCACTGCAAAGCGGCAAGTACGACCTCGATCATACCGCCGTGATGATGAGCCAGACCGGGGGCGGCTGCCGGGCCACTAACTACGTGCCGCTGATTCGGAAGGCTTTAAAGGACGCCGGTTTTGGCCAGGTCCCGGTAGTGTCGATTTCACTCGGCAACCAGGGGGTTGAAACCACGCCGGGCTTTACCTTTACCCTACCGCTGGTTAAACGGACCGCAATTGCCTTCCTGTACGGCGACCTCTTTGAACGGCTGGTTTACCATACCCGGCCCTACGAGGTGGAGAAGGGCCAGGTCAACGCCCTGTATGAGGACTGGCTTGACCGGGTTCGGCCCAACGTTGAGAACGGCAGCTTCAAGGAGTTTAAGCGCAACGTGGCGGCAATCGTCCACGACTTCGACACGGTTCCGCAACGCAGCGTGGTAAAGCCAAAGGTCGGTGTCGTTGGGGAGATCCTCGTTAAATACTCACCGATTGCCAATAATGACATTGTTAAAACGATCGAGGCCGAGGGGGCCGAAGCGGTGGTTCCTGATATTGTCGGCTTCATGAACTACTCCCTCTATAACCAGGTCTACCGTCACCGCCACTTGGGCGCCAAGAAGAGCTCGCAGATCTTTGCCGAGGTCCTGCTGAAGCTGATCCGGCAGGCCGAAAAGCCGATGGATGAGGCGCTCCGGGCTTCCAAGCGCTTCACCGGGATTACGCCGTGGGAGGACGTGGTTGCCGGGGCTAAGCCAGTCCTATCGTTGGGCAACATGACCGGCGAGGGCTGGTTTCTGCCGGCGGAAATGGTGGAACTCCTCCGCTCCGGCGTTAACAACATCGTCTGTATGCAGCCGTTTGGCTGTCTGCCAAACCACATCGTCGGCAAGGGGATGCTCAAGGAGCTGCGCCGCGAGTATCAGGGCGCCAACCTGATGCCGATTGACTACGATCCTGGTGCGTCGGTGGTTAACCAGCTCAACCGGATTCGGCTGATGATGGCGACTGCCAAGAAGAAGCTGGCCCAGGAGAGCGTCGAACAGTAAGTTTTGCCGCTAAGAAAAAATAAGGCTGGGAATTAACTCAATCTCTTTGCTATTTCACAGATTATGCCTCAACAGCGCAGTAGCTGGCTGGGAGTTCAAATAGGCTAGCTACGCGTCGACGGGGGCTCGAAGACAAACGACCAAAATCAGCTTTTTAGCCGATTTTGGTCGTTTTTTATCGCTCTCATTTTATTGTTTAATGGGACTTCAGGAGCCGAAACAGGCTGACCAGGAAGCCGCCAATAATTATTACCGCCAGTACCAGGTTGATACTGGTAAATGAAATGCTTTCGAGGTGGAGCCCCTCGCGGATAAAGGCCGCGGGGATGATTAGCAGGTTTTCCCGCCCTTCAACTAGGAGGCCGACTGCAACGGTGAGTAGTGTGTTGACCACCGTGAACCCCCGTTTAACCGGGTGCCGGCGAAGTGCTAATTCCCAAAGAATGATGAGTACTAGCCAGAGGGCGAAAAACAGGTAGCCGATGTTCACCCGCATCTGTAGCCAGGTGTAGTTGAAGAGGAAGGTTGCTAATAGCAGACTCCAAAGCAAGCTGTTGTAGGTTACGGTAAGTAGCTTCATGACCTTACTTTTCCGCTAACTTAACGATCATCGTAACGTGGGTCCCATCCTTTGGTAGAACTTTTTGGTTCCCGTAGAACTTAACGACGTGGTTAGGTTCAGTGGAACCAGTTGGCCAGGCGTGGTCAGAAACGATCCCGGTTGAGCAACTGTCAAAGCAGGTGACACAACCAGTGTTCATCGTTTGGGCCCGGCCGAGGTTACCACCAAAGCGGAAGTCGGTCTTGTACTTCTTAGTGGACTTAATGCAGTCCTGAATGGGAACAGCCTTGTGACCCTTCCACTTGATGTAGATGTTCAGCTTGCTACCTTCAACCCGCTTACCTTGGCCCTTGACAGCTTTCATATCTGCTGGCCGGAGGTTGTTACCGGGCTTGGCACCGATCTTCTTCAGGTCGTTGTAGAAGGTGATTTCGCTGGCTTCACCACGCAGAACGGCCTTGTCACCGTTGGAACCATTCTTGTAAACACAGAGGTGCCGGGTTGGTTGGGTAAAGTAGGTCCCGTTAACCACGGCTGGGTATTCAACCTGCTTCTTAGCCTTGTTAACGACAATCTTCTGGTCGGCCGCGTAGGCAGTGTTACTCTGGCTGACGCTGGTCCCGACCGCCACAAGTGAAAAGGCCGCGGCGAGCCCGATGAAGAATTTCTTTAAGTTCATGACAATTTTCCTCCAAAAATAATTGCAAAATTTATTTTTCGACCTTGGCCTGATTGTTCTGGTGCCGGTTAACATAGATCTTCCGGAACATCGCAATTAGGGCGGTCAAAGCGAAGATGATCAGCAGGGCCATGGTAAACATCTTGGCACCACCGACCAGCATCCCCCCAACGTATGAGTAGATCACCGTTGCTGGCAATTCCCCAAGCGCTGAAGCAATGATAAAGCTGGTAAAGGACATCGAGGTCAAGCCAGCCGCGTAACTAACCAGGTCAAAGGAAACAAACGGCAGCAGTCGGCAGATGATAATACAGTTCTTACCGTAGCGCTCAAAGAACTTGTCGATCGATGCCAATGCCGTTTTGGTGGTTAATTTCTCAACCGCGTCCCGACCCAGGAAGCGGGCGATGTAGAAACACAGTGCCGCCCCGGCTAAAGAACTAAACCAAGATAAGAGCATTCCCTGCCACCAGCCAAACAGGCTCGCGTTGGCAAAGGTCACCAGGAAGGCCGGCAGTGGGGCGGCAACGCTTTGAAAGACCATCAGGAAAAAGGAAATGACGGCCGCGTAGACCCCATAGGAAGCAACGAAATCCTTAACGACAGTAAAGTCACCGGTACTAAACATGTAGACAACCTGGTTGCAGAAATGCTTAACCGGTGGAAACGCAAAGTAAGCCACGACGCAGAGCAAAATTACCCCAATCGTAATCCAACGACCAAGCCG
The DNA here is from genome assembly GCF_000160835.1 of Limosilactobacillus antri DSM 16041. Taxonomy (GTDB): domain Bacteria; phylum Bacillota; class Bacilli; order Lactobacillales; family Lactobacillaceae; genus Limosilactobacillus; species Limosilactobacillus antri. Next base: position 75,738 of record NZ_GG700738.1, read on the forward strand.
GTAATTGGACTTTTTCTCTGCGGGATCGGTTTGAGCGTCCAATGATAACTCCTCCTTAAAGCGCTTATAAAAAGTTCACAAAAAAGTCAAATTTTGATTGATTTGCGGGCCTTTTTGCGCTAATATGAATTATGTATCAAGATGTTGTGAGCATAATCATCATATCACAAAATATTGCAGAATAACGCCTGTTTTATTGTTTTAGTTAGAATGTGAGGGGAAATTAGGATGAAGTTTTCTCGACATACGAAAGCGCTTGCTAAGAATATCGTTGAAAACTGTACGGAGTGTGGCCGTTGTATGCCCAACTGTCCCTTTTTACAGGCATATTGTCAGTCGCCGAAGCAGTTATTCCAAAAGTTCTTGGATGATGGCGACATTGATCCAGAGATTCCTTATTCGTGTTTGTTATGTTCGCATTGTACCCGGGTTTGCCCGCAACAATTAAAGCTGGACGAAGCTTTTTATAGCATGCGTAAGGACCTGATTAAAAATAGTCGTAAGCGACCGCTGAAGTCGTTGAAGGGAGTTTACTTCCACCAGCGCTTTTCCTATTGTTCATTGTTTACGACTGTCAATAAGGGGCACGCTAAGCCGAAGAAAGCGGCGAATAAGGAGGAGAGCGCAAAATGAAGTATGGTTTTATGCCCGGCTGTTCATTAGCCTCGTCAAGCCCGGAAAATGTTAAGCACGTCATTGATTATTTGCAGGATCTATATCCGGATTTGGCGATTATTGAAGCTTGTTGTGGTAAGCCAATGAAGATGATCGGTGAGACGGAAAAGTTTGAAAATCACTTTAATAACTTAGCCGAGATGGTCAAGGAAGCTGAGATTGATGATCTGCTATTGGCCTGCCAAAACTGCCTGAAGGTGATGACCGAGGAGCAAAAGTTCAAGGTCGATTCACTGTGGGTTAAGATGGCCGAATGGGGTCTGCCAGAAGAATACCGGAACAAGGGGAAGGACAGTGACGTGGTCTTTTCAATCCAGGACTCCTGTTCCGCCCGGGACCGTGTTGATGTCCAACGAGCTGTCCGGCAAATTATGAAGTTTCTTGGCTATAAGGTGGCACGGAACCGGTTGTCACTCCGCAACACCCTGTGCTGTGGTTTCGGTGGCATGTGTGGAGTTTCAAATTCCCAATTGAGTCACGAGGTTGCGCATAAGCGGGTGGAGACCTTTAAGACGGATTACGTAGTTAGCTACTGTTCAAGCTGTACATTGGCAATGTCAATTGGCGGTGCCCGTTCATGGCACCTCTTGGACCTAATTTTTGGTCCGGTAGTTAACCTTGGTGATGAACCGAAGCCAAACGACCTGGGGAATACCCTGAAAGCTTGGCACAACCGCTATAAGACGAAGAAGATTATTCAGAAAGCATAACGATTGAGGTGTAATTGAAGAATGAAAAAACATAAGTGGTCATGCGGCCGCAAGTGGCTCCTACTTGCCGCCTGTATGATGCTGACGCTGGTACTTACAGCGTGTGGTAAATCATCCGGCCAGTCGAGCACTGGGGATAAAATTACCACTTTTAAGCATGCCGAAAAGGTCGCTCGGGGGAAGACGGTGACCTTCTACGGCTTTGGGGGCGATGAGCAAGCCAACAAGTGGGTCGACCAAGTTGTTGCTCCTGCAATGAAGAAAAAGTACGACATCACGGTTAAGCGGGTGCCGATGGATATCGATAACATCCTGAATAAGCTGGTTTCGATTAAGCAATCAGGGAAGTCCGGGAACATCGATGTTATTTGGATTAACGGTGAAAACTTCTACACCGCGAAAAAGGAAGGTCTGCTCTACGGGCCATTTGCCAATAAGGTCCCGAGTTTTAAGAACCTGATGTACACTAACGGTCACTACTCCAAGTATGACTTTGGAACGCCAATTAAGGGTTATGAAGTCCCATACGGCACGGCCCAGTTAACCTTCTTTGGCCGGCTGGCGGACTTTGACAACCGCTTCCCGGACAGTACCCAGCAACTGCTGGAATACGCCAAGGCCCACCCTGGCAAGTTGACCTACACCGCTCCACCGGAATTTACCGGGAGCGCCTTTGTCCGGAACGTTATCTGTAATATCGTTGGTTACCAAAAGGTCGCTGACGCACCAGCAACCAAGGAAGAAATGTACAAGGTTATCAAACCGGGCCTGGACTACCTGAACGAACTGAAGCCGTACCTGTGGAAGCAGGGGAAGACCTACCCAACGACGACCGCACAGTTGGACAAGATGTACGCTGCCCACCAGATCAACATGACCTACAGTTACTCACCAACGCACGGTGCTGCTCAGCGGGATGAGAACCAGTTTGGGACTGACACCCAACCATTCTTCTTCAAGAAGGGGAACATTGCCAACGAAAGCTACCTGGCAATTGCTAACTCATCGAAGAATAAGAATGCGGCATTACTGCTGGTTAATGAGATGACAAGTGAATCGGCTCAGATGAAGAAGGCGGAGGCCAAGTACGGTTACGCACTGCCGCCGTTTAACTACAGCAAGTTAACACCACAGAACCGGCAAAAGCTAGAAAACCTGCACACGGAGAAGGGGGTTCCGTCCGATAAGGAAATGCGGGCCCACCAAATCCCTGAAGTTCAGGCAAAGAAGATTGCCATTATTGAGTCCCTTTGGAAAGAACACGTCCTGCACGGGGATAATTAATGAAAAAGAGACATTTATTATTAATCCTCCCCTTTGTGGGCTTAAATAGCGTTGTAATTATTGCAGCGCTTTTTAAGTCTCTAGCGGTAAGTTTGGGTTACTACCCCATCATTGGGCTAAACGAGGTGACCCTCTCTTACTACCGGGAGGTTTTACACGACCACTACTTTGTCCAGTCTCTGTTATACAGCCTCTACCTGGGGCTGCTAGCGACGGTGGGGGCGTTGGTTTTGGGACTGCTGATGGCATTGATTCTGGAGCGGGTTGCCGGACGTCACCGCTTTTTGGCCCGCCTGTTTGCGGTCCCCATCACCATCCCTCACATCATCGTTGCCTTGATGATCATGCAGCTCCTAAGCCAGTCGGGGCTAATTTCCCGGCTCGCCATCCACCTGCACCTGATTACCTCGATTGACGACTTCCCACTTCTCGTAAATGACCGGTGGGGGATTGCCATCATCGTCGTCTTCCTCTACAAGGAGATACCCTACGTGGCGGTTACGATGCTCGCAATCCTGCGGCAATTACGGGGCAGTTATACCACGGCTGCGCGGAACCTCGGGGCCTCGCGCTGGCAAGCATTCTGGCACGTTACCCTGCCACTCATCCAGCCGACCCTCTGCACTCTATTCATCATCCTCTTTTGCTTTACCTTTGCCAATTTTGAGGTGCCGTATATTCTGGGGAACCCCAGTAACGAGACAATTGCGCTGACCATCTATAACCAATTCTTACAACCGGACCTCCAGTCGCGGCCGGCAGCGTTCGCGCTCAACACGATCTTATCCTTGTTCTGCCTGGCGGTCACGCTGTTAGCCCTGCTGCTTAGTCGCTTGTTGCCCGGCGGAAAGGACCGGTATGTAAAATGAAAAAGAGAGTACTTATCCTGTGGCTAGCGTGCATCTTAGTTTTAGTTCCGATTTTGATGATTGGCCTGTGGGCGGTGGCGGTTAAGTGGACCTACCCGGCGCTGTTACCGACCCGGTACGGCTGGATGTACTTCCACCGTGCCTATGCTGATCCGAACTTTTGGCCGAGCATCTGGAACAGCACCCTGATTGCGATGGTGGCAACCTTTTTGACTCTGGCAATTGCCATGCCTACCTGCCGGTTTTTGACTCTGCAAAACTTCCTGCCGGGGCGGTTAATTGAATTTGTGATTTACTTACCGATGATTCTGCCGGCAATCGCGATTGTGACCTCAACGGAAACCGAGTTCTTGCAGTGGCAAATCAGCGGAACCTACTTCGGGGTGGTGATCTTGCACGTCTTTTTCATGGTGCCTTACGCAATGCAGATTTTGCTGGAAAGCTATCGTAAACTCGGGACCAACTACCAGCTGCTAGCGCACAATCTGGGAGCAAACTCCTGGCAAGCATTTTGGCACGTCACGGTCCCCCTCTTGCGACCCGGGTTAATTGCCGCGGCGAGTTTGAGCTACATTATCTCGTATAGCCAGTACCTTCCGACCTTCTTTGTTGGCGACAGCAACATCATTACTCTGCCGTTGCTCCTGATTCCGTTTGCGAACAACGGGCGGTTCGGTGTTGGCTCAGTTTACAGCCTGATTTTTATTGCCACGTCGTTAGTTGGAGTTGGGATTATCACGATGATTATTGGAGGACGTCATGGGATTAAACGTCAAAAATATTAGTTATCGCTATGGAAAACGGGAGATTGTTAATGACGTTTCCTTTGTGGTCCACGAAGATGAAATTATCACCTTATTTGGGCCATCCGGGGTCGGCAAGACAACAATTTTGAAAATGATTGTGGGGATGCTGACACCCCAGACAGGAACGATTGAATTTACTGGGGAGAGTACACGGAAGAATACGCTGTTGGTCTTTCAAGACTACCTCCTGTTCCCGCACATGACGGTCGCAGAGAATATTGCTTTTGGCTTGAAAATGCGGCATGTTGCCCGTGCCGAGATTGATCAACGGGTCCAGGAGATGGTAGCGGAGTTTCAACTCGAAGGCCTCGAAAAGCAGTACCCAGCTGAACTTTCCGGCGGGCAGCAGCAACGGGTGGCCTTGGCCCGGGCGATTATTTTGCGGCCAAAACTGCTCTTGCTAGACGAACCCTTTTCGAGCCTGGATAGCAACCTCCGCCAGCAGATGTATGAATACCTGCAACGGCTCCAGGCCCACTACCACTTTGGCGTCATCATGGTTAGTCATGACCAGGAGGAAGCATTTCTGCTGTCGACCCGTGTGGTGGTGCTGGCTAACCAGCGGGTTCAACAGGTTGCCAGCCCCCAGGAACTGTACGCCCACCCGGCTAATCGGACGGTTGCCGACTTCCTCGGTTGCTTTAACTACCTGACTGGGGAAGTCAACGGGCAGACTTTTGCAGTAGCGGGGAGCCAACTGTCGGTTAACAATCCAGGTCGACTCCAAGGCACCGCTACGTTACTCGTGCCGTTTGTCACGCAGGTTGGCTTAACAACTCAGGGCGGATTGAGTGCCACGGTGCAACAGGTCCACTGGCAGCCAGCAGGCCCGACGGTTATCTTTGACGTTGCGGGCCAACAGCTCAAACTGCAGCAAACTAATTTTTCGCGCCCGTTAAAGGTCGGCGAACAGGTGCGGCTGACATTACCGGCAGGGGGACAGCTGCTACCATGCCAGTGATTTCGATTATCATTCCGACCCTCAATGAGGAGGCGCATTTGGGCCGCCTACTGGAGGAGCTTGCCCAAGCCTGTGCGGATGTTCCATATGAGCTGGTGGTCGTTGATGCCGCTAGCCAGGACCGGACCGTTGAAATTGCCCGGGAACACGGGGCCCGGGTAGTGGAAACGGCGGCTGGCAACCGGGGGCACCAACTCCGGCTGGGGGCCCAGCATAGTCAGGGGCAGTACCTCTGGTTTGTGCACGCCGATGTCCAACTGAAGGCCGAGGCTAACTTAGGCCCGCGGTTAGTGAGGTCGCTGGGTCCGGGGACAGCAGCGGTCTGCTTGTGGCTTGATTATGCCGCTCCGGGCTTTTTCTACCGCTTCTTGGCGGCCAGTTCGAACTGGCGGGCCCGCCACCTAGGATTGATCTTTGGCGACCAGAGTTTGTTTGTGCGCCGGACTGTCTACCAGCAGATGGGTGGTTTTCCCGACGTGCCGCTAATGGAAGACTGGATCCTGAGCCGAAAGTTGGCCCGCCGGGGATTGCTGAAGCAGCTCCCCGACCGGATTGTCGCTTCGAGCCGTAAGTATGACCGGCACCCGTGGCGGGTTCACTTTAAGTTAATGTGGATTAAAGTTTTGTTTATCTGTGGGGTTTCCCCGCAAAAACTGGCCCAAATTTACTACAGAAAGGACCGATGACGGTGGAAGAACAGACGCAATTGATAGAGAAAATTAAGTTCTACCTGACCAGGCAGGGGTTAGTTGAACGGCTTCACCTGCCCGCGCCGCTGGAAGTGCGTTTCTTGGCGCAGGGGGAATACAACCAGAACTTCCTAATTGGGACCGGCGATCGACAATATGTTTTTCGGCTCAACTACGGCAGTCAGATTAACGCCGCCAACCAGATCCGGTATGAATTCAACGCGTTGAAGTGGTTGGAACGGTCAGGGTGTACACCGCGGGTCTGCTACGTCGATGACCAAAAGAACTACTTTGACCAGGGGCTCTTGATTATGGAATTTCTGCCGGGGCGACCCCTTGATTACCGGACCGATATGCAGACGGCTGCGCAAATTTTTGGCCAGATTCACCAGCTCCCGGTGGACGCCGCCGCTGACCAAGCATTAATTGCTGAAAAGAATAATATCCTCCGGGCCCGGGTAGCCGAGTGCGAACACCTCCTGGTCCCGGTTTGGGGGAGTAAGTTCGTGCCCGCCCACGCCCAGCATGTTCTCGAACGGGCCCTGCAGGCTTGCCAAGACAATGTCAACCAGGAGGACTTCTTTCGCGACCAACAGTTGTGGCGGGTTAACAACACGGAGGTCAACTCGCATAACTTTATCATTGGCAAGCAGGGCTGGTTGATTGACTGGGAGAAGCCGGTGATTAGCCACCCGGTCCAGGACCTCTCACAGTTCTTAGCATCGACCACCACCCTCTGGCGGACCAACATTCGGTTGACCCAGGAGGACAAGCGGGCCTTCCTTGACCGCTACTTGTCCATCGCCGGCTTTGACCGGGCTGACTTCATGACGGCCCTGCGGATTTACCACCCGTACTTGATGCTGCGGGCGCTCTCGTGGTCGGCGATGGCCCTCAATGAGTACGCGAGCGGGGAGAAGGCCCTGCAGAACCAGGAAATTTACGCCAAGGTCCAGCAGTACATGCAGGCGGACTTTATTGATACGGCGATTAAGGAGCAGGTCCTCGATGAAGAATAACAAAGCCTATATTATTTTTACCCGGATTCCGACCCCGGGGAAGTGTAAGACCCGCCTGATTCCAACCTATAGCGGGCAGGAGGCCAGTGACCTGCAGGGCGATTTGCTGACCGACCTGTTGGTGAGCGTTGTCGACCTCCCGGCGGCGGGAATTGACGTTTTCGTGGCCTATTCTGATGAGCAGGGCCCGACGCGTTTCCTGAATAGCCTGCCCGCTGGTGTCCAGGCCTTTGCTCAGCACGGGGCCAATATTGGGGAACGGATGAACAACGCAATGGCAACCGTCTTCGCTGCTGGTTACCAGGAAGTGGTCCTGACGGGGAGCGACCTCCCGGAGCTGACCGCCCAGACGATCCGGCGGGCCTTCGCGGTCATGAAGGAAATTGTGATTGGCCCGAGTGCTGACGGTGGTTACTACCTGATCGGGGCCCAGCGGGGTGTTGACTTGGTGCCACTGTTCACCAACCCAATTGATTGGGGCCAGTCGACCGTCCTGCAAAGCACGCTCCGGGCAATCACCAGGCATGATGTTCAGCTCCTGGATGCCCAGGTTGACGTTGATACGCCGGCTGACTTGGAGCGGGTTAAGCAGCACCTGGATAGACATAACCAGCAGCTCCAGCAATGGCTTACGGAGGAAAAATGATGAAAGAAAAAGTAATTCTCGATTGTGATTGTAGCTTTGATATCCCTGGTTGTGACGTCGATGACGGCCTGACGATTATGTACCTCCTGGGAGCGCCGACGATTGACCTCCTCGGGGTGACCCTCTCACAGGGGAATAGCGACTGGGCCGGGGTGCTGGGGGCCGCCCGCCGACTCAAGGACCGCCTCCACCTTCCCTTTGACTACTACTTTGCACCGGATACGGGGGAACAGCCCCAAATGGCCGCCAGCGATTTTCTGGTGCAGACGGTGAATGCTCACCCCCACGAAATCACCTTACTAGGGACCGGGGGCCTAACCAATATTAAACGGGCCCTCGCAAGTGACTCCCTCTTCTTAAACAAAGTTAAGAGGATCGTCTTGATGGGTGGTAACTGCTTCCCTTTGGTCATCAATGGGCACCCAGTTGGGGAGTTGAATTTTAAGATTGATCCGACCGCCGCCCAGTTAATCTTTGCTAGCGGGGCCTCGCTAACAATCATGAATGGCCACATGACAACGGAAGCCCTCTTTTCCCGGGACTTTAGCCAGCGACTAGCGGCGGAACTGCAAACAACGCTGCCGGCCGATTGCTACCAGTATTTCACGACCGCAATTGACGAGTGGATGGACTTGCAGGAGCGGGACCTGGACTTACCAGGTTTTTGCAACTGGGACATTACCACGGCGGTCTACCTAGAGCACCCAGAATACTTTACGCCAGAGCGGGTTTACCTGGCGGCCGACCAGTCAGCGATTGCCGAAGCGGGCCGGATTAACCTGGTGGATCACTCGCCACGGATGATCACGATGCCGGCCCATATCAAGAACCTGGCTGCATTTAACGACCTGGTTTACCGCCGACTACTTGCGGGTTTACAGCAGGATTAGGAGGGGCCGGTATGAAAAAAATAGTTACATTCCTGGTTATTTTTGTCTTAGTGATCGTGGCGGCCTACCAGCTCGGCCTGACCCGGTTGCTGACGGACTTTAACCAGTTGCGCAACCTGATCCAGGGCAGTGGTTGGTGGGGGTATTTAATCTTCATTGCCCTGTCCATCTTTACCTCGGTTTTCCTCCTGCCAGGCCAGCTGCTCGCCATTGTCGGCGGAATCTGCTGGGGCGGTTTCATTGGTGGGGCCCTGACGGTAATTGGGGCTACAATTGGCTGCTCGGTGTCATTCGTCATTGGCAAGTACGTTGCCCGTGATTACATCGTTGAGAAGATGGGGGACAGCAGCACCTTCAAGAAGATCGAACGGGGGGTCCGTGAAAACGGGACCACCTTTCTCATCTTTACCCGCTTGGTGCCAGTCTTCCCATACGCCATCCAAAGTTATGCCTACGCGCTGACGCCGATGACCACCCGGAAGTTTACCGTGATCTCATTTTTGACCATGATGCCGGCCTGCTTTATCTACTCGTACTTGGCGGCCCAAATCTTACACGATGGCTTTTCGGCCAAGCTGTTCCTCGACCTAACCGTAGCCGGGGTCCTGCTGGCCGGGTTATCGATGCTGCCGAAGATGAGCCAGCGCTTGCGCCATTTGAGCGAAGAATATAAAAAGTAACCCACTGAAATAAAGTGAGGACGTCCATCCGCTTCAATCGGCTGGGCGTTTTCTTCGTGCAGTATGTTAAAATGAAAGCGGTTAATTAATTTAGATTTGGGGTGAGGAAGATGAATCAACACAGTCGGATGATGTATCGAACGGCACTAAAGAGTAGTATTCAGCTGGCGAAGGGCTGTACTGAGCCAGTCGCGGTTGCACTAGCGGCGGCCAAGTGTGGTGCTCAGCTCGACCGGGCAGAACCCGCCACAATTGAAGTGGCGGTCTCGGCCAATATTTTTAAGAATGCCCTAGCGGTAATCGTACCGGGGACTGGCGAAGCGGGCTTGCCAGTTGCGGCGTCGTTAGGCTACCTCTGGGGTGACCCGGCGGCCGGTCTCGGGGTGATCCCCCAGCTGACGACGGACCAGCGGACCCGAGTCCTTGGATTAGCTCATTCTGGCAAAGTGACTGTTACCGTAGCCGACGTACCCGATAAACTGTACGTTGCCGTGAAAGCAACCACACCGGACGGCCATACTGCGTTAACTAAGATCGCCGGGAGCCATACCAACATTTACTTTGTCCAACAGGATGACCAGGTTGTGTGGGACAATGGTAAGCCGACTCAGGCGGCCCCGGCAGGCTGGCTGACCTTTATGCGGCAGACCACCTTAGCGGATATTTGGGACTTTGCTGTCAATCAAGAAGCCGTTGAAGGCCTGCAATTTATTTTAACCACGCGGGACCACAACCTGGCCTTGGCACAGGACGGCTTTGATCACCATTACGGCATGGGGGTTGGTCAGGCAATTGCCAGCGCAAAGGGGTTGGGCAATACTGATAATTTGACCAGTCGGATCATTGCCTGGACGGCCGCAGCAGCCGATGCCCGGATGGGTGGCAGTCAGCTCCTGGCGGCGACTAATTCTGGCTCCGGCAACCAGGGGATTACCGCAACAGTACCGGTGTGCGTCGCGGCAGAAGAGTGGGGGTCGTCCAAGAAACAACTTATTCGCGCGTTAACTCTGTCTCATCTCACCGCAATCTACATCCATTCTTTCCTGCCAAGCTTAACTGCTTACTGTGCGACCCATTCTGCCGCGATGGGGGCGGCGACGGGGATTTGTTACCTTGCCGGCGGGACAGTTGAAGATGCTGCCCGGGCCATCAAGATCATGATCGGGGATGCCAACGGGCTGATCTGCGACGGTGCCGGTTGCTCATGTGCCGTTAAGGTTTCAACAGCAGTGCAAACGATGCTTAAGGCCGTTGACATGGCCCTACAAGGCATTACAGTTCCGGCAACTAACGGGGTGGTCAGTGAATCCGTGGACGAAACGATTCGCGGACTGGGCAAGCTAACTTCCGAGGGGATGGCCGCTACCGATTCCATCATCCTGAAAATTATGCGGGCTAAAAATAATTAGTATTTTAACTTGGTTTTATGCGTCCCAAAGTTAGTGCAGGCTTATTTGGGGCGCTTTTTGGGGGATTTTAGGCAAAACTTGCATAAGTGTCTGGTAAACATTACAATGAAAGCGTTACCAATTATTTGTGCTAGAGATCACAATTCCAGTTAGGGGGAATGGTCAATTTAATTGAGGTGTTTTTGTATGTCAACAACTGTGTGGATGAATTTAGCAACGTTTGCTGTTTCATTGCTGGCATGTTATGTAATCCATTTGCTGCTTAAAAAGTTGGGCTTTGGTTTTACTTCCGTCATTGCATTGGTGATTGGGATTATCATTGGTCTGATTTTCAAGGGCTACACTTCCTATGATGCCGTTGTCGGGACCATCTATGTCAAGGTAATCACGATGATGGTTATCCCACTGTTACTGGTGTCCTTAATCCAGAGTGTCTACTCGATGAGTTCCACCAGTAAGCTGAAAACCATTGGTGGGAAAGCACTGTTTTGGTTGCTGTTCCAAACCTTATTGGCCGCGATTGTGGGAACGGTGCTTGCACTAGCAACTAATCTGGGGAAGGGAACCCATTTGAGTATTGTTGATGGGGTCAAGATTGGGAAGGTCCCACCGTTTACCCAGGTAATTACTGATCTGTTTTCGGAAAATATCTTCCAGTCAATGGCGAAGGGGCAAGTGATCCCGGTTGTATTCTTTGCAATTATTGTTGGGATGGCAGTAGTGGCAATTAACGAAAAGAAGGGGGCCGATTCCCTCCGCTTTTTCAAAGCCTTTATCGATGACTGTCACGATATTGTTTACAAGCTAATTGCCGTCATCATTTCATTCCTGCCGTACTCAATTATTTTCTTGATGGCTGATACCATGGGGACCAGTGAGCCGAAAGCCTTACTGCCATTGCTGTGGATTATTGTTCTTACCTTTGTCGGTTGTCTTTTTCACATGGCCGTTACCGACAGCGTCCTACTGAAGTTTGTCGGCCATGTATCACCACTCAAGTTTTACCATGATGTTCTTCCTGCCCAAACGATGGCCTTCTCGACCCGGAGTAGTGCCGGGACCCTCCCACTGTATGTTGAGTGTTTGACGAAGAAGCTCGGCGTTTCAGAAGAAATTGCTAACTTTGTTGGTTCACTCGGGACGGCAGTTGGGATGTCTGGCTGTGCGGGGATCTGGCCACCGCTATTAGCCATCTACACCATTCACTCGATGGGTGGTAACATTTCAGTTACGCAAGCAATTATTATTATCATTTTGTGCCCAATCATTTCGTTTGGTACCGCTGGTGTTCCCGGCGGTGGGATTATGCTTGCAACCGCGATGTTTGTTGTTTTGGGATTGCCGGTCGGCTTAATTAGTATTTTTGCAGGAATCGATAGTTTCGCTGACATGGCGCGGACGACGACTAACGTAACAAGTTCAATGGTGGCTTCCACGCTAGTTTCCCAATCGGAAAAACGAGCGAGTGCTAAGTAGTATGTAAGTGTTGAATTTCCTCCGACCAGAATTTGTGTAATCGGTAACTTTTTTGATCACGGTCATGGTTAACATGGCGGTGGTGTTAACAAAACGGGCCCCAAGTTCGATGAGAACCTGAGGCCCGTTATTAGTTACCGGTTTTATTTCTTAATTCGGTGGGCCAACCAGTCAGCCAGACCGTAGCCAATGATGATAAATACCAGCGCTAACCACCCTTGGACCGAAAAGAGGGCAGTGTAAACCAGCCCGTTGGAGGTCAAGGTCCCCTTGGAAAGGCCAGTCCCACCCCCCATCAGGACGCCGGCCACAATCGAGCTGATGAGGTTGATAATCGTAAGCGGCCGCCGTTGGAACTGTCTTTTTACCAGGGCGACCAGGAAGGCGCCGATGGTGATTCCGACCGTGAAATACATCCCCCAGCTAATGGTGATTCCAGCACCGTGCCCCTTGATAAAGCCATACCATGACAGGAGGGGGTCAGCAATTGCAAAACCACCAAAGCTCTGGGCCCAGGCATTCGCGAGGAAGGCACCTCCGGCGAGGAGGCCGATGAGGAGTGGGGCAAGCAGGGCTCGCCAGCCCGCCTGCTTGCGGGACCAGGCGAACCAAGCAGTAGTGACTACCGCGAGGATCCCGAGGCACAGTAAGAAGCCGGTTGCCCGGCCGCGGAATAAGTCGTCGCTAACCTGGGCGCGGTTGAGGCCACCGAGACGGTCGCTCAAGACTCCCCAGTTGTAGTAGACCAGGGTCAGGGTAAAAGCAAGCAGGGCAAGCAGGCCGTGGAGGTCTCCGTTACCGACCTGGACGAAGTTATCGATGATACAGCCGCGGGCCAGCCACATCCCCAGCCCAAACAGCAGGCTCCCGACAATTGTGGCCGCCGGCGCATAGTCGGGATTCGCCGGGATAGTAAGGACTCCAGCAAGTAGGAGGGCTGCGACAATCGCACTCTCCACCACAATTATCACTATCAGGCTCAGCAGGCCGTTCCCCGACCGCTTTGTCAACCCATCATGGATCTGTCGGGCAAAGTTAAAATGCCAGCTCTGTAGGACAGCCCCGAGGATCAGACCAAAAATTAAACCAGTTTGAACCATTTGTTACTACCTTTCCTTTACAAAAATCTAACACTAATTCATTATTGCACAAGCTAGCCAACAGTAGTATCATATTTTATTGTGAAAGAGCTTACACATCGACATTTTTCCACAAAGTAGCATAGAAAAGTGAGGGAGTATCAAAAAATGCATAAGTTTTTTAAATGGTTCGGGATCGCGGCCTGTGGTTTGTTAGCCGGGCTTGTCTTGGCGGGAACCAGTACCCATGCGGCTAGTAAGGAAAGCCACTTCGTTAAAGAAGACCAGCAGGTAACTGAGAACACCTACTACATCACGGCAAAGCAGGCCCAGCAATTCAAGGAACAGAACCCAAATGCGGTTGTCCTGGCTGTAGCCTATGGGAAGGTGCCAGGCTTTAACAAGGGCCACATTCCGGGCGCTGTTCAAATGAGCACTAATGACGTCGAAAGCCAGGCTGCTAAGTGGAACCTGCTAGATGCCAGCCAGCTCCGGAAGAACTTCTTGAAAAAGGGGGTTACCGCTGACACGCCACTGATTGTTTATTCTCCAGACATCTCGGCCGCTTCCCGGGTGGCCTTTGCCGCTTACTACCTTGGGGTGAAGAACATTAAGATCATCGACGGTGGTCAGCAGGCCTGGAAGAAGGCTGGTCTGCCACTAGAAAAGAAGAGCGTGCAGCCAAAGAAGCAAACCGACTTCGGCAGCAATACGGTTGCTCACCCAGAAGCATACATCAAGACCCCCGCTGACCTCCTCAAGGCCGAGAAGAAGAACCCGGACTTGAAGCTGGTAAGTACCCGTTCCTGGAAGGAATACATCGGCGACATCTCTGGTTACTCCTACATCAAGGAAGCCGGTGAACCAAAGGGTGCGATTTACGGCCGGGTAAGTAAGAGCAGCAGTGACGTTGCCTACCTGACGAACGCTGACGGGACCATCAAGGATCCAAAGGCCGAATTGGCTTACTGGGCAAAGAAGGGGATTACCCCTGACCAAGAGGTTGTCTTCTACTGTGGGACCGGTTGGCGGGCCTGCGTTCCATTCTTCCTCGCCAAGGAAGAGGGCTTTAAGAATGTTCAGCTCTACGATGGTGGCTGGTACCAATGGAATATGGAACACAAGAAGGACCCAAAGAAGTACCCAGTACAAAAGGGTGAACCAGGGACCAAGAACTTTAAGGTTGAGACCACCGTTTCTGCTGAACGGTAAGCATGCCTTAGCGGTGGGTAAGCAATAATAATTAAGGGTGCATAGTCAGAGTCGGTGTGGACTCTGATTATGCACCCTTGATGTTTTCAATTCGCTTCAAATTGCGAATGACCACGGACTCGCCATCGCGAAAACGAAGCCGCTGCCGGCGCCAGTCAACGGCAACCAGCTGACCGGTGAAGCTCTCATAGTAGCCGCTGGCCCCGTTGAAGTAGGTCAGCTTGACCGTCGGCCAGGGGCGCTGGGCCGCCAGGGTCTTGATCTTCTTGTTCAGGGCCGTTAACTGGTCGTGGCTTAAGTAGTCCTTATTGGCATAGCGCTTCGCTGTCTGATCGAGGAGCTCCTTATAACCGGTTAGAGCGGCGAAGGGGGCGAACTGGCCCGCCCGGTCGACCTGCGGCATTGGCAGGTGGGCCCGGGAGACGTGGCGGGGGCTGTCCATAATATCCCGGTAGCGGCTCGTATCGTTAAATTGCTTCTGCTCAGCTGCCCATTGCTGCTTGTCCATTATGCCTGGTGGCCTCCAATCTCCTTGTTTCTTTTCCTAGCGACGGCGCCGTCCTTCAAGTCAGCCGCCCGGATGATCGAATTCTTGCCGAACTGGTCCTGTAAGCGCAGGATCATCTTTTGTACCTGCTGGTCCCGCTGGCGTTGCTGCTGCGCTGCCTTGGCCCGGGCAACCTGCTGGTGCGGGTTGGTGAAGAGGTCGAGCTGCTCGCTGTGGGTCATCTGGGCCGCCACCGCCTGCTGAACAAGGTTGTTCGCCGTCACGGTCACCCGCCGGATGAGGAGGCTTGGGTCGACCTTGCGCTGAAAAGACGCCAGAAAGTGGCTGGTCAGTTCACGCGGCGAGGCGGTTGGCAGGGGAAGGCTAAAGGCGTCGTGGGCTGGGTGGGGGACTTCCCGACCGTAAAAGTCGGTGACCGTCGCCCCGTGATAGCCGTGGCCCTGGTGGAGGCTCTGAACATCGTAGTTGATGGTGAGTGAAAAGCGGTCCGCGACCAGGTCCCGCTTGACCATCTGGAGGCTGAGCATATCAACCATTTCCCGGACCACCAGCCGGCCTTCCTGGTATCGGTAGGGCTTGGGGAGGACGATACTGGAGTAGATGCCGTGGTGGTCGGACCGGTAGTTTTTGATGTCGGCCATCGTCGCGGACTCATAGCCCCAGGCGTGGTCGATAATTAATTCGGCGTTTTTGCCAAATTCCCGGTAGAGGACTTCCTCGTTTAAGGGGTCCGAAAGTTTGCCGAGCGAACAGCGTGCGACATCCCCCATCGTATGCAGGCCGAGCTTGTTCAGGCGTTTGGCGTAACCACGGCCGATCCGCCAAAAGTCGGTCAGCGGTTCGTGGGCCCAGAGGTAGCGGCGGTAGGACTGCTCATCCATCTGGGCAATCCGTACCCCGTCCTCGTCCGCTGGAATCCGTTTGGCGACAATGTCCATCGCGACCTTGGCGAGGTAGAGGTTGGTACCGATCCCGGCCGTGGCAGTAATTTTGGTTTCCAGCTGGATCGTTTGGATGATTTCCTTGGCGAGGGCATGAGCAGAAACCTGGTGTTCCCGTAGGTAGTCGGTGACGTCCATCAAGACCTCGTCGATGGAGTAGGGATGGATCATCTCTGGCGGCAGGTAGCGGAGGTAGATCTCATAAATCTCGGCGCTCTTTTGCAGGTAAAAGGCCATCCGCGGCGGAACAATTTTAAAGCCGATCCGCAGGCGGGGGTTGCGGAGGAGCTGGGGCCGGTAGACCGACTTAAACTTGGTCAGGCAGTGTCCGGGCGCCTGCTTGGCCCGCTCCCGGTTCAGCCGGGCGACGATTTGCTCAACTTCAAAGAGCCGAGGCCGGCCCGGGACCCCGAACCGTTTCAGAGCCGGCGAAACGGCCAGGCAGATGGTCTTGCTGGTCCGCGATTCGTCCGCCACCACCAGGTTGGTGGTCAGGGGGTTCAGATGGTGGGCCGCGCACTCGGCGGAGGCGTAGAATGACTTGAGGTCGATTGCTAGGTAAGTCCGGGCCACGACAGGGCTCCTCCTTTCGTAATTTCACCCATCATTATACGAGAATTCGGCGACGGGAACAAGTGTTTGCACAGGCAACTTGCCTTTTTGTCGAGAAGCGGCTAAAATATAAGCATTGAGTAGCACGAGCAGCAGCGAGGGACGGCAGGTGAAAAGGTCCCCAGGGTGCGAACTGGATTTTATTTTTTGAATAGTAATCAAAGCGGCAAGCAATTGCAATTTAGGTGGCACCGCGCGCAAGCGTCCTATTAGTCAATCGACTAGTGGGGCGCTTTTAAGTTAAGGAGGAAATAACGATGGCAGAAAAGAAACACGTAATTTTAACCGGGGACCGGCCAACGGGGAAGCTCCACATCGGTCACTATGTCGGCTCGCTGAAGAACCGGGTGGCCCTGCAAAACACCGGCAAGTACGATACCTACATCATGATTGCCGACCAGCAGGCCCTGACCGATAACGCCCGTGACCCGGAGAAGATCCGCCGCTCCCTGCATGAAGTGTCCCTGGACTACCTGGCGGTGGGAATTGACCCACAGAAGTCCACCATCTTTGTCCAATCGCAGATCCCGGCCCTCAGCGAGCTGACGATGCACTACCTGAACCTGGTGACCGTTTCCCGGCTGAAGCGGAACCCGACCGTCAAGACGGAAATCCAGCAGAAGAAGTTTGGTGAAAGCGTCCCAGCCGGTTTCTTAATCTACCCAGTTAGCCAAGCGGCCGATATCACGGCCTTTAAAGCCGACACGGTCCCGGTTGGTGACGACCAGGAACCGATGCTGGAACAGACCCGGGAGATTGTCCGGACCTTCAACCGGATTTATGACCAGGAGATCCTGGTGGAACCGGAAGGGGTCTTCCCGCCAAAGGGTGAGGGGCGGATTCCCGGCCTCGACGGCAACGCCAAGATGAGCAAGTCCTTGGGCAACGCCATCTACCTGTCCGATGACGCCGACACGATTCAAAAGAAGGTTATGTCGATGTACACTGACCCAACCCACATCAAGGTTTCTGACCCAGGCCACGTGGAGGGCAATACCGTCTTTACCTACCTCGACATCTTTGACCCAGATAAGGACCAGGTTGCTAAACTCAAGGAACAGTACCAAGCGGGGGGCCTTGGCGACGTCAAAATCAAACGTTACCTAAACGACGTTCTCCAGGCGGAATTAAAGCCAATCCGGGAACGGCGCAAACGGTACGCGGCCAACATCGACTACGTGGATCAAGTCCTCAAGGAAGGTTCTGCACGGGCCAATGAGGTCGCCAACCAAACCCTGAAAGAGGTTCGCGACGCCATCGGCATCAACTACTTCGGTTAAAGCAAACTTAACTTAGCCGGTTCCGATTTTCGGGAGCCGGTTTTATTTATGAAAAATTGACTACTCCCAGGAACAATTAGTGTTTCACGGAACGGAACATGGTAACATAAAGGGGATAGTTTTTTAGAATTAAATTGAAGTAGCGGAGGTGAAAATAGTGGAAAACCTCGCAATTGTTGACCTCGGCTCTAACTCGGCGCGGATGGCAATCACGGAAGTGGCTCCGGATGGCCGCTTTCGCGAAATTAAGCGGGTAAAGGAAAATACCCGTTTGTCGGAAGGGATGGGCCGCGAAAAGGTGCTCCAGGAGCCCGCAATGCAGCGGACGATTGAAGCTCTCAAGCGGTTCAAGCAGCTCTACCAGGAGGTTCCCGGTGTAAAGGTCCGGGCGATTACCACGGCGGCAGTCCGCCAAGCCCGTAATCGCCAGGAATTCCTGGACCGGGTTGAACGAGAAGTCGGAATCCGGCTCCAGGTCCTGTCGGGAAAAAAAGAGGCATATTACGACTACTTAGGGGTGGTTCGCACCCTTAAACTAAACCACTGTTTGATTTTAGATGTTGGTGGCGCCAGCTGTGAACTGGTCCTGGTGCAACAGCGGCGCGCTCGGGACATGATTTCGATTCCGGTCGGAGCGGTTAACCTGTCGGAGCAGTTTCACTTGAACGGCTACGTGCGGTCGGCGGACCTTTTCCGGGCGCAGGTGGCAATGAGCGACCGGCTAAAAAAGATTCCATGGCTGCGGTATGCGACCCGGTGCCCGATTGTCCTCTTGGGCGGGGCTAACCGGACCCTGGCTCGGATGGCCTGGTCCTACCACCATCGTCACCATCGACGGTCGATTCACGGCTACCAGCTGAGTGCCCGCGCGGTTTACGCGACCTACCGCGAACTTTTGACCCGGAACCTGGCCCAGCGCAAGAAAATGCCGGGCTTGGAACCGGAACGGGCCGACATTATCGTCGGGGGGATGCTCCCCCTGATTAGTCTGCTTGAACGCAATAGCGACGGCCGGGTGATCTTCTCCGAAAGTGGGGTCCGGGAAGGAATCATTACCGAGTACGTCAACCAAAGGAAGCAGCACCATGAATGATTGGCAGCACGGCTTTTATAAATTAACTGCGGCCGAGCGGCGGGCCCGGCTGACCGAAGCGTTGCACCTGCCGGCCACGGTCACGTCACTCTTGACCGCTAACGGCTCAGCGCTCGGCGACCAGCTGGTGGAAAACTACCTGACGGACTATCCGGTGCCGGAAGGGTTAGCGCTCAACCTGCTGGTGAACGGGCAGCACTACCAGGTTCCAATGGCGGTTGAGGAGCCCTCGGTAATTGCGGCGGCTAGTAACGGTGCCCAGCGGGTTGCCCGGAGTGGCGGCTTTACCGCGCCCCGGCAACGGCGGTTGCTGGTTGGCCAGGTGGTCCTCCAGCCGCTAGCTGACGAACGGGCCACCGCTTTGACCTGGCTGCGTGACCACCAGGATGACTTGCTCCGGGTAGCGAACGCGGCCCACCCGTCGATGCAGCGGCGGGGCGGCGGCGCAAAGGAACTTCGCTTACGGACGCCGGGCGACTTCATTAGCGTGGACCTGCTGATCGACGTCTGCCAGGCGATGGGGGCCAACAGTGTCAACACGATGGCGGAGGCGGTTAGCCAGCATTTGCGCCAGCAGGGCTTTAACGTCTTGACGGCCATCTTGAGCAACTACGCCACGGAGAGCCTGCAGACGGCTGAGTGCCGGGTTGACTTTTCTGCCTTGGCGACCAAGACCATGCCTGGCTCGGAGGTGGCGGAGCGAATCGCCAGCCTCAGCGGCCTGGCCCAGGTAGACCCCTACCGGGCGGCAACCCATAACAAGGGGATTATGAACGGGATTGACGCGGTAATGCTGGCTAGCGGCAACGATTGGCGGGCCATTGAAGCGGGCGCCCATGTCTATGCCAGCCGGGATGGTCAATACCGGGGGCTGAGTACCTGGCGGCTGACTGATGATGGCAAATTGGCCGGGCAATTGACCCTCCCCCTGCCGGTCGGCGTCGTGGGCGGCTCAATTGGGCTCAACCCGCTGACCAAGGCCAACTATCAGATCAGCGGTATTCAAACGGCCGAAGAACTAGCGGCAGTGACGGCGAGCGTTGGTTTAGCCCAGAACCTGGCAGCCCTGCGCGCACTGGCTAGTTCTGGGATTCAGGCTGGCCACATGAAACTCCAGTACCGGTCCCTGGCGATTAGCGTTGGTGCCCGCCCCACCGAGGTTCCCGTGCTGGTAAAGGCGCTGACCCGGCAGAATCACGTCGACCGGTCCCTGGCCAAGCAATTATTAGACGAGATTAGAAAGGATTAGTTGCATGAGCGAAGAAATTAAATTGAACGCGGCCAACCAGGAATTGTTAAAGCAGGTCAATGACCTCTATCCTGAGGGCAGCGTGTTTGTTCAGTTTCACGGTGAAAAGTCGGGCTACGTCCGTCACGATCAGGCAACTCAGAAGACGCTGCCCGGCGGTCTGTTTATCATCGTGACCGACCTGACAGAACCAAACTACACGGCTTCCCATGAACTGCTCCACCTGTTAATGCTGCTGCGGGGGTTCCCGCAGATTTTCTTCCAGCTTTCTCTGGGCGATTCGCGGCTGGATGAGCAAATGATGATCATGTCGACCGACCTCTACAACGTTGCCATCCACCGGGTCGTGGTTGCCGAACAGCGCAAGCACGGTCTGATTAACGACCAGGTTGAGGCGGAATACCTCAAGGGAATTGAACACACACTGACGCCAGAGGACAAGGCGGACGACGAAGAAAAGACCCTTCGTTTGCTGACCCTCTTGGACGCCCTGGTCTTTTATGGCGACCACCTTACCCAGTATGAGGCACAGCTAAAGGCGAAGTATCCGACCGCCCTGGCCGCGGCCCAGAAAATGTACCAGCAGCTTGCTGAAAAGCCGATTCAGTCACCATTCGATATGCGGCGGTCAATTGTGAAAACCTATTCGCTCTTTGACCAGCAAATGCAGGAATGGGGACTGCCGGCCCTCCACAACAACGAGTACACGACCCTGTCACCGGTACTGAGCGACCGGCAGCTGCGGCTGAGCCTACGCCAGGTCTTTGAAATTTACCACTCCGACATGAAGGAGCGGGGAACGAGTAAGCGGGCTTACGTGGGGCTTCGGCGGAGCGACGGCCAGAACTCCTTTACCATGCCGGCACCGAACCCGGAATCGCCAGAAGAGTTCAAGCGGCTTTACGCCCAGCCGGTCAAGGAGTTCTTGGAACAACACAGCATCCCGTATATCGTAAGGAAGTGATCTGATGGAGTCGAAGATTCAAGCGGCGTTTGATGACGCCAAACACATTGTCTTTCTAACGGGAGCGGGGGTGTCGACCGCCTCGGGCATTCCAGATTTCCGCTCGGCAAGCGGTCTCTACACCCAAAACCGGAATGCGGAATACTACCTGAGTCACCGCTACTTTGCCAGCGACCCGGACGGCTTTTACGAGTTTTGCAAGAAGAACCTGTACTTCCCGGACGCTAAGCCAAACGTGATTCATGAAAAGCAGGCGGCGCTGACCCAGCAGGACCGGGCAACGGTGATTACCCAGAATATCGACAACCTCTACGAAGAGGCGGGGACCAAGCACCTGATTGATTTTCACGGCAACCTCTACCACGTTTACTGTGAAAAGTGCGGGGCGACGGTGCCGGTGGCCGACTACCTCCAAAGCCGCCTGCACGCGACGGATGGCGGCCCGCTGCGGCCGGACATCGTTCTCTACGATGAGGGGATCAAGCAGCAAAACATCATTGACGCGGTTAAGGCCATGCAAGCGGCCGACCTGGTGGTGATTGTCGGCACCTCGATGAAGGTCTACCCCTTCGCTGGCCTGCTCGAATACCGTAATCCGAACGCGAAGGTGGTCGCGGTCAACCGGCAGGAACTGCACTTCTCCTTTGATTTTGAAATGGTGCAGGAGGACGCGACGAAGTTCTTTGCGGCCCTGCGGGTTTAGGTCTGTGAAGACTGGCAAGCCAGAATAAGATAATCTATGCAACCGTTGGAGTTGGCGAAACAACTCAGCGGTTGCTCTTTTATTTTTATTAAACTATGAACAGCTGATTCCCGTTGTGGCTAATTCACGGTATAATAATAGCCAAATGACGTAATCGCTTTCAAATAAGGAGGGTTTTGCAATGGCAAACGCAGTACAATTTGGCAAGTCGACCGTGGTGGCGAACCCGCTCGGCTTAGGAACGAACGCGGTCGGGGGCTACAACCTGTTCCCCGGTATGGACGACCAGGCCGGGCGCAACCTGGTTGAGGCCGCCCTGGCCCACGGAATTAACCTGCTGGACACGGCCTATGTTTACGGCCTTGGCCACTCGGAACAACTGGTGGGCGAGGTTGTCAGGGACCATCGTCGTGAAGACATTGTGATTGCAACCAAGGGGGCCCACGACTTCTCAACCGGCCAGGAGGTCATTCGGAACGATCCTGAATTCATAACCCAGCAGGTTGACCAGAGCTTGGCGCGGCTGGGCGTCGACTATCTCGATATTTACTATCTCCACTTCCCCGACCACGACACCCCCAAGGCTGAGGCGGTTGGTGCTTTGCAGCGGCTGCGCGAAGCCGGCAAGATCCGGGCGATCGGAATTTCCAATTTCAGTCTGGACCAGATCAAGGAGGCCAACGCGGACGGCTACGTGGACGTGGTGGAGGACGAGTTCAGTCTGCTCCACCAGGATCACCTGACGGAGGGGATGCTGGACTACCTCCGGGACCACCAGATTAGTTTTATCCCGTACTTCCCCCTGGCCTCTGGATTGCTAACCGGGAAGTACGTTGAAGACGTCACTTTCCCGGCTGAAGATATTCGGAGCCAGATTGCGGACTTTAAGCAGCCCCGCTACGGTAAGATCCTGGCGGCGGTTGACCAGGTCCGGCCGATTGCTGACCGGCATGGGGCGACGGTTGCCCAGACGATTCTGGCCTGGTACCTGCAGAATCCGTTGATTACCGCGGTCATTCCGGGAGCCAAGCGGGCCGACCAGGTAATCAGCAATGCCCAGGCGATGAACATTAGCTTGACGGCTGAAGAGTACCAAACGATTGAAACGGCCTTTGCGCACTTCAAACAGACGAAGAGCGGCAAGTCGCTGAAGGATCCAGATTAATGCAAACGG
>NZ_GG700738.1:98925-183256 GCF_000160835.1 Limosilactobacillus antri DSM 16041
TCCAACTTTTTAGTTCCGAATGTTATAACGATACCCGGGCGGCGGGCACCGTTATTTTAATGCTTCATTAGCGCCTGGTCGTGCTGGTTTTTGAGCCGTTTGGCCGCACAGTCATATTCACAGGCGGCGCACTTGCCGCCGACCTTGACCTTGCGGAAGGTGCGGACAATGATAACGACGGCCCAGCTGACGATTGCCAGGATAATCAGCAGGTTTAACAGTATTTGCATGGGCAGAACCCTCCTAAAAGATGAGTGAACCGATTTGGAAAATCAAAAACGACGTGCAGTAAGCGATTGTCAGACCCGAAACAACGGCGAAGAGGACCCACTTAAACGATCCCGTCTCCTCCTTAATAGTTGCCAGGGTGGCGAAACAAGGGATGTAGAGCAGAACGAAAGCGAGCAGGGAGTAAGCGGCGACCGGGTTCATGAATTGCCCGAGTGCCGCAATGAGGACGGCCTTGCTGGAGGTGTGGAACATCACCATCATGCTGGACGTAATGACTTCCTTGGCCAGGATCCCGGTGAACAGGGCACTGATTGCCTGCCACTGGACGATGCCCAGCGGGCGGAAGAAGGGAACCAGTCCGCGGCCGAGCGCCGCCGCAAAGCTCCTAGTAGAATCCGTGACGAAGCCGGTCGGACCGAAACTGGACAGCAGCCAGATGAGGACCGTTCCGGCGAAGATGATGGTCCCGGCCTTCTTGATAAAGCCCTTGCCCTTGTCCCAGGTCCCGTGCCAGATCACGTCAAAACGCGGCAGGTGGTATTCGGGTAGCTCAATGATAAACACCGACCGCTCCTTGACCTGGAACAGCACTTGGTACAGTTTAGCGACCAGGAGAGCCACCACAATTCCCAAAAAGTAGATGGACAGGACAACCAGGGCCTGGTGGTGCGGGAAGAAGGCCGCCACGACCAGGCCGTAAATCGGCAGCCGGGCTGAACAGCTCATAAACGGCATGATTAAGGTGGTGACCAGCCGCTCCTTTGGCTGCTCAATCGTTCGGGCCGCCATAATGCCGGTCACGTTACAACCGAAGCCGATAATCAGCGGGATGAAGGACTTGCCGTTTAGCCCAATCATCTGCATCAGCCGGTCGGTGACCAGCGCGGCCCGGGCCATGTAGCCAGAGTCCTCTAAAAGCGAAATGCAGGCGAAGAGGGTGAAAATCTGCGGAATAAAGGCGAGCACCCCGCCGACTCCGGCGATCAGCCCGTTCACAATCAGCGAACGCAGGGGCGCCATGGCGCCCAGCTGGAGCAGCCAGTGGTCGACGGTGTTGGAAACCGGAACGGACAGGAACCAGTCGAGGGCGTCTGATAAGGGGGTCCCCACCCACTCGAACGAGAGTTTAAACATTAGGTAGAAAATTCCCGCGAAGATCGGCAGTCCCAAGATCGGGTTGGTGACGACCTTGTCGATTTTACCGGTCAGCTGGCTGCTGTCGCCCTGGGCCGCGTGCTGCTCCGCGTCGTGCAAGAGGTCCTCAATGAAGGCGAGCCGGGTGTTGTAGATTTGGTCAGCAAACTGCTGGGCATCGTAGTACCGGACTTGGCTAGTCAGCGGGGTCAGCTGATGGACTGCCGCGTATTCCCGGATCGCCTTGTTTTGGTCGATAAACTGGATTGCGAGCCAGCGGGCCACGGCCGGAGAATAGTTAAAGTCTGCCTCAAGGGCCTCAGCTGCCTGGCGGATTGCCTGCTGGAGCATCGGTGGATAGTTGAGCCGCAGCTGGGGCGCCGGAACCTCCTGGTAGTTGATGATTTGCTGGCGCAGCTCCTTGATCCCCTGGTGGCCGCGGGCGTTAGTCGTGAGGACCTTACAGCCTAACCGCTGGCTGATTAAGACCAGGTCATAGGATTGGCCGCTGCGGCGGAGGTCATCAATCATGTTCAAGATTAAAATCAGCGGTAGCCCCCGCTCCAAGACCTCAATGGTCAGGAGGAGGTTGCGCTTGAGCTGGCTTGCGTTGGTGATGTTTAAGATCAAATCCGGCTGGTCATTCAGCAGGTATTTGGCGACGACCGCCTCATCCTTGGTTAGGGGGTTGAGGGAATAGGCGCCGGGGAGGTCAACCACCTGGATGGCAGAATGTTTGAGCGTTCCCACCTTTTTATCGACCGTCACGCCGGTCCAATTCCCCACGACGGCGTATTTGTCGGTGAGGGAGTTAAAGAGGGTGGTCTTGCCAGTATTGGGGTTACCGATCAGGGCAATACTTGTCATTAGGCGTCAACCTCCGTCAAGGCGGCAAAGTCCTGGTAGCGAATGCCAATCCGCTGGTGGTTATTTTCAATAATTACCGGTCCGTGAAAGGGGTACCGCTGGATTACCTTGATCGGGCAGCCTTCGCACAGCCCCATATTGTGGAGGCGGCTGGCGGTTGGCCGGCTCAGACAGCTAAATGATTGTAATATATATTGGTGATTAATCATATTATTTCCTCATAATTTGTTATTCCAATACTATATAAAAAGCTAATTATTATACACTTATTATACTACCTTGGAAGCGGTTGAAAAATTGAATATTAAGTTTTAATTTGCAAATATTCGGTTATAATAGAAGTGTATTATTTTAAACCTGATATTTTTTGGAATATTTTGGAATATTAAATTAAGGGGATGCTTTACAAATGGCCACACTTGAAGTGCGTGATTTGCATGTTTCAGTAAAGGACGAGGAGAGTAAGAAGGAAAAGGAAATCCTCAAGGGAGTCAACCTTCAAATGCAGACTGGCGAAATTCACGCCATCATGGGACCAAACGGGACGGGGAAGTCGACTTTGTCCCAGACCATTATGGGACAGCCGGGCTACCATGTGACCCAGGGGGACATTCTCTTGAACGGTGAAAGTATCCTCGAAATGCCAGTTGACGAACGAGCACGGAAGGGCCTGTTCCTAGCGATGCAGTACCCGGCCGAAATCCAGGGGGTTACCAACGCCGAATTTCTCCGGGCCGCCATCAATGCCCGGCGGCCGGAAGACGACCAGATTTCCGTCATGGACTTTATCAAAAAGCTCGATAAGAACCTTAGCCTGTTGGACATGAGCCAAAAGATGACTGAGCGCTACCTCAACGAAGGCTTCTCCGGCGGGGAAAAGAAGCGGAACGAAATTTTACAGCTGCTGATGATTGAACCGACCTTTGCCATCCTAGACGAAATCGACTCCGGCTTGGACATCGACGCCTTAAAGGTGGTCGCCAAGGGGGTTAACTCCATGCGGGGCGACAACTTCGGCTCCCTGATCATCACTCACTACCAGCGCCTGTTGAACTACATCGTGCCGGACACCGTCCACGTGATGATGGGCGGCCAAATCGTTAAGACCGGCGGCCCAGAACTGGCCAAGAAGCTGGAAGATGAGGGCTACGCGGGTCTGCGCGACGAATTGGGCTTAGACATCAAACTGGTCGATGATGAGGACTAGGGGGTGTTGGCATGACTAATTTAGCAGAAGCAAAACAGCAGCTGACCGCAGCCAGCCAGCAGAACGATGAGCCAGCCAGCTTATTGGAACGGCGGCTGGCGGCCCGGGACCTGATGGCCCGCCTTCACCTGCCCCGGATGCAGCGGTTTAAGTTTCAGGACTGGCCATTGGTTGCTGACCAGCCCCTTCAATGGGTGGCTTCGGATCCCAAACTCGAAGCAATCGCTCCAGATGATGAGGTGATTCGGGTAACCCAGGTAGGGCAAACGACCGTCCAAATTCACATCCCGGAACGCCTACGGGCGGCGGGCGTGGTGCTGACTGATATTTTCACCGCGGCCCGGCAGTACCCCGAACTGTTTGAAAAGTATTTTATGTCGGCAATTAAGGCAGACGAAAACCTGCTGACGGCTTATCACGTGGCCTACCTGAATGCCGGCCTGTTCCTTTACGTCCCGAAGAACGTTGAAATTGAAAAGCCGATTGAAGCCGAACTGGTGCAGGACAATACCCAGGACCAGCCCCTGCTTTCCCACATCCTGGTGGTGGCAGACCGGGGTAGCAAGGTTAAGTTTATCCAGCACCTGACCACGGTTGGCGACCAGGCTAATCCAGCGAACATGATGATTGAGCTGATTGCCCGCGATAATAGTGAAATTGACTTTTCGTCCCTGGATGAACTGGGGGCCCAGACCCATACCTACTTCAAGCGGCGGGCTGATATTGGCCGTGATGCCCACGTCGAATGGGCGGTTGGTCTGATGAACGATGGCGACACGGTCGGTGATATGGATTCTGAACTGCTCGGTGAGGGCGGCTACGCCAACTCAAAGATGATTGCGGTCACGACCCGCCAGCAGGAGGTCGGGGTCAACAACCGGGTGACCAACCGTGGCAAGCACACGACCGGCCTGATTAACCAACGGGGAGTGATCCTCGAAAAATCTGAACTGATCTTCAATGGGATCGGGCAGATTATTCACGGTGCGCACGGTGCCAAGGCCGACCAGCAGAACCGGGTCCTGATTATGTCGGACCAGGCGCGCGGTGATGCCAACCCGATCCTGTTAATTGACGAAAACGACGTGGAAGCCGGGCACGCAGCCAGTGTCGGTCCGGTTGACCCCCACCAGATGTACTACCTGATGAGCCGGGGGATCCCCCGCAAGCAGGCGGAACGGATGGTGATCCGGGGCTTCTTGGGGGCCGTGTTGAGTGCTATCCCAGCCGCGGACGTCCGGAACAAACTAGTGGACATTCTAGAAAGGAAGCTTACCGATGGCCAGCAATATCAATGATTTATCAAATGACTTTCCGATCCTGGACCAGCAGGTGAACGGGGAGCGGCTTGCCTACCTGGATAACGCGGCCACGGCCCAGAAACCCCGGCAGGTAGTCGACAGCCTGGTCCACTTTTACGAGCACGATAACGCTAACGTCCACCGGGGTGTTCATACCCTGGCGGAACGGGCAACGACCCAGTACGAGGAAGCCCGGAAGAAGGTCCAGCACTTCATCAACGCCGCGGACAACCGGGAAATTATCTTTACCAAGGGCTGTACCGATGGCCTGAACCTGGTGGCCTCAACCTACGGGGAACAGAATATCCATGATGGCGACGAAATCGTGATCTCAATCATGGAACACCACAGCAACCTGATTCCCTGGCAGCAGCTGGCAATCAAAAAGCACGCCAAGCTCAAGTACATTGAATTGAGCCCGGAGGGGACGCTGGACATGGCGGATGCCGAACAAAAGATTACCGATAAGACGAAGATTGTCGCCGTGGCCCACGCCAGCAATGTTTTAGGTACCATCAACCCGCTCAAGGAGCTGGCCCGACTAGCCCACCAGCACGGCGCAATTATCGTTGGCGACGGGGCCCAGTCCGTGCCGCATATGCCGGTTGATGTCCAGGACCTTGACGTTGACTTCTACGCCTTTTCCGGCCACAAGATGATGGGCCCGACCGGGATCGGGGTCCTCTATGGCAAGGCCGACTTGTTGCGGGAGATGCCCCCTTACCAGTACGGCGGGGAAATGATTAGTGCGGTCTACCGGGACCGGACCGAGTTTGCCGACATCCCCTTCAAGTTTGAAGCCGGGACGCAAAACATTGCCGGGGCGATTGCCCTGGGAACCGCGGTTGACTACCTCGAACGGATCGGGATGAACCAGGTGGCGGCCAAGGAACAGGAACTGGTGAACTACGTTTTGCCACGGCTCGAAGCGTTGCCTTACGTTACGGTGTACGGGCCCCAGGACCCGCAAGCGCACACCGGGGTGATTGCTTTTAACATGGATAAGCTCCACCCGCATGACGTTGCGACCGCCTTGGACGCCGAAGGGGTGGCAGTCCGGGCTGGCCACCACTGTGCACAGCCGCTGATGGCTGCCCTGGGAGTGGACGCCACGACCCGGGCAAGTTTCTACTTTTACAATACGCAAGAAGATGCAGATCAACTGATTAATGCCATCAAGGCAACAAAGGAGTTCTTTAACGGTGGGACTATCTAAGTTAAACGGCTTATACCGTGAGGTGATTTTGGACCATGCCAATCACCCGCACAATAAACACGACATTCCGGAAGCCACGAGCAAGATGACGGTCCACAACCCGACTTGCGGCGATACCATCAACGTGGCCGTCGATGTGGAAGACGGCCGGATCAAGGATATCGGCTATTCCGGTTCGGGCTGTACGATCAGCCAGGCTTCAGCCAGCATGATGACCGAGGCCGTGAAGGGAAAAACAACTGACGAGGCCCTGGCGATGGCAAAGACCTTTTCCGACATGGCAATCGGCAAGCAGCATTCCCAGGCCGACCTTGAACAGCTGGGGGATGCCCAAATTCTGACCAGCATTATGGAATTCCCGGCCCGGATTAAGTGCGCCACGATTTCCTGGTGGGCACTGCAACGGGCCTTGTTGAAAACAGACGATGAGGAGGAAGAGCAATGAGCGAGGATGCAGCAAGCATCGTAAACGGCGATGAACAGTACGAATATGGCTTCCACGACGATGTGAAGCCGGTCTATTCCACGGGCCGGGGGCTGACCGAGGAGGTTGTGCGGCAGATTTCGGCGGCCAAACACGAGCCGCAGTGGATGCTAGATTACCGGCTCAAGGCCTACCACATCTACAAGAAGCTGCCGATGCCGAAGTTTGGCCCGAACCTGTCCGAACTGGACCTGAAAAATATGCTCTACTACCAGAAGATGACGGACAAGAAGTTCCGTGACTGGAAGGACGTACCGGAGGACCTGAAAAAGACCTTTGACCGGCTTGGGGTTCCTGAAGCTGAGCGGAAGTACCTGGCCGGGTCCTCAGCCCAGTACGAATCAGAAGTGGTTTACCACAACATGAAGAATGAATTTGCTAAGCTCGGCATCATCTTCACCGATACCGACACCGCCCTCCGGGAATACCCGGACCTTTTCAAGAAGTGGTTCGGCAAGCTGGTCCAGCCAACCGATAATAAGTTTGCAGCCCTAAACGCGGCGGTCTGGTCCGGGGGTTCCTTTATCTACGTGCCAAAGGGCGTTAAGACGACGACCCCGATCCAGTCCTACTTCCGTTTGAACGCGGAAAACACCGGCCAGTTTGAGCGGACCCTGATTATCGTCGATGAAGGGGCCAGTGTGGACTATGTTGAAGGCTGTACGGCGCCAAACTACTCTTCCGATAGCCTGCACGCGGCGGTGGTCGAGGTGAACGTCTGCAAGGACGCCTACTGCCGTTACACGACCATTCAAAACTGGTCCGATAACGTGTACAGCCTGGAAACCAAACGGGCGGCGGCGGCCGAAAACGCCACGATGGAATGGGTCGACGGCAACCTCGGTTCCAAGGTGACGATGAAGTACCCAAGCGTGTACCTGAATGGTGAGGGTGCCCGGGGGACGATGCTATCGATTGCGGTGGCCAGCAACGGGATTCACCAGGATTCCGGTGCCCGGATGATTCACAATGCCAAGAACACCTCCAGCTCGATTGTTTCCAAGTCAATCGCCAAGACCGGCGGGTCGACGGACTACCGGGGAACGGTTCGCTTCGGCAAGTATTCCGACGGCTCCAAGGCCCACGTTGAGTGTGACACGATCATCATGGACGACCGGTCCTCATCGGATACGATTCCCTACAATGAAATTGACAATGCCCACGTGGCGATGGAGCACGAGGCGAAGGTTTCCAAGATTTCCGAAGAGCAGCTCTACTACCTGATGAGCCGGGGAATTTCCGAAGCCAAGGCCACTGAGATGATTATCATGGGCTTCGTGGAGCCGTTCACCAAGCAGCTGCCGATGGAGTACGCGGTCGAATTGAACCGGCTGATCAGCTTTGAAATGGAAGGCTCAATCGGCTAGGCAAAGGAGGAATCAAGCATGGCGGATGAACAAGAACGGCAGTATTCACCGACGGAAGACGCGGTCATGGGAGCGCTGGAACAGGTCATCGATCCTGAACTGGGCATTGACCTGGTCAACCTCGGCCTGATTTACGATGTCCAGGTGGATGAAGATGGCCATTGCATTATCACGATGACCCTGACCACAATGGGCTGCCCGCTGGGGGACTTCTTGAACGAGGCGATTACCAAGGCGGCCACCTCGGTCGACGGCGTGAACGACTGCAAGATCAACCTGGTCTGGGAACCAGCCTGGGGGATTGACCGGATGAGCCGGTTCGCTAAGATTGCACTTGGATTGCATGGTTAAAAGGGGCTGAATGAGGAATGGATATCCGCAAATTTGTCCAGCAGCGCAAACGATTGGGCTTCTCCCAGGCGGAGCTGTGTGCCGGAATTTGTACGCAGTCCACCCTGAGCAAGTTTGAGAACAAGGGCCGGATCCCCTCGGTCAAGATTTTGGAGCAGCTCTGCCAGCGCCTTGAAATTTCCCTGGGGGAACTTAGCGAGCAGGCGGCGGCGCCCCAAGCCCACCGGCGGACACTCCTGGACCAAGCCGAACACTTTTTGCTTGGGGAGCAGTTTCCCCTGGCGATTAAGACTTTAAACCAGGTTAAGGAACGGCAGCTGACGAGCGACAAGGCGCGGATGCAGTATTACTACCTGAAGGGCA
The DNA here is from genome assembly GCF_000160835.1 of Limosilactobacillus antri DSM 16041. GTDB lineage: Bacteria > Bacillota > Bacilli > Lactobacillales > Lactobacillaceae > Limosilactobacillus > Limosilactobacillus antri. The sequence goes on from NZ_GG700738.1 coordinate 107,447, forward strand.
TGATTGATACCCTGACGAGCAACCAGACGGCGACGACGATGTTTAATTTCACCCAGATCCTTGATAAGCTGGATGAACAGCACCAGACGGCCTTTTCCCAGCTGGCTTACCTGGGCTGCGGGATTTTATACGCGCGGAAAAGCCGCCTGGGCAACGCCGAATTCTTCTTCACGAAGGTGATTAACTACCTGCACCGGACAATTGCCAACTCGGCAAGCCTCGCCGATCTGACCAACACCCAGTATGCGCGGCTCGTGATGATGTGCTACTATGTGGCGGAGTACCAAGCGCTTCGCAAACGGCTGCGGGACAGCAACCAGACGCTTGCTCAGGTCAACCGCCTCTGTGCGGCCCGCTACCTGACCGTGTTTATGCCGCGGGTGAAGCTGCTGGCGGCAAATAACGCGATGCGGGCGGACGAAAGCTCTGCGACCGTGGCCGGTTTGCTCTCGGCGGCGTTAGTCTTTGCCCACTTTAACGGAAATAGTGTGGTTGAACTGCAGGCGGCGGCCCTCAAAAAACAGCTGACGGATTTGTAATAAGTTAAAACGCGGAGTTGAGATTGACTCAATTCCGCGTTTTACTAAGTAAATGACGATTTAATTACTACGCAAAGAGGACGACCTTGCCATCAACCTTGATGGGTAATGAACCAGATTTACGGCTCTTCTTTGACCGGTTGTCTTTTTTGCTGAAAGTAAAGAACTTTGAATTTAGTAACATTATGATCGCTCCCTTCATTACTGTTCACATTAAAGATACCATCTTGCCCGGGCGAAGCAAAGGCGCGGCAGGCGGGTCCTAATTTAGCCGTTGCATAATTTATCACGTTAGTTGCGGCTTGCTTGTATATTGACGGTTGGCAGTGCATAAACGTTGATACAATAGCTAAACTAATGGTGAATAATGAATATAAATTCTTTTGGCAATTATAAGAAATTACTGAGCAAGTTTCTCAGATCAGGGACAATTGTGCAGTGATCGTGGTCAGTACGGAAGAGCGATAGGAGGGTATAATGACAGCAAAAATTACGATGGGGATGACGACCTGGACGGAACACCCGGTGCTGATCCACGGCGAGCAGCGGCCGGTCACCTTAAATGAGTACGCCCAGCACTTTCCAACGGTGGAAGTCGATACGTTTTTTTACGCACTTCCCCAAATGAAGACAATTCAAAATTGGCTGACGATGGTTCCAGAGGACTTCCAGTTCATCGTTAAGGCCAACCAGGGGATGACCCTCCACAAGCGTAACCAAGAGAAGGGGGAAGTTGAGCAGCTGTTTGTCCAGTACCGGCGGACGATTGCCCCTTTAGTCGCGAGCGGCCAGCTAAAAACGATCCTGTTTCAGTTTCCACCCTATTTTGATGCCAGCGTGGCCGATATCGACTACCTGAAAATGGTTCGCGCCTGGCTCGGGGACCTCCCGGTAGCCGTGGAGCTGCGCAATAGCAGCTGGTACCAGCCGGGAGTGGTTGATGCACTGGTCAGCTACTGCCACGACCTCAAATTTACCCTGGTGGCCGCTGACGAGCCGCACGACCAGGTGACCACGGTGCCCTTCAAGCTGGTGACCACCAACCCAGACCTGGTGATGCTGCGGCTGCACGGACGGAATAAGCGGGGGTGGGCAAGCCAGGGACAAAACTGGCGCAAGACCCGGACTCTCTACAAGTATTCGGACCAGGAATTAGCGGAATTTGCCCGGCAGATTCGGGAACTGGCTCCCCAACCGCGGGAAGTCTGCGTTATCTTTAACAATAATTCAGGCAAGGACGCCGCGCCAAACGCCCTGGCCCTGCAAAAGATGATGGGGGTTCAGTTTACGGGCCTGGCACCGCGGTCGCCAGAACAGCTAGACCTGTTTTAAGCCCACTCCCATCTATGCTATACTAAACGTCAATACTATCTTTAATGAGAAAGAGGGGCCTCATATGGCTACACAGAAACCAACTTATTACATTACGACACCCATTTACTATCCATCTGGTAAGCTGCACATCGGTAACTCCTATACGACGGTTGCCTGTGACGCGGAAGCACGTTTCAAACGGCTGAGTGGGTACGACGTGTTCTTCCTGACGGGAACTGATGAGCACGGCCTAAAGATTGAACAAAAGGCCGACAAGCTCGGGATGCAGCCTCAGGAATACGTGGACCAAATGGCTGCTGGAATCAAGCAGCTTTGGCAGACACTGAAAATTACCAACGACAAGTTTATCCGGACGACTGACGACTACCACGAACGGGCCGTTCAGAAGATTTTCCAAAAGTTTTTGGACCAGGGTGACATTTACAAGGGCGAGTATACCGGCTGGTACTCGGTCGATGACGAAGAATACTTTACCGAAAGCCAATTGGCGGAAGTCTACCGCGATGATAACGGTAAGGTAATCGGCGGGAAGGCCCCATCCGGTCACGAAGTCCAACTGGTGAAGGAAGAATCCTACTTCTTCAAGATGAGCAAGTATGCCGACTGGCTGATGAAGTACTACCAGGATCATCCGGACTTCATCGAACCCCACACACGGATGAACGAAATGGTCAACAACTTCTTAAAGCCGGGCCTGGAAGACCTGGCCGTTACCCGGACTTCCTTTAACTGGGGGGTTAAGGTGCCAAACGATCCGCAGCACGTGGTTTACGTGTGGATTGACGCCCTGTCCAACTATATTACCGCGCTGGGCTACGGCTCGGCTGATGACAGCCTCTTCAAGAAGTACTGGCCGGCCGACGTCCACATGGTCGGCAAGGAGATCGTCCGCTTCCACACGATCTACTGGCCAATCATGCTCCACGCCCTTGGCTTGCCGCTGCCAAAGCACGTCATCGGTCACGGCTGGCTGACGATGAAGGACGGCAAGATGTCGAAGTCGAAGGGCAACGTGATTTACCCGGAAACACTGGTGGACCGGTATGGCCTCGACGCCACCCGTTACTACCTCCTGCGGGCAATGCCATTCGGCAACGACGGGGTCTTCAGTCCCGAAGACTTTGTCGACAAGGTTAACTTCGACCTGGCAAATGACCTGGGGAACCTGTTGAACCGGACCGTTGCCATGATTAACAAGTACCAGAATGGTCGTATTCAGGGGACTAACGATGCCCAGACGGCTTATGATGCCGACCTGGAGGATACTGCGGCCCAAGCGGTTGCTGAATACAAGCAGGAAATGGACAAGACCCACTTTGCGGACGCCCTGGCGGCGGTTTGGAAGCTGGTTTCGCGGGCCAATAAGTACATTGACGAAACCGAACCGTGGGTATTGGCTAAGGATGACAGCAAGCAGGCAGAATTGTCCGACGTGATGACCCACCTGGCGAAGAGCCTCCGGGTGATTGCCGCCCTGCTCCAGCCGGTAATGCCGGACGCACCGAAGGAAATTTGCCGGCAACTGGGCCTGCCAGCAGAAGCCATCAGCCTGACCGACCTGGACTTCAACGACTTCCCGGCAAGCAGCCAGGTGGTTGCGAAGGGGACACCAATTTTCCCCCGGCTGGACGTCAACGAAGAAGTCGAGTTTATTAAGAGCAAGATGAGCGCGAACCAAAAGAAGAAGGGACGGAAGGCAATGGAAGAAGCCAAGAAGGCTGCGGAAAAGCAGCCAGAAGTTGCAACTGACGGTAAAAAGCTGATTCGGATCGAAGCCTTTGACAAGGTCGACTTGAAGGTCGCTAAGATTACCGCCGCAGGCCACGTGGAAGGGGCCGATAAGCTCTTGAAGTTCCACATGGATGACGGGACGGCGGAAGGCCGCCAGATCCTGTCTGGAATCGCCAAGTGGTATCCAGAACCGGAAGTCCTGGTTGGCAAGAAGGTCGTGATCGTGGCGAACCTGAAGCCACGGAAGATGCGTGGCGAGCTGAGCCAGGGGATGCTCCTTTCGGTTGAAAAGGATGGTCAGGTTCAAGTCGTCACGGTTGACGACAGCCTGGAACCAGGATTGGAGCTCGGCTAAGCAATGGGAAAGCGGCAACAAGAATGGCGTCAGGTCTATGACTCCCACACCCACCTTAACGACGACCCGTTCTATGATGACGTTCCGGCATTTATCGACCGGGCGGCGCATTACGGGGTCACCCAGCTGAATATCGTGGGTTCTAACGCAAAGCTTAACCAGCGGGCACTGGCACTGGGGCAGCGATACCCGAACCTCCACCCGATTATCGGCTGGCATCCCGAGGACATTCGGGAATTTAATGCCGCCGCGCAGGCACAATTGTGGCAGCAATTACAGGATCCGCGGGTCGTGGCCATCGGCGAGATCGGGTTGGACTACTATAATGACCAGCAGTCGCCCCATGACCAACAGCAGGCGGTCTTTGCCCAGCAGCTGGACTGGGCGCGTCAGCTCGGCCTGCCGGTATCAATCCACTGCCGCGAGGCGCTGGCGGATACCTACGCGCTCCTCAAGGACGCCCACGTCGATGAGTTTGGCGGGGTCATGCACAGCTTTAACGGGTCGCCGGACTGGGCGGCGAAGTTTATGGAGCTGGGAATGGCGATTTCCTTCAGCGGGGTCGCTAGTTTTGGCAGTGCCGAGGAGGTCCATGCCGCGGTGCGGGCGGTTCCCCTATCGCGGATGATGGTTGAAACCGACGCCCCCTACCTGACTCCCGCCCCGTACCGGGGAAAGCAAAATGAGCCGGCCTTTACCAAGTTTGTCGTGGACGCAATCGCGGAGTTAAAGCAGCTGGCACCGGAGCAGGTAGCTTACCGAACTTACCTGAACGCCAGCCGGCTATTTCTAAAGGATCAAAAAGATGACGAAGATTAAAGAAGTAATTGTGGTTGAGGGCAAAGACGACACCAAGCAGATTGAACGGGCGGTCGCTGCCGACACCTATGAAACGAATGGCTCAGCGCTGAATGATGCCGACCTGGCCCGGCTGAAAAAATTGCAGGCCAGTCGGGGACTGATTGTATTTACGGACCCCGATTTCAACGGGGAGCGGCTCCGCAAGCTGATTGGGGCCGCAATTCCGGGAGTCAAGCACGCCTTTATTGAACGCCAGCAGGGGGTCCCGCACGGCACCCACGGCAGTTTAGGCGTTGAACACGCGGCGCCAGAGGTAATCAGGGCCGCGCTGGCCCACCTCTACACCGAGGCGGGAGCAGAAACGAACGCCTATACCCAGCACGACCTCCAGAACGCGGGCCTGGTTGGCAATCCGCGGGCCCGGAAACGCCGGGAACGGTTGGGCCAGCTGCTGGGGATTGGCTACGGCAACGGCAAGCAGCTGGTTCACCGCCTGAATATGTTCCGGATTGCTCCAGCACAGTTTAGCCAGGCCGTACAGCAGATTAATCGGGAGGAAGACAATGAGTAAGACACCGGAAATTGGCAGTCGGACGCGCACCCGGGCCATCATGGAAAAGTACGGGATTCACACCAAAAAGGGGTTCGGTCAGAACTTCTTGACCGACCTGAACGTGCTGAAAAACATTGTTTCCGCGGCCGAAATCAGCAAGGACGATAACGTGATTGAAATTGGCCCAGGAATCGGGGCGCTAACGGAACAGCTGGCCCAAGCCGCAGGAGAAGTGCTGGCCCTCGAAATTGACCAGGATCTGATCCCGGTCCTGGCGGAGGTGCTGGCCCCGTACGATAACGTCACGGTTTTAAACCAGGACGTCCTGCAGGCGAACCTGCCGGAACTCATCAAGCAGCAGTTTGCGGACCCTGCCAAACCGGTTAAGGTGGTCGCTAACCTGCCCTACTACATTACCAGCCCGATTTTGATGAACCTGCTTGCCGCGCCGGTGGACTGGGCAGCAATCTGCGTCATGATGCAAAAGGAAGTTGCTCAGCGGTTGACGGCCCAGCCGGGAACGAAGCAGTATGGCGCGTTAACCCTGGCGATTGAGTATCAGATGACGGCGGAGATTGCCTTTAACGTTTCCCGGCGGGTCTTTGTCCCAGCCCCCAATGTTGACTCCGCAATCGTGGTTTTGAAGCCGCGGGCAACCCCGCTGGCGGTGGAACCATTTGACAAGCAGAAACTGTTTGGCTTCATCCGGGCTTGCTTTGCCCACCGGCGGAAGAGCCTCTGGAATAACCTGCAGGCTGCGGTTGGCAAGCAGCCTGCGGTTAAGGAGCAGCTGCAGGCGATCTTGACGCAGTTGGCAATCTCGCCGCAGACCCGCCCCGAGCGGCTCACCCTGGAACAATTTATCAAACTGGCCAACGCCCTCCATGCGGCCCAGCTCCTCTAAGATCTAATATTATTGACTTTGTTATAATAAAATGATAATATTAATTGTTTCGTGTTGAGCACAGGTACTGTTCTAACGCAGTGAGGTGAAGTTATAGTGCCAGAATCAATTGTTGAAATCAAAAAAGAATTAGATGATCGGATTGGGGAACCAGTCCTCATCAAGGCTCAGGCTGGTCGGAAGCGGGTGGCAACCCATCATGGTGTTTTAAGCAAGACTTATCCGGCCATCTTCGTTGTTCACCTAAATGATGGCAAGGGAGCGCCCGACCGGATTTCGTACAGTTACACCGACTTATTGACCCATAATATTTCGCTGGCCTTCGGTGAAGAGGGTTAAGAGTAAGGGAGTAGGAAACAACTGCCAGCCAGCTACTGCGTTGTTGCATTACTATCTTTAAAATAGCAAAGAGGCTGAGTTCATCCCAGCCTCTTTTTTTCTCACCAGCCGCTTTAATATTACCAGCCCGCCGGTTCAACTTGCCGTTTAATTAGCTCATTAGTATAATCAAACTAAGAATAACTTGCGATGGGGAGGGATGGTAATGCGTGTAACCGAAAAAGCACCGGCAAAGCTCAACTTGAGCTTGGATACGCCGATGCGTTATTTTGACGGCTCGCCCCGGTGGGATATGGTGATGACTTCGGCGGATCTGGCGGATTACGTGACTGTGGAAACGCACCAGCGGCCAACAACGATTAAGGTGTATACCGACAGCGGCTTTTTGCCCAACGACCAGCGCAACCTGGCCTACCAGGCGGCCCACATTCTTAAAAGCCGCTTTCACTGCCGCGAGGGGGTAACAATCCACATTCGCAAGAACATCCCCGTTGCGGCCGGCTTGGGGGGCGGCTCTTCGGACGCGGCCGCCGTTTTGCGGGCCCTTAACAATATTTGGCGGCTGGGCCTTTCGCTGGCTGAGCTTGCCAAGATTGCGCTGACGATTGACTCCGACGTACCATACTGCGTGTACAGCCGGCTGGCGCATGTGACCGGGCACGGCGAAGAAATCGAGCTGCTGCCTGCGCAGCCGCACTACTGGGCCGTAATTGCCAAGCAGCAGATCAGTGTTTCGACGCCCCAAATTTTACGGCAGATTAACTATGAGCAGTTGAAGCACCTTGATAATGAGCGGCTGATCGCTAGCCTACGGGCGCAGGACTGGCAGGAGGCGGTCAAGTACATGGGCAACGTTTTGGAACCCGTGACGATGAGCTTTTATCCCGAAATTCGCCGGCTTAAGGATAAAATGGCGAGCTTAGGCGCTGACGTGGCGCAGATGAGTGGGACGGGACCGACCGTCTTTGCAATTTGCCACACCGCGTCCCGGGCGAAACGAATTCAAAACAGCATCAGTGGCTTTTGCCGCGATGTTCACGTGGTGACGCTGCTGTAAGTGATAATGATAAACACCCAAGATCAGCTTTCTGGCCGAGCTTGGGTGTTTTGCGTCTCACTAATTTTTCCACGACCGCTTGCATTTTCGTCAGCCTTCCGGTAAGATGGTTTTTGTTGCAAATAGTAATCATTACGATTAATTAGAAGGGAGTTCACACTAATGCGCAAGTACTGGATCGGGGTTAGCGGCCTGGTTGGCCTACTAGCGGTCGTGTTTCTGCTATCATTGATCCCCCTGCGGAATTTCAGCCAGCACCAAAAGCCAATTCGGGTGGTTGCCAGCTTGGACTTCTATGGGGAAGTAGCGCGGGCGGTGGCCGGAAAGTATGGCCAAGTGACGACGGTTATTAATAACGCCGCGGTAGACCCCCACGATTACCAGCCGGGAACCCAGCAGGCCCGGGCGCTGAGCAATGCGAACCTGGTGATTCAAAACGGCCTTGGCTACGATCACTGGTTGACGAAACTCGTTCAGGGAAGCGGCAACGGCCGGGTGACGACCATTGACGTTGCCCGCCAGGTTGCCGCCAAGAAGTCTGGCGACAACGAACACGTCTGGTACCAGCCGGCAACGATCGGCCGCCTTGCCCAGCAGTTGGCGGATCAGTACAGCAAACTGGATCCGGCGCACGCAAGCTACTACCACCAGCGGGCGCGGGCGTACCTAAATACTCTCCAGCCGCTCGACCAAACAATTGCGCAAGCGCGGCAGGGCGTGGGGGCTAACCGGAGGGTGGCGGTGAGTGAACCGGTCTTCGATTATGCCTTGGAAAACCTTGGTTACCAGGTGGTTGACCACCATTTTGCCAAGGCGGTGGAAGACGGCAATGACCCCTCTCCACAAGACATTTCCGCTCTGCAAACGGCGATTAAGAATCACCAGCTTGCCTTCTTAGTGGAGAATTCTCAGACCGACGATCGGGTCGTCACGAACCTGGTGAAGCTGGCGCATCAGTATGGCGTACCGGTCCTGAAAGTAACGGAGTCCAAGCCAAATGGGCTGACCTACGAACAATGGATGACTAAGCAGTACCAGCAGCTGATTAAGATTCAAGAAGGGGAGAAGTAAGCAATGACAGTGCTCTCGGTAGATGACTTAACGGTCGCGTATGGCGATCACACCGTCTTTAAGGATTTGAGCTTTACCGTCAATGATGGCGACTTTCTGGTGGTCGTTGGTGAAAACGGGGTCGGCAAGACCACCCTGGTCCGGGCCCTGCTCGGCTTAATCAAACCTAAAGCGGGGACGGTTAATATCCCCACGGGGACCCGCATCGGCTACGTTCCCCAGTTTCGGAATATTGATGAGGAATACCCCTTATCGATTCGTGACTTTGTGGCCTTAAACAGCCGGCAATCCTGGCTGCCCTGGCTGACCAGCAAGGAACGCCACGCCCTCAACCGGATGATAAAGGTTACCGATTTAACGACAATTGCTGGGCGGCCGCTGGGGTTGGCGTCCGGTGGGGAGAAACAGCGGGCCTACCTCGCCCAAGCACTGCTGCCGGGGCCCCGCCTGCTGATTTTGGACGAGTCGACGGCCAGCCTAGACAACGAGATGAAGTACAGCCTGCTGGACCTGGTGACCCGCTTTCAAGAAAACGGTCTGAGCGTGATGTTTATTACCCACGATTGGGACCTGGCAGAACACTATGGGACCCGGTACCTCCACATGACCAAGGATGGCTACTCGACCGGTTCGATTGACGAACTGGCGGAACTAAGGAAGGAGGCGGTCGAATGCTAACTTTGGCGTTTATGCGGCACGCCTTTATTGCCAGCACCTTTATCGCGGTGGTGAGCGGAATTATCGGCGTGTTCGTCGTGGCCCGGCAGCTGTCCTTTTTGACCCACACCCTCTCAGAAATCGGCTTTGCGGGGGCATCGTTTGCCGTGTTTGCCGGCTGGCTGCCGCTGAATGGGATGATCCTCTTTACGATGCTCAGCTCGGTCCTGGTTGGTCAGATGAGCATTAAGGAGTCCCGTCGGGAAGCGGTAATCAGTGCGGTTTCCGGGCTCTTTATCGGCCTGGGGATTTTGTTCCTGTCCCTGAGCAACCAGAGTGCCAGCTCGGCGACCAGCATCCTCTTCGGGAGCGTCGTCGGGATTAGCGCGGCGGAGGTCCACCAGCTAATTATCCTGTCGGTCGTGGTCCTCGTCGTGACGCTATTGATGTACCGGCCGTTGAAGTTTTCTTCTTTTGACATGGTTGGCGCCCGGGTCAGCGGGGTCAACCAGACACTGGTTTCGGTCGCCTTTCTGGTACTGTTAGCCCTTAGCGTGAGCGTGGCTGCCCAGATCGTCGGCTCCCTGCTGATCTTTATCCTGCTGACAATTCCGGCGGCGAGCGCGAAGTACTTTACGCACGGGGTTGCTAAGATGGTGGGACTGGCGATCCTGTTTGCCCTATTAGGGACCTGGACGGGACTGCTGTTAGGCTATTTGACCAACTGGCCGGTGAGCTTCTTTATCGCGGCCATTGAAGTCGTAATTTACGTTATCGCCTTGCTATACCAGAACTTTATAGAGGCAAATTAGAATTGAACGGGGCCCGGATTAACCGCCGCCCCGTTATTATTTTAAAGATCAGTCCTGGCCCTGCATTGCGGCTCTTCAACCGGAGGAAAGTCGCTGCCCAGCTTGGCATTCGGTGGTGGCTGGATTGATTTAGTCCAGAAAAGACGAACATTTTATGGTAAAATCAATGGTGTATTATTCCTTTTTGAAAGGCGGAAAAGAACGAAGATGAAAGTACGAAGAAGTAATCGCCTGGTTGACATGACCAGATACCTGTTGGAACACCCCCGAACATTAGTGTCGCTCAAATTTTTCAGTGAGCGTTATGGTTCGGCTAAATCCTCGATCAGTGAGGACCTTAGTATTGTTAAGCATACCTTTGAAACCTGGGGTGAGGGACAGTTAAAGACCATTCCGGGGGCGAGCGGCGGTGCCGTGCTGACCCCGTTTTACTCTAAGGAAAACGCCGAACAAGCAATCGCCAACCTGGTTCGCGAGGTTAATGACGACTCCCGCTTCTTGCCTGGCGGCTACGTTTACCTATCAGACCTGATTGGCCGGCCGGATATTCTTCACCAGGTGGGTCAGCTGATCGCAACCCAGTACGTCGACCAGGACGTTGACGTGGTGATGACGGTTGAAACGAAGGGGATCCCGATTGCCCAGGCGGCGGCGATGTACATGAACAAACCCTTCGTGATCGTCCGGAACAGCTCCCACATAACGGAGGGGCCGACCGTCAGTGTGAACTACGTGTCGGGGTCGGTCAAACGGATCAAGAAGATGGAATTGTCCCGGCGGACCCTTTCGGCGGGCGCCAACGTGGTGATTGTTGATGACTTCCTCAAGGGTGGCGGAACGCTAAACGGGATGCACTCCTTAATCAAGGAATTCGACGCCAACCTGGTGGGGATGACCGTCCTCGCTGAGGGAACCGCAAATGGCAAACGCTTAGTCGATGACTGTACATCACTGGTCAAGGTTGATGCCGAAGATGGCGACCAAAAGACGATCAGTGCCCGGCCGGGGAACTTTATGGAAACGGTATTTGGAAAGGAACATTAAGGATGGCAAAGAAAAACGCAATTATCTTAGCAGCTGGCAAGGGGACCCGGATGCGGTCAAAGCTCTATAAGGTTTTGCACCAGGTCTGCGGGAAAACGATGGTTGACCACGTCCTGACCCAGTTGGAAAAGGCCCACATTGATACCATCATTACGGTTGTGGGCTTCGGTGCGGAAACGGTCAAGCAGACCCTAGCCCACCGGACCCGCTACGCCCTGCAAAAGCAGCAGCTGGGAACTGGCCACGCGGTAATGCAAACTGAGGACCTGTTAGGAAATGAAGACGGCGAAACGATTATCGTCAGTGGCGACACACCGCTCTTTACTGCGGAAACCTTTGAGAAACTCTTTAAGTACCACGAACAGCGTCACGCTGCGGCAACGATTCTGACTTCCATTGCTCCCGACCCGACGGGCTACGGACGGATTGTCCGGGATAATGTTGGCATCGTGGAACGGATTGTGGAACAAAAGGATGCTGACGTTCAGGAACGGGCGATTAAGGAAATCAATACTGGGGTTTACTGCTTTGATAACCAAAAGCTCTTTGCCGCTTTGAAAAAGATTAATAATGACAATGCCCAGGGTGAATACTACCTGACCGACGTGATTGGGATTCTGAAGCAGGAAGGCGAAGTCGTGACCGCCTACAAGATGGCAGACTTTAGCGAATCAATGGGGGTTAACGACCGGATCGCACTGGCCAAGGCCAACCAGGTAATGCGTGACCGTATCAACAAGCACTGGATGCAGGAGGGGGTTTCAATGGTTGACCCGGCGACCACCTACATCGATGCTGGGGTTAAACTGGGCCGGGATACCGTCCTTGAGGGCAACGTGGTGCTGAAGGGCAATACCGTGATCGGCGATGACTGTTACATCAGTGCCGGCTCCCGGATCACCGACTCTACGATCCACGATGGGGTGAAGGTTACCTCGTCAACGTTGGAGGGCGCAGAAATGCACAACGGCAGCGACATTGGGCCGAACAGCCACTTGCGGCCGGAAGCCGAGATTGGCGAGAACGTGCACATTGGCAACTTCTGTGAGGTTAAGAAGTCCTATATCGGTGCGGAGACCAAGGTCGGCCACCTGACTTACATCGGCAATGCGACCCTCGGGAAGAACATTAACGTTGGCTGCGGGGTGGTCTTCGTTAACTACGACGGTACCAACAAGCACCATACCAATGTTGGCGACCACGCCTTTATCGGTAGCAACAGCAACCTGGTCGCACCGGTTAACATTGCGGCGGATTCCTTTATTGCGGCAGGTTCGACGATTACCGACAGCACGGAGCAATACGACATGGCAATTGCGCGGGCCCGGCAGACCAATAAGAAGGATTATGCCAAGAAGTTGCCATGGTAAGCCGACTTTTGCTTGCTTTTTAACAGACCGCTTTATATCATAGATAAGGATAGACAAAAGACTTACTTATACTTCCGGAGGCTCTAATGACACAGTCGAATACTGATTCCAACTTAAAACTGTTTGCGCTCAATTCTAACCGGCCCTTGGCAGAAAAAATTGCTCAACACCTGGGAATTGAGCTGGGGAAACTATCAGTGGACCGTTTTAGCGACGGTGAAATTCAAATCAACATTGAAGAAAGTGTCCGTGGCGACAACGTCTACGTCATTCAGTCAACGTCGGCGCCCGTTAACGACAACTTGATGGAATTGCTGATTATGGTGGATGCGTTGCGGCGGGCGAGTGCCAAGACGATTAACGTCGTCTTGCCTTACTACGGCTATGCACGGCAGGACCGGAAAGCACGGAGCCGGGAACCAATTACGGCCAAGTTAGTTGCTAATATGCTGCAAAACTCCGGGGTTGATCGGGTGATTGCCCTGGACCTGCACGCGGCCCAGATCCAAGGCTTCTTTGACATTCCAGTGGACCACCTGATGGGGGCGCCGCTGCTGGCCGAATACTTTATCAAGGAAGGCGTCGCTGACAACGCGGTCGTGATTTCACCCGACCACGGTGGGGTAACCCGGGCACGGGCCCTGGCCGAATTTTTGAAGTCGCCAATCGCGATTATCGATAAGCGCCGGCCCAAAGCCAACGTTGCCCAGGTGATGAACATCATCGGGGATGTTAAGGGCAAGACCTGCATCATGATTGATGACATGATTGATACCGCCGGAACGATCACCCTAGGCTCGCAGGCCTTGATCGACGCAGGGGCTAAGGAAGTTTACGCTTCGTGTACCCACGCGGTCTTGTCGGGGCCGGCAATTGAGCGGCTCGCCAAGTCGCCGTTAAAGGAAGTGGTCGTCACTGATTCCATTCAGCTGCCGAAGGAAAAGCAGATTGACAAGATTAAGCAGGTTTCCGTAGCACCGTTGATTGCGGCCGCAATCAAGCGGATTAACGAAAACCGCCCGGTGAGTCCCCTCTTTAAGCAGGTCTTTCAAAGCGCCAAGAAAATTAACTAATGGCTTTTTAAAAGGAGCTGTGACCCAACCCACGGTTAGGGACTGTAAAGCTAGCCTATCTGGGGTCACGTGATATCTTTAAACTAGTCGGAACTAAAACGAGGGCCTGTGGCAAATGTTGTTTTGTCACAGGCCTGTTTTGTCAAATTAGGTGACGTCCATTCTCCTCGCCGCTGGCGGTTACCGAGCGGAGAGCTTGCGTTTTTATTAAGATTTTGGGTCCGCTTGACCTTCCATGATATAATAGAAACGCAGTAGCTAAGGAGGATAACATGCAAACTAAACCATTATTTAATAAGGTACTTACCGGATCGGCGGCCCTCGCCATCGCTTTGACGCTGGCGGGCTGTGGCCACCACGATACGACAACTACAGAATCCAGTAGTTCATCGGTCCGCTCGGCAAAGACTGCTTCAACTAGCAAGCAGAGTAGTGCTTACCGGTCAGCTAACAAGCTGATTCAAAATGAGGACTACCAAGGGGCTTACGACCGTCTCAACAGTGCTAATAATCGTTCAACGCAGGAAGATAATCTTGCTACTGACTTGCAAAACTATATGAGTGCGCGCAATGCGTACCGGAGTGGTAACTATACCACTGCGGCGGCCACTTTGAAGGAACAAAAGTCTGCCAGTCCGGAAATGCGGAAGGCCAACAAGAAGCTGCAAAAGCAGATTGCCAAGGCACAAGACAGCAGCTCCTCAAGCAGCGTTGCCGGCAACAAGACCAGTAGCACTAGCCAAAGCAGCACCGACCAGACGAATGATGACGTGGTGGTGGCATTTGCTAATAAGATGGGCTTTAGCGGCGACAAGGGCTACCAGATTGTCCAAACCGACAAGTCTGGCAACACCTATAAGTTTGAAGTGCGGCGGAGTAACAGTGATAACACCGTTGCTAACCTAGTGGGGATTTACCAATATAATAACCAAACCGGTGCCGTTACCAAGCTGAGCTAATTAGTTATACTGAGAAGATAATTTGGTCAGAGGAAATTAAGGGTTTCCGCTGGCCTTTTTTACTAGGGGGCGGTTAACTTGTGTACGGTAATGGCCAGCAGCGGTCTGGTAGGACGGACAATGGACTTTCCGCCCCGCACGCCGTGGCACTTAACCTATCTGCCCGCCGGTTATCAATGGCAGCCAGCGACCGGGGACCGGGTAGTAATTAACCATCACCGGATTCTCGGCGGGATGCGTCACTTTGGCGGCCACTACCTGGCTGGCGATGGGGTTAACGATGCCGGACTATTTTGCGCCGAGCTGTTTTTCCCGGTTGCGGCAACTTACGAAGTGACGGTCCGGCCCGGAACTCGGGGGCTAACACCGCAGGACTTTATCCTGTGGGTGCTGGGAAAGCACGCAACGGTCGCTGAGCTGGCAGCGGACCTGGCTAACGTTACGGTCGTGGGGGCTAACTGGTTTGACGGCAACTACTATCCCTTCCACTGGCTATTGATGGACGCCAGTGGGACGTACGTGATTGAGCCAACCGGTGGCCGCTTGCGGATAAGCCGCAACCCGGCCGAAGTCCTGACCAATACGCCGGCGTTACCCGATCAAATTCGCCGCCTCAATGGGCGACTGGGGTTAACTGGTACGGCCTTTTGTGCCCAGGCAGTTACCAATTGCCGGGGGACCTGGCCAGCTGGCGGCAACTCAGCAACCCGTTTCCAGCAGGCAGCGTTACGACGCTGGCGGGTGAGACCAGGGACTGTTGCGGAGATGCAGGATTTCCTAAAAAGCGTGACGGTCCCGCATAACCAGGATCATGAGAATAATTACACTCACTACTGGGCGGTGGTTGATCGGGACCAGACAGAGTATCGGTTTACCAGCTGCCGGGGTGGAAAGACCATCAAAAGAAACCTGCAGTCCCTGCTTGGGCCACGGGCGATCACGTTTGAATAAGTTTGAATAATAAAAAGAAGTGTCAGAGATCTACTAATAAATCATCTGACACTTCTCTTTTTCTAGCTAAGCGAGACCATCAGTGGCCCCGTTAGCAAAACGGGCAATTGTGTCTGCTGGAGCAGTGCTGTTATTAACAGGGATAAAGTTAATCGTAATAACGTTGCCCTTGGTAATTGCCAAGCTAATGTACTGCCGGTCGGCAATGTGGTTACCGGCATTTGGACCCCCATAATTCAAGAGAGCAGTGGTATGACCGCCGATGCCAAAAGGATTGTTGAACGGGCCATCGTTGAATAGCCAGGTTAGGATAGCGTTGTAAACACTCTGCTTTAAGCTATCGAGGGTGTAGACAAGACTATAACCATCGGCGGAACGGGTACCCACGAGGTTACCGCTGTAACGGTTTTCACCAATCCAAGCATTAACGCCACTGGCCTCAGCCGCTGCTTTAGCAACCGCTGGAAGATGACCTAGTTCCGTTCCATCGCCTCCCATATTTTGATTATAGCCATTGGTAACCACCGCCCCAAACTCGGCACTGGCGGGACTAGCATAGACGAGGCCGTCACTGCTGGCCGGCATTTGTAGCCGAATCTTATTGATGACGCCGGCGGCAAATTCGTTTAGTGCGGCACGCGTTTGGTTATCCAGGTGGTAGGGGTCGTTGATAACAACCCGCTGGTCCTGGGGATTGTGGATGAAGCTCTTATTGGAGTTTTGTAATCCGAAGCCGTCAATGATATCGCCATTCATTGCGGCCCCAGTCCTTGCAATCTCCAAGTAGGTTTGGTCTAAGGCGTCATTATTAAATGTAGCGGCAACCGCTTGGTCATAACCATTTGGAATCAGGACGGTGCTTTGGTTACGACCGGCAACGACTGGCTGGTTGGTTAGCTGCTTAGCGTCGAACCAATAGTCAATCGGGTGGGTGCCATTACCGCCTTCATCATCCGTCCACCGGCTGACGATCTGCAATTGGTGCCCCGCTAAGGAAGGGGTGTAGTTAAATTGAACGTTAAAACCAGAGTTGACGCAGTTTACTAATACCTGGGGGAAAGCGTTAGCGACGTCAGGACGGTAATTGTTATAATTAGTCCAGACTCGTTGTAATTCCCGGTTACCAGCTGTTTTATCAAGCAAAATGAGGTAGTGATAGTTCATCCCCATTGAAAGATTGGTGGCATGCCACCCTGCGGCGATAATTTTGTTATTTTCAACCTTAAATTCGTCCAGGGCCGCGCGGTTGGCAGTATCGGTTACGAGAGAGACGGGGTTAAACCAGTAATCGACGTAATTCTCGTTGGCATCCGCGCTGGTGCTGTAACGGCTAATGATTTGAACGGGGTGGATAGCCATCGCTGGTTTCAGGTCCATCCTAATACTAAAACCAGAATCTTTGGCAGTGAGGATTCCAGGATAGGCGTTGGCAACGTCGGGCCGTGCGACGTTGGTAATTGTTTTCCGTTCCAATTCCCGGTGAGTCGTTGCGTCCAGGATAATAATGGTGTGGTAAGGCCGGCCTAGTGACTGGTTGGTGGCGTGCCA
Source organism: Limosilactobacillus antri DSM 16041 (assembly GCF_000160835.1). Classification (GTDB taxonomy): domain Bacteria; phylum Bacillota; class Bacilli; order Lactobacillales; family Lactobacillaceae; genus Limosilactobacillus; species Limosilactobacillus antri. Next base: position 124,546 of record NZ_GG700738.1, read on the forward strand.
GCCACTGATGCTGAGATAGTTTGTTTCACCGGCAGTATTGTTAAACCGAATAATGTTGCCGGTGACTTTGGTCTGGTCTAACCAACCACGGTTGCTTTGGTCAGCTAATAATTGTTTAGCTGGGAACCAGTAATCACAGTAATTGCTGTTGCCAGTGGGGTCACTGCTGTAACGGCTGATGAACTGAATCTGGTCAGTGCTCATTTCTGGCAAGAAGTTAAATGCAGCCGTGAAGCCACTTTGCCCAGCATTGGCAACCGTTGGAAAGGCATTAGCGACATCTTGGCGGACCGCTGGCTGGACTTCTGTCCGGGTTAGTTCCCGCCCCCGGTTCGCGTACCAGACAATGATAAAGTGATGGTTCATCTCGGTAGCCTGGTTAGCTGCGTGCCAACCGCTGACCTGGATTTGATTTCCCTTAACCGCCACGTTATCCAGGCAGGCGTGGTTCCCGTGGTCAAATTGCATTGGTTGGAACCAGTAATCGGTGCGGCTGCCTTCACCGTAGTCACCATCATTGGACCAGCGGCTAATTAGCCGCAGTGAGTGGTTGAGCAGCTGCGGACTAATCGTAAAGGAGCCGTTAAAACCACTTTGCCCGGCGTTGGGAACATTTGGATAGGCCCGAGCGACATCTGGACGATTGACATTATCAACCATCACCCGGGCAATTTCTGAATTAGTGCTGCCATCGAAGAGAATTAGCCAGTGATATGGTTGACTGCTGCTAGCCCCGTCGGCGTGCCAACCGCCAACGTGTAAGCTGGCTTGCCCTTGAGCGGTCTTTGAGAGCTGGTAGCCTTCCTGATAGGCATAATTGCCGGTATAATCATAGTTTCGCTGCTGATTGCCAAACAGGTACTGGGGAGCAAAGCGAAAATCGATATGGTTACCACTGCCGTCTTCATTTTCGGCCCACCGACTGATTAGCCGGATCTGGTCATTTTGGAGGGCCGATGAAAGGTCAAACGAAACCTCAAAGCCGGAGAAACCAGCGTTAACAACCTGAGGAAATTGAGAAACGAGGTCGCTACGTAATGAGCTGCTGTCACCAACAGAAGCTTGCCGCTGACCAATTGTTTGTCCGGTAGTGACATCGTAGGCAATGATGAAATGGTGATACAGAGTTGCTGCGGCATTGGTTGCATCATAGCCGGTAAAGCAGACCGTGTTATTCGAGACTACGGTATTTTCAATCTTAGCATGGTGGGTTAGGTCAAAGCTCACTGGTGCAAAGGCGTAGTCGGTGTAGGTGCCTTCACCATTTATCGGATCGTTGGAATAGCGGGCAATTAAGGTAAGCGAATCACCGATGCTGGTGTAAGGAATAAAGAGGTTCTCGTTAAAACCAGAATAGAGGCTATTGGCGGTGCTTGGGTAGGCTTGCTGAACATCTGGACGTTGCAAGGGGGTAATCCGCCGGCGCTCAATTTCCTGGTTAGTAGTATTGTCGCGAATAATTAGGTAGTAGTATGGCTGAGCCTTGCTAGCACTAGCGACGTGCCACCCCTGGACCATCCAGTGGGCGAGGTCTGGACTATCAGAAGTAGTTAACCGGTATCCATCAAAATGGCCAGCGTTGACACTATAATCAACGTTGCTGCTGTCAATGTAGCTTGGAATTACCTTACGGGTATACGTTTCGTCATGTGGTAAGATTTCAACGTTTGACCAGTCATTCTGGTCCATGGGATCAAACTCGTACCCTTGGGGTGGTTGAACTTGATTAGCAACATTCTCTCCCTCATAGCCACCAAGCACCTGGTTGCCGACTTGCACATCATTTTGGTTGCAATAGTTGATGGTAACCGTATGGTAATCAGAATAGGTAGCAGTAGCAACCGCGCACTGAGTGCTAGTTGGAACGGGCACTTGCTGGGTAAGCGGCTCCGAGTTAGGCTGATTGCTGGTTGAATCTGCTGAGGCGGCTGATCCCGATGCAAATATCCCGATGGCCATGGCGAATAGGGTTGCTGTTAGCCAGTGCTTACCGGCCTTATACATCTTCTTGTGTTCTTTCAAAGTGAATACTCCCCCTTTATATTAATGGATTAATTATATAGTTAAACTTAGAAACAGTTAATCATTGAAGGGGAGGTTTGATTCATTCATGGTAATTATTTTGCAGGGACCCCATATTAAATGTGAAAAAATAGAAAAGTCGAGCTAACCTGTGGGGAGCCCCCGTCGACGCACAACTAGTCTTTAGAAAGCACAAATAGGGTTTCAGAGTTCGGCTTTGCCGAGCACTGGAACCCATTTGCGTACTGCGCCATTCGTATTTTATTTAAGTAAGAGAGCTTATGTCACAGCCCGACGTTTACTAAAGTTTTAGCTAACTAATCCGTAAATACATACTTGTCAATCGCGGCGGCGACCCCGTCATGGTTATTGTCGGCAGTGACGTCGTCGGCAATTGCCAGGGTCTTCTCTACGGAATTGCCCATCGCGACCCCGTGCCCGGCAAATTCAAGCATCGAGTTGTCATTCTGGGCGTTCCCCAGGGCCATGACTTCACTGGCACCAATTCCCAGTTCCTGGCACAGCATATCCAGCGCTTGGCCCTTGCTGACCCCCTTGCGCATGAATTCTAGGTAGAAGTCTTCGCTGCGGACGATGGAAAAGCGGCTCGCCAGCTCTTCTGGCAGGTCGGCGAGGGCCCGGTCAATGACCTCCTTTTCGTCAACCATCATTGCCTTGGCAATCACGTACTGATCCCGGATCCGGGACATTTCATCCAGGGGGCGGTAACGAATCGGCATATCGACTAGTTCGGATTCATAAACGGTGTACTTGCTGATGTCCTGGTTGGTTGTGTAGATGTAGTCCCGGGTTTCCAGCTGCGAGTGGACGCCTTCCTTGAGGCAGTAATTTTCCCAGTCGGCATAGTCATTAAAGGAGAGGCTTTCGTCAACCATCACCTTGCCGCTGGTGGTTTGGGCCAGGCCGCCGTTAAAGCTGACCACGTATTCGTCGTCGCGGTTATTTAGGCCAAGCTGCTTTAAGTAGGCTCGCACTCCGGTCATCGGCCGCCCAGTACACAGGACGATTTTAACGCCCTGCTGGCTGGCTTTTTTTATTGCTGCGACCGTTTTGGGGGTGATTTCCCGCTGGTCGTTGATGAGGGTCCCGTCGATGTCGATTGCTACCATCTTAATTGTCATTATTAATTGTCCTCCTTGGGGTTCACGATATGGTTGTTTTTAATATAGCCTTGGAAACGTTCGTAAATTGGTTCAAACACTTCGATGTCCTGGTGCTTCTCCAACATTTCCTTGGGGAAGAAGAAGCGCTGGTCACCGGCTTCCCGGCCGGACACACTGGCAACCAGGGTTGAAACCTGGGACAGTTCGACAAACTCCCCGTTGGGCTGAACCAGTTCAATCTGGGTTTGCGGGTTAGAGTCCTGGGGGTTGTAGGTGTCGTAGGGCAGCTTGAAGCTATCGTTGACCGCAGTGTAGTAATCGCTGTTGAACCCAGCCGTCTGGATGAGGTTGCGCAGCTGCGGCAGGCAGGCGGCCGAGTGCTGGTCGTAAATTGCCGACTTGAAGGGGCGACGGTAGAGGAAGCGCCGGGCTAGGTCACTTAAAATATCATCACGGGAATGGGTCCAGTGGTTAAAATAGGTGGTCAAAACCCCATCATCTAAGGCCAGGTAGTCGTCCAGACTGAACTTGTGGTTAAAGAACGGCATCAGCATGTGGGGGGTAAACTCGGGCTCAAAGTCGTTGGGGTGTTCGTAGATGTACTTGGCCCGCATCAGCAGGTGGTCTAGGATTACCTCCATTGCCCGGGAAACGGGGTGGAAGTAAATCTGCAGGTACATCTGCAAGCGGCTGATAATGTAGTCCTCCACCGCGTGCATTCCGGAAATTTCAAAGGCGATCCCGCCCTGAACCGGTCGCATTACGTGGAGCACCCGGTCGAGGTCAAACTTGCCGTAGTTGGTGCCAGTATAGTAGGAATCCCGCTGGAGGTAGTCCATCCGGTCGGCGTCGACCTGGCTGGAAATCATTTGCACGACCTGCTGGTTTTTATAACTGTGGTCGATGACGCTGGCGACCTGGTGGGGAAACTCTGGCGAAACCCGCCGGAGGATCCGGTTAATGTTGGTTCCGGAGCTGGTAATCAGCTGGCGGGTGATCTGCTCGTGGTCCGTTTTGAAGATGTGTTCAAAGGTGTGGGAATACGGGCCGTGGCCAAGGTCATGCAGGAGGGCGGCACAGAGGGCGACGGGCCGTTCGCGGTCGTCCCAGCGGCCATCACCAGCCTGCTGGTGGGGATAATTTCGCTGGAAATAGTTGCACATTTCCCGGGTAATTTCGTAAACCCCGAGGCAGTGGCCGAAGCGGGAGTGCTCGGCACCGTGGAAGGTAAAGGAGGAGGTGCCGAGCTGCTTGATTCGCCGCAGCCGCTGGAATTCTGGGGTGTTGATTAAGTCAAGAATAATTTGGTTATCCACGATAATCTGGCCGTGGATGGGGTCCCGGAAGACCTTCTCCCGGGATAACTGTTCGTCACTGAAGCGCACGCTTAAACCTCCTTTGGTAGCCGTTCTTGCAGCTTGCTGATTGCGAGCCGTTCATCATTTAAGGACTTAATAAACCGCGGCTGCCAGCTAAACTGCTTGAAGGCCTGGGGGGCTGCCAAGTGGAAAACACTACGTAAGCGCTCTTGGGCAGCGGCCACCGTGAGCGGCTGGCCGAGCAGGTCAGAGATCGTCGTCATTGCCGCGGGCCACACGTCAGGGAAGTGCCATTGGTTAGGCGTTGTCTGCAGGCCGGCCGTGTAAAAGTCCCGGATCAATTCGCCCCGGGCAAGCTGGTTGCCGTTGACACTGAGGTAGAGCATGACTACACCCCCAGCCATGTTGCGGCGTTGGGAGATCCCACCGATTTTTTGCCCGTTGACCTGGACGTCAAAGGTGCCGGGACAATAGGAGTGGGTAACTTCGCCAGTTGTGATTGCCAATTCTGGGAACGCGGCTTGGATGACGGTGACCATTCGTTGGTAGGCTTCATCAATCGTTAATTGGTGCGCTTCTAAGTGCCAGGGGAAGAAGAGCGAGCAGTTCAAGATCCCTTCATTGCTTACCACTGCCAGACCGCCGGAATTACGGAGAAAGTAGTGGAGCTGCCGCCGCTTCAGGAGGGCGAGGGCAGCGGGCAGGTGGGGGAGGCGCTGGTCTTTGAGGCCAAGGATGACGGTATCTGCTAACGTCCAAAAGTGGAGCAGGGGAGTAGGAAGGACATCGCTGTTGCGCAGAATGGCGTTTGTGTAGATAAACGAAGTGATATTATTTTGCGGCCGCAAGGGTTGGCAGAACTCGCTGACCGGTTGGCTTAAAAATGCTTTCATAATTCTGACTCTTCTTTAATTTTGGTTTATATAGCTATTATACAAGAAAGCGGGGGAAATTAACCCTAAACGGTCACCTTTTTCGGCAGTTTCAAGTATAATTGTGACGAAAGGGGATGGGGAGAATTAAGAAAATTACACCGGTCCACGTTCACCTGACCACGGTGATTGAACAGGAGGGCCAACGGGAACGCTTCAGCTTTGACGAAGCGGGGAACTTTGTCGAGCTCAACGGCAAGTATTATTTGCGTTACCTGGAACACCAGCATGGCAAGGCCACGCCCGTCCAATTTCGGCTGGACGACCAGGTCCACCTGCACCGGAGCGGGGAAGTGACGACCCTGCTCAATTTTGACCTGACGAAAGCAAGGCCGACGCGGTACCAGACCCAGTATGGGGTCATCAACCTGGAAGTCGAAACCAGCCGCTTGGAGAAGAAAGTAATCCCCGCAACTCCGGCTGGTCAGCTGGCGGTCGACTACGCCTTAGTGGCGGCCGGCCAGACGGTTGGAAGTTACCAACTTCGATTGCAATTTCAACCTTAGTATTGTATGATGTAATTTAGACTTTTTGAAGGGATGTGCACCAATTTGGAATTAAAGGTTTTTGACGGCCAAGACAAATCAGAACTTTCAATGGTTGAGGTAGCACACGCGATTTTAGCTCATCACGGTGAGGCAATGGCGTTTGTGGACCTGACTAATGAAATTCAACAGTACCTGGGCAAGAGTGATGAGGAAATCCGGGAACGTCTCGCTCAATTCTACACTGATTTGAATGTCGACGGCAGTTTTATTTCCCTTGGTGACAATACCTGGGGCCTGCGGGCTTGGTACCCATTCGAATCCATTGACGAAGCAACGGTTGGTGAAACCGAAGATGAAGAGGACCGCCCAAAGAAGAAGCGGCGTAAGGTCAACGCCTTCTTGGCCGACTCCGATGATGACGACGATGTGATTGACTACGACAACGATGATCCGGAAGATGAAGACCTGGATGACCACGACGAAGCCGATGACAGCGATGATGACTACGACGAAGAAAACGATGACTTCAGTGAGGACGACGCTGACTTAGATGAAAACATCGAAGATCAGTTGTCCGAATTACACGAAGAAGATGAGGACGACGAAGACGACGGTGAATAAATCTCGTCGGGAGCCTTGACTATTTTCCGGTGAGCTTGTATTATCGTTCTTGGGCGCCTGTAAATTATGCAGGCGATAACGTTCTTAAATAAAAGAAGCTCCCTGTTTCAGCTGAAATGGGGAGCTTTTCTTTATTTTGGTTGGCACCTGAAATTAATTAAAGGAGTAGTAAAGCAATGACGAAGTACATTTTTGTAACCGGTGGGGTTGTTTCATCACTAGGAAAAGGAATTGTCGCCGCTTCTCTCGGTCGCTTATTAAAGAACCGCGGGCTCAAGGTAGCAATTCAAAAGTTTGACCCATACATTAACGTGGATCCCGGTACGATGAGCCCATACCAGCACGGTGAAGTGTTCGTTACCGATGATGGGACCGAAACTGACCTGGACCTGGGTCACTACGAACGGTTTATTGATAACGACTTGAACAAGTATTCCAACGTCACTACTGGTAAGATCTACTCTGAAGTTTTGCGCAAGGAACGGCGGGGCGACTACCTGGGACGGACTGTCCAGGTCATTCCCCACATTACCAACGCGATTAAGGACAAGATTAAGCGGGCTGGCGAAAGCAAGGACGCCGAAGTGGTCATTACCGAAATCGGCGGGACCGTCGGGGACATTGAGTCCCAGCCGTTTATGGAGGCCATCCGGCAGATGCGTGAAGAAGTGGGCCCTGATAACGTCCTCTACATCCACACGACCCTGGTCCCATACCTGCGGGCAGCCGGTGAAATGAAGACTAAGCCAACCCAGCACAGTGTCCGGGAACTGCGCGGCCTGGGGATCCAGCCCAACATTCTGGTAGTCCGGACGGAACAGCCGATTACCGATGAAATGCGGAAGAAGATCGCCCTCTTCTGTGACGTTGATCCTAAAGCGGTTATCGAATCGATGGACGTCAATACCCTGTACGAAATTCCGTTGAACCTGCAAAAGCAGGGGATGGACCAGCTGGTTGTTGACCACTTCGGTTTGGATGTGCCAGTAGCCGATATGCGGGAATGGACCAACATGGTCAACCACATTGAACACGAGCTGACCAAGACGATCAAGATCGCGATGGTTGGGAAGTACACCGACCTGCAGGACGCTTACATTTCCGTTAACGAAGCCCTGCGCCACGCCGGCTACCCGGTTAATGCCAAGGTTAAGATCGACCACTTTAACGCGGAAAACATTACGCCGGCAAACGTCAAAGAAACCCTGCAGGACTACGATGGAATCCTGGTTCCGGGCGGCTTTGGCAACCGGGGAGTTGAAGGAATGATTACGGCGATTAAGTACGCCCGGGAAAATGACGTGCCTTACCTGGGAATCTGCCTGGGGATGCAAACCGCCTGCATCGAGTTTGCCCGGGACGTGCTTGGCTACCAGGACGCCAACTCGACCGAATTTGACCCGAATACGGAACACAACATTATTGACTTGATGGCCGACCAGGAAGACGTTGAGGATATGGGAGGAACGCAGCGTCTCGGGGCCTACCCATGCAAGCTGAAGGCGGGGACCGTTGCGGCAGCAGCCTACGGTAATCAATCCATGATTAGCGAACGGCACCGGCACCGTTACGAGTTTAACAACGCCTACCGGCAAGAAATGGAAGATCACGGCCTGGTTGTTTCGGGGGTTAACCCTGACCGGAACCTGGTCGAGGTCGTGGAACTGCCGGAGAAGAAGTTCTTTGTTGCGGCCCAGTACCACCCAGAATTCCTGTCACGCCCCAACCGCCCAGAAGGACTATTCGCGGCCTTTGTCAAGGCGGCAGCGGCTGGTAAGTAAACCGGGTAAATGGGGACAACCAGGTTCCATTGCAGCGGAAAGGTACTAACGCGATTGCACTAGTGCTGGCTAGTCGGCGTTTTAGTTGACTAACGGCACATCGACGGGGGAGGGGACAAATAAGGTCAGTACGACCGGTTCGCCGCCTCTTTTAATTTCCTTAAGATTACCGATAAAAGGTTGTAATTTAATAAACAATTAATTATCATTACTATTGATTGTTTATTAACAATAACTAAAAAAATAAAGCAAATAATAACTAACTATTTTTAAGTGAGGAAACACGGAAATGAAACGAATGATCATTCAAGGAGGAAACCGGCTGTCGGGCGAAGTAACGATCGGCGGCGCGAAAAACAGCACCGTCGCGCTGATTCCGGCCGCAATTCTAGCGGATACACCTGTACAATTTGATACGGTACCGGATATCTTGGATGTTCACAATCTGATGATCATTTTGAAGTCGATGAACGTCAAGTCGGAGTTTAGCCATGGCGTTTTAGACATTGATCCAACACAAATCATCGAAGCTGAACTTCCAAGCAAGGCAATCAAGAGCCTGCGGGCTTCTTATTACTTTATGGGCTCGCTGTTAGGTCGTTTCCACCGTGCTACGTTAACTTTTCCTGGTGGTGACAATATCGGGCCCCGGCCAATCGACCAGCACCTTAAAGCGTTTAAGGCTTTAGGCGCGACGGTCAGTGAGAACGGCGGGACCGTTCACTTAGAGGCCCAAAATGGTCTTCACGGCGCCCGGATTTTTATGGACATGGTTTCCGTTGGGGCGACGATCAACGCGATCCTTGCGGCGGTACGGGCCGAGGGAACGACGGTGATTGAAAACGCCGCTCGGGAACCGGAAATCATTGATCTGGCAACGTTTTTGAATAACATGGGCGCCAAGATTCGGGGAGTGGGAACTGATACCATCCGGATCACGGGGGTTAACACCCTCCAGTCGATGAATACCCACACGATTATTGCCGATCGGATTGAGTCGGGGACTTACCTGTCCCTAGCTGCAGCGCTTGGCGATGGCGTAATGATCCACAATGTGATCCCTGAGCACCTGGAATCATTCACCAGTAAGATGATTGAAATGGGCGTTGACTTGCAGATTGATAGCGACCGCATCTTTGTACCAAAGACCACTAGGTTTAAGCCAATCCATGTTAAGACGATGCCGTACCCGGGCTTTGCAACTGACCTGCAGCAGCCGTTGACCCCGTTAATGTCATTGGCGGAAGGGGACAGCGTGATTGTCGATACGATCTACCCGAAGCGGGTTAAGCACGTCCCTGAATTACAGAAGATGGGGATGCAGATTGAAGCCCATGACGGAACGATCGTCGTTAAACATACGGCTACCCTTCACGGGGCAAACGTGAGTGCCGGAGAAATTCGGGCCGGGGCCGCATTGACGATTGCTGGTTTAATGGCTGACGGAACAACCGTAATTAATAACGCCGGCAACATCCTGCGGGGCTATGACCGGATTGTTTGGAAGCTGAACCGCCTCCACGCAAACGTTTCGATTGAAGACGATTCGTCGGTAAAAATTGGTTAGGCGGTTGCGTTGCTAACTGATTCATGATATTCTATTAGGGTTGATTATCTATGTTTCAGGCAATGATTCATGGCAAAAGGAGCGTATAAAGTTATGAAACAAGGAATTCATCCAGATTACCATCCAGTAGTGTTTGAAGATTCTTCTACTGGTTTCAAGTTTATCTCTGGTTCTACTGCTACTTCCAAGGAAACCATCAAGTGGGAAGACGGCAACGAATACCCACTGATCCGGGTTGAAGTTACCTCAGATTCACACCCATTCTACACTGGTAAGCAAAAGTTTACCCAGGCCGATGGTGCGGTGGACAAGTTCAACAAAAAGTACGGTCTCAAGTAAGACCGCTAGCTTGGAGCAGGAGGGCGATGAACAAGGTGTGCTTGTTCATCGCCCTCCTTTTTTATTTATGGTAAACTGAACGCAGTCGAATGGAATAGAGGAGGACGGAACGTGGAAAAAAAGAATAAGCGCGGATTGCCGAACTGGCTCCGGTGGACGTTGGTGGTAATCCTGCTGGTAATTTCGCTCTGCTTGATTTTTAACCAGCAGATCAAGGAGCAGCTGGTGGGCAACTACCGCCCCGCGATTACCCAGCAGACCATCAAACGGGACGCCGCAAAGAAGGCGACGTATAATTATAATGATGTTCAGGACCTGAACCTGCAGACGGTGGCCCGGGCGCGGGCCCAAAAGCAGCCGATTAACATTATCGGTGAAATTACTGTCCCGGCGGCGAACATGACGATTCCAATTGCCAATGGGGTCAATAATACGACCCTAGCCTTAGCAGCGGGAACGATGCGGCCGGACATGAAGATGGGCCAGGGCAACTATGCGTTAGCTGGCCATAATATGGCGCACGGGAGTAAAATCTTATTTTCACCACTGTACTACCATGCTAAGGTGGGCCAGATGGTGTACATTACCGATTTAAAGCGGGTATATGAGTATAAGATCTACCAGCGCACCTTTATTGAGCCGACCCAGGTAGAAGTGGTCAACGACACCCCGCAGCGAATCATTACGTTAATCACTTGCAACGCTAACGGCGAACGGCGGTTAATGCTTCGGGGCCGGTTCATCCAGTCCGAGCCGTTCAAGCAGGCTCCCCAGCAGGTGCAGAAGAACTTTAGCAGTAAGTACACTACTGGACGGAATTCGTAATAGCTGGCTAATATCCCAAGGATAATATAACCTTAGTTGTGATTTGAATTTATTTATCTAATGCTTAGATAATATATAATGTTAAATGATTGTATAATTTAAATTATATTACTATAATGGTGACGTAAACGTAATAGTTTTACTTATTTAGGAGGTAGTTACTATGGCTGATTACGCAAAACGTCAATTAAAAGCATTGGACCGGATCGCAAAGAAGATTGCCGATGCGGAAGGACACCTGACAAAGATTGAAGATAGTATTGATAATAAGAAGCACCGGACGGCCCAGCACGAAACGATTAAGGATATCAAGTCGATCTTGAAGCACGCTTATAAAGTCGACAAAGACGCTGATAAGTTAGAAGAGCGTGCTGGCGAAGGCCATAAGGATCCGGCTGAGAACCACTACATCTACATGGAAGATGAAGAGGTCGTTATTAAGGACTTGGAAAAGGCCTTTAAGGAACTTGATGACAAGCTTGGTCAATTGACGGATACCGAAGGGGATAAGGTTAAAGCTTTCCGGGCCGAACACCATTACCTTGAAAAAGCCAAGGATATTTTGCAAAAGGCGGGGAAGTACCACCCTGCTGACCAGGACTGATTTTTAATAATTAGTAAGCGAAGCCGTTTATGCTGAGTGCTGATGGGAAGCTTGGGCTTTCGCTATTAGTTCAGGACGAATAAGTCGTTCTGGACTTTTTAGTTACTGCGGAGCTGGCTTTTAGGAAGCACAAATAAGGGCCTAGAGTTCGACATTGCCGAGCTTTAGGCCCCATTTGTGTATGATTTTTAGCTTAGTAATGATACCTATGCCGTATCCCCTCTCTACACCTGCTGCAGATAAGAGTTTCCGCAAAGAAAATCGGCAACCGGGTGGCTTACAGCTGGCCTTTAATCCGGTCTAGCCATTGGGGAAGGGCCCGCGATAAGCTTCGGTAGGTATCCTCGAAACGGTGGGTGTACCAAGGATCGGGAATCTCCTCGTTTTCGTGGCCCGCAACCACTTCATTTGCTAGATGGATTTTATGCTGGTCACCAGCAGGGGCCATGCGACGGAGGGCGGTCAGGTTCATCTGGTCCATGCAGATAATGTAGTCCGCCCACGCAAAGTCGCGTTGAGTAATTGGGCGGGCAACCAGTCCCGCGGTGGGGAGCCCATGTTGTTCCATCGTCCGCCGCGCGCCGGGATACGGCGGGTTGCCCGCTTCGTAGTCTGTGGTGCCAGCAGAGTCGACCTGGATTTGATTGCTAAGGTTTGCGCTGGCAACTAGTTGGCGAAACATGCTTTCTGCCATCGGTGACCGACAGATGTTGCCGAGACAGACAAATAGAACGTTCATATTAACACCTCATTGATTGATTTCTTTTAGTTTATCATACAAGAAATTCTAAAGTTTTGCTAAGGGGGCAGCGGGAGCTTTTCACTGGCGAATTAAATCTGGTAAAATATTAACAATAATTTAAAGGAGGAGAGCAGAATGGCTATTTTAATTGTCATCCTGGTGCTGGTTGTCATCATCGGAATTTACGTTGTGATGTACAACGGGCTAGTCCAGTTACGGGTTCACGCCCAGGAGTCCTGGAGTCAGATTGACGTTCAGCTTCAGCGGCGTAATGATTTGATCCCCAACTTAGTGTCAACGGTGAAGGGGTACAGTAAGTACGAAGCTTCAACGCTGGCGAAGGTTACGGAGCTCCGCACGGCGTTGAATAATGTTCCTGACGATGATCACGCCAAGAAGATGGAGGTTTCAAACGAGCTGACGGGGACCCTACGGACTTTGTTTGCGGTTGCGGAAAACTATCCAGATTTAAAGGCGAGCACCGAATACCAGCAGCTGATGGAGGAGCTGAGCAATACGGAAAATAAGATTGCGTACTCCCGGCAGCTATACAATAGTACGGTGGCGGCGTTGAATGCCAAAATTCAGTCGTTCCCGAGCAATATCGTCGCTAAGCTGCACCACTTTGCGCAGATGGATTACTTGCAGGTGCCGGACAGTGCAAAGGAAACGCCTAAGGTTTCGTTTGACGATTAGGGTGAGATAGATGTTATACCAGCAAATTGCACGAAATAAGCGAAGAACCGTGCTTGTGATGGCCGGCTTCTTCTTGCTCGTTGCTTTGATTGGGGCGGCAATTGGCTACCTGTTTGCCCGTTCTGCGTTTGGTGGGATTATCATTGCCGGAGTACTGGCCCTGATTTATATGGCTGTGATTATTGGCCAATCGACGGACGTAGTGATGAACATGAATAATGCTCACGAAATCCATTCCGCAAAGGAGGCACCTGCACTGTGGCACGTGGTGGAGGATATGGCAATGGTGGCCCAGGTGCCAATGCCGCGGGTCTTTATTATTGACGACCCCAGTCCGAATGCCTTTGCGACGGGAAATAACCCGGAGCACGCCGCGGTGGCGGCGACGACCGGCTTGATGGAAATTATGAACCGGGAAGAATTGGAAGCAGTGATGGGGCACGAGATGAGCCACGTGCGTAATTATGATATCCGCCTTCAAACGATTGCGCTGGCGTTGTCAGCGGCGATTAGTATGCTGGTTAACTTTGCCGGCAATTTTTGGTGGTTTGGTGGTAGCAGTAACGATGACGACGATGATAATAGCTGGGGTGTCTTCGCAATCCTAGGATCAGTATTGTTGATTATCCTGGCACCGTTGGCGGCCACCATTGCTCAGATGGCGCTGTCGCGAAATCGTGAATACTTGGCGGATGCCGGTTCAGTTGAACTGACCCGAAATCCACACGGGATGATCAGCGCGTTAGAGAAGCTCAAAGGTGCTCAGCCGATGGAACACGTTGCTCCTAGCAGTAGCGGTTTATACATCAGTGATCCGGAGGAGAATGGTCACCACAGATGGTTTAGCGATTTATTCGCGACCCACCCACCACTGGATGCGCGCATCGAGCGGTTAGAGAAAATGTAAATTGTTTCGGTTGGACAGGGAACCACGGTGTGTGGTTGCCCGTTTTTTAATTAAGATAGTTTAGAAAATTATGTCTTTGAATTAGGATATTTACTTTATTACTTAGGAACCGTTTTCAACAACAAGTAATTGTGATATTATTAACGTAGGTTTATGTGTGGTTTGTGCATTGAATAGGAGATGCACTTATGAGTAAGTTAGTGTTACCGCTGAAAGAGAGCGTTGGCGTTCCAGTTACACCAATTGTTAATAAAGGCGACCATGTCAAACGTGGCCAACTGATTGGGAAGCCAGACGGGCTGGGTGCAAATTTGCACGCAAGTGTCTATGGTACAATTACTGAAATTAATGATGAGGCAATTGTAATTGAAGCCGATGATGAACAGCCTGCAGATTTTGTGAAAATTCCAGACACTGATTCTAATTTAGAGGCAATTCGTGAAGCTGGTGTTATTGGTGCTGGTGGTGCAGGATTTCCAGCCGCTGCCAAATATTCGCGTCCAATTCCGGGTGGGCATTTATTTATTAATGCTGCAGAATGTGAACCAATTCTGGGGCATAACGTTTCACGAATCACGACAGATGCTGAACAAATTATTCGGGGCGCTGAATACATCAAAGAAATCGTTCAAGCAAAAGATATTCATATTGCAATCAAGCGCTATCATACTAATGTTGTGGCCTTGCTTGAGGAATTGACACGAACTCATGATGATATTTCATTAGAGTTAATGTGGAACCGCTACCCAGAAGGTGAAGAGCGGGCTGTTTTGCGTGATTCAGGTTTATATAAGAAGCCTGATGGCGAGAACGCGGTCTTAAAAACAACAGAATTACCATATGCCGCTAATGCGATTGTCACTAATGTAGAAACTGTTTACCGTGCAGCACGGGCAATTGAAAATCGTGAGCCAGTCATGAGTAAAGACATTACGGTTGCTGGCCGGTTGAATGGTGATAACAAAATGATATTGGTGCATAAGGATGTTCCAGTTGGTACTCTTGTTGGCGATATCTTAAGTGAATTCCCTGATATGGCGGATTACGGAGAATTAATTATGGGTGGACCATTTACTGGTCATAGCACAACTCTAGATAGTCCGATTACTAAAGTTGATGGTGGTATTATTGCCACTATTCCGTTCCCTAATTTACACGGTGAAAAGGTGGGGTTGTTGGCCTGTGCCTGCAGCGCTACACCAGCACGGATGAAAGAGTTAGCGGAAAAAATGAATGCTGACGTAACCGGTGTAGAATGGTGTAAAAATGCTGTAGTTAACCCGAAAACCGGTACTGCTAAGTGTAAGAACCCAGGAATTTGTCCTGGACAGGCACAAACCATCTTAAAACTACGTAAGGAAGGCGCCAAGACCTTGCTAGTAGGTAACTGTACTGACTGTACTAATACCGTTATGGGGGTAGCGCCAAAACTAAATATGCCCGTATACCACACTACGGATTTTGCTCGGCGGGCAGTTGATATGCGGATTATGCGGAACATTTTGCCAGAAAATAACGAATAGGATTATTTTTAGTTGCTATTCTAAAAATGCATAATACCAAGGGAACAACATTATTCCCTTATATTATGCATTTTAATATCCAGTCACTTGCGCAATTATGAACAATGATTACTAATATTAGTGCTTGAATCACAGCTATTACCAAATTTTACAGTAATTGTTGGTTAACATACAATTGAGCAAGTATGGTACTGAATAGCTTAACTGCTAAGAATACTTTGTTTAGAAATTGTCCGCAAATAAAAACTATTTAATATGACTTGGCCTGTAGTAACAAATTATTTTTAAGCACTTTGTGAAGGGAATGGATTAATATGAGTAATGATTCGCCGAGTGGAAGGCGAAACCAGGATACTGCATTTTTTGGTCATCCACACGGGTTATCAACGTTGTTCTTTACTGAAATGTGGGAACGATTTAGTTACTATAGCATGCATGCTATCTTGCTCTTCTATCTGATTGATAGTTTTAGCAAGGGTGGATTAGGAATGAACACTTCAATAGCAACATCAATTGTTGCTATTTATGGTGCATTGATTTATATGTCAACTGTAATTGGTGGGTTCGTTAGCGATCGACTACTTGGACCACGGAAAACCGTTTTTTGGGGCGGTGTTCTGATTGCTCTTGGGAATTTCATCTTAGTATTACCGCTTAAATTTGTTGGCTTATATGTGTCAATTGTAATTATCGTTTTGGGTACTGGCTTTTTGAAACCCAATGTTTCTGATATGGTAGGTGGTCTATATTCTAAAAAAGATGACCGCCGTGATGCAGGGTTTAACATTTACTATATGGGAATAAATATTGGGGCACTGCTTGCGCCATTTATTGTTGGCTGGGTTGGACAAACGTATAGTTACCATGCCGGATTTGCACTCTCGACTATTGGAATGATTTTTGGACTAATTCAGTATTATATTGGTAGTAAAAAATACTTGGGAAATGACGGATTATACCCTAATGATCCGATTAAACCAGAAGAAAAATCTAAGGTTATTAAACAGGTGAGTTGGGTAACAGCAATTATAATTGTTGGCTTGTTGGTGATGTACTTTACTCATACTTTAAATGTTAATAATATTATCTTCATTATCACAATACTGGGTATTTTGTTACCAGCAATTTACTTTTTTAACATTTTTCGAAGTCCTAAGATCACCCCAAAGGATCGTAAAAATGTAATTGTCTACATTGTTGTTTTTGTTGCCAGTGTTTTCTTTTGGTCAATTTATGAACAAACGATGACGATCTTTCCATTGGTTGCGGAACAAATGACTAATTTAAAACTCTTTGGCCTTCATGTACAAGCTAGCCAGTTTACAGGATTTAATGCCTTGTTTGTCTTAATATATTCGCCAATTGTAGCGGCAATGTGGACCAAAATGGGAAAGCATCAACCATCTTCAACCTCTAAATTTACAATCGGTTTGTTAGCTTCGGCATTTTCATTCTTGGTATTGCTAATTCCAATTGCGATTAATGGGGTCGGAGTTAAATTCTCCGGTTGGTGGTTAATCTTGAGTATTGCCATTGTGGAAATTGGAGAAGTATTCCTTTCTCCATCAGGATTATCACTGACAACAAAGCTAGCACCTAAAGCTTTTAATGCCCAAATGATGAGTATTTGGTTTTTGGGTGATGCCGCTGCTCAATCATTTAATGCACAATTAGTAAAACTGTATAGTGTTCCCAATGCAACCATGTACTTTGGAGTTATGGGCGTTATTGCAATTATTATCGCAGTCATCCTATTTTCCATGCGTGGTATGCTGGCAAAACTTATCCAACTGTAGGTTGACGATTCTTACTGCTTTAGTTACAATGTTCAGTGGGAGTAGATGGGTTCTGGTGTGCCCCCTGGTCCTCAAAACCAGTGCGAGGAGTTAGAAGCTTCTTAGGTAGGTTCGATTCCTACGTATTCCCGCCAGGATGAATATAAAGCTTTTAAAAGTAATGAGAGTCGATCACTATCGGCTCTCTTTTTTATTTGATTTGGGAGTGAATAAAATGACAGAAATTCAAGAAGGTTATATGCCGTTTGGAGAGTATAAAACTTACTATCGGATTGTTGGCAAAAAGAGTAATAAGGCGCCCCTATTACTTTTGCACGGTGGACCTGGATCAACTCATAACTACTTTGAGCTACTTGACGATCTAGCTGAAAAGGATCAGCGGCAACTGGTAATGTATGATCAAATTGGTTGCGGCAAGTCTTCGATGCCTGATGATAAGGCTGACGAGGTTTACAATGCTAAAACTTGGGTAGCAGAATTAAAAGCTCTTCGCGAGTATTTAGAACTTGAGCAGATTCACGTGTTAGGACAATCATGGGGCGGCATGCTTGAAATTATATATCTTTGCGATGAACAACCAAAGGGAATAAAGTCGGGAATCCTTGCTAGTACCTTGCCGGCATCATGGATGTGGGACAAGGAACTTCACAGAATGATTAAATTTATGGATCCAAGTGATCAAAAAGCAATTGCAGACGCGGAGACTAAAGGGGATTTTACTAGTCCGGAGTATCAACGGGCTAACGCTAAATTTATGGAAATGCATTGTAATTCTGCTCCTACTTCCACTGACCCAGAACCACTTCGTCGGAAGAAAAATGCGGGAACAGTCGCATACATTACTGGATGGGGACCAAATGAATATAATCCTGAGGGCAATTTAAAAGACTATGATTACATGGATAAATTACAAGATATTCACGTGCCGGTTTTGGTTACAAGTGGCACCGACGACTTATGTACTCCATATACAGCAAAGTCGATGTATGATCGGATCCCAAATGCTAAATGGCATTTGTTCGAATATTGTCGTCATATGGCATTTGTAGAACGAAAGGATGACTATGAAAAAGCTCTGATGGAATGGCTTGACGAGCACGACTAAACTAGAGTTGCGTAGACAAACCGATAAACTTTTAACTTAGAACCAAGGAAGAATTTCTTGGTTCTTTTTCTTGATTAGTGAAGGAATATGCTTTTGATTGTGCTTAACTGAATAAGCCAATTCCATCTAAAAAATATAATAATAATTAGTGATTTCTGTAAAAATGAGCATTAATTTAATCCTATATTTGATTGAAAACGGTTCAAAAATAAAATATAATGAAATTGCTTGATAGAAGCTGCAATGATATCAAGCAGGATTATAGGTTGGTTATGTCGTGATTTGTAAGTAGATTCACAATAAATGATACAAACCACACATGAATCATCAATCTACTTACGGACGCGGCTAACTGAACATTATTTAAGGAGGTTGGCCTATGTCTATTTCAGTTGAAACTGCTAAGGAGCACCTCAACGACCCGGCTGTCTTATGCTGTCGGCGCGAAAAGGGTAAGCTACTAGAGGCTTCCGACTTGGAAGATCCTACGCTTTTCCCTGATTATGAGGATTCAGGTCTGCTAGAATTACCTGACAATGTCTTGAAAATTGGTCAGGTATTAGGAGCAACTCTAGACAAGACTATGGATGCTTTGCTGCCATTAACGCCGGATGTTGTTGACAATATTCAGGATCCTTCAGCACAAGATGATGAGGAAGACACGGATAATGCACCTGCTACAGAAGATGCTACTCCTGCTTCTCCAGATGTAACTGCCACGGTTGCCAACGGTAATGTTTCTAATGGTGTTGTTCACCTTTCTGTGAAGGAAGGTAAGGGCATCGAATTGGATGTACCGTTAGCAATGGTAAACCAAGGTGCTGTTAAGAATGCACCTTCTGCTGGTGAGACGAAGGAAACTACTTCTCAACAAGAACCAGAAGTTGATGAAGAAGTTGTTCGGACTCTGACCCGGAAGCATTTCAAGATTGACAAGGTTGAGTTTGGGGATGAAACCAAGATTGACGGTACTACGTTGGTTATTGGTAACACAGACGAACTTTGCAAGGAAGCACTTGAAAATCACGAAATCGTTAAGGATATTTCGGTTAGTGTTATTACTCCTGACGATTACCACAAATACACCAATAGTATCATGGACGTTCAACCAATTGCCACGAAGGAAGAGGGCGAACTTGGTGAAGGTGTAACCCGTGTCCTTGACGGTGTTGTCACTGTTCTGACTGGTACTGATGAGAACGGTGTTCAAGTTGGTGAATTTGGTTCCTCCGAAGGTTACGTTGATGAAAACGTTATGTGGGGCCGTCCAGGTGCTATTGACAAGGGTGAAATTATGCTTGTCATTAACGCAACTGTTCAAGCCGGTACTAACCGTGAACGTCGTGGACCACGTGGTGCTCACGAAGCTGCCGACACAATTGTCGAACATATTCGTGAAGCTCTTAAGAAGGCTGACGACAGTTTGGTTGTTGATACCGAAAAGATTGAGCAAAAGCGTCGTTTCGGTAACAAACGGGTCCTTTTAGTTAAGGAAATTATGGGCCAAGGTGCTATGCACGATAACCTAATTCTGCCAAAGGAACCGGTTGGTACTTTAGGTGCTCAGGCGAATGTTGACCTTGGTAATTTACCAATCATGCTTTCACCACTGGAAGTTCTTGATGGTGGTATCCATGCTCTGACTTGTATTGGACCCGCATCGAAGGAAACTTCACGTCACTACTGGCGTGAACCGCTAGTTGAAGAAGCCCTTAAGGATGAAGACATTGATGTTGTCGGTGTCTGCCTAATTGGCTCACCACAAGCAAACACTCAAAAGAGCTATGTTTCCAAGCGCCTTGGAATGTGGGCTGAAGCCATGGGACTTGATGGTGCGATTGTGACTACCGAAGGGTTCGGTAATAACCACATTGACTATGGTGAAAACATCGAAGCAATTGGCTCACGCGGTGTTCCAGTTGTAGGTATTACCTACTCGGCTATTCAGGGTGAACTGGTAACTGGTAATAAGTACATGGACGCTATTGTTGATAATAACAAGTCCAAGTGGGGAATCGAAAACGAAGTTCTTGAAAACAATACGCTTTGTCAAGAAGATGCTATTCGGGCCCTGGCAATGCTTGAAACCAAGATGGCTGGTGGAAAGATTAAGAAGCCTGAACGTAAGTGGAATCCTAACGTTAAGTTAAACAACATTGACTTAATCGAAAAGGCTACTGGTAAGAAGATTGAACTGGCCAAAAATGAGCAGAGTTTACCAATGAGTAAGAAGCGTAAGGAACATTATGAGAAGGATGTTGACTAATGACTGACAAACGAATGGATTATTCCTCTGAAATCGACAAGTTAAAATATTCATCGACTGAACGTGTTTTCGAAGGTGTAATTACCGAAGTCAATGATGTTAGTGTTAAAATTGATTTCAAAGGGCGGATGGGGAAGATGGATATTCCCCGACGTCTCCTAATTACGGAGTATGATCCAAAAGTTGGTGAAGAAGTCGGTTGGCTAATGTCATATCCTGAAGTTCTTGACACTGAAGCCAACCAGAAATATCTGGGTGCGCTTCATGAATACAAAAAGCGAATGGCCAAAATTGCCAAAGAAAAAGAGAAAGGAAGGACAAAGGAATGAGCTTATTAAATATTGATGGCTTACAGTCTGAAGTCTTCGTTCCAATTACTCCAAAGCCGGTCTTTGCTAAAGTAACAAAGCCGCTTAAGGACATGAAGATTGCGATTGTTACTGCCGCCGGTGTTCATATGAAAAAAGATAAGCCGTTTAACCTCGCCGGTGATACTAGTTACCGGGTAGTTCCAAGTTCTGCAACGGATGATGAGCTAATGGTTTCACACGGTGGATATGATAACACCGATGTTAACAAGGACATTAACTGTATGTTCCCAATTGACCGTTTGCGTGAATTGGCGGATGAAGGATTTATCGGTTCTCTTGCACCTAACTTCTACACTTGTATGGGTGGTGGTGGAGACGTTAAAGTCTTCACTGAAGAAACTGGTCCAGCAATTGCTAAAAAGATTAAGGAAGAAAACGTCGATGGCGTTATTCTGACTGCTGGT
The DNA here is from genome assembly GCF_000160835.1 of Limosilactobacillus antri DSM 16041. Lineage (GTDB taxonomy): Bacteria > Bacillota > Bacilli > Lactobacillales > Lactobacillaceae > Limosilactobacillus > Limosilactobacillus antri. Next base: position 145,978 of record NZ_GG700738.1, read on the forward strand.
TGAGGTACCTGCCACAGAACTGCCGTGATCGTGCAGCGAGCTATTGAATCTCTAGGGATTCCTACTATTATCATTGCAGCGTTACCTCCAGTAGTACGTCAGCAGGGTACGCCACGTGCCGTTGCTCCTCGTGTACCGATGGGTGCCAATGCCGGCGAACCAAATAACGTGGAGATGCAAACTGGTATCGTAAAAGACACGTTAAAACAACTGGTGGAAATTGACCAACCTGGCAAGATCGTACCACTTCCGTACGAATATGTTGCTGATATTTAACCTCAATTTAGGCTAATAAGGCGCGGCTATATGAGATTGTTTGTATGGCCGGGCCTTTTTTGAAAAGAGGGAAGTCTAGTGGTAAATGATATTTTAAAAATTAAAGCATTTAATGTTCAGACTGTTTCTTTTGGTGATGAATATAAATTTAATGCTGGCCACTTAATAATTCCACAGCAGGCTAATTTAAAACTTCCTTCGTACTATGATTCGATTAAAATTCGTATAATTCGTCCACATCATCATAATGTCCAGGTAAATTCTATTATGGACATCGTGCCAATTTCGACAAAAGTATTGGGGGAGATTGGAACCGGATTAACTCATACGTTAACTGGGGTCGTTCTTATAATCACTGGCGCCGATATTACAGGAAAGCAATTACATGACTTTGGATCTTCTGCTGGGATTTTACAAGATCAGTTGCAGCTGGGCACTCCCGGGACTCCGGGACCAGATGATTATATTATTTCGTTTGACGTTATGTTGGGAGAAAAATATGAATATAGTCGTAAACTGTTTACGGATATTTTTAAGTATGCTGATGATTACCTTCAACCGATTCGTAAAATTATGAAAATGATTGACGGGCGTGAGGCTAGTGAAACTCATGAGTATCACAACTACCCTAACCAAGGTAAGGGTAAACCGAACGTGGCTATTGTAAAACAGGTTTCGGGTCAGGGAGCCATGTATGACAACCTACTATTTCCAACGGAACCAAGCGGTATGCGTGGAGGAGAATCTATTATTGATATGGATAATTTCCCGGTACTACTAACACCGAACGAATATCGTGATGGTGCAATTCATGCAATGGTTTAGAGGAGGAATTACTTATGGGTGTTGGGCCGTCGACTAAGGAAACTACGCTTCATCACTTTCATGATCCACTGGTCCAAGTTTTTGGCAGTGATCCGGACATTAACCTTCAGGGAGTAATTGTTGTCGGCACACCGGAGGACAATACCTTGAAGCACTTGGTAGGCAAACGGACTGCTAAGTGGCTTGAGGGAATGTCAACCCAGGGCGCCGTAATTGCAGCGGATGGCTGGGGTAATTCGGACGTCGACTTTATGAACACTATGTCTGCAATAGGCGATGAAGGTATTTCAATTATTGGCTTAAAGTTCATTGGTAAACAGGCTACATTTGTGGTCAGTAACGAATATACGAAGTATGTACTTGATATTAATAAGTCTGTACAGGGAATTGAAACCACAGTTGTTGGTGAAAACAGTCTTGATTTGCATGATGCAAATAAGGCACTCGGCTTACTAAAGCTTAAAATGCGGGCCGACGGAAATGGATAGACTGGAGGTATATTAAAATGAAATTCAATCGAATGTTAAGTGTCATTGATTCACATACCGCTGGTGAAGCTGCTCGAATTGTTATTGGTGGTATTCCCAAATTAGAGGGGAACACTATTGCTGAAGAAAAGCAATATTTAATTGATCATCATGATGATTTGAGAAAATCAATTATGCTTGAACCTCGTGGCCATAGTGAAATGTTTGGGGCATTTTTAGTACCTGCTAAGAACCCTGAAGCTGATTTTGGCATTATTTTCATGGATACTGGTGGTTACCTTAATATGTGTGGCCACAATACAATTGCTGCGGTGACAGCAATTGTTGAAACTGGTATGGTCGACGTTAAGGAAACCGATCGTGAAAAAGAGGTCGTTTTAGAGGCACCAGCTGGAATTATTCGGGCAACTGCTCATATGTCAGAACCATTTGTTGTTGATAGTGTATCGTTCCAAAATGTCCCAGCATTTCTGTACAAGAAGGACGTTACAATTGACGTACCAGATCTTGGAAAGGTTACATTGGATGTTTCATTTGGTGGCAGCTTCTTTGCTATCCTGCCAGTTGCAGAAGTAAAGGAAAAGATCTCACCAGAAAACTCATCTAAGTTAGCTGAAGTTGGGATGAAGATTCTTCATGCTGCTAATAAGCAAATTGAGGTTCAACATCCAACTATGCCATATATTAACACAATTGACTTAGTTGAAATGTACGGTGATCCAAAGTCCGATGATGCTACAAAGCAAAACGTAGTTGTCTTTGGTGATGGACAGGTTGATCGCTCACCATGTGGTACTGGGACAAGTGCTAAGATGGCGACCTTATATGCTAAGGGTGAATTAGGTTTAAACGAGAAATTTGTTTATGAGAGTATTCTACAGACTAAGTTTGTTGGTAGGGTTCTGAAGGAAACGACAATAGGAGACCAAAAAGCAGCTATCCCAGAAGTTACTGGCTCTGCTTACATTACTGGCCTTAATACCTTACTATTTGATCCGCATGATCCACTATCGGGAGGATTTAACCTCAAATAAAAAAGCGTAGGAGGTATTTAAGGTATGAATGGAACAACAATTGTCCGGATTATCCTGGGCATTATGTCGGTATATATTGTAATTATTTTCGGTCGCGATTTAATTGTTAATCGAAAGAAGATTAATGATGGAAACTGGATTGTGACCGGAATTATCGGATTCATTACAAACTTCTTTGATACACTGGGAATTGGCTCCTATGCACCAACAACCATGTTTCTGAAATTAACGCACTCACTTAAGAGTGACAAGTTGTTACCAGGGACATTAACGGTTGCTTGTTCAATCCCTGTGTTAGTGGAAGCGTTTCTCTATACTGGTACTGTTAAAGTAGAAAGTACGACTCTTTTGGTAATGGTTGTTGCAGCTATCCTTGGTTCTTGGTTAGGTTCTAAGGTGGTTGCTAAACTTGATGAAAAGAAAATTCAAGTAGTGATGGGGATTGCCTTAGCCGTTACCGCAATTTTAATGGTTTTATCAGCTACTGGAGTTACAGCAGCTCTTGGTGCTGGTAATACTGCTATGGGAATTCACGGTTGGAAGTTATGGTTAGCGGCAATTGTCAACTTTATTTTGGGAGCATTGATGACAGCCGGAATTGGACTTTATGCTCCCTGCTTAGCATTAGTTTACCTAATGGGAATGAACCCACTGGTAACCTTCCCAATTATGATGGCCTCATGCGCATCGTTGATGCCTGTTGCTGCTCATACTTTTATCAAAAATAATGATTATGCACGTGTACCATCAATTGCAATTACTATTGCCGGTTCTATCGGTGTTTACGTTGCCTATACTTTTGTTAAGAGCATGAATGTCAAGATGCTGACTTGGCTTGTTATTATTGTAATGGTTTATACTTCAATTTTGATGCTAGTCGAAGGTATTAAGAAGTTTAAGGCTCAAAATAAGGCCTAGGATTTTTTAAGCATTGAAACAGCGATCGACCATGGGTAACCATGGTCATACATAGGATGGAACCATCCATTAAATAAAAGGAGTGAACGCTATGCCGTCAACCGAGAAGGATTTTTTAACCGTTTGCGGTGGTTGTAATGCTAAAATTGGCGCTGGTAATTTAGCAGCAATTTTAAAATCACTGCCACGACCGAAAAAGAGTGATCGATTACTGGTTGGATATAATTCAGACGATGATGCAGCTGTTTATAAGATCGATGATCAAACCGCCATTATTCAAACGTTAGATTTCTTTCCGTCAATGGTGACAGATCCGTACCTATTTGGGAAAATAGCGGCGACTAATGCTTTGTCAGATGTATTCGCGATGGGCGGTGATGTGGTTACTTGTCTAAATATTGTGTGTTTTCCAGAAGACAGTAACATGAAAATTTTGGAACAGATATTAAAAGGAGGCGCAGAAAAGGTTAAGGAAGCGGGAGGAATCCTTGCTGGAGGGCATTCGATTCACGATCATCGTGCAAAGTATGGTCTCTCCGTAATGGGGAAGGTGGCTCCCGATAAGATTCTGCGCAACGATAATGTTCAGGATGGGGATGTTTTAATTCTTACTAAGCCCTTGGGAGTTGGAATTATTGTTCCGGCGTATAATACCGGCCAGGTTGATGAAGAAGCCTTCAAAGCAGCTACTGATTCAATGACCACGTTGAACAAGTATGCAGCGGATATTATGCGTGATTATCCGGTTGATTCATGTACGGATATTACTGGATTTGGTTTGGCGGGACATTTAACGGAGATGTTGCACGGTGAGTATCAGGCCCGGTTAACTGCAGAAAACATTCCAATGATTCCAGAGGCATATGAATGTGCTGGTGAATTTTTGACTACCGCTGGTGGTCAACGTAACCGAGACTTTTTAGGTAAGCGGATTGATTTTACTTTTGATGATTACGCATTACAAGAAGTGCTGTTTGATCCGCAAACTTCAGGTGGCTTGTTAATTGCTGTTCAGCCGCAGTATGCAGATGTAATGATGAATAGGCTGAAAAAGCTTACTACACGGTCAGCTGTTATTGGTAAGATTACTAAAAAAGATCCAAATGACCAAACGGAAATTATTGTGGATTAAGGAAAGGGAGATTATTAATTATGCAAACTGTTGATGCAATGGGGAAAGCATGTCCAACACCAGTAATTATGACACGGAAGGCGCTTCGCGATAATGATGTTGTGGTGACTAGAGTAAGCGAAGAAATTGCCACAGAAAATATTTCAAAAATGGCGGCCCAACTTGGATATAAATGCTCGGTTGAACAAAAAGGAGATCATGAATGGGCAGTTACGGTAGAAAAGCAGGATGTAAAATCTGCCAATGCCTGTCGAATGGCCATTAATGAATACTCAGTTACCGGTGATGATGAGCAACATATTGAGCCAGCCGCTATCAATAATATACGGCTTTCTGACGGTTACATTGTTGTTCTTAATTCAGATGAAGTTGGCCGTGGTGATTCTACTCTTGGTAAGCAATTAGCGAAGAGCTTTGTTTCCTCACTGACGGAACAGGATGTTTTACCGGAATACATTTTGATGTACAACAGTGGTGTTAAACTGGCTATTAACGATGCTGATACACTGGAAGACCTGCAGGACCTGGAAAAAATGGGGGTTAAGATCATGGAGTGTGGAATTTGTGTTAACTTCTTTGACATTAAGGACCAACTAGGCGTTGGCTCCATCACTAATATGTTTCAAATTACCGAATTGATGCGGAGTGCTCAGCGGGTTGTTAAGCCTTCATAAGGATGGGGATGTAAAATGCATGCAGAATATGGCTTAGTGGTGTTTGATTCAACGCATGAGGCGATTAAAACGGAAACGCTTGCTAAGAATAATCATTTTCATGCCCGTTTAATTGGTACTCCAGGTAAAATTGTAGCTGGTTGCGGTTTGAGTTTGCGGTTTGAAATGGATGATACGAACCAGTTGAAAAAATTGTTGGATAATAATAATGTGAGTTATAAGGGATTCTATCATGCCCTTCGTGATGGAATTAAGAGTAGTTATACAGTAATCAAGTAAAGAAAGTAGGGCTATCATAGTTATGGACTATATTGTTGCTGCAACCGCAGGACATGTTGATCATGGTAAAACAACCCTTATCAAACGACTTACAGGAATCGATACTGATACTGCTCCGGAAGAGAAAAAGCGGGGCCTAACCATTAACTTAGGCTTCGCTTATTTTGATTTACCGAGCAAAAAGCGAATTGCCTTTGTTGACGTTCCGGGCCATGAGAAATTCCTCAAAAACATGATTTCTGGATTGACAGGGATTGATATGGCGTTACTAGTGGTTGATGCTGGCGAGGGTGTGATGCCTCAGACTGAAGAACATGCTGCAATTTTGTCGCTGCTAGGAATTAAGAATTTTGTAATTGCGGTAACCAAGGCAGATACGGTTGATCCGGAAATGTGTCAGTTAACTATAGAAGATATTCGAGAACACTTTAAGAACGGGCCACTAGAGAAAGCACCACTGGTGGTGACCGATGCGGTTAGTGGTCGGGGAATTAAAGAGCTAATCGCCGTGATGGATGAAACTGCTTCAAAAATTAAGAAACACCGTGCTGGAAGTAACCCCCGTTTGAACATTGATCGGGTTTTCACCATCAAGGGACATGGAACGGTGGTTACCGGAACGTTAATTGATGGTTTTATCAAAGCTAATGACAACCTGGAAATTTACCCGTCTCAGATTCCCGTCCGGGTGAAAAACATTCAAGTTAATGATCAGGATCAACTAGTCGCTCAGCCAGACCACCGGGTTGCACTTAATCTTGATGTCAAATCATCGGATATTCATAAGGGTGAAATAGTTACAGTCCCTGGCAATGTTACCTCAAGTAAGTTACTGGATGTGCAATTAAATATGCTGCCGAACGTCCCCAGTCTAAAGCTCAATGAACGTTTTCGGCTGTACGTGGGGTCTGTTGAAGTTTTTGGGCGTCTTTACCCTATGGTTGAAGACGAGGTTAAAGCTGGCACAAACTGTCTAGCACAGTTGCGTTTAGAAACCCCAGTTGCTGTAAAAAATGGAGATCGTTTTATTGTGCGAACTTACTCCCCAATGGTTACTGTAGCTGGGGGAACAATTTTATCGGCTAATGCTAAGCATCATTCGCGTAATAACCAATCAATTATTAACACGCTAAGGATTCGCGCAGGTGGTGACGAAAAGGCAATTATTGTGGATTACCTTCAAAATTCAGGCAAAACGGTGGCGACGACTAGAGAGTTAGCCAGTCTTATTGATGTTGATACCAAAGAACTTCAGAAGGATCTTCAGCAACTTCTTGATGCCCATCAACTAGTAGCAATTGATGATTATTATTTTACAAGTAATAATATTGACAATGTAATGCAACAGGTTGTTAGGTCCTTGGCGGACGCCCAAGAAAAGCACCCGTTAAGGAGGGGAGTTCCACGGCCAGAATTAATATCGAGGCTTAATAAGGCACTTCAGGTGCCAGTTGGGGCCAGCCTGATTAAAATGATGAAAGATCAGGAGCAGGTAAAGCTTGTTAATGATCTAGTAGCAACTAAGGAGTTTAAGGTTGTCCTGACGCCACAACAAGAAAAGTTGAAGGCTGAGTTACTTAAAAAGCTTAATACTGGTGACCTGATTCCGGTGAGTGTCGAACAACTAGGTGAGCAATCTCAAGTCTTGCCACTTTTAGAATCCTTTGATGGAGAAGATTTTGTTTACCTAGGGGATGGCTATTGTCTGAGCTGGAAAACTTACCAGGAAATTATTCAAAAAGTACGTAATTACTTAGCCAGTCATTCAGCAGGAATTGGTTTGAGTGAGTATCGTGATTTAACCGAGAGTTCCCGGAAGTACGCGATAATGGTATTGGAGCGCTTAGATAAGGATGGAGTTACTAAACGAATGAATCGGGTGCATATTTTAAATGGATGATGAAAAGAAAATGATTTATCTTGATAATGGAGCGACTACGGTCCATAAGCCAGCGATTGTCGCAAAGGCAGTGTACCAGGTATTGAGTAGCGGCCAGTACGGCAATCCTTCTCGGGGAACGTACCAAATTGCCGTTAATGCGAGCGAGCTGGTTTATCAAACTCGTCAAAAGATTGCCAAGTTCTTTAACGTCCCAGATAGTTCCCTGGTAGTCTTTACCAAAAATGTTACAGAGGCATTGAACACGGTTATTAAGGGTTATCTAAAGCCGGGTGACGATGTAATTGCAACAATGTATGATCATAATTCGGTTTTACGGCCAATTTATCAAATGGTGAAGTATAATGTCAGTCACACATTCTTGCCTCTAGATGCTCAGACTAACTTAGTAGATCTGACTACGTTGGAAAAATCAATTAAGCCCAACACCAAAATGGTTGTTTGTACCCACGCTTCAAACGTTATCGGCAACTTAGTTGATTTAAAGAAGGTAGCAGAGATCTGCCATCGTCACCACATCCTTTTTGTGGTAGATGCGGCACAAACGGCTGGTGTTTTACCAATTGATATGCAAAAAATAGGTATTGACGTTCTTTGCTTTACTGGTCATAAATCTTTGTATGGTCCAGAAGGTACCGGTGGAATTTGCTTTAGCCACCAAATTGACATCGAGCCGCTGATTGTTGGCGGTAGTGGGATTGATTCGTATAATCACTCAATGCCGAAGCGCTTTCCCGAATGTTTAGAGGGAGGAACAGCCAATGTTCCCGGAATTGCTGGTTTGGGTGCTGGAATAGATTATTTGATGAGTCATGACTATGTGAAACTTGGCCAGGAAACTAGAAAATTGGCGGATTATTTTGTTCAAGAAATTAAAGATCATTCTAATATCCACATCTATACTAACTTAGTGGCGCCCCATGTCGCGACAATTGGGCTAAATATTGCTGGAATGAATTCAGCTGATGTTAGTGCTTATTTAAGTGAATATGGAATTGCTACACGGTCTGGTGCCCATTGTGCTCCGCTGATTCATCAAACATTAGGAACCGTGGAGCAGGGAATTGTCCGTTTCTCGTTCTGTTCTTTTAATACCGAAGATGAGGCATTAGCGGCCAGCGAAGTTATCAAAGAAATTGCTGAGCAAGTGTAGTAGGAGAAAAATAGTGATAAATAAAAATACACGCGAAGAACTTTTCAGGGAGATCCCATCCGTGAATGATTTAATTCATCATTCACGGATAGAACCTTTAATTACCGAGATGGGTAGCCAAGAGGTAAAAAAACTAATTAATTCGGTACTGACTGAAGTCCGCCAATCCATTATCAGCGGTAAAGTTACCAGTATTGCCCTAGATCAAATCGTTCAGTCAATTATTGACGAATGTACGTTGAAACGTCGTCCATCTCTTGAACCTGTCATTAACGGGACGGGGGTAATACTACATACCAATCTAGGCCGTTCGTTACTCAGTCCTGCGATTAAAGATTACATTAACCGGATCATGTTCTCGTATTCTAATTTAGAATACAATTTGCAGGAGAAGAGACGAGGATTGCGTTATCATCATGTGGAGAAAGTTTTGCGTGAGCTTACGGGAGCTGAAGACGTTTTAGTTGTTAATAATAACGCAGCGGCCGTAATGTTAACGCTAGATACCCTAGTACCGAGTAAAGAGGTAATTGTTTCACGGGGGGAGTTGGTAGAAATTGGTGGTTCTTTCCGCATTCCTGAAATTATTACCAAGGGCGGCGGAACCCTCCATGAAGTTGGAACGACTAATAAGACCCATCTAAGCGATTACCAGGCAGCCTTAAATGAAGATACGGGTGCTATTTTAAAGGTTCACACCAGTAATTACCGTATTATTGGCTTTACCGAACGACCATCGACAGCCGAATTACAGCAATTAGCGGAGGTTGCGGATATCCCGATGATTAATGACCTAGGAAGTGGCCTGTTTATTGACCTAAGTAAGTATGGCTTACCAAAGGAGCCACTGATTCAAGAAGCAGTGGCCAACAGCGATATTGTCACCTTTTCTGGTGATAAGCTCCTCGGTGGTCCGCAGGCAGGGATCATTGCGGGAAAACATTCATTAATTGAAAAGATTAAGAGTAACCAGCTATTGCGTGCATTGCGGGTTGATAAGTTAACATTAGCCGCATTAGAAGCGACGCTGGATCTGTATCGTAACCCTAAAAGGGCAGTAAGAGAGATTCCAACTTTAAGAATGATTACTTTAGAGATGGATGAACTAACACGGTGCGCAAATGATTTAGCAAACAAGCTCAACACCGTCAATGGGCTTTCAGTTAAAGTGATTCCTGGTAGCTCTCAAGTGGGTGGCGGTTCCTTTCCCGGCTACGAGATTCCAACGGCGTTAGTAAGCGTTCAGCTCCCTGAAGATTATTCAGCAACCCGATTTGAGCAGCTATTACGGACGGGTCCAATACCGATTATTGCACGTTTAGAACATGATCAAATTCTTTTGGATGTACGGACGCTGCAAGCGGGTGATACCGAAATAATTTATAATCGAATTGCGGAATTGGTAAAGTAACTAAGAGAGATATTTAATTAATTTTTTATCTTTCTTGCCCATCAACCAGGAGTGGTCGAAATGAATACAACACTAATAACTCAATTAATTCTTGGCGTTTTACTACTTTTTCAAGTTTATAATTATGGTCGAGATATTTTTAAGAATCGTAAGTGCTTGAATGACGGTAACCGAAACCCAGCTGTGACCGGGCTGATTGGTTTTACAACTAATTTCTTTGATACCCTTGGAATCGGGTCTTACGCACCCACGACGATGTTACTTAAACTAACTAAGTCGTTAAAAAATGATCGGTTATTGCCTGGAACGTTGAACGTTGGATGTGCCATCCCGGTTATGACAGAAGCGTTTATGTATATTAAAACAGTTAAAGTTGACGGAATGACATTGTTGTCAATGGTTTTTGCGGCTATGCTAGGTTCCTTTATTGGTGCCAAAGTGGTAGCACGTTTTGATGAAAAGAAAGTTCAAGTTGTCATGGGGAGTGCCTTAGCAATTACAGCAATTTTAATGATTTTGTCTGCAACTGGTGTAACTACTAGATTAGGGGCACATAATGTGGCCACAGGTTTTTACGGCTGGAAACTTTACGTGGCCTGTGGTGTTAACTTTGCTTTAGGGGCTTTAATGACCGCTGGGATTGGATTATATGCGCCTTGTTTGGCCCTCGTTTACTTACTGGGGTTAAACCCAGTAGTTGCCTTTCCAATCATGATGTCATCAAGTGCGTCGGTGATGCCAATTGCCGCGCGTGAGTTTATCAAGAAAGGAGATTATGCCCGGGTACCGGCAATCTCTATTACAATTTGTGGTTGTATGGGTGTGTTTGTTGCAATTACATTCGTTAAGCGCCTTAACTTAACGCTCTTGATGTGGCTTGTAATTGGTGTAATGATCTACACGTCAATTCTGATGCTTGTAGAGGGAATTCGCAAGTTTAAGACAGTTTGTTAAATGATTATGGTAAAAGTTAAAGGGAGCCTGTGATAAAATGAAATTTTGTCGTAGGCCCCTGTTTTGGTTACAAATATTTTAAGAGTATCATGTAGCCCCCAGGAGCCTGTAGTCCTTGGGGGTCACACCTCCTTTTAATTAAGATAGTTTTTCTTAAAGAATGTCTTTATTTCCCGACGGTGGTATAATTAAAAAGCTAGACCAAAGTATCAAAAGAAGAGGTAGCTTTTCAATGAAGATGAAGTTAGCGGAGATTGCGAAGGCAATTAACGCGCAAAATGAGATTGAACAATGGAAGGACATTGAGGTAACCAGTGTTTCTTTCGATAGCCGCCATTTGGAAAGGGGAGCACTGTTTATTCCCCTCCAGGGAGCGCATGATGGTCACCAATACGTTGAAACCGCCTTTACCAATGGTGCGGCTGCCACGCTATGGGCTAGTGATCACGAATTGACTAATAACGGTCACCCTGTTTTAGTAGTAACTGATCCCCTGAAAGCCCTCCAACAATTAGGAAAATACTACTTGCACAAAATTAACCCGATTGTCGTTGCTGTTACGGGAAGTAATGGGAAAACCACTACTAAAGATATGATTGCTTCCATATTGAGCACCCAGCTTAACGTTACCAAGACCTACGCCAACTTCAACAATGAGATCGGCGTACCGGTTACCCTGCTCAACATGGAGGCCAATACAGAAGTGGTAGTTGTCGAAATGGGGATGGATCGTTTCGGTCAACTCGACTTTCTAAGTAAGCTGGTTAGTCCGGACATTGCGGTTATCACCATGATCGGTGAAGCCCACATCGAATTCTTCGGGACCCGTGACCGGATTGCGGACGCTAAAATGGAAATCGTTAACGGTCTAAAAGAAGACGGCCTCTTGGTTTATGATGGCGACGAACCATTACTGAATGAACGTGCCGCCAAAGTTGCTCAGCAGACCAGCCGTTTCGGCCGGCAGCTAACGGATGACCTGTACGCGACAAGCGTCACTGCCGGTCCGCGTTCGATTAGTTTTAAAGTTAACGAGTGGCCCGACGAGCAGTTTACGATTCCAATGGTCGGCGAATACAACGTTAATAATGCCCTTGCCGCAATGGTTGTTGCCAAACGCTTGCACATCAGTCCGGCTCATATCAAGACGGCGTTAGCCAACGTTGAATTAACGGAAAACCGGGCGGAATGGTTTAAGAGCAAGAACGGTGCCCAAATTCTAAGTGACGTCTACAATTCTAATCCGACAGCGGCAAAGCAGGTCTTAAAGACGCTTGCTGCAATGCCGGTCCAAGGGCGGCGGATTGCGGTTCTCGGCGATATGCTCGAACTGGGTGACGCAGCCCCGCGCTTGCACGCCAGTTTAGCGACGGAAATTAACCCTGCACAGATCCAAGAAGTGTACTTGATCGGGACAGAGATGGTTCACCTGCAGTCTAAACTACTAGAACAGGGCTATCCTGCAACGGCAATCCACTATTACCATGCCAACCAGCTTGGTCAACTGACCGCTACGCTGGAAGCTGACCTTACCGCCAGTGATATGGTCTTGTTAAAAGCCAGTCATGGCCTTCACCTTGAGCAGGTCCTAGCAGCAATTAAAGAACGATAGAAACTGATTACCAGCCGATTGGTGATGTTTTCACCTGTCGACTGGTCATTTTTAGGAGGAAATTTTTTGAATTTTAGCGAATTAGGTTTATCGCAAAGTCTATTAAAAGCGATTAAGCGGAGCGGCTATGAAGAGGCCACCCCAATTCAGGAACAGACGATTCCGATGGTCTTAAAGGGGCAGGACGTTATTGGTCAGGCCCAGACGGGGACCGGGAAAACCGCCGCGTTTGGTCTACCGATCATTGAGCACGTTGATACTGACAACCCCAATATCCAGGCGCTCATCATCTCACCAACCCGGGAACTGGTAATTCAAACCCAGGAGGAACTTTACCGGCTGGGCAAGGATAAGCACGTCCGGGTTCAAGTAGTGTATGGAGGTGCGGATATTCGGCGGCAGATCAAGAGCCTCAAGCACCATCCCCAAATTCTTGTTGGAACTCCCGGTCGGCTCCGTGACCATATCAACCGCCATACCGTCAAGCTGGGTCATATCCAAACCCTGGTGCTAGATGAAGCTGACGAAATGCTGAATATGGGCTTCTTAGAGGACATCGAGGCGATCATCAAGGAAACACCAGCAGAGCGGCAAACCCTCCTTTTCTCGGCGACGATGCCGCCAGAAATCAAGCGGATTGGCGAACAGTTTATGACCGATCCGGAAACCGTCCGCATCAAGGCCAAGGAATTGACGACCGACCTGGTGGATCAATACTATGTGCGGGCCCGGGACTACGAGAAGTTTGATATTATGACCCGCCTGATTGATGTCCAAGACCCGGACCTGACGATTGTCTTTGGCCGCACCAAGCGCCGGGTTGACGAACTGTCAAAGGGGTTAATTGCCCGTGGATACAACGCCGCCGGCATTCATGGCGACCTGACCCAGGACCGGCGGACGAAGATCATGAAGAAGTTTAAGCATGGCGACCTGGACATCCTGGTTGCGACCGATGTGGCCGCCCGGGGACTGGATATTTCCGGTGTGACCCACGTTTATAATTACGACATCCCGTCGGACCCGGACAGCTACGTTCACCGGATTGGCCGGACGGGTCGGGCTGGGCACCATGGAACGTCACTGACCTTCGTGACGCCGAACGAAATGGAGTACCTGCACGAAATTGAAAAGCTGACCCGGGTACGGATGCTGCCGCTAAAGCCGCCGTCCGCTGAGGAGGCCTTCAAGGGGCAGGTTGCGAGCGCCTTTAACGACATTGACGAGCTAATCGCGCAGGATTCCACCGACCGGTATAAGGAGGCCGCAGAGCAGCTCTTAGAGAGCCACGACGCGACCGACCTGGTTGCGGCCCTCCTCAATAACATGACAAAGGAAGCGGCCAGTGAGGTGCCAGTTAAGATTACCCCAGAACGCCCATTGCCGCGCCACCACCGTGGTGGGAAACGCACCGATTATCATGGCGGGAACCACTACCGGCACCGCGATAGCCGCCGGGGGAACGGTCACTACCGTTCGCATGGTCACCGTACGGATAACCACGGTCATAGCCACTCCAGCCGCCATGCCTTTAATATCCGGCACCGAAAGGATAAGGCTTAACACGAGCCCCATTCTATGAAAAAAGCCACTGATGACTAGTAGATCATCAGTGGCTTTTATATTACTTCAATTCTTCCTTGAAGCGCTGTAAGTTCGTCGGGGTTGGATTAAGGTTCGCCCATTGTTGGGTCAAGAAGCGGTCGCTCAACCGGTAATGCGGCGTTGGCTGCTTGCTAGTAATGAAACTATTAGAGACTCGATCAAATTTGACCCAGCCAGCCCAGCCGATGTGAATAGTATCTTCCATAAAGGAAGTCTTATCACCGTCATGGGAGAGGTCGAGGACGTTATCGAAGCCCTGTTCGTGGAGTTGGAACTTAATCTTTTCCACCGACCGATAATACATCTGCATATCTAAACCGGTGAACTGTTCCCACTTCGCGTTGACCGGTGGGATTACAAACAGCACGTTGGTATTTGTGTTCTTAAATTGGTTTAAGACGACCTGAAGATCCCCGTACTCTGGGGATTGGGTGTAATTCAGGCTGCGTTGGCTGCCCGCCAGCCGCTTTTCGTGCGGCTTAATCTTCTTCGTGTAGAAACTATTTTTAACCCGGAAACGGTTGTTGGTGGTATCCCGCTCACCGGTTGCCTCGGCTTCCTTGTAAAGCCGGTCGTAGTTATACTTTTTCGGCAACTTGTCAATGTTGGGCAGGATGTGTTTCTGGTAGTTTTCGTTAATTTGGAACTCAGAAAAGAGGGCGTCCTCATGCTTCAGCATCCCGACCCGCGTGTTGATCACCAACCGGTCCCAACCGCTGAGGGCGTGGCCAGCGGCAATCTTGCGGGCCGCAGCCCCAATCGTCCCGTCTGTCCCTCGCAGGGCCAGTAAACGGCGCGCAGTGTAACGATCGTAAGGCGACCGCGGGTTGGCCTTTTGCAGCCAGGTCAGGTCGGCAAAGGTCCCGTTATAAAACTTGAACGCTGGTGTCTTGACCCCCTGCTTGGTAAACCATTGGGGTGAGATGATGTAAACCGCCTTTTGGTCCGTCAGCTGGTTTTCCATGGAGTTAATGTTGAAAAACTGGGGCAGTGACTGGGTCCCCCGGGAACCAAAGAGGAAGGGCGTGTAATTATGGTACCGCGCGGCCATTACGGATGGGTGATACTTATCCATCCGCCGCAGCTCGCTGGAACCAAAAAAGGGCACAAATTTGGTCTGCTGATTGCTCAGGGCCTGCTGCTTGATTGACTGGTTTTTGAAGACAACTGGGCTGAGCGAAACGGCCGCTTGCTTTTCCATTGCGGTGCTATGCTTGTTTTTAATTGGCAACGAGAACAGCACCACGATCAGGACAAACGCCAGGAGAACAGGGCCAAAGATGGACCACAGTTTCCGGCCGTTATGCATTTTGAAGCTCCTTTACCCGTTGTTCGATCTTTTCAATCGTGTTCCATTGGCTCCGGTCAAATTCGGAAACCGGAACTTGGACGTCAAAGGCGTCTTGGAGGCCTAACAAGAGGCTGACCGTTGCCATCGAGTCCAGCAGGCCGCTGGTAAACAGGTCTTGGGAAGCATCGCTAAAGTCAGCCGCGTCACGGCCAGTTGCGTCAGCTAAAATGTTAATAATTTGTTCTTGCATAATAATAAATCCTCCTATAAAGCGGTGTGGTTAGCTAAAGAAAAAGGTATCCAGGAAACCACTAAAAATCAAAAAGGTAAACATTACAAAGTTAAAAGTAACAAAGATGGCGATTCCCGTGGTCAGCTTATTGTGGGGCAGATTTGGCAGGTGTTTGCGCTTGAACCGCATCCACCAGTCATTCGCCACCAGGGCAAAGCCATGCAGGAAACCGTACAGGATATAGTACCAGGTAATGCCGTGCCAAAAGCCCATCAAAACCATGTTAAGCATATAGGCGGTCGATGACAAGGCATTCCGGTTCTTAAACCAGCGCTTTTTGGTTGCCATGAAGACAAAGCGCATGAAGATGTAATCGCGGAACCAGAACGACAGGCTGATGTGCCAACGGTTCCAGAATTCCTTGATGTTCTTGGACTTAAACGGCTGCTTGAAGTTCATCGGGGTCTGAACACCCATAAAGTAGGAGATGGCGACCGCAAAGAGCGAGTAGCCAGCAAAGTCAAAGAAGAGGTAAAAACCGTAGGTATACATAACTCCCAGCATACTCCAGGAGAACAGACTGTGGTTGGTCATTGCCAGCTGCTCAAAGAACGGGTAGAAGCGTTGACCGAAGAAATAACCGATCACGAACTTATACAAAAAGCCGAGGAAGAGGTAGAAAATCCCCTTGCTGACCAGGTTTAAGTAGTCTCCGCGGGCCGGGACCTGCCGGTAGTCCTTTTCAAAGCGCCGGTAGCGGTCGATCGGCCCGGAAGTAATCGTTGGCATAAATAGGATAAAACGGATAAACTTCCAGGGAGAAATTTCCTTAATCATCCCGTCCCGGGTTTCAATAATGGTGCCGACCGCCCGGAAAGTCAGGTAAGAGATTCCCAAAAAGCCGAGCAGTGAATTATGGCCAACCATTGCCGGCGACAGCTTCACGATTACCAAGGGCAGGATCGATAATCCCGCGAGGAGGTAGAAGACACCGGCACTATTCTGCTGTCGGCGGTACCGGGAGTAAAACATCACGAGCAGGGTTTCATAAATTACGTAGACGATCAATGAAATTCCCTGTTGCCAGCTGCTACCGTCAAACATTAAGAAAATAAAGACAAAGCTGACCAGCGCCTCGTACCAGCTGAAACGCTTGCCAAAGTAAAGGCCAATCCCCAGTGGTAGAAGGGCAAGAATTAGGTAAATAAAGTAAACCGGGGTTCCGTAGGCGCTAAAGTTTGGCAGACTTGAGATCCAATTAACCATTATTGGTTGACCTCTTTAATCATTTGCTTCACTGCAATCTTGCCATTTGCAGACATGGGGAAGGATTCGTGGTAAACGAATTGGGTGGGCATCATGTAGGGCATGATGAGTTCCTTGAGGCTCTCCCGAATTTTAGCGGTCAGCTGGTTGGGCTCCTCAGTGGCGAAGTCCTTCTTTGGAATCACCGCCGCGATCAAGTGGGTAACCTTGCCGTCCCGGTTGTACTTTGGTAGGGCAACCGCCTGCTTGATGTAGGGACTCTTTTCCAGACTAGCCCGCACTTCATCCAATTCGATCCGGTAGCCATGGAGCTTAATTTGGAAGTCCATCCGTCCCTTGTGGTGGAGCAGGCCATCCGCATCGAGGACGCCAGCATCCCCGGTTCGGTATGCCGGCTGGCCATTCAGCTTGAAGAAGGCCTGAGCGGTCTTTTCAGGGTTATTCATGTAGCCGTGGGCAACACTGTCACCGGCGATGATAATCTCTCCCTGTTCTCCCGGGGTAGTTACCTGCTGGTCACCCTGCCAAATTGACAGTTCGACACCTGGCTTGGCATAGCCGACGGGCAGACGGTCATTGTTCGCCGCAATCTCCGGGGTAATTTCAATTCCTGAAACGGCCACCGTGGCCTCCGTCGGCCCGTATGTGTTGAAAATATGGGCGTGGGGGAAGTGCTTCTGCAGGTTCTGGGCGGTTTTGACCGTTAGTTCTTCACCGCAGAATAGGAAATCAGTGATTCCCGGCATTTGCTGTTCGCTAAAGGCCGGGCTCAGCATCAGCATATCCGCAAATGAAGGGGTGCCGACAAAGACGTTTAAGTCCAGCTTTGGCAGGGCCGTGAAGAGCTGGCCGAAGTTTTCGACCACTTCATGCGGCAGGGCCTTGATCGTACTACCGCTCATCAGGGCCGGATACAGGAACATATTTGAAAGGTCAAAGGAGTAGGGTGGCTGGCCCAAGTAATTGGCGTGGGCCGGCAGGTTAAACTCGTCACTCAGCATCCAATTGGTAAAGGTTACCAGATTATCGTGGCTGACCTCCACCCCCTTGGGTGACCCCGTAGTTCCCGACGTAAACAGGACGTACGCCAGTTCATCGCCCGTCACCGGGTCCGGGTCGTCAAACGCTTCCTGAGCAGCGATGGCCTGGCTAATGGTATCCCGCTTGACGACCGGTGCACTTACCGTCAGCTGGTCACCAGGGAAATCATCAACCGCAAACACCAGGCTCGGCTTTCCAGTGTCGAGGATTGACTGGATCCGCGGTAAGGCTGAGTCCGCAGCAACTGGAATGTAGGCGTGCCCCGTTTTTAGGGCTGCCCAGAAGCAGGCCAGCATCTCGGCTTGATGGTCACCAAATACTAAAATTGGGCTGTGGTCCGGTAATGACTGCTGGTCGAGCCAAGCAGCCAGACTGTCCGCAGCCGCCTTCAATTCACCGTAAGTAGTGCTCTTGCCCATTTCGTCGTAGGCCAGCCGGTCCTGGTTAGCCTGAGCAATCTGGTCAAAAGCATCAACAAGATTTGTAATCAATTTATTTTCCTCCACGTTAGAATTCATTATAAATAAACGGCTCTTGTCCTGCTCCATAATAACCGTATAGGTAAATTAGCAGAAGAATTACAACAAAGTAAAAAGCCGTTTTTAAGATGAACTTTAGTGTGGGATGATTCTTAATACTTTTGGAAAAGATTACGAATCACTCCTTTCGCTTATAAGAAGATACCACGTTTTACTAAAATAGTGAATCAACTATGGTAATTTTAGTTAATTTATAAGCAAATCACCAGTAAAACGCAACAATAGAATTATATATCAATTCCCGGCGCGTGGGGGAACTAATCTTAGGGATTTTGCAACTTGAGTTGTGCGTCTGACCGTGATTTTTGATAAAATTGTAGTCGATGCAAAATTTTTAATTGAGAAAGTGAGTAATAAATGATAAGTGGACGTCTCCGCAATACGGAATATGTAATTAACCTGCGGGCACTTGGGGAGAATATCCAGGCCCAAAAAGCTGCCTTACCAGCTGATAGCAAAATCTTGGCGGTCGTTAAGGCCAATGCTTATGGTCACGGCCTGGTCCCGGTTGCCCAGGCTGCCCTCCGCGCTGGGGCGACTGGCATGTGCGTGGCAATCCTTGACGAAGCATTAGAAATCCGGGATAGCGGCCTTGACGTCATCACCCTGGTTCTGGGAATTACGCCGGTCGAAGAGGCCAACGTCGCTGCCGAGGCTGGCGTTTCCCTGACCGTGGGTTCACTGGACTGGCTGACGAAGTACCACCAGTTTGCCCGCCAGTTCAACTGGAAAAAACCGCTTAAGATCCACCTGGCCGTCGATACCGGGATGGGGCGGATCGGCTTTACTAACGTGGCCGAGTTTAACCAGGCCGTTAAGATTCTGCGGCGCTATCCCGAATTTGAATTCGAGGGGATGTTTACCCACTTTGCGACGGCGGATAGCGCCGACCACACTTATTTTGACCGCCAGTACGCCCTCTGGCAGAAATTTATCGCGAGCCTGGATGAGCTGCCGCCGTACACCCACATGGCGAACTCGGCGACCGGCTTGTGGCACCGCGACCAGATTACCGCCAACACGATTCGGATGGGGCTGTCGATGTACGGCTATAACCCGTCTGGAACGGACCTGCCGGAGGACTTGCACCTCCAGCCGGTCGGGACGCTCCGTTCGTCGATCAGCTTCGTAAAAAAGCTGGCCGCGGGGGAGGCGGTCAGCTATGGCGCCACGTACACCGCTAAACACGACGAGTGGCTGGCGACGGTGCCGATTGGCTACGCGGATGGCTACCCGCGCTGCATGACCGGGTTTAAGGTGCTGGTCGATGGACAGTACTGTCCAATCGCGGGCCGGGTCTGCATGGACCAGATGATGGTTCGGCTGCCGAAATACTACCCGGTCGATACGCCAGTGGTTTTGATGGGCCGGTCGGGGGCCTTGACGATTACCGCCGAGGAAATGGCGGAGCAGGCCCAGACGATCAACTACGAGATCCTGACGAACTTTAATAACCGGATTCATCGCACTTATCACTATTAATAAAGGAGCGGGAAGATGACGAGCAAGCGGGTAAAACGGGGTGAGATTTTTTACGCGGACCTCTCCCCAGTAGTTGGGTCAGAGCAAGGGGGCGTCCGGCCCGTCCTGATTTTACAAAATGACGTTGGCAACCATTATAGTCCGACGGTGATTGTGGCGGCGATTACTACCCAATTACAAAAGAGCCGGCTGCCGACCCACGTGTTCTTACCCCACAAGGAAAGTTCCCTGACCCGCAATTCGGTAATTCTCTTGGAACAGGTGCGCACGATTGATAAACAGCGCTTGCAGGACCGGATTGCCAAGATCGGCCCGGCACGGATGACGGCAGTGAACCACGCGCTCCAGATCAGTTTGGGCCTGGGGAAAAAGGAAAAGTGATTGAGAGTGGGAGTGGGAAACAACCTCCTTGACAAGGCGTATGGGGAACTGCCAGCCAGCTACTGCGCTGTTGCATTACTAGCTTTAAAATAGCAAAGAGACTGTTATTGAGATAAAAAGTGAACAGCGCGGTACACAAATGGGCTTCAGTGCTCGGCAAAGCCGAACTCTAAAGCCCTATTTGTGCTCGCGGGGGCTCCCCACAGGCTAGCTGCGCGTCGAAAAACGAAGTCGTAACCGACTTCTGTCTCGCTCCCTTTGTCGTTTATTCTTGTGACAGCTTTTAGTATCCGTGGTGCAGGTCTTCAATTTCGGCGACCTCAAAGCCCTTTTTCTGCAACCGGTGGACGATTTTTTCCATCTTAGCGTGGTCCACGTCCGCTGGCAGGGTGAAGAGGACCTGCTTCATTGGCGAATGCTCCGGGTCGAACGAGAGCACGTTGACAATCTGACAATAGCGGGTAATTTCCTTGCTAGCAGTCATCAGCGATCCCCGCTCGTCGGGAGTCGTGACCGTTAGGACGTAGCTCCCGTTATTAACGTTCCAGCCCGCTGCAAGAACCCGCAGCATACTATGGTGGGTTAGGATGCCATAGAACTGGTTGTCGTCATTGAGGACGGCGATGTATGGCAGGTCCCGCATTGCGAAGAAGACGGAAAAGAAGGCCGAATTAATGGAAACAAACTTAGTGGCGTTTTTTAACAGGGCGGTCACGGGTTGGTGCATATCGCCGCCGCGCGACTTGTGGCGATACAGGTGCATCTTATAGATGTTCCCCCGAAAGATGCGTCCCGACTTATCAAGGACAGGGACACAGCGGTAGCCGCTATTTTCGAGAACTGTCAGTGCTTCTTCCAGAGTGGCCGTTTCCGGCAGGGTGGTCAGCTGGTCTTTGGTTTTAATCAGTGAGCTAAAAATCATTATACGAACGTCTCCTGCTTTGTATTAAGTGCACTAATCATCATACCATATATTTGGAAAAGATGAGAGAAAAATGAGAAACAATAAAGAGGGGTGGACTGAATCACTTTGGTTTGCTTCGCGGCTAAGGTATAATAAAGGAAATCAATGCTGGACGGGGGAGTCCCCGTGCGGCCTTTTTGTATTTTTAACTGCGAAGGGATGAAGAAAAGAATGAAAATGATTGTGGGCTTAGGAAACATCGGTAGCCGCTATGACGAGACACGGCATAACACGGGCTTCATGGTGGTTGACCAGCTGGCACGCGACTACCAGCTCGGTGCGTTTAGCCACCTCAAACAGGAGGCAGTCGCGGCGAGCGGGGTGATTAATGGTGAGAAGGTAATGCTGGTTAAGCCGACGACCTTTATGAATGACTCCGGCAGGGCGGTAGGACCGCTGGTGGACTATTACCAGCTGGATCTTGCGGACCTGGTAATAGTCAATGATGACCTGGATATGCCGGTTGGCCGGGTGCGGTTGAAAACCCACGGGGCGTCTGGCGGTCACAATGGCTTAAAGAGCATTATCAATGCGCTGGGGACGAAGAACTTTAACCGGGTGAAACTTGGCATTGACCACCCCCAACATGGGACGGTGGTTAGCCACGTCTTAGGAAAGTTTACCCCCGCAGAACGCCCGCAGTTTGATGATGCGGTTGAAGAGGCCGAACACGCCTTAGAGGATTGGATTAAGGGCGAAGATTTCGCCCAGCTGATGAACGACTATAATTAATTTGCAAGGGGGCAAGCACGCGGTGCGTCTAACAAACTTTATTGAACAATCACCTGAGTTTAAGCAGCTGCTCCAGCAACGGCAGCCGGGCACGCGGCAACTGGTAACCGGTATTTCCGGCTCGGCACGGACACTGCTGTTAGCGGGACTGGTGGAACAAAGCCAGCAACCAGTTTTGGCGGTAGTCGACAGTTTAAGTCAGGTGGAGGAGCTGGCCGATGACCTTGCCAACTTGCTGCCCCCCGACCGGGTTTACCAGTTTCCGGTTGAGGAAGTCTTAGCGGCAGAGGTGGCAACCAGCTCGCCCAATTACCGTCTGCAACGGGTTCAGGCCCTGGACGCGTTGGATAGTCAGCGCCCGGCAGTGGTTGTAACCTCGGTAGCCGGGCTGCGGCGGAACGTGTTCGCTCCCGAATTCTTTGCCCAGGCGACCCTGAAGGTGGCCGTCGGCGGCGAATTGGACCCGGAACGGGCTCGGCAACAGCTGAGCGCCATGGGCTACCAGTTGCAGAAAATGGTCCTGCGTCCGGGCGATTTTGCCATCCGGGGGTCGATCATTGACGTTTACGCCCTTAACACCGACAACCCGGTGCGGATTGACCTCTTTGATACCGAGGTAGACTCGCTTCGGTATTTCGATGCCAGCACCCAAAAGAGCGTCGGCAACGCTGAGGAGGTGGAGATTTTACCGGCAACGGACCTGATCCTGCCACCCGCGGAGTTTTCCCGGGTTCAAGCGGCGGTAAAGCAGCAGTTTGACCAGCTCAAGGCGGAATTGCAGGATGGGGATGCGGATATCCTCCAGCAGGTCAATAACCGCTTTACTCCCCTGCTGACGGCGCTGCAGGAACGGCGGCTGCCTAATGAAATGCTGGAGTTCGGCGACCTCGTTTACCCGACCCGGCACTCGCTGCTTGACTACCTGGCAGCGGATGGTGCACTCTACCTGGATGATTATTCCCGCCTGAAGGACCGGGCAGGGAAGCTGGCGGACGAGGACCAGGGGTGGCTGGAAGAAAAGGTCAAGTACCACCAGCTGGTCAGCGTCCCCAGCCTGAGCAACGAGTTTGCGAAACTGGTTAAGGCCGACCAGCACGCCCAGCTCTTCGGGGCCCTGTTTAAAAAGGGGGCGGGGAACCTCCGCTTCAGTCAGCTGGTCGAGATTACCAGCCGGCCAATGCAGCGTTTCTTTGGGCAAATGCCGTTGCTCAAAACCGAACTGCAGCGGTGGACTGACCAGGGGCAAACCATCATTATCATGGCTGACGGTAATGAGCGGCGCCAGCAGATTGCCCGCACGCTGACCGACTTTGGCATCCCGGTGATTGAAACGGCCGCCGACCAGCTCCAGGTCAATACCGTTCAGCTGGTCGCGGCCAGTCTGAATAATGGCTTTGAAATGCCGGCGGCCGGCCTGGTAGTCATCACGGAGGGGGAGCTGTTCAAACAGGTCAAGAAACGCCGCCACCGGGCCCAAAAGCTGGCCAATGCGGAGCGAATCAAGAGCTATACCGACCTTAAGCCGGGGGACTACGTGGTCCACGTCAACCACGGGATCGGGATCTTCAGCGGGATTAAGACGATGGAAGTTGATGGCGTCCACCAGGACTACATGATTATCAACTACCGGAATAACGCCCAGATCTTTGTCCCGGTCACTCAGCTGAACCTCGTCCAGAAGTACGTTTCCGCGGAATCAAAGACACCCCGGATCAACCGCCTTGGCGGGAACGAATGGGCCAAGACGAAGCGGCGGGTCGCATCGAAGGTTGAAGACATTGCTGACGAACTGGTCGACCTGTATGCTAAGCGGGAGGCTGCCAAGGGCTATGCTTTCCCGGCGGATGACTACCTCCAGGCTCAGTTCGATGCCAACTTCCCCTACACCGAAACCCGGGACCAGCTTCGCAGCATTAAGGAGGTTAAACGGGATATGGAAAAGCCGCGGCCGATGGACCGCCTCCTCGTCGGGGACGTTGGCTACGGGAAAACGGAAGTGGCAATGCGGGCCATCTTTAAAGCGGTCACGGGCGGCAAACAGGTGGCCTTCTTGGTCCCGACGACGGTCTTGGCCCAGCAGCACTTTGACACCCTTAGCAAGCGGTTCGCTGGCTTCCCGGTGAAGATTGCCCTGATGTCCCGGTTTAAAACCAACCAGGAGTTGAAGGAAACCGACGCGGGCCTGGCCGCCGGCAGTATCGACATTGTCGTCGGCACCCACCGGATCCTGTCCAAAGATGTTCAATTTAGGGACCTGGGCCTGGTCATCGTTGATGAGGAAC
Source organism: Limosilactobacillus antri DSM 16041 (assembly GCF_000160835.1). Lineage (GTDB taxonomy): Bacteria > Bacillota > Bacilli > Lactobacillales > Lactobacillaceae > Limosilactobacillus > Limosilactobacillus antri. The sequence continues at coordinate 170,449 of NZ_GG700738.1, forward strand.
AGCGGTTTGGGGTCAAGCACAAGGAACGACTAAAGGAATTGAAGAACAACGTCGATGTGTTAACGCTGACGGCAACCCCGATTCCCCGGACGCTGAATATGTCGATGCTTGGCGTGCGGGACTTGTCGGTACTTGAAACCCCGCCGGCGGGTCGCTTCCCAATTCAGACCTACGTGATGGAACAAAATGGCGGGGCCATCCGTGACGGCATTACCCGGGAACTAAACCGCGGCGGCCAAGTATACTACCTGCATAACCGGGTCAGCGACATTGAAGAAACGGTGATGAAGTTACAGGCCCTGGTCCCGGATGCCCGCATTGGCTACATTCATGGCAAGATGGGGGAAAACGAACTGGAAACGGTCCTGTATGACTTCATCCAGGGAAATTACGACGTGCTAGTGACCACCTCAATCATCGAAACCGGGGTCGATATTCCAAACGTCAACACCCTTTTTGTCGAAAACGCCGATCACCTGGGCCTGGCCCAGCTATACCAGATCCGGGGCCGGATTGGACGAAGTAACCGGGTTGCTTACGCCTACTTTATGTACCAGCCGAATAAGGTCCTGACGGAACTGGGCGAGAAACGGCTGGCGGCCATCCGGGACTTTACCGAGCTGGGGTCCGGTTTTAAGATTGCGATGCGGGACCTGGCAATTCGTGGTGCGGGCAATATTCTCGGCAAGCAGCAGCACGGCTTCATCGACTCGGTCGGCTACGACCTCTACTCCTCAATGCTGAACGAGGCGGTGGCCCGCAAGCAGGGGAAGAAGAGGGCTGCCCGGGCAGATGCGGAGGTTGAACTCGGGGTCGAAGCCTATTTGCCCGACAGCTACGTCAATGACCAACGGCAGAAGATTGAGCTGTATAAGGCAATTCGCCAGGCCCAGACCGATGATGAGCTGCTGGAAATTCAGGGGGACCTGCTTGATCGCTTTGGCGACTACCCGGCCGCCGTTGGCAACTTATTGCTGATTAGCAAGCTCAAGCAGCACGCCGATGAGGCAATGATCGAACAGATTAAGCGGCAACGGGATAGCATCCTGATTACCTTCACCCCGGCTGGCAGCCACCTGGTTAAGGCTCCCCAGATCATCAAGCTCCTGGCAAAGACAAAGTTTAAGGCAACGCTGGGGGAGCATGAAGGCCAGCTGACGGTGCGCCTGGTGATCCAGCCGAAGATGACGCAGACCGACTGGTTAAACCAGCTCTTGGACTTTGCTAGCGGCCTTAGCCGGGCCGTTGCCGAAGCAAACACACAGACAAGCAAGTAATGGAGGAAGCAATATGCGGTTAGACAAGTTCTTAAAGGTATCTCGGATTATTAAACGGCGCTCAGTCGCCAAGGAAATCGCGGACCAGGGTCGGATTCTGGTCAATAATCTCCCAGCCAAGTCCTCGACCAAGGTTAAGGCTGGCGACACCTTGACGATTAAATTCGGCAATAAGACCGAGACGGTTAAAATCAACCAAATCGTGGAAACGACTAAGAAGAGCGAAGCGGAAGAGATGTACGAAATTGTCGACGAAACGTATGCAGAGAACTTTTAATGGATTTTTATAAAAAAATTGATAATTTTCCCGCTTAATATAGACAGTTGGCGGGTAAACTTGCTATACTGATACTATTATCAGTAAAAAGCGGGGGAAAGTTATGTCAAGGCAGGGCAACAGTAAGGTTTCACAGTTGGAAACACCATATGTTCACCAGGTTTCAGCTGATCAGCAGAAACGGCAGGTGCACGCCAAACGGTGTCGACGGATTATGCTCGTCTTTTTAGTGCTTTTTATCATTTTGGGAATCCAGATTTTCCAAAGCAAGCGGACGCTGGCGAAGGTCAATGCCAACATTGCTCAGTACCAGACTAGTCTGCACAAACAGCGCAGCACCAGCCGGCAGCTCAAGCAGCAGATCAAGCTCTTGCATGACCCGGAGTATGCGCAGCAGGTTGCCCGTGCCAAGTACAATTATTCCAAGAAGGGCGAAACTATCTATAATTTAGATAATTAGTTCCTTTTTCGGAAGTGGGTATGGTATACTCAACTACAATTAATCACAAATTCTGGATGATTTGAGGAGGAACTACTAGTTTCATGGCAATTGAAGTGGGAGCAAAGGTTTCCGGCAAGGTTTCGGGAATCACGAATTTCGGGGCGTTTGTCGATTTAGATGATAACCAAACGGGACTGGTGCACATCAGTCAAATCTCTGATAAGTATATTAAGGACGTTCATGATGTTTTAGCTGTTGGCGACACCGTCACGGCAAAGGTAACCCGGATTGGTGACGATGGGAAGATTGCCCTGTCAATGAAGGCGGCCGCACCACATGAACAAAAAGAAGAGCATGGCGGCCACCATGCTGAAAACAAGCACCACTTCCACCATGAAAACCGTCAGCATGACTTCCACAGCCACCAGAATAACTACTGGGGTGGCTTCGGCAACGGCGGTCACCATGGGTACGGCCGCCAGCATGAGGACTTCAACGATATGCTGGCCGGCTACCTCAAAGAAAGCGAGTCCCGCCTGTCAACCCTCAAGCGGCAGACTGACGGTAAGCGCGGCGGTCGTGGCGGCCGGCGGAGCTAAGCTGATGGTCAAACTCGAAGAACAGTTTAAGCGGCACCTGCAAGGGGGTCGCTTTTTTGATAAGCGCGACCGGGTGGTGGTGGCTGTTTCGGCGGGGGTCGACTCGATGGTCCTGCTATCCCTGGTGACCCGCTTGCCCGCCCCGTTGCGGCCGACAGTTACCGTTGCCCACGTTAACCATGAACTGCGCCGGCAGAGCTGGCAGGAGGAGGAGTACCTCCGCCAATATTGTCGTGCTCACGACTTACCGTTATTGGTCAAGCACTGGCCACGGTCGGCCCATCCGCAAACCGGGATTGAAGAGGCAGCCCGGCGCTTTCGCTACCACTTTTTTGCCGAGGTGATGGCAGCTCGGCAGAGCCCAATCCTCCTGACGGCCCACCACCAAAATGACCTGGCGGAGACAATCCTGATGAAGCTGGTGCGCGGCGGCCAGCTGAGCCAGCTAGTCGGGATCAATGCCGTCCGTCCCTTTACGGGCGGCCGGCTAATACGGCCCCTCCTCCCCTTTAGCAAGGAACAGCTGCGGGCCTATGCCGTTGCCGCAGGAATCCGCTGGTATGAGGATACGACCAACCAGGATTTGACAATCAGCCGGAACCGCTATCGGCACGAGATTATTCCAGCCTTGGAACGGGAAAATCCCCAATTCGTTCAGCACCTGGCCAGTTACCGCCAGCAGCTGACTGACCTGCTTGCCTGGCAGGACCAGGAAGTGCAGGGCCAGCTGGACCGGGTTCAAGACGGGGAAGAATTGTGTCTGGACAAGTGGGGACAACTGCCGGAGACCGCCCAGCGCTTGGTTCTCCAACGTTGGCTTGAACAGCGGCTGCCCAACATCAAACAGCGTTTGCTGGATGAAGTGGTCGGGTTGCTGAAAAACTCCACCGTTCCCCAGCGGAGTCTCGCGCTTCCCGGCGGTGAACGGTTAATTAAGGACTACCAGCGCTGCCGGATTGCCGAGGCCAAGAAAAATCCGGGAAAAGGGCAACATGAATTATCGACTGTGGTAGAATTGGGCCAATGGTACCGCATCAGCGACCGGCAGGCGATCCGGGTCGGGACTGCCACGGGGAGTGGACCGGACCACTTAGCGGGGCAGGAGATGTGGCTGGCGCCCGACCAGTTCCCCCTGCGGCTACGCCCTTGGCAAGCGGGCGACGCATTGCGTCTGAAACAGGGCGGCCACCAGCTGGTCCGCCGGATTCTGATCGACCAAAAGGTTCCCAATGCTGCCCGCCAGCACCAGCTGGTCCTCGTGGACGCTCACGATGAGCCGGTCTGGTTGCTTGGCCGAAAGTGGGCCTGGTTTACCCGCCCGGTCGATTACCGGCAGCGCTGGCGCCACGTGATAATTAGCATGAAGAAGGATAAAGGAGATTAACCATGAACAACGACATTGAAAAAGTGCTGTACAGCGAGGAAGATATTCAAGCCGCGATTGCCCGCCTGGCTAAGCAAGTGGCGGCTGATTACCAGGACAAGGACCCGCTGATTGTGTCCGTCCTGTCTGGAGCAGTGCTGTTTACCGTCGACCTGATTAAGAAGATGGACATCATGGCCCAGCTTGACTTTATCGACGTTTCGACCTACTTCGGGGGGACTGCAACGACGGGGCACCTCAAGCTGATTCATGACCTGACGACCGATGTTAAGGGCCGCAACGTGCTAATTACCGAGGACATCGTTGACAGCGGCCGGACCTTGGAATACCTGGTCCAGCTCTTCAAAGGCCGCGGTGCCAAGAGTGTTAAGACGGTTTCACTGCTCAACAAGCCGGATGGCCGGGAATTTGACGTCACGGTTGAATACTACGGTTTTAAGGTTCCCAATGAATTCCTGGTCGGCTACGGCCTGGACTACAAGGGCTACTACCGGAACCTGCCGTACGTCGGCGTCTTGAAGCCGTCCGTGTATAGTGAAAACTAATGCTGGCGATTTAATGGTCAATGATTGTCAAGTATGCTATTATAGTTGGTACAATTAAATTAAGTTGCTGGTAGATAGGAGGTTGTTATGAACAACAATCGGCGTAATAATAATTTTACTCATAACGTTCTCTTCTACGCAGTGATGTTCTTGTGTATTATGGGCATTGCCTACTTTTTCTTCGGGGGTAACCAATCCACCGGGCAGAGTAAGACGGTTACCCAGAGCGAGTTTATCTCTGAACTGAAGAGCAACAAGATTAAGAGTGTCCAGCTTCAGCCAAATGGTGGGGTCTACAAGGTGACCGGGAGCTACCGGAAGCCACAGACAAACAATAGTAGCTCCAACAATGGCTTTGCTTTAACCACGCAACGCAACAACAAGGTTTCACAATTCCAGAGTTCGGTCCTCGAAAGTGACGTGACGGTTAGCCAGCTGCAAAAGTATGCTAACAAGCACAACGTTAAACTGAGCACTAAGGCTGAGGAATCCAACAGTATCTGGATGAACCTGCTGTTGACGGTCTTGCCACTGGTCATCATGATTTTCTTCTTCTACATGATGATGGGCCAAGCCGGCCAAGGCGGTGGCGGCCGTGGGGTAATGAGCTTTGGAAAGACCAAGGCCAAACCAGCGGATGCCAAGAAGAATAAAGTTCGTTTCTCAGACGTTGCCGGTGAAGAGGAAGAAAAGCAGGAACTGGTCGAAGTTGTTGAATTCTTAAAGAATCCAAAGAAGTTCACCAAGCTGGGTGCCAAGATTCCGTCTGGGGTCCTGCTGGAGGGGCCTCCGGGTACTGGTAAGACCCTGCTGGCCAAGGCGGTCGCTGGTGAATCAGGGGTACCGTTCTTCTCCATTTCTGGTTCTGACTTCGTGGAAATGTTTGTCGGGGTTGGGGCATCTCGTGTCCGGGACCTCTTTGACCAGGCAAAGAAGGCGGCCCCCGCGATTATCTTCATTGATGAAATCGATGCGGTTGGTCGCCGCCGTGGCAACGGCATGGGCGGTGGTCACGACGAACGTGAACAAACGCTGAACCAACTGCTGGTTGAGATGGATGGTTTCCAGGGCGACGAAGGGGTCATCGTGATGGCTGCTACCAACCGTTCTGATGTCCTTGACCCGGCCCTCCTGCGGCCCGGCCGGTTTGACCGGAAGATCCTGGTGGGCCGTCCAGATGTTAAGGGCCGTGAAGCCATCTTACGGGTTCACGCCAAGAACAAGCCGCTGTCTCCGGATGTAGACCTCAAGGAAATTGCCAAGCAGACCCCTGGCTTTGTGGGGGCCGATTTGGCCAACCTGCTGAATGAGGCGGCCCTGCTGGCGGCCCGGCGGAACAAGACTGAGATTGACGCGGCCGACCTAGACGAAGCCGAAGACCGGGTAATCGCCGGTCCAGCTAAGCATGACCGGGTTCAATCTCCGCAAGAACGCAAGACCGTCGCCTACCACGAAGCCGGCCATACCATTGTCGGCTTAGTTCTAAACGATGCCCGGGTAGTTCACAAGGTTACGATTGTACCACGGGGCCGGGCAGGCGGTTACGCGATTATGCTGCCGCGGGAAGACCAGATGCTGATGTCCAAGAAGAACGCCGAAGAACAGATCGCCGGTTTAATGGGTGGTCGGGCTGCCGAAGAGTTGATCTTCAAGTCCCAGTCTTCGGGTGCTTCAAACGACTTTGAACAGGCGACCCAGATTGCACGGGCCATGGTAACCCAGTACGGGATGAGCGACAAGATCGGGCCGGTTGAGCTGCAAAGCTCTGGTCAGGTCTTCACTGGTCAAGGCTACGACCAGTCACCATACTCCGAAAAGACCGCGGCCTTGGTGGATGAAGAAGTTCGCCGGATCCTGAATGAGGGGCATGAACAAGCCCTCCACATTCTGGAAACCCACCGGGAGCAGCATAAGGTAATTGCTGAAGCGCTGCTGAAGTACGAAACGCTGGATGAAAAGGAAATCCTGAGCCTGTACAAGACGGGCAAGATTCCGAACAAGGACCACGCGGAAGCCGACGAAAAGGCCTACGCCCAGACTTTTGAAGAATCGAAGCGGGCCTTGGAACGGCTGGAAGATGAAAAGCGGACTGACAAGGCCAACGAAAAGGCCGGCCGTCAAGACGCGGATCAGCAGGATCAGCCAGCTGATGACTCGACAACGCCAACTGACCACCAGTCAGACGATGACGATGATCACCAAGCTTAATCAATGTTAAAATAGGAGTGACACGCCTTAATGGCGGGGCTCCTATTTTGTTTTGCAAGGAGGAATAATCATGACAAAAACAACGGATTACCTAGTAAAAAGTATGACGAAGGATGGCAAGTTTCGGGCGTACGCGGTCAACGCCACCCAGCTGGTCGAGAAGGCTCACGAAATTCACGATACCTGGTCGGCATCATCGGCTGCCCTGGGGCGGACCCTGATTGGGACCCTCTTGTTAGCTACGGCTGGTCTGGAAGGCGAAGCCGGGATGACGGTCAAAATCCAGGGGAACGGCCCGGTTGGCTACATCGTCGCTGACGGGACTGCCGATGGAACGGTCAAGGGCTACATGGGCAACCCGCACGTCAACCTGCCGGCTAATAGCAAGGGCAAGATTGACGTAGCTGGGGCTGTGGGGACGAAGGGGACCCTCTCCGTTACCAAAATGGCGCCTGGCGACAAGACCCCTTACACTGGGGAAGTTAACCTGGTTTCTGGCGAGCTGGGGGATGACTTTACCTACTACCTGGCCCAGTCTGAGCAGATCCCGTCCGCGGTTGGTCTGTCCGTCTTCGTTAACCCTGATGAGAGCATCCAGGTGGCCGGCGGCTTTATGATCCAAGTGCTGCCGGGGGCCAGCGATGAGGAAATCAGCAAGCTGGAAGAGAAACTCAAGGGCCTGCCATTAGTTTCTGAGATGCTTCGTGATGGCGATACGCCTGAGGATATTTTAGGCAAACTCTTCGGTGACCAGCTCAAGATTTTGGCTAAAATGCCGGTCCGCTACGAGTGTAACTGCAACAAGCAGCGCTTTGCCCACGCCCTGGAGAGTATCAGTGCGGACGACCTAAAGCAATTAATTAATGAAGACCACCATGCTGAAACAGTTTGCCAATTCTGCGGGAAGAAGTACGACTTTTCCGAAGACGAATTACAGCTGATTTACGATAAGAAACTGGCTGACGCGGCGGCCGATCAGGAAACCGCTGCTCAGGAGAACCAGGCCGCCAAGCAAGATGACCAGAAGTAGTTACTTGGTTCTGACCACCGGGGTGTGCTATGATGGTTGGGTTATCGAACCACAAATCAAATGCACAATTGAAGCCAGCTCACTTGTGCCGAATTAAGTAATGAGGTGAACGTATGAAGTGGAAGATTGGTGAGGTTGAAATTCCGAACCAGGTGGTGGTTGCACCGATGGCCGGGGTGACCAACTCGGCCTTCCGGGTAATCTGCAAGGAATTTGGTGCGGGCTACGTGGTGTGTGAGATGATTTCCGACCGGGGAATTATGTACCATAACCAAAAGACCCTGAACATGATGGACGTCGACCCGACTGAACACCCAATGGGCATCCAGATTTTCGGCGGGACGAAGGAAACGCTGGTGGAAGCGGCGAAGTACGTGGACGAGCACACTGCGGCGGATGTCATCGACATCAACATGGGCTGCCCCGTCAACAAGGTCGTTAAAACCGATGCCGGGGCTCGGTGGCTGCTGGACCCGCAGAAGGTCTATGAGATGGTTTCCTACGTGACTGACGCGGTTAAGAAGCCGGTGACGGTCAAAATGCGGACGGGCTGGGATGATAAGCACATTTACGCCGTAGAAAACGCCCTAGCCGCTGAACGGGCCGGGGCGGCTGCAATTGCCATGCACGGCCGGACCCGAAAACAGATGTATACGGGCCACGCTGATTGGAATATACTAAAGGAAGTAGCTAATCAGCTGACAATCCCGTTCATGGCGAATGGTGATATTCGGACACCAGAAGATGCCAAAAAGGTGCTCGAAATGACCGGGGCCACCGCCGCAATGATCGGTCGGGCCGCAATGGGCAATCCGTGGATGCTGACCCGGACGGCCCATTACCTGGAAACCGGGGAACTGCTTCCGGAAGCGAGCGCGGAAAAGAAGATTAAGATGGCCAAGGAACACCTGAACCGCCTGATTGATCTAAAGGGGGAATACGTCGGTGTCCGGGAGTTCCGCGGCCTGTCAACCTACTACCTCAAAGGAATTCCCCGGTCGGCCCGGACAAAGGCCGCACTGGTCGAAGCCGAAACGCGGCAGGAGATGAATGACATCTTTGACCGCTTTGCCGAAAAGACTGCTGAACGGGAACAGCAAAGTGTAAATTAAACTCAACAGAGGAGGAGAAATCTGTGTCTCAAGAACTAGATCAAATGCGTGTTCGTCGGGAAAAGATGGAAGAACTCAAGGAGGCCGGGATTGAGCCATTTGGCCGCCGCTTCAAGCGTGACCACCTGGCCCAGGACCTGCACGATGAATATGACCAATACGACAAGGATGAACTGAACGAAAAGGGTGAGATGGTTACGATTGCCGGCCGGATGACCCGGAAGCGGAGCAGCGGCAAGGCGGGCTTTGCAGACTTCGTTGACCGGACTGGCAAGATCCAAGTTTACGCCCGGAAGGACATGGTCGGGGACGAACAGTACCACATTTTTAAGCGGGCCGACATTGGCGACTTCCTCGGGATTGAAGGAGACGTCATTAAGACCAATACCGGTGAATTAACCGTGCGGGCCCACAAGATCACCTTCTTGTCCAAGGCGTTGCGGCCGTTGCCGAATAAGTGGGAAGGGGTCACGGACCCGGAGACTATCTACCGGCAGCGCTACCTGGACCTGATTTCCAATCCGGAGAGTTTCAAGCGCTTCCACCAGCGGACGGCAATTATCAAGGCCGTGCGGGAGTACATGGATGACCACGGCTTTACCGAAGTGGAAACGCCAATCCTGAACACCCAGGCCGGTGGGGCCAATGCGCGGCCGTTCGTGACCCACCATAACGCCCTGGACATCGATATGTACCTGCGGATTGCGACCGAGCTTTACCTGAAGCGCCTGATCGTCGGCGGCTTTGAGCGGGTATACGAACTCGGCCGGATCTTCCGGAACGAGGGGATGGACCCGCACCACAACCCAGAGTTTACAACGATGGAAACCTACGCGGCCTACTTTGACTTCCAAGACGTGATGGACGAAACGGAAGGGATCGTTAAGGCGGCGGCCAAGGTAGTTTCTGACGACGGTAAGATTACTTACCAGGGCCGGGAAATTGACCTCGGTGGCGACTTTAAGCGGATTACGATGGTCGACGCGGTGAAGGAAAAGACTGGTATCGACTTTGGCGACGACGCGATGACCGATGACGACGCCAAGAAGCTGGCGGAAGAACACAAGATTGAGTTTAAGCCGTACTGGACGAAGGGCCACATTCTGAACGCCTTCTTTGAAGAATACGTGGAGGACACCCTGATTCAGCCGACCTTTGTCTATGAATATCCAGTCGAAGTTTCCCCGCTAGCCAAGCGGAATAAGGACAACCCGGCCATGACTGACCGCTTTGAACTATACGTTGACGGTAGCGAGCTGGGGAACGCCTTTAGCGAACTGAACGACCCGATTGACCAGAAGGAGCGGTTCGAGATGCAGGCGAAGGAAAAGGCCAACGGAAACGATGAAGCCGAACCAGTCGACCTCGATTACGTTCAGGCGCTCGAATACGGGATGCCGCCAACCGGGGGCCTCGGGATTGGGATTGACCGTCTGGTAATGCTTTTAACCGACGCCAAGTCAATCCGGGACGTGATCTTGTTCCCAACCATGCGTCCCGAAAAGGAAGAAAAGAACGGTAAGAAGAAAAAGAACAAGAAGAAGTAAGACCAGTAATTGTTGTAATGCTGGGCTTCGAGGGCAATTTAAGCCTTTACTTTATCTTGCTTACTAGTATTGAAATTGCTTATAAAAAATGGTGTGTACACCAAAAATACACCAATTTTAAAAATAAGAGACTCGTACCTGATTTGCAGTGTACGGGTCTTTTTAAATGTTAATATTGAGAGAATTTAATTATTATTTTTGGCTGGTGATGGTTTATTATAGCCATAAGTTCCAGGGACTGAAACCGTATTGTTTGGATTGAGGCTCGGATCAGCAGCTCCTGGTAGGTGAAACTCGCTATTAGCTGGCGGAGTTACTGCTACTTCTGTTGAATGAGATAATTGGGGGATCCAATCATAAGGGATTCGATAAGCACGATAAATTAGATGATCAGCAATATATGGATAAATATATTCCCAAACTATTTCATGACTTGGCGTAACCTCTAAGAAACGTCCGCCGGCACCTTCGTCAATTAATGTATTTCCATTTGGAAGCCGTTGGACGCTACCTTGTAATGGAGAGTAAAAGTAATTAGCGTGGGCTGCTGCTTTATAGCCCATATCTTTTGCAGAAAAGCTCCATTTCTTTTCTAAGGTAATTGGGTTAAATTCAATAACCTCTGATCCATCAATGCGTGTTGTTTTCATTCCGGTTGACGAGGTCTGGTTAGGTGCGCCATAGCCAGCCCAGCCTCCGTTATTGAGAGCAAGAATATTTCCGGCGCCAGGTAAACCTTTAGGAATTAAATGCACATTATGCATCCCTACTAGGGGTCCTAATTTACGTAAAGCAAAACTCTTAGTAAAGTCAGGACCTAATAGCCAAACGATTTTCCCAGTATCGTGGTCAACAATCCAACTCATCATTGCTTCACGCGATCCCATTAGAATGTTATTCGGTTTGAATCGCTGGTCACCTTGATCAAACCATTTATTTGGTCCAAGATAACTAGCATAATTAATATGAAATACGTCCCCTTCATTACTAGTAGATTGAAAGTTGGGGTTCTTAAAGATTGCATTTTTTTGTTCATCAGTTAATGGAAAATCATTAAAATGATCTAGTGTACTCCAAGACCAAAGCTTGTTACCATCGCGGTCAATTTCTAATAAGACATGATCAAGAAGGGGATAGGGTGATATTGGATCAATTTTTCGATCATGGTGAGTAAGAAGTAAAACTTTTTTAAAGTCATCTTTTGTTTCTTGCCCAGGTACGAAATACCCCACCGGATTTCCTTCAAGTTGATAATCGTGGTGGACTCTTGCAACCCATGTTTTTCCTATCCCTTGATCGGTAACTTCTTCATTGTGGGTAAATGACCATCGAATATTACCGTCCCAATCAATTTCGGTTAAATCGGCATAGTCTTGATAAGCGTCACTGCTTTTTCGACAGCGTAAAGAGCCGAAAACTTTACCACCATTAATCATTTTATTAGGGAAGCCCTGTAAATCTTTCCATTCGTGAACAACTTTTCCGTTCATATCGATTAAGATTGTACCTTTATTTTTAGCATTGAATAGTGTATAACCCGACCAAGTTTTACTAGGTTTGAAGTTAGTAACTCCGGTTGGAAATATTGATTGTCCCATTTTTTCCACTCCTTTGATTATTCAAAACTTAGAAAGTAGTAAATGCAAGTTAGAGAGATTTTTTACTGTTGCGAAGATAGCAGATTCTGTGGTATTTAGACCAGTAATCACGAAATAATCTGGTGCTTTTAACAGGATCCGTTCTTAACGGTTTTCAGATATCGCTTACATTATTGACCAAATAAATATTATAATCAATAATTTTGCAAAGCGAAGGATTGTCAATTGCTTAATCACTTTAAGGTTGGCGTGTCGGAGTGAATATAATAGCTTTAAATTTGAAGCCAAGAGTCGCGGTAATTAACTGAGATTCTTGGTTTTATTCTGGAAAAATAGAAAAGTCAATTTTAGCGTTTATTTTAGTTGGCCAAGTTAGATGGTAGTAGAAGGAACTTTTTTGGAAAAGTTAGTGTTGGAGATTACGTGAGTTTTACTAAATAAAGAAGTGTTTGACAATTATTTTTGCTTTAATACATACAATTTAATTCAAAAAAAGTATAAAGTTCGGCTATTTAAAATCGTGAAAAAAGTTGATAAAAAAGTGTTGACGAGGGAGTGAAATCCATGTATAGTAATTACCGTTGTCAAAACAGTGCAGTGCTGTTGAGATGATTCAAGTTAAAATTATAAATAATTGTTGACATCTAATTGACAACATGATATATTGATAAAGTTGCTGATTGAGTTATTGATCAGAAGGAATTCAAAATTAATTAAAATTTCTTCTTGACAAGTTAAATTGATATATGATATAAGAAACATGTTGATTGACTGCTTAGTTAGTTAACT
>NZ_GG700737.1:0-78518 GCF_000160835.1 Limosilactobacillus antri DSM 16041
GACGGACTTTGGCACCTGGCTTTGTGCCGGGGTTCGGATACTGGAGAGTTGTCCGAGTTGGCCGAAGGAGCAGCATTGGAAATGCTGTATACGGGTTAAAGCCTGTATCAAGGGTTCGAATCCCTTACTCTCCGTTATGACCCGTTAGTCAAGTGGTTAAGACACCAGCCTTTCACGCTGGTATCGTGGGTTCAAATCCCGCACGGGTCACTTTTGGAGGATTAGCTCAGTTGGGAGAGCGTCTGCCTTACAAGCAGAGGGTCACAGGTTCGAGCCCTGTATCCTCCATTAACAACTAAATAGTTGTTACCCATATACGATGGCTCGGTAGCTCAGTTGGTAGAGCAACGGATTGAAGCTCCGTGTGTCGGCGGTTCGATTCCGTCCCGCGCCATTTATGGAGGAGTAGCGAAGTCTGGCTAAACGCGACGGTCTGTAAAACCGTTCCTTCGGGTTCGGCGGTTCGAATCCACCCTCCTCCATTTATAGGGATATAGTTAAACGGTATAACTACGGTCTCCAAAACCGTCATTGTGGGTTCGATTCCTACTATCCCTGCTTAACTGAATATTTTGGCGGTATTGGTGAAGTTTGGTTAACACACCGGTTTGTGGGTCCGGCACGCGTGGGTTCAAATCCCACATACCGCCCTTATGGTTGAACATGAGGGTTAATCCTGTTCAATCTTAACTATTTGGTGGTATAGCCAAGTGGTAAGGCAGAGGTCTGCAAAACCTTTATCATCGGTTCAAATCCGATTACCACCTTTTAGTTGGCTGAAGCCTCTGTGGCGGAATTGGCAGACGCGCTGGACTCAAAATCCAGTTCCCGTTGAGGGAGTGTGGGTTCGACCCCCACCGGAGGCATTTTACAGATCTGATTCAGCTAATATTAAACAGGCTCGAATTGCTGGTGTAACAGCGTTTGAGCTTGTTTTTTATTTTAAAATTTATTTATGCTGGTACATTTTTGTATATCATTATCAGAGATTGCCCAAGATTAAATAAATTATTTCAACATAGTAAATTTAGGAGGAACACGTCATGAACAACCTGCACTTCGTCAACGCAGCTGCTAGTTGTGGTGGATCAGTCTTATGCGACCCACTATTTGGCGTGCTTACCTTTGATTAGGTACTTGCTAAGATAAACGGAAACAGTCCGTAAGGCGCAGGTGACACCGGACAGTGGACAGATCGTTGCCGGACCGGAACCAACAATGCTGGCGTGGTTAAAAAGCATCAGGCAACCCTGACGCCAAATGGGGGCCTCGCCAGTGCCATGGCCATGGTCAAGTAGCTCTCTCACAAATATTTTGGTGCTGATATTACGAAATAGGGCCGCAGTGAGTGTTTGAACAGTCAGCCAAAGCATTGTCGTAAACCAGAAAAAGCGGCCCCTAGCCCCTTATTTTGCCAAAAAATGATGTTTCTTTCATGTGAGGGAAAATTAAAATTCGATATATCTAACGATAAAGCAAAAGTTAATTTGGGACGGCCAGGAAAAGAGTGGTGGTTGGTCAATCGACCATGCCAAGGGGATTTGTTCATTTTATCGTGCAACTTAGTTAACCGGTTTAACCAGGATCCTGGGTGATTTGAATACTAACCACAACATATAGGGGTGAAAATGTCAATCCTTTCTACCAATTGTATTTGTGCTAGTATATAAACTGTTAACTTTTGAAGGGAGACGGCACAATGAAGGTCCAAATAATTGATAAAAAAGATTTAAATAACCTGGCGGATTTGAAGGTTATCAAGCGGGACGGGACCCCCAGCTCCTTTTACGCGTACAAAATCGACTTGGTCCTAGACGCCCTGGATGCCGACGAACAAACACGGCACAGCGTTGACCTAGCCATTTTCAATGCTCTGATGGGGAACAAGGAGGTTCGGACCACCACGATTGCCGATTTGTTTGTAGAAGGACTGCGGATGGCTGGCCACGATGACCTGGCCAAGCAGTACCGTGATTATCGGCAGGCGGACGAAGAAGCCTTTGCCGAGGCCACGAATCCACAGTACAAGCTGGAGCAACTCTTTGGGCGGAAAGACACGGTTGTCCATGAGAATGCCAATAAGGACAGCCGGGTTTTCAACACCCAGCGGGACCTCGAGGCGGGGGTCGTCAGCCGAGCCCTCGGTTTACGGATGCTGCCGGAAGTGGTTGCGAAGGCTCACCTCCGTGGCGATCTTCACTGGCACGACCTGGACTACTCCCCGGTTACGCCGGAAACCAACTGCTGTCTGATTGACTTTGACGAGATGTTCAAGCACGGCTTCAAGATTGGCAACGCCTGGGTTTCTTCCCCCCGGTCAATCCAGACCGCGACGGCCCAGATGTCGCAGATTATCGCTAACGTGGCCTCCCTGCAATACGGGGGCTGCTCTGCCAACCGGGTTGACCAGCTCTTAGAACCTTACGCCAAGATCAACTATGAAAAGCACATGGCGGACGCGAAAAAGTGGATTGCTCCGGACAAGCGGGAAGAATTCGCCCGGGAAAAGACCAAGAAGGACATTTACGACGCGATGCAGGCCCTGGAATACGAGATTAACACCCTCTATTCCAGCCAGGGGCAAACCCCGTTTACCACCATTAACTTTGGCCTGGGGACGTCCTGGATTTCCCGCGAAATTCAACGGGCGATTTTGCAAATTCGGATTAAGGGTCTGGGCAAGGAACACCGGACGGCGATCTTCCCTAAACTGATCTTTACCATTAAACGGGGACTTAATTTGAACCCCGGGGACCCGAACTACGATATCAAGCAGCTGGCCCTGGAATGTTCCACCAAGCGGATGTACCCTGACCTGTTGATGTACGACAAGATCAAGGAGATCACGGGGAGCTTCAAGACGCCGATGGGCTGCCGTTCCTTCTTACAAGGCTGGACGGACCCGGACACCGGCAAGGAGGTAAACTCCGGGCGGCTCAACCTGGGTGTCGTTACCGTTAACCTACCGCGGATTGCCCTAGAGGCTCACGGTGACAAGCGGCTGTTCTGGGAAATCTTCCAAGAAAAGATGAAGCTCTGCAAACTGGCCTTGGATTACCGGATTAAGCGGACCAAGCAGGCTAAGCCGGAAAACGCCCCCCTGCTTTATATGTACGGGGCCTTTGGCAAGCGGCTGAAGAAGACCGATAGCGTCGACGAAGTCTTTAAGAACAGCCGGGCAACGATTTCCCTCGGCTACATCGGGCTCTATGAGGTCTGCACGACTTTCTATGGTCCCAACTGGGAGCACAATCAGGAGGCCCATGACTTTGCGGTTTCAATTACCAAAACGATGCACGACCTCTGTGCCAAGTGGGAGGACGAAGAGGGCTACCACTTTAGCCTGTATTCCACGCCAGCAGAATCCTTGACCGACACCTTCTGCCAGGATGATCTTAAGAAGTTTGGCCGGGTCGCCAACGTCACCGATAAGGAATACTACACGAATAGTTTCCACTACGATGTCCGGAAGCACCCGACCCCGTTTGAAAAACTGGAATTTGAAGAGGACTTTCCCTACCAGGCGGCCGGGGGCTTTATCCACTATTGCGAGTACCCGAACCTGCGGCAAAACCCGAAGGCGCTAGAAGCGGTCTGGGACTGGGCCTACGACCACGTCGGCTACCTCGGTACCAATACCTCAATCGACCAGTGCTTCAAGTGCGGCTTTAAGGGTGAATTTAAAGCCACCGCGCGCGGCTTTAAGTGTCCCCAGTGTGGTAACTCCGACCCGGCAACCTGTGACGTGGTTAAACGGACTTGCGGCTACCTCGGCAACCCGCAGGCCCGGCCAATGGTTCACGGCCGGCACGAGGAAATTGTCCACCGGGAAAAGCACATGAGTCCGTCGATGATTAAACATGCGGCAGCCTTTGAAGCGGCCCGGCAGTGCGACTCGCGGGCGGACCACGCTGCTATTAAGGGTCAGCAGATTTAGCAGGAGGGGATTCGATGGAAGAACAAAAACGCCAACGGTTACCGCGAAATCCCCAGCCGCAGGAATGGCTCGCAGCGGAGCATTCCCTGCAATACATTGCTGACTATAAACCCTTTAACTTTGTTGATGGTGAAGGCGTGCGGTGCAGCATTTACGTCAGCGGTTGCCTGTTTAACTGCCCGGGCTGCTACAATAAGGCCGCCCAAAACTTCCATTATGGTCAGCCCTACACGCCAGAGCTGGAAGACCAGATTATGGAAGACCTGTCGCAAAGCTACGTTCAGGGGCTGACCCTCCTGGGGGGCGAACCCTTCCTCAACACCCAGGTCTGTCTCAAGCTGGTCCACCGCCTGCGTAAGGAGTTTGGGCACCACAAGGATATCTGGTCCTGGTCGGGCTATACTTGGGAAGAACTGCAAAAGGAGTCCGCTGATAAGCTGGAGCTGCTGCATAACATCGATATCCTTGTCGACGGCCGCTTCTTGCTGGCCCAAAAGGACTTAACCCTCCAGTTTCGGGGGAGTGCCAACCAGCGGATCATTGACGTCCCCAAGTCACTGGATCAGGGGCAGGTTGTGCTCTGGGATAAGCTGGTTCACTAGGGAGGCCGCTGGATGACAAGCAAGCAGAATTGGGGAGCGGAGCCCGGCTGGCTGCAGAAAAAGCGTCAGCTGGCCTCGCTTTTACAGAAGCGGTTCCCCGTACTCCCGGGGCAAGAAAAGTGGCTGCCCTGGCAAAAGACCACCCAGCCTGACCAAGGTGGGGAGGGCTGGCTGCACCACCGGGGAACTTATACGGCCCTTCCCCTGGAAGCGGCGGTTCGCGACTATTCCGAACTTTTGCAGGAAAACTTAATGGAAAAGGCGCTTCGCTGGCAGGGCAACCAGCTCTTTGCCGGCCACCTTGCAAACATTGATGGCGGCCAGTTCATCTACGTACCTGACGACTGCCGTTTAACCGCACCGATTGAGCTTACGGGGCGGGGAAGTTTAACCAATCCGCATAACGTGATTATCGTGGGTGCCCGGAGCCGGGTGACCATTGAGGAACGGCTAATGATTAAAAGCGCCCAGGGCCTGTTTGCCGCTACCGAAGTCCTGCTGGGGGCGGGTGCTGTAGTGGATTACCGCCAGGCTAACGACTTGCGGGCGCCAGCGGTCTACACGGCGCTCCATGCCTACCAGGCCCACGCGGCCAGACTGAAGCTTAACTTGGTGGTGGCCAACGAGGGGGCGGTCACGGTTAGCGCCAGTGACTTCCTCGATGGGGATGCCAGCACTTGGACAACGACGGCTGTGCTTGATCCTGGCAGAACCGGTCAGATTGACTGGCGCCCGGTTGCCGATGGTTTTGGTCGGGGCAGCCGTGCCGACATGACGACCTACGTCAATGACCAGGGACGGGGACGGGTTAAACTGGCCCCATTTCAGACCAGCTCTGGAGAACCGCTCCCCCTGAAGAGTACGGTGATTAAAAAATCAACGGCGGCAAATTGGCCGCAATCACGGATCGGCAGTTATTAATTGTTACTGCTGTGTTACAAACTCTGTCAATTAAGTATTTGAAGTGGTAAAAATCAGCGTTTCCAACTGATTTTTACCACTTTTTTCGCGCCTTTATTACAGATCCCTGCCATGCCAGCGGGTGCCGCAAAGGCTGTGCTGGCGCACTTAGTCAGCGTCTGCGACCCGCTTTTAATGGCCTATATTACGGATTATTACCAGTGAGCAGAAATTGAAAATTGGGGGTAATTGTGGTGTAACCTCGAAGCGTTATAGTATTAACTGTTGATTGATATCAATCGTTTCTTAGAAAATATGTCGAAAGCAAAAATTTGAAAAGGATGGGATTTTATCTCTATGAAGTTATCTAAACACATCGCAAAAATTACCGCTGCTGTTGCTGGTGCCGTTGCTTTAGGAACCATTGCTACCGCGACGACTGCAAATGCAGATTCAATTTACACGGTGCAAAGTGGCGATACTTTATCAGGAATTTCCTACAAGTTCGGTCATGATTTGAATTTTGTCGACACTTTAGCTTCTTCTAACAACATTGCTAACAAGAACCTGATTTACGTCGGGCAAAAGTTAGTGGTGAAGGATAATGGTGAAGTGGCACCGGCAACGCAAGCAGAAATTGCGACCCTGCCAAGTTCTAACGGCACCAACCAGGCTGCTGCAAGTCAGGCACCGGCTGCGGGCCAAGCACAGCAGGCTGCGGGTCAGGCTCAACAAGCCGCTCCGGCCACTGCTACGACCCAGTCCGCGAATGCCGCTGCTTCTAACTACACTTCTAGTGTAGCTGGTAGTGACGCTGCGGCAAAGGCCTGGATCGCTGCTCGTGAATCTGGTGGCAACTACGGCGCAACCAATGGTCAATACATTGGTAAGTACCAATTATCCGCTTCCTACCTGAACGGAGACTACTCAGCCGCCAACCAGGAACGGGTTGCTGACCAGTACGTCGCAAACCGCTACGGTTCTTGGACTGCCGCACAGGCATTCTGGCAATCACACGGCTGGTACTAAAATTAACTAATTAACTTGAAAATTAATTGCAAGGGGATGGCACTGTGCCGTCCTCTTTTTGTTAAATAGAGTTGACCCTCCGCCGACTTTGTTATATGATGATGACAATCAAATTATAAAACGCTGAGAAAAGATGAGTAGCTATTCATTGACTGGTCCAGAGAGCGGGGGGCGGTGAGAGCCCGTCCGGTTAGGGATAGTGAAGATGGTCTGGGAGCGATTCACGGTGGTGAGTTAGTTGGCAAGCGACCGTGCGGGGTGACCTCGATATCAGGTCTGAGTATGCTAGTACTCAATGAGGAGTGGGCTGTGAGGCCCAGTTAAACCCGGGTGGTAACACGTTGAATTTAACGTCCCGAAGAGCAGGTGAGCACTGCTTTTCGGGACGTTTTTTGTTAGGAAAGGGGACGGTGCAGAGGAGGCAGGTCAGCCAAACCGTGAATCAGCCGATGTGTAGTCATAGTTAAGGAACGAAAGGGGAACTAACAATGAGTATCGAGACAGCAATTTTTGCGGGCGGGTGCTTTTGGTGCATGGTCCAGCCCTTCGACACGTATCCGGGAATTATCAAGGTAGAATCAGGGTATACCGGCGGCCACGTTCCGAACCCAAGCTATCAACAGGTTAAGTCCGGGACGACGGGGCACACGGAGGCGGTACGGATTAGCTTTGATCCGGCCGTGGTCTCCTACGACGACTTGGTAAGCATTTACTGGCAGCAGACGGACCCAACGGACGCGATGGGACAGTTTCAAGACCGGGGTGACAACTACCGGCCGGTAATCTTCGTGAAGGATCAGGAGCAGCGGCGGATCGCTGAAGCCTCAAAGAAACGCTTGGCAGAGAGCGGCCGCTTTGCCGAGCCCATCGTTACCCAGATTGAAGCTGCCCAGCCGTTCTACCTGGCCGAGGACGGCCATCAGCAGTTCTATAAGAAGAACCCAGAGCGTTTTGCCGCGGAGGAGGCGGCCGGGCGGGCCCAATTTCGCCAGGAACACTGGACGGAGTAACGGGACTTCGTGAGCAGGCAGAAAATATTAATGACCCCGAGCGCGACTGTGCCGCACTCGGGGTCAATTTGAACGAAATGGCTCCTCAGTAAAATCTCGAAAGAGCTCAGGAAACGATAAGCTGGCAGACACGGCGTCGTGCCAGCAGCAATTAAAGCAATCCGCTTTGCCTGTCGATTAGCCAACGCTTTTCTCAGCCGGCGTTAGGAACTGATCGATAATGTGGGATACCCGGTCCAGGTCAACATTACCACCGGATACCAGGCCAACCACGTTCTTCCCCTTGATGTACTTATCATCAACCTTGTGTGCTTCAAGAGCGGCGGTTGGCAATGCCCCGGCCCCTTCGGCGAAGATCTTAGTTCGTTGCATCAAGTCCTTCATCGCCTGCGCGATCTCGTCTTCGCTGACCAGGACAATTTCGTCGACTAGCTTGTCAACGATTGGGTAGGTCAGCGATCCCGGCATCGCAACGTCCGTCCCATCAGCCAGGGTGAAGTCATCGTGGTGATAGGTCAGCTTGCCCTTGTTAACCGATTCGGCCATCCCGTGGACGTTTTCGGATTGGACACCGACAACGTGGATCCCAGGGTTGAAGGACTTGAGGGCCGTAACGATCCCAGCCATCAAGCCACCGCCACCAACTGGAACCAAGACGGTGTCAACGTTCCACAGGTCTTCAAGGATTTCCAGACCAATCGTCCCTTGACCAGCCATTACGTACTTGTCGTTAAACGGGTCAACGATGGTCTTGCCTTCCTTCTTAGCACGTTCAAACATCCATTCGTGTGCGTCATCGAAGGTAGCCCCGTGAATATCAACTTCAGCACCGTAACCAGCAGTAGCAGCCCGCTTCATCATTGGTGCTTCATCTGGCATAACAACAGTTGTGTCGATACCTAAGAGCTTACCACTTAATGCCACCCCTTGGGCGTGGTTACCGGCAGAAGCAGTAATAACCCCACGCTCTGCTTCTTCCTTTGATAAGTGCTGCATCCGGTTGTTAGCTCCCCGGAACTTAAAGGAACCAGTCAGCTGCATATCTTCCAGTTTGAGGAAGACGTTGGCATCCGCAACCTGCCGGCTCAAGAACATTGATTGAATCAGAGGTGTTTTCCGAGCATATTTACTGATAGTAGCCTTGGCGTCTTCAATATCTTTAATGTTTAAAATGTCTTCTGTCTGTGCGACAACATCGTTTGTAGCCATAATACTAACCTCCAAAATTAGTAAACCGAAGCGACAGCCAAGCTAAGATTAAAGATCCAACTCAGTGTAAGGCAGGTCAAGAGAATCTGCCAAGCCCTTGTTAGTAACCTTACCTTCGTAAACGTTGACCCCACTCTTCAAGGATTCATCAGACTTAATAGCCTCATCAATACCCTTGTCAGCGATTTCCAGAAGGTAGTCCAAGTTACCAGCAGCCAGCGCCATCGTAGCAGTCCGTGGAACGGCACCTGGTTGGTTAGGAACAGCGTAATGAATTACGCCATACTTGGTAAATACTGGGTCATCAATGGTAGTTGGGTGGTCGATGGTTTCAACAGTTCCACCTTGATCAATGGCAACGTCAGCAATGACACTGCCCTTCTTCATTGACTTAACCATGTATTCCTTAACCAGCTTCGGTGGACGGGCACCTGGAATCAGAATCGTTGAAATAAACAGGTCGGCATCCTTGATTTCCTTAGCCAGGTTTTCTTCGTTCGATTCAACCACCCGCAGGTTCTTGCCGGCGTATTGCTTTTCCAGTTCCTTAATCCGCTCGGGGTTCTTTTCAATAATTACAACCGAGCAGTTCATCCCAAGTGCTAAGTCCGCAGCAGCAATCGCGGCGTTCCCACCACCAAAGATAACAACGTTGCCAGCCGGTACTTCAGCGGTTCCTGGTAATAGGATCCCTTCACCACCGTGCTGTGCTTCCAGGTAGTAGGCACCCATGATTACGGAACGCCGGCCCGCAATGTGACTCATCGCAGAAAGCAATTCCAGCTTGCCATCCTTAACAATGGTTTCAGCACCAATGGCAGTAGTGCCCGCCTTCATCATAGCCTCAACAGTTGGCTTGGAAGATGCAAGGTGTTGGAAGCCCCAAACAACTTGGCCCTTCCGGAAGTACTTGTATTCTTCGGCGTCTGGTTCCTTAACCTTGATTACCAGGTCAGCCTTCCAACCGTCTTCGTGTGAAACGATCTTGGCGCCAGCCTTCTCGTATTCAGCATCGTCAAAGCCTGAACCAGCTCCGGCGTTGGTTTCTACGAGAACGGTGTTGCCGGCCTTAACCATTTCCGCAACGTTGTGCGGGGTAGCAGCAACCCGGCCTTCGCCTTCCTTTTGTTCCTTAATAACAGCAATTGTCATACTCATACTCGAAAACCTCCCTTTTCTTTTGAGTACCCCTTTATTATTCATGAACATTAAGAATAAGTAAATAGTTTATTGAAATTTTATTAAAATTTACTAATTTGGCTTACGGGGACGGGGTGGAAAAATTAAGGATAAACAAAAAGGCGAGGTGCCGATATTATATCGGCGCCTTGCCTTAGCCTAAGTTAGAATATTTAACAGCTCTTCCGGTTTAGCGATGCTAGTTGTTCATTAAGACATCGAGCAGTTCCCGAGCAGATTCGTGCAGGGCCTCCTTAGACTTGTCGTTCCCCAGGTGGGTGTAGACTTCACCGACGTAAACGCCGTCGTTAAAGAGCTTCCCAAAGACTTTGTCGATAATCGGCTTCGTCTTTTCTTCCTCTTGAACGGGACCAAACGGGTTGGCGAAGAAGGTGGTACTCATCCCCACCTCGTCAGTTGTTCCGAGGGCCTTCCGCTTACCAGCAACAAAGACCTGCTTAGCTTCGTCTTCGTTGTCAAAGCGGTGGATCCCCACCTTATCATCGTAGTTGTTAGCGTAAACCCACATATCAATCGGGTGGTGTTTGATGACGTTTTCGTAGGTGTCGGCGGGAATGATAACCCGGGCGTTGGAGAGCTCCGGATTGAGGTAGACCCCCCGGTCCATGTTGTTAAAGGCGACGGCGCTGGACAGGTCGTCAAGCCGGACGAAGGCCCCGGTTTCGGTTCCTTGGGCGTAGACCTTGCCGTCTTCGCCAATCGCAAAGCTGCCCATGTCATCAAAGATGGTTTCCATGTCGACGATCTTGTCGTCGGCGATTTCCTGCATGGCTTCAATCGATTCGGACTTGCCGGCGCCGGAATCGCCAAAGAAGACCACGTTCTTTTCCTTGCCGTTGGTAAAGCGGACCCGGAGCATGGAACCGTGAATTGGCAGGCGGCCACTGTAAATTTGGTGCAGGTTGTGCAGGGTCAGGCACATCTTCTTCATATAGCCGAAGTAGGTAGTCTTGTCCGTGTACGGCACTTCGCCGACCCAGATGTCATTGTCAGTATCGTGGTAATAGTGGGAAACCATGCCTTCCGTTTCTTTCAGGCCAAAGAGGAGGATCAAGTCGGGCTTTTGTCCCTGAACTTCATCGGGCCGGGCTAATTGGAAGAGGTTGGAAAGGGCGATTCCGTTTACCAAGTAATCAACGTTGAAGTAAATGTAGGCCAGGCTTTCCCCAATCTTGGCTGGATAGCAGTACCACTGTCCCTTTTGCCCGTGGAAGCGCTTGATCGGGTTCTCGTCCACCGCGGAGAAAACCCCTTCACGCTTATTACTCTTGGTGTGCATCATCATCGGCGGCCGGAGCATGACGGTATCGATGAAGTCGATGTCCCGCAGCTGGTCATAGCCGGCGGGAATTGGCCAGTCGTGGGGCTGGACCAGCATGGAGGCGTTGGAGCCGGCGTTAACCTGCCGGTAAGTTTGGTTAGGGTAGCCCTGGAGCTTTTCTTCAACGACCCGGTAGGCTTCCCGAATCAGGTCGTTAAGGTGACCGTCGATCATCTTGAATTCGTTACCGGCAATCTTGCTATTGTTGTAGTTAATTACCGTTACCCGGAGCAGGGACCGGTAGAAAGAATATAATTCTTCGACGCTGGCCAAAATATCTTTTGGATCGTACTTATCAAAAGCGCTGTCGTCGTCGATCAGGATCTTTTTGAGGACACTTACGTACTGGGTTGGGGTGGCGTTATCGAAGGCGTCATCATCGTACTCGGGGTTCTTGGAATCGAGGTAGAGCTTGATGATTTCCAATAATTCGTCACTGTTGACCAGTGAATAGGTGTCCTTATAATATGCTTGACTTAGATTTAACAATGCGACGCCCGCATCGGTGTTTACGTATAGCGATGGGGTTTGAACTTTTTCTTGCTTAGCCATTTGTCTCAATCCTTTCTTATAGCCTTGCTTCTATTATAAGCTACTTTTAAATAGCTGGTGAGAAAAATCTCATATTTATCCCATTGTGGTAAAATAGGTAGTAACTAATTGTGGAAGGGGTTTCATGGGATGAAAATAAATTGTAAAGAAACACTATCGGTCTCGATCCACCGGGTTTTTAACGCCGACTTAAATGAGCACGGAACGGTTTTCGGTGGCCGGCTCTTGGAATTGGTAGATGGGGAAGCATCGGTCGCAGCGATGCGGGTGACCCGGGCAACGGTGGTGACCGCGGCGATGGACCATGTCCAGTTCCTCAAACCCTTCCGCCTGCAAGATTCAATGTGTATGGAGGCCTACGTCACCGGGATTGGGCACCGTTCACTCGAAGTGTTTGTGAAGGTGATTGGTGAGCACCTCCGGACGGGTGAGCGCTTCTTGGGCTTTACCTGTTTTATGACCTACGTGATCCAGGATCCGGCCGAAGCGGTTAAGTATGATGGGCTGGTTGCGGAAAACGCTGAACAGCGGGCGTTAATTGCCGGTTATGAGCAGCGGCGGGACCAGCGGGCTGCCAACCGGGACCACCAGCGGGAGCTATTAGCAGCGATCAAGATTGATAAGCCTTGGGAATAGAACCAGCGGGCTGACCATCTCCACTTCGGAGGCGGCCAGCCCGCTGTTAGATAATAGCTTATTGACGTGCTGTTCTACGGGGGCATGGTGGGCTAGTCTTTTTGGACAACCACCTTGGTGCCGGCTGGAACGTTCATCATCCATTTAGAATCAGGGACGGAGAGGCGGATGCAACCATGCGGCGCGGTGCTTTTCCCCAACTTAGCCGCCTCTGCCTTGATGTAGTGACCGTCCTTATCGGTTGGTACGCTGTGGAAGAGGTAGGAACCGTTGTCGTGCCAGGAAACGTAGTTGTTGGCACCGCATTTGACCGCCGGGTTGTAAAAGCTGTCGCCTCGGGCGTCTTGGATGGCAAAAGTCCCGGTTGGCGTTGTACTGACCCGCTTGCCGTTTTTGGTTTCGTATTTGCCGGCGCTGGCGTACATGGTGTAGACGCACTTATGCCCATCCATGATGTAGACCCGGTTTCGGGCAATGCTGACCTTGATCCAGGGATCCTTCAGCTTGTTAATATCGGGGTAGGGGACCGTTTCGGACGACTTGCGATAGTTGATTGGCGTCCGCATATGGTCGGCAGCGCTGGCGGTCGCCGGTACAGCCAGAAAGCAGAGTACGGCGAACCCAGTTGCGAGCAGCAGTAGTAGTTTCTTTATTCTCATTTTTGCTTACCCCTTGTGGTTTAAAATAATCAAACCCATTTTAGCATAGTCCCCGCTTAATGAAATATGTATTTTTTAACATGTGTTTTAAATTAAAGAGCGCGCGGGAAAGACGGTGTGGAAAATCTTACCGGCACAAACTCCTTGGGCGAGTAAGGAAATAATGATTGGTCAGTAAAAATCAAAACACAATTAGCAGTTTCCACCTCCAACTGCTAATCGGCGCTTGCAACCGCCGGCCAGAGGACTATGATGAAGGTGTAATCAAGGAATGAGAAAGGATGATTCAATTATGGCTAACGAAATTCAACGTCGTAACAACCTTTTTGACAATTTGATGAATATGCGTGACTGGATGAATGATGACTTCTTCTCGGACTTGACTCCCGCCGCGGACCATATGAAGACCGACGTGGCCGAAAATGACCATGGCTACACGGTCAAGGTTGATATGCCAGGTTTTGATAAGAAAGACATCCACATTAACTATGCTAATAACATTTTGTCCGTCACCGGCCACCGGGACAGTTTTGCCGACGAGAGCGACCAAAAGGGCAACATTCTCCACACGGAACGCCGTTATGGCCAGATGAGCCGGCAGTACCGGCTACCGGATGTTGACCGGAGTGCCGTTAAGGCTCAGTATGAGAACGGGGTTTTGACACTGGACCTGCCAAAGCTGCAGGCCAGTGACAAGAACGATACGCGGATTGATATTGAATAAAGCGACCCGGTAATAGTGTATACGCAAGAAGGGGTCCAGCGTCCGGCAAAGCCGAACGTTGGACCCCCTTCTTATTCTTAGCGCTGGATCAACCTCCCAGACACTAGAATGCTTGGATAATGTGCATGATTCCAAAGACCATTAGCATGACGGAAACTAGCCAAACAACGGTGATTGCTGACAGCAACGGGCTAAACAGGAGAATAATCCCCAGGATCAGGCTGATGATGCCTAAAATTACTAACCAGGTAGCGTAACCGCGATGGAATTCCCTGAAGAACTTGGCGCCACGAATCATTGCCAGTGAGTCGATGATGAACCAGACCGCAAAGAGGATTGCCAAGTACAGGATCCCGAAATTAGGCCAGGCCAATACGAAAATTCCTAAAATAATATCTAAAATTGCAATAAAGATAATCCAGCCGGTGCTTTCGCCCAAGGTATTGTTGATGAAGTTTCGGAACCATAATTCGTAGATTCCCCGGAGGATGAAGGCAATTCCAACTAGGATTGCCAACAGGTGCATTGTCTTATCGGGATGGGCAAACGAGACGATGCCAGCGATCACGAATAAAATCCCGAGGACCAGGCTGAACCAGTCGAAGCCCTTTTTGTGTTCAGTAAACATAGTCAACTTCCTTTCTTAGTGTAATCGGTTTAATCATAAACTAAATTATATTTTAAAACAAACTTCCTGCTGAAGAACAACTTGGTATAATTTTTCACGGTTGATAATATTTAAAACTAAAACAGGGAGCTGCGTCAAAACGCGGTTTCGTCACAGCTCCCCAATCGTTATTCGTCGTGCTGTCCCAGGTGTTCCCGGATCCCGTGCGGAAAGTCTTTGTCGATTTCCTTGAGCAGGGGAACCAGGTAGTTGACGTAGCGGTGGTACGCTTCGAGCGGTTCGAGGTCTTTAGCATTGGCCTGGACGAGGGCCACCGCAATATCGTGAGCACGTTGTTCATTTGAAATCATTTCTCTCACCTCGTCCCTAAGTTTACCAGACTTTTCCCTGGTGCGGCGAATTTCTTTGCTGGTAGCTGGTTACTTTGTCATGTCTGGAAAGCGCTTGTGCAGGAGTGGCAATTGGGTATACAATGAGGGTTCACAATTTACGGGTTAAAAATGC
Organism: Limosilactobacillus antri DSM 16041; assembly: GCF_000160835.1. GTDB lineage: Bacteria > Bacillota > Bacilli > Lactobacillales > Lactobacillaceae > Limosilactobacillus > Limosilactobacillus antri. The sequence goes on from NZ_GG700737.1 coordinate 14,912, forward strand.
GGGTTCAAGCAACCCCAAGTAACAACCATAGGAGAATTACAAAGATGAATAAGCAACAAGGGATGAAGAGGAGCCTCAAGAGCCGGCACATCCAGCTGATGGCGCTAGGCGGAACGATCGGGACCGGACTGTTTCTGGGTTCTGGAAAGGCGATTCGGATGGCAGGTCCGGCGATTCTGCTAGCCTACCTGATTACGGGGATGATCTGTTTTGGAATTATGCGGGCGTTGGGTGAGCTGCTGATGGCCAACCTCAAGTACCGCTCCTTCATGGAAGCCATCCGGGACTACCTGGGCAGGCGGGTTAGTTTCATTACCGGCTGGGCGTACTGGGCCTGCTGGCTCGCGCTGGCGATGGCGGAAATCACTGCAATCGGGCTCTACATCCAGATCTGGCTGCCGGAGCTTCCCCAGTGGGTGCCGGGCTTGATTACCCTCCTGATCTTTTTATGCCTTAATTTGATCACCGTGAACGTCTTTGGGGAAATCGAATTCTGGTTTGCCCTGATTAAAATTATTGCGATCCTCGTCTTGATTGCCGTGGGGATTTTTATGATGGTCATCCAGTTCCGCTCCCGGGGCGGTTACGTGGCGTCACCGGCAAACCTCTTTGCCTATAATGGCTTCTTCGCGACCGGCTGGAAGGGCTTCGTGATGTCCTTTCAAATGGTTGTCTTTGCCTTTGTCGGCATCGAGATGGTGGGGGTCACAGCCGCGGAGGCGGAAAACCCGCGGCAGGTGATTCCAAAGGCGATCAACGGTATTCCCATCCGGATCCTGCTCTTTTATATCGGTGCGTTGGCGGTAATTATGTGTATTTATCCATGGAACCGCCTGTCACCGACGAACAGTCCCTTCGTGCTGGTCTTTCGTGACGCGGGTTTACGGGGGGCGGCGAGCCTAGTTAACTTCGTGGTGATTACCGCGGCGGCTTCCGCCTGTAATAGCTCGCTCTACACGACCGGCCGGATGCTGGCGGAGCTGACCTCAAATGCCCACCGGCCGGCCATCCGCCGTCTTTCCCACCTGTCAAAGAACCAGGTACCGGCCCGGGCCGTGGCCGTTTCGGCAGCGGTGATTGGTCTGGCGGCGATCCTTAACTTAACGATGCCGGGGGAGGTCTTTACTTTGGTTTCCAGCATCGCGACGACCAGCTTTCTCTTTATCTGGGCGGCGATTATTGGCGCGCACTTGCGCTTTATTAAGCTGCACCCGACTGACCGCCGGTTTAAAATGCCGGGTGCGCCGGTGACGGATTGGCTGGTCCTGTTATTCCTCGCCTTCGTGATGGTCGTGCTCTGCTTTGAAAAGCAGACGCTGATTGCGCTGCTCTTGACCCTGATTTGGTTTGCCGTCCTGGGGGTGGCCTCGCTTAGCCAGCCGTCCCGGACGAAAAACGATTAAAATGACTAACCAGCGGTGGATTACGTTGCGCCGCTGGTTTTTAGTTTAAAAATAAGAAAGACTGGGTCGGTGCCCAGCCCCTATAAGGTCTGATTTAAATGAAGCTTGCGCTGGCAGTCGGGACATAAGCCATGAATCTCAATGTTACTACCAGTTACGAGATAATGGGTCTTTTCCCGGGTCATTGCGGACAGCTCCTTGGTGATTTCAGAAAAGTGTTCGTCAAAGACGTCGGTAATCTTGCCGCAGCTGTCACAGACAACGTGGTAGTGGGGACGGCCAAAGTAGTCGTAGTGGGTACTGCCATCACCGTTTTTCAGCTCAATGACCAGGTTGTAGTCAACGAAGAGCTTGATGGTGTTGTAGACCGTTGCCATACTGATATTGTCGACCTGGTCTTTTAAGTCGGCGTAAATCATCTCTACGCTGGGGTGGGTGTGGTGGTTAATGAGGTAGTCCAGAATTGTTTTTCGTTGGGGGGTTAGCCGAACCTTGTGTTTGCGCAATAGGTCGAGTGCCCGGTCAAATTCAGCTTCCGCCATGAGCAGTTCTCCTTTCTTAATTTAAAATAGTTATAATCTATTGATATTATACCATTTACAAGGATAGATTCAAAATATATAATTGATAACTGGCAAATAATAATAGTTCTAAAAAGGGAGTAGATTAGATGGAGAAGAGTATTGACCAAAACGGGCGGGCTTACAGTCGTTTTTGGTTCATTTGTACCTTGCTAGTAGGGACCTTTACGATGTCAATCAGCCAGTCATCGCTTTCTACGGCGTACCCGACCCTAATGCGGGCCTTTGGCATTTCTGCCGATACCGTTCAGTGGCTGACAACTGGTTTTATGCTGGTGATGTGCGTCAGTATGCCGATTAGCCCCTGGATGCTGAACAACCTTAACTTTAAAACGATGTTTATCGTTGCGCTGGGGCTGTTTGACGTTGGCTCCCTGATGATTGTCCTGACCCCGGCAAGCTGGGGAAGCAACGGCTTTTGGTTTATGATGGTTGGCCGGGCACTGGAGGCCTTTGCGGTCGGGGTCCTTTTCCCGTCGTACCAGTCGGTGCTCTTGGAAATTACGCCGAAGGACAAACGGGGGACGACCATGGGGATTGCCGGCCTGGTAATGGGGTCAGCCCTTGCCTGCGGTCCGATCGTTTCTGGGATTATTCTGAAATTCTTTGACTGGAAGAGCTTGTTTGGCTTTTTCATGATCGTAATCACCCTGATTATGGTAATGGCGGGAACCGGTTTGATTAGGGACGTCATGCCCCGGCACAAAACGGTGCTGGACTGGCTGTCCGTTTTCCTGTCGATCGGTTTGATTGGGATTATGTACGTGGTCAATTTGGCCGCCAAGCAAGACGTCGATTGGGTCCTCAACGGGGGAATCCTGGCGGTCAGCCTCGCGGCGGTCGCCTGGTTCTGCTACCGGCAGCTGCACCTGGCAGAACCGCTGCTTGAATTGCGGGTCCTCAAGACCTTTAATTATGACTTGGCGGTTCTTTTGACCTCCATTTCCTACATTGCCCTGATCGTTACAACGATTATTTTCCCCTTGTACTACCAGGGCGTCTTGCACGTCAGCCCCTTTATTTCGGGGATGTCGTTGGTCCCGGGGGCGGTCTTTTTAAGCATCCTCAACCCGCTGTCGGGAAAATTAGCCGATCGGATTGGCTTTAAACCGACGATGCTGGTGGGCATGGTCATGATTATCTGCGGCTGGCTGGCCGGCTTGCTGCTGCTCAACCGGTTGAGCCTGGTGGCAATGATTTTATGTGCAATGATTATTGAGGGCGGGAACGCCTTCGTGATGATGCCGGCAGTGACGCTTGGGGCGAACGCCCTTCCCGACGAACTGGTTCCCCACGGGACGGCCGTGATTACCACGGTTCGCCAGGTCCTGGGTTCTGCCGGGGTGGCCGTAGCGACGATTGTCCTGACGGTTGCTAGTGCCCACGCCCTGAGTGCCGGAAGCAAGCCGTTGGCAGCGAACCTCCACGGCTACCACTTGGTTTTTGTAATGATGGTGGTAATTGAATTGGTCGGCCTTGGGTTGGCATTGCTCCTTAAAGATAGCAAACGCCAGGGTGCAAAATAGGCTAAGAACCGTATTTAAATGACAGGGGAGTCGTAGCTGGAGCTGAGTCGCCAGCTGCGGCTCTTTACTAAAAAGGAGGGAAGAAAGATGCAAATTAACCGTCCCGCCTGGGCAAACGCTTCCGTTGCCATGCAGGATTACTATGACCATTACTGGGGCTTTCCCGTTCACGACGAGCGCTTTTTATTTGAAATGCTAAGCCTGGAGGCGTTCCAAGCCGGCCTAAGCTGGGCAACGATTTGGCAGCGGCGCGCCGGCTTTGAACGGGCGTTTCGTGATTTTCAAATTGACGAAGTTGCTGCTTTTAATGCCCAGGATGTCGAACGATTGCTGGATGATCCGGAAATTATTCGCAACCGTCGCAAAATTGAGGCGGTGATTCACAACGCCCGGGTAATCACGGGACTGCACACCGCTGGGCAGACATTCGATGACTACGTTTGGCACTTTGTCGATTACCAGCCGCAGCGTTTAATCGTGAAAGCGGGGGAAGCCTTGCCTGCCCAAACGGACCAGTCACGGCAAATTGCCCGTCAGATGAAAAAAGATGGCTTGGCCTTCGTTGGGCCGACCACGGTCTATTCGTTCATGACGGCGGTCGGCCTGGTAAATGCCCGCCTTTAATAAATTCTTAATTGATTATTAATGTTATGATGTGATAGTATTGTCTTCGTTATGAAGCAAATTCCCGATAGGATTCACTTAATTGTGAAGATGCCTTGTAACCGCAACTACAAAACTACTACTAGAGTTTCGACTAGAATATGGGGGAATTAATAAAGATGACAGAAAAACACCTCTTCACATCAGAATCAGTTTCTGAAGGGCACCCGGATAAGATTGCCGACCAGATCAGCGACGCTATCCTTGACGCACTGCTGACGGAGGATCCGGACGCGCGGGCGGCCGTTGAAACATCGGTTACGACCGGCTTGGTCCTGGTATTTGGTGAAGTATCCACCAAGGGTTACGTAAACATCCAAAAGGTGGTCCGGGACACCATTCGCAAGATTGGCTATACCGATGGCAAGTACGGCTTTGACGCGGACAACTGTGCGGTTATCACCGCCTTAGATGAACAGTCACCAGACATTGCCCAGGGGGTTGACGATTCACTGGAAACACGGTCCGGTGATAGTGATCCGCTCGATAAGATTGGTGCCGGTGACCAGGGCTTGATGTTCGGTTACGCAACCGACGAAACGCCAGAATACATGCCGTTGACCTTAATGCTCAGCCACAAGCTGATGCAGCGGATTGCTAAGCTCCGTAAGGAAGGTACAATCTCCTACTTGCGGCCAGATGCCAAGGCTGAAGTAACCGTTGAATACGACGATGCTGGCAAGCCGCTCCGGGTCGACACGGTGGTACTGAGTACCCAGCATGATCCGGACGTTACGCTGGAACAAATCCGGCACGACGTTAAGGAACAAGTAATCAAGGCGGTGATTCCTGCTGAATTGCTTGACGATCAAACCAAGTACTTCATTAACCCAACCGGCCGCTTCGTAATCGGTGGCCCGCAGGGGGACGCTGGCTTAACCGGCCGGAAGGTAATTGTTGATACTTATGGCGGGGCTGCTCACCACGGTGGCGGGGCCTTCTCCGGCAAGGACGCGACGAAGGTCGACCGGTCCGCTAGCTACGCGGCCCGGTACATTGCGAAGAACCTGGTTGCCGCTGGCTACGCCAAGAAACTGGAGATTCAGGTTGCCTACGCCATTGGGGTAGCGGAACCGGTGTCAATTTCGATTGATACCTTTGGGACCGGTACGAAGAGTGAGGCAGAACTGATTGCGGCGGTCCGTAAGGTCTTTGACCTGCGGCCGGCCGGAATTATTGAGATGCTGGACCTCAAGCGGCCAATCTACAAGCAGACGGCGGCGTATGGCCACTTCGGCCGGACCGACGTTGACCTGCCATGGGAACACCTGGACAAGGTTGCGGAATTAAAACAGATTCTGGGTTAATTTCATTCCCTGCTTGCAAATTGTCGATGATGAAGTTAGAATACAATTAATATTTTGATCGTAACGGAAGTAGTAGCCGGATGGACTGCCGACAGAGACCTGCTGGTGCTGTGAAGCAGGGACAGCCATCTGGTGAACTCATCCGGTAAGATTGCCGCTGAATGAAGTAGGTGGTGACGTCTGACCGCGTTAAGGCTTAAAGTGCTATGGAGATCCATAGAAAACGGGTGGTACCGCGGATTAGATTTCGTCTCGGAGAAGTGCAGGCTTCTGCGGGACTTTTTTATTACGATCATGGTAAAGAAAAGGAGACAGACTATGGCTTACGATCACACAACGATTGAAAAAAAGTGGCAAAAGTTCTGGAAAAAGAACCAAACCTTTAAGGCGGACATTAACAAGGACCAAAAAAAGTTTTACGCCCTTGATATGTTCCCGTACCCCTCCGGTCAGGGGTTGCACGTCGGCCACCCCGAGGGTTATACCGCGACCGATGTGATGTCCCGGATGAAGCGGATGCAGGGCTTCAACGTGCTGCACCCAATGGGCTGGGACGCCTTTGGCCTGCCGGCGGAGCAGTATGCCCTTAAAACGGGTCACAACCCGAAGAACTTTACCAACAAGAACATTGACCACTTCCGCGATCAAATCCAGGCGCTGGGTTTTTCCTACGATTGGGATCGGGAAATCAACACGACGGATCCGGAATACTACAAGTGGACCCAGTGGATTTTTGAACAGCTCTACAAGAAGGGGCTGGCCTACGAAAGTGAAATCATGGTTAACTGGGCCCCCGACTTTATGGGCGGAACCGTGGTGGCCAACGAAGAGGTGGAAGACGGCAAGACCAAGCGGGGCGGCTACCCGGTTTACCGGAAGCCGATGAAGCAGTGGGTTCTAAAGATTACCGCCTATGCCGACCGTCTGATCAAGGACCTCGACCTGGTGGACTGGCCAGAAAGCGTCAAGGAAATGCAGCGGAATTGGATTGGCCGTTCTGAGGGGGCGTCCGTCTTCTTCCCGGTTGCCGGTGACGAAGAAACGAAGATTGAGGTCTTTACCACCCGGGCCGACACCCTCTTTGGCGCCTCCTACGTAGTCTTGGCACCGGAGCAGGAGTTGGTTGACCAGCTGACCACGCCGGAACACAAGGAAGCGGTGGCCCAGTACCAGGAAGAGGCTTCCCGCCGTTCAGACTTGGAACGGACCGATCTGAACAAGGAAAAGACTGGGGTGTTTACCGGGTCCTACGTTATTAATCCGGTGAATGGCGAAAAGCTGCCAATCTGGATTAGCGACTACGTTCTGGCTTCCTACGGGACCGGATGCGTGATGGCGGTTCCGTCTGGCGACCAGCGAGACTACGACTTTGCCAAGAAGTTTGACCTGCCGATCAAGCCGATTATCGAGGGCGCTGACCTTTCCGAAGGGGCCTTTGACGGCGACGGCAAGCACATCAACTCTGGCTTCCTGGATGGCCTGAACATCAAGGAGGCCAAGGCGAAGATGATTGACTGGCTGGAAGAACACGATGCCGGTCACAAGAAGGTCAACTACCGCCTGCGGGACTGGATCTTCAGCCGGCAACGTTACTGGGGCGAACCAATTCCAGTCATTCACTGGGATGACGGCACGACCTCGCTGGTTCCAGAAGATGAACTGCCGTTGAAGCTGCCGGATACCGACAATATCGAACCATCGGGAACCGGTGAAAGTCCGCTGGCAAACGTCGAGGACTGGGTCAACGTCTACGATGAAAACGGCCGTCATGGCCTGCGGGAAACCAATACGATGCCGCAATGGGCTGGTTCCTCTTGGTACTGGCTCCGCTATACGGACCCGCACAACAGCAAGGAATTTGCTTCTAAGGAGGCTTTAGACTACTGGTCACCGGTTGACCTGTACGTCGGCGGGGCGGAACACGCCGTCCTTCACCTACTTTACGCCCGTTTCTGGCACAAGGTTCTCTATGACCTGGGCTTAGTGCCGACGAAGGAACCATTTATGAAGCTGGTTAACCAGGGGATGATTTTGGGGTCCAACCACGAAAAGATGTCGAAGTCCAAGGGCAACGTGGTTAACCCGGACGATATTGTTGATAAGTACGGGGCCGACACGTTACGGTTGTACGAAATGTTTATGGGGCCGCTGACGGAGTCCGTGCCGTGGGATGAAGAAGGTCTGCACGGTTCCTACAAGTGGATCCAGCGGGTCTGGCGTTTGCTGATGGATGACAACAACCACCTCCGGGACCGGGTGTCAAACTTCAACGATGGTAAGCTGACCAAGGTTTACAACCAGACCGTCAAGAAGGTCACGGAAGACCTCGGACGGATGCACTTTAACACGGCGATCTCGCAACTGATGGTCTTTGTCAACGAAGCATACAAGGTTGATGACTTACCAGCTGAATATATGCAGGGCTTTATCAAGATGATCTCCCCAATTATGCCGCACGTCGCGGAAGAACTGTGGAGCCAGTTTGGGATCAGTGAGACGATCGCTTACCAGCCGTGGCCAGAGTACGACCCGCAAGCGTTGGTAGAAAATGAAGTTGAGATGATCCTCCAGGTAAACGGCAAGGTCCGGGCGAAGGTCAAGATGGCCAAGGACACGTCCAAAGAAGAGGCCGAACAGCGGGCTTTGGCCAACGAACACGTTCAACGGTTTACGGCTGGCAAGGACATTAAGAAAGTAATTGTGGTGCCAAACAAAATTGTAAACATTGTTGCCAAGTAAATAGTTTCAAAAGGTCCCGTGGATTTTTCCCGGGCCTTTTTATTCAGAAAGGAACCCTGAAAATGGAAATTGTAACTTATCCGGCCGTTTTTACCCCGCGGGATGGGCAAATTCTCGTTGACTTTCCCGATCTTCCGGAGGCCTTTACCCAGGGGAAAACGATGGCGGAGGCGATGGAGTTTGCTCGGCTGGGGCTGGCAATCACCCTTAACGATAAGCTGGGCCACTTTGAGGCGGCGCCCGCGGCCAGTCCATTGGCGGAAGTGGCCGCTGCCCACCCGGGAGCAACCGTTCAGGAGGTCCGGGTCGACCTCGACCAGTATTAGCATTAAGGAAAGCTAAAAAAGGCGAAAAGAAATTGCGCCCCGGTCTGATTCACGCTAAAATGATTAAGATTGCTTATTTTTGAAGAAGGCAGGAAATTTATGAATCATGAATGAAGAACACACTAACGGGTCGCCGCTTGCGGCTGATAATAAGGATGCCCGGGAGAAGATGCTGAGTGGTTCGGCCTGGATGACGGTCGGTAGCATCACTTCCCGGATCCTCGGCGCGATTTACGTTATCCCCTGGGTAACCTGGTTTGATGCTTATAGCAATGAAGCTAACGCTCTTTATGCACAGGGCTATAACATTTATAATATCTTCTTGACGATTGCCACGGCCGGACTGCCGTCGGCAATTTCCAAGATGGTGGCCCACTATAATGGCCTGAATGAATACGGCGTCAGTCGCCGTCTATACTACTCCAGTATGTATGTTGCACTGGCAATGGGAATCGTTTGTGCAATCGTCATGATGGCCTGGGCACCGGGCCTGTCAAACCACGATCCCAACGTGGTGCCGGTAATTCGGTCCTTGGCCTGGGCAGTGCTGATTATTCCGGCCCTGGCGATGAGCCGTGGCTTCCTGCAAGGGTATAATTGGATGGCCCCGTCAGGGATTTCCCAGTTTGTCGAACAGGTCTTCCGGGTGGTTTATATGCTTGGCGCGACCTACCTGATTATGAAGATTCAAAAGGGGAGCTGGGTCGATGCGGTTACTCAGTCGACCTTTGCGGCTTTCATCGGGGCCCTGGGCGCCGGCGCCGTATTGGCCTGGTTTTGGCTGCGCCACCGGCGGGAAATGAACGAACTGGTTAACCGGGGGAAGCCGAACCGGTCGGTGTCGACGCTCAGTCTGATTGGCAAGATGGTTTACCAGTCGATTCCGTTTATCGTGATTGAATCTGGGGTGGCCATCTTTATGCTGATTGACCAGTATACTTTCCCCTGGATCCTGTTCCGGGTCGGCCAATTTACCCGCTACCAGGAAACCGTCCTCTACGCGCTCTTTGCCTTTAATGCCAACAAGCTGTACACGATTATTATTTCCTTAGCGAGCGCGATGGCGGCCACGGTGATTCCGCTGTTGGCAACAGCGCGGGCCCAAAATGACCAGCTGGGGATGCGCAAGCAGATTGAAAACGTCCTGCAGCTCTTCTACTTCATCATGATTCCTTCTTCACTCGGCTTGGCCGCGGTGGCCCAGCAGATGTATACGGTCTTTTACCGCTATGACCACGCCGGGATCGTCATCCTGGAATTTGCGGCCTTTGTGGCGATTCCTATGGGCTTGTATACCGTTGCCGCAGCGATGATGCAGGGGATTTCGGAAAACCGCCGGATGATGAAATTCCTCGGAATTGGGATTGTCATCAAGCTGGCGTTGCAGTACCCGTGTATCCTCCTCCTGCAGGGGATGGGGCCGCTGCTGTCGACCTGCCTGTCAATGTTTGTGATTGACTACCTGATTCTTCATTCGTTCAATATGGAATTTGGCCTGCACTTTAACCAGATGGCGAAGGCCACCAACCAAATTCTCTGCTTCTCGTTGATTATGTACGCTGTTACTAAGGCGGTAATGGTGCTTCTCGGGCACTTTATCAGTCCGTACGGCCGCTTTACCGCCTTCTTTGCCCTGCTGCTCGGGGTCGCAATTGGTGCCAGCGTCTTTGCCTACCTGGCGTTGAAGTACCGTCTAGCGGACCGGATCATCGGTCCCCGGTCGGCGACGTTACGGCAAAAGCTGCGGATTAGCTAGGAATCGTTAAAAAGGTGGGAGTTCGCCGGTGGTTTCCACGTTACCTTTACAATAATTAAGAACTAGCAAGGGCTGGTGAGAAAACCGCGGTTTTCTCACCAGCCCCTTTTAGATGAAATAAAATTTCCCGGGAAATTAACTTAAAAAGCCAATCTGGTGCTCGTTGGGGTCCTGTTCCATTTTCTTCATGAAGGCGGGAAGGGCCCGGCTGATCTGGTGGGGGAGGACGATGTACTGGCTCTCCGCAATCTGGTCGGCAATTGCACTATGGGCATAGACCGCCGCGAGAACGGCTTTTTGCGGCTGGTCGTTAAATTCGGCGGTAAAGCCACCGACCATCCCGGCAAGGGTATCACCCATGCCGCCGACAGCCTGGGCGGGGGAACCAATCGTCAGCTGGTAGACCTGGTCGGCGGTGTAAATTTCGGTGTGGTGTTTCTTGAGGACAACGGTTGCGTTGAGCTGATCACGGACGGCCCGGTTCCGGGCCTCCGTTTGTTCGCCAATTTTGATCCCAGAAAGGCGTTGCCATTCCATCTCGTGAGGGGTGTAGATCACATTGGCGGCTGGTGCGGATAGCTCTTCACGGGCCATCAGGGTAATTGCTGAGCCATCAATTACCAAGTTTTGCTCGGGGCGGACATGGTTAAAAACGTTTTTTAGAATATGGAGGCTCTGAGCGTCGTCCCCCAGGCCCGGCCCGACGACGACCGTTGTTGCGGCCCTTACCAGGTCGGCCAGCTGCTGGTCGGCGGTAAAGTCGGCAAACATTGCTTCCGGCAATTGAGCGTGAAGGGCCCCTGAATTGCTGGCAGCGGTCGCGGTAGTTACGAGGCCGGCTCCGGCGCAGACGGCGGCGGTGGAGGCCATGATGATGGCACCGCCAAAGTTGCGGTTGCCACCGACCAGGGTTACTTTGCCAAAGGTTCCCTTAAAACTATTTGCTGGACGGGGTTGAATGACCTCGTGCAGGATTTGATCGGTTAACTTTTCCATTTTAAAACTCCTTTAGATTTTGTAATCGTTATAATAATGGTATCATTATTTTAGTTAATTGATTAGATGGAGGGACAAAAATGACAGAATGGTTGCAAGCGGCCCAGAGCCAAGAGAAAGATTACTTAAACGACCTGGTGGCGTTGATGAAGATTCCCAGTGTTCGTGATGACGAGGCCGCAACTGATGAATATCCGTTAGGCCCACGGCCGGCGCAAGCGCTCAAGGCTTTTTTAGAGATGGCGGACCAGGATGGCTTTAAGACGAAGAATATCGATAACCTGGTTGGCTATGCGGAGTGTGGCGCGGGGGATGAAACCCTGGCAATATTAGCCCACCTAGATGTAATGCCGGCCGGCAAGGGCTGGGATACCGACCCCTTTGACCCGGTAATTAAGGACGGCAACCTTTACGGCCGGGGGGCTTCGGATGATAAGGGACCTGGAATGGCCGCTTACTACGCCCTCAAGTACCTCAAGGATCAGGGAGTAAAGTTTAATAAGCGGGTTCGCTTTATCGTCGGTACCGATGAAGAAAGCAACTGGACGGGGATGCACCGCTACTTTGAAGTAGAGCCTGCGCCGACCATGGGCTTTTCACCAGATGCCGAATTCCCGGTAATCAACGGTGAAAAGGGCCAGGTATCATTGCTGCTGAAAACGCCGGCAACTAACGAAGGAGCCGCCCAGCTCAAGTATTTCAAGTCTGGGCTCCGTTTTAACATGGTACCCCGGGAGGCAGAGACCCTGGTTCAGGTTGCCGATCCCCAGCAGGTGAAGGAGGATTTCGCCCGCTTTATCGCGGAGAATCCGGTTACCGGTGAAGCAGAGGAAACGGCGGCGGGGCTGAAACTGACCGTTATTGGGAAGGCAGCTCACGGCATGGAACCGGAAAAGGGAATTAATGCCGGCACTTACCTTGCCCACTTCTTGGACCAGTATGACTTTGCTGGCGGGGCCGGCAGCTTTGTCCACTTTCTTGGCCACTACCTCCACCTTGATACCCGGATGGACAAGTTTGACGGTGCCTTTACTGATCCGGTAATGGGAGAGTTGACCATGAATGCCGGAATCCTTAACTTCACCGCGGCGGCTGGCGGTGATATCAACATGAATTTCCGCTTCCCCAAGGGGATTACGCCTGATCAGCTAGAAGCGACCGTAAGAAAGGTTGCCGACCCGCTGGGGATCAGCGTGCAGCAGGGACCGGCCCAAGCGCCGCACTACGTTGCTCCTGATGATCCAATCGTGAAGACGCTGATGGCGGCGTACATTGACCAGACCGGTGACCAGGCTGCCAAGCCCGAGGTTGTCGGTGGCGGGACCTATGGCCGGTTGATGAAGCGGGGAGTCGCCTTTGGTGCGCTGATGCCGAACACGCCAAACACGATGCACCAGGCGAATGAGTTCCAGCCGGTCGCCGACTTGATTAAATCAATGGCCATTTACATGGAAGCAATTAATGACCTGGTTACTGATTAATGAATGCTGAAGATATGCTAAAATAGGCTTAAACAAACTATGGAGGCGGTTTCTAATGAGTTATCAAAAAATTTTGGTTGGGATTGATGGTTCTAAGCAGTCTGATATGGCCTTTGCCAAGTCCCTTGAAGTTGCTAAGCAAAATGGTGCCAAGCTCTACTTGCTCAGTGTGATTAACGGTGAGCGGCTTCCGTCAGGGGGACCGAACGGTTATGGCTTCGTTGACCGGAGCATTTATAAGCCGGCAATTGAAACGATGAAGGAGAAGCTGGCTGAGTACGAAAAACGGGCCCAGGCGGCCGGCATTACCGACGTGGTGACCGCAGTTGAGGTCGGCAATGCCAAACTAGAATTGGCTGAAAATTACCCGAAGCAAAATGGAATTGACCTGATCCTAATCGGCGCGACCGGCTTAAACGTGGTCGGGCGTCTGATCGTCGGTTCAACGGCGGTCTATACGATTCGGGAAGCCCCATGTGACGTTACCGTTGTTAAGACGGACCTTGATAATCATAAGATTGACGTCAAAAAGAACAGTTATCCAGAAATTTAGTTCAGAAACTTTGCTGGCGCCCTTGAGTAATGAGGGGACCAGCAAAGTTTTTTAAATCTGCTTGCTTAACGGTATCATTATTGTGAAATGCTGGTATAATGCAAATGTTAACTTTATTTAGGTAAAGCAAAATTCTTGAATCTAGGGAGTTAGAAAATGCAATTGAAGCTAAGAAACTATATTATTGCGGTCATTGCTGTCCTAGTGGTTTTACTGGGAGTAATGAGTTGGCACCAGCATGGTCACTTTAACCGGAACACGACTGTTAATGGGGTGGCAGTCGGGGGAATGACGGTTGACCAGGCCTATCAAAAGGTCAAGGAGAGCACGCGGGCAAACCAGGTCTACATTAACGGCCGGCTAGTCTACCAAGGCAAGGCCAGTGCGTCGGGGATCACCAGCGCAGATAAAAGCAAGTTTGCCGCTGCCCAAAAGGAACAACGGACCTTCTTCCCGTCCAGCAAGAAGCAAAACGTTAACGTAATGCCGAGCCAGCTGGACGATGACCAAACCGCGCTCATGCGCCGGGCGGTTTACGCTGAAACTGAAAAAATGAACCAGGGCCGGCGGGCGCCAGTTGATGCCTATGCTGAACTGAAGAACGGGACGGTTTCAACGGTAGCTGCGAAGAAGGGAAACCAGTATGACGTCCGGGACCTTATTCAGCAGTTTAATCGCCAACGGGCCAACGGAACGATTCGGTTAACCGCTCACCATACCCACCCGCTTACGGCGGACAGCAAAACCGTGCAAAAGGAAAAGGCAAAGTTAGAAGCGCTGAGTAAACGGAAGGTTACCTACAAGGTGGAAAAGGAATCGTATCACTTTTCCGCCGATGATGTAATTACCCGGGCGACCTACCAGCATGGCAAGTACAGCTTTGACACGAGCGCGGTAAAGGGGCGGATTGCCAAAATTAACTAAAAGCAGGCCACCCTGGGCAAGTCGTTTAAGTTTAGGACCCACGCCGGAAAGGAAATTACCACTAGCGATAAGGGTTCGTATGGTTGGAAGATCAGCGAGCAGCTTGCTGGGCAGACCCTGGCTAATGCCCTGGCGGATAACAAGAAGAGTGTTAGTGCCAAGAATGATATTTACGGCATCGGCTACAACCGCCACGGGACCGGCTACGGGGTCACAAGCAACGACGGAATTGGCGACACCTACGTTGAGCTATCCTTAGCAGACCAGCACGTTTGGTTCTACAAGGACGGCAAGTGCGTCTTTGATGCGGACGTGGTTACGGGAAGCAACACGCCGGGCAACCGTACGCCAAGGGGTGTTTGGTATATCATGTACCAGCAGTCGCCGGCAACCCTGCGGGGTTTAAATGATGATGGATCGAAGTACAGCAGTCCGGTCCAATACTGGTCACCATTTACCGACAGCGGTTGTGGCTTCCACGATGCCAGTTGGCGGAATAACTGGTCAAAGACCGAATACTTGACGACGACCGGTGGCTCACACGGTTGTGCTAATATGCACCCAAGCGATGCCGGAACCGCCTACCACGATATGGAAATCAACGAACCGGTAGTAATCTACTAAACTAAAAAATTGACTACGCGTTGCGTGGTCAATTTTTTTTGTTTTAAAAAGGAGTTTGCCCCTTCTTACCGTATATATTACATAGAGGTGAGAAGATGAAGAAACAAATTTTAACTGCGATTATTGCCGGAATGCTGTTAGCTGCTAATGGGAGCCCGGTATTAGCAGCCGGGGTTGACCTGAACGGGGCGTACCGGGACGCTGAACAGGCAATTGTCAACCAGCAGCCGCTTGACGAGGGACAGATTCGGCAACGGGGCGAAGAATACACCAGTGCCTTTTTGACGGCCTTTAGCCAGTTGAGCCAGGACTATGAACAATCATTTCGTCAGGGAGTCAGCGATGGGCTGAAGGGAAGCCTGAGCCAGCAAACGCGAAGCAGGGTCGGACAAGCGGGTTACCAGCGCGGTTATCGGCGGGGGCAGCAGCTGCGTCCCCAGCCCCAGCCCGGCCAGCCGGATCCGCCGGCAACGGCGCCCGCGAACCCTCCCGTACCAGCTGTTCCGGCAGAGCAGGCCCCAGCACAGCCGGTATCCGGTCCCGACCAGCAGGAATATCCGGCGCAGGAACCCTCACCGGATCAAGCCAAGTTTATTTCTCGGGTTGCCAAGAGTGCCCAGAAGGTGGGAATGGAATATGACCTGTATCCATCGGTGATCATCGCCCAGGCGGCGCTAGAGAGCAACTGGGGCAGCAGCGAACTAGCCCGGAAACCTTACCATAACCTTTTTGGGGTTAAGGGGTCCTTTAACGGGAAATCAGTTCTTCAGCCGACTACGGAATACACTCATGACGGACATGAGCAAAAGATTAACGATCATTTTCGCTGGTATGAAAATGACTACCAGTCGCTATGCGATTACGCAGAAACACTGGCCGACCCGTTATACGCGGGTGTTCACCGGGGGCAAGCCGGTAATTACCGGTCGGCGACCCACGCCCTGCTGGGCAGGTACGCAACGGATCCCCAATACGATCGGAAGCTAAATAAAATTATCGCTAGTTACGGCTTAACCAAGTACGACGCCGATCTCCCGGCGGGGAAAGCTAGTCGGGGTGACCAGAAATCACAAACCCAGCAGCCGGTAGCAACGGTGCGGGGGCAGCAAGCAACCGGACCTCATAAGCCGACCCATCATTTAACTTGGCTCTCAATTGTTGGCGGGGCTGGTTCAGCCGGAGCACTAGGCTTACTGCGGCGTTTTCTGATTAAAGCATAGAAAAATGGGCCTGCGGCAAAACAGAGTTTTGTCACAGGCCCATTTCGGCTTGGCTGGCTTGATATGTGCATTAACGGATAGTCTTCAAACGGTCATCAATCATTGCCAAGACGGTCTTGACATTTTCTGGATCCTCCAGATCATAAGTTTCCAGGTCAATCTTCATCTTTGGACTTGCATCATAGTCTTGGTACCATTGCTTGTAGGCACTCCACATCTTGTAGTAGTAATCCTTCAGCTCTGGATTATGGTCGATTTGTTCATAGTCCCGTCCCCGCTTTTTGATCCGGTAAAGAATCGTTTCAAAGTCGGTTTCGGAATACACCATCAGGTCGGGTGCTTTCTTCGGCAGCTGCTGCAGGTCCTTCATCATGTTGTCAAGGAGCGTCAGGTACACTTCAAGCTCTGTGTCGGAGATGTTTCCTTCAGCGTTGTTTTCCCTGGTAAACAGGGCGTCTTCATAGATCGACCGGTCTAAGACGTTGTTATCATCGGCTAAGGCCTGCTTAATCATCGAAAACCGCTTATTAAGAAAGTAGATTTGTAGTAAAAAACCGTATTGCTTTTGGTCTTGGTAATACAGTGGCAACACGGGATTGTCGCCAACCGGTTCAAAGAACGCTTTCGTATGGAGGTGTTCTGCAATCTTCCCCGTTAACGTTGTTTTCCCAACACCAATCATTCCTGCTGTAATAATCACCATAGTGGCCCCTCTTTAACTTTTTTAACACAAGAACCATGTTACTACAAAAGCCGGGGGATTCCCATCATAAATTCAACCAGCTTTAGTGGCGATCGGTTAGCGGCGGGCAAAAAGGTTTGAAAAAAACTGCTAAAACCGGGAAAATAAATGAAGAGGAATGATAGGGGAAGGAATACCAAAATGGAAAAAGCAAAATTAAACGAGCTTCGGGCCCAGTTGGTGATTGCCCGTCAACGAGGGACCTTGGTTGAAATTCATAATATCCCGCATGATGAATACTTTAACGTTGGCTTTGTTGTGGCGATGGATCCGCTCTTTTGCCTGGTAATCAGTATTGATTGGGATGGCAAAATCAATGGCCTGATTGTAATTCGCATCAGCAGTATTGAAAAAATTAAAAGCGATACTGATTACTTGTTGACGATTTCGGAAAAGACGAAGGTGGCGCACCGCCATGGCTACTTTGACCTCTGGCAGGTACAAGAGTTTATCGATGGCCACCCGGCTTTTAGCAAGGGGGACCTGCTAAACAACGCGTTGAATGATTCATATGCCCACCAGCTGCCCGTAGTGATTGGCACGAAAAAGTACAAGGGCGCTGACGACTTTACCGGCCTAATTAACCGGCGCGACCGGGTCAAGCTTGACCTCCACTACTTCAACGAACGGGACCTGTCGTCGTTATGGTCGTATGAGATTTTACTCGCCCAAATTGACTATGTCCGGGTGCGGGGTACCCAGGCGGCTACGGGACGGCAAATAATGCGGGACCTTTTTCAAAATTAAATTGCATGCTGGTCAGATTTAGCTTACCATTCATATTAAAGTTAATTTAAAGAGGAATACCATGGGAAAAAAAGTAACAATTCGAGATATTGCCCGTCTGGCCGGAGTGTCGGTAACGACCGTTTCTCAGGTGCTGAACGGCAAGGGCAACCGCTTTAGCAAGAGCACGCGCGAGAAGATCCTAAAGCTGCGGGATGAGTACCAGTACGTGCCGGACTTCCATGCCCGAAGCCTGATTATGAAGGAGAACATCAATACTATCGGGGTATTGGTGCCGAACGTCAGCGAACCATTTTTTGGAAGCTTTGTTGAAGGGGTTCAACAGGTCGCGCGGCAGGAAAAACTGATCCCGTTAATCTTCAGTGCGAACCGGGACCCGAAGCTGGAAAAGGCCTACCTGGAGCAGATGGTGGAGCGGTCGATTGATGGGCTGATTATCGCAAGCGCCCGGATGACCACCGAAATGATTAACCAGGCCCTGGCGAACCGGGAGCTCCCGTACATCTTGTTTGACCGAAATTACGATCAGGTCGGGACCCGGGTCCAGACCGATGATTACCATGGTGGCCAGCTGGCTGCGCAACACCTTGTTGAACTGGGCCACCAGAAGTTTTTGTACCTGGGGGTTAACTACCTGACGGAAAACTTTAAGCAGCGCTTAGCCGGGTTTAAGGACACTTTATTGGCTAATCAGTTGGCCTTTAACGATGAAGAGGATGTTTTACGTACGGACCTCAGCCGTCAGGGGGGCTACGAAGCGGCCCGAGCGGTCGCCAGCAGCGGTGCCACGGCGGTCTTTACCGTTAATGACGACGTTGCCATTGGGCTGTTGCGCGGGTTGCGTGAACTGAAGGTCCGGGTGCCGGAAGAGATTTCCGTGGTGGGCTACGATGATATTGCCTTGGATGAGTACATTTATCCCCCATTGACCACCATCCACCAGCCGATTTTTGACTTAGGGGTTGGCGCAACGAAAATCCTGCTGGACCGAATTGACCACAAACGGCAGTCCGAGCAGGTCGAGCACTTCCCCGTGCGGCTCGTTCGTCGGGAGAGCACGGCACCATATCGTATGGTATAGTATTAGTACAGAACACGAGGAGGATTACAAAATGAATAAAGTAACAATTGTCGGTAGCTTAAATGTCGACACGACGTTGCGGATCAAGCGGATGCCCCTGCCTGGCGAAACTTTAGCAGCGGAAGGCAAGAGCAGCGCCGCAGGAGGCAAGGGGGCCAACCAAGCAGTTTCGGCCGCCCGGTCCGGCGCGCAGACCGCCTTTATCGGTGAAGTCGGTAAGGATAATAGCGGCCAGATGATGCTAAGTGAAATGAAGGCAAACGGGATTGACGTTGCCGGAATTCGGGAAAATGACCAGGTCGGTACCGGGACCGCGTCGATTTTGCTGGATGAAAATGGGCAAAACAGTATCCTGATTTATGGCGGGGCCAACCAGCAGCTTAGTCCCGCAGATGTGGAAGCGGCGCAGGATAAGATTACGACAGCCGACTTTGTGGTGGCCCAGTTTGAAACGCCCCAAGCTGCGACTCTCCGTGCTTTCCAGCTGGCAAAGGAAAATGGCGTAGCCACCATCTTAAATCCGGCACCGGCCCAGAAGATTGACCCGGAAGTTTTGAAGCTGACGGACCTGATTATTCCAAACGAAACGGAAAGTGCGGAATTGACTGGGGTGATCATTACTGATGAGACCTCAATGCTGATTTCAGCGGCTAAGTTTGCCCAAATGGGGGTCCGCAACCTGATCATTACCGTCGGGGCCAAGGGAGCGTTCTACTGCACGCAGGACGGTTATAACTTTATTCCGGCGTTTAAGGTCAACGCGGTCGACACGACTGCAGCTGGCGATACCTTTATCGGGGCACTATCGTCACAGCTCAAGCCGGATATGAGCAATATTGAAAAAGCCCTGGTTTACGCACAACGGGCTAGTTCATTAGCAGTTCAAAAGATGGGGGCCTTGCCATCAATTCCGACGAAGGAACAAATCTTGGCGGCAGGCCAAAACTAAACGCGCAATGGGGGATGCGGCAGTTAATGCCACGTCTCCTTAGTTTTTAAGCGAGGTTAATGACTAATGAAAGCAGAATACCTAATCAAGGTGATTTTACCGCCGTTTATTATTTTTGCGGTCCTGGTGGCCCTGACGATTGCTAAGCTGATCTCCGGCTGGCTGATGTATGTACTGTGGATTGGCGGCTTTGTGGTTGCCAACCTCATTGTCACAAAGATTACGGCAAAGTGGAGTTACCAGCGGCGGCGTGAACTGCGGATGAAGGAAGAACAGAAAAATGCAAAAAATACGGACAAGTAGGCTGGGCAACTGGTTTTATCGGGTGGGCATTGTTGCGGTGTTCTTCCTGCTGATCCAGGTGCCGCCGATGGCAGTGGTAATTGCCAACCGGTACCCGGCTAATCAGGAACTGGCGATTACCCTAGCCGTCATCTTTGTAGTGCTGTTTTTAGCCATCATTGCTGGGGCCCGCCGGGTCTACCGGCGTTGTAACCAGCTGCCGGTGACAAAGGGGATTAATTGGCGCCTGGTGGTTGGCGGCTATGCTGCTTTGCTGGTTGGGATGATGATTTTTGGCTGGTTAAACCAGTGGCTTTTTCATCAGACGAGCACGGCGAATAATGAGATTATCCGGCAGCTGCTTAACCACAACCGGATTATTACGGTGGTGTTTGTTATATCGTCGTTTACCCTGACCCCGATTGCGGAGGAGCTAATTTTTCGCGGCATCCTGACGAACCTCTTTTTTCGCCGGAATGCTCTCTGGTCTAAAATGGTCTTATCGGGATTGGTCTTTTCGGCAGCCCATACGAGTACGACGATTGTCAGCTTCCTGCTTTATTGCTTCATGGGGATGGTCCTGACGTACGTTTACCGACAGTCTGGCAATTTAAAAAATAGTATCTTGGTTCACGGGATTAATAATTTGCTGGCGATGCTGATGATGGTGATGTCGCTAGCCGGTAATTGATCGCTTAGAAATGGCAAGTGAGGCTGAGCGCCTTGCTTGCCATTTTTTATCCCTGTTATTAAATATACGGGAGAAGGCCTTAATTGCACTTTAGCGGGGATTTTTTCGCGGTCACTTATCAATCGGCCAATCGATAAAAGCGCTTTCGATTTTTTGCCGTGGATTTGGCAAACAGGAAGTGCGCTGGAATGGGAACCGGCTGGGGAGCGTTCGATTAGCGGTTTGCCAAAGTTTTGCAGAGGATTGTTAATCCACTTTGATTTTGCTAAATTGTTAACAGACACGTGGATTTTGCGTGAATTACGCACCAGACCATGGGGAAGGCAAATACCATGGTGGGGGGATCAATAAAAATAAAGGAGATCAAAAATCGTGACGAGTCAATAGACAATATCAGGGAGTTTTTATTAATGCGTTTGAAACAAGGACCACAGGGACGTGATGGCGGTAACGGAAAGCAAGAAGAGATTTTTCAGCGGTATCGACCGCTAATCATCAAGCTTTGGCAACGATATTATGTTTCCGGACTTGAGCTAGCCGACTGGGAACAGGAAGCAAGACCGGTAATTCTTCGGGTTTTGGAGCTGTACCGGGGTGACGGTAAGGATCAGTTTAGCGGCTTCTTAAAGCAGAGCTTAGTTAACCGCATCTTAGACTTATACCGGGCCCGGCAGGCTCACAAGCGGATTCCGGCAGAAAAAATTGGGGCGTTAACGCCGGAATCTGAAGAAATGCTGCAAGAGCAGCCATGGCGTCAGCCTGAGGAACTGGTTCATGGGCATTTCTGCTTGCGGCAATTAATCGCGGCCTGCTCGCCTTTTGAACGTCAGGTACTGATTAGCTATAACCAGGGATACTCAACAGACGAGGTGGCAGAACGGCTGCGGTGTACAAAGCGTCAGGTGCAAAGTGCAATGGGACGGAGTAGGCGAAAAATGCTGGAGATTATTCAAGCCAGTTAAGCGCGCATGATTGGGATATGAAGTGAGCTGATTTTTTTAGCTCAATATTGTAATCGCTTACAAAATATGGTATATTATGGGTGTGGAAGGAAAAGTAAATGAGTCCATGATTCGTCATGAAGTTCTCCCACCCGATTCAGTGCCGAAGGAAGTTAAGGAGTAGGCAGAAGCAACGTAAGTGTGACCAGAAACATCGCTTAAGGTTTAGATCTAACCATCGTGGTCACCGGGGTGCGCTGATGGGGCGGTTAAAAAGCGACTTTGCGGAAGTTTAGAATCAAAGATAGTTAATTAATCAGTTCCAGTGCAAAGTAGCGAGATTCCTTCCGTATAAGTAAGGGACGAGGATTTAAGTTCTCGTCCCTTTTTTGATTCTATATAAGGTAAGTGGCAGTTGCTGAAGCAGGTGGAGGAGCCCCGCGCGGTTTTAGCACGAACTGGTTACGAAATGGCGATTGAATGGGGCGGCAGGAAGCCACTAAAAGGGGGAATTTGCAAAAATAATAAATTAATCCTAAATTATGCTTGCAATTTTTCTGGGAATCAGTATAATAATTATTGTTGTCTGGTTGATAACAACTAAATAGCGATGCCCCAGTGGCGGAATTGGCAGACGCGCAACGTTCAGGTCGTTGTATGGGTTTCCATGTACAGGTTCGAATCCTGTTTGGGGCATATGGTTAGTCCGGTAAAGATTACTTTACCGGGCTTTTTCTTTATCCATATTTGCTAGACGTACATCAGTCAGAGAGTTTGATGCTCCTAAGCCACCGGCAGCAGGGATAGTACGAGAATTGAGAATGAGTGCTTAGCAGTTGGGAGGCTTGCTCCCCAGCTGTTTTTTGTTATAATATGAAGTTGCTTTAAGAATGGGTCGAACCAACCCTGCCGGTGGGCAAACCGGTTGATGACCGTCAGATGAAATTATCAGAGGAGCAAATGCAATGATCTATTTTGATAATAGCGCGACGACAAAAGTATCCCCCGAAGTATTGGCTACTTATGATACGGTTAGCCAAAAAATCTGGGGGAACCCAAGCAGCCTGCACAACTTTGGTGAAGAGGCCTGGAACCTATTGGAACAGGCCCGGCAGCAAATCGCCAAGCTAATGGGTGTCAAGCCGGGTGAAATTATTTTCACCAGTGGTGGCTCAGAGGGTGACAACTGGGTGATCAAGGGAACCGCCCTGGCGAAGCACCGCTTTGGCAAACACATTATTACGACTTCTGTAGAACACGCGGCGGTTCGGAATGCAATGGCCCAATTGGAAGAACTGGGCTTTGAAGTTACCTACCTCCCCGTGGACAAGGAGGGGCGGATTGATCCGGCAGACGTCGAGGCGGCCCTACGTTCCGATACCATCTTAGTATCCATCATGGCCGTTAATAACGAAATTGGTACCATCCAGCCGATTAAAGAGGTTGGCGAAATTCTCAAGGATTACCCCAACGTCCACTACATGGTTGACGCAGTGCAAGCAATCGGCAAGGGCTTAGATGACCTTGTCTTCAGCGACCGGGTTGACTTTGCAACCTTCTCCGGGCATAAGTTCCATGCTCCCCGGGGGACCGGTTTTGTCTATGTTAAGAGTGGCCGGAAGCTCTCGCCGCTGATTGACGGTGGTGGCCAGGAACGGACCCTGCGGAGCGGGACCGAAAACACGCCTGGTGATGTGGCACTGGCCCGGGCAATCCGCCTAGTTAAGGAAAAGGAAGCGGCGACCGTGCAAAGCGAGCAGGCGATTAAGGAACGGATATACGACCACCTCAAGCAGTTTGACCATGTCCGGATCTTCTCTGGCCGGGATACTGGCTTTGCGCCGCACGTTCTCTGCTTTGCGATTGTCGGTGTTCGGGGAGAAACGATTGTCCACGCCTTTGAAGAACAGGGAATCTACATCTCAACCACCAGCGCATGCGCTTCCAAGAAGCATGCGGAAGCCGGGACTCTGGCTGCCATGAAGGTGCCGGAAAACGAAGCCACCAGTGCGGTCCGGATTAGTCTCGGTGACCAGAATACCCTGGCGGACGCGGATGAATTTAACCGCGTCTTTGACCAGCTCTATGCCGGCTTCCAAAAAATTATTGATTAGCAGCGAAGGAGGAAACCACTTGCAATACACTGAAATTATGGTGCGTTACGGCGAACTTTCCACGAAGGGGCACAATAAGAAATCATTTATTGACCGCTTGGGGATGAACGTCCGCCACGCCCTCCATCAATTTAGCCAAGTTAAGGTCCACGCGCAGCAGGACCGGCTCCACGTTCAACTGAACGGGGCCGACTATGATGCCGTGATGGCCCGTTTGAAAGATGTTTTCGGGATTCAAACCTTTTCCCCGTCAATTAAGGTTGCCAAAGACTTTGCAGCGGTTGCTCAAGCGGCCGAAGCGATGGTGGCGGAACAGGTGACGAAGCCGGTCACCTTTAAAATCGAAACCAAGCGGGCGGACCACCACTTTCCAATTGACACCTTTGCGATGAACAACCGGCTGGGTGGCGACCTTTTGGATAAGTTTCCGGATCAGCTGAAGGTTGACGTCCACCACCCCGACCTGACGATCCGGGTTGAAATCCGTTTGGACGGCATTTACCTTTCCAGCGAAACCATCAAGGGTGCTGGCGGCTTGCCGGTGGGAACGGCTGGTAAGGGAATGATGATGCTTTCCGGTGGAATCGACTCGCCAGTGGCCGCCTACCTGGGGATGAAGCGGGGCGTTTCGATGGAAATGGTCCACTTCTTTAGTCCGCCGTACACCAGTCCGCAGGCCCTTGCGAAGGCCAAACAGTTAACGGAAAAGCTGGCTAAGTACTCCGGCAGCATTCGGTTTATCCAGGTACCATTTACCGAAATTCAGGAAACCGTGAAGGAAAAGGTGCCGGAAGGCTACCTGATGACGGTCCAGCGGCGGATGATGCTGCGGCTGGCAACGGCGATTATGGAAAAGCGCCACGGACTAGCGATCTTTAATGGTGAGTCGCTCGGCCAGGTTGCTTCCCAGACTATGGAAAGTATGCTGGCGATTGAAGACGTGACCAACTATCCCGTCTTGCGGCCGGTCCTCTCCTTCGACAAGACGGAAATTATCAAAATCGCCGAAGACATCGACACCTATGACCTCTCAATCCTGCCGTATGAGGACTGCTGCACGGTCTTCACGCCGCCGTCGCCGAAGACCAAGCCGAGCGTGAAGAAGGCCCGGCTGTACGAGCAGAGGCTCGACATTGCGGGCCTGGTTCAGCGTTCCCTGGAGGGCATTAAGATTACTGAAATTCACCCGGGAGAAGACTTTTTAAACCAGAACGAGGATGTTTTCGCGGAACTTCTGTAAATTCCTGCTTGACGCCGCAAAATTATTTAGCTATGATACAAGCATAATAAGCAATGACCGAAAGAGTAGTGAGTTGAGCAGTGCCTAGCGAGGGCCGGTTGGTGAAAGGGTCCGGCTGCCGACTGACGAACGTAGCTCGGGAGCAGGCTGGCTGAACTGATAGTAGGCTGGTCCGGTTCATCACCGTTACCCAATGAACGAGGGGAGTCAAGGCACTTGGCTCAATTTAGGTGGTAACGCGAGCAATCGTCCTATCAGAAATGATGGGGCGATTTTTTTATTAGTCGTGCTTACGAAGATGATGGAATGGACAAAATGTGAAAGGAGCGATTATACGATGACAAAAGAGATGTCAACTAAGTATGATCCAGCGGCAGTTGAAACTGGCCGCTACCAATGGTGGATTGACCAGGGCCTCTTTAAGCCCAGTGGCGATAAGAAGGCCCACCCATATTCGATCGTGATTCCGCCGCCGAACGTTACCGGGAAGCTGCACCTGGGACACGCTTGGGACACGACCCTGCAGGATATTATTATCCGGCAGAAGCGGATGCAGGGCTATGACGTCCTCTGGGTACCGGGGATGGACCACGCCGGGATTGCCACCCAGGCAAAGGTCGAAGCCCGCTTGCGCAAGCAGGGCATTTCCCGTTATGATCTGGGCCGGGAAAAGTTTGTCCAACAGGTCTGGGACTGGAAGGACGAATACGCCGACATTATCCACCAACAGTGGGCAAAGCTGGGGATTTCCGTTGACTATGACCGGGAACGGTTTACCCTGGATGAAGGGCTGAATAAGGCGGTTCGGAAGGTCTTCGTTGACCTGTACAAGAAGGGCTTGATCTACCGGGGAACCTACATTATCAACTGGGACCCGCAAGCCCGGACGGCCCTGTCCGACATCGAGGTTGTCCACAAAGACGACCAGGGGGCTTTCTACCACGTTAAGTACCCGTTCACCGATGGCACGACCTTCAACGGCAAGGACTACATTGAAATTGCGACGACCCGTCCGGAAACGATGTTTGGGGATGAAGCAGTCGCTGTCCACCCTGACGACGAACGTTACAAGGAATTGGTCGGCAAAAAGGTCAAGGTTCCGCTGGTTGACCGGGAAATCGAAATCATCGCTGACGAATACGTAACGCCGGACTTCGGGACTGGGATGGTGAAGATTACGCCAGCCCACGACCCGAATGACTTTAAGGTCGGAAAACGCCACAATTTGCCGGAACTGAACACGATGAACGAGGACGCCTCGATGAACGAAAACGCCGGCAAGTATGAAGGCATGGACCGCTTTGAAGCGCGGAAGGCAATCGTTAAGGACCTGGAAGACCAGGGCTACATGCTCAAGGTCGTACCAATCACCCACTCGGTTGGCCATTCCGAACGGACCGGGGTTCAGGTGGAAGCCCGCCTGTCGACCCAGTGGTTTGTCAAGATGAAGCCGTTAGCGGAAATGGCACTCAAGAACCAACAGACGGACGACCGGGTCAACTTCATTCCGGAACGGTTTGAGCATACCTTTACCCAGTGGATGGAAAATATCCATGACTGGGTAATCTCCCGGCAGCTCTGGTGGGGTCACCGGATTCCGGCCTGGTACAACAAGCAGACTGGGGAAGTCTACGTGGGCATGGAAGCGCCACAGGACGCCGAGAACTGGGAGCAGGACAGCGACGTGCTTGATACCTGGTTCTCCAGTGCCCTCTGGCCATTCTCCACGATGGGCTGGCCGGACACCGACTCCGCGGACTTTAAGCGCTACTTCCCGACCAACACCCTGGTTACTGGTTACGACATCATCTTCTTCTGGGTTTCCCGGATGATTTTCCAGTCACTCGAATTTACCGGCAAGGCACCGTTTAAGAACGTCCTCCTGCATGGTTTGATCCGGGATGAACAGGGGCGGAAGATGAGCAAGTCCCTAGGGAACGGGATTGACCCGATGGACGTCATCAAGAAGTACGGGGTCGACGCCCTCCGCTGGTTCTTGATTACGGGCTCGACACCGGGGCAGGACATTCGTTTCTCCTACACCAAGATGGACGCGGCCTGGAACTTTATTAACAAGATCTGGAATGCCAGCCGCTACGTAATTATGAACCTTGGCGAGATGCCAGCACCGCAGTTGCCGGCCAAGGACAAGTGGGACTTGGCCGACCGGTGGATTTTGAGCCGCCTGAACGCCACCATCGAGCAGGTAACCGAGATGTCCGAGAAGTTTGAATTTGGTGAAGTGGGCCGGGCCCTCTACAACTTCATCTGGAACGACTTCTGTGACTGGTACATCGAAATGACTAAGGAGAAGCTGAATAACGGAACGGACGAGGAAAAGGCCGACACTAAGAACATCCTTGGCTACGTCCTGGACCAAACCCTGAAGCTCCTTCACCCGATCATGCCGTTCGTGACCGAAAAGCTCTGGCAGTCGATGCCGCACGATGGCGAGTCGATCATGGTGGCCGCATACCCAACGGCTAACGCAGACCTGAACGACCCAACCGCGACGGAACAGATGGATAGCCTGATCGAAATGATCAAGGCGGTGCGGAACATTCGGAATGAGGCAAATGCGCCGATGTCGAAGCCAGTGGACATTCTGGTTAAGACCAAGGACACCCACCTCACCGCAATGCTCAATGCCAACCGTGACTACATCGACCGCTTCTGCCACCCGGCAGAATTGAAGATCGGTGCCGACGTGGCAGCACCAAAGCTGGCAATGTCCAGCATTCTCGCCGGAGCAGAAGTCTTTATCCCGATGGCCGAGTTGGTCGACCTGGATGAAGAACGGGCTAAGATGGAAAAGGAGATTGCCAAGCTGGAAAAGGAAGTTGAGCGTTCCCAAAAGAAGCTCGGCAACCAAAGATTTGTTGACAATGCGCCAGCCAAGGTCGTCGAAGCTGAAAAGCAAAAGGCGGTTGAGTGGCAGCAGAAACTCGCGGCAGCAAAAGACCGCTTGGCATCGTTGCAAGATGCTTAACCTGAATTGAGCTGTCCCAAGGGGCGGTCGTCCAGCTAGCAAATGGCTTGGCGGCCGCCCCTTTTAACTAAAGGAGAACAAGGATGATTACAACGTATGATGAGGCCCTGGCATTTATCCATGGGCGGACGAAATTCAAGAAAATCCCAACGCTCAAGCGGATGCGGCGCTTCCTAAAGGAGCTTGGCGACCCCCAAGAAGGGTTGGAGTACATCCACGTCACCGGGACCAACGGGAAGGGGTCGACGCTGGCGATGATGCGGTCGATGCTGCTTGCCAGCGGGCTAACGGTCGGCAGCTTTACTTCGCCCTTCATCACCCGCTTTAATGAGCGGATTGAGCTTGATGGCGAGCCGATTAGCGACGAAGACCTGGTCCGGTTAACGGACCAGGTAGCGGGGGTGGTGGCGAAACTCGACCAGCTCTTGCCGGAAGGGGGGCCGACAGAATTTGAAATTGACACGGCCATCATGTTCTTATACATGGCGGAAAAACGGCCCGACGTGGTCCTCTTGGAAGTTGGAATCGGCGGCCTCTATGATTCGACAAACGTTATCGTTCCTGAAGTAAGCGTGATCACTACGGTTGGTTGGGACCATATGAAATACCTTGGCGACACCCTGGCGGCAATTGCCGAGCAGAAGGCGGGGATTATCAAGCAGGGACGGCCGGTAGTAATTGGCCGCCTGCCGGCCAGTGCCACAACCGTGGTTGAACAGACGGCGGCGGCCAAGGACGCCCGCTTGTACGCGCTGGACCGCGACTTTACGGTTAAGAAGACCGCCGCTCACCGCTTCTTCGCTCCCATCATTTATTCTGGGCTGGCCGTCCACCGGCTCCGGGCACGCTTGGGCCTTGGCGGTGATTACCAGGTAGAAAATGCCGCGGTGGCGTTAACGGCCGTTCAACTGTTTCTTGAGGCGGGCCACTACCCCCTGGACCGACACGCCTTAATTGCCGGACTGGCGGAAACACACTGGCCGGGCCGGCTGGAAGTTGTAAATACGGAACCGCTGGTCCTATTGGACGGGGCGCATAACCTTCCCGGGGTCCAGGCGCTCGTCAAGACCATCCGTGACGATTTTGCCGACCGGGACGTCTACCTGCTGGTGGCGATCTTAGCTGATAAGCAATACGAGCTGATGCTCGGCGAGCTGGCGAGCCTGGGTAATGTCCACATTACGGTTACCCACTTTGCCGGCCCGGGCCCCAAGCGGCCGAGTGCCGACCTGGCCGCGGCAGCCCGCCAGATTCGGGCTCGCTACCCGATTCAAACCGCCGCGCAGTGGCAAGCGGGCTTCCAGCAAGTGGCCAGCGAATTGAGCAGTGAGGACGTAATGATTGTCACCGGGTCACTCTACTTTATTTCAGAAGTTCGCCACTTATTTGATGCAAATTAGGGGATTGGTCGTATTTATTCTTTAGAGCCGAAAAGGAGAATGATAAGTATGACTAACTCAGTGGAAGATCAGTACGTTAACTTGCTAGTCCGGAGTATTCCCGCTGCCACGATCAAGCGGGGGGAGGAACTCTTTCTGAAGTTTTTGGAGCAGTTTCCCAACCCGGTGGCGGTCAAGCAGATGTCAAGGACACAGCGGGCCCAGGTCCTGGAGTGGGGCCCAGAGATGCGGGCCTTGATTGCCGGAATTGAACTAGGCCAACTGGTGGGGAAGAGCCACCCGGAAATTTGCGGTCACGCCTACTCCAGCGTTACCCTTGGCCAGCAGATGATTGACTACTTTGCGGGGGACGAGCAGGAGAGCGTGGTGATTGCCTGTACCGATGTGCATAATGACGTTATTGACTATAAGACGGTTTTTAAGGGCGGGCATAGCGAGTGCCTGCTGTACCCTGACCAAATCTTCGCCTATGCGCTGCGGCAGTCAGCGACCGGCATTGCAATGGTCCATAACCACCCGTCCGGGGACGTCAAACCTTCGGACCAGGACCTGCGTTTTGCAAAGCGGCTTGAGCGGGGCAGCCGAATTCTGGGGATCCAGCTGCTGGACTTCCTGATTGTTGGCCAGGAACGGTACTTTAGCTGGCGGGAAAGCCAGCAGAGCAACGGCGAAAGGTAAAGAAATAATTAATTTCCCTGGTGGGGTTTTACCCCTGACGGCTAATAATGTATATTTATGTTCGTATGTAATCCGTGGCTATGGTATAATATCCACGATATTGAATTCAAAAGATTATTAGTCTTGAAAACGAAGGGAAGAAACAGAGTGCTAGGAATCGGAACCAAAAATTTGGGAATCGACCTGGGAACCGCGAACACGATTGTCTACCTTGAGGGGAAGGGAATCGTGCTCCGGGAGCCGTCAGTTGTTGCACGGAATGCGAAGTCCAACGAAGTGATTTCTGTTGGGAGCGACGCCCGCGACATGATCGGCCGGACCCCAGAAAGTATTGTTGCAATTCGGCCGATGAAGGACGGGGTAATTGCCGATTACGATACCACCGTTGCGATGATGAAGTATTACATCAACAAGGCCCTCGGTAATGGGAACGGCAAACCATACGTGATGGTCTGCGTCCCAAGCGGGATTACGGAAGTGGAAAAGCGGGCCGTAATCGACGCTACGCGGGTTGCGGGTGCCCGGGATGCCTACGTAATTGAAGAACCCTTTGCGGCCGCAATCGGTGCCGGCCTGCCAGTAATGGACCCAACCGGGAGTATGGTTGTTGATATTGGTGGTGGGACGACTGACGTTGCCACCATTTCGCTGGGCGGGATTGTTTCCAGCCGGTCGATTCGGATGGCGGGTGACAAGATGAACGATGCCATCGCCCAATACGTTCGGCAGAACATGAACCTACTGATTGGTGAACGGACGGCCGAAAAGCTGAAGTGGGATGTTGGTTCTGCTTCCGTTGAATCCGCCAAAGAAATGGGGACGACAGAAGTGCGGGGCCGGGACCTGGTAACGGGCCTGCCAAAGACGATGGAGGTCTCCGCCGTGGATGTTTCAACCGCCCTTCAGGACGTTGTGGAAAACATTATTAATGCTATCAAGGGCACGCTTGAAGAGACTTCTCCAGAAATTGCTGCGGACGTGATTGACCACGGGATTGTGCTCACTGGTGGTGGGGCACTGTTGAAGCACCTGCCAGACGTCATTGCGGACGCTACCAAGGTGCCAGTGTTTATCGCCAACGACCCGCTGGATTGTGTTGCCATCGGGACCGGTGAATCGCTGAAGAGCATTGACGTAATGAAGAAGTAAGCAAAGAGAAATGATTTTTAGATAGCTGTCGATTGACAGTCAAATATATATCATTAGATTTGGCTAGTGATAGGCGGGGCTGGTCGCAAAACGATTTGTTTTGTCTAGCCCCCTTTTATTATCTTGCCCACAATGGAGGATTAGCATGCAAAAATTCTTTTCCAATCGTCGGTTGGTGATCATTGTGGTAATTCTGGTTGTTTGTTTTGGCCTTATGGCAGGATCAGTTACCCTCCGCAACCGGCGGAATACGCCGCCATTGATTCAGCAGTTTGGCAACGATATCGTTGGCTTTGCTGATAGTGCGGTTGCGTTGCCGGTTAACTGGCTGCAAACCAGCTTCAGCTCGGTGAACGATTTAATGAATACCTACTCGGAGAACCGTGAATTAAAGCAGCAAGTGACGGAATTGGCACAGACGAAGGTTCGGGACCAGACGCTGGCCCACGAGAACCAGCAATTAAAGCGGGAACTCAAACTGGGAAAATCGATGACTGATTATGATACCGTGACGGCCGCCGTGTTAACGCGGACACCATCTTCATGGCAGCAGCAATTGGTAATTAACAAGGGCCAGTCCAGTGGGATCAAAAAGAATATGCCGGTGATGAGTGACGGCGGGCTGGTCGGCCGGATCGTGGAAGTCAACAAGACAAACAGCAAGGTTGAATTGCTCAGTGACACTAATGAGGCTTCAAGCCGGTTTGCGATTTCCATTGGCGGCAGCAACGACCAGCTGGTAAACGGTATTATTACCGGTTATAATGCCGACCGCAACGAGCTAGTGATGGGGCAGGTCAGTTCCAAGGCAAAGATCAAGAAGGGGACGAAGGTCGTTACCAGTGGAATGGGCGGCGTTACCCCCAAGGGCCTCTATGTCGGCAAAGTGGCCCGGATTGGCAAGGATGATTACGGCCTGGCCCAAAAGGTCTACATTACCCCCGCTAGCAACTTCAATGACATCAACATTGTGACCGTTGCGGAAAGCACTGCTCAGGAGTGATTACTATGTATCGATTATCACGCTTAAAGTATGTCTTCCCAATTGGCCTGTTTGTCTGCCTGTTTCTGGATGGTTCGCTTAGTCACGTCTGGGCACCGCTGTTTTTCCGGTACCCGTATTCGATGGCTAGCGAACTGGTAATTCTGTGGCTGGTGCTGTCCTACTTTTTTGAAAACGGGATCGAGATTCCATTAATCCCGTTTGCCATTGCGGCGGGCGTGGTCGCGGATGTCTACATTTCAGGGATCCTGGGTTTGTACATGGTCCTCTTCCCCTGCATTGTCGCTTTAACCCGGCTGCTGGCCCACTACTTTAACCCGTCTTTTTTGACCAACATCATGATCTTCTTTATTGATATCGTGGTGTTTGCGACGGTCAACTACTGGGCCTACTCGCTGGTCGGAATTACCAGTGTCGGCTTTGGGGACTACCTGGCCTTCTCACTAGCCCCGACCTTAGCGTTAAACCTCGTTTACTTTGTCGTCCTCTACTGGCCGATCCGGGCCCTCTATTCCTGGGCGACGACGGAAAAAACTGTCTAAATTGGCTTGACATTAAAATCCAATGAGTGTAGTATCATTTACAATCAATAAAGCAAATGACAATGAACAGACTAGTAAGGTGTTTTTAATAGCAAAGAGAGTCCGCATTGGTGGAAAAGGACCTGTTGAAGCACCTGAATCACATCTGTGAGTTGACCTTCTGAAGCCTAGTAGGTTGGTCCGGGGTCGCCCGTTACAGCACGGAGTTTATCAAGATGAACTCACAAAGGTCAGCTGCCGTGAGGGGTTGACAAGATGAGGTGGAACCGCGGAAACGCCCTCGTAGCCAATTTGGCTCGGGGGTGTTTTTATTTACCTAGCGTTGTGAGTGCGAGACTGATGAACTTACCGAGGCGGGTGCTGTGAAGCGGCCGCAAACAGAGGTGGTACCACGATTGATTCGTCCTCTAGGATCCAGCTGGATCCTAGAGGACTTTTTGTTTAGGGCCATTTGCTGAACACGAGAAGGAGGATAACTATATGTCTTATATTTCATCGATTTTACCGTCATTATTCCAGGGGGCGTCCTTAACCCTGCAGATCTTCTTTTGGACGCTGATCGGTTCTTTACCGCTGGGAATCCTCGTCAGCTTGGGGCTGATTTCTAAGATCCGCCCCCTCAAGTGGATTTTGGAAATTTACGTTTGGCTGATGCGGGGCACACCGCTGCTGCTGCAATTAATCTTTGTTTTCTATGGCTTGCCGATTATCGGCATCGTTTTCCAGCGGTACGACGCGGCGCTGGTCGCCTTCATCTTAAACTACGCGGCCTACTTTGCGGAAATCTTCCGGGGCGGCTTCCAGGCCATTGATGAGGGACAATTTGAAGCTGCCCGGGTACTTCGGCTAAGCTACTGGCAGACCTTGCGCAAGATTGTGATTCCCCAAGTGGTCAAAATTGTGATCCCGTCGATTGGGAACGAAGTAATTAACCTGGTAAAGGACTCGTCACTGGTCTATGTGATCGGACTGGGCGACCTGCTCCGGGCCGGGAATGTCGCTACCTCACGGGACGTCACCCTGTTGCCGCTGCTCTTAGTCGGCTTGATTTACCTGATTTTGGTTGGGATCTGCACGCTGATCCTGCGGAAGGTTGAACAACGCTACGCATACTTTAAGTAGGAGGAATTGCAATGTTAGAAGTTAAGAATTTAACGAAGAGTTTTGGCAACCGGGTCATCTTGGATAACGTTAACTTAACGGTTAAGGATGGCGAAATTTTAAGCATTGTTGGTCCCTCCGGTGCCGGGAAAACCACCCTGCTGCGGTGCATCACCGGCTTGGAAAGGGCGGACAGTGGTCAATTCTTGATTGATGGTCAGCCCTTTGATCCCCAGGGGAGTGAGGACACCGACCGGGTAATCGGCGTAGTTTTCCAGGATTACAACCTCTTTCCCAACCTGTCAGTGATGGACAACATCACCCTGGCCCCGACGATGGTGCTGAAAAAGGATACTGCGGCGGCGGTCAAGGACGCCAAGGTGCTCCTGGAGGAACTCGGCCTCAGTACCAAGGGTGCCCTTTATCCCTACCAGCTATCTGGGGGGCAAAAGCAGCGGGTGGCAATTGCCCGGGCACTAGCGATGAAGCCGAAAATCCTGTGCTATGATGAACCGACTTCGGCCCTTGACCCCAACCTGCGCCAGGAGGTTGCCAAAATTATCCTGGGGCTGAAAAAGGATGGGATGACGCAACTGGTCGTTACCCACGACTTTGACTTTGCCGACACGATTGCCGACGATATTTTGAAGGTGAAGGCCCTCGATAAGGCCGTTGACCAGGTGGAAGATTTAGGGAAGAACGCGTAATAAGAAAAGGGGAAGAGGCATATGAAAAAGATTAAAGCAATCTGGCTACTGCTGCTTCTGCTTGTTCCCGCGGTTTTGCTGGCGGGCTGCGAGAGCGTCACGACCCGGGCAAATACCCAGGATACCTGGTCGCGGATTGAACGCCGCAAAAAAGTGGTGATTGGCCTCGACGACAGCTTTGTGCCGATGGGCTTTCGTGAAAAGAGCGGTAAGCTGGTCGGCTATGACGTCGACTTGGCACGGGCAGTTTTTAAGCAGTACGGGATTAAGGTTGACTTTCAGACGATCGACTGGTCAATGAAGGAAACCGAGTTGAAAAACGGTACGATTGACCTGCTGTGGAATGGTTACTCCATGAACCCGAGCCGGAAGAAGAAGGTGGCCTTTAGCCGGCCGTATTTGGAGAACCGGCAGGTCCTGGTAACGAAGAAGAGCAGTCACATTGACGGCCTAAACGGGATGGCTGGGAAGTCGCTCGGTGTGCAGAATGGGTCCACCGGGGCGGCAGTGTTGGACGCGAAACCCAAGTTATTAAAGGATAAGATTAAGAACAAGTCCGCGGTCCTCTACGATACCTTCCCGGACGCCTTTATCGACCTAAACGCCAACCGGATTCAGGGAATCTTAATGGACCAGGTGTACGCCGACTACTATGTTGACCACCAGAAGGATAAAAACGCCTACAAGGTATATGAGAGCAAGCAACTGCCGGTCGAATACTTCGGCGTTGGGATGCGGAAGGGTGACAAAACCCTCCAGAAGAAAATCAACCAGGGCTTGGGCCGGCTGCAAAAAGATGGCCAGCTCCGCAAGATTAATGAGAAGTGGTTCGGGAGGGACAGCAACTTCCTCGGACCAGATAGCGAATAACAACGCACCGGTTTTAAATGGCGACCTCCAGCGCTCAGCAACCACTGATCCTGGAGGCCGCTTTCTGCGCCTGTAACCGCTGGTTTGAATTTGCTGAACAGATAACGTATCATTAAATCCGGATGGAATTGAGTGTTTTGGACAGGAAGGATGATCTTGATGCGGTATCAATTAACCACGGGGGTCAATTTAGAAGTAATTCCCACGAACAAATTTAATATGAACCAGCTCCTAATTAACTTTGCCACGCCGCAAACGGCGGAGAATGCTACGGCGCGGAACTTGTTAGCCAATTTACTCGAAACCAGTACGAAGAAGTACCCGACGCAAACCGCGCTGGCCGACCGGTTAGCGAATTTGTATGGTGCATACGTCAACATGGGGGTCAGCCGGGTCGGCCGGCTGCACTGCGTCCGCCTGAAAGCCAGCTTTGTCAATAATGAGCTGGCAAACGAGGACCTGTTCCAGCAACTGGTGGCGGTGATCCAGGAAATGCTGTTTAACCCGCTTGCCGATAACGGCCGTTTTGACGAGCCGACCTTTAACCGGCAGGCGATTAACCTGCGGAGCACCATTAAGGGCTACTACGATGATAAACAATTTTGGGCTGCCCGCCGGCTGCTGGACCTTTACTACCGTGATAATTCGGTAATGAAGGTCCCGAGCTTTGGCCGCTCCCAGGCAATCAGCCAGCTCACGCCCGCCAGCGTCTACCAGACATACCAGCAGATGATGGCCCACGACCGGGTGGATATTTTCTTCCTGGGAAACGTTGATGAAGGCCAGGTGGAGCGGGCGCTGGCCCAGTTGCCGTTTACGCCCCGGCCAAATGCCGCGGAGCAGCCCGAGATTCTATACCAGCAGCCGCTCTACCGGCAGGTCCAACGGCAGGTGGAATACCAGCCGGTCAGCCAGGCCAAGCTCAACATTGGCTACCAGCTGCCAGTGTATAGCGGTGAGAAACTGTACTATGCCGGGCTCGTCTTTAACGACCTCTTTGGGGGCAGTCCGTTTTCTAAACTGTACATGAATATTCGTGAACAGGCTGGCCTGGCCTATTACGCGGCCAGTCGCTTGATGCCGTTTAACGGCCTGGTGAGCGTGCAGTCAGGGATTGACTCAAGACGGGCGGCCCAGGTAGAGGAACTGATTGATGAGCAGTTGGCAGACTTGCAAGCGGGCCGGTTTAGTGCTGAACGGTTTGCGGAAGTGCAAAACGGCCTAGCCAACCAGTACCTGTCGAGCAATGACCTGGCCGGAAACATCCTTGGTCGACGGCTGACCAACCGGTTGCTAGGCCTGCCCAACCAGGACGAAGCAGCCGCGATCCATGCGGTAACTCGCGACCAGGTAGTTAAGGTGGCGAAGATGATGAAAAAGCAAGCGGTATACTTATTAAGTGGTGAGAATTAAACTAAATGGAGAACTATCTTTATCGTGAATTTAACCGGGCCGTCTACCGGGAAACGCTGGCTAACGGCTTGCGGGTGGAGCTGATGCCCATGACCGGCTTTAACAAGACCTACGCGATCATGACCACCGATTTTGGCTCGATCGACAATCACTTTATTCCCTACCAGGGGGATGAGCCGGTGTGGGTGCCAGACGGGACGGCCCATTTCTTGGAGCATAAGCTCTTTGAAAAGCGGGATTACGATGCCTTTGACCTCTTTGGCGAGCTGGGCGCGGATTCCAACGCCTTTACCAGCTTTACCCAGACCAGTTACCTTTTTTCGACGACAAGTCACCTGCACGAAAACCTGGATGTGCTCCTTGACTTTGTGCAGGAACCGTACTTCACGGAGCAGATGGTGGCAAAGGAACAGGGGATTATTGGCCAGGAAATTCAAATGTACAATGACGACCCGAGCTGGCGCCTCTATTTGGGAATGCTGGGTAACCTCTATCCGCACGACCCGATGCGGGTTGATATTGCCGGCACCGTGGAGTCAATCAGTCAAATTACGCCGGCCACGTTAATGGAATGCTACCAGACCTTTTATCAGCCGAGCAATATGACCCTGCTGCTGGCGGGGAAGCTAAATCCAGCACAGGTGATGGCATGGGTCAAGACCAACCAGGAGCGGCGGTCGTTCGTGCCGCAAAAAGCGCCGCAGCGGCTGTTCGAGCTGAATGACGCCACCGGTCACGATGTGATTCCGTTCCGGTCGTTGACGATGAACGTTTCCCGGCCCAAAATCATGGTCGGGGTGCGGGGCACGAAAGTCTTTACCACCGGCCACGAGCGCCTGAAACATAAGCTGGCGGTCGACCTGCTGCTGGATCTATTATTGGACGACACTTCAGCAAATTATCTGCGTCTGTATGACCAGGGGATTATTGACGATTCCTTCGGGTATAGCTATGACCTGCAACGGGGTTTTGCTTTTGCGGCAATCAGCACCAATACCGACCGCTTGGAGGATTTTGCTGATGAAATCATGGCGATTTTGGAAAAGGCTGACCAGGAACTGAACCAGGCAGCCGAGCGCTTTGCGGGGATCAAGCGGGCTGAACTAGGCCGGCTGATTAGCCTGCTTGATTCTCCAGAAGCAGTGGGCAACCGCTATGCCGGCCGCTTGTACGACAATGCCAACCTGATGGATGAAATCCGGCTCTTGCGGGAAATTGAATTAGCTGATTTGCATCAGGCGGCGAATGACCTGCTTGCACCCCAAGCGATGTCGGTGTACCAAGTCGTTCCCCAGCACCAGTAACGAAACCTTTTCTTAACTTTCAGCCTGCGGCTAGCATGATATAATTATCCAGTGAGTAAAACTAAGCAATTAATGGAGATAAGATAATGAGTGAAAACGACAGCGAACAACAAATTCAAATTGGCAAAAAGCTGCGGGAGGCCCGCCAAGCCAAGGGTTACACTTTAGACGACCTTCAACAAATCACGAAGATTCAAAAGCGGTACCTGATCGCCATCGAGGACGAAAAGTTCGATGAACTGCCGGGCGATTTTTACGTCCGTGCCTTTATTAAGCAGTATGCTGACACGGTTGGCTTGGATGGCAAGGAACTGTTGCGGGAATATGATGATGACCTGCCCGAGGCAAAGACGGCAGAGTATTCTGACCATATCTCCCAGGCGGTGGAAACCCGGGCTAGTCAGCGCAAGACCGTCAGCAATAGTGTTTCTAAGGCGCGCCAATACCTGCCAACGATTATCATCGCCTGTGTGATTGTGGTGGTCCTGGCGGCAATCTGGATTACCGCGATTGCCCGGAGTCACCGCGATTCTTCAACCCGGATTGATAACAGTTCCGTCTCCGTTTCCGGGGAAAGCCGGAAGAAGTCATCCTCTGCTAAGAAGGCCTCAGCCAAAACTAGTCCGGCCAAGGTCAAGCTAACGGAGCAGAGCCGGACTGCCACTGCCGTTACCTACACGGCGGGCAAGCTGAACAAGGAAGTGGCCTTAGACATTCAGACGAGCGGCAGTTCAACGGTCCGGGCGGTGGCCAACAACACCAATACCCTCTTAAACCGGACCCTGGCCGCTAATGCTAAGACCAGCGTTAAGGTTGCCAAGGGGACGACTTCCCTGGTAATTACCGTCACCAACCCGGCGGTTACGACGATCAAACTCGGTGGCCGGACGGTTAACTTTACCAATAACGGCAAGGCCCAAACGACCCGGACGATTACGATCAACTTCGGCAGTCAGACCGCTAGTTCTTCAAGCACCGGCAATTCGACCGTAAATAATGGCCAGCGGACGACCACGAATAATCCGGCCAGCTCGGTAAACCGGTCGGCAACGACAAATACTACCACCGCGGGGACGACGAATACCACGACGACTAACCGTCAGCAGACGACGGCCCCTACGACCAG
Source organism: Limosilactobacillus antri DSM 16041 (assembly GCF_000160835.1). Classification (GTDB taxonomy): domain Bacteria; phylum Bacillota; class Bacilli; order Lactobacillales; family Lactobacillaceae; genus Limosilactobacillus; species Limosilactobacillus antri. Next base: position 54,080 of record NZ_GG700737.1, read on the forward strand.
CAATCAGGGAGCCGCTGCGACTAACGGTGGTCAGCAAACAAGCACGCGCTAATACGGGGAGGATAAGACTTTGAATTTACCTAATAAGCTAACCGTTGTTCGGTTAATCATTATTCCCTTCTTCCTAATTCTGATGGTAGTTCCCTTTAGCTGGGGGAGTGTGACCTTCTGGGGGGCAACCATTCCGGTGGCCCAGCTGATTGCGGCCATTTTATTTATCGCGGCCACCATCACCGATAATTTAGATGGCCGGATTGCCCGGAAGCACCACCTGGTGACCAACTTCGGTAAATTTACCGACCCCTTGGCAGATAAGCTGCTTGTAATGACCGCTTTTATTGTCTTAACCGGTAGTCAAGTGGTGCCGGCCTGGGTCACAACGATTATCATCTGGCGGGAACTTTCCGTTACCGGCTTACGACTGTTGCTGGTGGAACAGGATGGAACGGTGCTCGCCGCTAAGATGCCGGGGAAGATTAAGACCACGACACAGTTTATTGCGATCATTTTCTTACTGCTAAACAACGTTATTTTTGCCATCTGGAACATCCCGTTTGGTCAGATTATGCTGTACATCTGCCTGTTCTTCACCGTCTACTCTGGGATCGACTACTTCGTCCAGGGACGGGGCGTTTTCTCGGACGGCTTTAAGTAATCAAATTAATGTAATGACGCGTCTTGCTGACTTGAGCGGACGCTGACGGGAGCGGGATACCGAACTAGGACGGCTAGTTCTGGCCCACTCCTTTTTTGCCTTTGCTGAAATTCTTCGTGCAATTGCGGCGCAAAGCCGTGTTTAAATAATAGGAGGGTCCTGACATGGATGCAGAGATTATTGCGGTCGGAACGGAGTTAGTTTTAGGGCAGGTGACGAATACCAACGGTCCGCTGTTGGCCCGGACGCTGTCAGCGATGGATATCAAGGCGCCCCACCAGGTGACCGTCATGGATGACCAGGAACAGATTGTTGCCGCGATTAACAGCGCACGACAACGGGCGTCGCTTATTTTCGTCTGTGGCGGGCTGGGACCCACGACCGACGACGTTACCTTAAAGAGTACCGCTATTGCGCTAGGAACGGGCCTGACGACGGATGACCAGCACTGGGAGTGGATTAAGGAAACGTTCAAGGCCCGCCGGATTAAAATGCTCCCGGACAACATTCAGCAGGCTCGCTACCTGACCGGCGGGTCCCCGTTGGCAAACCCGGTTGGCCTGGCTTTGGGAAGCTGGTACGAACATGATGGTTTACAGCTGGTGGTTCTTCCGGGGCCCCCAGCGGAATTTCGGGCGATGCTGGAGAAAAGTGTCAAACCGCGCCTAGTTGCTAAGTACGGCACCGGAAGGAGAATTAGCAGCCGGACCCTCAACTTTTTAGGGCGGCCCGAGACGCAGTTAATGGCCGAAATTGAGGCCGCAACGGCGCAATTTTCGGATATGACGGTGACCTCCTATGTTCAGCCGAGCCAGATCCAGGTACGGATTAACGTTTATGACCTGCCGCTCGCCCAGGCTAATGACCTCCTGGAGAAGGTGACGGCTGCGATCTTGGCCGTCGAGCGCCCATACTTCTTTGGCTTTGGTGATAAGTGTACCCTGGTGGGGGAAGTCGTGAAGCTGCTAACGGCCCAGGGGAAAACCATTACCGGAGCCGAAAGCTTGACGGGCGGACTTTTCCAAAGCACGGTGTGCTCAGTCCCGGGAGCCTCCGCGGTGTTTAGGGGCGGGTTTGTAACCTATGCGGCGAGTGCTAAGGAACGGCTTCTAGGAATTGACCCGGCCGTGATTGCCGGCCACGGGGTTGTGAGTGCCCAGACCGCAGCGCAAATGGCAGAAAAGAGCCGGGAGCGGCTCGATGCCGACTTCGGCCTGTCCTTTACCGGGGTGGCCGGACCAGACGACCTGGAGGGCCAACCGGCAGGAACGGTTTGGCTCGGCCTGGCACGGCGGGGCCAGCCAAGCCAAACGAGGGAGCTCCACCTCGCTGCTTACCTGGGCCGCCAGGAAATCAGAAATTTGAGTGTCCAGTACGGCCTGCAAATGGCTTTCCGGGCGTTACAGGGCTAGGCGAACCGCTGTTCGCATTTTTCTTGAGTTTTGTGGGGAAAACTGGTATCGTTAATTGACAGAGATTAAGTCCGATAAAGGAGGAAGTAATTTGGCAGACCAGCGTAAAGCAGCATTAGATAAAGCACTTCAAAAGATCGAAAAGGACTTTGGTAAGGGTTCGATTATGCGGATGGGTGATGCCGCCGACATGAAGATCGCCACGATTTCCAGTGGTTCACTGGCGATCGACAAGGCCCTTGGTGTTGGTGGTTATCCGCGCGGCCGAATTGTAGAAATTTATGGTCCGGAAAGTTCGGGGAAGACGACGGTGGCCCTCCATGCCGTGGCGGAAGTTCAACGTCAGGGCGGGACCGTTGCTTATATTGATGCCGAAAACGCCTTAGACCCGCAGTATGCGGAGGCCCTCGGCGTGGATGTCGACAACCTCCTGCTTTCCCAACCGGATACCGGTGAAGAAGGGCTGGCAATTGCCGATGCCCTGATTGCCACCAGCGCAATTGATCTCGTCGTCATTGACTCCGTTGCCGCCCTGGTTCCCCAGGCTGAAATCGATGGCGATATGGGGGACCACCACGTTGGCTTGCAGGCGCGGCTAATGTCCCAAGCATTGCGGAAGCTTTCCGGTGAAATTAACAAGACCAAGACGATTGCGATCTTTATCAACCAGATTCGGGAAAAGGTCGGGGTCATGTTCGGCAACCCCGAAACGACTACCGGTGGCCGGGCCCTCAAGTTCTATTCCACCATCCGGATGGAAATCCGCCGGGCGGAGCAGATTAAAAACGGCACCGACGTGGTGGGGAGCAAGGCTAAGGTCAAAATTGTCAAGAATAAGGTGGCGCCACCGTTTAAGCGGTGCGAAGTTGACATTATGTACGGGGAAGGCATTTCTAAGACCGGGGAACTGCTCGACATGGCAGTCGAACAGGACTTAGTCAAGAAGAGTGGTGCCTGGTACTCATACGGCAACGAACGGATTGGCCAGGGTCGGGAGAATGCCAAGAAATGGCTTGCTGACCACCCAGACAGCATGATGGAACTGATGAATAAGGTCCGGGTTGCTAACGGGATGAAGCCTCTGGAAGAAAGCAAGAAACCGGCTGACGATGGTGACACTCCTGCTGGCCAGCAAGAAACCATTGAAGAGGCCAGTAAAAACTAACTAGTTGATTAAACAATTAAGGGAGCACGGGTAGCTGTTGCTCCCTTTTTTGCTGGGCAGGCGACTAAATAATAATAGTTGACACCTTCCTTGACCAAGCTTAAAATTTAATTTGTGTGATGCTTTTTTTTAGCGTGACACGGTGAAAATTATTAACCAACCAACAACAAAATAGTTGAAGCGGGGGTGAAATTATGCAGTTATTTATTTTCGCCGCGCTTGCTATGGTTGTCGGTCTTATTATTGGCTATGCTATTCGTAAGGGAACCTACGAAAAACAGTTAGCAGCAGCGAAGCAGACCGCTACGGGAATTATTTCGACCGCGAAGAGCGAAGCGGAAACGGCGAAAAAGGAAGCAATCCTGGAGGCGAAGGAAGAAAGCCACCGGTACCGTGAAAACGTTGAAGATGAACTAAAACAGCGCCGCAGTGAGGTTCAGCGGCAGGAGGACCGACTCCTGCAGCGGGAAACCAGCCTTGACCACAAAGATTCCGCGTTAGAACGGCGTGAATCAGCGGTTGGCAAACGTGAACACAAACTGGATCAGGAAACCGAAAAACTGCGCCAGCAACAGCAGGCAGCTGCCGCCTTAGTGGAGCAGCGCCAGACCGAGTTAGAGAAAGTGGCGCAGATGTCGCACGACGATGCGAAAGACCTGCTTCTGACGGAAATGAAGGAACAGCTCAAGACCGAGCGGGAAGTAATGATTCGTGACAGTGAGCAGGAAGCCGAAGTGACCGCGGAGCGTAATGCTAAGAAGCTGATTGTGGAGGCAATTCAGCGGAGCGCTGCCGACGTCGTTTCTGAAACGACGGTCTCGGTTGTTAACCTGCCGAATGACGATATGAAGGGCCGGATTATCGGTCGGGAAGGCCGGAATATCCGGACCTTAGAAACCCTAACTGGAATTGACCTGATTATTGACGATACGCCGGAAGCAGTCGTTTTGAGCGGCTTTGATCCCGTTCGCCGGGAAATTGCCAAGCTGGCCTTGGAAAAGCTGATTCAGGATGGCCGGATTCATCCGGCACGGATTGAAGAGGCGGTTGATAAGGCCCGCAAGGACATGGACAGTCAGCTCCGGGAAACTGGTGAGCAGGCGCTCTTTGACCTTGGAATTCACGCGATGCATCCAGACCTGATTAAGACGGTTGGCCGGATGAAGTACCGGACCAGCTATGGACAAAATGTCCTCAGCCACTCGATTGAGGTTGCCAAGCTGGCCGGGATCATGGCGGGAGAACTAGGTGAAGACGTTGCCCTGGCTAAACGGGCCGGACTCCTCCACGACATTGGGAAGGCGGTTGACCACGAGGTTGATGGCTCCCACGTCGAATTGGGGGTTGAATTGGCGCGGAAGTACAAGGAGAACAAGGTTGTGGTCAACACAATCGCCTCCCACCACGGTGACGTGCCAGCGACATCGGTCATCGCCGTGCTGGTCCAGGCGGCAGATGCAATTTCTGGTGCCCGGCCGGGTGCCCGGAGCGAGTCCTTGGAGCAGTACATTCAACGGCTGAAGAAGCTAGAAGGAATAGCTAATAATTACGATGGTGTCGACCATAGTTTTGCCATTCAGGCTGGTCGTGAATTGCGAGTAATTGTCAAGCCGAAGAAGATTTCCGACATGGAAGCAACGACTTTGGCTCATGATATTAAACAACAAATTGAAAAACAGTTAGAATATCCAGGCCATATTAAGGTAACGGTTATTCGTGAAGTCCGGGCGGTTGACTATGCAAAGTAGTTAGCCAATCAGCCAGCGTTATCAAACAGGAGGTTGGGAATCAACTCAACCTCTTTGCTATTTTAAAGATAATAATGCGGGTGCCGACTGCCCGCTTGCACTGGCGGGGTCCAGAAAATATAATTATCATATGTAACTTATGCAGAGTTTTTAATGAGGTGAACTTGTTGGCAAAAAAACAAACACCAATGATGGAACAGTATCAAAAGGTAAAGGACCAGTACCCAGACGCCTTTTTGTTTTATCGGCTTGGTGACTTTTATGAGCTTTTTAACGAAGACGCGGTGAAGGGGGCCCAGCTGCTCGAGCTGACCCTTACGACCCGGAACCACAGTGCCAAAAATCCAATTCCGATGTGCGGGGTACCCCACCGTGCCGTTGAAAGCTACGTTGATGTATTGATTGACAAGGGCTACAAGGTCGCAATCTGCGAACAGATGGAAGACCCGAAAAAGGCGAAGGGAATGGTTAAGCGCGCCGTGACCCGGCTGATTACTCCCGGAACCCAGATGGACCTTAACGGCGACCAGGCCCGGCAGAACAACTATTTGGCAGCTATCAGCCCAGCAAGCGGCCACTTTGACCTGGCATATACCGATTTGTCGACCGGGGAACTCAAGACGACCAGCCTAGCCAACGTCGATGGGGTGGTTAACGAATTAATTAACCTGCAAAGCAAGGAGGTTGTCGGGGAGGGCGACTTGCCGGACCGGCTAAAGGCAGCCCTGGATAGTCGGCACATCCTGCTTTCCCAGCAAAGCGAAATCCTCAACCGGTCCGAAATCAGTTACCTGACCCAGGACCTCACCGCCGCCGGGCAACGGCACGTCGTCGGTCTGCTGGTTTCCTACCTGCTGACGACGCAAAAGCGGTCCCTCGCCCATATGCAGCGGGCGGTTGCTTACCAGCCCAGCGCGTTTATGAAAATTGACCATTATTCCAAGACTAACCTGGAGCTGATGACCAACCTGCGCAGCGGCAAGCGGCAGGGGACCTTGTCCTGGCTGCTGGATGAAACCAAGACGGCGATGGGGAGCCGCCTGCTAAAGCGGTGGCTGGACCGGCCGCTGATCGATCCCGCCGCGATTAAGGAGCGGCAGGATAAGGTGGCCGAGCTGCTCGACCACTACTTTGAGCGGAGCAACCTTCAAGAGGAGCTGATTAAGGTTTACGACTTGGAACGCTTAGCCGGTCGGGTCGCGTACGGCAGTGTGAATGGTCGGGACCTCATCCAGCTAAAGACTTCCCTGGAGCAGGTTCCCAAGATCAAGTACGTACTAGAAACCTTAGACTCGCCCGTTTTTGCGGACCTTACCAGCCGGCTCGACCCGCTGGCGGACATTGCCGATTTGATCGACCAGGCGATTGTCGAGGAGCCGCCGATTGCGGTTACCGATGGCGGGGTAATCAAGGATGGCTATAATGACCAGCTGGACCAGTACCGGGACGCAATGAATAACGGCAAGCAGTGGATCGCCGACCTTCAGGAGCAGGAACGCCAGGTGACCGGCATCAATAACTTAAAGATCGGTTACAACCACGTCTTCGGTTACTTCATCGAAGTCACCAAGGTCAACCTGGATAAGATCCCGCGGGACCGGTACGAGCGCAAGCAGACCCTGGTCAACGCGGAGCGCTTCTCCACTCCAGAGCTGAAGGAAAAGGAAGCCTTGATCCTCGGCGCCCAGGAGAAGTCGGTGGCCCTAGAGTACGACCTCTTCGTAAAAATTCGTGAACAGGTCAAAGGGCAAATTCAACGCCTGCAAAAGTTAGCCCAGGCCTTATCCGAACTAGATGTTTTACAGAGCTTCGCGGTGGTTAGCGAAGACTACCACTTTGTGCGGCCGGTGATGAATAGCGGCCACCAGTTGCAGATTAAGGACGGCCGCCACCCGGTGGTGGAAAAGTTTATGGGGCACCAGGAGTACGTTCCCAACGATGTTCAGATGGGTGACGATACGGATATCCTCCTGATCACGGGGCCCAATATGTCCGGGAAGAGCACCTATATGCGGCAGTTGGCGCTGACCGCGGTGATGGCGCAGATGGGCTGCTTTGTTCCCGCGAGCCGGGCGGAACTGCCGATCTTTGACCAAATTTTTACCCGGATTGGGGCGGCGGATGACCTGATTTCCGGTGAAAGTACCTTTATGGTGGAGATGATGGAGGCAAATAATGCCCTGAGTCACGCCACGGACCGGAGCCTGATTCTGTTTGACGAAATTGGCCGGGGGACCGCTACCTATGATGGGATGGCCCTGGCCCAGGCGATTATTGAGTATGTTCACCAGCACGTCCGGGCGAAGACGCTCTTTTCTACCCACTACCACGAACTGACCAGCCTGGAAGAAACCCTTCCCCGGCTAAAGAATGTCCACGTCGGGGCGACGGAGAAAAATGGCGAGCTGGTCTTCCTCCACAAGGTCAGTGCGGGTCCAGCGGATAAATCGTACGGGATCCACGTCGCAAAGTTGGCAGGGATGCCCGCGCCGCTTTTAAAGCGGGCGGACCAAATTCTGCAAAAGCTGGAAAGCAAGGAAGCAGCACTGCCCAAGAAGACTCCGGTCCAGCTGGCGCCACAGCAGTCCGCTGCTTCGCCGGCAGACCGGGTTAAGGAAGGGGCACAGGCAGCCGCCCCGCTGGTTGAACAAAATGGTCAGCTGGAGCTGTTTAATCCCCAACCGGCCGCCAAGAAGCTGGATCGCACAGCGGCGCGGGTGCTTAACCAGCTGAAGGAGCTGAACCTGATGGGGATGACACCGATGGAGGTAATGAACCAGCTCTATGAATGGCAGCAGAAGCTAAAGTGAGGTGCAAAGGTGAATGGGGCAAATTCATGAGTTAAACGACATCCTGGCCGACCAGATTGCGGCCGGGGAAGTAATCGAACGACCAGCCTCAATTGTTAAGGAACTGGTGGAAAACTCCTTGGACGCACAGAGCCAGCGTGTTGACATCATCGTGGAAAATGCCGGCCTTGATAGCATTCGGGTAATTGACGATGGTCAGGGAATCGCTGCTGACGACGTGGAACTGGCCTTCAAACGGCACGCCACGAGTAAGATTAGCAGTCGCCACGACCTCTTCCGGGTCCAGACGATGGGCTTTCGCGGCGAAGCGCTCCCCAGCATTGCCTCGGTCGCGGATGTTGAACTAACGACGGCGGTCGCGGGAGCAACTGCGGGAAGACTGGTGCACCTCCGCGGGGGCGAGCTGGTCGCTAACCAACCAGCGCCAGCCCGCCGGGGAACCGACGTCCGGGTGACAGAACTGTTCTTTAATACGCCAGCCCGGCTGAAGTACCTGAAGTCTCCCCACACCGAACTGGCCCGGATTACCGATATTATTAACCGGCTGGCCCTGGCCAATCCCCAGGTGGCCTTTAGCTTTACCCATAACGGCAAGGAGCTTTTTCGGTCAGCGGGCAACGGCAACCTCCAGCAGGTTATCGCGACGATTTACGGAATTCAGGCCGGCCGGAAGATGCTGGCTATCCAGGGCACGGACAACGACTTTGCGGTGACCGGTTTTGTCTCCTTGCCGGAGCTGACCCGGGCCTCCCGCCAGTACATCACGATTATGATCAACCACCGCTACGTCCGGAATTACGCCTTGACTAAGGCCATTATCCAGGGCTACGAGTCAAAGCTAATGGTGGGGCGCTATCCGGTGGCCGTCTTGAATATTGAATTGGACCCGGTGCTGGTGGACGTGAATGTTCATCCGGCAAAACGCGAGGTGCGCTTGAGCAAGGAGGACCAGCTGGCTAAACTGATCGCTCAGACTATTCGCCAGCGGATCGCCCGGGAAAACTTGATTCCCGACGTGGATGCGGACCGGTTTAGTCCGCAACCAGACCCGGATCTGGTTAACGACCTCAACCGCCGCTTAACTGAGGCAGCGGTTCCCTATGGGGTCCACCAGGCCGGCACGCCAGAATCGCCTAGTTCAACTGCAAAAGCGGCTTCCCCGCAGCCAACGAGCACGGCGAAGGCGGGGGCGGATACGGTCGACAGTCAGATTCCCGCGCCGGTGATTATCCACCAGAGCAGTCAGCTAAATTCTGCCCGAATGAAGGAGTTTGATACCCGCTACCAGGACGAAAAACTGCCCACGGGGATTTCGGATCAGGGGGCCTTGCAGACCGCTGACCAGCAGACCCCGCCGGCAAAAGCCGAGAATTTAGAACTGGACGTTCACGACAAGAGCAACCAGGCAACGGGCCGCTTCCCGGACCTGCAATATATTGGCCAGCTCCAGGGGACCTTTTTACTGGCCCAGGCTAGTGACGGCTTGTATATCGTGGACCAGCACGCCGCTCAGGAACGGATTAACTACGAACGTTACCGCCAAGAGATCGGCCAGGTCAGCGCCGACCAGCAGACCTTCCTGGTACCGTTAGTGTTGAACTATTCAACGGTTGATGCCCTCACCATTACTAACCACGCCGACGTGTTGGCCAGCGTCGGGCTTCGGTTGGAACACTTTGGGCAAAACAGTTTCCTGCTGCGGTCGCACCCGACCTGGTTTAAGGAGGGACAGGAGGAAGACACCGTCCGGGAAATGATTGACTGGCTGATTAAGGATGGCAAGCTGACCGTCCAGCAGTTTCGGATGAAGACGGCAATTATGATGAGCTGTAAGCGGGCCATTAAGGCTAACCGCCACCTGGATGATCGGGAAGCCCGGGCCCTATTAAAGCGGCTCCCGCAGTGCGAAAACCCGTTTAACTGCCCCCATGGGCGGCCGGTAACGGTCCATTTTAACGACCGCGACCTCGAAAAGATGTTTAAACGGATTCAGGAGTCCCACGTTCCGTATGCGGACGATTTTGACGATCATGACTTTTAGGGATAAAGGAGTTTTTCTGACGTGTATGAATATTTAACGGGAACCATCAGCATTGTTGCCCCCCAGTACATCGTGGTCGATGTTCACGGTGTCGGTTATAAGTTACTGGTAGCGAACCCCTACCGTTTCCACGAGGACCCGGCGACGGCCGTCCGGGTATTTGTCTACCAGGCCGTCCGGGATGATGATATTTCGCTATTTGGCTTTAGCGACCAGGCGGAAAAGCAGCTGTTTATGCAGCTGATTAATGTGTCGGGAATTGGGCCCAAGAGTGCCTTGGCAATCTTAGCGAATCCCGACCACCAGGGGCTGGTTGACGCAATTGCGAATAACAATATCAGCTACCTGACGAAGTTTCCGGGAATCGGCAAAAAAACGGCCTCTCAGATTGTGCTGGACTTAAAGGATAAGCTCGCGGCCGCGACGTCCGGGAGCCTGTTTGACCAGCAAACGGCTAGTGATCCGGCCAACCCGGCCCTGGCCGATGCCTTAGCGGCCCTCAAGGCGCTGGGCTATAAGGACCGGGAAGTTAAAAAAATCGGCAAGCAACTAGGCACCCAGCAGCAATCGACCGATGAATACCTACGGCAAGCGCTGCGCCTGTTAAACCAATAGGGGGAGGATGAATGTGAACGATAAGCAAGATAACGTGCTGTCTGACCGGTCCCAGGATGAGGCGGAGGAGCAAATCGAACTGACCCTCCGTCCCCAAACCCTCCGGGACTACATTGGCCAGGCGCAACTCAAGGATAAGCTGCGGGTTTATATTGAGGCGGCCAGGGAGCGGGAAGAGGCCTTGGACCACGTTCTGCTATACGGACCGCCGGGACTGGGGAAAACCACCCTGGCGATGGTGATTGCCCATGAGATGGCCGTGAACATCAAAACGACTAGCGGCCCGGCAATCGAGAAGCCGGGGGACCTGGTGGCCCTGCTGAATGAGCTTCAGCCCGGCGATGTCTTATTTATTGATGAAATTCACCGCCTGCCCAAGGTCGTCGAGGAAATGCTCTATTCGGCAATGGAAGATTACTACATCGACATTGTCGTCGGCGAAGGGCCGACCGCCCACCCGGTTCACTTTCCCCTGCCGCCCTTTACCCTGATTGGGGCAACCACCCGGGCGGGGATGCTGTCAGCGCCGCTGCGGGACCGGTTTGGGATTGTCGAGCACATGAATTATTACAACCAGGACGAACTAAAGCAGATTATTTTCCGGTCGGCCCGGATCTTTGCGACTCGGATTGAGGAGCAGGGGGCCCATGAGCTGGCTCTGCGTTCCCGCGGGACGCCCCGGATTGCCAACCGGCTGCTTAAACGGGTTCGTGATTTCGCCCAGGTCGCTCATCAGCAGGCGATTGGCGCCTCGATCGTTAAGCAGGCCCTGGACCTGTTGCAGGTGGACAGTCGGGGCCTCGATGAAATCGACCGGAAGATGCTTTTGACGATGATTAACTTCTACCACGGGGGCCCGGTCGGCTTGAAGACGATCGCCGCTAACATTGGTGAGGAAACCAACACTATTGAGGAAATGTACGAGCCATACCTGATTCAGATTGGCTACATCAGCCGGACTCCCCGGGGACGGGTCGTTACTCCGGCGGCGTATGACCACCTGGGGATTAATTACCCAACGGATGAGGGAAAGTAGTATGAAGAGCAAACTAGAATTTGAAATCCAGGCGCAAAGTGGTCTGGCCCGGTGCGGCCAGCTGCGGTGCGGGCACCGCCAAGCCGCCACCCCTCTACTGGTGCAGACGGGAGCGGTGACAGCAATCCTCACCAGTAGTGAATTAGCCGCGGCGGGAACCCATGCGGTTAAGCAGTCGGCGCTGGATTACTGGCTCAGAGCGGCGGGACAGCCTGACCAGCTGGGCGTGACCGACCTTCATGATTACCTGCGCTGGCCAGGAATCATTGTTGGAACGCCCGGAGCTACGCAGGCCTACCGCTGGGCCAAGCCCCGGGGCCGGAAGCCAACTGGGGTGAGCTTCCATGACCCAGCGACAAGGCAGCAGAAACTGTACACGCCCCAATTGGCCCAGCAGTGGCAACAGCTGTTGGGCTGTGACCTCCAGGTAGGCTTTGCCCGCTGGGAAAATTATTACGCCCCGGTGGACGAACTCCAGGCTGCCGCCCGTCAGACCACCGCTTGGCTTGAAACCGTTGAATGGCCGGCAAATACCTTGGCCCCGGTGGTCGGTGGCGGCTTAAAACGGGTCCGCCGGGCCAGTGCAGCTGCTGCTCAGGCGGTGCAGCCCGGCGGCTACGCCCTGTTGGGGATTGATCCCGCCGTCAAGCTAGCGGAGCAACGCCGGATCCTGGGCGAGCTTACTGCGCTGCTCCCCGAAGCGGGTGTCCGCTACCTGCCGACCTGCGGCGCCCTAGAACAGGTACTGGTGGCAATTGCGCAGGGAATGGATATCATCGATAGCGATTGCGCGGCCACCACCGCCCTTCACGGCGGCGCCTACGTTGGGACGAAGCGGCTGCACCTGACTAAGGAACACCTGGCGGGCGACTCCCGGGTGCTGGTCCCGGGCTGCCAGTGTCCGACCTGCCAGGCGGGCTATTCCCGGGCGTACCTGCACCAGCTGTTGCAGGAGCAGTCCCCAGTTGGGGTGCGGTTGTTGATAGTCCACAATTTATTTGTGCTTAACCGGTTGGTGGACCAGCTTCGCCAGGCCATCAGAGCTGACCGGCTGGCAGAGTTCATGGCCGACCTAGCAATTGACTGCTAACAGTGGTTTTTTGATAAAAAATTTGGTAAAGTTAAAAGAGAGATTTGGCGAAAGGAATGGATAATATCGTGAACAGTTTTGTAACTTTAGCTGCTGCCAATACTGGTGGCTACTCTAGCATCATCCTGATTGTTTTGATGATTGCTCTGATGTACTTCTTTATGATCCGGCCGCAACAAAAGCAACGCAAGCAGCACCAGGAAATGATGAATGAACTTCACAAGGGTGACGAGGTAGTCACAATTGGCCGCCTCCATGGTAAGATTGACGAGGTTAACAAGGATAACCAGACCGTGACCTTAGATTGTGAAGGCATTTATTTGACCTTTGATATGGTAGCGATTGCGCGGGTCCTCAAACGGGCTGGTGAAGAAGGGCAACAGGCTGCCCAGCCAGCTGCTCCAGCACCAACGAGTGCTAAGGAAGAAGCGGCGGCGGACGCAAAGCCTGCTGATGACGCTACGGAGGCGAAGGCCGCTGATGACGACCAGGAGTCAAAATAATAATTGACTAATTTATGAAAACGTGCGAAACTCTTAACTGGTAATTAGTTAAGGGCTTTTTTATTTACCGAAAGGCCCGCTTGTTTTAGCTTTTCGCTTGCTAACTAAACTTGGCAAGCCGACCAACGACAGGAGGAACGTTTGAGATGCAAATTGGATTGATTGGTCTGGGAAAGATGGGAATTCACCTTGCCCAAAACATGCTGCGCAATGGCAATGACGTTGTTGCCTTCGACTTAAACCAGGACGCCGTTAAGGAAGCCGGCTCATACGGTGCCCAAACTGCGTTTTCTTTGGATGAAATGGTTGAAAAGCTGGCCGCCCCACGGACGGTTTGGGTAATGGTCCCTGCAGGCAAGCCAACCGATGCGACGATGCAACAGCTGGCGGAAAAGCTTTCTGCTGACGACATCGTAATTGATGGTGGGAACACGTACTGGAAGGACTCATTGAAGCACAACCGGATGCTGACTGAAAAGGGCATCCACTTCTTCGACTGTGGTTCTTCAGGCGGTTGGCGCGGCGCCCTCGAAGGCGGTAACTTCATGATCGGTGGCGACGACAAGGAAGCCTTTGAACGGATCCGGCCGCTCTTTGAAGGCATCGCACAAAAGGATGGCTACCTCTACACCGGTAAGGCCGGCTCTGGTCACTACCTCAAGATGGTCCACAACGGGGTTGAATACGGGATGATGGAAGCAATCGGTGAAGGGTTTGAAATTCTGGAAGCGTCAGATTTCGACTACGACAACGCCGCGGTTGCTAAGCTCTGGAATAACGGTTCTGTTATCCGGTCCTGGCTGATGGAACTGGCCCAGGCCGCCTTTGAAAAGGATCCGCACTTAGACCAAATCCAGGGACGGATGCACAGTAGTGGTGAAGCACACTGGACGATTGCTGATGCGATGGACCACAACGTGCCAACACCGGTAATCTACGAAGCACTGTGTGCCCGCTTCAAGTCGATGCAGGAAGACACCTTTGACGGTAAGGTGGTTGCTGCATTGCGGAACGGTTTCGGTGGTCACGCCGTCGATAAGAATTAATTATTATAAAGTAGGCAGTGCCTAAACGTCAGAGGCGCCAGCCGGTGGGTATTCACCGGCTGGCGCCTCTTTAACGTTTTCAATAGAATCAGGGCGGAAATCCTGTTATACTTAATTCTTAGACAATAATGGAGTACAGAGGAGTAATGATTATGGCGGACCAGTTAAGTCAGATTCTTGAACAGATTAAAAAGTACAACAAGATTATCATCCACCGGCACCAACGCCCGGATCCGGATGCAATCGGCTCCCAGGTTGGCCTGGGCGAGATCCTGAAGGCCTCCTTCCCTTATAAGCAGGTTTACCTGGTGGGAAAGCACATTCCCGGTTTCGATTGGATCGGAACGATGGACGAAATTGATGGGGAAACCTTTAACGACGCTCTGGTAATCGTTACCGACACTGCGAACGCCCCCCGGATTGATGACCGGCGCTTCAACAATGGTGACGAGCTGATTAAGATCGACCACCACCCGAATGACGAGCCCTTTGGCGACCTGATGTGGGTTGAACCGGAAGCGTCGAGCTGTTCAGAAATGATTTACGACTTTTACCAGCACTTTAGCGACCAGCTGACCCTGCCTCAGCAGGCTGCCCACGCCCTCTACGCAGGGATTATCGGCGATACCGGCCGCTTCCTGTACCCGGCAACCACCCCCCGAACCCTGTTGGTGGCCGGGGCTTTGATGGCGGCCGGGGCCGATGCAGCTGCGATCAGCCGCCGCGAGGACGAAATTTCCCTGCCGCTGGCCCGCCTCTCGGCCTACGTCTACGAGAACCTGACGATTTTGGACCATGGGGCTGCCTACGTGGTGTTGACGAATGAACTTCTTGAGCAGTTTGGCCTGACCGAGGCGGGAACGTCAGCGGTGGTTTCCTTGCCGGGACGGATTAAGGACGTTCGTGCCTGGGCGATCTTTGTTGAACAGGCAGATGGGCACTACCGCATCCGCCTGCGCTCAAAGGGACCGGTAATTAACGAATTGGCGAAGAAGCATGATGGCGGCGGCCACCCGCTGGCTAGTGGCGCCAAGGCTAAGGACAAGGCGGAAATTAAACGGGTGATCGCGGAGTTGGACGAATTGACGAGTAATGAATGAGGAGGCGCGCATGACGAGCAAGACTTTTAATGATTTTAAGCTCAAACCCTATTTACTGAAGGCGGTAAAGGCCATTAACTTTCACGAGCCCACCGCGGTTCAGGAAAAGGTGATTCCAGACATCCTCGCAGGAAAGAGCGTGGTTGGGCAGTCAGCCACCGGGAGCGGGAAGACCCACGCCTTCCTGCTGCCGATCTTTTCCCGGCTTGACCCGACTGTACAGGAAGTGCAGGCGGTGATCACGACCCCGAGCCGGGAACTGGCCTACCAGATTTATAACGCCGCTAAGCAGCTCAACCAGTATGCTGACCAGCCGCTGACGATTCACAATTACGTGGGCGGAACGGACAAGCAGCACCAAATTGCCCAGTTAGAGCGTAAGCAGCCCCAGTTAGTGATTGGGACGCCGGGGCGGGTCTTGGATTTGATTAAGTCCCAGCACCTGGACGTGCATACCGCGACGATGTTCGTGGTTGACGAAGCGGACATGACTCTCGATATGGGCTTTTTGGAACAGGTCGACCAGATTGCGGGACGCTTCCCGGAAAACTTACAGATGATGGTCTTTTCTGCTACCATTCCAGAGAAGCTCCGGCCGTTTCTGAAGAAGTACATGGCTAACCCGGTGATTGAAGAGATTCCGACGGCAACGGTCATTAACCCGAACGTGGAGAACTGGCTGCTGTCGACTAAGGGTCACGACCGCAACCAGCTGATTTACCAGCTACTCACGATGGGGGAACCATACCTGGCCCTGGTCTTTGCCAACACCAAGGAGCGGGCGGAGGAATTAACCCGCTACCTGACCGAACAGGGCTTAAAGGTTGCCCTGATTCACGGGGGACTGGAACCCCGGAAGCGGAAGCGGACGATGCGGCAGATCCGCAATCTGGATTATCAGTACGTTGTGGCGACGGACTTGGCGGCCCGGGGAATTGACATTGACGGGGTTTCGCTGGTAATCAATGATGACCTGCCGACTGATCTGGAATACTTCGTTCACCGGGTCGGCCGGACGGGTCGCAACCAGTTGACCGGAACGGCAATTACGCTCTACGAACCGGCGGAGGACGAATTAATCGCTAAGCTGGAAGACCGGGGAATCAGCTTTGTGCCGAAGGAATTGAAAAACGGCCGACTGGTAACCACCCACGACCGCAACCGGCGAAAGAAATTCCGGCACCGGCAAGATGAATTAGACCCGTCCATGAAGGGTTACGTCAAGAAGACTAAACGCAAGGTTAAGCCGGGCTATAAGAAACGGATCAAACGGGCAATCAAGGATGATGAACAGCAAAAACGCCGGCTGGAACTGCGCCACAAGATCCGGAAAGCAAAGCGGCAACGCCAGCGTCAGCACCGGCGGGAACGGGCCGGCCGTTGATTTTTGCGCGGCGGTCCGCTATAATATGGTTCGTTTGGGATATGTCCGTTGGCTCGTCATTGACAGAAACAACCGGGTTGCTGTGACGGTTGAGTGATGGCTAATGGGTGCTCCCCATCCAAACAACTAGATATAACTCCCGCCAAGGGAAATTAAAGAGGTAAACGAATTCCATCGTTGCAAGCAAAGTGGTACCGCGTCAATCGGCGTCTTTGTTAGCAGGGATGGTTTTTGTTTTTTGAAAGGAAGAGAGTAGCGTGAAAAAGCTGAAACAGTTGGACAGTGCGCAGGTACGGCGGATGTACCTGGACTTTTTCCAGCAGCACGGTCACAAGGTAATGCCAAGTCAATCGTTGGTTCCGGTCAATGATCCGACCCTGCTGTGGATCAACTCCGGGGTGGCCACGATGAAGAAGTACTTTGATGGGAAGGTGGTTCCGGAAAACCCGCGGATGACCTCTTCGCAAAAGAGTATTCGGACCAACGATATTGAAAACGTGGGGAAGACAGCGCGTCACCACACGATGTTTGAAATGCTTGGCAACTTTTCCGTCGGTGACTACTTTAAAGATGAGGTAATCCCGTGGGCGTGGGAACTGTTGACGAGTGACGACTGGTTCGGTTTCGACCCGGCCCGCCTTTACATTACCTACTACCCGAAAGACCATGACGCCTACAACAAGTGGCGGGAAGTCGGGGTTGCCGAAGACCACCTGATTGCCGATGAAGATAACTTCTGGGATATTGGCCAGGGTCCTTCGGGTCCGGATACGGAAGTCTTTTACGACCGGGGGCAGGAATTCAACAACCTGCCGGAGGATGATCCCGAGAGCTACCCGGGCGGCGAAAACGAACGCTACCTGGAAATCTGGAACATCGTCTTTAGCCAGTTTAACCACACGCCAGAAAACACTTACGAGCCGCTGCCCCATAAGAACATTGATACGGGGATGGGCCTGGAACGGGTCGTTTCGATCTTTGAAAACGCGCCGACCAACTTTGAAACCGACCTCTTTATGCCAATTATCAAGCAGGTTGCGGCCCTGTCCGCTGGTAAGGAGTACGGGGCCAACAAGGCCGACGACGTTCAGTTTAAGATTATTGCCGACCATATCCGGACGATTACCTTTGCGATTGGGGACGGTGCCCTGCCATCAAACATGGGTCGGGGCTACGTCATCCGGCGGCTGCTGCGGCGGGCCGTGGTGGCTGGCAAGAAGCTCGGGATTGACGAACCGTTCCTAGCACAGCTGGTGCCGACGGTTGGTAAAATCATGGAGGACTACTACCCAGAGGTTTTGCAAAACGCTGACTACATTGCTTCCGTCATCAAGTCGGAAGAAGACCGCTTCAGCGCGACCCTGAACGGCGGCTTGAACCTGCTCAACAGTGTGATTGCTGACGCCAAGCAAAACGGCAGCAACCAAATTGATGGCCGGACAGCATTCAAACTCTACGATACTTACGGCTTCCCAATTGAGTTAACGAAGGAGTACGCTGCTGACGAGGGCCTGACGGTTGACCAAAAGGGCTTTGAGGCCGCAATGACTGAGCAGCAGAACCGGGCCCGCAACGCCCGTGATATGGACAACGGGATGGGTGTCCAAACCGATCTCTGGACCGACTTCAAGGAAGACAGCAAGTACGTTGGCTATACCGACCTAGTGGTGGACGATGCCAAGGTGATTGGCCTGGCCCACGACGGTCAGCAGGCGGATAGCGCAGCTCCTGACGACCAGAATATCGAAGTGATTTTTGATAAAACGCCATTCTATGCTGAAATGGGTGGGCAAGTAGCCGATACCGGTGATATTATTGACAATTACGGCAAGAAGGTTGGCCGGGTCGTTGATGTCCAACACGCCCCTAACCAGCAGAACCTGCACCGGGTGGAATTAACGGCGCCGCTCAAGAAGGGTGCTCGCTACAAGCTGGTGGTTGACCGGGCCCGGCACCTGAAGATTGAAAAGAATCATACCGCGACCCACCTGCTCGATCAGGCTCTGCGGAACGTCTTGGGTGGCCATACCCAGCAGGCCGGTTCCTTAGTCGAAGCCCACTACCTGCGCTTTGACTTTAATCACTTCGGCCAGGTCACTGCAAAGGACCTGGCGGCGGTGGAAGCGATGGTCAATGAACAGATCTTCAAGGAAATTCCGGTGACGACGGTGGAAACCGACATCGATTCGGCCAAGGAGATGGGAGCAATCGCCCTCTTCTCTGACAAGTACGGTGATAAGGTCCGGGTTGTGAAGATTGGCGACTACAACACCGAATTCTGTGGTGGTGACCACGTCAAGAACACCAATGAGCTGGGCCTCTTCAAGATTGTTTCCGAAGGGGGCGTCGGTGCCGGCGTCCGGCGGATTGAAGCGGTGACCTCCAGCGATGCCTATGACTTCCTGCAACAGCGCAATGCCATGTTGGAAGAAGTGGCGGGGGACCTGAAAGCAGCCCAGATCAAAGAGGTGCCACACCAGGTTGCTAACCTGCAAGAGGAATTAAAGCAGGCCAACAAGCAGGTGGAAGCATTGCAGGCTAAGATCGCGGCCCAGCAGGCTAACAGTGTCTTTGATGAGGTCCAAACTACCAAGGGCGGCACGCTAATTGCGGCTGAGGTCAAGGTCGCTGGGATGGGCCAGTTGCGGCAGCTGGCTGATCGCTGGCGTGCCAAGGGCCTGTCCGACGTCCTGGTTCTGGGGACGGCTAATGACGGCAAGGCCAACTTGCTGGTGGCGGTAAGCGATGAGAAGGTTAAGGCTGGCTTGAAGGCCGGTGACCTAATCAAGGCAATCGCTTCTGCAATCAAGGGCGGCGGCGGCAGCCGGCCGAACCTTGCTCAGGCCGGTGGAAAGGACCCGGCCGGAATTCCAGCAGCCCTCAAACTGGCGAAGGAGTACCTGGAGAGCGAAAATTAAACTCTGCGCTTAGACGAGCAGCTTTAATCCTGGCAGGAAGCAGGATCGGCTGCCCGTCTTTTCAGTTTAATGAAGATTCGGTTCGTTGAATGAAACTGCCGGATTTTTTAACCGGCAGGCGGACGGGATAATTGTGATTTTACTATGAGTATAGTAGAATATTGACTTAAAGAGACTATCTGGAGGTGACGATTGATGACTGCTAATAATGATAAGACGATGTTCTTTGATTTTGGTCAGGAACGCCAAGAAGATATTAAAGAAACGCTCAAGACGGTTTATGAATCATTGGAAGAAAAGGGCTACAACCCAATCAACCAAATTGTGGGTTACCTGCTGTCGGGAGATCCAGCCTACATTCCGCGGCTCAACGATGCCCGGAACTTGATTCGGGCCCACGAACGGGATGAGATTATTGAAGAGCTGGTCCGCTCGTACCTGAAGAATAACGGTGAGACTAAATGAGACTGCTGGGCTTAGATGTTGGCTCCAAGACCGTCGGCGTTGCGGTTAGCGACCCGCTCGGCTGGACAGCCCAGGCGGTGGAAATTATCCCGATTGACGAAGACGCAGAAGTCTTTGGCTTAGACCGGGTCGCCGAGCTAGTGCACAAGGAGCAGGTGGCCGGCTTTGTCCTGGGGCTGCCGAAAAACATGAATAATACCGAAGGACCCCGGGTCGCAGCTTCCAAGCATTACGGTGAGCTGCTCCAAGAGCGGTTTCCACAGCTCCCGATCGACTTCCAAGATGAGCGTCTGACGACTGTCGAAGCGCACCGGATGCTGGTAGAAGAGGCGGACATTTCACGGGCCAAGCAGAAAAAAGTAATTGATGAGGTTGCCGCAACCTTTATCCTGCAGAGCTACCTTGATCGTCATGGCCGGTTAGTGCAAAAACTAAAATAAGGGAATGGTTAAAGTGACTAAACAACAAAATAACGATGACAACATGATCACGCTGATTGATGAAGATGGTAATGAACAGCTGTTTAAGGAGCTGTTTACTTTTGACTCGGATGATTATGGCAAGTCCTATATCTTTATTTACCCCGCTGAACAGGAAAACGATGAATCGGTTGACATTCAAGCCTACATTGTCACCGATAATCAGGATGGCGACGGCCAGGACCTTGTTCCCATCGAGGACGATAAGGAATGGGACATGGTCGAGCAGGTCCTGAACACCTTCTTGGATGACGAGGGTAACTTTAAGGGCTAAGCAGTAGCCAGCAATTAGCCAGGACCGGCTCAGCCGGGTGCTGGAACAGCCGCAATAACAACTGCCAAATCAAATTGGGGTCTAGTACGCAATCAGGTGATTGGGTGCTAGACCCTATTAACGTATTAGTAATTTCCAGGTAAGGGATGGAAGAACATGGTTTTAACCACAGTAATTATTTTAATTTTCGTTGGCTGCTTCATTAACGGTCGGCGCCGGGGACTTTTACGGATGGTTCTCAACGCCGCAACCTACATCGTGAGTTGGCTGGTTGCCAAGCTGGCGGCGCCACTGGTGGGCAGCTGGCTAGCCGGGCTGCTGCCGAACGTTTCCAACGGCTCGTCGTATTCGGGCCAGTTATTGGCGACGGTTGATTTAGACCACTTTTTTAGTAACGGGATTGCCTTCATGCTGATCTTTGCCATCGTGGCCTTCCTGGGTCACTGGCTGGTTCGTCAGCTGAATTGGGTCCGGCGCCTGCCCGTCATCGGGACTCTGGATGGCCTGGTCGGCGGTGTGCTCTCGCTGCTGATTGGGTACGTGATTGTCTTTGTAATCCTGATCGTGACGCAATTGTGGCCAGCAGAATGGTGGCAGATGGAGCTGGCAAATTCAGGCCTTGCCCGGCTAATTATTGATCAAACGCCGCTGCTTGCCCAGCTGGTTTTACAAACGATTGAATAAGGGAAGTAGGAAAATGAACCACAAAATAATTGATACACTTGAATTTGCACAAATTAAGGGCCGAGTCGCTCATTACCTTGTTTCGGCCGCGGGCCAGCGGGAACTGGCAGCCCTAATGCCGGCAACGGACTACCAGACAGTCCAAGACTGGCTGACGGAAACGACCGATGGGGCTGACATCCTTCGCTTAGAGGGAGGGCTGCCCCTGCCTAAACTGGCGGATATTAAGCCCCAGATGAAACGGCTGAAAATTGGCGCCAACCTGAACGGAACCGAACTCGCCCAAGTGGCCAAGGTTCTGCAGGCGAGCCGCAGCGTCCAAAACTTCTTTGAACAGATGCGGGAGAAGAAGATCAAGCTCCGGGTCCTGGAGCAGACGGTGGACCGACTGGTAACGATCCCGTCAGTGACCACCCGGCTGGTCCGGTCGGTCGATCCCGATGGCCGAATCAATGACGAAGCTTCCACTAAGCTCCACGGGATTCGCCAGCTGATTAATAAAACCGAAAATGAAATTCGCCAGCAGATGGCGCAATACACCCAGGGCAAGAGTGCCAAGTACCTCAGTGAGCCAATCGTGACGGTCAGAAACGACCGCTTTGTGATTCCGGTGCTGGCCCGGTACCGGAATAAGTTTGGCGGGGTTGTTCATGACCAGAGTGCCAGCGGCCAAACCCTGTACATTGAACCGGGGGCGGTGATGGAGGATAACAACCGACTGCGCCAAGCCCAAATTGAGGAGAAGCAGGAGGTCCTGCGGGTCCTGGCGGAACTGTCAGCCCTGATTTCACCCTACCGGCATGACATCTTGAATAATGAGCAGATCTTGGGCCACCTGGACTTCATTAATGCTAAGGCCAGCTATGCCCACGAACTCAAAGCTAGTCTCCCCTTGCTGTCCGCGGACAACCAGGTAAACCTGCGTAAGGCATGGCACCCCCTGATTGCGCGTGACCAGGCGGTTGCCAACGATATTAAGCTTGGCGGCGACTACCAGGCGGTAATCATTACCGGACCCAACACCGGTGGGAAGACGATCACCCTGAAAACCCTTGGGATCATCCAGCTGATGGGCCAGGCGGGCCTCTTCATTCCCGCGCAAGAGGGCAGTACGATTGGCGTCTTTGACAACGTTTTTGCCGACATTGGGGATGAGCAGTCACTGGAACAAAACCTCAGTACCTTCTCTGGTCACATGGAGAACGTTAAGGCGATTCTCGACCAGCTAACCGCCCGCAGCCTGGTCCTCCTGGATGAATTGGGCGCCGGAACCGACCCGAAAGAGGGGGCGGCACTCGCTATGGCAATCTTAGATGAAATTGGCCAGTGGGGGAGCCTGGTAATGATTACCACCCACTACCCTGAATTGAAGGTGTACGGCTACGACCGGGCCAAGACCATTAACGCCAGCATGGAGTTTGACCAGGCAACCCTGCAGCCGACCTACCGGCTCCTGCTTGGGATTCCCGGCCGGTCAAATGGGCTGGAAATTGCCAAGCGGCTGGGAATTGGTTCCGCCATTATCGGCGAGGCCCAGTCCCTGGTCAGTGATGATAGTCAGGACCTGAACGCAATGATTGGCGACCTGGTCGAACAGCGGAAGCGGGCCCGGGAGGAAGGCGACCGGTTGGCAAAGCTGGTCGCGCAAAATCAGGCGGACCAGGAAGAACTTAACCAGAAGCTGGACCGCTTTAATGAACAGCGTGACCGGCTCTTAGAACGGGCCCGGTCGCAGGCTAACCACCAGGTTGCCCAGGCCAAACGAAAGGCCGACCGGATTATCCACCACCTGCGGCAGCTGGAAATCCAGCAGGGGGCGGGCGTTAAAGAAAACCAGCTGATTGACGCTCAGGGGGCGTTAAACGCCCTCCACCAGGACAATCCGCGGCTCCAGCATAATAGCGTCTTGAAGCGCGCCAAGGCTAAGCACGACCTGCATAAGGGCGACGCGGTGCTGGTCAAGTCATACGGCCAGCACGGTGAGCTGCTCAGCAGGCGGGGAAACCATAAGTGGGAAGTGCAGATTGGTATTTTAAAAATGGAGATTGACGAGCGTGACCTGGAAAAGGTGGCTAAGCGCGACCTGCCGAAAGATGATCGGAAACAGCCAAGCCACCGGGCGGTCAAAACGACGCAAACCCGGAAGACCTCGGCCCGGCTGGACCTCCGGGGACACCGTTACGAAGAGGCAATGGGTGAGTTGAGCAACTTTATTGACCACGCCCTGCTCAACAACCTGGGGACCGTGACGATTATTCACGGGAAGGGAACCGGTGCGTTGCGGAAGGGGACCCAGCAGTACCTGCAAAGCAACCCGCGGGTGAAGTCCTTTTCCTATGCGGCCCCGAATGCTGGTGGCGATGGTGCCACAATCGTTAACTTATAATAAGTAAGCTCTTTCCGTGCTTTTAGTGCGGACCTCTGTTAGAATTGTAGGTAAATAGATAGAAGGGAGTCTTTATAATGGCAGTAAAGGAAACCACCGATCAGACGTTTGAACAGGATACGGCACAAGGGGTGGCCTTAATTGACTTTTGGGCAACCTGGTGTGGCCCTTGTCGGATGCAGTCGCCAGTCGTAGAAGCCCTGTCCAATGAGATGCCGGAAGTAAACTTCTTTAAGATGGACGTTGACCAAAACCAGCAAACCGCCCAGAAGTTCCGGATCATGAGTATTCCAACCTTAATGGTGAAGAAGAATGGTGCGGTCGTTGACCAGGTAGTCGGTTACCATCCAAAAGAACAGCTCAAGCAGCTTTTACAGCATTACGCGGACTAGGGGAGACGGCCCGCAAAGTACGGGCGTTCCACCTAGAAGGATGGTTGTTCAGCCGCATTGCGCTTAGAGAAATTACAGTAGCAAAAAAAGAGGCTGGGAATTAACTCAGTCTCTTTACTGTTTTTAAGATAAAAATGCCTCAGCGCAGTAGCTGGCTGGCAGTTCAAACGCTGATAAACCAGCGTTTGACCAACCTAGCCATCCTTGCGGAGGTTCGAAGACAAACACCGAAAATC
>NZ_GG700737.1:80120-83802 GCF_000160835.1 Limosilactobacillus antri DSM 16041
TCCGAGGGCTATTTTTATTCCTCAAAACGCGGAAATGCTCCATCGGGTCAAAGAAATTGAACCACGATTATTTCAACAAGATGGAGAATTTTATCTCATTCAGCGGGAACGTGAAGTATATAGGGAGTACAGAGAAAACTCGGGTCAGAATACTATCAAATTATATGTTGATATGCTCAAGGTGTATCGGGTCAAGAAATTGTCTGTTCCTAGTCGGCCAAGCGAGCCATGGCAAATTGATAGTTTGGAGGAAAGGCCCGTTTACGGTGGACGGATGATTTATGTATGCTCGAAGCCAGGAGTCGCCCGGCAAATATTGTTGGCGTATGGTGACGGCGGGCTAGGAAATGATTTTGAGGGAAGTGTTTGGTGGTTTAGTGATATTAAAACACCGAATAAGATAATGCAAAAAATTATTAATCGTATAGAGCATAACGACAAAGGCGCACCAATAATCACTATTAAATTAAAGCGAACTCCATTTGCAGGGTTTAAGAAAGATGTATTATATAAGCGTTACAGTAAATATCATTGGACACTCACTAATCGTAATGGTCGTGAAGCCGGAAAATATGACTTATTACATAAGTAATTGTATTTCGTGAAAGAAATTTTGGTAGAAGTTTTAAGACTTCATTGGAATTGAGTTCAGCGATAAATAGAAACAACAATTGATATGTACGATGATGAGTTGACGTGGGGAGAATTAGGACAAAACTTTTAAGCACAAAGTAATTACTTGTAATTATTTTGTGAGTATGAGAAAATCATGTCGAGGTGATAACATGGATATTACAAAGACAAGAAAACAAGGAAATGCAGTTATGGTAACTGTTCCTAAGTCATTCAATGTTGGAGAAGGAGTAACATTACACCCAAGGTTAACTGATAAAGGAATTTTTTATGAGTTTGTTAACGAGGACGATTTCTTCGACTTTGACGAGGATATTCTTAAAGACTTAGTAAGTCAGGGCGTTGAAGGACAAGAACTGATCGATCGATTCAAGGAAATGAAGACAAATATTCCTGCTGCAATCGATAAATTAATTGGTGAAGCCGAGGAAGAAACTTCAAAAACTCACTCTATGAGCAGAGAGGAGTTCGAAAAAGAAATTGGCTTATAATATTAACCCCTCAAAACGAGTAATCAAATATCTGAGAAAAATAAAAAATAGACAGCTCAAAGAGAAATTTACTAATGCTATTTATGACACGATAGCGAATGATCCGTATGTAGGAAATGAAAAACATGGTGATCTGAAATCGTATTTCGCTTATGGATTTAAGTATGATCGTGTTGATTATAGGATTGCTTATACCATTAACGACAATGACGAAATAGTAATTGTAGTATTAGCAGGGCCACATGAGAAATTCTACGAGGATCTAAAGAGAATAGTTAATTAGTAAAACGAAGGTTTAACAATTGAATATTAGCAGGATGGCGTCGTGAAGTGATATTCACGGCGTTTTTATAATAATTATCAGAAAAAAGAAATTATTCATCAAAAAGAGTAGAGGAGACGAAAGTATGTCTGAGCAGGTTAAAAATAGACAGCGAGAAATTTTGGAAGAAATTAGTGACACTATTATTTACAAACTTGGGGTATACCGTGAACGAGAGGGTTATAAATCTGTTAAAGATCTTTACGATAACTTCATCGTTGAGTCTGGTTATAATGTTTCCCTATCGACTTTTCGCCGATGGTATAACGGTAGTCAAATTGTGAGTGCTTCAGCGGTTACTGCATTATGTGAGTATTTAGGGCTTCGAGCTAAAAGGGTCGAGCAAGTTGCTATTCGCACCGTCGAGAAGAAAATTTCATAGTTTCTTTAATTTAGAATTTATTTTTGCCAGGAGGAATTTATCATGTGGTCAGAATTTAAATTAATGGAAGTCGCTAGTAGGGTTTTCGGGTCAATTTGTAATCAAATTAATCAGCAAGGTTATATCGAAAATCGTAGCGGCGCCAAGTATTTCACAATTATTGCTCCTTGTGGCGGTAAACGATGCTACGAAGTTAATCTCGAATGGCTGGAAAATATTGTTGATGGTTGGAATGAAGAACGTGCTAAGTGGGAAATGGCAAAAGACATTGTGGGCCAACTTTCATTTGCCTCTTTTGGAAGTACACCGTTGTTGGAATTAACCGATGAGGATCGAGTTTTCTTCGATGGGCTAACTGATAAATTATTTAGTGTCATTGCATAGGAGAAAAATATGTGGTTTGGAATTATTGATATTATTGCTTTTGTTGTTATTATCGTAGGCGTCATTATTGAACACCGAAACGCTGTAGTTGAAGAAAAGAAATATCAGGGGAAGCATTCTAACGGTGCTTCCTTTTGATTATGGAGGAAAATAATCATGAGTAAGGAATATTATTGTCAAGGCGATGTGTTGTATTTTGATTTTGGTGCCCTGGAGGGAAATGAAATCGGGGGTATTCGGCCAGCAGTAGTATTATCTACGAATGCCTACAATAAGCACACACAGTCATTAATTGTGCTGCCAGTTACTACTCGGGGCACTAATTTTAACTGTTATGTACCTTTGTACGGGTATAAGAATGTTCATGGACGAGTTAATACAGCACAGATCTACAGTTTTTCGACAGATCGAGCAAGGTCGCTGCCTATTGATCATCTGACCTTTGAGGATTTTCGTCGTATTCGTTTGAAGACAATGGAGAATATATTGTAATAGGTTAGCGCATGAAGAAATTTACTTACTTTTCGTGCTCATGAAAAACTAATCCTATGTAAGAATTAATTATGGTAAACTTGTAACTGGTTTCACAACGACGGAACCAACCAACGCAATTTGCTACGCTGATTGGCCTCGTCGTTGTCGTTTATAATGATGATGTCTTTGGAGGAGATTATATGATGAAGAAATTATTGCAAATGATGCTAGTCGCAGCAACTCTGGCCTTAGCAATAGCCTGTACGCCCTTAACCAGTCATGCGATGAAGCAAGGTGATTTAGCTGGCAAGGTGTATTTAATGCGTACACCCCGCACTAGAGATGGTCATGCCACTATGTATTTGTTTAATGGAAATGGTAGGAAATACTACACGTGTTATGTTCAAATTAATAATGATGGGCAAATAAAAAGTATGCCTGTTTCTCGTGACATTTTCAACGAGGCTATTGATAGCAAGAAGGGATATTACAAACATAAGGCTGATCTAAATTCAGTAAAAGATGATGGCCTACGGATAAGGCACCGGGATGGGAAGGATGAAATCTATATGCCAACTGCTCAGGAATGGGGAACTATAAGTGGAGATACAAGCGAGTTTTACATTAGTCGGCCTGGTAGTAATCAATCCGTTTCTGAAACATTTACACTTGCACCTATTCAATATAAATTTAAGTGGTAATACGCGTAAAATGACAGTTTTATAAAGAAAATTTCGATGGTAAAATAAAAAAGTGCACTGGCTACCACCAATGCACCAAGTAACATCTAGGAGCTGATCCCCTTGAGGGTGTACTCTGTTGCGCTTGGCTGGTGGTGTATTGCCGTACACCAGAACAAGAGCGCTACGCTAAGCTATCAGCCTAATTGTTGAAGTAATATAACTTCCATACGGCTATATTATAGCATGGTTTAGCGACTTGAGCGACCGTTCAGCATTAATGTTGAGCGGTTTTTCTGTTTATTAGAGACAAACG
>NZ_GG700737.1:85639-105392 GCF_000160835.1 Limosilactobacillus antri DSM 16041
CGTAGAGAAAATTTTGTCTAAATTATGATTAGAAAAATTAAATCAGTAGAAAGAGGTAATCATCATGTCAATTACTATGAAAGACGTTTTTATTACTTGGAACAATTCACTTACATCAGCGAACACCATGAAAAAATATAACCTATCAGTTAAACTGTATTTTCATATGGTATTAGGCAAAGAACCATATGATATTTCAGAATCAGACTTAAAGAATTTATCTTATGGTGACACAGTTAATAAGTTTGTCACGCCATTACGAAATAAAGGGGTAAAAGATTCAACGATAAAAAGTCATTTGATTGCAGTTCGATCTTTTGTGAAGATGATTAGAAGAGAAAAAATCTTTTCAGGCATTGATTTTGGAGAATTGAGTTCTTATGTGCTAACGGTAGAATCATTAAGCACACGAGACACCAAGCATCATGCCGCATTATCGCTGTCAGAATTGAATGATATGGAAAAATGGCTACGCGAAAAGGAATATCAGGGAAAAAGTGAAGGGCTGGGGGAAAAGTATGCTTTATTGATCGATTTTATGTATAAAACAGCCGTACGTGTTAGTGCAACTTTCCATATCACATGGGCGTCATTTACACTTATGAATTCCCCTTATGGCGGCGACTGGGCTGAATTAAATGTTATTGATAAAGGCCGTAAATTTAATACTAAGTATCTGGATAAAAAATATTATGATCGTTTGAAACGAGTATTTTACAACGGCGACGATGATGAAGAAGTATTTGGTTCTCTTAGTCAAAACACGTTACGTAACTACTTTCGAGAATACAGCGAAAAGATTGGTAGAAATGTTGTTATTCACTCTCTGAAAGCAGGTGCAGCCACTACTTTATACGCTCAAACGAAGGATTTGCTTTTAGTAAGAGACTTCTGCGACCATGAAAGTGTAAGCGTGACTGAAAATTATATTCATACACAGAAAAACCCAAATGAGACTGGAACGGCGATTTTTGCCATGAAAGGCGGGCTTCATTTTATGACAAGCCTAAGTTAACTCGCCTACTTAGTCATTACGTGGCTTTTGCTTCTTTGCGCGCCGCTTGCGGAGGTGGCGTCCAGGCTTAACATCTTGGGGCTGGTCAGCGCTGGAAGAAGCGTTTTGGAGGTGGATAAAAGTTGCCAATTCGGCCCGTTCCGAATTGCTGTCCGTTTGGGGATCGTTTTCCAATAAGATGTCAACGGCATCGTGGTGCCGGTCGTTGAGTTTGGCTTCGACTACGGTTCCCAATTGAAATTCGATTTCCTGTGCTAAGAAGCCGCATTCGAGGCCGAACGTGGTTTCCTCATCGTCCTTCTTGATCCGCCCGGCAACGATGGGACCTCCTAACCGCCAGAGCTGGCTGGTGGAACTGTGCTTTTCCAGGGTCAGGTCGCCAAGCCCAAGCTGGTGAGTCAAAGTGACTAGTTCACCGCGACTGGCTACCGGGTATTGGCGAGCGAGGTCCTTGCCAATCCAATACAGCAGCTCGTCGGTTTCCTTGCCGAGAATTGCGGGCAGGATCACGTCCCGCAGGGTCCCGTTAATCAGTCCCTGGGGACTATTGATCAATTCGTCATATAATTTTTGACTCATAGTTATTGTTCGCTCCTTTTCCCAATCACTTATTATTATACTTAAAATCAATTCGGATAGTAGCGTCAATTTTAAAACTTGCAAATTTTGATTATTAAACCGATAATTAAGTTTCAAGTATTTTGCGATTAATAGTGAGGTGGCAGAAATGGATAGACGGCCCATCGGGGTGATGGATTCTGGACTAGGCGGTCTTTCGGTCCTCCGGGTGTTGCGGCAGGAACTTCCTGACGAATCCCTGCTCTTCGTTGGTGATCAGGGACATTTTCCGTACGGGACCAAGACACAGGCAGAGGTCCGTCAGCTGGCCCTGGCGATTGGACGATTTTTGGTGCGTCACGATGCCAAACTAATGGTGGTGGCCTGCAATACGGCGACGGGGGCGGCCCTGCCCGCCCTGCAGGCAGCCCTGCCGATCCCGGTAGTGGGGGTGATTCGGCCGGGGGCGACGGCAGCCCTGGCGACGAACCCGCGAACCATCGGGGTGATTGGTACCGATTCAACGATTAAAAACGGGGCCTACGAACGGACCCTTCATGAATTGCAACCGGCGGTGAAGGTGGTTAGTCAGCCGGCACAGCCCTTAGTGGCCATCGTTGAACACGGACAAACCGGGACGCCAGCTGCGCAACGGGCAGTGGATAAGGTTTTACAGCCTTTTGCCAGTCAGCCGGTGGAAAACTTGATTTTGGGCTGTACCCACTTTCCCTTTCTCAGCAAAGAGATTCAGCATAAGTTGGGCCCAGCCGTGCGTTTGATTGATCCGGCTTACGAAACCGTCCAGACGGTTAAGCAGGTTCTCGCCGCTCGGCAGCTGGCGGCAACTGGCGGGCAGCAGACGGTTCTCTACACGACCGGGCGGGTTGCCGACCTGCAGACTGGTGCGGACCGGTTGCTTGCTGGTGATTATGCACAGTGTGCTAGCATTGACATAGATGGGGAGTGAGAATGATGGCAACTCTGGTGATTGCGACGAACAATGCGGGAAAGGCCCGTGAATACCGGGAAATGTTGGCGCCCTTCCAGGTGACGGTGAAGACGCTGGCAGACTTTCCCCCGTTTCCGATTGATGAAGACGGGACTAGCTTTGAAGAAAATGCCTTTATTAAGGCGCAAACGGCAGTAGCAAAGCTCGGCCTCCCCGTAATGGCGGACGATTCGGGCTTGGTTGTGGACGCCTTGAATGGTGCACCGGGCATTCATTCCGCCCGCTATGCCGGTGACCATGATGATGCGGCGAATAATGCCAAACTACTGCGTGAACTGGCCGGGGTTCCGGCAGCCCAACGGACGGCCCACTTTTATACGACAATTATTGCCCTGAAACCGGATGGGGCGAAGTTGGAAACCACCGGGCGCGTGGATGGGCACATCCTTACCGAACCACGCGGCCAAAACGGCTTTGGCTACGACCCCCTCTTTATGCCTGAAGAGTTTGCGGGCCGGTCGATGGCAGAACTGACTCCAGCGGAAAAGAACCGGATCAGCCACCGTGGCCGGGCCTTGCGGGCCCTGATGGACCAATTTGCGGGGTGGTGGCAGGCATGACCAAGGTATTAATCGTTAGCGATAACCATGGTGACCGGGCCATCTTAGAACGGCTGGTTGCCGGCTGGAAGGCCAAGGTGGACTTAATGATCCACTGCGGTGATTCGGAGATCCCGAGCCAGGACCCGTTAATGCAGTCCTTTGTCCGGGTTGCCGGGAATAATGACTGGCACTTAGGCTACGCTCCAGATCAGCTGGTTCTTGTTGGCGGTGCCCGCATCCTAGTGACCCATGGGCACCATTACGGGGTCGACTCTTCAATGACGCCGCTGATGCTCAAGGGCGAGTCGACTGGTGCGGATATTGTCTGCTTCGGCCATACCCACCAGCTATTTGCGACGGTCGAGCGGGGGATGCTGATGGTTAATCCCGGAAGTATTTCGCTTCCGCGGGGCCAATTTGCAGTGCTTAGCGGCACCTTTGCCGTTGTGACGGTTACCCCGCAGATGTTTACGGTTGATTTTTATGACCGTGATTCGCACCGTCAGCCAAAGTTGCACCAAGAGTTTTCTCGTGAGGAGCGAGCACATGATTGAACAACACTTGCGTAAATTATTGATGGCCCACCAGGAAAAATTCCTGATTCCGGCCAGTCTGGTTGCCAGCGTGAACGTCACCAATACCCTTGACCACGCTTTCCTGCTGTTGACTAAGAACCACTACGCGAAGATCGTGGTGGTCGATAATGAGAATCATTTCCGCGGGCTGATTTCCCTGTCAATGATCACCGACCGGTTGATTGAAACGGCCACGATTAATGTGGAGAACCTGCAGCGCTACCGGGTCGGGGACGTCATGCAGACCGACGTTGCGCCGATTACCGACCCCTATGATGTGGAAGAGAACCTTCATCTTCTGATTGACCAGTCGTTTTTGACGGTGGTTGACCAGGAGGGACATTTTACGGGGATTGTGACCCGGCGGGAGCTGCTCAAGGCGGTTAACTATACTGTCCACCGCTTTGCCCACTACTACCACGTAACTGAAAATGATTAACGAAAACCACCAGCGGGCGTCATGATTATGGCTGCCTGCTGGTGGTTGTGTTTACTTATTGTTTTTAAGAATTTCCTGGATGGTTTTAAGGACCCCGTCGTGGTTGTTATCACGAGCGGTGACGTGCCCCGCCTGCATCCGGATGACCTGGTGGGCGTTTTGCATCGCGTAGCTTTGGGAAGTCATCGCTAACATCCCCAGGTCATTTTCGTTATCGCCAAAGGTAACGATTTCGTTATCGGCCACGTTAAATTTTTCCTGTAAGAGGGCCAGCCCATTCCGCTTAGTGCCATGGGCGTCACCAATGAGGTCGGTGTTGAAACCAGAATTTTCAATGATTAGTGACGCGGGTAAGTATTGGTCCAGGGTTGCTGCTACCCTGGAGAGGTCGACGTGGTCAGCAAAGTTAATGGAAATTTTGGTAAATTCTTCCTGGGGGTGGTCGCTAAACAGCTGTCGCAGGTCCGCGACCGGTTGGACCCGTTCGTAAAATGTCTTGACGATGGCCAGGTTATGCTGGTCCATGTGCTGGTCGACGTACGATGTTTGGGGTCCCGACACCACGAGCTGGTTGATGTCTTGCGGACCGTAAAAGCGGTCGAGGATGTGCATGACCCGGGCTAAGGCTGGTGCCTGGATTGGGTAGGTTTGAAGGAGCTGGCGCCCCTGGTGGATGACCGAACCATTCTGGGAGATGAAGGCCATTTGATCGAGGTAGGGAGCAAACTCGCGGGCGAGCCGGGGGTAGCTGGAGCCGCTGGCGGCGACGAAGTAAATGTGGTGTTTCTGGAGCTGACGAAAGACCTTCGCAAATAAGCGCTGGTTATAAGTGTGATCATCGTGGAGAAAGGTTCCATCGAGGTCGGTTGCAATCATTTTAATTTTCAATGTGTTCTCTTCCTTCCCAGGATAGCGGTACTTGGGCTGCGTGAAGCTTTTTAAGGTAGGCCGCGAGGAACTTGCTGGCGACCTGGGACTGGGTCCCGCTAGTTACGGTAATTGACACCCGAAAGACCAGCTGGGCATTGACCGTTAGCGGGCCAATAATGACCGGTTCTGCCTGCAGCTCGGGTGTGTCGGCGACCAGCTGCTGGTTGGCCGCTTCCACTAATTGGCGGACCTGGTCGAGCTTGGCACTCGGCGCAATGTGAATGTCCACGTTGGCGACCATGTTGTTGCGGGAAAAATTCTGGACAATTGTGATTTGGCGGTTCGGGATGTAGTTGAGGGTCCCGTCGGCGCTGGTCACCTGGGTAGTGCGGATCCCAAGGGCGGTCACGGTTCCCTTGATTTGACCGATGGCGACGGTGTCACCAACGTCAAGCTGCTGTTCCAGCAGGATAAAGAAGCCGTTGACCAGGTCGCTGACGAACCCCTGCGCCCCCAGTCCTAAGGCGATACTAAAGATTCCCGCTCCAGCAATCAGGGTGCCGACGGGGACGCCGATTTCGGAGAGAATGGCGTAAAGAAAGAAAAAGTAGCAGGTGTAGCGGTAAATATTGAGGGTCAGAGCCCGAATGGTTGCCAGCCGGTTTTTATTTTTGAGCAGCTGGTAGCGTTTGGATTCAAGAAATAGGTGGTTAATGATGATGCGCCCTAACCATAAAATAATGAAGAACAGCAGAGCGGTGACGATAATCAACAACAGTTTGTTGAGAATTTGCCGGCCAATTTCATTCCAGGATAGGTCGGTAAAAGCGCGTTTAACTTGCTCCAGCTGGTTATTCAATTGGGCATTTCCGGCGCCGATAATCATGGGACGTTCCTCCTTTGAATACAATCCCGTTAATTGTAACAATTTCTGGGGAGGAATGTCGATAGGGGAGATTTGTTGTTTTGCCTGGAATTGTGATATGCTATCATTGATATAACTGAATTGTGCAATCGGGAGGCGGAGTAGAATGACGTTTGGTGAATTAGCGGGCTTGATTGCCGCAATTGCCTTTTTAATCCTGGTGGTGTTCTTATGTATCCTGATCAACCACCTCAGCAAGACCATGCGGGAGACCAACCGCAGTATTTCCCTGCTTACAAAGGATATAGATAGCCTGAGCAAGGAAGTTGAAGAAGTGTTAGGAAACACAAATGTTTTGTTAGAAGATATTAACAAGAAGTCGAACCAGCTTGACCCAGCAGTTAGGGCGGTGGCAGACGTCAGCCAGAGTGTTGTGGACATCAATAGTCAGCTGCACGAGATGGCGGACAAGGTGGTAAGCCAGCGTGAAAAGAACCGTTTCGGCTTCGGGCTGGCAAAGACCGCGGGGAAGGCGGTTGTGCTTGGCGCTTTTAACCGCTACCGCCAACGCCGGATGAACAAGAAGGGAGCTGCACAAAAATGAGTAAGAAATTATTAGCAGGAATCGTTTTCGGAAGTGTTGCTACTGCAGCTGGCTGGGCATTGCTGCCTGAAGCCAAGCGGCAGGAGTTGCGGGCGCGGGCTAACAGCAAGCTGAATGACGCTGCGGACTACGTTACCGATTACGCGTTAACGGCATTGGACATCGTTGATGAGCGTTTGGCGGAGATGGATAACGCCGGAGTTGCGGATGGGCTTAAAGCGGCCACCCAAAAGGTTAAGGCGAAAAAGGACCAGGTGGTTGACCACCTTGCCAATGATGACTTTGATGAACAAACGGCAGCTATTCGGGAAAAATTAGCCAATGCTAGTCCAGCGGCTGACCAGGATGACGATATTGTCATTGACGCCACTGCGGATGACCGTGAAGAAAATTAATTATGTTAATGGCTGACTGAGTAGAGGCTGGGAATTAACTCGGCCTCTTTGCTATTTTAAAGATAAAGATGCAACAACGCAGTAGCTGACTGGCAGTTCAAACGCTGATCGATCAGTATTTGACCAACCCCAAATAGGCTTGTTACGCGTCGACGGGAGTGGGACAACGAACTAGGCAAGCTAGTTCTGTCCCACTCTTTTTATTACGGCTTGATTAAAGATTTCCGCGAACGTTTGCCAATTAGATTTTAATTTGCTATATTAGTGTAGTTATGAAAAATAATGAAAGCATGATATATCAATAAAGAAAGGGCTATCTTATGGAAAAACAAGCTGTAACAATTTATACTGTTGCGCGAGAAGCGCGGGTTTCAATGGCGACGGTTTCCCGGGTGGTAAACGGCAACCCTAACGTTAAGCCGGCGACCCGTCAGAAGGTACTGGACGTAATTAAACGGTTAAATTACCGGCCCAATGCTGTGGCGCGGGGCCTGGCCTCCAAGCGGACGACCACGGTGGGGGTAGTGATCCCCAACATTACGAACCCGTACTTTGCGGAACTTGCCTTGGGGATTGACGATATTGCATCGATGTACAAGTACAATATTATTTTAGCCAACTCGGATTACGATAATGATAAGATCCTGAAGGTGGTTCGCAACCTCCACGCCAAGCAGGTCGACGGGATTATCTTCATGGGCTTTGACTTGTCTGAAGAATTGCGGGCGGAGTTTAAGTCGAGCAGTACACCGGTGGTTGTGGCTGGATCCGTGGTTAATGATAAGGAACTGCCGGCAGTACGGATTGACTACCGGAAGGCCGCCAAGGAAGCGGTGGCCCGCCTGCTGGACCATAATCATGACCATGTTGCCTTAGTGACGAGTTCACTCGGTTACTCCATCAACGGGGATGACCGGTTAAGCGGCTATCAGGATGCCCTGGCTGAGGCCGGTGTACAGTTTGACGACCAGTTAGTAATTGAAACTGACGGCAGCTACAAGCAGATTTATGACCAGGCAAAGGCACTCGCCGACTCTGGGGTCAAGGCGGCCTACGTAACGAATGACCACCTTGCAGTGGGCCTGTTAAATGGTTTAACGGATAACGGGATTAAGGTGCCGACCGACTTTGAAATTATTTCATCAAACGACACAACCTATACCCGCCTGTGCCGGCCGATGCTGACGTCGATTAGCCAGCCCCTGTATGACATTGGTGCAGTTTCCATGCGCCTG
Source organism: Limosilactobacillus antri DSM 16041 (assembly GCF_000160835.1). Classification (GTDB taxonomy): domain Bacteria; phylum Bacillota; class Bacilli; order Lactobacillales; family Lactobacillaceae; genus Limosilactobacillus; species Limosilactobacillus antri. The sequence continues at coordinate 93,747 of NZ_GG700737.1, forward strand.
CTGACGAAGCTGATGGAAGATACTGATGACCGTGAAAACGACGTAATTCTGGATCACAGCATTGTTTCACGGCAGTCGACCCGTTTACAATAGGTGGTCGGGACCAGTGCAGACACGGAGTAGAGTTCGCCAAGCACGGCATGGTCAGCCTGCTGACCGCCGCGGCAGCCACCTGGGCTTTAACATTTGCGGGGTCATTGTCCTAGTGTTCTTAATGCTTAGCCTAATTGGCAGCCGGACGTTTTTTAACAAACGGTTTGTAATGCACGAAGTCACTTCATCGGCGGTGGAGTCCGACCTGCTAGATCAGGTTCAGGCAGGGCTAAGCCAGTACGGGATTTCCAGCAAGCTGTTGACGAAGGATGATACCGACCAAATCGTCAGGACGGTCGTGAACCAGGCCTTTGCCGGTCAGGAATTAAACCTAGACCTGAGTCGGGTTACCGACCGGTTGGCTGGGCAGGCAAATAGCCAGTTGGCCCAGTTTGGCGTTTCCAGCAGCCTCCTGCCGTCCGGGGCGACGGGCGCGGTTAACGAGAGTATTAACGCCGCCGTTAATTCGCGGATCAACACACCACAGGTCAAGCAGGCAATTAATAATTTGCAGCTGGCTCGGACGATTAACACCGCGGTATTGAGTATTAGCAGCTTTCTTTTCGTCCTGCTGCTGATCGGGGCCGCTATCCGCCGCCACCTAATCCAGAGTTGTTCCTGGATCAGCACGATTGCCCTGCTGATTAGCGGGACCCTGGTAATGGCAGTTAAGGGACTGATCCCCCAGCTGGTTAATGCTGAGTACAGTTCGCTCGCCGTCCAGTTTGCGGCCGATTTTCAGTCCGCCGCGCTTACTTGGCTGGCCGTGCTGGCGGTTATCGTCGTTATCTTATGGGGAATTCGGCTGCTGGGTGCGGGATTGTCGTTTCGCCGGTAGCCTTGAATTCATAATCAAATTTTGCTAAAATTTATCTGTTTATCACATTAATAAAGAAAAGAGGAGTCAGTAATGTCAGGACATTCAAAATGGCATAACATTCAAGGACGGAAGAACGCCCAGGATGCTAAGCGTGGAAAGATTTTCCAAAAGATTTCCCGTGATTTGTACCAAGCAGCTAAAGCAGGTGATCCTGATCCAGCCAACAATGCCCAATTACGGCTTGTAATTGATAAGGCACACGCGGCCAATATGCCAAAGAAGAATATCGACCGGGCGATTGCTAAGGCTTCTGGTATTGGTGGCGCTAAGTTCGAAGAAGTGACCTACGAAGGGTACGCTCCGGGTGGGGTGGCCGTGATGGTTTCTGCCTTGACTGATAACAAGAACCGGACTGCATCAGCTGTTCGGTCAGCTTTTAGTCACTCCGGTGGTTCCCTGGGGGCCAGCGGATCGGTTGCCTACATGTTTAACCGGATGGGCTTGATTGAAATCCTCCGTGACGACCTGGACACAAGCGAGGATGATATGTTAATGGACGCACTAGATGCTGGTGCGGACGACATGAAAGCCAGTGAAGAAAAGTTCCAAATCTTCACTGACCCAAGCACCATGACCAGCGTTCGGGATGCTTTGCAGGAAAAGGGGTACGACCTTGATACTGCCGAAGTAACGATGATTCCAGAAAACCGGACCGCCGTTCCTGAAGATAAGGTAAAGCAGTACCGGCACTTAATTGATGAACTGACTGCTAATGATGACGTTGCCGACATCTACGAAACTGGTATCCTGCCAGATTACGATGACGACGAAGAAGAATAAGCAGTTGCTGCGTCTAAATTAAAATCCAAATTCTCATCAGTTATGGGAATTTGGATTTTTTTGGTTTAAACTGGCCCGCTTGCCGTTTTTTATAGGTGAGGGGGCTTTTTGGATGATTGGATTTGAAAAAGAAATTGCAGTAGCGATTGGCCGCCGGGCCGCCGACCTGTACATTTTGCCGTATAAAAAGTATTACCGCTTATTGATCAACTGTCAGGGACAGCTGAGTGTTGTTAAAGAGGTTGCTCCTGACTATGGTCAGCGGTTGATTTCCTATTTGAAATACCAGGCGGACATGGCAGTCAGCGAACACCGGCGCCCGCAACTGGGGGCCATGGAATGGCACCACGGGCCTGAGATCATTAACCTCCGGCTTTCCAGCGTGGGTGATTACCAGGGCCGCGAGTTGTTGGTGGTACGCTTTATTTATCATTTCAGTGCTAGCAACTACCACCTGCTCTTTCCAGACCAGTGGCAGGAATTAAAAGCGCTGTTAAAGCAACGGGGCTTGATTTTGTTTGCGGGTCCCATGGGTTCGGGAAAGACCACCACAATGTACCAGCTCGCCCGCCAGGTGGCTGACCAGCGGGTGGTAATGGCGATTGAGGACCCGGTTGAAATTGATGAACCGTCCTTTGTCCAGCTCCAGGTCAATGAACTGGCCGGGATGAATTACCAACAATTGCTCCGGCTTGGTCTCCGTCACCGACCGGACGTTTTTATTATCGGCGAGATTCGTGATCCAGAGACTGCCCAGATGACGGTCCGGGCGGCCTTAAGCGGGCAGCTCGTACTGGGCACCGTTCACGCCCAAAACGTCTTTGGCGTATTGGCACGGCTCGAGCAGCTGGGGGTTGCCCCTTTTTACCTTGAGCAGGTTTTAACGGGCGTTTTTTATCAGCGGCTCCTGCCGTGTCAAGATGGGAAGCAGGCGGTGCTCTTCGACTCCTTGCTGGGGGCCGATTTGCAAACGGCGGTCGTAAATCATAAGAAACGGGGGATGACTGATGGATGGCGCGCACACCTCAAACAAGCTGTTGACCAGCAGCAGATCAGTGCTGCGGTTCAGGCGGCATTCGCACAAGGTTAACTTTAACCAGGCGGCCCAGGCAAAATGGTTTTTATTAATGGGGGACCTACTAAAGGTGGGGTTCTCATTGCAACGGGCCCTGACCTTTACGACGGTGGTAATGAAACGGCAGCGTTCAACAGTGCTGATGATTAACCAGCGGTTGATGCAAGGAAAATCATTTGCCGACAGCTTGCAGCCCTTTGTGGGCCCGGACCTTTATTATCAGCTGCTGTTGGCGGAAAAACATGGCGAACTTAGCCATATTTTGAATGAAATTGGCACGCTCCTGGTTACCAAGCAGCGCCAACGGCAGAAGCTTCATCGGTTGTTGCAGTATCCGTTATTATTGCTTTTTTTGCTGGGGCTCCTCATGGTCGGTCTGAGTATCTACGTTTTTCCCGAATTAAATAGCTGGCAGACCGGCAGCGTGGGGGCACAGTGGACGCGGTTGAAAGAAATTAGCGTCTTTTCGCTGAGCTTTGGGGTCCTAGCAGGCGGCGGCTGGGCAGTCCGTGCCGGTTTCCGCTGGCAGCGCTTTAACGCAGACCAGCGGGCGGTATGGCTGTGTGGATTACCGGTGGTCGGACGCTGTTATCGTCTGTACTACGGTTATTACCTGTCCACGACTTTGGCGACCCTTCTGGAGTGTGGGATGTCGCTAAAGGAGATCCTAGCCGTTATTAATCAATTTGCGCCTCGTTCCCTGCTTCGCTGCCTCGGTCAGCTTCTCCAAGACCAGCTTGATTCCGGAAGTGACGTTAAAGCACTAGTTAGCAGCCGGCCGTATTTACCGAACGAACTGCTGATTTTAGCGGATAAGGGAACGACGGTCGACCAGTTGGGCGCTGACTTGATGGCCCTCGGCAAACTTCACTTTCAGCGCCTGCTGGTCCAGCTGGAGGAATTGCTGAGTTTTGTCCAACCGGTTATCTTTATTGTCATTGCAGTGGTGATCGTGGCCCTTTACTTGAGCATTTTGCTGCCGATCTATCAATCGATTCAGGGGGTGTATTGATGAAAAAGTTGTTAAAGCGGCGCCGGCCTGGGTTTACCTTACTGGAAATGTCCGTGGTACTCTTTATTATCAGTCTGCTGATTTTAATTGTACTACCCAATTTAACCCAGCAACGGCGGCACGCCAACCGGGTCCATGGCGATGCGATGGTGGCCGTTGTTCAAACCCAGATTGATGCTTATGAAAATGAACATGGCACGAACCGGGTCAGCTACGCTCAGCTCCAAGCTGAGGATTACCTGACCAAGGCTCAGGTTGCTCGTGCGCAGCGTGAAAAAATAGCAATTGTCAACGGGAAAGCATACCAGCGATGAAAAGAGCGCGGGCATTTACGATGCTTGAAATGGTGATTGTCTTGGCACTGGTCACGGTAATTTTACTTTTTACCGGTCCGCTGATTGGCCGTAGCAATGAGCAAGTCGCTGAGCAACGCTTTTGGCAAGGCTTTCGTCAGCAGTGGCACTTGGCCCAGACCCGGGCCCACCTCAAGCACCAGCCAACAACAATCAGCTACTCAGCGGATACCCATGCGGTGACTTTTACTAGCTGGCGGTATCGGTTTACGGTGATGGTTCCAGCGACCATGCGGGTTGAGGCTTTTTCACCGATTGAGATGCAGGCAGATGGCTACGTGCGGCCCGCGACTCAGCGCTTTTATTCGCGGAGCGGGCGTTGTCATTACCGCCTGGTAATCCAGATGGCACGGGGGGAATACGATGTTAAAAAGGACGAGCGGGTTTGTGATGACAGATAGTATTTTAGCGCTAGTAATTATAAGTATTGGCTTGGGATCCATGGCGGCGTGTCAGGTTCAGTTGCACCATCAGCAGCGGCAGCATCTAATAAAACTAACCGCAGCCCGGCTGCTGAAGGAGGCCAGTGACGGCTACCGTATTCACCATTGCAAGACGGTCATTAAGCGAGCAGGTTATCAAGCGGTAGCAAGCCCCGACCAGGCAGCGGTGTGGTACCAGGGACGGCTGGTGATGCGGTTATGAAACGGCAACCAGCCTTTACGCTAGTTGAGTGCATTGCAGCCTTATTGGTGACTAGCCTGGTGGTAGTCTTGACGGGCTATGCGTTAACTGCGGTACGAACGACGAGTCGGTTATCTTTGGCCCAGGCTACGGATTGGGTAATCTGCTTGCAAGAACTTGAATCTGCTGACCACCACTTCGCACTCAAACGGGCCGACCGTTACCAGCTTGAACTGCGCGATTTGAACCAGCACCGAAATTATGAACTGTGCCTCCGGGATCGTTTATATTTGCGGTCAGTTAATGGCGGCTACATGCCGGTTTTTAGCAATATCAGGGTTGAGCAGAGCGGCTTTAAGCGGCTGGATAGTCAGCGGGTCTGCATTACGGTTACCAGGACGAATGGTCAAAAGTTAGAAGGGATTGTTTGCTTTGAAAAAGATCAGTAACCGCCACCGGGGATACGTTATGATTACTAGCCTGCTGGTCCTCAGCTGTATTTGTGCAACGCTGGTTTTTCAATACCACTATTACGCAACCCAGTATCAGCTAGAGCGGCAGCTGACAGACGAGCTGGTAAGTCAGGCGCGGCGCAATCTACACCAGAAAATCCGGTGAATGGAAAGCGTTATCTTGAATTTGAAACGGAGAATCGGTAAACTGTTATTGTAATGTTTGTCATTAGTTAGGGGGTGACAGGGACATTGCAACAGACACCACAGAAGTTGTTTGAACTCTTTGACCAGGGGACTGAAATCCTGCAATCGGCTTTACGGAGTTCATACCTTGATGCCATGCTAGAAAATGCGGAAAACGTGATTGATGGCCGGGTGGCGGTTGAAGATGGGGTGCCGGATAAGGAAACGGTTGCGAAACTTGAAAAGCTGTACAAAAAAATGGCCTTTAAAGACGCCGACGCGGAAACAATTCGGCAGGTTCTTCAGTTGAGCTTTTTAAAAGTGATGCGCAAAGATGCAATCCAGGCTAACCATCAGATGACGCCGGATACCATTGGTTTCTTAATGGCCTTTTTGATTGAAAAGATCAGTAAGCTTAACCGTCCTTCCACGATTTTCGATCCAGCAGTCGGGACCGGCAACCTTCTGACGACGGTAATCAACCAGTTGCAAAAGGCAAGCGCCGAGCCAATCCATGGTTATGGGATTGATAATGACCCAGCAATGTTGGAAGTGGCGAGCGCGAGCGTAGCGTTACAAGGGTTAAACGTGGACCTCTTCTACCAGGATGCGATTAATGCACTGGACATTCCAGAATGTGATTTAGCGGTGGCGGATTTGCCAATTGGCTACTACCCGTTAGACCAGAACACTAAAAATTATCGGACCCGGGCTCAAGAAGGCCATTCATACGTTCACCACTTGTTGATTGAGCAGGCGTTGAACTATTTACGTCCGGGTGGTTTTGGTGTGTTCTTGGTTCCAAGCAATCTTTTTCAAACGAAGGAAGCACAGCCGTTTATCCAGTGGATGCACTCTGTCAGCTATTTGCAAGGCTTAATCAACCTTCCGGCAGAATTATTTGCAAACCAGAATGCCCAAAAAGCCATCCTGCTCTTGCAACGGCATGGTGGCGACAGCAAGCAGGCGGCTAAGGTCCTGCTTGGTGAATTTCCATCGTTTAAGAAGCCGCAAGAGTTCAGCAGCTTTATGCAAGAAATCGACCAGTGGGTCCAGACAAACTTAAATTAACAAAAGGAGACAGTTTTTATGTCAAAATCAATTGCAGTTAATGCCGGAAGCTCAACGTTGAAGTTTAAGCTTTTCGATATGCCAAGTGAAGAAGTAGTTGCTGAGGGAACCATCGAACGAATCGGGGAAAAGATGGGTCACGCCAAGATCAAGTACGCTGGTCAAAAGCACGAGGATGACCAGCCCTTTGGTGACCACGGGGCCGCAATCAAGTACCTGCTTGACCAGCTGATTGCCTTAGGAATCGTTCAGAATTACGATGAAATTACGGCTGTTGGCCACCGGGTGGTTGCTGGTGGCGAATACTTTAAGGATTCTGCCGTTATTACTGACGACGTAATTAAAAAGATTGATTCCTTAGCAGAATACGCGCCACTGCATGATCCAGCGGAATTAATGGGGATCAAGGCTTTCCGTAAGGCATTGCCAAACGCATTTGCAATTGCTGTCTTTGACACCTCGTTCCACGCAGAAATGCCAAAGAAGAATGCCCTTTACAGCATTCCTTACGAATGGTATGAAAAGTACGGCGCCCGGAAGTATGGTGCGCACGGTACTAGTCACCGCTATGTTGCTGCTCAGGCAGCAAAGATGCTGAAGAAACCGTTAGAAGACCTCAAGCTGATTACGATGCACATTGGAGCTGGTGCTTCCATTACGGCGGTGAAGAACGGGAAGTCCTTTGACACTTCAATGGGCTTTACCCCACTGGCCGGAATTACGATGGCAACTCGTTCCGGCGATGTTGACCCGTCCCTCGTGGCCTTTGTTGAGGAAAAGGCGGGAATGTCTTCTGATGAAATGATCGACACCCTAAACCACAAGTCCGGGTTGCTGGGAATTTCTGAATTATCCCCAGACATGCGGGATATTCTTGATGCTGCCGACAAGGGAAACGAGAAGGCGCAACTGGCGTTGGATATTTACGTTAACCGAATCAAGCGCTACATTGGTGCTTACATTGCCGAAATGGATGGGGTAGACGCAATTGTCTTCACGGCCGGCGTTGGTGAGAACAGTATTCCGGTTCGGAAGCTGGTTACCGACAACCTGGACTGCTTCGGTATCAAGATTGACCAGGAAAAGAATCAATGTCGTGGTGTTGAACGGGATTTGTCCGCTGCTGACGCAAAGGTGAAGACCCTGTTGATCCCAACTAATGAAGAGCTGATGATCGTTCGCGACATCGAACGCTTGAAAAAAGAAGCTAAGTAAGCTATCGCCGGAAAATTGACTGGCGGTACGAAAATATGAATTGAAATGGAGGGGCTGTGACATAAGCCCTTTTACTTAGATAAAATACGAACGGCGCAGTACGCAAATGGGTTCCAGTGCTCGGCAAAGCCGAACTCTGAAACCCTATTTGCGCTTGCGGGGGCTCGAAAACGAAGTCGATTCCGACTTCTGTCTCGCTCCCTCTTAGCCAATTTAGGGGTGGTTAGATGCAATTTGTAACAGCCGACACGCATTTCTTTCATAGTGAACTTTTAGGGGTAGATAAATTTGCCCCGCGACCGTTTCCGGATGTCGCAACGATGAACCAGACCATTATTGATAACTGGAACACTCAAGTCGGCGAGCACGACCTCGTTTACCATCTTGGCGATATTGCCCTGTACTTTACTAAGCCGCCCCGGAAGGCCTATGCGGCTGTTGCAGACGTCCTCGCGCAGCTTCATGGACGCCTGGTGCTGGTTAAGGGCAATCACGATAGCCGGGCGCTCTTTAAATACCTGGCTGCCCATAATTTTATGGTTGACGGTCAGCCAAAATATGAATTTCATGACGTCGGGGTCCTGTTGAAGTACAACCACCGTCAATATTATTTGACGCACTATCCAATGATGCTAGGGGTTGCACCCCAGATTATTAACCTGCACGGTCATATTCACCACTATGCGGTCCCGACGAAAGAAAATATTAACGTGGGGATTGATGCGCCGGAACTTGATTACCTTAACCCCCGACCTCGGTTTGGTGCCCCTGTGAGCTTTGCTGAGGTCGAAGAAATGATTGCAGCCAAAGCGGCCGATTTGGGGAAGCAGCGCTGAGCTTTATGGTAAGATAAAGAAGTTAACTTGATTAAAAAGAAGGTGACAGGTTGAACCGGGCAAAAATTCAAGATTATATTGACCAGCGTGAGGAGCAGCGGTCAGACCTTTATCATTATGAAGCACTAGACGAGGAGCATTTCCAGTTAAATGGGCACCCGTATGAGCTCGTAAAAGAGTATCGGCACGCCTTTAGTGGTGAGGAATTTGCCAAGCGTTTTAGCAATATTCTTAGTAAATACGATTATATTGTTGGTGACTGGGGATATGACCAGTTACGCTTGACGGGTTTTTATGACCGGCAGAATCCACTTTATAACCCCGAACATGGTGTTGAAACGATTGAGGATTTCCTGTATGAGGACTGCAATTTTGGCTGTGCTTATTTCATTGTCCATAATGGGCAGGTCCATCTTCCGCGGCAACACCGTCGGCGAAGACACCATGCGCGTGGGCCGGTGATTAAAGAGCGCCGGCGGAAAGCCAACCAAGCAGATGTCAAACACCGGCGGAACCAGCACGCCCAACGTGTGCGGACGGGAAAGCGTCAACAGAAATTTGTGATTCGTTCACGAAAGCAAGGAGAAAAGAACGAGCAATGACTGCTAATTACCAAGCATATTTTATTGACCTCGATGGGACTACTTATAAGGGAAAAAAGCGAATCCCAGCTGCGGCGCGGTTTATCAAGCGGCTCCAGTCGGCCGGGAAACAAGTACTATTCGTAACGAATAATAGCACCAGGTCACCCCAGTTTGTCGCTGATAATCTAGCACGGAACCACGGAATCAACGTCGGGCCGGCAAACGTATACACGACTGCTCTGGCTACGGCTGACTACTTAGACCAGGCTGCCGGAGAAAAGCGTTCAGTGTACGTAGTGGGTGAAAGCGGTCTTCGCGAGGCGTTGGCTGCGAAGGGATTCAAGGATGATGACCAGGCACCGGACTTTGTTGTAGTAGGGCTCGATTCTCACGTTACCTACGAAAAGCTTGAAAAGGCGGTTCTCCTAATCCGGGCGGGTGCTAAGTTTATTGGGACCAACGCTGACAGCAACCTGCCGAATGAGCGGGGGATGGTGCCCGGCGCAGGCTCAATCGTTAAGCTGGTGGAGTACGCGACCCAGCAAAAACCGCTGATGATTGGCAAACCCGAAAAGATCATTATGGAAATGGCTTTGCAGCGGGTCGGTCTCTCGACGGCGGACGCGGTGATGGTTGGTGATAATTATCACACGGATATTCAGGCAGCGATTAATGTTGGAATGGATAGCTTACTAGTTTACACGGGCTTGTCCCGCCCTGCTGAAGTTGCTCAGGAAGACATTCAGCCGACCTACACGGTGGAGACTTTAGATGACTGGAAGATTAACTAATTTAAGGGCAATTCTGGTTACGCTAGTGTGCATTGTTAGCGTGCTTAGTCTTGCTCTTTTTATTACTCTAAATGTTTCACCATGGGTAATCGCGCACCCGCGGGCAATTCAAGTCAGTCGGGCTGCAATAAACGCCGATTACCGGCGGCTGTTGATATACCTTGAACTGCCGCTGCCCGGGCAGCTAAAGTTGGCCCATCTTCCGCTGACCGCTGCGGCACGCAGTCACTTTGCGGACGTTAAATTAGATTTGCTGCTTAATGAGTTGCTGATGGTGACCAGTACACCAGTGGCGTGGCTGAGCCTTCGAAAAGAAAAACGGCGGCAACAACTTTGGCAGTTGTTGACACCGTTAATGTGGGGGATGAGTCTGCTGGCAGTTACCTTAGTATTGGTGCTGGTTGACTTTCCTAGCGTGTTTATTAGCAGTCATTACTGGCTTTTTTCCGGGATGAATTGGGTGATGAATCCGCGGACAGACCCGATCATCTTGCTGATGCCGCTGAGTTTTTTTACAAAACTCTTTATGATTTGGACTGGATTAGTCTTTTTCTTCCTCACGATACTCTGGGGATACCTTCGTTTCGCCAGTGACCTTGCCAAGTTTCGACTTTAGGAAGCCAAAGATTGCTGGGAGCAGGGTTACGAAGATGATTCCCAGGATAATTACTGAGAAGTGTTCCTGAACGAAGGGGAGGTTGCCGAAAAAGTAGCCGGCGCCACAGCAGAGGACGACCCATGTTAGACAGCCAATAATGCTATAAGGGATAAAGCGGCGGTATGGGAAGCCGGAACCCGCTGCGGCAAACGGCGCAAAGGTTCTGATAATCGGCATAAAGCGGGCTAGGATGATTGCTGGCGCGCCATGCCGTTCAAAAAAGGCTTCTGACTTAGCAAGGCTTTCCTTATTGATTAGCTTGCCAAAAAGTGAATGGTTGGAAAGGGTCTTGCCAATTTTATGCCCGATTAAGAAGTTTAGTGAATCACCGCCTAGGCAGGCGATCAAGAAGAGCAGGGCAAACACCCAAATGTTGAGGTTGTAACGGGGGTCGGCGGCGATTGCACTGGCGGCAAAGAGCAGTGAGTCACCCGGCAGGAACGGCATGATTACCGCCCCGGTTTCAATAAAGATGATCGCGAATAGGATCAGGTAAGTCCAATCACCGAATTGATTTACAATTTGGATAATGTGGGTGTCGATGTGTAATATAAAGTCAATCAGTGTAGTCAACATTATTCTCCTTTTCTTGTATTCAACAGTGATGAAGTTTAGCAGGAAATTGGTGCTTTGTGAAGTTCGCGTGGCTAATATTAGGATAAACGTAATAATTATGAAATGTTTTAACCGTGGATAAAGTTCGCTATCGGGCCCAACTTAGCCGCTTGGCTTGGTGAATTGATTGCTAAACTTGGCTTGATTGCATTCAATACGCGATCGCGGTGCAATAATTGTTCACGGTTTGTCGCTCAGTAGGAATGAGTTAGCGTAGAATGTTGTTGACAGTAACTGGTAATTCTTGTATAGTAGTTAACGTTGTCAAGCGAAGAAATCAGCAGTTTGAAAAAAGTTGTTGACGACCGTTTGGTAACATGATATATTATTTAAGCTGCTTGTTAGCAAGCTGACGAATGATTGATTGAAATTAGTTGTTGACTTTGCTCGGGTGGCTGTGATAAAATATAAAAGCTGTTTG
>NZ_GG700736.1:0-20663 GCF_000160835.1 Limosilactobacillus antri DSM 16041
CTTGTTGCTCTTTTAACTGCATTTGGATTTTCTCGATCTGACTGTTCTTAATCGTTGGATCGACTTTGCATTCACCCAAAAAGAGTTGTTTAGTACCATCATGCTTTAAAACCCGTTGTAGGTGATGATTTTCTAACTGATCTAAGCTCAGCTGTCCCGATAGATAAGCTAGTCCTTGCAGATGCTCTTGGGTATTGAATACTCTTGGTGGATTTTCCTGCCACTGTGCGATTGTTTCAACCTTACATGGTTTTAAAGCTGGATCATAGTACATCACTGCTGTATAGGCCTGTTCCTGTTTAATCATTGGTAATTCATTAAAATCGCCGTTAGGAAAGGCTCTTCTTAAAACTTCCTGGTATTGGGTTTGAATAACTTGCTTCACAGCCATGATTGTTCGTAAATCTTTGACTGCGCGAGTAATCTTTTGCTGTTCGGTTGGTGAATATTTCTCTAGTAACCCTTGATCGACGTGTTCTAGACTTTCTAAGTTATCGTCATGAATCATCAGCGTGTATTTCAGTTCGATTTTGACTTCCTTTTCCTGTTGCATTAATAACTTCCAGCCAACGTATGGCCGTTTGGTAAAGGTCAATAATTGTTGGGTCAACAAATCATCACGAATGTTCATTAAACGTTCGTTTAATTCACTACCCTTGAAAACTGTTTGTTCGCTATCGGTTTCCTTAATTAATTCTCGTCTTTCAGCTTGCGTGGTCTGTTCAAAATTAAGCTCTGGATAAAGTTTTTTCGTCGTGCGATCAACCACTTTATTTAAGAGTTCATCTGCTTTTTTGAGTGAGCTTTCTTGTTGGTTAATTGTCAATAATTGTTTAGTCACATCTTCACCAACCGCATGTTTAATTAGGGTGCTGTTTTTCCAATTAAATAGCATGCGCCGCTTATCATCTAAGTTCTCCAAACTGATATAAGTTTTCAGTTCATGGCTTAACTCTTTAACTACCCGTTTTTCATTAAACGAGAAGTGTTTACTTAGGCTATCTAAATGACCTCTATTGATTACTTTTTCTTGGTTATTTTTATAACTGGCTTTGGCCTTGCGATAGTCCTTTACTTGTTGGTTAAATTCTTTTCTTTCATGCCGTTTACTATTGATTCCCTCATGTTGAGTTGGTGTATCATCTATTCCCTCCTCGATAAATGATTTTTCGCTGATCCGATCGGGAATATTTTTTTGCTCTAAAACTTGATTGACACTAACCGCCCAATTGTGCCGCCACTGATTGATTTTTTCTTTTTTATCCCAATCAACTAACCACACCTTTCTTGATCTTGGGAAACGACTATTTCCTGTATAAGTCTTGTTCCCATTTTCGTCTAATATGTTTTCTCGTTTACTTTTCAATCCCCACGTTCCGTCTGGGTTAAATGGACGGTTAGTTAACATCACATGAGCGTGCGGATTATCTTGGTGATCACGATGAATTGCTACGTCAGCTACCATACCTTCATCAACAAAATTTTCTTGTACATATTTTGTCAATAATTCTTTCTGTTCATCTTCACTTAATTCAACTGGTAGAGCCACGTTAAACTCTTTAGCGTACCGTGAGTTTGCTCGACGGTCTTTTCTTTCTACTTCGTTCCATAATTTCTCTCGATCACTGGCCCATGCTGGTGCATTTTTAGGAGTTAAAATAAAGCTCTCTGGCATAACCGACCGAGCATAAAAATAACTTCGACCTTCTTTTTGATCGAATAATTTTTCGCCACTTCGATAAGCGGCACTGGCAATTGCACTTCTTCCTTTTCCAGCACTAATATTACTAAAGCTCATGTGAAAAATTGCCATGTCGGTCACCACCTTTCTTTGGGTTTATGGGTTTGCTTTTGTTGTCGCCATCGGCGACTTCTGATACAAGGGTTTAGCACAATAACACAACCAACTTTAGTTGTTGTGTGTAAGTGCGCATTGACCTCGTTTCACTCGGTCTGCTGATTCCCTTAACTCCACTTTTAGTGTATGCCCTCCGCTTCGCTATTTCAACTTTTATACTTTGACTTAACGTTTCCTATATGATATAGTTTCGGTGATTATTTCTAATATGATTGGAGGGATCGTTATGTCTCAAAGTAACTTAGAAAAACAAGAAGCTAAATTAAAAGCCCTTAATCAAAAAATTAAGGACGAAAAAAATAAGATTGAACAACGGCTAGGTAAACAAATCATCAGTCAAGCCAATTTAGATTATGCTAATTTGTCTAACGATCAGATTAAGATTTTAGCCCAGCAATTTTCTGAATTTTTAAAGGTAAAGTCTGTAGATCATTAGCCATACGAGATGGGGAAATTCTATGCCTAATCAATATGAAAAATTAGTTAAACAACAAGCACGTTTAAAGCAAAAAATTGAACGAGAAAATTTTAAATTACGGCAATCTAAATACTATGAAAACCGCCAAGCACGCAAAGCCCGTTCTCGCCGATTAATTCAAAAAGGGGCTTTGCTCGAAAAATACTTTCAAGCTGATAACCTCTCGGTCGAACAAACCGAAGAACTTTTAAAAATATTTGCTAATTACATTAATGCGCATAAACCGAACAAATTCAAAAACGACCAGCCTAGTAACTAGGCCGATCGTTTTTATTTTCTGGATCATTTTTAGGCTTTACTTCTGGGTTTTGATCTGCAAAATTTTGTAACTGCTTTTGCACCTTTTCTGGATAAGTAATATTTTGGTTTATCCAAGGAAAATGCCTCAAATCGTTCTTAAAAACTTGTCCCTTATCTCTTGCATAAACAGGGGTAAACTTTTCGCTATTATCATAAATCATGACCTTATCAGATTTAAAGGCCACTAATGGCAAATTATGTTTGGATTGCTGATAACGTTTCTTGATCGTTGCTACTGGAACACCGTGCCCACCTTTTTGTACCCGTTCGTTGACCCTTTGGATAGCTAAATTTTCATCTCGCAAAGCAACATATAATAAAGTCACTTCAAAGCCATTTTTGTGAGCTTTGTCAATCAAATTGAGTTGAGCTTTGCCTCTACCTGCTAGTGTTGTTTCTACGTGAATACTTTGCTGGTGATCTAAAGCATAGTGTAGTTGTTTGATTTCTTCTTTCATGGCTTTTAAGTTGTCACTATCTTTATGCCAATCGCCACCCATTTGTCTTAAAAGTTCATCAGCGTTAATCCGTTTTGTTTTGTCAAACAAGCTGGGAAATGTATCGTATAGCGTACTTTTCCCTGCTCCGTTAATACCAGCAACAATTATATATTGGGGTTTATCTATCAACGGACAAAGTCCTTTCGCTTAATAACCTCATCTTGCCTTTTATCTAAAAAGTAGGTATATAAAGCGTCATATACTTTGCGCTTTTCTGGATCTGGCTCATGTAATGACTTATCAAGTAAATCTTTTAAATCAGTTTCTTTGGCAATTTCAAAAAAGTCATTAATTGTGATTGTATCTTTCATGTTCATCACACTTCCAAGTTATTAATTTATTTAATCTGATAAGCCATTAGTCCTCATCTGGATCATTGAGCCAATCAGCGACTTCTTTAGCGTCTTTGAACTCTGTTACTGGTGTCTCTTTGGTAGCCTTTAAAAGGCTTAAATTAGCTCTTTCGGCTTCGCTCAGGGCTGGTTTAAACGGTAATGCTGCGTCAGCTACGATCCGCTTATAAAACATATTGATCGCGGTAGTTGGGTTTAGGCCTAACTGGCTTAAAACGGCTTCGGTATTATCTGCCAATTCTTTGTCAATCTTGACTTGTACGCGTTTCTTTTCCTTAACTGCCATGATTGTCTCATCTCCTCTCTTTTGTTACTACCATTATACTACCTTTTGAGTACCCTATCAATAGATAAAGCCCTGGCCTCAAATCACCTGAGCTTGGCGTTGATCTAAAGGCTGAACTTTTGAGCTGGTTAGCCTGGTTAGCTCTGACGCTCATTTAAAAGCCCCTATTCTTCTGTCTAAGCGATTTTAAAGCGATTTTAATATGATCATGCCTGTAGCACTTAAAACGGCTTAAATGAGCTTATACGGCGTTTTAATCCCAAGTATGCTCGTTATCAATATTTTGGTCTTTGGGGTGTTTGGCCACATAGTCTCTAGCCGCTTGTTGGTTCCACCAAACATCAAATAGGTTTTGCATAGTGCCGTACAGGTAATTCTCAACGTTCTTGATATGTTTCTCATCGCTTCTTAGGGCATTAAAATAGCGTCTTAGCGTTTTGGTCATCATTTTTTTTAAATCAGGGTCATCTAATAGAATCCATACGCCTAAATCCTTATGTTCTTTTTCAACAGCATATTTGGCGTTTAAGATAATGCCAATAAAGCGCCGCATTTGTTGTGGGGTCCGGCACCAAAAGCTAAGTAGTTGCACTGCTTCTGGTTCTAAGAAAACCGGTAAGCCATTATCTTCGTCAGTTAAGAACTTATCAGCATGTTTTACTAAATCTCGATTTTGAGCTTCAATTTCAGCTGGTGAAAAATTGGCTGTGGAAAAGTCCAACTTTTGAGTATCTATATCGTATCTATTAGTATCTATATTATTTTTATAGTCTTTATATAGATTGTGTGTGATTTTCACATTTCCGCTTGTATCAAGGGTTTGAGCGGTCTCATCAACGGACTTATGCGGAAGTGTGATTTTCACATTTCCGCTTGTATCAAGGGTTTGAGCGGTCTCCTGCGGAAGTGTGATTTTCACATTTCCGCTTGTATCAAGGGTTTGAGACACTTTTGGGCTATCTTCACCGCGTAAATAGACATCGGTTGCTTTCACATCGAGCTTGGACAGATATAAGCGATTCGGTTCATTCTTTTTTGTTTTTGGGTTAAAGCCCAGTTGTTTTTGCATCAGCAAATGAGCGGTTTCGAGTTCTTTTTTTATTTTGACGACTTTTTGATTATGGCAATTAAATAAATTTTCGAGTTCTTGATTGGTAAAAGTAAAATAGACGTGTCCTTCTTCATCAACCCAGTTGTTGCGCAAAGAGTACTCGAGCCGGTCTTTCAGTACCATATAAGCCAATTTAGCGTCACTGCTTAAATGTTTATATTGCTCGCCATACATTAATACCTTAGGGAACTGGAAAAATAAGGCTCCATATACGTTATCGGCTTCATAGTAATTAAAATTTGTTGATTTTGTCATAATAAAAACTCCCTTTCTTGACTGACACACGCTGTCTCAAAAGAGAGTTGCTAAAACATCTGACTTGCATTATAATACAAACCTGATATGCTCTAACTGAATTACAAAGCGTTCATTTAGTGGTGAGGCTTTGTAATTTACCAGCATGTGTCTGTTTGCGAGTTGCCCATTCGGCAACTTTTTTAATTTCTAACAACAAAAAATGGACTAAATAACTCCAGTTAGCTACTTAGTCCATTGACTTCAATTTGTTTTTAACTATCCTTAAACTTGCCCTTTTGGACTGGTTTGCGGTATAATTAACCTACAAATTAAGAGCAATGTTCAGACGATTTAGACCTGCAAGTTAAAATCGTCTGAACCTAAGTAGCTGGATGGTAGCTACTTGCTAAACCAAAGGTCCCTGGTTCCTCGTGAACTGGGGATCTTTTTAGTTTAGCTTGATCTCTTCATTCGGTTGTTAAATTAGTTTCAGTTTAGCATAGTGCTTCCTAACCGGCAACTTTATTTGGTCCGGTACACTTTACAAGTTTTTATCTAATTATGAGTTAATTAAATAAATTGTCTGATTAATTATTTATTTAATTATTAAATTGCATCTATGATTGAAGCTAAGAATTCTGACCGATTTTTAAATCCGTTTTTTCGGGCAGCCGTGTCCATTTTTTTTAATTGACTTTCAGTAATTGAGAAGGTTACTGATCGCTTACGCTCTACTTCTTTTCGACTGATATTTTTTAAAAATGCTACTGCGTCATTCTTGTTATCTTTCAATGTAGTTTCGTAACTTTCTCTCATTTCTTCGTCTTTTTTATGGTTGAATGAATCTAAACTCATAAGCTAACTCTCCTTACTTGGTTTTACTTGCTAATTCTTGAAAAAGATGATCGGCTTTTTTTATGAACTTTTGATTTTGCTTTAAAACGGATTTATCATGATTGGCTAATTCAAATATCGAAGCGTGCCTTGCAGTAGCTTTATTAAAGAGCTCTCTTTCTGGAATTATAGTTGCGACTGTTTCATCACCTTCTATATGTTTTAGCAAATCGCGAGACATACTTGTATTATGTCTAATCATATTAACGATAAAGAAAAGTTTTGCGTCTACGTAAGTTTCGCCAGTTCGATAATCAAAAAGTGATTTTCTGAATTTTTCGAGTCGTGTTTCTAGGTCAAACTTAGCATTGTAACCATGCTCACTGGGTGTGATGGGACTAAGAAGGTAATTACTGATAGCAATAGCATTTTTAGTGATGGTACTAAAATCTGGGTGTGTATCAATTAAGATATAGTCATAGTCGGTTAAGTTTAATGAATCGGAGTTGTTTTTAAACCACATGAATAACATCATTTCTTTGTTACTGTTATTTTCTAGATAACTTCCCAAAACATCTAGGTCTATAAAACCGGCGATTAAATCTAGATTTGGTCCGACACTGTCAATTTTTACTTTTTGAGCATTATCGTTTTCTTTAAATGCTTCAGCGATGGTATTGTTGCGTCGTGTCTTTTCAAAAACGGTTGTTAAATTACACTGATGATCTAAATCGATTAATAGAACCTTCTTGCCATGTTTGGCTAACCAATCACCATAATTTAAAGTCAAGGTTGTTTTACCGACACCACCCTTGATAGCAGTAAAAGTAATAATTTTCATCTTGATACCTCCTTTGTCTAGTTTAATTATATCGTTAGCAGACAAATAAATAAACAATTTATTAAATAACTAACGTAACAATTTTAGCCGGCTTAATAAAGAATTACTTACAGAACTTTGCTATTTTATCAAGACTAGTCCCTAGTCAACGGCTTTTAACGCTTCTTATGATAACGACCATGGAATAATTTTTTATGAGAACCAATATTAACAGCAACGAGTACTAAATCTTGATTGTTGACTTTATAGATAACTACAATGTCAGTTGTTTCAGTTGGTTGCTGCCCTTTGGGAGTATCACGAAGATGAAATTCTCGATAGCCAGTATAGTTTCCTTCTAATTCGTGATCATGAAAATCATCGGGAAGTATGTCGCCATCGAGGAGAATAGAAATAGCGTCTTTTACTTCATCAATAATTGTTATATCAAGCTGTGCAAGATAAGCTAAGTTTCGTTCAAACGATTTTCGTGGTTTATATTGATATCTCATTGGTTACTGTTATCCTTTGGCTTAAAACTGTTCCAATAATCGTCAGTTGGTTCAACGATAGGATCATCAGGTAAGATGTGCATTTCGATTAACTTATCTCTGGCAATAGCATAATCTAGTGAATCTTCTTTAGCATTAACAGCTTCAAGAAGGGTATTGAGTTGTTCTTGTGAGATAACAGCTGCTGCTCGTTGATTAGAACGTGCAATTAGTACTGTTTGGTTTTCATCATTGACTTTATCTAAGTAGTCTTTAATATGATTACGGAAATCACTTTGAGTAGTAGCAATTGGCATAATAAGGACTCCTTTCTTTTCTCTTACATTATATTGTACTATATTATGTACGTTATTTCTACTACTAGTGCCTCATAATAGTTAGACAAAAGTTCTAACCATTGTGAGGCGCTTTTTCTATGGGGTGAATTTACAATTGAAGTGCAACATAAAGTAAAAAAATAAACCCATACCGGGTAGAATATGTGTAAGCACACCATAATAAGACGTATATAAAAAAAAGCGGGCATCTCCTAAACTGGAAGAAAACAGTTGGAGGAGCCTTTCTAGATGCAAGATATTATCCCGGTGAATTTACATGAACGAAATCCAAAGGATTTCAAGTCAACCAAGCTACTTTACGCATTCCTTTATTTCAGGCAAAAGAAATGACTTTACCGCAGCAGAATACCGCTTCGGCAAGGCCAACTAGTTTTTATTATTTAATGTGTCAACTTGACAGGGTACAGTACCGTATTGTACGGATTTCACAAAGTCCTATTTAGAATTTACACCAATTATACGGACATAACCTTACAAAGCCTGCCAAGTTAATTTTTACCGTAGTCTGCGTGGCGAAACCTTAACCTAAAAATAAAAGCTCGATCCTGAATTTCAAGGTCGAGTTTTTATTTATGGTTCTTCAATTTCTGTCTTGGCAGACAAATTTGTCCAAAAACTTAAGGCGGCCAAGGCATTTATAATGTAGTAGATGTATTTACCAACGTTAGCAAAATTACCTTGCACTAAGGCTTTAATTAACTGGACAAAGTTATAAACAAACCAGTATTGCCATTGGACTGTCAACTTCATGGCATTTAAAACATTAGCGGTTAGTGAAAGGCCAAAGGCAATCACCACGATCCAAAATAGCGGTTGTTGGAAACCATTTTTCCAACCAATCAAATTGGTGGCAAAGGAAAAGGCCATACTTAAGATGAACAGACTAATCATCACTAGCCACTTCTTCGTTCCCGTTAAGGGCTTAGTCGCCCGATACTTTTCCGACCGCATCCAGGTTCGAATTGCAAAAATATAAATGATAAAGGTCACCGGATAAGTGACAATCGCCGCCTGATTGCCAAGTAAGTAATCAATGGTTCCTGATAGGACAGCGTTAATAATCCCAATCCAATTACCGACATTATTCATGCGACCAGTTAGCCGGGTCGAATAAATGGACAGGACCGAATTCCCAATAGAGATCAGCCCAAATGGCACCCAACGCGCCCAACTACCCCAGTTTGTTACTTCTGCAAGGGTTTCAGTTAAATAACCACTGGCGATGGCAATCCCCACCACTAGTATAACCCCTAATAAATCAAATAATTTCGATTTAGCAATTCGTTCCATAACATCATCTCCTGTTTGTTTTTAGTGAGGCGTATTCGGAAGCAACCCTCGTTTTGATGAATGTTATAGCACAAGTAGTCAGTAAGGTAAAGGGCTTGGAGCTATTCTACTTCATAAACTAAGTGTTGATTAACAAATTCAGTAAAGCCAATTTCACTCAATTCCCGGCCATAACCAGAATTTTTCACCCCACCAAACGGAATTTCAGGTAGAGAGGCCCACCCTGCATTTATCCAGCTCATCCCACTTTCTACTTGAGCGGCCACTTCTCGAGCATGGGCAATATCAGAACCGAAAACCGTATTTCCAAGACCATAACTAGAATTATTAGCTAAGGCAATTGCTTCGGCTTCGGTTTGGCATCCGTAAACAACCGCAACGGGTCCAAACATTTCTTGATAACGCACCGGTAGAAAGCTTCTCAAAAAATTAATTTGGGTAATCAGAAAATAAGCCAGGGTCAGAAAAAATTGTTAGTAGGTCTCAAACAATTGGCACAAAAAGAAGCTTTAACGACAGCTTTGAGAAAAATTAAGCATACTAAGAATCAACAAATCAGCCAGGCCTTCAGTCATACCTACTTAGTAGGCGCGGTGATTGTATTGATTCTGTCGCCGATTGCTTTATTGACAGATCGTAAGTCATTAAAAAGTTGAATTTAAAAAGGTACCTCGGGGATATGAGGTGCCTTTTTTAGGTGGTTTCTTAGATCTTATTTGCTTTATCAGTATCATTTTAATATTTAACTTTTATCATTAAATTTATAGTGTATGTGGAAAACAAGTCTGTACTAAAATTAGACCTAATTATAAAAGAACGTGAAATGCTTATCCTTTTACGAGCTAAAGGGTTATCTATCATAAAAGATCAAGGAAAATTATCTAAAGGAATAATTGCTGATCATAAATTGCCTTTGCAAAATAAACAAGGGAGTAAGTTATCGTTATATTATTTGGTAAACAATTTTCAATTTGGAACGTTAAAATTGTACAAATGCGCTTAAACGATCAAACTAAAAGTCCTATTTCGTAACTTAACTTAGGTAAAAACCGATTGAACAATACTAGCAGGCTTTTTACAAAGTTCTACTTTTCGACTTTTGGTTAACTTACACAAATCGTCTTCCAATAAATAATTTAGAAGATCATTTCCTATTCTTCCTCCAAAGTGGAAATTTCGCTCCGAGAAATCTAAGCAACAGGGTACGGTGGTTTGATTTACTTTACAAAATTTGCTGAATATATTTTTCCCTTTTTCAGTAAAAGAATAGTTAACTTTATCAGAAGTGAAGATTAGATGTTTAAGCTCAGCATGCCTAAAAATAGTGACCCCTAGTTTTCCACCAAGATGATGTGAACAGGTTCTTGCAATTCCTAAATTACTAATGGTATTTCTAATATTCAACATGTTATTACTGGTATTACCTAATTTCGTTACATTGTAGCTCATTTTATTTTTGTAATACCATCTACCGTAAAATTGTAATGAAATAATAGTTTTATCACACTGAAGTTGACTTATTACTTCTTCTCTGCTTAAATGGCAGACTTTTGACAGTTCATTAACAGTCAACCATTTATTACAGGTAAGTGCACTATTAACGACTCTCATTTGTTATCATCTCTCATAAAATCTAAAAAATTAGGAACTAACTCAAATATTCTATTTGTTATTTGATAAAGAACGAACTTTTTTTGTTTTGTAGTTTTTAGTAAATTTGCTTCTTTTAATATTTGTAAATGCCTGGATACAGTGGAGGTACCTAGTGATAAAAGCTGTGACAGTCCTTGTGTAGTGCAAGGTGACTTCGAAACGGTTTTCAAGATCTGAAGTCTGGTTGGTTCACTAAGAGCCTTAAAAGTTAATAATAGTTCTTTTGGTGTATAAATTAGATCTGCTCTTTTTTGTAGTCCGTAAGTAATGACCACTCCATTTTTAAATGTATCAACGAATAGATGAGGCCAAGTAAAAAAACTTGGTATGAGCATAATTGTGTCAGTATCTTTAAGATCAATTTCTCTCTCAAAAGGCTTATTAATAATTAAAGTATCATTTTTCCAGTGCATACGAGCTACTTGCAATTCATCTATAGTACTTCGAATACCATGAATATTAATTGAGTTCGCCCGTATCTTAATTTCCTGAAATAAGAGTTTTTTAATATTAGCTTTTTCCCAAACCGCAGAAAAAACATTGTCATTATACTTAACGATAAATTTAAAAAAACGGTTAATGACAGTTTGCGGGTTACCACTAAGGTCTTTTATAAGTAATGGATTCCGGTTAATAGAAAAATCCTGCCATTCAAGACCTTTAGCTAAATTTGGAATAAACGTGTTACTTCTATCGTGATTTAAGGTGGATAACTCATTAATTAGTCCATTTACATTACTTTGCCTACTAAGAAAAGCGCGAAGCATGGATAGTTCATCCTTTAGATTACTAGCATTGTATTGAAAATTACAAAGTACAGTGGGAGGAACACCTAATTCATATACAGGACTAAAATAGTACAAATTATCAATATCCTCTTTATCTAATTGTTCCATTGTCTTTAAGGCCCAATCTACAACTAACCCATGATGCCTAGGATTCATCAAGACATGAAGACTTCTAAGAAGTTCATTCAGTGGTGAATAAACAAACTGAAATCTTTGAGTTAGTGTCTCGTCTGTTACAGTAGAGTATTTACTAAAGTTTATCCTAATAGTCATTTTGTCCTCCTTGATTCGATATTTCTTGAATCAATTGATCGTTAATTAAATATAAGTTAACATAATTAGCACAATCTAACAAGGAGGATTAATATAATGATTCACGACAAAAAGCACTTAAAATACACAGCAATCCCAAACGAAGAGATGTATTGGGAAAGGGTAAATCGTAGTTTGGGTTGGCTCGGTGACACCAAACAGGAACAACATAATAAACAAGAAAAATTGAAAAATGTTGTAATTGGAATAGCAGGCACTGGTGGAATAGGAGGACAACTTGCACAACGGTTAGTTCGAATGGGTGTTCGAAATCTAAAATTGGCAGACCCAGATACATTTGATATTTCAAATATGAATAGGCAAATGGGTGCTGATCTGCAACATATTGGAAAAAATAAGGCAGAAGTTGTTGCAGAAATGACTTACAGCTTGAATCATGATGTAAATATAGACTTTCATTCTTTCTGGAGAATGCGCTATGAATATAAGAACTAAAGATCATTTAGTCGTTATAGTTGCTGGCATAGGAATGTTATTATCAACATTAGATACAGGGATTATCAATGTTGCATTACCATTTTTAAAATCTTACTTTGAAACTACAGCAGACATTGCTGCTATTGCAGTTACGGGTTATACTATTAGCCTTGCTGTTTTTATTCTTCCTTTTGGACTACTTAGTGATAAATTTGGTAAACTATCGTTCTCGTATATTGGACTGATAATTTTTGGGCTTAGCTCATTACTTTGCGGACTTTCAGCTAATATTCAAATGTTAATTATGTTTCGAATTTTCCAAGGTATTGGTGCAGCTGCATTACAAGCAACATCAGCCTCTTTAATTACCACCTTAGTTTCTGCTGAAAAATCCAGTTCTGCTATCGGAGTTTTAGGAATTATGATTGGTGTCGGACCTGTACTTGGTCCTTCATTAGGTGGATTGCTACTATCATTAAATAGTTGGAGAGGAATATTTTGGTTAAACATTCCGTTCGTCCTTCTGGGGCTCATTTGTAATCACAAATTAATTACAAATATCTCTGAGAATAAATACGCTAAACACATTGATTACCCTGGAAGTCTTACTAATGGACTATTTGTGATACTGCTTATTAGTGGATTGTCATTGCTAAGCTCACATAGTATTATTGGGATAGCATTAATAATTGCTAGTTTAATAGCTGTAATTATCTTGTTTAAAGTAGAAAGAAATAAAGAAACTCCTGTTGTCAATGTAATAAATCTTATTCAGAATAAATCGCTACTGGTATATCTATATGAAACGATTGCCTTTGGTTTTGCTTCAGCCATAATCTTTCTTATGCCACCTTATTTGTTTGAAACTGTCTTTAAATTAAATTCAGGATTGACGGGTATACTGGTACTAGGTGCACCTATAGGTCTAGTTTTATTTTCTAGAATATCTAGTGCACATAATAATGGTTTGAAAGATAATTCCTTTTCTAAAGTCGGATTATCTATTATTCTTTGTTCATTACTACTCTTGAGCCTATATCAAACATCTTTACCATATATTTTAGTTACAATTTGTTTGTTTATTTATGGTGTAGGTGGTGGCTATTTCCAACCGGCGAACATATCTGTAATTATGAAAACTACTGATATCACTTCACAGGGTAGTATTGGTTCACTTCAACGAATGGTTCAAAATGTTGCTATTGCTATGGGTACAGCAACAGGTTCAGTATTTTTAAACATGTGGTCTCATGAACTAGTAACAGCTATTAAACTTGGTTGGATTACTGCAGGATGCTTAATTATAATTGCAATAGCTCTAGATTTTGCCCTAAATAAAAATAGTTTCAAATAACTCTAAGAATAACAAAAACACCTGTCACACGCGACAGAAACTGATTTGTTTTGCTGAAATGTTAATGGACTTAATCAGTTTTTTTAGTTGCTTCTTAGAAAGTAGCAACAATACAAGTACGATGATGCTGATGTATAAATCAAGTCAGTCGATTACTTATCCGAACCGGTGGGACATCTGAAAAGATGCCCTTTTTATGTTCAAATTCTGATTGATCAAAATTACTATTAGGAGGAATTAAATGAAACGCTGCTTTCCGAAAAACGATGATGCTCCACTCCTTACGAAGTATCATGACCACGAATGGGGTAAGCTGAACCTCAACGAGAATTACTTATATGAGATGATGGTTCTAGAATCCTTTCAATCGGGACTTAGTTGGCAATTAGTCTTGGATAAGCGAGAAAATTTTCGACAAGCCTTTGCAGGCTTTAATGTGGAGCGGGTTGCAAAATTTACCAGTAATCAACGTAAGCAATTACTGAAAAACCGAGGAATCATTCGTAATCAGCGAAAAATTGATGCCGCCATTAATAATGCCCGTGTAATGACTAAAATGCACCGTGAAGGGCACCAATTGTGTACAGTACTAACAACCTTAATTCCACAGCCAATCATTAACCACCCTCAACAGTTTACTGACATACCAACCCAAAATAGACTATCTCGAAACCTAGCAAAAGAGTTTAAAGAAATAGGTCTTCAATTTATGGGGCCAGTAACAATCTACTCCTTTCTTGAAGCGGTAGGCCTAATTAACGATCATATCGAAGACTGTCCTTTTAAGTACACTACTACGTAATCTACAAAAATTACACTCTATCCTTTACTAATAGGACTCTCTTTTAAACTTAGGGGCCATATATGATTAAATACCCATTGAAAATAAACAAAAAACGTCTGCCGCACGCGACAGACGCTGGTTTATTCTACTGAAATGCTAAAGCATGTACTTTAACAGCTCAATCATGAACTTAATCAGTTTTTTCAGTTGCTTCTTACTGAAAAAAGGCAACAATACAAAGATGAAGATACAATGAGTCACTGGGAAGAACCTCCTTCCCACACACAAATTGAATGCTTGATGGGGGCATTCTGGTGTGCTTTCCTATTGTATCATAGAAAGTTTTCAGCTATAATATTGTTACAAAGATGAAGATGCTGGTGTGTAAATTGGATCAGCTGATTACTTATCCGAGCCGGCGGGGCATCTGAAAAGATGCTCTTTTTTTGTACCTAAATTTTCTTTTATTGGGTCTATTTGTAATAATGGAACCTTAAGAATGCCGAAAAATACCCCTTACGTTAGCCAAGTAGCTAAGTAGGGGCTATTTTTTAGCACTTTAAACTTACAGGGCTCACTTCGACAAAGGTAATTTTTAATTTGGCTTATCTTATAAAGAGGTTCTTTGTGAGGTTTAGTTATTATTTAGCTCCTTTCTGATATATCAAAAGTGAATATTAATCTTGCAGTTGGCTGAATAATCATAATACTAAAAAATAAGTCTTTAAACGTTGAAAGGTTTTAATAGTTTCCTGATATATTTCGTTTTCTTGATCCCTGTCAATTTATCTAGGCCCCATGGCGGCTAAGATAATGATAAAGGAAACGAAGGAGAAAGAACAATGGGCAAGCTACGGGGGTTCTTCAGTAAGAACCAAAAAATTAACGTACTGGTGATGACAATCTTGATCGTTGTTGCCGAACTGAGTCGCTTTGCAAAATTGGAAACGGTCTACCCGTTGTTAATGATTATTGTCACGATTTTAGGGGGGATTCCGATTATCCTGCGGGCCTTCAGCGCCCTGCGGTACCGGGTGATCTCAATTGAACTCCTGGTCGCCGTTGCCATCATCGGGGCCGCCATCATTGGTGAGTACACTGAAGGGGCGATCGTGGTCTGGCTCTTCAACCTCGGGGACGTTTTGGAGGCCTTGACCCTCCGCAAGACACGGGCCGCTGTCAAGTCCTTAACTGAAATGGCCCCGCAAACTGCTGAGGTAATTGATTCGGTTGACGACGCGACCGGTGAGGTAACCGACATTGATCTGGTTGACGAAGGAGACCTGGTCCTGGTCAAGGCCGGTGACCGGATCCCGGTTGACGGTCAGGTTAAGCGGGGAACCGGGCTGGTAAACGAGGCCAGCTTAACCGGGGAGTCGCGGTCGGTTGAAAAGAACCTCGATGAAACCGTCAGCGCCGGAACAATCCTGGAGGACGGGACCCTGGTGGTTGAAGCCAGCCGGGTCGGGGAAGACACCACCTTTGGGAAGATTATTGAACTGGTTGAACAGGCTCAAGACAGCAAGTCCAAGGCCCAGCGGGTGATCGATAAGTTTGCGAAGTACTACACCCCACTGGTGATGGTGATGGCCCTGGTGTTTGGCCTGCTGACCAAGGACGACGAGTTGGCGATCACGGTTCTGGTTCTCGGTTGCCCGGGGGCCTTGGTGATCGGGGTGCCGGTTTCAACCGTGGCCGGAATAGGTCGGGCGGCGAAGTTAGGGGTACTAACTAAGGGGAGTGCGAGCCTTAGCGCCCTCAAGAAGGTTGACACCCTGGTCTTTGATAAGACAGGGACGGTCACTAAGGGCCAGCCGGAAGTGGTTGACCAGTGGTGGGCACCGGAAGCGGGCGATCAAGATCGTCAGTTACTGGTTAGTGTTGAAACGGCCTCCAACCACCCCCTGGCTAAGGCGGTCATTGATAAGTTAGCTCAAGAACCGCTCCCGGTTGACGATAACGAAACGATTGCCGGTCAGGGAATGGTTGCCCAAGTGGCTGGCCACCAAGTCGCCGTGGGGAACGCCAAGTTGTTAACGAACCACCAGATTGACTTGGTGGCGGTGGCCCAAACGGCACCGGCTTGGCAGGCGAAGGGGCGCTCCCTGGTTTACGTTGCCATTGATGGCCAATTACGGGGCTTGCTGGGGATCAGTGACCCGCTCAAGGATAACGCCAAGGAAACCTTTGCCCGCCTGCGGGAACTTGGGTACACTAATCTAATCATGCTGAGTGGTGATAACCAGGCGACGGCCGACCAGATCGGTCAAGAGGTTGGAATGAGCAAAGTGATTGGTGATTTAATGCCGGCGGACAAGGTGGCTAAGATTAAGAAACT
Organism: Limosilactobacillus antri DSM 16041; assembly: GCF_000160835.1. Classification (GTDB taxonomy): domain Bacteria; phylum Bacillota; class Bacilli; order Lactobacillales; family Lactobacillaceae; genus Limosilactobacillus; species Limosilactobacillus antri. The sequence continues at coordinate 16,585 of NZ_GG700736.1, forward strand.
CCAAGCCGCGGGGCACAAGGTTGCCTTCCTTGGTGACGGGGTGAACGACAGCCCGGCCCTGGCAACCGCAGAAGTTGGGATTGCAATGGGGAACGGGACGGATGTGGCTCTCGACGTGTCAGACGTGGTCCTGCTCCACTCCGACCTTGGTCGTCTGCCACTGGCCTTGATGATCGCCAAGAAGACGGTTGTCAATATGAACCAAAACATCGCTATTGCGGTCTTAACCGTGGCCCTCTTATTCCTAGGCCTGATGGTGGACTCGATTCACATGGCCTCCGGAATGCTGGTTCACGAGTTGAGTATCTTGATTGTTATCTTAAACGGAATGCGGCTCCTAAAAGTTCGCTAGACTTGACGATGATCAATTATTTTGGAAAATAGTACACTATACTAAAAGAAAAACAAAGGAGGGACCGAAAATGGAGAAGGTTGTAATGGAATTAGGTGGGATGACCTGCCCGTCCTGCATGGATAAGATTAAGACGGCGGTTGAGCATCAAGCCGGGGTCAGCGATGTGAAGGTCCTCTTTAACGCTGGTAAGCTCAAGGCAAAGGTCGACACCAATCAATCAAGTGCTGATGACGTTAAGAAAGTTGTTGAAGATTTGGGTTACCAAGTCAACGGCGTAAAGGAAAAGGAGATTGCCTAATGACAAAGGAAGAATTATACCAAGCTGAATTAAAGCAAGCCGACCAAGATCACCACACCCCAACGGCAGGGGCGATAACTGGCCACATTCTTGCCAACCTATGGCTCCACCAGCAAAAGGTCAACCAGGCTCGCCTGTATGCTAAGGGTTGCGCCAGCCTCTTCATTAACCAAAAGGCGGCGGAATGGGTGGCAACCGAGCGCCAATACTTTGACCGGATCAACACCCTCCTGCTTAGCCTGGGGGAAGCCGTTCCAACCACAACCGCGCAGTTTGTAGAGTACGCAATGCTAAAGGAAGACGGGGCGGAAAAGTACGCGCCCGGCAAGGACCAACTCTTTGACCTAATTAAGGACTTTGACACCCAGCTACTCTTCTTCCAAAAGGCAATCGCCCTTGGTAAGCAAGAAGGAAAGATGAAGCTGGTTCACACGATTGTTGACCTGGATGACTGGATGCGGGCCGAGATCTTAGCCGGGCAAAATTTCCTGGGAAATGATCTGATGGAGGGTCGCTACCAAGAAGAGGACGACGAAGATGATGATTAGTGGCACCCACCTTTGTGTCCGGTTAGTCCCCCTCTTTAACCAGCTTCCCCTGGCTAACCAGCGCCAGATTGAATCCCTGTTGGTCCACCATCATTACCAGCGGGGCGAGGTAATCCTGGCGCCCGGTGATGAGGGGCGGATGGTGATCGTTGAAGATGGCCAGGTCAAGCTCTACCAACTAAATGAAGAAGGGGAGGAGCAAGTCCTTGAGGTCATGCACACTGGGGACTACGTGGGTGAGCGCTGGCTGTACGGGGCTGAGAACGAAGCAACCTTTGCGGTGGTTCAAAAGCCTGCCGCTCTCTGCACGATCAGCTACGAGGATTTTACCAAACTACTGGCGGAGTACCCCGAGTTGGCCACCCGCCTCCTGCAACTAACGATGGACAAGGTGCAGGAGTTAACCACCCAAAACCAGTACCTAATGATGGAAGCGGTGGAAGAACGCCTGTGGGCATATTTGAACCGGCAGGCCACCCTGCGCGGTAGGTCCCGCTTCACCTTACCAATGAAGATGAAGGATCTGGCCACCTACTTGGGAACGACTCCGGAGACCCTGTCGCGGAAGTTTAAGAACCTGCAAGCGGCCGGTAAGATTGACCGGGACCGACGAGTGGTTTCAATCCTACAATAAAACCCGACCCCAGCCTTGTGATATGCTCCCCTTAGAGTGGACACAGAATTATACAAAATTCTGTATGTAACTCTAGGGGGATTTTTTATGTCCAACCGAACTAGTAACCATACCTTAAATCAACGACTGGCAGCGGTGAGGAAAGTCCTTGAGGGAGAGTCCTCGGTAAGTCATGGGGCCCGTGAATTGGGGGTTAGTAAATCAACTTTAACAAGCTGGATCATTAAGTACCAAAATAATGGGGTAGCTGGCTTAAAAGAGTCGCACACTTGGCGACACTATCCTGTCGACCTCAAACATACGGCGGTCCATGATTACCTTGACAATCACCTTTCACAGCTGGAGTGCTGTCGTAAGTATAATATTTCCAGTCGCGGTGTTCTCAGGCGCTGGGTTAACCAGTATACTAACGGTAAAACCTTGAAGAAGATAACTGGAGGTTCTACCAAGATGAAGGCACACCGGAAAACCACTTATGAACAGCGTCTAGAAATCGTTCACTTTACCCTAGCCAGTGATAAAGATTATCGAGCAGCGATGGCGAAATACGGCGTCTCTTACAGCCAGGTTTATAGCTGGGTACAGAAGTATGAGCGGGACGGTTACGAAGCCTTAGTTGATCATCGTGGTCATCGAATTCAAGACCGCACTGTAGCTAAACTAAGTAAAGAAGAACAACTCGAACGACAGCTCAAAAAGCTAGAAGCTCGCAACCAGGATCTGGCGGCGGAGAACTACTTCCTAAAAAAATTAAGTGCCCTGGAGAATGAATCCGAGCAATAAGACATCATCGCGATATCAGGCGATTCAAGCTACTCGTCATTTTCCAGGGCAATCAATCAAGCATCTTTGTATCCTCGCTCAGGTCTCACGAGTAGGTTATTATCGCTGGCTTTCTAAGCCGACGACGAAAGAAGGCCAGATCAGTGAGCAGCTCAAAGCGCTGCTCAAGCAGACTTACTGGGAAATGAAGGGTAAGTGGGGTTATCGCCGATTAACAATGCTTATTAATCGGCGTTACAACTGTCACTATAATCATAAGCGTATTCGGTGACTCCTCGTTGAAATGAATCTGCGAGCGGTAATTCGACGGCCTCGTCATAGCTGCACGATCGCTCGCGGACAAAACCATGAGCCTAATATTCTTAATCGGAATTTTACGGCTGATCACTTAAACGAAAAGTGGGTCACCAATGTAACGTATCTGATCTATGGCAATGGTCAGAAAGCCTATCTCAGTGCTATTAAGGATTTACATAACGGTGGGATCATTAGCTATGTCGTTAGCCAGCGCAATGACAATCCACTGGTAATGAAAACCCTCAAGCAGGCTTTTAAACGCTATCCAACCGCGACACCATTACTGCACAGTGATCGTGGCTTCCAATACACCTCTAAAGAGTTTGCCTGCTTGACCACTGAGCACGGTATTACCCGCAGTATGTCTCGGGTCGATAAGTGTATTGATAATGCCCCGATGGAAAGCTTCTGGAGTCACTACAAGGATGAAGCCTACTATGGTCAGTACTTTAAAACCTATCAGGACTTGACCTCTTCAGTTGATCGGTACATTCACTTCTATAATCACCAACGTTATCAAACAAAATTAAACAGCCTGACCCCGGTAGAATACCGGCATCAAGCTGCTTAAAGTTCATTGTATAATTGACTGTCTGCTTGACAGGGCGCAATCCACTAATCTAATTTTTATCCATTTTTTGCAGTCTTCTCATTTCATAGTTATATCCATTTATGAAATTTACGATTTCCTGCATCTTTCGAAAAAAAACAAAATTTAAAAATTCAAATAGTAATTTAGGATAGTGTTTGAACGCTTTTCCACTTTGATAATCAGTCTGAGCTTGAAACTTTCCTTTATCAAAGTCTGATAGGCTATTAGAATTATTAAACCTATAGCTGTAACCTTTGGAATACAAGCCATTTTCATAATTATACTTGATTAAATCATGTAGTTTTAATAAAAACATGAAGACCACCTCGACTTTTAATTTAAGTATATCATGAGAAATACTAAAAAAAGCAGCTTGCTCCCGGCTTTTTGGCTGTAAGGTTGTCTTTAATGTAAGAATCTTTGCTCGTTCTGTAAAGAGTTTAACCTAGTTAAATATGGTTGGATTTGTACGCCAAATAACGTACAATATTGCTGAGGTGATGAGAATGGCAAGAATTGAAGCTCGAATTGACGGAACTATTAAAAGTAAAGCCAAAGACGTATTAGCTAAT
>NZ_GG700736.1:21485-39755 GCF_000160835.1 Limosilactobacillus antri DSM 16041
TTCCCGTCATGGGGGGGTCGTGATCGGTCTGACCATCATCGCCGGGATCGTCGCCGCCATCTTCGGCATCAAATCCTGGCCAACACCCTCCAGGGAATGGTGGGCCTGCGAAGCCTGTACACCGATGAAGTCGTGGACTCCCACCAGATCATGATGATGAACGACTACATGCCCACGAAGGTCAACGACCTTTACAAGGCCTTGCTTTCCCTGGGATAGGCCCAATCCGGCCTTCCCCTTCCACCCGCCGTCTTCGTCGCGCCGGGTGGATTTTTGTTTTCATTTCTAATCTCCGCTAGAAGGAGACGTAGTAAAAAGCGAGAGCGTGTATCGAAATCCTTGGATTTAAATACACGCTCTCTTTAGATTTAGGGGCCAAGAAAGCTCGTTGCAGTAGACCAGACATATAATTTATAATTGACGTATAGGTTATATTCGAGAGAAAGAAATTAACACCAAATGAAATAGTAGGATGTTGATTTATCGGCAGGTCCTTACTTCGGGAGGGGTAAAGGGTGAAGAATATAGTTTATGTGGAGAATGAATGTTTTGTTGGTGTCACTAAAGAAGGACTAAAATTTTCAAATATCAAGATAAAGGAAAAGAAATGTCTGGCCTTTGATGATATTGGTACATTGGTGTTTGATAATAGAAAGTGTTATCTATCGGAGCGAGTGATTGAATATTGCATTCTCAATCACATTGGGATTTTATTCTGTGACCGAAGCCACTCTCCTTTAGAAATGATCGAGACCACCTACAATTAGGAACACCGCTATGAACGCTTGAAAAAGCAACTAACCTTAACGTGATTTAAAGCAACTGGGCAATTAATAGTGGCCGAGAAATGCTAAAATAGAGTTGGGTTAACAATTATGAAGGGAGGAGCGTCAATTGGATATTGAAATTATTGCCCGGCCATTGGTGACCATCACCAACGTCATTTGGAGTTTTAATACTGAATTACACCGACCACAATTACTATTGATTAAGCGGGCAGATGAACCTCTAAAGGGACATTGGGCCCTCCCCGAAACCCTCTTGCGGAGTAAAGAGAGTGCCGACGCGGCCTGCATTCGTCTAATTGACGATAAAATTGGCCTGCAAGTTCCGATGAATTCAACCGAACAACTGGCCACCTTTACAGATCCCAAGCGGGTTACGGGAACTCGGGCACTGGCACTCGCCTATATGACCTATTTACCATCAACCCCAAAATTGCATCCAGGGTATGGGGCCACAGATGCCCAATGGTTCGTGCTTGATAAAGATCAGGGCAACTATGTGATCACCCATGACCAACAGGAGATTATCCTAAGTCCCGCCGGTCACCTGGCTTTCGATCATATTCAAATCATTACCACCGCCATTAATCGGATTAAAAACAAGCTGGACTATCAACCCCAAATTCTTCGGATCTTAGGTAATACCTTTACCCTGCGCCAAGCGCGCGAAGTCTTTGCGGCTTTCTTAGGTACGACAATTGACAAGATTGATAATTCCAACTTTAAGAAAACTCACAACCACCTCTTCAAAGAAGTCGGGGCCGCCACTTTGAACCATTCTGGGCGGCCACCAAAGCTCTACCAACTTAACTAAAGGGCATCATTTGCATTTTGCTGCAAAGTATTTATACTAGACGTAAATAAAAGTCAACCATACCTTTATTTTTAGCTAAATTAAAGTAATTTTTACTTAAAAGGAAGCATTTAAGATGAATCTACAACTATTAACCGACTTATATGAATTTTCCATGGCCAATGGGTACTACGCTACCCTACCCCATGATCGACAAGCTCGCTTCGACGTCTTTTACCGCCGGGTTCCCGACAACGGTAGTTTTGTCATTGTCGCTGGTCTCCAGCAAGTGGTAGAACAAGTTCAAAATTGGCATTTCACTAAGGAGAATATTGAATACCTGACCTCCCTGAATGAATTTACTCCCGAGTTTTTGGATTACCTGAGCAAGATTAAAAATCACTGCTCGATTAAGGCTTTACCAGAAGGAACCCCTGTTTTCCCACGGGAACCAATTATTTCAATTAGTGGACCGTTGATTGAAGCCCAGCTGTTAGAAACCTTTATTCTAAACATCATTAACCATCAATCATTAATTGCGACGAAGTCTTGGCAAATCAACCATGCCGCTCAAGGCCGACCAATTATGGAATTTGGCGCGCGGCGGGCGCAGGGCCCTGATGCCGCCACGTATGGGGCGCGAGCCGCGGTGATCGGCGGTTGTACCAGCACGTCGAACTTACAAGCAGCCAGTCAATTTAATATTCCCGCGGCCGGCACAATGGCACATGCCTGGGTCGAAAGCTTCTCTGATGAATTAAGTGCCTTTCAAGCTTGGGCCAAGGTTTATCCTGACAAAGTTTCCTTGCTCGTTGATACTTATGATGTCTTGAAGTCAGGAGTGCCGAACGCGATTCGGGTCTTCAAGCAAGTTAGCGCTCAAGGGCACCAACCAGTCGGGATCAGGATCGATTCCGGTGACATTTCGCAATTAGCCATCAAAGCCCGGAAGATGCTCGATGATGCTGGCTTCCCCAAGGCAAAGATTACAGCTTCAAATGCCCTTGATGCGCATGTAGTTAAGTCGTTTTTGGATGAAGGAGCTCCAATTGATAACTTTGGGATTGGGGAACGTTTAATTACCAGTTCCTCCAGTCCGGTATTAAGTGGCGTTTATAAGCTCGCCGAAGAAAAGATTAATGATCAATGGATCCCAAAAATTAAGGTTAGTGATAGCAGAGAAAAGATCACCCTGCCTGGTAATAAGCAAGTTTACCGGATTTACCGGCAAGATAACCTTCATCAAGCGATCGCCGATGTGATTGCCCTGGCTGATGAGCACATCACGGCTCCATTGAAAGTGGTTAATGCTAATTCGGCAGCCACGCACGCCAGCCAAGTTCTGACTAACTTTAATGCTAAGCCATTGATGCAAGAATATCTGGGTTCCAATGCTTCCCCAATCGAAAATGATCTCTTTAAGATTCAGCAATTCTCAATGGATCAAGTGGCAGAATTACCAGAAGCCACAAAACGGTTAGTTAACCCCGATCGGTACCCAGTTTACTTAACAGCTACATTGGCTGAATTGCAAGAACAGTTAATTACTAAAGCTCAATTTACGGAGGAACATTAAGATGGCTAAAGCGCTCTTAATTATTGACTATACAAATGACTTTGTGGCTGATAAGGGATCACTAACGGTTGGCAAGCCAGCGCAGACGTTGGCTCCAGAAATTATGCGGTTAGCCGATCAATTCTTAAGCCAGCATGATTATGTGATCTTTCCCACTGATGGTCACCGGCTTAATGACCCATTCAATCCAGAAACCAAACTATATCCAGCCCATAATATTATTGGGACGACCGGTCAGAAACTATACGGCCAAGTCGGCAGCTGGTTTGATCAACATCATGACGATTCCCATGTCTACAAATTCAATAAGAACCGTTACTCCTCCTTCCAAAACACCAATTTGGATAACTACCTGCGGGAACGGCGGATTGATGAAGTCTGGATTGCTGGTGTTTGCACTGATATTTGTGTCCTCCACACCGCAATCAGTGCCTACAACCTGGATTACCACATTGTGATTCCACAAGCAGCCGTGGCTACGTTTTCACCAGCTGGTGCTGAATGGGCGATGAATCATTTTAAAAACGTATTAGGGGCCACAATTCGATAATTCACTTTCAAATGATTATCAAAAAAACCACGAATTAATTACAAAAAATTCCCTTTGCTAAATGCATTGGGAATTTTTCTTTTGGCGTTACCTTTCTAGGGTAAAAGGTAACATTTTATTTTCAAATACAATCTTGAAAATAAAATTTAATGGTTGGCTATAATCCCCCTTAGAATGACACTTTTATTATTTCAAGTGTCATTCTAAGGGGGTTTTTGTATCTCGAACTATTCAACAATGGACAAATTGAAGCTCCTAGCTGGTTATCAGGAATCAGAAGCAGGACTTAAGGTCTATGCCAATATAAATTCGGTGAATCAAGCAACAATAACGCGATGGATTAAACGATTCCTTCTTCATGGCTTAGCTGGGGTTCGCCACCGCACTTCTAATCATCGTTACTCACTAGTCACTAAAGTGAATGCGGTTAAAGATTATCAAGCTGGCGTTACCGGTCAAGAAGTCCTTCAGAAATATGATATTCGGAGTATATCTCAACTAAAACAGTGGTCGATCCAGTACAATAATGCTGAACTACAGACAACGTCTAGAAAGCGAGTCAGAAAAATGGGTCGAAAAGTTAGTTTTGAAGAGAAGAAGCAGATCGTCCAGTGGATCATTGATCATGATAATGATTATCAGGCAGCAAAGATTCAATTTGACGTTTCCTATCAACGGGTCTATTCATGGGTCCGCAAATAACGGGAAGTAGGTGATTGGGAGGTACTACGGGATAACCGGGGTCATCGTAAACCGTCAAAAGCGCCTGAAGAAATGGATCAAATTGAGCGTCTAGAGGCGGAGAACAAAGAACTAAAGCAGAAAAATTATGAAATGAGGTTACAGATTGAATTCGCAAAAAAATTAGTCGAAATACGCAATCGGGGGTGAACAAGCCGGACGATATCAAGCGATTCAAGAATTAGTTGCGGAAGGATCAAATTCAGTTACTGAGCTAACTAAGATTGCCAATGTCTCACGAAAGTCATACTATCAGTGGCTTAAGAGGCCTCTAAGTCAGCGAGAGATCGATGATCAAGCTATTTTAGAGGCTATCTATCAGATTGAAGAACGTCATCAACACTGTGCCGGCTACCGGAAGGTAACGGTAATTTTGAATAATGAGAACCAAAAAAACCAGGAGGTCAAGGAATACACCTTTGATTTCTCCTTCCGGATAAACATTAAACGTGTCCGTCGGATTATGCGCGAACACGGAATTCGAGCAGATATTCGACAGAAGAATCATAATCGGAAACAAGAGCAGGAGCAGATTAAGGCAGAAAACCTTTTGAATTGCCAATTCAAGCAGACTGAACCGAACAAGGTTTGGGTAACCGATACTTCAGAGTTCACATACGGTAAGAATAATAAGGTTCGACTGCATGCAGTGTTAGATCTGTACGGATCTTATCCGCTTAGTCACCTAGTATCGCCAACGGAAACAGCAGAAGCAGCAGTTACTGTCTTTAAACAGGCCGAAGAGAAAGCAGGAGCGTTCGCGCCAATGGTTCACACTGATCGTGGAGCGGCCTATACATCACAACAATTCAATAATTATCTAAGCAGTCGAAATAGCGTTCATAGCTTATCTGCACCGGGAACACCCAGGGATAACGCTGTAATCGAGCATTTTTGGAGTGACTTCAAGTATGTATGGCTAGCCCATCAACCACACGCGGAACCCTTAGCTGAATTAGTGGATCAAATTGATCGAGGCTTTGAATACTTTACTAAAATCGAAATTTCAAGCAAACGAAATAACCTCACTGCAGAAGATTTCCGCAATGAGGCTATAGCATAATTTTTTATTTTTTCAGGTGTTACCTTGACAGGACCCAGTGCCGAATATGTTTAACGACCAAATCAAACAATTCGAGGTATCCGGTATGAGCTATAAACATCTTACTATAAAAGAACGTGAAATGCTTATGTTTTTACGAGCTAAGGGGTTATCTATCCGGGCTGTTGCGTTACGGCTGGGGCGAAATCCAAGCACTATTTCACGAGAATTAAAACGTTGTGTAGGTAATTATTCCCCAAGCAAAGCAGAAAATGACTATCATCAAAAGCGGCAGAATTGTCATAAGAGGCAGCAGCCAGCAAGCGGCCCTTGATACCACCTTGATGTTCCGACCTGATCAGATCGTCTTTGGTGGTGGCGTCGTCAGTGAAGACTTTCTGAAGAAGGTTCGGCGCGAATTCAAAAAATTACTGAACAACTATGTCGATGTGGGCAACGTCGATGAATACATTACGATGCCACTGGCCCAGCACAATGGTTCTGCCACAATCGGGGACTTTGCATTGGCCTTGAAGGCTGCAACAAATTGATTTAGAAAGAGAGGGAACAATTCATGAAGGAAACTAAATTTATCCGGGTTTTGAGCGTAATTGCGAGTGTCATTGCTGTCTGCATGTATGTTTCGTATATTCCACAGATCATCAACAACCTTCATGGCGCCTATTGTGCACCACTACAACCGTTTGTTGCAGGCCTGAATTGTACCCTCTGGTCAATCTATGCCTGGTTTAAGAGCGAACGGGATTGGGCTGTATTTGTGGCTAATTTCCCTGGGATCTTTTTCGGGTTCATCACGTTCTTTACCGCCTTACACTAAAAAAGATATTTACTATAAAACATCCATACATAAGTGCTTGCTTTTTAAGCAACAGTAGGGAAGGCGAGACAGAACTAGTTTACTAGTTCGTTTTCGAATCCCCGTAAGCATGAAGGGGCCTCCAGCGTTTGAACGCTGGAGGCCCTTTTGTGTGTTACTCCATGTTTCTGCTTAAAAAATTATCTTGGTGACATCCCCGCTTGCTAGATGGTGAAACCGGTGCTGGTCGTCTTCGATCACTAGCCTAGCGTGGTCATCAATAGTTATGACTGTGCCAAGAATGACAGTGTGGTTCATGACTACCCGGACACAGTGACCAATCAATAGGGAATGCGCACGGTAATCCGTCAATAATCGTCCATCCTGATAGTGAAAAATGGTGTAAGTGAGCTGGTCGAGAAGGGCGGCCGCCAGCCGGTTGCGATCAACCGACCCGTTGGGATCGATGGCCCGGGCTACGGATTGTAACTTGGTAGGAAAGGTTGTGGTGGTCAGGTTAATGCCAATGCCGAGCACGCAGCAGGACTGATCAAGTGCTGGGCAAAAAATTAGTTCGTTCAAGATTCCAGCAACCTTTTGCTGTTCGATGTATAGGTCATTGACCCACTTTAGCCGAAAGTCATGGTACGGATAGAAGGTATGGAGGGCCCGGCGGATTGCTACGGCAACGCCGGTAGTAAAAAGGCCGATGTTAGCCAGTTGTGGGCTAAGTCGTGGTGGTAGGACCAGACTGAAGTAGAGCCCAGTGTTCTTGGGGGCGTAAAAAGGCCGGCCTCCCTTGCCGTAGGCCGCGGTCTGCTGGTCAGCAAAGAAGGCGATTGATTTATTTGGCCGTTGGTTTTTGACGTAGTGACGGGCTAGTAATTGGGTTGAGGGGGTAGTTGCTTTCACGATCACCTGACCGTTAAAGCGTGAACAAAAAAGACTTATCGCGCGTGTTGATAAGTCCTTGCTTTTAGGTATATTCATCAAATAAGGTGCACTCCCTTATCAACATAAATGACGTCACCGACGACACCGGTTGATAGGTCGCTCATTAAAAATGCGCAGGTGTTACCGATCTGCTCCACGGTTACACTATTACCATCGGCTGTCCGGTCCTCTGACATCTTCAACAGCTCACCATGACCCTTAATTCCCGTGACGGCCAGGGTCTTGATGGCCCCCGCCGAAATGGCATTGACGCGTACACCGGCCGGCCCCAGATCACGGGCTAGGTAACGAACACTGGCTTCTAGGGCGGCCTTGGCAATCCCCATCACGTTATAGTTTGGAATGGCCCGTTCTGATCCAAAGTAGGTTAGGGTCACGATACTAGCGGGATTCGTCAGCAGCTTAAACTGACTGGCTGCCTTTGCCACGGCGATCAGTGAATATGATGAAATGTCCTGAGCCAGGGCATAGCCGTCACGACTGGCGTTAAGAATAGACCCGCCCAGCTCATCCTTCTTGGCATAAGCAACGGCGTGAACAATTCCATCAACGGTGCCGAACCGTTGATGGATGGTTGAAAATGCGTCCTGGATACTGTTATCGTCGGCAACATCACACTCGACCAGGTTGTCCGTTGCCTTGACGAGACGGCTAACGCTACGCTTGAGCCGCTCGTTTTGGTAAGTGTAGATAATTGTTGCTCCCTGGGCCGCCATTGCTTGGGCACATCCCCAGGCAATGGAGTGTTTATTTGCCACACCCATTACAATAATCTTTTTGTCTGTTAAAATTCCTGCCAATTTAAAACTAACCTCCATTAAAATTGTCGATAACGATCATGTCGCTGCCGTAGTAAGTCAGTGGTGCTTAATTTTTGCAGGTGGGAAATTTCCTGTTGGAGAATTTTGTCAATGTTGCTAAGCACCGCGGCATGGTCGGTGGGTTCTTCAATGATGCCATCAATGACCTTCTTGCGGAGCAGGTCTTCGGGAATCAGCTGCATAATTGCGGCAGCCTCATCGGCACGACTGCTGTCCTTCCAGAGGATTGAAGCAAAGCCCTCCGGCGAGAGGATGGAATAGGTACTATTTTCCAACATCCAAATCTGGTCACCGCAGGCCAGGGCAAGAGCTCCTCCGCTGCCTCCTTCACCAAGAATAATCGTGATGATTGGAGTCGGGACCTGACTGATTTCCAACAGGTTTTGTGCGATTGCCGCCCCCTGACCATGTTCCTCCGCTGATTGTCCCGGATAGGCGCCGGGAGTATTAACGAGGCAGATGACGGGGCGGTGGAACTTGGCCGCCTGTTTGATCAGCCGTAAAGACTTGCGATAGCCTGCCGGAGTGAGGCAGCCGAAATGTTTGGCAATCCGCTCGGCAGCTGATTGTCCCCGGTCAGTCGTGATCACGGTCACAGGCAGATCATGAAATAGGCCTATGCCACCGATGATGGCGGGATCGTCTTCACCGAGGCGATCACCATGCAGCTCCGTAAAGTGGTTGATCAATGAGTGGATAATCTCGGGTCCTGTAACCTTATGCAGATCGCGGGCCGCTGCCACAACTTGTCCAGCTTGTCTTTTCACTTTGCTACCCTCCATACTTTAATAACCATTGCAGGGCTGATTTCTCTTCCTGCCGTTCCACGATCCGATCAATGAAACCATTTTTCAGCAGCGTTTCTGCATCCTGCAGGTCCTTGGGTATCCGCCGATGCATGATTTGTTCAATCACCCGGCGCCCCGCAAAGCCGACTAAGGAGTGAGGTTCGGCCAGGATGATATCTCCTTGCATGGCAAAGCTGGCCGTGACCCCACCGGTGGTGGGATCGGTCAAGACGGTAATGTAAAGCAGCCCTGCCGTAGAATGTTCCTTGATGGCCGTACTGATCTTGGCCATTTGCATTAAGGACAAGATGCCTTCCTGCATTCGAGCACCGCCAGAAGCCGTAAACAATATGACAGGGAGCCGGTCTTGGGTAGCCCGTTCAAATAGGCGGGTGATCTTTTCCCCAGTAACTGTTCCGAGGGACCCCATGATGAAGTAGGGATCCATAATTCCTAGTCCAAAGTGCTGGTCGCCAATCTGGGCAGTTCCGGTAAGTACAGAGTCATTTAATGTCGTTTTCTGCCGACAGGTCGCAAGCTTTTGCTGGTAGTCGGGGAAGTTCAGCGGATCCTGGCTCAACAGGTCCTGATCAGTTTCGGTAAAGTCGTCGACTAACCAAGCAAGCCGTTGCCGGGCACCAATTCGAAAGCCAAAGTGGCAATGAGGACAAGTGTTGTACTGGTCAAGGTGCTTAGTGATGATTGCTGTTCCGCACTTTGGGCACTTTTGCCAAAGTCCATCTGGCACCTTAGCATCTGCCTGCTGGTCGGCCTTTATGTGGTGGGCACTGAGCGTATTATTTTGATCGTACAGGTTCATCTTGACTTATCCTTTCTTTCCAAAGAGGTAGGAACTGTTTTTCAAGATAAGCAGTTGAAAACTGGCCGCTAATAAAAGTCGGATCGGTGAGCAGGGCCTGTTGAAAGGTCTGATTGGTATTGATTCCGACAATGACCATTTCGTTCAATAACCGCTTAATCTTTTCGATTGCTTCTTCCCGGTTATGGCCGAGGGCGATGACCTTTGCAATCATGGAATCATAGAAGGGGGTGACGGTTGCGCCCTGGTAAAGGGCGGTATCGATCCGCATCCCAAGGTTGCCGACGGGCAGATAAAGGTACTTAACCTGGCCGGTCGAAGGAATAAAACCGTGTTCCGCATCCTCAGCGTTGATCCGACACTCGATTGCCGCGCCCTGCAATTGGATATCTGATTGGTCAAAGGGGAGGGGAGCACCAGCCGCTACCCTGACTTGAGCCTTGACGATATCGATACCAGTGACCATCTCGGTGACTGTGTGCTCAACTTGAATCCGGGTATTCATCTCCATGAAGTAGAAATGATGGTCCTGATCCATCAGAAATTCGAGAGTCCCAGTATTGAGATAGTCAATCCCATTGACTGCCCGGAGCGCGATCTGCCCCAGCTCTTTCCGCTCTGTGGGAGTGATTAGCTTGCAGGGGCTCTCTTCCAGGACCTTTTGCTTGTTAATCTGGAGCGAGCAGTCCCGTTCAGGGAAATAGACACTGTGGCCAAACCGGTCCCGGAAAATCTGCATCTCGATGTGCTTAACATTTTCCATGATCTTTTCGATATACATTTGGTCGTTATCGAAAGAAAGGCGGGCCTCACTCTGTGCTTCGTGAAAGACCGCCTTCATTTCCTGAGCATCCGTAACTCGGCGGATTCCCTTGCCACCGCCACCGGCAGCTGCCTTGATTAGAACTGGATAACCAATTCGATCGGCAACCTCGATGGCCTCGTTCACATTATTAATATAGATATCACTACCTGGGATGACTGGAACACCGATCTTTTTCATCTGTTGACGAGCATGTTCCTTATTACCCATCAGGTCGATCGTTTGGGCTTGAGGACCGATGAAGGTGATGCCACACTCCTGGCACATTTCGGCAAATTGACTATTTTCCGAAAGAAAGCCAAAGCCGGGATGGATTGCTTGGGCCCCCGTACCAACCGCGGCCGCCAGGATATTCTGCATGTTGAGATAAGAATCCTGGGGACGGGGACCGCCAACACAGACGGCCTCGTCCGCAAGCTGGACGTGGAGACTTTCGCGATCAACCGTGGAGTAGATGGCAACCGACTTGATTCCAAGTTCATGCAGTGAACGGATAATACGAACGGCGATTTCACCACGATTAGCAACTAAGACTTTTGTGAACATATGCGTCTCACATCCTAACCAATAAAGAATGTTAATTCGGCCGAACAAGCCCGTTCACCATCAACGGTGGCCTCGGCCTTGCCAATTCCAATGTTGTGACGAATCTTGGTCAAATGAACCGACAGCTTCATCGTGTCGCCAGGCCGAACAACTCGGCGAAATTTGGCAGACTGGATCCCGCCGAAGTAAGCGGTCTTTCCTTTAAATTGTGGGGCAGATAGCAAAGCCACCGCGCCAGTCTGGGCCAGTGATTCGACGATCAGTGCGCCTGGTAGGACTGGATTGTGCGGGAAGTGACCGTTGAAGACTTCTTCGTGAACAGTTACGTTACGCTTGGCAATGGCCATCTCCCCCGGGACCACTTCTTCGACCCGGTCAATCAATAGCATCGGGTAGCGGTGTGGGATAACTTGTTGGATCTTTTCAGACACCCAATTAACTTTTGTCATACTACTTTGCCTCCGTTATTGTGAAAAGAGACTGGTCACATTCAACCAGTTCGCCGTTATCAACGTCGATTGATGTGACGACCCCGTCGACATCGCTCTTAATCTCGGTCATCATTTTCATTGCTTCAACTACGCAGACGATATCTCCCTTATGGATATGCTGGCCGACCGTGACGTACGGTGGCTGCTTAGGCTTAGCCTGGAGATAGACCGTTCCGACGAGGGGGGCCTTGATCTGATGACGGTTGTCAGAAGCTGTGTCAGCCGTTGCGGAAGTCGTCGATCCAGTTTGATTGTTGACTGTCGCGGCGTCGGCAGTTGGCTGCTGGATTGATTGCTGATTTTTGCTTAGATATAAATGAAAATCATGATCGTCAATCTTTAATTCACGGGCCGAGGATTGCTCAAACTCATGTATTAATTTTTGCAGTTCATCAAATTGCAATTAATTGTTACCCCCATTTCCGAAAAGCGAGGACGGCGTTATGACCACCGAAGCCGAAGGAATTGCTTAGGGCATACTGGGCCTCTGGGGCCGCCTGATTATCCTCACTAACCAAATTAATATTGCATTCGGGATCCTGGTGGAAACAGCCCACGTTTTGGGGCAGTTGTCCCCGCTTTAAGGCGGCAACGGTAATCACAGCTTCAATGGCTCCTGCCGCACCGAGCAGGTGACCGGTCATCCCCTTGGTGGAACTGACCAGGACCTGGTTATCTGGTCCAAAAACCTTGTTGATAGCCAGGGACTCACCGCTGTCGTTGGCGTGGGTGGCTGTCCCGTGCGCGTTAATGTAGTCAACTGCCTGGGGCTGGATACCAGCCTCAGCAATGGCCTGTTGCATGGCCCGGGCAGCACCTTTTCCTTCAGGATCTGGTGCAGTAATGTGATATGCGTCCCCAGTTGTGCCGTAGCCGACCACTTCACCGAGAATACGGGCGCCGCGATGTTGGGCGTGTTCTAGGCTTTCAAGGACTAGGGTTCCAGCACCTTCGCCGAGTACAAAACCGTTCCGGTCGCGGTCGAAAGGCAGGGAGGCAGCTTGGGGATCAGTGCTCGTGGAGAGGGCACTGAGAGCTGCAAAGCCAGAAATCCCAATTTTGTTGACTGATGCCTCGGCTCCGCCAGCGATCATCACTGTAGCCCGGCCATCTTGAATTTGCCGGTAGGCTTCGCCAATGGCATTCGTTCCAGTCGCACAAGCGGTGGTAACGGAACTGCAGATGTTCTGAGCATCAAAGCGGATGGCAATGTTACCGGCAGCCATGTTTGAGATGGCCATCGGGACGAAGAGCGGTGATACCCGCCGGGGACCCTTGTCATGCATCTTGATAACTTGTTCCTGAATGGTGGTTAAACCACCAATCCCTGAGCCATAAATGACCCCCATTTCTTCGGGATTGGTGTTGTCGGCGTTGATGCCAGCCATCTCGACAGCTTCAGCCGCAGTTTGAACGGCGTACTGGGAATAAAGGTCCATCCGGCGAGCGGCTTTTTTACCAACCATGGCCCGCGGATCGAAATCGTCGATCTCCCCAGCCACCGTAATTCCGGTGTCATGGGCATCAAATTTACTAATTTTCTTAATTCCGACCTTACCTGCTAATGTGTTGGCAACAAAAGCGTCGAGGCCATTCCCATTGGGGGCGATTACGCCCATTCCAGTAATTACTACCCGATTCATTTTTTCACCTCTAAATGGTCATTCCGCCATCAACTACAATTGTCTGACCCGTAATGTAATCGTTCTGTGCCAGGAAAACGGCGGTTTGAGCGACCTCATTAACGGTACCGAAACGGTTGGCGGGAATTTGGTTGAGAATCTGTTGCTGAGCGCGGGATGAGAGTGCTGCGGTCATGTCGCTTTGAATCATTCCCGGAGCGATAGCGTTGCACCGGATTCCGCGAAGCGCCCCTTCCCGCGCGGTGGTCTTTGTCAGGCCGATGATCCCCGCTTTGCTAGCGGCGTAATTAGCTTGGCCGATATTACCATGAAGCCCGACTACGCTGGCGAGGTTGATGAAGCAACCGTGCTGTTGTTTGTACATCTTTTTAAGCAGGGCCTGAGTTAGCAAGAAAGGACTCCGAAGGTTGACGTTGATTACGGAATCAAAGTCGGCTTGATTCATGCTGACCAGCAACTTATCATTATTAATTCCGGCATTGTTAACTACGACATCGATTTGGCCGTATTGGTCCCAGGCGTCCTTGGCAAACTGCTTGAGGGCTGTCGGGTTTGCCAGGTCAGCCGTAAGAAAGGCGTACCTGGCATTGACTGCTGTCAGCCGGTCCTTGATGTCTTCGCCAAGGGGGTGTCGACCATGCAGAATGACCCGACTACCTGCTTTTGCAAAGGCTAGGGCTGTGGCTGCTCCGATGCCGCGTGTGCTCCCGGTAACGAGCACGACTTTATCTTTTAAATCCATTCCTGATGCTCCTTAACGTAATTTTCGTAATCCGTCATGGTAGCAATATTTGCCCGCTGAAGATTGCGATCAACCTGCCGAGCAAAGTGCGAAAGGGCCTTCCCCGGACCAATTTCGAGCGTCTGATCGATCTTTTCGTGGTCGATCAAGTATTGCAGATCCTCTCCAAAGTGGGTCGGGACGGCTAACTGTCGTTCCAAAATTTCGGAAAGGTTATCAGCGGTGAATGGGTAAACCGTCGTATTACTGATGACAGGAACCTGTGGTGTGGCAAAAGTGACCGTTGCTAGACGATCATGCATCTTTTGCCGTGCATTATTAAATAGTGGGGTATGAAAAGCCCCACTAACTCGCAGAATAACGATTTTCTTTGCTGCCTTGGCCGTCTTGAGCTGCGAAACAGCCGTTTTTAGTTCAGCAACAGGCCCCCCGATTACTAGTTGGTGGGGGGAGTTGTAATTGGCAACCTGTACTGCTGATGTGGCCAACACCTGGTTAACCACCTTTTCCTGGGGGTCAACCAGAGCGGCTAACCCACTAGCTTGGGCATCAGCGTCGGTCTGCATGTAACGGCCACGGTCAGCCAGCAGCTTAAAACCGTCTGCGGCCGAGACTGCCTTATCAGCTAACAGGGCGGCATATTCACCGAGCGAAAGGCCAACCATTCCAGCAACTGGCAGCTTCGGCAGGTCCCGGCGCAGCATTCGGTAAAGACCGTAGCTGACGGTTACCAGGGCTGGCTGTACGTTTGCTGTCTGGTCGAGTTCGCCATGTTCACTACGAAGGATCGTGGTGATGTCTAAACCAGTGGCGGCACTTGCTTCAGCGACCGTCTGGGCAAAGAGGGGATCGACCAGCAGATCAAGCCCCATCCCCGGTTTATGGGCACCCTGGCCGCTAAAAAGAATCCCGATTTTCATTAGTTATCCTTTGCGGCCAGTTGCTTGGCAACCAGGTCCACTACGTCGCTGATTGTTTCCGCCTTGGCGTTGTCGTCATCTAGTTCGATATCAAACTTGTCTTCCAGTTCGTTCATGATTTCGAAAACGTCCAGACTGTCCGCGTTCAGGTCGTTTTGAATGCTGGTGTCCATGCTAATTTTGTCTGCGTCAGTGTCCAATTCATCAGCAGCAATTGATTGAACAGTTTCAAAAATTTCTTCTTTAGTCACAATAAAAACCTCTCTTATATTTATTAATGTAATTTAGTATTTAATAATCATTGTTCCAACGGTCAGGCCACCACCAAAGCCACTAAGGACTACCAAGTCACCGCGACGAATTAGTCCTTGTCGGACACACTCGTCTAGAAGAATTGGTTCGCTAGCGGCTGAGGTGTTGCCGTATTGATCAATGTTGGTGGGAAACTTAGTCATCGGTTGAACCAGACGCCGGGCAACCTGTTGGATGATGCGTATATTGGCCTGATGAAGGATGAAACGATCCACTTGATCAGCGGTCAATCCAGCATTCTGTAAGGCCGTCTGAATTGATATTGGGACCGCATGGGTTGCAAACCGATATACGGCTCGTCCATTCATCTGAAAGGGACTCACGTCGGTAATGGTAGGGGGAAACTGGTGGTTAACCCGGGTCTGCCCAGCAACAAGCTGGTTACCGCGGTCCCCAAACGTAGCGAGGTGTTGACCCAACAGGTGGGGTTCTGGATCAGTCTCGATTAAGACACCTCCTGCCCCATCACCAAAAAGCACTGCGGTGGTCCGGTCCTGCCAGTTGGTGATCTTTGAGAGCACCTCACTGCCGATCACCATGACACGATGATATTCCGAACCGATGAAGCGACTGGCAATATCGAGAGCGTAGACGAAACCAGAACAGGCAGCTGAAACATCGAACGCTCGGGCAGCAGTTGCGCCTAAGAATCCTTGAACAATTGCCGCGGTCGATGGGGTATAGGAATCTGGTGACATGGTCGCAATAATGATCAGGTCAAGACTGGTTGGCGCCCAGTGAGCCTTGGCTAATAGCCGTTGGCCAACCTGAGTGGCGAGGTCCGCTGTATTTTCCCCTTGACTGATATGGCGTCGTCTAATTCCGGTCCGTGTTCGAATCCACTCGTCGGAAGTATCCATTATGGTACTTAACCGGTCGTTGGATACTGTCATTTGCGGTACATAGCTTGCCGTTGTAACGATTTGCCAATTATTCATGTGTTTCTTCCTTAAATTTTAAGAATTTTCTTCCAAGAAATCTTCCAGGTTGCGGAGAGCCTTGCGGATTGTCCGCTGCTCATCATCATTCATTCCCTTCAGGAAACGCTTGACCATCATGTTATGAAAGGCACGGTGAGCCCGGTAAAGGACCCGGCCCTTGTGAGTGAGACTCAAACGAATTATCCGCCGGTCTTCCTGGTCGCGGAAACGTTCAGCGTAACCCTTAGCAATCAACCGGTTAGCAGTTGCAGTCATCGTGCCAGGGGACAGGTGCATTTTTTTTGCGACCTGACTGGCAGTCTGGTGGTCATACATGGAGATTGCGTCAATTGCGTGCATCTCCTTGATGGTCAGATCGCTGAAGGTACTCTCCCGAAGCTTTTTCTCTTCGATCCATAAAATACCGTTATAAATCTTGATTAGGGCATGGTTAATTCTTTGATATTCATCCGCCATAATGTATTTCTCCTTTAGCTTTTTTGCTGTATCAAATATTTTCGCTTTCAAAATACATTATAGCCGAAATCATTCATCATAGCTTAGCGTCACGGTTAGCAACGATAAAAACTAATTCTGCGCTGCAAACGCGGTTGCCCGCTACCGTTGCTACCGCATCGACAATTCCCATCTGTCGGCGTTTCTTAACCATCTTGATGTGTAGCTTAAGAACGTCTCCAGGGCGGACCATTTGTCGGAACCTTCCATTGTGGATGGCGCCTAGGTAAGCCGTCTTTTTGAAGAATTCTGGCGATTTAAGAATTAAGATTGATGCTGCTTGGGCCAGTGTTTCAATAATCAGTACACCAGGCATCACTGGATTGCCGGGGAAGTGGCCCCGAAAGAAGGACTCGTTGATGGTCACGTTCTTTGTCGCTACAATCTCTTCGCCAGGAGTCAGTTCATCGACATAATCAATGTAACAAATCGGGTAACGATTCGGGATTAGGTCCATGATTTCTTGGGTGTCCATTATTGCCAATTACGTCACCTGCCTTGCAAAAGTATTTCGAATATCAAAATATTCTATAGTCAAATTATAATGAATTCATTTTGATTGTCAAACTATTTTTTGAAGATCGTGTTATTGTAATAGCGCGGTTAAATATTATAAGTGAGTTATAAATACTGATTTGATGGCATTCTTGAAGAAATTTCTAATTGGGCAAAATCTCTTAATTTTATTTTGATTAACAAAATAAATCTTGCAAAATTACTTCTGCAAAGCTGGTCTACTGTAAGAATTGAACCTTGCACTTGGTGACGCTGGTATGATACATTCAAAAAAATATTTTTGTGCTAATTGGGAGGAAAAGACGTGGCAAACAAGGAAAAACGTCAACAAAGTTCACGTGCGCAGCAATCACTTTTTAAACGACGGCGGTGGCTGATTTTGGGGAGCGTGATCATCGTAGCGATGGTCGGCATTAGTGTAGTTCACATGATGAATAAGGACAAACACCAAGCTCCTAAGTACCGTACAATGATATTTACTATCTCAATCAACCGTTCTTACATTCTCCTTACTTCGAATTAAGTCATCAATTAGTAAAACCGCTATTCCTAAAAAACTATGGTAAGAAGCACATTTTTTTGCATTCCGATTAATAAATGATACCACTCTAACATGATTCCCATCATTTTCTCAAAATAGTTTTGCTGCTTATAAAAAACGGTTTTTAATTTTGGTGTGTACCCCCAAAGTTGGAAATCAACTTTGGGGGTACACGTCACTGACATATAAGTCTCATCTTTTTATATTAAACTTTTTGCGATATCTGATAAAGGTTGTCCGTTTAATCCCAGTATTCCTAGCAACGTCCACGTCACTCATGCCTGCTTGATAAAGTTTAAAAGCATGTTGCAAGCGGGGATCGTCTTGGGTGTATTGGGGTTTGCGTCCATGATATTTACCCTGCTGCTTAGCTAAGGCAATCCCTTGCTGCTGGCGCTCAATAATTCGCTTACGTTCACTTTCGGCCTGATACTTATAGAGTTCAATAATCAAGTTGGTCATCAGTTGACGTAAATTTGGGTCAGCAATCCCTGTCATGGACGGCAAATTTAACACATCTAGGGTAGCCCCCTTATTTTGAATGGTGTTCATGATCTTAGTTAAATCCTGGTTGTTTCTGCCTAAGCGATCTAATTCAGTGACCAGGACAATA
>NZ_GG700736.1:40369-56165 GCF_000160835.1 Limosilactobacillus antri DSM 16041
ACTCAGCTATATCGACAAGCACCACAAATAAAAAAGCCGCCCTGCTCAACTTTGGTAGGTTGCAGGACGACTAGTATCTAGTCTAACGTTAATGCCACCGCCTTTGAAGCGGCTTGCGCGGGAAGCCCTGTTCTGGCGGGGCTTCTTTTTTCTATTTACATTATAGCATGCCCTTTAAAAACTGGCTAACGTTTTAAACTTTGATCAAGTT
Source organism: Limosilactobacillus antri DSM 16041 (assembly GCF_000160835.1). Lineage (GTDB taxonomy): Bacteria > Bacillota > Bacilli > Lactobacillales > Lactobacillaceae > Limosilactobacillus > Limosilactobacillus antri. The sequence goes on from NZ_GG700736.1 coordinate 40,581, forward strand.
TGGATTCGGGTTGTTTGATTTCCGGATTCTGTTCAGCAAATGCTTGCAGCTGTTTTTGTGTTCGCTTACTGATTTCATGGTGTATATCATTTAGTTTATTTTTTAGTTCTGATTTTTGTTGTGGGTTCCTTGCTTGCTGAACTTGTTGTTGCAAGCCTTGATAAGACTTATTAAGTTCCTGAGCTGACAGCTTTTTTAGATCATGCTCAGGTTCTTTTTGGGCTTCTTGTAAACCTAATTGTTTAGTTAAACCATCACTAAGCTCAATCACTTTGTTGCTCACTTGCTGGATTTCACTTAAAGCACTATGGATCACGGCTTTATCTTTGGCCCAGGTAGCTACATAACCGAGGGAGTAATTGCCCGTATCAACCCCAATATTTTGCATAGCGACATATGCGACCGCTTCGGCTTGCGTTTCTCGATAGGCTCGCGGGCGATCTTTAAAGGCTGATTTTAAGCCGTGTAGCTGGCTATGCGCATATTCGTGGTATAACGTCTTTAGTTTCAAAGCATTGTCGGGCTCATCGCCACCAATGACGATTTCATTAGTGCTGGGTTGAAAATACCCCTTAGCCCCATTTAGCGTCGCTAAAGGCACTTCACTGACTTTAAGGTCGGTTTGCTGGTTTAAATAATCTTTGAACGCGTTATACAAGCTCGTTACATTCTGATGATCGGCTAAATTTTCTTTGACAAAATCCTTGGCACTTAACACTGGCTCACCGCTAGTTTGTGACACGTCAAAGACGGGTAGATAACGGTAACCGACAATGGCGCGTTCATCGGTGGTATCAAGACGCTTTTTCTCGGCTGGTGTTAACTTCTTAATAATCGGGGCCGCAATCCGAATTGCTTTCTCTCCTCGGTTGACGGTGCGGTTAAAAGTTGTCTGCCATTGCTTAAAACCGGCGACTTGAGTAGCTTGAGGATTTTGCGCATAAATTAAATCAATGTTTCTGGCGCTATAATGATGAAATTTAGACAAGGTATTGAGATACTGTTTAAATCGGTCACTATCGGTTAATTTTAAGATTTGTTGTTCGGCTTGGGCGACTAATTGTGCTTTCCAGGCTTTAACGTCTGCTTTACTCGGCATTGTCTACCCCTCCTCATCTTCAAAAATATCATTCAATATAGGGGCTACGTTGATTTGAATCGGGGTCGTGCCATAAAGGGCGATGTAGCCATCAGCTAATTTTTGCCAAGCCACTTGGTAATAGGCTCCGTTACCAGTGATTTCTTTCAAATATTTATAGGCTCCTTTAGTCTGCAAAACCGGTAATTCACTGGCTAAAACTGCTAATTCGTTGTTCATTTTATGATCTCCTTTGCTTTGGTAAGAAATCACCTGCCTTGAGTAACTCATCGATTTCTTTCCAATTTTCCTTTTTGGATAAAATCTTCTTGAGTCCCTTTTCAAGGTCAAAGCCCTTTTCCTTTGGCGCTTGCCCAATGTATTTGTTATACACCTGGTCAAACTCTTTCCGCGCTAGCTGGTTGGGTCGCTAAGTATTCCTTAACTTCCGCTAATTGACGTTCGTGCGTCCAATAACGATCCATCATCGATTCAGAAATCGACATCCCATTTGGCACGATTTCATTCAGCATGATCTGCGAGAACAGGCTAGTGATTTCCGTTAAGATATCATTTTGAGCATCACTCAATTCTTCCCGGAATTTTTCAATCTCGTCCTCACTGGTTTCAGACCTTAAATCGATCTTCCATTCGTTGCCATTCGCCATCGCTACCGTTGCAAAGTCCGCCTTGTAGCCAAGAACTAACTTACTCATCGCCGTTGCAATTTGCTTGTTGCGCTTGGTCTTGAGCTTGACGTTGGCCACGGCGTCCTTGGTGTTGTAGACCCCGTTGCTCTTCTCGTTAAGCCCCATCGCCACCCACTGGGTCAGCGGGAACTCGTAGTCGGTCTGGCGGGTGAAGTGGGCCGCCTTGTCCAGGGTGCTGGAGAGCGGAAAGGACAGGGCGACGCCGAGCGTAATTAACAGCATCGGCACCAAGAGTTGGCTTTGTTTAAAGCGGTGGCGCCCCCATAAAATCAGGGCGGTCAACAGCATCGCCGGGATAATCACGATCATGTTGGCCTTGGTTAACTGGCCCAGCATGGCCAGGAGCACCAAGAGGACCCCACTAAGGCCTTTTTGCCACCAATTGCGGCGCCGCCATAAGACCAGCGGCCGCAACAAGTACAAGAGGACGAACATCACCGGCAGGTCGGTGTAAAAGACCTGCAGGTAGTAGGTGTAAGCAAAGGGGGTCAGGACCCCAAAGGCTAAGATCCCCAAGACCAGGTGCTTTTTCTTGCTGACCCGCCAGGCGGTGTCGATGCCGAGCAAGACCATCCCGTCCAGTAGCAGTATCGACAAGAGGTGGACGCCGCGGTTGACGCCCATCCCCATTTCCATCGTCAGCTTGAGCCAGCGCGACAGGAGGTAGGCGATCGGCACGTTTTGCGGGTAGCGCCAGAAGTAGGTGATCTTCCAGCTGGTATGGCCGACCGCCATCCGGGTCGCCTGGTCGAGGACCCGGAGCGGGTCGTGGTAAACCGTCACCGGTAGCCACTTTAAGACCGCCATTTGCAAGAGCACCATTACCGCCATGCCGAACCCGACGAGCAGGGCGACCTGGCGGTTGGTCAACCGGTCAATTACGGAGGCTAGCTTGGGCAGGCCCCACCAGCCCAGCAGGGTTAGCGGCACCAAGGCCAAGGAGGTGACCCAGTTTTGCGAGAAGGTTAAGTTGGACACCAGGCCCCCCACCAGGCAGGCAACCAGGATCCAGGCCAGCCCGCGGCTCACTCGCCGGGCCCCGGTCACCGGTCCCACCCCAGTTTGTTCATCAATTGCTTGTGCATTTTATCAACTCCACTTTCAATTTCAGGTTAATTATAAGGGTGCGGCGCTAGCTTTGACCATAAATATTTACAACTTAGTTTAATGTTAAAAAGGCGCTATATTTTCTGACTGATCCCTGCTATAATGGAGGGGTAATAGTTGCTAGGGGTGTCGGACCACCGACTGAGACGCTAATTGGCGGACCCTTTGAACCTGGGAGTTTGGACTCGCGGAGGGAAGCAACGGTCGGCGAAATGGGCCACCGGGATTCCCCCGGTGGCCTTTTCTTTTGTCGCTAACGTGCAGATAACGTGCTCACCAACCGCAGGCCTAGTGTCTAAGTACGGGCAAAGAACACCGCCAAGGCGCTAACCATTTGCCCTAGCTTAGTCATACGGCCTGTTAAATTGGTTGGTGACCACTCACTTAAATTAAGGAGAAAAACATGCAAAACGCAATCGCAACCATCAAGGAAACCAACCCGATCGTCTTGACCGTCGCCAACAACGTTACCCCCGCCGACGTCGCCAACGGCCTCAACGCCCTGGGCGCCTCGCCGATGATGTCGCAAACGCCGGAGGAAGCTGACGACATGGTCAACATCGCCCAAGCCGCCGCCATCAACCTGGGGACGCTCAACCCCCACCAGCGCGGCGAAATGGAGGCGGTAATGGAAGCGGCCAAGAAGTACCACAAGCCGACCGTCTTGGACCCGGTCGCTTGCGGCGCCACCATGTACCGGCTCCGGGTGGTCACCGAACTGCTCCACCAGTACCACTTCACCGCCATCCGCGGTAACGCCGGTGAAATCGCCACCTTGGCCGGGGTCGACTGGCAAAGCCACGGGATTGACGCCGGCGAGGGTAACGCCGACCTCGAGAAGGTGGCCCGGCTGGCGGCCGAAAAGCTCGGCTCGGTGATCGTCTTGTCCGGCGAAGTCGACATCGTCACTGACGGCACCCGCCTGGCCCGCTTGCCGTACGGTTCCCCGGCCTTTAAGACCCACGTCGGGACCGGCGACATGCTTTCGAGCTTGATCGGCGCCTTCTTGGTCACTAACGACGACGCCTTTGACGCGGCTGTTGACGCCGTGACCACCTTCACCCTCTGCGGCCAAGCCGTCGAAGACCAGCGGCCGGGCTACTGGTACCCGGGGCTATTGAACAACCTCGACGCCGTCACCGATGAGCAACTCGTTACTTGGCAAGAAGCATTCGGAAAGGAAGCTTAAGATGACTAACGAATTTCCCCAGGCCCTGACGATCGCCGGCTCCGATTCCGGGGGCGGCGCCGGCATGCAGGCCGACCTAAAGACGATTCAGATGCGCCACGTCTTCGCGACGACGGTGGTGGTGGCGGTGACCGCCCAAAATACCCTCGGTGTCCAGGACGCCCTCGCTTTGCCGACTGAAATGATCGACGCCCAGTTCGCCTCTTTGGCTGACGACTTCAAGATCCGGGCGGCTAAAACTGGCATGCTGGCCGACGTGCCCACCGTTCAGGCGGTCGTGCGCAACTTAAAGCAGTACGACTTTGGTCCCCTGACCGTCGACCCGGTGATGATCGCTAAGGGCGGCACCAAGCTATTGGCCGACGAGGCGATTACCACCGTCAAAGAGGAACTCTTGCCGCTGGCGACCTTGGTCACCCCCAACCTGCCAGAAGCCGAGGCCCTAACCGGGTTAAAGGCGGAGCGCCCCGCTGATATGGTTAAGATCGGCCAGGCCCTGCAAAAGCTGGGTCCCAAAAACGTCCTGGTCAAGGGTGGCCACCTCGGCGGCGACCAAGCGGCCAGCGACTTCGTCTTAATGGAGGACGGCACCAGCTTTTGGATGACCTCGCCACGGATCGACACCGTTCGAACTCACGGGACCGGCGACACGATTTCGGCCTGCATCACGGCCGAACTGGCGAAGGGCGTCGGGTTGGAACAGGCGATCCGAACCGCCAAAGGTTACGTGGAAGCGACGATTCGCGACACGATCCAGGTTGGCCACGGCCACGGCCCGCTGAATCATTGGGCATTATAGAGAGTGGCAAATAACCTAACCAGCAGGCCGTATGACTAAGCTAGACCGGAGGTTGGTGCGCTTACGCACCGTTCTGCGGTCGTACTTAGGCACTAGGGCTGCGGTTATTTGCCACGTTTTCTGTCTAACATTTGAAAACTAGCCAATAGCTAGGGAGAAAAGCCATGTTATTTAAAGATGAAATGCTGCGCTGCTACCTGATCGGCGGCAGCCAAGACACCCACCACGACCCGGCCGAATTTTTGACTAAGGTCGAAGCAGCGATGCAAGCCGGGATCACCGCCTTTCAGTACCGCGAAAAAGGGACCAGCACCCTTTCAAAGGCCGAAACCCTGGCACTGGGTCAGCAAGTCCAGGAGCTGGCGACAAAGTACGGCGTGCCGCTCTTTGTCGACGACGACCTGGAGCTGGCGGCCGCCATCCAGGCCGACGGCATCCACGTCGGCCAAAAGGACCAGTGGATTGAAGAGGTCTTAGCCGCGGTCGGTGACCAGCTGATGGTCGGCTACTCTTGCAACACGGCGGCCCAAGTCGCCCACGCGAACCAGCTGGCCGTCGATTACATCGGCACCGGCCCGGTCTTCCCGACCATTTCCAAGGACGACGCCGGCAGCGCCCTGGGCGTGGACGGTCTCGCCGACTTCGTTGAACAATCCGTGCACCCAGTCGTCGCGATCGGCGGCATCAGCCTAGACAACGCCGGCGCCACCTTGACCAGTGGCTGCGCCGGGTTGTCGATGATCTCGATGGTCTTAGGCGCGGACGATGTGGCCGGCACGGTGAAGAAGATTTTGGAACTGTATTAAACGCTAAAACCGGTCCGCTCAGCCCTAGCTGAACGCACCGGTTTTTTTGTCGAAAAATTATTCCCCTTCGTGAATGATCGCCACCGAAAAGGCCCCGATCACCATTGGGAACAGGACGAAACTGATTAGCGAGCCAATGATTTGTGGCATGCAGACCGCAATGTTGAACAACCCCAGGTACGCCCCTTCATTTTCCCCGTGTAAAGAAGAAGTTAGGATCGTAAACGGTAGGGTGTTAATCGTGAAGTTACCAATCCCGTAAAGAGCGAAGGCCAGTAAAGCCACCCACTTGTTACCAGTTAAGGCTACGATAATAATACTGATCGCATCAGCAAAGAGACCGAACCCATACCAGAACTTACGTTGGTTTGCCTTCGTCTTAGCGTAAAAGAGTCCCCAGAGCAAGGCGGCCACACTGTAAAAGGCAGTCATGACCCCATACCAGTTCCCAGCGGCTTGGAAACCAGCTGAAGTTGGGTCAGTGGTGTGCCAAATGTTTTTAGCCATCGCCCCTAGTTAATAAAATTGGCCGGACAATCGATCAATTTTTGCTTCTTGCTATATCTAGAATCATTGATATTGTATACTACGGTTATAGTATGATCAGGTTTACCACTGGCGATATGACTGGTCTTGGTATTATAAGATTAGTTATGTTTAGTAATGATTATCAAAAGAAGGAGATGATTTCTTATGATTGAGAAAGAAAAAGTTTTAAGCGATGCACCAAAGGTTCTAAATTCTGATAACAATCCTTGGGAAGTTACTGTTGAAGGAGATTCGATTATTGGTACATGGAAATGGATGGATGCCCGGTTTTTCACTAAGGGTGGAATCTCCGATGAGGACAAAGAGTTTACTTTTACAGTTACTTTGAAAGATAACGGGAAATGGAAGGAAGTTGATAGCACTTCTAGTAAGACATCAAGTATTAGGATGCATAACGGTAAACTATCTTTCAGTAAAGACATCTCCTTTTCTAAGGGAAAGACTTATCAGAAAAGTATTTCTTTTGGCATTGGACAGGACAAGAAGAGCGGTAAAGTTGGAATTGTTGAATCTAGGTTAGATACTTCAATCATTAAAAAGTCGATTCGAGATTATTTGAAACAATGTGGCTGGAAGAAAGCTGGACTATTTGGATAGGAAATTATATGGTTCACGTGATATAACACTGTTAGTAACAGGGCTGAAGTTACTAACAGTGTTATATCAAAAGGCCCGTTACCTCATTGGGAAGTGGCTTTTTGAGAATAGGCAAAAGAAAAGCCATGCTAATCAATAAGAAAAGCATGACACTAAGACTTTTACTAATGGAACATCAGCATGAATGGAAGGAGACCAATTTTCTATAGCATAGAACATCTTTTAAATAAAAATTAGTTTTTAAATAATTAGTTGCAATATAATCATTAGGTACAAACTGCAATAAATTAGGTACACACATTGGTAGCCTCTCCTTTGTTTTGTTACTACGTTAAACAAAATCTAGTACTTCGATCTGCTTGATGTTGTTGCGAGTTTCTTTGTATAATAAACTTCGCAAGAAGTTTTAAGGGCGGTGGCTGTCTTTTCCCTTGCGAGGTGAGGCCCATGGGAACATGGAATAATCTTCAGGAAGGTTTCACAGTCAATGAGCGTCTTCCAGACACTCTCGTTGATGTTGCTATTTGCAATGTTTATTTTAGCGTTGCTAACGTACATCGACAAAAGGAACAAATAAAAAAGCCGCCCTGCGTAACTTTGGCCAGTTACAGGGTAGCTTAATGCTGTCTTATTAACTTCGCCACCGCCTTTGAAGCGGCTTGCATGGGAAGTCCTGTTCCAGCGGGGCTTCCTTTTTATGTCTACATTATAGCATGACTATAACTGATTTTCGACTATTTTTAATCAGCTTCCTAGCAACTTAAGAGAACATACGTTTGCTTTATGTGCTACAATCCAGGTAAAAGCTAACGGAAATGATGAAATTGTTTACTGATGATGAACCGCATGGCGTGGTCTTCTTAATTGATAACAAGTCCTTTTATGCTAGTTGCGAGGTCGTTGCCCGGGGGCTAAATCCCTTAAAAGTCCCATAGTGGTCCTTAGTGAAGCTGAAAATACCAATGGTGGACTCATTTTAGCCACGTCACCCAAAGCTAAGCGCTTATTTCATCTTAAAGCCAACGTCTCCCGTAAACGTGACCTGTAAAATATGTATAAATATGAAATTGGGAAACTTTAGGGGAGACCAGAGTTTGAATATAACAAAAGGCGCTGTGCCGGCTTTTTCACTGTCGATACAGCGCCTTTGTTATGTCATCGGGAACATATATTTGATAACTACGCTAACACTAGTGATATCACTATTGACGGTTGGTGAAGTTAGTGTGAAATTCCCTATAAAAATAGGGTAATATAAGGTCACGTGATAATCTTTAGTATTGCGCATAGAAAACAAAGAAGGAGGCAACAGTATGAGTAATAAATCTAGGCATCGTCGACTTTTATTTATGATGGGACTAGTCTTATTTTCGTTATTAGGGTCAATATGGATATCATCTAATAATGGTATGACCGTATATGCTGATAGCAAGACAAATATTACTCAGAACGGTACGGGTTCCGGGACTGTTATTAATCAACAGGAAGAACCGCAGATAAGTACCGTTAATAGTAATACTACAGATAATACTAGTTCTTCAGACGATCAGACGTCTCAGAAGCAAGTTACTAATACAGAAGCACAACCGAGAGCACCAGCTGAGCAGAATAATACGAGTATGGACAGATCAACGTCCAGTTCTATGCTTAGTGAGCGGCCAAATTCGGTAAATAATAGTTCTAATTCAGTTGGACATGATGTTAGTAGTAATATTACATCATTAACGGCTTCTCCAGAATCGATTAATGATGGTGGAAAAACAACTGTTAGAGTAAACTTTGATGAGCATGCTCAGAAGATAGTATCTGGGGATACAATAACCGTGAACTGGAATAATTCAGGGACAGTATACGGACAAGGGTATCAAAAGAACATCGATCTTAATATTAGGGGAGTGAATGTAGGTACTTTATCCGTAGCCACGAATAAAGCTGTTTTCACATTTAACTCTAATATTAATGATATGGAAAATGTAACTGGCTGGGGAGAATTCGACTTAGAAGGGCGAAATCTAGCTAATACCAGTGATGAAAATACAGGCTCATTCTCGATTTACAGTGGTGGTCAACAGACCTATGTATCTGTAAAAAAGGGAAAAACAGGAAGTCAAAGTCCTTTTTACTATAAAACCGGCGACATGCTACCTAGTGATACTGATCATGTACGGTGGTTTTTAAATATTAACAACGAAAAAGGATATGTGTCTGATAGGATCTATATAAAAGATCAGATTCAACCAGGTCAAACACTCGATAAAGGTAGCTTTGATATTACTATTGATGGATACAGGCCAAATCACTTCTATGGTAGTAATGCAATTGAGAATTTTGAATCAGCTTACCCTGGCTCGTCAATTACGATTAATGTATCAACTGGAGATATCACTGTCGTAATTCCTCAAGATCAGGCCCAATTAAATAAGTTTAGTATTCTTTATCGGACTTCAGTTGATGACTACAATCAACCCACTTTTGAGAATCACAGTCAGGCCTGGTACACAGAGAATAATCGGCTAGCCGTCGAAGGCAAAGAGTTTGATTATTCCGTATCAAATGTGAATGCTAATGGTGGTGTTGATGGTAAAAATCAAACAAAGGTCAGTGTAATTAAAGAATGGGACGATAACAATAATTGTGCAAGGTTACGTCCTGATAGCATTAAAGTACAGCTGTATGCGAATGGGTTACTAACAGGGAAAGCGGTAACCTTAAATTCTGCGAATAATTGGCAATATACCTGGTCTGGCCTAGTAAAAAATGCTAAAGGATCTAGGATAGCTTATACCGTTAAAGAGGTAAGCATTCCTAATGGATACAGAGGTATCACTACTGTAAACGGTAATGATATAGTAATAAAGAATATTTATAATCAAACAATAAACATTTCTGGAACCAAGACTTGGAAGGATAACAACAATCAAGATGGAATCCGTCCAAGCTCAATCACCGTGAACTTGTTGGCTAACGGTCGGCAAGTCGCAAGCAAGACGGTTAGTGCTAGCGATAACTGGCAGTACAGTTTCGACAACTTAGCCGCTTACGCTAATGGTCAGAAGATTACCTACACAGTTACGGAAGATGCCGTTGCGGGGTACACCAGTACTGTTGATGGTTACAACGTAACCAACAACCACACTCCTGCCACCGTTAGGGTATCTGGAACCAAGACTTGGAAGGATAACAACAATCAAGATGGAGTCCGTCCAAGTTCAATCACCGTGAACTTGTTGGCTAACGGTCGACAAGTCGCAAGCAAGACGGTTAGTGCTAGTGATAACTGGCAATACAGTTTTGACAACCTAGCTGCTTACGCTAATGGTCAGAAGATTACCTACACAGTTACGGAAGATGCCGTTGCGGGGTACACCAGTACTGTCGATGGTTACAATATTACTAATACCCATAATCCGACAACGCCTAAGAAGCCCCAGGTTCCTAATAACCCGACAACGCCCAAGAAACCTCAAGTTCCTAATAATGGGAATAAGGTAACACCAAAAGCTTACACTCAAGGTAAAACCTACGAAAAAACAGGTAAATTACCTCAAACAGGTAATGAATCATCAATAGGTATGATGTTAATTGGACTAGTGACGTTATTGCTAAGCTTGGGTTTAGTAGTTATAAATAGATTTACTATTTGATCATGATTGAATGATCGTAAGCACTCCACAACGAACCGGGTTAAATCTTAACCATTGATGGTATCTCAGATCCCTGGGTTCAAACAAAAATAGCGGGCGACCGACGCAGTTTTCTGCGTTAGTCGCCCGCTTTTGGTTTCTCTATTAAACACGACACGTGGCCTCAATATCTGGCGTGTTACGTTGCGTGTAAACCGTTAGTAATGGTTAAAAATACTTAAAGACGTCCAGTTTATTTAATTTTACCATTTGTACAATCCCAAACCTGATCGTATTAGCCTTTGCGCCTGCCGTTGGTTTTGTGAACAGACTTATTCTTCGCACCAGCGTGGTAGAGTGGATCTGTTGCTCATCGTGGTTATTGTGTAAAGGTAGATCACAATGCTCAAAGATCTGGTAAACCCGGTCCTTTAGATTAAGGGCATTGTTAATCACATTGCGTAATAATTTTAACGGTGATTCCTTGATTGTTTCCTCGATTAACTAGTCGGCTTTGTGTTTCTAGGGCGTTAGTTTTTCACAACCGGGGTCTTAAAAAGATCATTCAAGGCTTCAGACATTGTTGGATGAGTATAGATCATGTCGCGTAATCTTTCGTAAGGTAATTTGGCCTTCATTGCCAATGCAATTAGATTGATGGTTTCATGAGCCTCAGCGGCATACAATGTTGCCCCTAAAATAAGGTGTGTTTTTTGATCAACGATTACCTTATAAAGCCCGCGTTGATCCTCCAAGACACGGGCCTTTGGAATTGCCTTGACTGATAGCTTGAAGGTTTGAAAATCATAACCTGCACTCTTAGCTTGACGTTCATTTAAGCCAACGTTGGCCAGCGGTGGATTTAGGAATGAAGCAGTTGGTATTACCGATCGATCAGCCGTTGAGCGATTCCCCTTACCAAACAATTGATCTATGATAATACGAAAATCATCCAATGAGACATAAGTGAACATAGGGCCACCATTAACGTCACCTAAAGCCCAAATGTTTTGTACTGTAGTTCTTAAATGATCATCGACCTGAATAGCACCGCGATTGGTTAAAGCAATATCAGTATTTTCTAGTCCTAAACTACTTACATTAGGCCGCCGACCGACTGCAACTAATACCGCATCAAATTCCGCAGTGTTAGTTTGATCACCTTGTTGATAATATAACGTAACCTTCTCACCATTATCTTTTACTTGCGTTAGTTGAGTCGCCAGTTTAATCTCGATCCCTGCGTCAGTCAGATCTGCTACGACCTCGGTCGCAATATCAGGATCTTCGCGCTCTAACAATCTGGTATGTTGGTCGAAAATCGTTACATGCGTACCAAAGGAATTAAACATTCCAGCAAATTCAAGGCCAATATAACCGCCACCAATAATTGCTAGTCGTTTCGGTTGTTTCTCCAATTCCATAGCTTCTTTAGACGTAAAAATCCGCTGACTAAATTCTAACCCTGGGATTGATGGCCAATTTGGAACTGCTCCAGTATTAATAAAGATACGTTCACCTCTCACCTTCTTAGTCGTTCCATCACTCATTACGACTGCCAAAACATAATTGTCGATAAAACGGGCTGACCCATCCCAAACCGTTGCTAGTGGCTCATCAGCCACCATGTGATAGTTTTTGTTTCGCAACTGTCTAGTCATCTCACCACGCTTATTAACTGCTGTAGTGAAGTCCACGCCACGTTGGCCATTAAAAATCAAATTTTTAGATGGTAGGCAGCCAACATTGATGCAAGTTCCTCCGTACATTTGTTTAGACCGTTCGATCAGAAGCACGGTCTCATCATGCTGCGCCAAGTACTTAGCTAATGTCTTACCCGCCTTACCAAATCCAATAATAATATTTTTAAATTTATCCATTGTTTTACCCGCCTTTTACTAGTCATTTGTTATTGTACTTATTATAAGTAAGTAAAGTGTCAAAAGCAATTTGTATGCTCAATCACCTGTTTATCTGACTTGACTTTATAGTCATCATTTCACCATCTTATTTGTCTTTTACCACAGTTTTCCCTCTAGTAGCTGATTTTATGACCTTCTTTGCTTCGTAAATCTCGCCCATTATTTAGGGTTACTTTACCTATTTGTAAGAAAATATAACCCGATTTGACATCTTTAACATAGCGACGATAATATCTGTCATTTTCGATCATATTTTATTCCTCCCATCTAGAAACAACGACTTTACCAACCATATGCCCACTTTCCACTAAATTATGTGCTTTCCGAAGATTAGTTGCATTTAAAGGAGAAAGGGAATGTGTTAGAGTACACTTTAATTGGCCATTATCAAGAAAATATGCAATTTTTTCTAAAATATCATGTTGGGTTTGCATATCATTTGTATGATAGTAAGACTTGGTATACATCCATTCCCAAGCAAAGATTGCTTTCTTTTGAGTTAATAAACGTAGATTGATAGGTCGCCTATTTTCGGTAACCGAAGCAATAGCTCCCTCAGGCTTAATTAACTCACACATTTCTTTCCAATGATTGTCAATATCTTTTAACTCTAAAATATAATCTACAAATTTATAACCAAGTTCTCTGACTTCGTCGACTAAATTATTCCTGTGGTTTACAGTGTATTTAGCACCATGACTTTTGACCCAATTGATACTTTCGGGACGTGAAGCAGTGGCAATTACGGTTAGTCCTGCATTTGCAGCTAATTGTGTTGCAACTGATCCTACTCCACCAGCACCATTAATGATCAAAATGGTTTTATCTTTATTACTTTGACTATTAGAGGACACTGACAGTTGTTCAAATAGCGCTTCATAAGCTGTCAATGAAGTCAGAGGCATTGCGGCTGCTTCATCGTCGCTTAAGGATTTAGGTGCATGTCCAACAATTCGTTCATCTACTAACTGATATTCACTATTACTTCCTGGACGTTTAAAGGACCCGGCATAATATACCCGATCTCCAGGGTTAAATAGAGATACTTGATTACCCACTTTTTTTACAATTCCACATGCGTCCCATCCAATAACTTTTGGGGTCTTTAGTTTGCCGTGCCCGCCACGTCGTACGCCAACATCAACTGGATTAACGGATACAGCATTAACTTTGACGAGCAAATCGTGCCCTTTAGGTACTGGGATACTTTCTTCAAATTCAAATAAGCTTCTAGAATCGTTAATGTTTAAATGTTGAGTAAATCCGATAGCTTTCATAGTGAGTCCTCTTTTCTATTGTTCTATACTTACAATTAGTAACTTGTTATATAAGACATACAAGAAGAGAATTTAAATTATCTATGTAACAATTATTTCCCTAATAGCCACAAAGAATAAATCAATATATGATTAAAACATTTAGTTTTTTTAAGAAGGAGTGTTGGGCTTGCAAAGACATATTTTTAACTGTAGTAATGGTTGTCCTGTTGAAAGCACTTTACAAATAATTTCAGGTAAATGGAAAAGTGTAATTTTGTATCATCTTATAAAAAATAAAGTATGTAGATTTAGTGAATTGCAAAAAAAATGCCGAATTGCTCTCGCAGGATGTTATCGCTACAACTTAATGAGTTAGAGACGGACAAGATTATCGAAAAAAAGATATATCCAGTGATTCCTCCTAAAACAGAATATAGAATGACTAGGTTTGGTGAGACACTAACGCCAATTATTCTAGAAATGGACAAATGGGGGCAAACTTACAACTCCATAAACTCTGAGGACAGTAACTAAAAATGCTTCAAAATTACCTGAATAGTAACATTTTGAAGCATTATAGTTATATTATTTACCTATTTTTTCGTCTTAAACATATCCAGCTAAAGACGATAGGCTTGCTTTTCATCACTTGAAGTTTTATTGCTCTTGGTTGATTTTTGATTTCCCTGTATAATGGATTGAGCAAGAAGTTTTAAGGGCGGTGGCTGTCTTTTCCCTTGTGAGGTGAGGCCCATGGGAACATGGAATAATCTTCAGGAAGGTTTCACAGTCAATGAGCGTCTTCCAGACACTCTCGTTGATGTTGCTGTTTGGCACGTTTTTAATCGCGCTCCTCAGCTATATCGACAAGCACCACAAATAAAAAAGCCGCCCCGATCATAACTTTGGCGAGTTACGGGACAACATTATCGTTTAGTTAACTAATGCCACCGCCTTTGAAGCGACTTGCACGGGAAGTCCTGTTTTCGGCGGGACTTCCTTTTTCTGTTTATATTATAGCATGACCTTTAAAAACTGGCTAACGCTTTAAACTTTGATCAAGTTCGGATTTGGGTTATTTGATTGACGGATTTTCTATGTATAATTAAAATTTGTAGAGAAGTTAAGGTGGTGGCTATTTCCGATCGGAGGTGGTGCTTATGGTGTTAAACCTTTAAAGCCCATAGATCCTAACGAAAGGAGTAGCCTAAGTGTCCGTTGCGGACGCTTTACAATTAATGCTGGCTTTCGGTACCTTTATCGTAGCCTTAATTGCATTGATTGTTGAGCTGATCAAAAGTCAGCAAAAAAATAACCGCCTTAGCTTGGCAGAGCTAGGGGTTATTTAATCGTATTAAGTTATGCCACCGTCTTTAACGGCTCTACATGGGAAGTCCTGTTCCAGCGGGGCTTCCTTTTTCTGTCTACATTATAGCATGGCTATAATGGACTTGCGACTATTTTAAGTGTAGTTTCTCAAAGGCTAGAGGAACTATTGTTCGTTCTTGAAAATATGTAGGAGCAACGGCTTAAATACCATATACAGTGGTATAATATATGTCAAAAATCTATATGTAGTGTTCGGAAGGTGCAATTCTTGGTTCAAGAGAAACACAACAAACCATTGAGCGCAATAATTTCACATACTCTATATCAACATTAGCTTCCTATGTCCAATTAACACAGGCTAAAATGGCAGTTATACTACAAAAGACATTTCAGGTGAAGAAAATCAGGGAATTGTTGAATTAAATGAAATTTGGTTTCCTCGTCAAAGTTTCTGTATAATAGATTAAGCAGAAAGTTTTAAGGGCGGTGGCTGTCTTTTCCCTTGCGAGGTGAGGCCCATGGGAACATGGAATAATCTTCAGGAAGGTTTCACAGTCGATGAGCGTCTTCCAGACACTCTCGTTGATGTTGCTGTTTGGCACGTTTTTAATCGCGCT
>NZ_GG700736.1:56215-64699 GCF_000160835.1 Limosilactobacillus antri DSM 16041
CCTCAGCTATATCGACAAGCACCACAAATAAAAAAGCCGCCCTGCGTAACTTTGGTCGGTTACAGGGCGACAATGTAGTTTTGTAATCTAAGCCACTGCCTTTGAAGCGGCTTGCACGGGAAGTCCTGTTTTCGGCGGGACTTCCTTTTTCTGTTTATATTATAGCATGACCTTTAAAATCTGGCTAACGCTTTAAACTTTGATCAAGTTCGGATTTGGGTTGTTTGATTGACGGATTTTCTTCAGTAAATGTTTGCAGCTGTTTTTGTGTTCGCTTACTGATTTCATGGTGTATATCATTTAGTTTATTTTTTAGTTCTGATTTTTGTTGTGGGTTCCTTGCTTGCTGAACTTGTTGTTGCAAGCCTTGATAGGTAGATTGTAAAATTAATCCGACGCTGTTCGGACAAAAAAGATCAGCTTCCCTTAAAATGGTGTTTACCACAAACACATCTTTTAGGAGCTGATCTTTTGTCTAGTATAACCTATTCTGAACGAATTAAAATCAAAACCTTTTGTGAACTAGGCCTGTCCAATATCCAAATGAGCGATCGCCTAAAACGATCATCTGCCACAATTTCTTATGAATTAGCTCGATGTGAACCTTACCAGGCCGAAGTGGCCCAAACAGATGCCGAATACAAGCGGGCACGATGTGGCCGAAAGACTAAATTGAATGACAAATTAAGGCAAATAATTTTAAACCATTTACGGCTAAGTTGGTCACCAGAAATGATAGCTCACGAATTTAAACTAGCGACTAAATCAATTTATAATTGGTTAAATCAAGGGAAAATTGAGTTTTCTTTAAATGATTTGCCTGAACATGGCGTGCGCCAACGGCGTAACCTTGACCAACGTTCTAAATATAATCAATCATTAGGACGGTCAATTGAACAGCGACCCATCGTGGTTAATCGACGTAATCGCATCGGTGATTTTGAATTAGATACAATTGTTGGCCCCCGTGGGCATAGTAAGGCAGTTTTATTAACCTTAATCGATCGCAAATCACGTTTCCTTTGGGCCTACCGATTAAAAAGCCGGACAGCAGTAACTGTTAATGAAGCCCTAAATAAGTTTCTAGCAACTTTTAATGGCCCGGTGCATAGTTTTACGGTGGACCGTGGCACTGAGTTTAACGGTCTAGTATCACTTGAAGCACAATACGGTATTAAGACCTATTACTGCCATGCTTATACGCCAGCTGAGCGCGGCAGTAATGAACGATTTAATCGGAACTTACGCTATTTTTATCCTAAGGGGACTTATTTTGAGCACATTAGTGCTCAAGGCTTGAAAACCACCTTACTCGAAATTAATCAGAGACCACTTAAAATACTTGACTGGCAAACACCTTATCAGGTCATGCTGACCAATTTGTCAAAAAATTCGGATTAAATTTGCAATCTACCATATAATTTATTTTTTTAATGGAGGGATATTTGTGCTAGACAAAGTGGTTTACAAGGAATTATTCAGTAAAGCATTCGACATAACGATTGAAGTAACTTATTGGAATGGGAAAAAAGAAAAATATGGCGCTGGAGTTCCTGAAATTAAGGTACAATTTAAACACGAAATTCCAATTAAATCGCTAACCAGTCAGCCTACCTTGGTTCTAGGTGAGGCTTATATGAATGGTGACATAGAGATTGATGGAAGTATACAAACATTAATCGCATCGGCTTACCGGAAAAAAGACAGTTTTTTAACTCATAATTCATTCTTAAAACACTTACCCAAAATATCGCATTCTGAAAAAAATAGTGAAAAAGATATTCAAAAATATTATGACATAGGTAACGATTTTTATAAGCTATGGTTAAATGACACAATGACCTATTCTTGTGCTTATTTTGAGAAAGAATCCGACACTTTGAAACAAGCACAATTGAACAAGGTCCGGTATATCTTACGTAAGCTAGCCACTAATCCTGGTCGTAAACTATTGGATATTGGTAGTGGATGGGGAACTTTATTATTCATGGCTGCTGAAGAGTTTGGACTAGATGCAACAGGTATTACCTTGAGCCAAGAACAATATAACTATACACAATCACAAATAAAGGAACGACACTTAGAAAATCAGGTCCACGTAATATTGGAAGACTATCGTGAAGTATCTGGTCAATACGATTACGTAACATCTGTGGGCATGTTTGAACATGTTGGTAAAGAAAACTTAGGACTATATTTTAAAAAGGTTCAAGAATTTTTGGCCCCAGGAGGACAAGCATTGATTCACGGCATTACTGGACAACATGAAGGTGCTGGTGTGGATCCATTTATTAATCAATACATCTTTCCAGGAGGATACATTCCCAATGTTGCTGAAAATATTAAGCACATTATGGATGCCCAATTGCAATTTTCAGATATTGAACCCTTACGACGCCATTACCAAAAAACATTGGAAATCTGGTACCAAAACTATCAGAAGGTTCGGAATCAAGTCATCGAAAAATATGGTGAACGTTTTGATCGAATGTGGAGTTTATACTTACAAGCTTGTGCCGCTTCCTTCGAATCAGGCAATATAGATGTTATTCAGTACTTATTAGTGAATGCACCTAGTGGTACAGGATTGCCGATGAAACGCAATTACATTTATAATTAACTATTACTAGGAAAATTATTCAAATAATGTTCAAAAAAGGGCACCTGTTTAAAAAATGGAGTTTACTACAACTCATTTTTTAAACAGGTGCCCTTCCCTAGTATTAACTTATTTAGAGTAGGAAAAACACTTTCGATAGTAGCTACAGTTTAAAGCGGCAATATCAAAATCATTGTGGTAGTGCTCATAACGTCCCGTATTATCAACACATAATCCATAAATTAAGCTATCCAATATGATCTCCTTTATACTTAAAACCAGTTTTGATTACTTCACCGCTTGTAAAGGTTTGAAATGTTCCATCTATCCTTTTAATGGTTATACCACCATTATCTTCAATCTTCTGAGCAACTCCCTGAATAACTTCTGACCCAGTATTTAAAGAAACCACTTTTCCTAAAACAATCGATTTTTTCCGGTACTCCGCCAATAGTTGGGGGTTCGTATAGTCTAAAAATCCGTTTATAATTGCTTGGATTATTTCAGCAATTAATTGATTGCGGTTAACTGAATTGTCATTATCGATAGCTTGGGCTTTGATTGCCAACTCTTTTGGAAACTTGACAGTTGTTAAATTTATTCCCACACCAACAATGAAAGCTGAGGCCGCCCCCAGTTCAAGATCAAAAATGGACTCCGTAATAATTCCGCCCACCTTATGATAATTTAGATAGATGTCATTTACCCATTTAAACTGAAATTCTTTATTTGGATAAAACTTTTCAAGCACATGGGTGATGCTCACGGCAATCCCAGTTGTTAGTAGTCCGGGTTGAATAACAGTTTGTTGTTGGTTAGGCAGAATAATACTGAGATAAAGGCCTGTAGTCGGTGGTGAATAAAAAGAGCGACCTCGTCTTCCATAACCGTTAGTCTGCTTATCGGCAACAAAAACGGTTGGCCTGGTAATACAGTGCTTACTAGAAAATTGCTTTGCTAAATCTTGGGTTGATGTAACTTCTTTAAAGACATGCAGATTATCTGTTAATTGCTTATGGCTGTAAATATTAATTAAGTCGGCTTCTAAATACGGTGCTGTATGAAGCATGTACCCACGTTTCTTACGACTAACAATTGGATAATCTCGTTTGTTTTTTAAATTATTAATAGCCTTCCAGATGGTTTCACGACTGACTTGAAACTTTTTAGCTAGATAGTCACCAGATACCCACGTATCTAAATTAGTCAAAAGTTCTAACACCACTTTTTCTTGGGTTGATTTATTTTTCATCAAACCACCTCCTAATTAAATAGCGATAAACAATAACTAAAATAAGCTTAAATGCATTGCTTTTCTAATACGGCGAACAATAATAACTGCTAAAGCACTTTTAATAAGATCTCCTGGTATAAATGCTAAGTTTGAAATAAGAGCGGCAATCAGCGTAATGTGAGACTGGTAAGAGAGCCATATAGCACCCATCAAATCGATAAAAATCACTCCGGCTAATAATAAAATGAGCAGTTCAAATATCCAAGACTTATTGTAAATCTGAAAGCGATTAATTAATAGACCAATTAGTAATGGCGTAAATAACCAAGCTATAAGATAGCCGCCAGTTGGTCCAATAAAGACAGCCATACCACCATTACCACCAGAAAGTATGGGCATACCGATGAAGGCTAATAATAAAAATAGACATACTGAGATGGTCCCATACCTAGGTCCCAACAACTCACCACTCATCATCACTCCCATGTTTTGTAAAACGATAGGTACTGGAATAAATCCCAACGGAATACCAGGAAAGCGGCCTAATATAATTAAGATTGTTACCATCATTGCAGATAACGTTAATAATCTTGTGGTGTTACTACGTTTCAATATGATCACTCCAAGTATGGATTTTTCAAAAACAGTGTTATTATAGCTATTTAGTAACCCATTAGTAAAGTAAAGGGTTACTAAAATTCGAATAATGGAAGGGAGACTGCTAATTTTGATTAGTTTGAAAACAGGCGATCTGTTACTTGTTAAAAAAGCACAAAATAAACTGTCAGAGATGATCATTAGAGGCACAAAACAAACGTTTTTAGATCGACCACTAGCTTATTACCATATCGGGATAGTAGAAAAAGAAGGCACTGACTTTTTTGTTCTCCATGCAACCAAAGACCATGGTTGCATTCGTCAACCGTTAGATCAATTTATTTCCGAAGAAGGATTGATTGACGTTTATCGGAAGAGTAGCCCTTTAATAAATCCCCTCAAAATACTAAAACGAGCCAAGTCCATGTTAGAAGCACCATACAATCCGAGCTTCAGATTAGATCAGCCAGGATATTACTGTTCGGACTACGTGGTTAATGCATTTAAAGATGAAAATATATTTCATCTATCCCCAATGGTATTTGGCCCTAACGGCTCTGTTTTGCCTGAATGGCAACAGTATTATGAAAATTTAGACTTGCCGGTACCTAATGGTCAGTTAGGGAGTAGTCCGAACTCACTAATTAGCCAAGGCCATCTCAAATTTATAGGAGCTATCAACAGCTGACTTTTAATACAGACAATTATTTGGCCATTTAGGTGAACGATTACGTGAGTTTAAAACACGATCTTGCTGGATATCCCATATCCCTGATATTAAAAAGACTACAATCTAGATAGCTGGTTAATACGGCTATCTGGATGTAAATAGTTTGCCTTATAATCTTGGAAAAACTATGTTTTATTTTTATCTCAGTGCTCAATAATCGAGTCTACAAGGTAAATAGGAGAGCGTAAAATATCAACGACATCATAACCGGTTCCCATGATTCCAATATACTTCAATCGTGATGTTTTGCTGCTCCATTTCTTGGGTAGGGTAAAGTCCTCGCCTTGCTTGGGTTTCACAATGTAAAACTTTTGTTTATTTATGACAGTTACTTGTGGTGTTTCTAAGAACACCTCGGCAACTTTTTGCGCTTGCTGTTGGTGATTGATTTGTTGCTTTATGGCTGCACTGCCAGTTAATTGTGTCGGAACATCAGCAATCAACTTCGCCACAAACTTCTTAATTTGGCTCAAAAAATTATCCTGAGTGCGTTCTTCGGTACTGATTTGCTGTAACGCTTGCTCCCATTTGGCCGTCATTTCTGGACTAGTTAGCAAGGGCTCGAGTTCAACCGCTTTACATAAAGTAATTCCGGCTTCACTGACGTGTAGCTTGTTCTTTTCAGTGACGAGATAGCCGCGTTTCTTTAACACTTCCAGCACATTGGCCCGGGTCGCACTTGTCCCAATGCCTTGCACGTCTTTGAGAATTGCTTGGGCTTCTTCATCATCAAGCGTTTTACCGGCCGTCTTCATGGCTGTGATTAATGTCCCTTCGGTAAACGGTACTGGTGGGGTCGTTTCTTTTTGCGGCGTTTGTAGATTTGCTTTAACCTGGTCGCCTTGGTGAACGAGCGGTAAGGTTGCTGCTTCTTGCTGATCGGCTTTGTGATCATCAAATAAAGCTTGCCAACCTTGCTTAGTTGGGACCTTACCGGTTGCTTTAAAATTGGCGTCACCAACTTGGGTGATGATGGTGGTTTCCTCGTACTCGTACGGATCAGCAAACATCGCTAACGTCGTCCTTAAAACCAGGTCATAGACTTGTTGCTGTAATTTAGGCAAGCTGGCTAGTTTCTCTTTCGTCGGCACGACTTTAGTCATGATAATGGCATAGTGTTCTTCAACCTTTTTTCCATTAACATAGCGCTTATTTGGGGTGGTATTGGTTAAAGCGACTGGCTTAGAGACTAAACCCAGATACTTCGTCAGATTAGCCACTAAGTACTCAAATTCTTCATCAGTGATATAAGCACAATCGGTGCGGGGATAACTCAACAACTTGGCTTCATATAAACTTTGAATAGCCGCTAAGGTTTGGCTGGCACTGGCATGATACCGTTTATTCATGGCACTTTGCAGACTGGATAGCGAAAATAGTTGGGGACTAGCTCGTTTTTTGCCTTGCTTTTGGACGTCCTTGATTAAACCGGCCTGTGAGCCTTTCTGAACGTGTTTAGCTTGCATGAATGTTATTAGCCCTGTTTCGTCTTTAAATCGCTGATAGGGGTCTAATTTTGCGACGAATTTTTGCTGATTAGCTAAAATTTCCGCATTTAGTTCAAAATAGGGTTCCGGCTTAAAGTTTTTGATTGCCTGGTCCCTTTGATAAACCATATACAAAGTGGGGGTCTGCACGCGACCAATCGAGTACACCCCGCGTACCCCGTTTTGTCTTAATAACAAAGTATATAAGGGACTACCATTCATGCCGATCAACCAATCGCTAATTTGACGAGTTTGAGCTTCTTTATAAGCCAAATAGTCTTTGTGCCAATCACCAAGATTTTTGAAGCCGGTGATAATCGCGTCTTTTTCCAAACTATTCAACCATAGTCGCTTAATGGTCTTCTTTTTAACGTCAATCTGGGCTTGGTTCATGATTGACCAGGCGATATTGGAGCCTTCCCGACCACTATCGGTGGCGATAATAATGGTATCGGCCTTCGTTAACAGATCTTTGACGACCTTGAATTGATCTTTTTTACTAGCTGACACCACAAACTTGTATTTATCGGGAAAAATCGGTAAATTAGATAAGGCCCATTGCTGATATTTCTGATCATATTTATCCGGTGTGGCTAATTCAACTAAATGTCCGAGACCATACGTCACAAGCGTATTTTCGGGCAAAACAGGGTCACTAACCGTATAGTAACCCTGTTTTTTTGTGCTCTTTTGAAAGGCTTGGACGTATGAACGGGCTTGACTAGGTTTTTTCAGCTAAGATAACAGTGGTCATGTTCGTTCACTCCTTATAATTCAATTTCTGTTCTAATTCTGTTTTGCCTTGTTCAACCGCTTTTAACCAAGTTTCACGGCGCAATTTTTGTTGCTGCTCTATCGATTGTTGCTTCAAATATTGTTGATACCGTTTGATGGCTCTGAGATCTATATAGGCTGACCAATGGAATAATAAGCCACCCAGTAGTAAAACTAAGGCCATTAGCGCAGTTCCTAAAAAATCGGTATTGTTCGCCTTAAAAAGCTCTTGGTATAAATCCACTAACATGAGGTAAATTCCCATTAAATAGAAGAGCATACTAACTAAGTTATCAAAATAGTAAGACAGCTTAGTCCGCCGTGAAGGTGTTGTAAAAGGGTCGGTTCGCATATCTTTTTTGACTTTTTCTAATAACCAGTGTGCGATTTTCTTCATAACTATATATCCTCCTAGTGGTTACGGAAATAATTTTGAAACATTCTCATGGCGCCCATACCAGTACTCTTAGTCACGCCGGTTGAAACCCAGAAATCTTTAACAGCATCAGGTGTTTTGACCACCAGAAAGCCAAATCCAATTGAACCAATAAAGGCAATAAACCCATATTTAGCCATATTAGTGAAACACCATACTGATAATGACATACAAAGCACCTGGCTAATAATGGAAGCATTGTAATAAATGTACTTCTTCCACCACGTACCACTATAATCAAAGCTTTCAGTCGCCATGCTCATTGCAGCTAAAGGAATCGTCAGATTGTACCAAGCCATATCAGCCACAAACGCACACATTTTAATAAAAAACACGACGGTTACGACAGTGAAGATTAGCAGAAACAAAATCTGTAAAGGTAGCGAAATACCAACATCTTTTAGTCCAGGGACTTTATTCATGCCGGTAATTGATTTAGCAGTGAATTTCTGATCAGAACTAAACATATACTTTAGCAGGGGCAAGGTAATTGAACCTTGAATAAAGCCCTGTAAAAACACGAAAACCGGAATCACGGCTGCTGATTTAATCCCGTCCATAATGATATTAGCCCAAGTAACATCGGTACTTTCGTCTGCCTCTTTTAGAATTGTCATCACAATGCGG
>NZ_GG700735.1:0-21209 GCF_000160835.1 Limosilactobacillus antri DSM 16041
GCTTCAATCACCGAAGTGACCGAAGACCCTACACATTTGATTCGTCGAAACTTTGTTCAGTTTTCAAAGGTCTACCAAACTGTCGTTAAGCAGCTTTTATATTTTACCAGCATAACTGAAGACTGTCAATAACTTTTTTGAATCAATCATTAACTCGTCATCAACAAGCCAGCTTATTTATAATATCATCTTGTCCATCACCCGTCAACACTTTTTCCCAAACAATTCCTGAAATTATCAAGATAGCCTGTTTAGGAATTTTTGTTGTCCCTCTCCGCCGCAACCTAGTTCTAAAAACCAAGTGATCAGAAAAGGACTGTTGGAGTTTGTGAACCGGTCAGCCGGAATAATAAAAAAGCAGGTAACCGGTTTGTCCAAGACAACAGTTACCTACTTTAATTGATTTAACGTGTAAATGCAAGCATTATTTTTCTCTTTGGGGTTCACGAATCAGCAGCGTCAAGATAAAGGCCAGCACTACTAATACTAATGTAAATACAAAGCCATAGTGGACACCTCTAGTAAAGCGGCTGGCTGCACTGCCGTCTCCCGCCCGCTGGCCAAGTTCCAAGGAGCTCGTTGCCAGTGCGGTGGCTAAGGCGCCGACAATCTGCTGAACAGTGTTCAGGATCGTGCTCCCGTCATTAGTCGCCAGTCCCGGCAGTGAATTCAGTGCGCTCGTCTGGGCCGGTGACATAATCAGCGGACAGCCGACCATCAGCACCACGTGGGCCGCAATCACAAATGCAACCGGTGTACGTGTAGATGTCAATAGTAGCATTACCACACCGATTAACGCCAAAACCGCCCCCACAACAGCGGGTCGTTTGACACCAATACTGTCATAGAGCCGGCCAGCGACGGCCGAGGTAACCGCATTAATGATCCCACCCGGCAGCATAATGATCCCGGCTAATGCCACCGGCAACAGCAGGCCGTTTTGAATGTACATCGGTAATAAGTACATCGCCGACAAGATAATACCAAAGTCCAGCATCACCAAGCAGGTCCCGATGGTAAAGGTGCGGTGCTGAAATACCCGTAAGTTAAGGATCGGTTCGGCCAGGTGCAGCTGCCGGTGAATATATAGGAATAAAACCACCACGCCGACAGCTAGCGCCCCGACTACCGGTGCCCCGAGCCAGCCAAAGCGGCTCGCCAGCGAGGCCCCGATCACGAGGCCGGAGCAGCCAACCGCCGACTCTAAAATTGACAAAACGTCAACGTGGGGCCGGGTGACCTCCCCAACGTTCTCCAAGCCGGTCACAGCCAAAACGACCGCCACCGCCAGGAAGGGAATGAAGAGCCAAAAGATCCACTGCCAAGAAAGGCGGGCCAGGATTAGACCGGTTAACGTAGGGCCGATCGCTGGTGCAAACATAATTACCAGCGCGCAGATCCCCATTACGGCCCCAATCTTTTGGGGTGGAAAGATCTGCATCACCACCGCAAACATCAGTGGAAGAATCAACCCAGTTCCGACGCCCTGAATCATCCGGCCAATCAAAACAATTGCAAAGCTGTTCCCCAGGGCCGAAATAACTGCGCCGACTATAAAGTCAGCCAGCGCAAAGATAATTACCTGCCGGGTCGTAAACCAGCGGGTAATAATGCTTGATAGTGGCAGGATAATCCCGATCACCAGCATATACCCGGTTACCAGCCATTGAATGGTCGCCGCGTTTACCTGCAAAGCCCGCATCAAGGTCGGTAGGGCAATATTCAACGAGGTTTCACTGAACATTCCAACAAATGCCCCCAGCAGCATACTAGCCATCGCTAGTTTGGGACGCTTAATTTTCCTTAATGGCCCCCGTACCATCGTGTTTTCCATGTAGCCACTCTCCTTCTCCGTTGTTTTTCACACAAGTGGTTACTTTAGCAAATTCAATTAATTTTCGTAAGCTTTTTCTGTAACTCCTTCAATAGTTAATAGTAAAGATTAATCATCTTAAGTTTTAGTGCGGCGATGAATCAGTAGCTAAGCGGCTAAAAAGCACGTTTGACTATTGGCAATCAGAACTTTGGCTAGCTTTCTACCAATACTTAGCTCCCGCCCGTTAACTGCAATAAATTGCTTCGCCATCTTCCCTCTTCATTGAGATGCGCTTATAATAGTCAGGAATAATATGAATGTAGTGAGGGTTTCCATTGAAAAAATTATTTATCAGTTTCTCGTCATCTTTGGTATACTGGGCTGCTGTTCGTTATTTACCGCTAGTGCAAACGCTAGCCGGATGCGCACCCCGATTGACTGGCAAAAGTCATCAGAAACGGGTGCCTACCCGGACCTGGCTAAGACTCCCGACCTCTGGCTCAAGGTCAGCCTCAAGCATAACCGCACCTACGTATACAGCGGGCATAAGTTAATCTACACGATGTACAGCACGGCCGGGAAGTTCCAGAAAGACCCGGCAAGCGGTAAGGTCAAGAGTGTAACCCCCACCGGGACCTTCCAGGTTCAGCCGACCCGCGGTGACTGGGTTTACAACCCCAACCTCAAGCTCGGGGCCAACTACTACGTTTCCTGGAACGGCGACTACCTCTTCCATACCGTTGTCACCGGCCCCGATCACCGCTACATCAAGTCGGAAGCGGCCAAGCTCGGCAAGGAGCCTAGTTCTCCCGGCTGTGTCTGTCTTTCCGTCCCGGATGCCAAATGGCTCAAGGACAGCCTGCCAACTGGAACCAAAATTGTTATCGACAACTAACCCAGCGGGGCGGAAAAATACCGTGGTTGCGAAAGTTCATGCTGCCGTGACCCAGCAGCTGACCACGATTTACTACTTTAATAAGGATTAACCCAGTGGCAAATAGCCCCGCACCAAATTTCAAACGTCCCCAACCAGTTTTTCGCTGATTGGGGACGTTTTTTAGCAGGTCCGCCCCGCCTAATTTAAAATAATTTTAGCCAGTTTGCGTGATAACTGACCACCGTAATTTGTTGTTTGTTTAAACACTGGTTAAGTGTAAAACGGGCAAGGCAATAAATTGGTCCGACCACTTTGCTTTGCTAATCATTTTCTGTTAAATGACGATTTCAGCATTGAAAAAACGGCATTTGTGCCTCCTACCCACTGACGAATTTGAACTGGCCACCCCGCCATCAGTTTTACTGAAATCGTCTTCAAAAGCGCTTTCGACATCTTTTCAAGCGATTAGTCAATTCATCTTCCATAACTATCAGATTGAGCAACCACTTATCAGACGATATAAATAAATTTATATAATAACCCTAGACTATTTAACGAATCAGCATATAATCATAGGTGAAGAGTGAATTTGAATTTGTCTTTCGTTCACAGAATGACCAGGGAGATTATACTATGATTAGTAAAAAAATCGCGAGAGAGGCCCTCTCCACAATTGCCGTTTTAACCACCGCCACTGCACTGGGGGTAGCCACCAGTACCAGTGCCAAAGCTGATTCTAATAGCACCCCTGATAACAGTACGGTAATCAGCCAACCGAATACCGGTGCAGACCAAAGCCAGCAGACCGGCTTAATCAGACCGGCTGCCAATGCCCTCCAGCAGCAAAAGGCGGTCGTTGGTGATGCACAGGCATCCCAAATTACGGCTCAGGGAAACTTCGCAACGGCTCAGGCTGCGGTAACGACCGCTAACCAAAACTTGGCCAATGCGCAGGCAAACGTTAACCGATTACAAAACCAGATTGATTATTACGCCAACGCCAAGGCGATGCCAACGTTTACCTTTACCGCAGAGCAGACGGCGGCAACGCAGCGGTTTATCAACGACGCGGCGCCAATTATCCGTAGCGGCAACTTTGATCTAAACAGTATTTACCGTCTGAGCAGCTTTGGGGCTTGGCAGGCAGCCATGACCACCCACCAAGGGCTCAACTGGCACGATGCCAATGGAGACGATCAACAGATTATCTTAGACTTGGACCACCTCACCCCAGAGCAAGTCAATACCTTGTCAAAGCTCACTGCCGCCATCCTGAACCAGGTTCGGCAGCAGCTGGGAATCGCCGGAACGGTCGGCACGGCGGTCGCCACCGTTGGGATGGGGAGCGTTGCTCAAGAAGTAGCGACCTTATATGGTGAACGAACCGATACTGCTGCCCACCACTACATTTACGCCCTTAAGAAGGCGGCCTTTGATCACGGCTTAACTAACCAGTACGCTACCGCTGCTGATATGGTGACGCGGGGAAGCAATAGCCTGGGTGAAAGCCTCCTGACCGACGGCAGCGTTTCCTACACTAACCGGATGACCATGGCCCAGGCGAAGAACGCGATTGCCAAGGCGGTCAACGATATGCTGTTTAGCGACAGTGGTTCCGCCATGGGGCACGCACTGTCCCTGCTGGGCGTCTACTCCATCCTTCCCGATGCCCAGGGCCGCACGGTCGATTACGTCGGGACGAGCATCTCCTTTAACAACATCAACTTCAATACTGATCGGCCCTACCTGGCCCCGAACATCTATCCGTCCCACCTGGTTCACTTTATGCAGTACACGGCATGGGAAATTGGCAGCCACGGTTCTGCAATCGAGCGGGCTAAACAAGCGCAAAGCGGTCTGACTCAGGCCCTCGATGAATACGACGACATCGCCGACCCGGCAGCGTTAGAAAAAGCCCTCGACGACATTGCGGTTGCCAAAGGTAAGTATTACCAGGCACAGGCAGCTCAAGCAAACGCACAAAAGGCGTTCGCAGCTGCCCAGGCAGCCCTGCAGACCGCCACAAGCAATTACCAGGCTGAGCGGGCTAAGCTGAGCCAGTTACAACTGAGCCAGGGCACTTCACTCACCGATGCCCAAAAGTACGGTGACCAGGTTGAAATTGCCCCAACCGTCCTCACGGCTGGTCAGTCTGCCGGTACGCCACAGATTGCAAATGATTACATGAGCCTGGCGAATAACCAGGCCGCGCAAATCCTTGCGGCCCTGGTCACCGAACCAGACGCTAAAATCCCGGCCGGCACTACCGCTAGCTGGGCCGACGCGGATCAATTAGCCATCGATACCCAGCGGGCGGGCAACTATGCCGAAAACGTCCTGATCAGCTTCCCAGATGGCTCGACCACCACGCTCCAAGCGGCGCTGACGGTTCTACCAACGGCACTGACCCTCACCGACAGTAATCAAGCAGCGGTTCACCAGGCAGCCGCCCAGGGGACGCCTGAAAACGGGATGGCGACACCTCAAACGGCAACGTTCGCGGCTAACCACCAGTACGCCATGGCTGAAACGGCAGCCAGCACGCCAAGCGCAACCGTTGCACGGACTAGCACCGCCGCTGCTGCCGCTGTTCAAGAGAGTGCGGGAGTTAACCCAGTCGTCAGCCACACCGTTGCCGGCCAAACGCAATTGCCGCAAGCCGGCGACCAGCAGGCAGCCGGAATGGGAGCATTGGGACTCCTTGCCGCAATGTTCACCGGCTTAATGGGACTAAAGAAGCGCCGGGATTAAAATCGACTTTTCAAGAATGAGGTTGGGAGAAAAATATGTTTTCTCACTAGCCTCTTGCTAGTTCTTAACTATTACAAAGATAACGTGGAAAACGACCACAAGGCTAATGTCTAACTACGAACGCTAGCCGGCCCGTTCCGTGCCAACTATCGTCCTAGGTTAGCCATACGCCTTGTCGAGGAGGTTGTTTCCCACTCTCTTATTTTAAAGAGCAGACCGCTTCCGGCACCACCAATTAATTAATTTAAAATTAAACGTTGACAAAATAAAATGAGAATGTTTTAATAATATCAACATCAACGGAAAGGAACGAATAATTATGACTAACCACTCATTGAAGATCAGTGTCAAGTATTATAACAGCTATGCTTACTTGTAATTGTCTGTGCCACTTAGGTGCGGACAGGGACGTTCGCGCCTAAGCAGAGCTGTATTCAGTGAGGTCTTTGCTAGGTGTCTACAATCTAGCAAAGGTGATGTTTTTTTCAGAAAGCCATTATTTAGTTCCGCTAAAGGAAAACACCAGCTAGATTGAGCAATGTCTCAACGTCTAGCTGGTGTTTTTTCGTTTAACCATAGGGAGTGAAATCAATGCAAATCTTTAAGAAATCATCTCAACAAGCCGAGCCGACCTTTGGCTTTGGCGAAAGTCTCGCGGTCCTGATCGTCATCTTATGTATCCTGGGCTACCTGATTATTTTTAAGCAGCAGGAACCGCAAGCACCACTGTTTATCGCCTTTATCCTGCTGGCCGTTTACGGCAAGCTGCGGGGCTTTACCTGGGACACCGTCATGGACGGGATGCGGAGCGGGCTACGCGCCGGGGTTGACCCGCTGGTCATCTTCCTCTCCATCGGGGTCCTGATCGCTACCTGGATTTTCTCCGGGACCATCCCCACGATCATGTACTTCGGTTTTAAGATTATCTCCGTCCAGTTCTTCCTGCCGACCGTCTTTATCGTCTGCACCCTGGTCGGGGTCGCCTGCGGGAGCTCCTTTACCACGGTTTCCACGATGGGAATCGCCTTTATCGGCATTGGGGCAACGTTAAAAATTAACCCGGGACTGACTGCCGGGGTGATCGTCTCCGGGGCCTTCTGCGGTTCCAACATCTCACCACTATCCGGAACGACCAACCTGGCCGCAAGTGTCGGTCAAATCAGCATCTACGAACACATTCGTTCGCTATTGATCACCGACATTCCGGCCTGGGCCATCTGTGTCGTCCTCTACACCATACTCGGTTTGAACTCCAAACAGGTTAGTCTGAGCGCCGTTCACCGGATGATGGACGGCCTAGCAAACGGCTTCTGGATTTCCGGCTGGGCCCTGCTCCCCGTTGCCCTGTTAATCATCCTGGCAATCCTGCAGGTCCCCGCCATCCCGTCGCTGGGCCTTGGCTCTCTCTTTGCTGCCGCACTCGGCTGGATCCACGCCCCAGCCACCAGTATCACCGCCATCACCAAGACGATCATGATGGGCTACGTTGCCCACACCAACAACAAGACAATTGACGCCCTGCTCTCCAAGGGGGGAATCGCCAGTATGCTGACTTCCCTGGCCCTGATTGTCTTCGCCCTGGCACTCGGTGGTCTCCTGATTAAGTTCAACATCATCAACGCCATCATCGACCACCTGTCCGGAATCGTCAAAACGGCTGGCCGACTGACCCTGGCCACCGTCATCACCTGTATCGGCGTCAACCTAATGGTCGGTGAACACTACCTCGCCATCATCCTCCCGGGCCAATCCTTCCTCCCCGCCTTTGATAAGCTCGGCCTGAAGCGGAAATACCTCACCCGGATTCTGAACGATGCAGGGGCGGCCGTCAACGCCATCGTGCCGTGGAGCGTTTCCGGGGTCTTCATCGCGGGCGCTTTGCAGATCAACCCGCTCAAGTTTATCCCCTGGGCCTTCTTCCCGTTCCTGGTTACGCTGTTAACCATCATCGTCGGCTTCTTCCTCAAGCCAAGCAAACAAAAAGCAACTGTCTAAAAACAATAGCAAACTCCCCCATAGTTTCCGGATTAATGGGGGAGTTTGTTATTTTGCAATTAACTAAAATTCAAATGGGGTACTGGTTTCGTAAAGAAAGCGGTTTGGTAAAGCAAGATTGCGATTCCTACTAATAGCCAACCAAGCCCAACAAGCTTTGCGCTAAGAGCTAAGTTAAGGAAAATCCATAAACTTACCCCAAACCCGATTAAAGGTGAGATAAGGTATCTAACCACATTGTTTAGACCCTTATTTGGATTCTTAACAAAAAACCGCCAGATTACTGCTAAATTGAGTAGCAAAAACCCAAAGAGTGCCCCAAATGACACTAAGTTAGAAACAGTATCTTGATTTAATGTTAGTGATAATACTAATGATGCTAATCCGACAAAGAGGATTGCCACCCAGGGTGTCCGGTACTTAGGATGAAGAAAGGCTAACTGGCGAGGAAGAATTCCATCGCGGCCCATAGCATATAAGATCCGCGAAATTGCGGTCTGTCCTTCTTGTCCACCGGCCAAGCCAAATGACAATACTACTACGATGTCAGTAATTCGTACTAAGTTAGGACCGCCAACCGCGTTTAAGATGCTTGAAAAAGCTGTATTAGGGTTAAGTGCCTGATAATTAGGCCACACCCATCCTGCAAGCAAAGTCGTAATTACAAATAATGATCCAATTCCCAAGATTGCACCAACGATCGCCCTCCCCACCGAATGACGAGGATCATTGGCTTCCTCAGCCAAAGTGCTAATGGCATCGAACCCTAAGTAAGAAACAATCACAATCCCCGTTGCTTGCAAAACACCATTAAAGTTAAACTGGGTAGGATTATACACAGCAACCACGTTAGGATGGATCTGTCCTAGGACTAACAATCTGACTACGCCGACCAAATAAATTCCCAAAACTAAAATCTGCAGGCCAAATAAGACCCAGGAAAACTTGGCAACGATGTTAACTCCGGCGAGGTTAACTATTGTATTAAAAATAACAATTCCAACAATCCAAGCCCAAGTGGGGATTAGCGGCAAAAGTTCGTGACCAAAGGAGGCCGAAATTAAATAAGTGATTGTCGGGATTAAAATATAGTCAAGCGTAATCCCCCAGCCACCTAAAAAGCCCAAGCTCGGATTAGTTCCTCGTTGAACATACGTATAGACTGAACCAGCATAAGGATAATGTTGAGCCATCGTTGCATATGAAAAACCAGTAAACAGCATTGCAATCATTCCTACCAAATACGCTAATGCAACCATTCCATGGGCTGGGGTAAGAAATGAACCATAAAAGGCCACTGGAGCTACTGGAATCATAAAAATAATCCCATAAATTATTAAGTCCTTAGTTGAGAGCGACCTTACTAATCTTAATTCCTCTTTGTTTTCCATTTTCCATACCTCCTCAAAAGAAAAACGCCTCAATAGCTAAACAGCTATTGGGACGCCCGTAACGTGTTACCACCCATTTTCTACACTATAAAGTGTACTCTACCAGAACAATTATTCTGCAATCAGTGATAACGGTGATCAACCCGTTAGCCATTTACGAACCTAGCTCGCTCATAACCAAAAATCCTCAAGTTAAGGAAACCATCTTCACTAACTCCAATATATCCGGCATCTCAGCATTTACCGTTCTCTGTAATAATTAAAAGTAAGCTACTCATTTCCTAATGTTTTTTTAATGTATGTCCCATATCATAATCACTACTTTGATGCTTGTCAAGCACTATATTAAAATTATTATTCTTACTAGTTTTTCCTACCTCTAAGTAGCAAAATAGTATTATTTTTTGTTAGCTATTTAGTTAAAAAAATTTCAAAAAGGGGTTGACGATCAGGTTTTAGGCAGGTATGATAATGACAATCAAATTAGAAAATGCTATGAAAAAGATGAGTAATGTTTACGAGTGACCCCCAGCGAGTCGGGAATGATGGGAACCGATGGCACGACAGACACGAAGATGGTCTTGGAGCAAATGATCGAGGCGCGAGCGGTAACCGTAAGCGGCTCACGAGTGGCGACCGTTATCCCGCCGGGGTTTACCAAATCAATTGGTGTACCCATCGAGGACCCGGCTGTAAAGTCCGGTCGAATTAGGGTGGTAACACGTTAATTTCCATAAAAGGAGTGACGTCCCTAGGAAGAGCAACAGAACGCTTTTCCTAGGGACGTTTTTATTTGCCCCATCCCCGAAACTCATCTTGCCCGAAAGGAGTAATTGACTATGACCCAATCAACCTTAACCGCACCGTTTCGCTATGACATCGTTGGCAGCTTTCTCCGTCCCCAAGCCCTAAAGGACGCCCGGGCAAAGTTTCAGGCGGGCCAGATTTCTCAGGAAGAATTGACCGCCGTTGAGAACCAGTGGATTGCCGACCTCATCCAAAAGGAAAAGGCGGTTGGCTTACACGCGGTGACCGATGGTGAATTCCGCCGCAGCTGGTGGCACCTCGACTTTCTCTGGGGCCTAAAGGGCGTCAAAAAGTATGACTACCGGGAAAGCTACAAGTTCCACGGTGCTAAGACGCGGACGGACAACGCCGAACTTTCTGGCCGCGTCGCCTATAACCCTGACCATCCATTCTTTGCCGCCTTTAAGTACACCCAGGAGCAGGCCGGTGACGACGCTATTGCCAAACAGACGATTCCTTCACCGACCCTGCTCTTCCGTGATAACCGGTCTGATAACTGGCCGCAATTCTATGACCAGCGGGCCGACTACCTGGACGACCTCGCCACGGCCTACCGGCGAACGATCCAGCACTTCTACGACCTCGGCTGCCGCTACCTGCAAATCGATGATACTACCTGGGCCTTCCTCATCAGCAAGCTCAACGAGACCAAGGATAAACCGGAAGAACACGCCAAGTATACCAGCTTGGCGGAAGACGCAGTGACCGTCATCAATGGCGCCCTCAAAGGCCTGCCAGCCGACCTCACCGTCACCACCCATATCTGCCGGGGGAACTTCAAGTCAACCTTCCTCTTCTCCGGCGGGTACGCCCCCGTCGCCAAGTACCTGGCCCAGCTCAACTACGATGGTTTCTTCCTGGAATACGACAACGACCGGTCAGGCGACTTCTCACCACTGGCCACCATTTGGAACCAGCGCCCCAACGTCCGGATCGTACTCGGTCTAATCACCTCCAAGTCTGGTGAGTTGGAAGATAAGCAAAAAATCATCGACCGGCTCCACGAAGCCGCTGAACACGTTCCGTTGGCCAACCTCTGCCTGAGCCCACAGTGTGGCTTTGCCTCCACGGAAGAAGGCAACATTCTGACTGAAGAACAGGAATGGGCCAAGTTAAAGCTGGTTAAGGAAATCGCCGATAAGGTTTGGCAATAAGGGAAAGGAATGTTGAAAATGTCAGTGCAAGCAAGCTCAGTTCAAACATTAGTTAACAAGTTGAAGGAACAGACCTGGATCGACCTCACCCATTCCTTTGGCCCGGAAAGCCCCCGTTTTCCCGAATTTCAGCCGGCCCAATTCAAGACGCTGTTCACCCACGCGGACGGCTTCTTCGTCAAGGAGTATACATTCCCCGGTCAGTACGGGACCCATATCGACCCGCCCGTCCACTTTTATAAGGACGACGAGCGCTACGTCGAAGACCTCGCCCTCAAGGACCTGGTGCTGCCGCTAGTCGTCATCGACTTCCACCAGGCAGCCGCGGAGAACCCCGACCGCAGCCTAACCGTTAAGGACCTCCAGGCCTGGGAGAAAAAGCACGGGGCAATCCCGGCCGGTTCATTTGTCGCCCTGCGCACCGACTGGGGGAAGCGCTGGCCCTCCCAAGAAAAGTTTGAAAACAAGGACGCCCAAGGGCACAACCACTATCCCGGCTGGTCACTGGAGGCACTCAAGTACATTTACGAAACCCGGCACGCCACCGCCAATGGTCACGAGACCTTCGATACGGATACCGCGACCGAGCAGCAGGACGGCTTAGTTGGTGAATATTACGTCCTCTCTCACGGACACTACCAGGTCGAACTGCTCGATAACTTGGACCGGGTCCCGGCCACCGGGGCGGTCATTTTCATCTCCGTTGCCAAGCCGGAAAAGGCGCCGGGCTTCCCGGTTCGGGCGTTTGCCGTATTTGACCAGGCAAAAGACGAGAAGCATTAACTGATTAACGAAGCGGGCTCCAGTGCTCGGTAAAAAACCGAATCTGGAGCCCGCTTCATCTTTTCTAAAGCCTAGTTATGCAGCGCCTGTTTACAAGTATTTATTCGTCAGCGTCTTAACATGCTGGGTGCCAATCAGCAAGTAGGCCACCGCAACGATCGACCAGGGCCAAACGATGTGACTAAAGAACTCTGAGAAGTATTCAGCAACCGTCATGCCGCGTTTGCATCAGCTGCGCCAAAATTATCACTTGCACGCCACGTTTCACATATCCACTTTGAGGAGATCTTTGACCGAAATGATTTCCAAAAGCCAGCTGGTGCCATATGCTAGGTCCAGCAATTCTGATGAATGGACAGTGATTTGATGGTAAAGTATTTGCCGTTTCATGGGAAAAGGATCCACGTCGAGAAGCTCGCGCAGCGGTGCGGACTGCCGGCCAAGGAAATCCTTTTCCGCTACCAGCATGGGTGCCGCGAGGACTTGCTAGTCGTTAAAAATATTAGCAAGGAATCACGGTACAGTTTTGTAAGGTACCAGGGAAAAAGGCTCACAATTAAAGAACTACTTGCCGACCACCAGCAGCCCGGCTTAAACGAATTTATCGTCAGGAAGCGCTTTGAAAAGAGGACCAACTTAGTCAAGCCGCTCACTAAGGACGAATGGCGGACTTTTTACCACCGTCAACAGCATAAATAGTCCCTGCTCACAGCAACTGGTGCTCATTATGATAAAGCTTCAGCTCAAGCTTGTATAAATTAACCAGCTCGAGCGGCGACTTGGTTTGGGTGAGCCCCAAGAGCCGTTTAACGTCCTGGGTGCCGATGAGGCCATCGTTGCCGCTCCACAGGACCAGAATATCGATAATGCCATGGACGTAAACGTTCCTGATAAATTTCAACGTCAGCGAATCGTTCAACATCCCTTCCTTTTTCTGAAACAAATACGGGAAGCGCTGGTTAAACTCGTGGGTTCCCACCTTAATAATCTTCTGGTAGAAATACATATCGCCGTTGGATGACAATAGCTTGGAAAAGGCGCCCTTATTCTGGTTACAAAAGGTAATCGTATTGTTAAAGGCAACGTCAGCCAGCTGATTGATCTCTTCGGCATCGGGAATATGGCCTAGCTGGGCAAGGGGTTCCCGGTCCTGGGCCAGGCTTCGCTTTAAGCCCTCAATCAACTGCGTTTCGATCGCATTCAGCAAATCGTGCTTGTCCTTGTAGTACGTGTAAAAGGTGCGCTTGCTAACTTCCGCGTACTCAACAATGTCACTCACGCTACATTTTTCAAGCTTCTTTTTCTCCAGCAGGTTCAGCAGTCCTTCCTTAATTCTTTCCTCAGTCGTTATTGTTCTGATATCCATACTTTCCAATCCTTTCGTTATGGTGAATCATTATAGCTCAAATAATGAAAGGGGTTTATCGTTTTGCACACACCGTATATTAATTAAACTGAAAGGATATTTGCGGCGAATTAGCTACCACTAAATCGCCGCG
Source organism: Limosilactobacillus antri DSM 16041 (assembly GCF_000160835.1). Lineage (GTDB taxonomy): Bacteria > Bacillota > Bacilli > Lactobacillales > Lactobacillaceae > Limosilactobacillus > Limosilactobacillus antri. The sequence continues at coordinate 13,074 of NZ_GG700735.1, forward strand.
CTTGCTATATTTATTTAGGAGCGAAATAAACTAGGTGGTGTAATTTGAAATGAAAACAGGACGAATTCTGCGATGGTTAGAACTGTTGCTGGTCGTGATCACTTGTCTGTATAACTTTGGCCCTGCAATCTGCCAGAAACTGGGCTGGGCGGCTGCCCCCCAGCAGGGTCTTCCGGACCGCCCAGCATTCTAGCCTTGATACTAGGATGCGCAACTGCGGGTTGGCCCTGCTAGTGGTTACCATCACTGAAGCTGGCCAGCTCCTCTGGGGCGAGCAGCGATGAAAAGGGTGGGTTCTCGGATTTTATTTGCAGTGGTGTTCTGCCTTTCGACCGGCCTGCTGCTGGTCCTGGCTAGTCCCCGCCTGACCGTGCTCATCGAAACGCGGATAATCGAAGCGTACCGGCCGACAATTACGGGTGAAGCGCAAACGTTCGCGAAGGCGACCACGGCAAACGATTGGCAAGCGGTCAAACTCTTGTCGTTATGCGGCGTACTAAAAAAAGCCGTGGCCCCCTCCCCCGAATACTGTGGTGCCCTCTTGATCCCCTCGCTCGGCGTTAACCTTCCCTGGGCGAACTACACTAACGACGATGTCTATACCTTCGGGGCCGGGATGCTGGAACCCCACTATCTTAACGACAACTGCCACCTGGTCATCGGCGCGCATAACCTCGGGCAAAGAGAATGTACGGCCCTCTTTACACCGCTCGCCTTCCATCAGCTGACCGGGCGCAAAGTCATCCTGACCAACTTTCACGTCGTCAAAGAATACCAAATTATCGGTAAGCAGGTTATTTCGCCCAGTGATACGAGGGTGCCCTTTCAAGGCGGCGCAAATTCATTGGCCCTGCTCACCTGCACTTCCGATAACCAAAAGCGGATTTTGGTAAGGGCCAAGTTGGTGCGCAGCTACCCGTTCAAAGCCTTGAATCCCCAAATCAGCAGGAAGTTCCATCACAAGTATAAACTAACGGATGGCCTGGCCGGCGCAGCAAGCAGTCCGGCCACCAGTCCCGTTAAACTAAAAAAGCACTGCCGGAGCAAAACCCGGTAGTGCTGGTTAAATCAGGTCTACACTTTCTGCTATTGATGAAAATCAATGCCAGTTCTTTGTGGCGAATTTACAATTGAAGTGCAACACAAAGTAAAAAAACAAACCCATACCGGATAGAATATGTTTAACGACCAAATCAAACAATTCGGGGTACCCGGTATGAGCCATAAACATCTTACTATATCAGATCATGGAACCGAATTTCTTCACCTTGATGCAATCAGCGAAAGGTTAGGTGTTACTGTCTATTGGCCTGATCCATATTCCCCTGAACAGCGTGGAACTAATGAGAATACAAATGGCTTAATTCGGGAATATTTTCCCAAGCGAACAGATATTGATAATTATACAGAACAGGACGTTGAGCACTGTCAAAAGCAGTTAAATCAACGTCCTCGCAAAGTGTTAAATTATGATACCCCGTATGAAGTATTTTTTGACAAACCGTTGCACTTAGTTTGACAATTTGCCGCGTAAAAAAAACACCTCCCACATTTACGTGAGAGGTGTCGGCATCCATCAATACCAGTTGACAGATACCCGTTTTTTCTATTTATTCAAGAAGTGATGGTAGTTAACTAATAACTAATTAGTTTTCCTTCTTCTTGAGTCCGCCAAGACCGAGCATAGCAGTCAAACCTGCAAGAGCAAGACCAGCTACAGCAACTAAGTTTTGTTCGTTACCAGTTTGAGGTAATGTGTTGGCCTTCTTGGTATTGTTGACAGTTGTATTCGTATTAGTACCGTTGTTACCGTTATTGTTATTACCATTGTTGCTATTATCGTTATTGTGGTTATCATTACCACCATTGTTATTGTTGTTGCCAGTCTTAGTGTAGTTAATTACTACAGTTTGATCAGCGGTTTCAGCATTAACAGTTTCGGTCTCAACTTTGGCTTGACTTGGAGTATAACCACTGAATTCAGGGGCATCGAATTCTGCCCATGTACCAGCAGTTTCGTTAGTCAATTTATTGTTAGCATAAACTTTCCAATCACCGAAGCTAGTGAATTGCTTAGTCACTTCATCATAAACTCCTGTCCGACCAAAGACAACTGTTTGAGCAGTCGTTTCTGCCTGACCACTTACTGGGTTATTAACGATGACTGTCCGAGTTACCTTGTGGAATAAGTCCTGGTAAGCTGGATTATCTGGGGTAACACCTGGTTCTCCCGGTGTTACCGCCTTCGTTTCGTGAACCAAGTGAATCGTAATCGTTTTGTCACTAGTAGGCATCGTTACGCTAGTTGGCAGAGTTTCACCTTCCGCTAGCTTGTAGCCGGTAGGAATTGTTAGGTTAACCGATTGCGTTGAGCCTGGTTGCCCAGTAACGGTCATTCCCCCTGTAACTGCCTTATTATCCGTATCGTCATGAAAGACATACTTAACCGTCGTGTCTTGGACTGGCGTTGGGGTAGTATCTTTCTTGTAACTTACATGGAAAGTAACGTTTAATGGCACCGTTAACGTGTAGGCTGGAATTTCATATGGGTTTTGTGCAATTTCTGCATTTAATTGATCGAGTAACGCACTAGCTTCTGCCTGATAAGTATCATCATTACTTACAACTACACCTGAAATATATGGAACATATCCCGGATGACTTGGCAATGTTTGATCGCGATGACCAGTTTGGGCATTAGTATACGTACCTTGAAGCGCATCATTTAGGGAAGTTGCTGCATATGACACAGAATTCCAGGTATTTCCGTTAGCATTCTGACTGATTTCTTGTTGACTATTAGTCTTGTAATAGTAATTATTGTCACCAGGTTATCCGGAGAAACGAACATCAAGTTGTTGCCAAGTATTAGTCTTATAAGAAACGCGGAAGGTAACCATTAGCGGGTAATTAAGGGTATATGCCGGAATCTCATATGGGTTTTGCTTAATTGCGGCACTTAACTGTTGGAGTAACGCACTAGCTTCTGCCCGATAGGCATCACTACCAGTTACAAACGCTGCGGAAAGGAATGGGGTGTAACCTGGGAACTTAGGTAACGCTTGACCGCGATGGCCAGTTTGGGCATTGGTATACGTACCTTGAAGTGCATCATTTAGGGAAGTTGCTGCAAACGAAGCCGAAGTCCATGTCTGCCCATCATCAGTAGATTTTACACTCTGGGATGATGTAGTCCTGTAATAGTAGGCATTTTGGTCATTAATTTGAACATCACCAAGGTTCAACGGAAATTGAACGTCAATTACCTGTTGGGATTTATCGGTTATAGCCTCCCTTTCATAAGTAACTGTATAGTAATAGTTTTGGTAGTCAGCCTGAATCTTTGGAAAGACTAAAGTTAATTGACCATTGTTATCCTGAATTGTAGCTAATGGTAATCCTTCAGTTAGTGTTGATACGACAGGGGTATAGCCCTTGAATGACGGTAACGAAACACTGTTAAAGGAAAGGTTAGCGACATCTGCTTCAGTTGGATTAGAACCGCTAGTCGTTGTAACTGGTAACTGTTGTTTCCCCTCGGTACTTGTTTTTCCGTCTGGCGTTTCAATCGTTACCATAGAATTGTAGTAAGACGTCATCGTTATACCAGAAGGAGCAGCCTGTCCTGCACCAGCATCTGTCGATGGTTCAGGAACTTTTACAGTGGTACTTGAAGCTGGAGTATTACTAAAGTTAACACCAGATGGACTATCTGGCACTGTTGGTACCTTTACAACCGGGTCAGTTGCTGGTAAGACATTAGTCTTATCATCAGCAGATGCATTTAATCCCATAAAAGTGAAACCAATTAGTACGGAAGCTACACCAACAGTTAGCTTCTTAATAGCAAACTGTTGCTTCTTAGACTGTTGCTTTTTAATCTGCTCTTTTTTGTTATTACTTGATAACATTTTCTAACCCCCAAATAGATAACTTTACTATTGTGTAGAAATTTTAACATTTTAGTTTTTCCTTTACAATTGATAAATAAATACTATTTCATTTCCTTAGGGATAATTAGCGTAAGCTCACGTTTTTAAAAGCTGAATAAATACTGATAGATAAAGAGTTTTGTCGAATAACGACTCGCGGTATCCCCCCCACTTATTTATCAACTTCTAAACAAGCATGAAAAGATGTTCATACATTTTTCACATTTTGAATATTTAATTAACAAGAAATCCACTAATACCTAATTTCGGGTCTACACTTCCTGGTATTGATAAGAATCAATGCCAGTTTTTGGTATGCAAAAAGGGACACCTGCTATGCCCTGTTGTACAATCGATTCACCACAAATCTTTGTAAAGAAGGCGATACAAATGTCCCAAAATAATTTGATCTTAGATGTCCTTGGGATTAAAGACTCTAATATCAAAGTTCAAACCGTTGAAGAAGAGAAAAATGGCCTTGAAACTGTTAGAAAAGTTACAGCTAAATTAACGTATCCAATTATTATACACTGTCGCAATTGCGGCTTTACTAAATCGGTAGTCATTGATCTTAATGTTCAGTATCAAAGCTTTATCTATCGCCTTTTCCCTAACGCAAGGAATTAATCGAAAGATCAAAGTCTTAAAGCGCGCTGTTATGGATTTACCAATCAAAAATTTTTCTTTTTAAGGATTGATTGTCTGTTTGCGTAAAAAAACACCTCCCACATTTCTGTGAGAGGTGTCGGGATCCATCAATGCCAGTTGACAGATACCCATTAAATCACTTCAGTTAGAACGGCCGGTTAGACGTTCAGGGTCTTCCCGTACTCGTCGTTGATGGTGTCAACAACGTCCTTAGCGGCCATGTCGTCTTGGACAATTGCGTCGCCATCCCGCAGGGTGTACTTGACGGAGTCGTCCAAGTTGCTCAAATCGACATCGTTGCCTTTAGCATCAACAAAATTGAACTTCGAACTCTGGAAGTTCTGAAGGGCATCTTCATTAATTTCCATGATTATGCTTCCTTTCACCCTCTATTATAGTCGTTTTTCAGAAAGTGAACGGGTTAATTTAAACTTTTTTCCTAGCGGACAACCCTGATTGAAATCTTGGGGAACACCAGTATAATTGGTGATGAGGAGGGGAAGAAAATGTCATTAATGCAAAACACTTCTAACATTAAAAAGACGAGCCAATCCGTTTACTTGATTACCCTGGTCCGGCGGAGCGCCGACCGGCCAATGTACTTAGACCACATGATCTACGAATCAGCCGCCGCGGGGCAAAAGTTTATGACCAACCTCGCCGCCGCGTTTGAACGGGCTGGCTACCGCTTAAACAAGGACGACGCTGACCACTACCAACTCGACAACGGTCTGGACAAGATCACGTTAACCGGTAGCACCCAGAGTGTCTTTGAAGATTAATCCCCAACAGTTACAAAGCACCGCAAATCGTGGCTTTCCCACGGCTTGCGGTGCTTTGTTATTTTAAATTCTAATGGTTGTGAGCCGGTGTCTCATCATAATTAGGCAACTGGAAGGACGAAGAGTCCACGTCTTCTGGATTACCTTCCCGGCCCGGCTTCATCTTTACCAGACCGAGCTTAATTGCCCCGACCGGACAAACGAGGGCACAGAGCTGGCAACCAACACACTTACTCTGGTCAAAGGTTGGGAGCCGCTTGTCGGCATCCCAGCCCATCGCCTGGTGGGCACCGTCTTGGCAGGAGATAAAGCAGCGACCACAGCCGATACACTTATCCCAGTCAATCTTCGGATAGACCTTGTAGTCCCGGTCCAGCTGGTTGGTCGGCACGATATTCTTGTTGGCAATCCCGACCAGGTCCTTGAGGTGGTCAACGTGCTGTTCGTCCATGTAGTGCATTAAGCCGTTAGTCAAATCGTCAATGATCCGGTAACCATACTGCATGATGGCGGTCGTTACCTGGAGGGTGGAAGCACCAAGGAGGATAAACTCAGCGGCATCCTCCCAGGTTTCAATGCCCCCAATCCCGGAAACTGGCAGCTGTTCCAGCCCGGCAGCAGACCGAATCTGTTGCAGGAAGCGGAGAGCAATTGGCTTAACCGACTTCCCTGACAGTCCAGAGACGGCAGATTTACCGTTGATATTTGGCAGGGCCACCTTGTTGTCCAGGTCAACGTCGGTGATCGACTTGACGGTGTTAATGGAGGAAATTCCGTCCGCACCGCCGGCCAGGCAGGCCTTGACCACTGGAATCATCGTGGTAATGTTCGGCGTCATCTTGGCTAAGACGGGCAGGTTGGTCCCCCTCTTGACCGCCGCACAGTTGCTCTTGCATAGTTCAGGGTTAGTCCCAACATCAGACCCCATCGTGTGGGAGGTCATCTGCGGGCAGGAGAAGTTCAGTTCAATCATGTCGGCCCCAGCTGCGGTAACCAGCTTTGCCAGGTCCGTCCAGTCCTGTGGCGTTTCACCCATGATGGAAGCAATCAGAACCTTGTTTGGGTACTCCTTCTTCAAGCGCCGCATCGCATCCAGGTCTTGCGCCAGCGGGTGCTCGGCCAGCTGCTCCATGTTCTTGAAGGCGATAAAGGGCGTATCTTCTTTGGTGAGCTGGGCAAAACGCGGCGAAACTTCATCGATAACGAAGTGGTCAGGAGAAAGGGTCTTGTAGACGATCCCGCCCCAGCCAGCGTCATAGGCGTTCTTACACATTTCGTAACAGTTGCCAACTGGTGAAGATGACAAGCAGAACGGGTTTTCAAAGTGGACCCCTAAAAAGTCAATTGACAAGTCTTTCTTAATCATTGTCTTGTCCCCCTAACACACGATCGATTTCTTCGGCAACTTCCTTACCCTTTTGTACAGCAACAACCACGGTCTTATCACCGTCAACAATATCCCCAGTGGCAAAAACCTTCGGATCCTTGGTGTGGAACCGGGCTTCCCGGAACGGGATCTCGTTGTGCTGAATGTCAAGATCGAGGCCGTCTGCAGCCACCTTTTGTCCAACCGCCAGGATGATCTTGTCGGCGGTAATGGTCATCTCACTGTCAATCTCGCGGTGCTTGAAGGTCACCTTGTTTTCCCGGACCGCGGTTGGCACGTAGCCGTCCACGATTGTCACGCCTTCTTGTTGGGCGCCGGCCAACTCTTTCTTAGAAGCCTTGAACTCCTTAAATTCCTCGTAAACCATGTCGGTGACGTGGTCGACACCCAGCTTCTTGAGGGTCGTCACAACGTCCATCGCCACGTCACCACCACCGACGACCAGCACATTATCTGGCAAATCGTCCAGGTGGCCCTGGCTTTCCTTGGCGCGGGCCAGGAAGGAAATAGCAGACTCCGTGCAGATGTTGTGTTCGAACATTGGAATCGTCTTGGCGGCACTGGCACCGATTGCCACAATCACCGCGTTGTAATGCGTCTTGAGGTAGTCCATCGAAACGTCCTTGCCGACGGTCAGGTTGTACTTGATGTTGGCACCGAGGTCAACAATCCGCTGAACTTCGTAGTCCACGATTGCTTCCGGCAGCCGGTATTCAGGAATCCCGTAAGTCAGGTAGCCGCCCGCCTTAGCGTTCTTTTCGTAAATATCGACCGCGTAGCCCTTTTGCCGCAGAGTCGTGGCTGCCTGTAAACCGGCAGGGCCGCTCCCTATGATGGCAACGTTCATCCCGTTATCCTTGCCGGCGTGAAGGATCTGCATCTTTTCCTTGCGTTCCATGTCGGTAACGTAGCGTTGGATCCCGCCAATGTCAATCGGGTGGTCAATTTTGGCACGGGTACAAGCCTTTTCACAGTAACGTTCCGTTGGGCAGACCCGGGCACAAATCGCACCGAGGGCGTTATTCTCCCGGATTGTTTCCGCGGCCCCCTTTACATTGCGAAAGCGCACACTCCGGATAAATTTTGCCGGGTTCGTGTGGGCCGGGCAGGCCTGAGAACATGGTGCGTCTTCACACAGTAGGCAACGCGCTGCTTCCTGCATCACAGTGGTCATCGTATAGCCTTTTGCTTCCGTTTCGTATTTTGAAGTCATTGAGATTGCCTCCTCTGGGTCGTAGCTTCAGCATTGAGAAGTATTGAACAAGCATTATACTTTTATGTTAGCGGTGTCATATGTCAATTACAATAGCATAATATAAATTCATTTTTATCGGCCAATGACCCGGGTCGGTATATAATTTAAGAATACAAGAATATTCAATATTGG
>NZ_GG700735.1:23102-70253 GCF_000160835.1 Limosilactobacillus antri DSM 16041
CAGCCGATTTTCGGTGTTTGTCTTTCGACGCGAAGCTAGCCTCTGGGAACCTCCGCAAGGATGGCTACGCCGCGCAGCAAGCCTATTTGGGGTTGGTCAAACGCTGGTTTATCAGCGTTTGAACTGCCAGCCAGCTACTGCGCTGAGGCATTTTTATCTTAAAAACAGTAAAGAGACTGAGTTAATTTCCAGATTCCATTCTTAACTTATGCCGTAACGCTGCCAAGCACCGGCTTTTTCTTACTACTTGACCGCCTTGGCAACAGCTTGCTGGCCCAGTAAGTTGATGAAGTTGAATGGCCGGTCGAAGTTCGGTTGGAACAACATATCAACCATCGCCATGAAGTCAATCGTGTTATGGTTTTGAATCATCACGGAAACCGCGTTCGCGTACATGGAAATGTCCAACTTGCTCATAAATTGGGCACCCAAAATCTGGTTGTTGCTCCGGTCCCAGACCACCGTCCCGATCACCGTGGCGTTGGTCGGCATAAATTCCGGCCGGTAGTGATCCTCAAAGGTCACAGCATCGGCATCAAAGCCCGCGGCCTTGGCACTTTCCAGGGTCATCCCAGTCGAGGACATCGCGTTGTCGTACAGCTGCAGGCCCGAGGTCGACTGGGTTCCCATGTAAGTCATGGTATTGCCGTAGAGGTTGGTACCGGCAATGATTCCCTGCCGGACCGCATTGGTCGCCAACGGAACGTAAGCTTCCTGGTTCGTCGGGTTGTAGTGAACCGCGACCGAATCACCTGCACCATAGACGTCCGGGTCCGAAGTCTGCATATAAGCGTTGGTCTTGATTGAGCCGTCCGCGTTGAATTCAAGCTGGTCCTTGAAGAGGCTGGTATTCGGGCGGAAGCCAATGCAGAGGATGGCAATGTCGGCGTCGTAGCTCCCCCGATCGGTCTTAACCACGACTCCCTGGTCCGCTGGTTCAAACCCGGCAACCAGTTCGCCAAGGGCCAGCGTCACCTGGTGGTCTTCAAAGTCCTTGGTGACAATGTCGGTGTACTTGGCATCGTAGTACTTGCTGAGCAGGCGGTCGTTGCCGTCGATCAGGGTTACCTGCTTGCCCTGTTTGCTGTACGCTTCAACCAGTTCAACCCCGATGTAGCCGCCGCCAATCACGACCACCTTTTGTGCATTTTGTGCGACCTCAAAGAGCTTTTGGGCGTGGTTGTAGTTTTTGCAGAGGTAAACATTCGGATCGTCAATTCCTGGCAGGTTCGGAATTACCGGCCAGGAACCGGTCGTTACCATCAGCTTGTCATAGTGGTCCTCAGTTTCTTCACCGCTGACCAGGTCTTTAACTTGCAGGGTCTTCTTTTGCAGGTCCACCGCGGTAACTTCATGCTGCATGTGAACGGCTGCACCAAGCTGGGACAGGGCTTCCGGGCTTGAGTAGAACATATCATCAATGTTTTTAGCAACCCCGCCCAAGTAGGTTGCAATGCCGCACGAGAGAAAGGAAACGTTGTCGTTCTTCTCGTAGATGGTCACCTCGGCATCCGGGTGCTGGCTGAGTACTTGACTGGCAGTAATGGTTCCCGCATGGGTACAACCAATAATTACGATCTTCATAGTCATCCTCCTATATCGTTCGATAAGTGTTTACTTCTAACACACCGTAATTATAGCAACCTATTACCCGTTGTCCAGAAGAATTTGTGAATTCAGTAACTACCGCTGTACATTTATCATTCGATAAACACTGTTATCTGTGCGTGCAGCCCCCTTTTTATAAATTTGGCGTTATTACTAATTTATAGTAAGTGTTGAGCCACCCAGTTACTTAAACAGCAGTCACGTAGAAACGGTGCTGGCGTTTATAGGTCTTTCCCCGATTGCTTTCCCCCCGCTAATCGCCAATAATAGGGGGTATTAAATCAATCGATAGGAGTGACTCCATTGAAGCAAGCAGCCATTAATAAGGGCCAGCTATGGGGCGTCGAGTTAAACCTCATCTCACTACTCTTTAGCAGCATCAGCCCGGTCCTGAATAAATTTTCATTAACCAGCCTTAGTCCGGTCATCGGGGGGATCTTTACCAGTTGTTTTGCAGCGGGCTTTGTTCTCATCGTCGTCTTGCTGAGCCATCGGCAGGTTTCGCTAACCACACTTAAAAATCCGTGGCTGTGGCTGCTCGGGGGTACCAACGCCGTCGGAATTATCCTCCAATATGTGGCACTCTCCCTTCTCAGCCCGATTACGGTCACTTTAATTGCTCGGATGTACCTCGTCTACGTCTTCGTCCTCTCTTACCTCTTCTTAAAGGAACGCATCGGGGGCTGGGACTACCTGGCAATTATTCTTTGTATTCTTGGTTCATTCCTGATTTCCGGCGGCCGAATCCAGTTGAGTGATAATGGCTGGGGAATTATCTGTGCTTTTATCTACCCGCTGATGTACGCCGCCAACAACATCACTGCCAAGCACCTGGTCAAGGACGCCCAGCCCAGCAACGTCTTGTTTTATAACCACCTGACGTCTGCACTGCTGCTGGTGGGCTACGCACTGGCCAGCGGAACTTCTTTTAAGAATATCTCCGGCCAGGCTGTCGCCTTTAACTTCGCTGGAGCCTTCTTTAACGGTTTCATGTCACTCTTACTCTTCTACACTAGCCTGCGCTTCATCTCCGCAGGTAAGGCTAACATCGTCCGGGCATTTGGGCCGGTCATCGTAATCATCTACTCGGCTTTCTTCTTCCCGGTTCAAATCACACCATCTCTGATTGGTGGGGCCCTGCTGGTGATCAGTGCAAGCACCATCGTCACCTTTACCAAGACCCGCGAACGGGCATAGTCAATCAAAAGGAGCTATTATCCAGGCCATGGTTATGGACCTGGCATCACGTAATCTTTTTAACTAAACAAAAGAGTGGAAAAGAACACCGAAAATCGACTGGCAAGCTGATTTTCGGTGTTTGTCTTTCGGCGCGCAGCAAGCCTATTTAGGGTAGGTCAAATGCCGATTTATTAGCGTTTAACCTACCAGCCAGCTACTGCGCTGTTGCATTACTATCTTTAAAATAGCAAAGAGGCTGATTCCCAGCCTCCTTAATATTGCCACTCAATTAATACGAAGCGTTAACCCGCCGCCGGTAAACAATGTAACGACGGAAAATATACTGCCATGGCAAGGTCAGTGCGTGAACCAACCGGGTATACGGGAAGTAACCGAAGATGGCAAAGCCACACAGGATGTGGACCTTGTAAATCAGCGGGACGTTGGCCATCAACTGCCATTGCGGGTGAAGCGTAAAGAGACTCCGCACCCACGGACCAATCGTAAGCCGGTAATTATAGTCGATAAAGCCACCGGTAATCGTACAAGACAGGCCCAGTGCAATCGTAATCAATAGCGCCCAGTCAATGATGATGTCATTGAGGTCACTGGTCTTAAAAACCCGCATCACCGTCATCCGCCGGTAAGTCAGAATGGCAATTCCGATAAAAGCCAGCAGTCCAGCTGGGATTCCCATCATTAGTGAGCCATAAAGATGGTACATGCGCTCGGTAATACCAAAGAAAGCCGTCCAGCTCTGTGGTACCAGCATCCCCAGGCAGTGGCCAAAGAAGGCCAGAATAATTCCAACGTGGAAGGTAATGCTGCCGATCATCAACTTCTTCTTTTCAAAAATTTCACTCGACTTTGCCGTAATCGAACAGTGGAAATACTTAAAACGGACAAAGTTACCAATGATAAAGGATGCCAACATGACATACGGGTACACAACCCATAAAAAGATTGACCAACCATTATGCATCTGTTTTCACCTCTGCTTTCACGCAGGAACCAATTATGTCCCGCGTCATTTGAATTAATTTAATATACGGATGATCACTGTCAGCTGCCGCGTTAGCGAGGAGGTTGTACGTGCCGTCCTCAATTACACTTAACGCTAGCTGCAGATCTACCCGGCGCGGATCGTCCAAGTAGTCGCCGCAGGCCAAAAAGTCCAATAGTAATGGCAAGTAGTCAGACAGCTCACTAGTCGTCTCCGCCACCCCAAACATCTCGTAGAGCATCTTGAGTTTGGCCAAGACCGTTCCCCGTTCACGAGAATCGGTCATTTTGTAATACGACATATACAAAGTGTAGCGCCGGTTCATTTCGAATAGTTGAGCATAGTTAGTCTGTTGCTCCAAATAAGTGGGCGCAGCCAACTGATCAAACAACCCGAGTAATTGCTTCCGGGTTGCTTGCGCCAGCGCCCGGTCTGTTGCCAGCTGCTGGCGGGTCGTTGCTGAAAAGGTATCCGTTGTCGGGTAGTCAACCAGCCGTGACAAGATAGCAAATGTCGGCCGTAATTGCGCTAGTCGCTTAAAATCAATCACGCCAAATCCCCCCGTAGAAGCTGTCGGCATAGATCTCATTAGTAGACTTGCCAGCTTCGGCCTTCTGGAACATACTCCGGTGCTGCGGTGCTAAGGCACAGCCTTCACATTCGTTGTAACCCAAGCCGCCCTGCTCACTCTGAGCGTTTTCCAACTCAGCCTTTTGGCTCCGCGGAATCACAAAACGGTCCTCGTAACGCGCAATCGCGAGCAGACGGTAAAGGGACGTTGCCCGGGCCGCGGTCAAACCAACCCGGGTCAGCTTACTAGTGTCAAAGTCCTTACCGCTGGTCTTGGCCCGCATGTACAACCGCATCATGGCTAACTTATACAAGGCACTCTTGACCACCGGCACGTTACCGCCAGTCAGGAGGTTTGCCAGGTACTGAACTGGAATCCGCATCTGGTCGATTCCGGGGAAGATCATGTCTGGGTCCTTGATCGAGTTGCGTCCTTCAAAGTAGGACATCACTGGTGATAGCGGTGGAATGTACCAAACCATTGGCATCGTCCGGTACTCTGGGTGCAACGGAAAGGCAATCTTTTCCTTCACCGCTAGCTTGTAAATCGGCGACTTCTGAGCTGCCGCAATCATTTCCTCTGAAATTCCGTCCTTAAGTGCCTGCTTGACCACCTCTGGGTCGTTCGGGTCCAGGAACAAGCCCAGCTGGGCTTCATAAAGTTTGCTTTCGTCCGGGGTTGACGCAGCTTGTTCAACCCGGTCGGCATCATACAGCATGGCACCGATGTAACGAATCCGGCCCACACAGGTTTCAGCACAGACGGTCGGCTGCCCCTCTTCAATCCGCGGGTAACAGAACGTGCACTTCTCCGCCTTATGGGTCTTCCAGTTAAAGTAGACCTTCTTGTATGGACAGCCGGTCATGCAGAATCGCCAGCCCCGGCACCGTTCTTGGTCTACCAAGACGATTCCATCTTCATCCCGCTTGTACATCGCGCCAGACGGACAAGAAGCCACACAGGGGGCGTTAAGACAGTGTTCACATAGCCGGGGCAGGTACATCATGAAGGCCTGTTCAAAGTTCTTCTTGATATCGCCCTCGATCTTTTGCATGTTCGGGTCCTGCTGAACATACTCTGTCGAACCGGCGAGGTCGTCGTCCCAGTTTGGGCCCGTCGTTAGTTCCATGTTTTCACCCGTAATTTGGGACTTTGGCCGCGCCACGGGCTGGTGCTTGCGTTCAGGGCCAAAAAGGGTCTTATAATCGTAAGTCCATGGTTCGTAGTAGTTGTCCATCTCAGGCATATCATTGTTATAAAAGATCTTTCCCAGGGCGATCTTGTTGAGCTTGTTTCCAGCCCGCAATTGGAGCTTCCCTTTGGCATTGAGCGTCCAGCCCCCGTGGTACTGGTCTTCATCTTCCCAGCGCTTCGGGAAGCCGACCCCCGGCTTAGTTTCAACATTATTAAACCACATATACTCAGCCCCGGGCCGGTTCGTCCAGGTATTCTTACAAGTTACCGAGCAGGTATGGCAGCCGATACACTTATCAAGGTTCAGTACCATCCCAATTTGTGCTTTAATCTTCACTCCAGTTCACCTTCTTTAACTTTCGTACGTTGACGTAGAGGTCCCGCTGGTTTCCAGTCGGACCATAGTAGTTCCAGGCATAACTCAGCTGGCCGTAGCCGCCGACCATGTGCGTTGGTTTTACGTGAATCTGCGTTGGCGCGTTGTGCGAACCACCACGGTTACCAGTAATTGTGGAGAGTGGTTCGTAGATTTCATTATCCTGGGCATGGTACATGTACATCGAGCCCTTCGGCATCCGGTGAGAAACAACGGCCCGGGCAGTCACGACCCCGTTTCGATTATAGGCTTCCAACCAGTCGTTATCCTTCACCTTCAGCCGGTCGGCATCTTCTGGGCTGATCCATACGGTCGGGCCACCCCGGAAGAGCGTCAGCATCTCAAGATTGTCATAGTACATCGTGTGGATGTTCCACTTCCCGTGCGGGGTCATGTACTTTAAGGTAATTTCATCCTTGACTGGCTTAACGTCGGTATCCTCAGGTGCCAATACAATCGGTGGCAGTGATGGCTTGTAGGTTGCTAGACCTTCGCCGAATTCACGGAAGACCTCGTGGTCAACGTAGAACTGCTCCCGGCCGGTCAGAGTCCGGGTTGGCACCTTCCGCTCTGTCATCAGGGAGAATGGCGTATACCGGTCGCCACCGTGCTTAGCCGAGGTCCCAATCGGGGTCGGGTAAGCTTCCTGCGGCTGGGCCGTAATCTTCTTAAACGACATCACGTCATCCGCGTGGCCCCGGCCAATATCGGTCAGGTGCTCACCAGTCCGGGCTTCTTTCTTTGCCCAGGCCCGGTCCGCCAGCTTACCATTGGAAGCCGTCGACAGCCGTAAGATCGCGTCGCAAACCTTCTCGTCTTCGTCCAGCAGCGGACAGCCGGCACCGATACCTTCTGCCGCCACCCCGTTGAGGTCCTTCAAGTAGTCGTACTGGTCCTGAACTTCGTAGCCGTAGTTATTAACGACATTTGGTCCCAGGGTAATAAACTTCTCATAAACCTTGCTGTAATCACGCGGGATCAGCGTTAATGACGGCATCGTCTTGCCAGGGATTGGTTCAACCTCCCCCTTCTTCCAGTCCCTGATTTTGCCAAGGGGCTGGGCGATCTCTCCTGGAGTATCATGACCGAGCGGAGCACTCTTCAAATCATAGTGCACTCCCGGCAGGTACTTTGCGGCCATCTTAGAGAAGGTCTTGGCCAGCAGCTTAAACTGCTGCCAGTCGGACTTGGACTCCCACATCGGACTAATGGCATCGTTGAATGGGTGAATAAACGGGTGCATATCCGTCGATGAGAGGTCCTTCTTCTCGTACCAGGTTGCCGCTGGCAAGACCACGTCAGAGTACATCGGGGTCGATACCATCCGAAAATCCATATCGACAACCAAGTCGAGCTTCCCGGTAGCGGCCTGGTCATGCCAAACCATTTCAGTTGGCTTGCGGCGTGAGTTTGGCTTCGCCAGTAGACCGTTTTCCGCACCCAGCAAGTGCTTCATAAAGTATTCAGCTCCCTTACCGGATGAGGCAAAGAGGTTGGACCGCCACAAGAAGAAGGCTTTAGGCTGGTTCTCGTTGGCATCTGGGTCCTCAGCTGCGAAATGCAGGCTTCCCTTCTTCAATTCTTCTACCAACTTCGGCGTAATTTTCGCCAGGTCAGTGGTCCCGTAATCCTTGGCAAAGGACAGCGGGTTCCGGTTGAATTGCGGGTAAGATGGCAGCCAGCCGAGCCGGATTGCCAACTGGTTGTAATCGGCATTATGGAGATAAGTATGCTTGCTCTTCCATACCGGGGACTTTTGGGCCTGGTTATCAATTTCCTCGTACCGCCATTGGTCAGTGGCAAAGTAGTACCAGGTTGTTCCCTGCATCTGCCGGGCACCGCCCTTTTCCCAGTCGTTGGCAAAGGTGATGTTAGCCCAGCCCTCTTGCGGCCGCAGTTTTTCCTGACCAACATAGTGGGCCCAGCCGCCACCGGTCTTACCAACACAGCCGCAGAGCATCAGCATGTTGATAATCGTCCGGTAGTTCATGTCAGCGTTAAACCAGTGGTTGACCCCGCCACCCATGATGACCATGCTGGCGCCATCATGGTCGGCAGCGTTTTGGGCAAATTCACGGGCAATCTGGATTACCTGGTCAGCCTTGACTCCGGAGCGTTTTTCTTGCCAGGCAGGGGTAAAGAAGCTGGTGGCGTCATGAGCATCCTTGGCAGCCAATTCATCATCGCCGGTCCGGTTAATCCCCATTTGGGCCATCATCAAATCATAAACGGTCGTAACGTCGTGTTCACTGCCGTCCGCATAGGTTAGTTTGCGCACCGGAATGTGCCGGATAACCACGGCATTACCCTCGTTACTAAAGGCGGGGAAGTCAATTACCGCCTGGGTAGTCGTAGCATCCTGGTCGTTAACGGACAGGGCCGGGTCAATTTCGTTTCCCTCCTGATCCTTCAATTCCAGGTTCCACTTTTCCTTAGCATCATATTCCTGACCCATGGTCCCGTTAGGCACAACAATCTTTTGCTGACGGGTATCGTAAACCACCGTCTTCCATTCGGGGTTCACCACCGTATCGTCATGTACCAGGTCGCTGATCCGGACAAAGCGGCCCGCGGTGAAGTGGTTGCTATTGGCGGCACTCGGCCCTAATTCAACCAGGAACGGCAGGTCAGTAAATTGCTTGGAATACTTGATGAAGCGATCTACCGGGTGCTTTTGGTAAAACTCGTCTAAGATCACATAGGTCATTGCCTGGGCAACGGCCGAGTCGCTCCCCGGATGCGGGGCGAGATAGTCATCAGCGAACTTAACGTTTTCCGCGTAGTCTGGACTAACGGCAACTACCTTAGCCCCCTTGTACCGGGCTTCCGTCATAAAATGCGCATCCGGTGTCCGGGTTAGCGGGACGTTGGACCCCCACATAATGATGTAAGAACTGTTGTACCACTCTGCTGACTCTGGCACGTCCGTCTGCTCACCCCAAACCTGTGGTGAAGCCGGTGGCAGGTCGGCATACCAGTCGTAGAAGCTCATCTGCTCCCCACCAAGGAGGGCGAGAAAGCGTGCTCCGGCACTGAAGCTCATCATCGACATTGCTGGAATTGGCGTGAAGCCGCCGATCCGGTCGGGTCCGTACTTCTTAATCGTGTACAGGCAGGCAGCGGAAATCAGTTCTAAGGCCTCGTTTCGGTGAACCCGAATTAGGCCGCCGTGACCACGAACCGACTTGTATTCCTTAGCTTTCGCTGGGTCTTCAACGATGCTGGCCCAGGCAGTCAAGGGGTTATCGTGTTCCTTTTTGGCCGCCGTCCATAATTTCCACAGCCGTCCCCGGATATACGGGTACTTAATCCGCACCGGACTATACTCATACCAGGAGAAACTAGCACCCCGCGGGCATCCCCGTGGTTCATACCCCGGCATATTGGCGCCACACTCCGGATAATCAGTTGCCTGGTGCTCCCAGGTGATAATTCCTTGTTTAACGTAGACGTTCCAGGAACATGACCCCGTACAGTTAACCCCGTGGGTTGTCCGCACGACCTTATCATGTGCCCAGCGTTGCCGATAAAGCTTTTCCCAACGTCGGTTATTTTCCTCGAGTTGCGTAAAGGTTCCATTAAATTTCTCAACCTTATTAAAGAACCGCGACTTCATCGTTGTCTTACCTCCCTTACTAAATTGGGCCCTTCCACTTAGACTTTGAAAGTAAGCCTTTTCCCTAATGTAAAGACTATCATCAATCCTGCTATACTACGACTAGGGAATTACCTATATTTTTACTTAAATGAGGTGTTAATTAGACATGAACCGTTATGACCGTCAAGAACGGGTCCGCCAGATCGGTCCCGCCGGCCAGGCGAAGATCAGCCAGGCCACCATCCTCATCGTGGGCCTGGGCGCACTGGGAAGCTATGCCGCCAGCCAGTTGGTCCGGGCAGGGGTCAAACGGCTGATCCTCGTCGATCCCGATGTCGTCACGGTCAGCAACTTGCAGCGGCAGGCGCTGTACACAACCTTCGACGCCGCCAAGAAGTGTTTCAAGGTCCTAGCAGCCAAAGAGCACCTGCAAGCGATTAACCCTACGGTGGCGGTCACAGCAATCCCGGCGCCGCTCACCACCGACGTTATCCAAAAACAGTCCTTTGACCTCTGTCTCGACTGCCTCGACAATTACACCGCCCGGGACCTGCTAAACCGGTTGGCAATCGCCCAGCACTTTGATTACCTCTTTGCTAGCTGTGCTGGGACCTACGGCAACGTTATGGCCGTGTCGCCGCATAAACACCCGTGCCTTAACTGTCTCTTTCCCAACCTCGACCAGCTAAAGCAAGCCGATTGTGACGTCATCGGGGTCAACACGGCCCTCATCCCGGTGATCGCTGGGCTCCAGGTTTCACTCGCCCTCCACTACCTGGTGGACCGGGCAAGTATCGACTTCAGCCGTCTCTACACCATCGATAACTGGGCACTGACCTGGAACCGGTTTAAGATCAAAAAGCGGTCGGACTGCCCTACCTGCCATACCCCAACTGACCAGCTCTTCACCAAGCTCGAACAAGAGCAGCCGGAGTTGAAAATGCTCTGCGGAGAGGGCGCTTTTTACACGACCTTAACTGCCCCGGTCGACCTGGTCAGCTGGCAGGAGTGGTTGAAGCAGCGCTCTCTGCTGGTCGGTACCAGCCCGCTGTTCATCCATTTTCAGTGGCAGGACCATCCCGTCAGCCTCTTTAGGACGGGCCGGCTCATCATGTACCAACTCGCTACGCCAGAGGCCGCTAACCACTTATTAACCAGCATCAAACAAGTTGCGAACGAAGTCAGCAAGGGAGGTCAACCATGACAACCGCCGCTATTTTAACCATCAGTGACAGTCGCCAACTAGCCACCGACCGATCGGGAGACCTAATCGCCGACCGCCTAACCAGCCATCAATTCACTATTCTAAAGCGCATTCTGGTCAAAGATGACCTGGTCGATATCCAGGCCGCCTTTCTCCAACTTGAGCAAGCCGGGCCGGACATTATTATTACCAATGGGGGAACCGGAGTCGCCCAGCGGGACACCACAATTCCTGCGATCCGCCCCCTCCTGGTCAAGGTCATCCCCGGCTTTGGCGAATATTTCCGCCAGATTTCGCTGGCGGAAATCGGCACGCGGGCACTCGCCTCCCAGGCACTTGCTGGTTTTAACTACCGTAACCAGCTTACTTACTGCCTGCCAGGGTCGCCGAATGCGTGCCAAACGGCGCTCGACCGCCTTATCATCCCCGAATATCAGCACCTTTTATTTGAAAGCAGCAACCAGCGAAAGGAAGTTCACCACCATGCTCACTAGAAGAACACCAATTTCAGTTGCCCAGGCCCAGGCCAAAATCGCCGCGGTCCCGCTAACGGCCGCAACTGAGGTCATCCCGACCGCCCAGGCCAACCACCGGGTCCTCGCCACCGCGGTCCTTGCCCCTTACGATTATCCCCACTTTCGCCGGGCAGGAATGGACGGGTACGCTATCTTAGCCGACGATGACCATGACTTCCCCAAGGAATTTACCGTCCGGGGCGAAATTCAAGCCGGCGCGACTTGGACGGCCCCTCTCCGGCCAGGTGACGCCGTCCGGATTATGACCGGCGCCTTTGTTCCTGACGATGCCAGTAAGGTTATCCGGATTGAAAAAACTCGCCCAGTCACGGGTCAGGAAAACAAGGTCCAAATTTTGACTAGTGAAAGCAAAACCAACATTACGGAAAAGGGGACCGACGGCAAGAAGGGCAACGTCATCCTAGATAAGGACCAGGAGCTTAATCCCGGTGGTCTTGCAGTTCTGACCGCATTCGGCATCGATCAGGTTACCGTCTACCAACGGCCCCGGATTGCCATCATCGCTACCGGGACTGAACTATTGGCGGCCGGTGCCCCGATCACACCCGGCAAGATTTACAACAGTAATGGTCTAATGCTTCAACGGCTGATTGAAGAAAACGGGGGGATCGTCGACTTTACAGCCCAGCTCCCTGATGACAAAAATCGCATTAAGCAGGTCCTCAACGAGCAAATTGCCAGTCATGACATCGTCATCACCGACGGCGGCGTTTCAGTTGGCGACTTTGACTACCTTGGCGATACTGCCCGCAACGCTGACCAGCTACTCTTTAACAAGATTAAACAACGTCCTGGCAGCGTCACCACTGCTTTTATCCAGGATCACACCTTTGTAATGGCCCTCTCCGGGAACCCGGGCGCCTGCTTTACCGGTTTCTACTTATATGTGGAGCCTTTAATCCGCCGCTACCAGCATCAACTGAGCCGGGTTAAGAAGGTCCGGGCCACCTTGGCAGCACCTTATAATAAAACGAATGGTTTTGACCGCTACCTCCGGTGTACCTACCAGGAAAATAACGGTCACTACCGGGTCTATCCTAATGGGATTAACCGGTCCGGCTCGCTAGCTAATCTGCAAACAACCACCTGCCTGGCCTTAATTCCCCATAGCACCACCCCGATGGAAGTTGGAACGGAGACAGACGCATGGCTATTACCTTTCAAATAGTTGGTCACAAGAATAGTGGTAAAACCTTAGTTACTACTAAACTGATCAGCGCCCTCACCGCCCAGGGTTGGCGGGTAGCGGCAATCAAACATGATGCCCATACGGGAGCCATGGACGTTCCCGGAACAGACAGTGACCTAATGAGCAGGGCCGGGGCTCATCAGGTGGTCCTAGAGTCTAGCCAAGGGCTCTTTTATCACCAGCAAGCGCCAGTTCCCCCGCTCTCGTTCTTAGTCAACCGGCTTCGCCAGAAGAATGATCTTGTAGTCATCGAGGGCCATAAAGCCGCCAACTACTCAAAACTGGTAATGCTGGCGCCTGACGAAACGTTAAAAACTGTCCCCCAGGCTGGAGTCGTCGTAACAGCTAGCCTGACGCCCAATCCTGCTGCCGACTTGGTTGGCCTCGAGCAAACCGTCAACTGGTGTCTTGACTATCTAATTCGCCGTCGAGAGGAGGGGCCGCAGCCATGATTGGAATCGTCCTTGCCGGCGGTCAGTCGCTCCGCTTTGGTCGTGACAAGGCTACCTGTCAGCTACCAGGACAAAAGTACAGTAACGTCCAGCTCGCGGTCAATAAACTAAGCGCTTGTGAACAGATTATTGTTTGCGCTAACCGAGCTAACCAGGGTAAAATTAAGAGCCAACTGGGCAGCGGCATCACCATCGTTTGTGACCTCGCTGAGTATGCCAACCACGGCCCGCTGGCTGCCATTGCGACCGCCACCAGTTTACGGACCGGCGATGTCGACTACCAAATGCTACCGGTTGACTACCCTAATCTCACCCCAGCGACGGTCAATCGGATTGCTGACCAGCCGAACACCGTTGCAGCGACCGTAGGCCACGCCCACTACACCATCGCCCATTTCAGATGCAGTCACCGGCAAGTCGTTAACTGGCTGGCACACGGTGACTGGCGGCTGCGGCACTTCATCATTGATTGCTGCCACTGCCAACCGTTATTATTCCCTGACAGCCACGAATTTATTAATCTCAACTATGACCAAGGAGAGCATATTCCATGAAGAGTAAAGAGCAGATTACCGAGCCGGATTTTCAGAAACTAGTCGCCCTCGTCCTAAACGACCTTGCCCTGCGACGGACCATGCTGGAAAATCGGGAGCAAGAAGTTAACCAGCAGCTTAGCTCACTCGAACGGGACGCTGAACTGGAACAACTGGATGATCAAATTCAGCAGCTCCAACGCGACTACGACCACTACCGGCAGTTTCAAGATCCCGCTTTCAAGTTCAATAGTCAAAGGTACTTTCAAGGACCATCAATGGGGTTGCCCCAGCAACCGTGAGGAGGTTTCACTATGGTTACAGAAGAACCAAGTACGATTTATGACTATCAAAAACTAGTTAATCGTGTTTACCACCACAGCGACTTTGAATTTGTTGGAATTGCTCTCCAGGCGGAATTGTATCCCTACCCAATCAAATGGTGTTTTGTCGCAGGTAA
This sequence comes from Limosilactobacillus antri DSM 16041, assembly GCF_000160835.1. Taxonomy (GTDB): domain Bacteria; phylum Bacillota; class Bacilli; order Lactobacillales; family Lactobacillaceae; genus Limosilactobacillus; species Limosilactobacillus antri. The sequence goes on from NZ_GG700735.1 coordinate 37,006, forward strand.
CCGCAATGAACGCTTTCGTAAGATAACGCTCCGTCGCGGCTTTGGAATTGCCGGGCTGGTTTTACGAACAGGGAAGCCATTTTATAGCAACGACCTGCCTAAATATACCCTTTCCAGTGCTATGTACACCCCGATCGCTGGGGCCGAAGCACTTACTGCTGCCGCTGCAATTCCCCTTTCATCTAGCACGATGGGGGTTGTGACGGGGGTCCTGCTTGCCGGCTACCGTGACGGCAAGCGACAGGTTAGCCAGGAATCTGTAAAACAACTGCAGGGCTTTATTCATTAGTTAATGTTAAAACGGAGCTGTCAGGCTAACTTAGAACAATCACTGGCACGGACCAGTGGATTGTCCGTAAGCAAATTATTTTGCTCCGTAGCACTAGCCCCTAGACCTCTGAGACGGGGCACACGATATTGTTAAAACATTCAGAACTAAAAGGAGGGCCTGCGGCAAAATATGGCTTTGTCACGGGCCCTCAACGCTTTCCTCTGACTGGCGGATCAATTGCGCTTTCACTACTATTATTATAAGATAAAACTTGAATGTTTAGGGGGAGGAGATTTTCATGCTCGAAAGCATTAACTGGATTCGAGACTATTTTGACCAGTCCCCGGATGCCGTGATGATTTTTCAAAACGACGGACTGGTTTTGAGCAACCGCTTGGCCCAGCACCTGACTAATCAAATTGGGCTTAGTCCTGACTACATTCTCCAAATTGCTAAAAATGCTTGGCAGCAGCACGGCCATAATGACTGCGCGAATTGCCAGATAAAAAGCCGGATGGACTTTGTGGCGGTCCCAATCTCGTCCCGGAACCCTCAAGGACAAAAAATCCATTTTTCACTCGTGTATAAACCACTCGAAAGCAAGAAGGGCGTCTTCGCCCTGATCTTAGAAAATCGCGAACAGCAGCAGCGGCTGACGAAAATTGAAGAGCAACGCCAGCTAAACCAGTATGTAAACCGAGCTCACGAACGGGAACGGCAACGGATTTCCCAGGACCTCCACGATAGCATCGCTCAGGGGGTCTACTCCGCCATTATGGGGGTCCGGCGCTTACACCATGAAGATCTATCCACCCTCCAACGTGCCCAAATCAGCCAGGCAGTCGAAATCCAATTGCAGGAAACCCTGGCAGCGATTAAGGGGATGGCCCTTGACATCCGGCCCTCGGTTCTCGACAGTTTCGGCTTGATTCCGGCTGTTAAGGCCCTCGCCAAACGGTTGCAGGAAAATTCTGGAGTTACGATTAACGTAATTGGCAACGCCAGTACCGACCAGCTGACGACTGACGTCGAGAACGTTCTTTACCGGATCTGCCAGGAAGCCATTAACAATGCTCTGCGGCACGCATCGCCAAACGAAATTAATGTGATTATCACGGACCACCCCCGCTTCATCCAGCTCGAGGTTCTTGACGACGGGCGGGGCTTTGACCCCCAGCAGCACGGCTTTAATGGGCATTCCCTCGGCCTGATGAACATGAATGAACGGGTCGAGGCCCTTAACGGCGCCTTCAGTATTCATTCCAAGCCTAATGCTGGAACAACCATCACGGTGAAATTTCCTTACCAGCAAACAAATTAATTGGAGCGATAATTATGTATAAAGTATTAGTGGCGGATGACCATGCCATCGTCCGTTCGGGGATTTCTTACCTGGTCAACCAGCAACCCGGTTTTACGGTGGTCGACGGTACGGCTAGCGGTACTGACACCTACCTGCGAATCGAACAGGGCGGGATCGATATATTAATCATGGACCTCAGTATGCCTCCTGGCGAAAGCGGCCTAATCACGACCAAGCGGATTCATGATAAATTTCCCAAGGTTAAGATCATCATCCTGTCCATGCACGAGGAACAGGAGTACATCAACCGGGCCATGTCCAACGGTGCCATGTCATACATTTTGAAGAGCTCATCTGACGGTGAGATCCTCACCGCCCTCAAACACGTTGTCAACGGGGAAAACTATCTTGATGCTAACATTCTTATCAGCAAGTCCGACCTCAAACAGATCAACGCCAGTGGTGCCGACGTAAACTTAAAGGGGTATAACGTCCTCTCCAAGCGGGAAAAAGAAGTCTTCCCACTGGTGGCCCTCGGTTATTCCAACAGAGAGATTTCCGAAAAGCTCTTTATCTCCACGAAGACCGTTGAGGCCCATAAGGCCAACATCTCCCGCAAGCTCCACCTCCATAGCCGGGTTGAGCTGGTTCGGTATGCTATTCACCACCACCTAATTGATTTTTAAGGATTCGGGGATTCCAAATTAGCGGAATCCCCGATTTTATTTTGCTCAGCTCTTTTCTACAATAAAGGAGAAGACTATTTACTCGGAGGGGATTAATCATGGCAAGCAACCTTAGTCAAGACGATGAACTACGGGGAATCCTCAGTGACGTTGCCCGGGGGCGGTTCTCGACCCGGCGGCAAATCAACCCCCAGTCAAACCTCTTTCAAACGACGGCCTATGCGGTCCAAGAAGGCTTAATCATGGGGGCCAAGCTTGATAGCTCATTTTCCACCAGCCTGGCAGGCATGGACCTGACCAGTGCCCGACTGACCAGTGCTGGCAAAGCAAAACTCGCTGCTCTGATGCAAACAACAAGTACAAAGGATCATTAATCATGAATGCTGAAGACAAACTCAATCGCGAATACAATAACCAAGCCATCTATACGTCAGGCTTTTACGCGGACCCAGAAGACGACCTTGCCAACCGCAAGAAGCTCTTTGACGCCCTCAAGTCACTAACCGCTAACCAGACTGATACCAGTCCGTTTTCCCTGCAAATCATGGCGACCAACAGTGAAATCAACATCATGCCGCTGGGCTTGCTGGATCTCAACGAACTGAAGGAATATGAACGGGACCAGCGGAGCAAGCATGGGCTTAACCACGCTGATGATAGTCTCCCACTAGTCGTTCAGTACGCGCCCCATACCGAGGATGGCCAGGTCGAAAAGCAGCTGGTGGGTACCGTCCAGGAGTTATTTGGTAATTTTAACCAACAAATCGAACTAGTTTGGCAAACGGTGCACGGGTTTTTGCAAAAGAACTTCCAAACCCTGACTGCCGTTTGCGCTGACCTCATCGCCGATAGCAAGGACGTCAACCGGCAGTATCAAGCTACTTTTGGCAAAATGGCCGCCAGCGAGTGGGAAGAGCAGCTGGGTTTCACTCTGGACGATAGTGAACTCGACCAGTTCTGTCAGTATATGGCCGATATGCACGAAGTCCAAGCTATTGTTTTATCCGCTGGGGCCTTTGCTAACCACGAACTGCTCGGTGACAACTCCTTTACGGAAATGATGAGTGACAATGTCCGCCGCAGCACCGTCTTTTGGGTTCTTGATAATACCTTTTACGAAATTTTCTACTACTTTTTACTCCGCTACCAGGCGCGGCACGAAAAACTCGCCAAGTACCTCCGCCACCAACGGCAAACGCTAATCGTTAATATGCGCAATGATGCCTTTCAGCGGGCCCAGCGGCTCACCGAAACACCACAGCTCAAGGTCGACTTTAATAAGTACCTGACCGACATCTTTATTCCGGTCGCCGAACAGTTAACTGCCGAAATTAACAAGTTTAAGGACTGATTTGATGATTGATGAACGTCTCACCGGCGGACTAGCTGTCATCGTCAGCCAACTACCGCCGTTAATTCAGCGCCTCCTGGACCCTAACAGCGACCAGGCAGCGCGACATACCCGCTATCAGCTGTTTGCGGCTCTTAGTCAATTCACAGCTGAAGACTTGACGGTCGACCAGGTTACGGCTGCTCAGCTTCCAGAACTGTTGTCGCTGGGGGCCAGCACCTGTCCGCCAGCTTTTTTACCCAACCAGCTTACCGTGGGGACAGTAGCCCAACAAAAAGCCGGGGCCTTTGCTGCCAGTTACTTAATGGGACAATTTGTTAACCGCCTAGGCAAGGTCGGCAATCCACCCCAGGTAGTCGAAGAGCTAACTGTTGACGGTGGCGATTTTATGATTGCCCAGTTGCAGCGGCTGCAATTCAACTACAACCAGCACTTCCAAGTTGCTGATTACCTGCTAGACGTCAAGTCTCGAGCAGGTTTGCTCGCAGCAATCACTGCTAAACAAGCGGCAGTATTCGCGAATCTGGGGCCCGACTTGGTCAGTCTGGCCGGGCAGATTGGTCAAACCATTGGTAGCGCGGGAACGATGGTGAACGAACTTGCCACCCTATTTAAGCAGCCTACAACATTGACCACTGCGATCCTGACCGGGCAATATCCCTTACCCCTTCTCTTTGCTATTGAGGACCACCCTGCCTGGTTCAAGAACTTCTTCGGCCAGGACCATCGGCCAACTCCGGCGGCCTTTGATCAAGCCTACCAATTTACCATGACGGCCCGGCCAAAGGCAGCAGAGATCATCACGGAAATGCTCAGCCAGGCCCGGCTCGACATTAAGGTCCTGCCCGCCGGTAATGGCCGCAAGCAGCTATTGACCCTAGTTGACCAACTGGCGAAGGCGGTGCAGTAATAAATTTGGCGGTTTAAACCGCGCGGGTCAGTATGCCCCATTCAAAAAGAGACTGGTTGAATTTCTTCTTCCAGTCTCTTTTAATAATACTTATTTAACGATGTGCACATCGCCATGAATGTAGTGCTTCCACAGGGCGAACCAGCAGATGACCCCCGTCAAGACGAGCAGGCCAATCCCCAGTTCGTAGCTGCCCGTCCACTGGTAGATGTAACCAATTACCAGCGGCGGGAAAAAGCCACCCAGACCACCCATAGCACCAACGAAACCAGTGACAGCACCGGTATTGCCCTTGGAGATGTATGGAACCATCTTGAAAACAACCCCGTTACCAATTCCGGCGGACAGGCCGATCAGGACGATTCCGGCGATGAAGAAGCCTTGACTGTGGAAGCTCAACATAATCCACAGTCCAAAAACAATGATTGCAATAAAGGTCCACTGTAAAAGGCTCATTGGCCGCTTCTTATCTGCTAAGTAGCCACCCACTGGCCGGACCAGTGTGCAGACAAAGGCAAAGAGGGCGGAATAAAGGCCCGCCGTGACCGGGTTAAACTTAAACATTCCCGTCAGGAAAGTAGGCGTCAAATTAGTAAAGGACACAAAGAGACCAAAGGTCAGGAAGTAGAAGAGGGACAGGTACCAGGTCCCGCTATCCTTCGCTACGGATAGCGCCCCCGCAATCGTCTTGCTCTTGTCAACCGGCATTTCCTTACAGAAGATGGCAAACAGGAGTCCAAAAATGATCGTCAGGATAATCAAAAAGTAGTATACAGCATCAAAACCAGCCGTCTTAGAAATGTATGGCAGGGTCATCGCCGCGACGGCATTCCCCATGTTCCCCATCGAAACGATTCCCAGCGCCAGTCCCTGCTGCTCAGCGGGGAACCATACAGAGGCATAGGAAACCCCTACGGCAAAGGAGGTCCCGGACATCCCGACCAGCAGGGCCGCAAACAGGAGCATCCCAAAGGAATGAACGTGGGGAATCATCAGTAGTGGAATGAGAATGAAGGCCATCAAAATCAGGTAAACTTTCTTACCACCATAGCGGTCGGATAAAATTCCCACTGGGATCCGCATAATCGAACCCAGCAAGACCGGCGTCGCTAACAGAAGTGTCCGTTCAGCCACGGACAAATGAAACATCTGAGCCACTTGTGACGCCAACGGGGCAAAGTTTGACCAGGACATGAAACAAACAATCATTGCCAAGGTTGAAAGAATAAGTGCTGTATACGCATTGGCACGGCTGCCATGAGCAACATTTTTAACATTAGACATATAATCAGTCCTCCTCCAAAAGTAAACTTGCAAAACGGTTAGTGGTTAGCCGCCACTAACCGGCGGAATAATTGCAACTTCATCTGTGGGCGTCAACGTTACCGTCGCCGCATCCACAAATTCCTGGTTAACCGCCAGTCGCGAGTTATTCAGGGTCGGCCCAAGCGTCGGGTCCTGCTTGGCCACTTGATCAAAGAGGTCAGCCACCTTCACTGGTGAGGACACCCTGACCGTCACGGTCGGTCCTAACCGATCCTGGAGAAATGCGAATAATTTAACCGTTATTTCCATCAGTTTCCCCACCTTACCTTATCAGTATCGTACTCCTTTTTCCAAATTGGTACCGTCTGCTTTAAAGTATCAATCACGTACTGGCACCATTTAAACGCCTCCGCGCGGTGTGGGGCGGCCACCCCGACAAAGACGGCGATGTCAGTCAGTGCTAACTGACCAGTCCGGTGGACAACCACGACCCGGCCCCCCTGCGCTTCAATCGGCTGGGCAATCTTTTCTAATTGCCGTTCCGCCATCCCATGGTAGGCAGTGTAGTCAATTCGCTTTGTTTCAATACTGCCCGTCCATTGGCGAATCGTACCAACGAACATATCAATGCCGCCAAACTGGGGATCGACCAGTTTTTGGTACAAGGGCGCGACCTCAATCGGCGCATCGCTGATCCGTAAATAGTACAAACTCAATCACCCGCTTTCAACACTCCCATTATGCCAAAAAAACGGGCAACTTAGAATCGGTTAATTCCCTAATAATCGTCCCGGATTCCCGGTGCTATACTACAATAAGTAACGAAAGGATGAAGACGAATATGCGGGAATTAATATTATACTCAACCCTGTTTGGACATAACCTTGAACTCAGCCAACTAATTGCTGAGCACTGCCCGCAAATGACCCGATGCGGACTAGCTGAAACCAGTGCTGCCGCCTTGGCTAACTGCAACCGTCTGGTTCTCTGTCCGTGCACGTATGGCGACGGTTACTTAACACCGCTGGAAGAACAATTTTTCCACCAGGTCCAGGGAATGCCCCTCCCGCACTTATCCTACTTGGTGGTCGGAGCCGGCGACCTGGATTATGGTCACGCCGCTTTTGCCCGAGCCGTCTTAATTTTTGACCGGGCCCTGCATGACCAGGGGGCCCGGCGGCTGGGAGCACCCATCAGAGTTGACTATGAAGAAACTACCAGTGGAGCTCGGCAGGCGGTCGCCCAACTCAAGCGAGCAAGGAAGGAGCCCGAGCATGGCTAAGCGTTCACCACGGTTAATTTTACTCAGCACCATAATCCTGGTCCCCCTCCTAGCGGTAATTGCCCTCGGGTGTGGGCGGATCAGCCTTAGCCCGGTTGAAATCTGGACCGGTTTGACCCAACCGTCCCGCAACCCGGCGATTACCAATATTCTCTACACGATCCGGCTGCCCCGAATCTTCGGCGCTTTGCTAATCGGGGCCGGCCTAGCAGCGGCTGGGAGTGCCTTTCAAAGTGTCTTTCAAAATCCGCTCGTCTCCCCAGATATCCTCGGGGTCTCTTACGGGGCGGCAGTCGGTGCAGCAATCGCCATCCTGGCCGGCGGTGGGATCTGGCCGACTCAACTGGGGGCTTTTGCCGGCGGTATTATCGCCGTCGTCCTCACCCTGTTTGTCGCCCGGATCCTGGGGCAGCAGGGAATGCTGATCCTGGTGCTTTCTGGAATCGTCATCTCCGGCTTCATGCAGGCCATCCTCGGGCTGTTAAAATACATTGCCGACCCCGACTCCCAGTTGCAAAGCATCGTCTACTGGCAGCTCGGCAGCCTTGCCAAGGTTGACCTGCCCAGCATTGCGGCCACTCTGCCAGCGCTACTGATTGGGGGTATTACCTTTGGCTTGCTCCGCTGGCACCTGACCGTCCTCTCGCTCGGCGACCACCTGGCGACCAGCACGGGACTCAACGTCCGGCTGGAGCGCCTGCTGATTATCGTTGCGGGTACCCTGCTCACGGCGGCAACTGTCTGTCTCAGCGGCAATATCGGCTGGGTTGGTCTGGTCATTCCCCATATGGCCCGGCGGCTCGTTGGCACTGACGACCGGTATGCCCTGCCCCTTTCTGCACTGGTGGGAGCCCTCTTCTTACTCCTTATCGATACCCTAGCCCGAACCATCTCTGCTGGGGAAATTCCCCTTAGCATCCTCACCGGTTTTATCGGTGCTCCCCTGTTTATTTACCTCCTCGTCAGAAAGAAGGCCCAGTATCCATGAACCTGCTCAGTGTTAACCAACTTAGTTTTGCCTATCCGGGTCAAGTCCCCATCTTTAAGCGTGTTTCGTTTAACATTCGGGCCGGCGAAATTTTAACCCTGCTTGGCCCGAATGGAGTGGGAAAATCAACCCTATTGCGTTGCCTGCTCGGCTTAGTCCCCCCTGCTAGCGGGAATATCACCCTCGCTTCAACACCCCTCGACCGGTTAAGCCGCCGGGAGATCGCCCACCACCTGGCCTACGTTCCTCAGGATTACCATGCCGCATCCACACTGTCCGTCCAGGACTACCTCTTAACTGCGCGGGCCGCCTACCTCAGGCCCTTTCAAACCCCTGGTCCCACGGAGATAGCCCTCGTCCAGCACTATCTCCAGCGTTTCCGACTGGCTGACCTGGCCACGATCCCTTTTGCCAGCTTATCTGGTGGGCAACAACAACTAATTGCCATCATTCACGGACTTGTGCAGCAACCTCGGGTTCTGGTTCTAGACGAACCAATGGCGGCCCTCGACCTTGGCCGGCAGGCGGAGCTGATTACCCTCTTCAAAAAAATAGCGGCCAAGGGGATGGCAATTATCCTTACCACCCACCTCCCAGATCACGCCTTTATGCTTGGCGGGCAAGTCGGCCTCTTCACGAATGACCAGCAGGTTGTCGTCGGCAGTCAGGATGCCCTGCTGACCCAGGAAAAATTGACAGCTGTTTATCAGACCCCACTTAGCGTTGTCTACCTGCCGCAGCTGGGTCGCTATACCTGCCAGCTGGCCTTATCAACAAACAAAAGCACGGATTAGGAAAACCGGTGAAGGATTCTTAATTCGTGCTTTAATTAGGACTTAATTTTCGCCCGCTAAAATCTGTTGAGCTTGGTGTTTCGATAATTGATAGTGGTAATAGCGGGCGTAGAAGTCCTGTGTCTGCTTAATCATGTCCATTCCCTTCATCTGGGCCGGGTGCAGCTTCTGCGCCGCCCACAACACCTGCAGTGCTTCTTCTGCACTGTAACGATCCCAAGGGAACGTACCTTGAGGATTCCCATAAACCTGGCCTTGCTTAACCGCCGTTAGGTGACGGAGCTGCGGGTCCCTCTTTAAAGCACGCCGGGCCGCCTGGTTAGAGCTGCTGCCAACAATGATCACGTCCGGATTAGCCTTGACTAGTTCTTCCGCCGTCACGGTAACCTGGTTGCCCCGCCTGGTGATCGCGTTCTGCCCGCCCGCGATCTTAATCCACTGGTCAACGATTGTGTGTCGGCCATCAACCTTTGTCAAGTCAGCAGAATTGACAAAGTGAACCACCGTTGGGCGCTGCTGGATCCCTTCTAAACGGCGGTTGACCAGCTTGATGTTGCTATCTAGTTCCTGGTTATACTGTCGAGCAAGTTGGGGTGCCCGGCCGCCAAGAATCGTGGCCGTTAGGGTTACGGACCGTTTCAGACCGGCAAAATCAGTGTACATTGCGTTCACGGTTGGCAGTTTAGCCTGTCGGGCCGTTTTAACCTGGGCCGGATCCGCGGCGATTACCACATCCGGCTTCGTCTTTAGCAGTTCCTCAACTTGAATCTGGTTACCAGCAAAGGGCGCCGTCACCTTTTTGATCCCCGGGTCAACGGTTGTAAACCAGGATTGTTTCTTAATTAATGGGGTTGTGGCCACCAGCTTTTTTTGCCCGTCTAATAGCAAAACGACCTGGTTATTAGCGTGCCACAGGTCAGCCAGCCGTCGGACATGGCGTGGAATACGAACCGTCTGCCCGTCCATATCCTTAACCGTCCGGGTCGAACTTGCCTTGACAGCGGGACTAGCCAGCAAAAGGGCGAGCGCTGCTAGCAGGACCCCCCAGCATCTTTTTTTCATCACATTCAACTCCTTCTTCTTCATCATACTATTTTGCGCGTTAAAAGATAATCAGGGTTTTCATCAATATCCCTAATTCTATTTGCCGCCGGTCTTTTTTATAATGGGACTAGAATGGAGGACGATCATGAAACCACACCAGTATGACTTTAAGGAAGCAGCCTACCACCGCCTCAAACGGGAGCAGGCTTTTCAAAACGTTTTTGATTTCCCCGACTTCGTTGAAATGCGGCCGGTCATCCGGGAGGCTGTCCAAACGATCGCCCGGCAAGGCGTTGACCACCCTGTACTGCCGGTCCAAGTAGAGCGGCTGACTATCGAACTTGAGCGCCAATTAGAACGGGAAACTCGTAAGTACCAATCCCAGGGCGGGGTCTATCCCAATCAAAAAAATGAATTGGGTAACTTGACCCGTCTCTATACCCGACTGCTCCAGGCAATCAGCCAGCGTCCTATCATTGACCAGGAAATCGAAGACATTATTTACGCCGTCAACCAGACCCGACTGAGCCTCAGCAAACTGCCGCCCCTGGTCGGGAGTGGAAAGCTGTACGAAGATGGCCACGACCGGGAATTACGGCCGCATACCTTCTACTACCTGATTGCTCAGCACCTGGTCCGCCCCTACCTAATCGATCAGGCGGGGGCCATGGTTCCCCAAAACGTCAATAAGGAGGGCCGTCAACTGGTCGCCCGACTGACCGTCTATGCCTACCGGGACTGGGATGCCTACCTGACCCACCAGTACGATGAGCAGCATAACATTAAAAACCGGCGCGGATTGACCAGCCGGGAATATTACAACCAGCTTGAAACCAATGAGCTGAAATACGTCGACCACGCCTATGCCGACGTCCTTGCGGATTGCTTTACCGACTTCACCCACCTGGTTGTTCCCAACTACCTGGACCACGTCGACATTATGACGACCAACCTCGACGAACTGTTTAGGCATGCTCCCCTCCTCCGGATCAAGTTTGGGCAGCTCGTAGACCAGCACTTCCTAGTCGATGACCAAGGCCACGAGCACGTCCTAGACGCCCCGGTCAAAGACATTCGTCAAAAGTACCAATACTACCGCGAACACTTTAGTTAGGAGAATGAAAAATGCATCCTGAAATCCGCCCCGAAATGAAACTGGGAATGAAGGAATTTGAAAATACCATGTTCATGCTGACAACTGCGCCGACCGAACTCAATATTGACCGCTTTGCTATCCAAGGCGACCTGTACCCCCAGCGGTTAGATGACGTGGCTTGGGCGCTGCCGGCCTACCTTGCAAGCGACTTCAGCCTCTTCTTCGTTTTTGCTCCCAACGTTGGCGGCCGTTGGGCCATTTCTTGTTCCCAGGCAACGGTCACTGCTGACCGGCAGGTAACCGCAATGAGTGAAACCGTACCGACGGGGATGGGATTAAACGCGGTCAACGAATTAAGTCCCAGCGGCGCGGTCGAACTAGTGGCCTACCTCAAAACGTTAGAGGTTAACCACCTGGGCTATTTTGACGAGCACATCGCTGAACGCTTTCGGCCTTGAAACCGGCTTCCACAATGAACAAAAACTGCTTAAAAAATATCTGGCCTAACTAGCAAAGCCGGACGGTGAATCTACAATTGATCCATCGTCCGGCTCTTCATATTAAGGCGTTCCATAGTTTCTTCCCAAACTCGCCTATTTTTAATTAACAGCGCCCTCCGGTAAACAATTAGCTGCCCCCATCGCTTACTGCCCTTCAAAGAACTGGTAAAGGTATTCCCGATAAGCAAAGGCCATAATCACGTTGCGCAGCATTTGCTTTTGCTTGGTCTGCTCATGCCCCACCCGTTCTAACTGGTCCTGCTGGCCAAAGACGTACCGGGAAACGTTGCCCAGCTCCTCAGCAAAGTAATTATAGGCCACCCTGGTCTGGTAGCTTTCGCGCTGGATTTGAATTGCCTTGTACAAGTTGCTCTGCTCCAGAACGTTTTTCGCGACCACAATAAACAGCAGCTGGGCAATCTGCTCGCGCCGGTACAGTTTCTTCTGCGGCCGGGTCACCAACTGGTGCTTAACGTAATTGCTAACCATCGAGCTGGTGACCTTGACGCTCGGAAAGGGCGCCACGCATTTTTGCAGGTAGGTCACGACCTGGTTCAAGTAGAGCCCCATGTCTGGCAGCTCCTGGTACGGCGGCAGGTTAAATTTTTCATTGACTTCGTCTGCACTCATTCGGCTATTCCTCCTGGGTCCCATTTTACCGATTCGCCAGTTTCGGTGTCAACAGCGCGCTTAACGATAAGTTTTTCAAAAACCGTTGACAAGTTTTGTTAAAATGGCTATGCTGTTAAAAATAATTACCAATGGGAGATCAACAAGATGATAGTTAAAATTATTACGGACTCTGGTGCCAATTCGTTTGAACCGCTGATTGGCGGAGTTCCGCACCGCAGCGTTCCCCTGACCCTAATCGTCAACGGCCAGTCATGGTCAGACGACCCCCAATTAGACCTGACCAACTTCCAGCAAGCGCTTAAAAACACCAAGACAGCCACTTCCTCAGCCTGCCCAAGTGTAGGGGCTTGGCTCCAGTCCTTTGCCGGCGCAGACCAGGTATACGTCCTGACCATTACCAGTGCCCTGTCCGGCAGCTACAACTCCGCCGTGCAGGCCGCAAAGTTATACCTGGCGGACCACCCGGAAACCAAGATTCACGTCTTCGACACCAAGTCGGCCGGTCCCCAGGTCAGGCTGCTCGCTTCCCAGCTGGCAACCCTCATCAACCACCGGTACCCCTTTGACGAAATTATCCAGCTCATGAACCAGCAGATCCAGCAGACCGACCTGCTCTTCGTCCTCGCGGAACTCGACAACCTCGCCAATAACGGCCGGGTGAGTCCGGCAATTGCCAAGCTGACCCACCTGCTCAACCTCTATGTCTACGGCACCGCCAGTGATGTGGGGGCATTTAAGCTACTCGGCAAACTGCGGGGCGGCAAACGAATGCTGCAAAAGATCGTTATGGTCATGGAAAAGCAGGGCTACATCGGCGGCCGGGTCTTCATTGACCACGTTGACTGCCGGGAAAAAGCGGCGCGCTTGGCGAGTGCGATTAGCGCCCGCTACCCCAACGCCATCATTAACATCACAGCCTGCGGGGCCCTGTGTTCCTACTACGCGGAAAACGGCGGTTTAATGATCGGCTTTGAAAAATAGTCCGGTAATACGCAAACGAGGTCCAGAGCTCAAACGATGAACTCTGGACCTCGTTTCATTGGTAACCGTCACGGACCAGTAAGGCGGTTAATTCCGGCCCTGGTCAGCCAGCCGAAAGACGTACTGGTACTTTCGCCCGTGGCTGTTCCAATACCAATCATAGCCGACTTCTTGAACCGCGGTACCCGGTTGGCCCTGGGTCAGCCAGCAGACTGAAATCGCCCGCTGGTTATCAGACGAACCACTGGCAATCACGATGTGGCGGCTTTCCCATGGATTATTGATGTGTCCCCAGATGACAATATCACCATACTGGGGGATGTACTCATTATCACCCTGATAAATCAGCCGGTAGCCGTTCTGCAACAGGTACGGCGTAATGTTGCTCGTGGCGTAGACGTACGCGGGTGCCGTCGCCCCCGCCGCTTGCAGGGCGGCCGTCATTGAACCGGAACAATCCGCGGTCCCGTCACTGCCGTTGCGGGCGCCACGCTGGGAATAGGTTAGCTTTCCTTCGTGCTCCACAAACCAGTTGATGATTCGGGCTGAGAACTGGCCGTTGGTCATCCGGCCATCCGCACCAAAGTAGACCCCATCTACCCACCGGTTTGTCACTGGCTGGCGGGTTGTCGGGTCAAAGTAGTAGGTGTTTCCCGCAAAGCGCTGAATCCCCCGTGGGTCGGCCACCGCCGCTGGAATATAGAACGGGGCGGCGTACCAGTCGGTATAGTGACCATTTCCGCCCTGGTCATCGCTGTAACGATGGATCAGCTGGATCGTTTGCCCATACATATTAGCCGGAATCGCAAACGACGCGGCAAAACCGGACTGGTCATTTCCCAGGATTGCCGGGAAGCTGACTGTGACGTCAGGGCGCGCAGCCAAGTCGGTCAGCCGCCAGCGCTTCAGCTCACTCCCGTTTTGCCCAAGCGCAATCAGGTACTGGTAGGGTTTGCCGGCGGTTTGGTCACTAATGTGCCAACCAGCAAGCTGCAATGTAGTCGGTGTAACAACCAGCTGATCAAGGTAGCCGGCACTGTTTGAATAAATCGGACTGGCTTGGTCAGAAGCGTTGCCGTTCCCCGCCGGGTCATCGGTAAAGCGGACTAGCACCTGCATTTGCTGGCCGACCTTGGCCGGGTCAAAGCGGACAACGGTGTTGAAGCCACTATTCAGGCTGTTAAAGGTCTGCGGGTAAAGGCGGGCAATATCAGGCCGGGCCGTTAAGGTCAGCTGACTCCGGCCAATCTCATGACCATCGCTGAGCACGATCACGTAGGCATATGGTCTTGCCGGTGCGCTGCTATCAACGGCCCAGCCAGCAAGCCGCAGGCCCGCAGCTGTCATCTGAAGCTGGTCAAAGTAAAAACTGCGTCGATTTGCTAGCGGCAAGCTGAGCCACTCATCGGTGTACTGGCCGTCCCCGCCGTTGCCGTTCGGGTCAGCCGACGTTGAATAGCGGCTGACTACTGAATACTGGTGCTGGGGGTCCAGGTGCCAGTTTGTCAAGTCAAAACTACCGCTAAAGCCAGACCGGGCCGCCGTTGCAATTGCCGGAAAGGCCCGGGCAACGTCGGGCCGTGCGACCGGCTGGCTCATCGTTACGGCCACCTGGCGGCCAGCCGTATTATCAAACAGGATCAGGTAGTGGTTGCTTTCAAAGCGGGTAATATCATTGGCGTGCCAGCCGGTCACCTTGAGCTGGTGACCGTTGGACCAGTCAAAGCCATCCAGGTGCGCCAGATTTTCCGTGGGGCCGGCAAACGGCGGGAACCAGTAATCAACGTAGTCACTGTTGCCGTCCGCACTGCCGCTGTAACGGCTAATCAACTGCAGCTGATGGTTAAAATTGAGCCGGTTGGCCTGAAAGCCGGCCCGAAAACCCGCGTTTGCCGCGTTGTTAATCAGGGGAAACGCGAGGGCAACGTCAGGACGGGCGAGGTTGGTGACTTCAATTCGCCCAAGCTCCCGATTATTTGCGGTCTGGTCAAGCAGAATTAAGTAGTGGTGCCCGCGGCCACTAGCCTGATTAGCGGCGTGCCAGCCGCTGGCCACCAGCTGGCCATCGACCACGCTGATGTTATCAAGGTTCGCAACGTTCTCCTGTCCTAGGCGGACTGGCGGAAACCAGTAGTCAACGTAGTCGCTGTTGCCGTCCGCCGATGAGGTATAGCGGCTGATGATGGTTAACTCGGCACCGCGGCTCACCACCCCGGCCGTTAACGTCAACCGATCGGCAAAGCCGGAATTCCCCGCATTAACGATTCCTGGAAAGGCCCGCGCAACGTCGGGGCGGGCAACGTTATCGACCTTAATCCGCCCCAATTCACGGTTGTGGTCGCTGGAATCCAGCACGATGAGGTAATGATTGGGCTTATCCGCCGCCAGGTTGGTTGTGTGCCAGCCGGTAATGGTCAGCTGGTTAGCACTCAGCTGAACCTGATCCAAGTGCGCCACGTTGCTTGAATCGATTTTAACGGGCGCAAACCAGTAGTCGACCGGGTTGCCGTTACCCGCCGGATCATCGGTATAGCGGCTCACCACTTGGATGGCGTCACCATGCGCAATCGCGGTCGGGGTCAGTGCCAACTGGGCCTGAAAGCCCGCGTTAGCTGCTCCGTATACATCGTGGACCCGGGCCACATCCGGGCGGGCAACGGGGGCCTGTACTTGAACCCGGCTGAGTTCCCGCTGGGCTGTCTGGTCATAGGCAATCAGCCAGTGGTTCGGCCGGTTCACTGCCGCATTGGTCGCGTGCCAGCCGCTGACGTTCAGCTGGCCCTGCTGGGTTAACTGAACCGAATCCAGGGCCGCGTAGTTGCCCTGATCCGCTTTATTATAACTGCTATTTACAGTTTGTGGGGCAGGCTGGGCAGCCACGCTAGTCTGCGTGATCACCTGCTGGGCCGACGTTACCGTGTCAGCAGAGGCCGTTGTGCTGCTCCCAATTTGAATTCCGAGCGCGAGGGCAAAGAGCGTTGCCGCGACCCAGAGCTTCCCCCGCTTATACATCTTTTTATGTTCTTTCATTTTATTCTCCCCCTTAACCAACGATCGACCGGGTTACCCGGGCCAGCTGTTCAATTACCACCCGCGCGTTTGCCAGTGGCTTGCCTTCCGTGTAAATCGCAATCGTGTACTTGTCCGGAATGTAGCCAATGCTGCTGACATTCCAGGCATACGGGTTGTCGATATAGTTCCAGCCGTCCTTAATGTAGAAGTTGCTGCTGCCAGCAGAGATTCCCCAATTCTGAGCCGGTGAAACGGTATTCATCAGGTACTTAATGTAGTTGCGGGAACCGTCGTTCAGGTAGTCTGAGTGCGGCTTTAAGAAAATTTCGTTGAGTACTTTCAACTGGTCGGCGGCCGTCGTTACCGTCCAGCCCCAATGCTCACCGGTGTAGGAAGAGTTCATCCCCAACGCACGGAAGATAGCGTTAATCCCGCCGTTACCGCCGAGGTAATTAGCGGTAATCGTTGAGGTGGCATTGTTGTCGCTATAACGAATCATCCGTTGCGCCAGGTCCTGCTGGTAGCCGTTGAGGTTGCCGCCGGTATTGTGCATCAGGAGCGACAAAATGCTGACCTTAACCGAGCTGGCCGTAATGAATTGGTGTCCCGGTGCGTTAGTCCACGAGATCACCTGACCCGTGGACGGCAGCTGAATGGCGATATCGACCGGGGCCCCAAAGTTATTGATAATTTGGCTCCAAGCCGCAACTAACCGCTGGGCGTAACTGTTGACATCCACTGGTCCCGACCAGTAGTCGGTATACTGCTGGTTGCCGGCCGCATCGGTGCTGTAGCGGTGAATAATCCGGACGACATGGTGCTGCATCTGGTCAGGGATTGTGAACCCGATCTGGAAACCAGAGTGGTCGCTATTGTAAATCGCCGGAAAAGCCCGACCAACGTCAGCCCGCTCCCGGCTTGCATCGGGAACACTAACCCGGTACAATTCCTGCCCGCTTTGGGCATCGAGGAAGATGAGGTACTGGTACTTTTGGTTTACGGACGTGTTAGCAGCGTGCCAGCCGCTAACGTACATCCCGCTCCCATTGACATTGATCGTATCAAAGTTGCCGACGTTAGCAGCGTAGCCCTGGCTCCACTGGTCACTGGCGTTCCCGTTGCCAGCTTGATCGTCGGTAAAGCGCAGGATCACTTGCAGGTTGCCGGTCACCATTGCGGGGTCCAAATTAACCACGTCGTCAAAGCCGCTGTACAGGCTCCCGAAGGTCGTCCAGTAGAGTTTTTGAATATCGGGCCGCACGCGGAGGGTCAGCTGTTTTCTGGCCACCTCCTTGCCATCGTTCATTACGATCGCGTAGGCGTATTGCCGGTCACTGTGTTTTGCGTCGACCATCCACCCGGCGACGTGGAGGCCGTCCCTGGTCATCTTAATATTATCCAGCCAGGAAGCCCGCTGGTCGAGCGTCACCGGTGCAAACCAGTAGTCGGTATATTGACCGCCGCCACCATTTCCGGCACTGCTGGTGGAGTAGCGGCTCACCACTGAATAGCTGTGGCCCGCTGGCAGGGAAGCGGCCGCGAGGTCAAAGCTCCCGGTAAATCCAGCACGGGCGGCCGTCACAACGTTCGGCAGGCTTCTCGCCACGTCCGGACGGTTGGCGGTAACCGCGGTCGTAACGGCAACCTGACGCTGAGCGGTGTTATCAAAGAGGATTAGAAAGTGATTGTTTTCCAAGCGAGAAATATCATTGGCGTGCCAGCCGACCACTTTCAGCTGGTGCCCGTCGGATAGGTCAAAGCCATCCAGGTAGCCCTGGTTCGTTTCGTTGCCGCAAATCGGGTTAAACCAGTAGTCAACGTAGTCGCTGTTGCCATCCGCGCTGCCGCTATACCGGCTAATCGCCTGCAGCTGGTGGCTGAAATTCATGTTCGCCGTGCTGAGCTGGACCGAAAATCCAGCCTGACCCGCATTGCTGACCAACGGGTAGACCTTCGCAACGTCGGGCCGGGCGACCGCCGCGTTGACCTTAACCCGGCCGACTTCTTGACCAGTCGTCCGGTCAAGCACGATTACCCAATGGTACGGCCGGCTAACGGCCGCATTGGTTGCGTGCCAGCCACTTAGCTGCAATTGGCCCTTAACAACACTGACCCCGTCAAGGCTGGCGGCGTTTTGCTGTCCCAAAGCAAGCGGGCTGAACCAGTAGTCAAGGTAGTCGCTATTGCCATCCGCACTGCCGGAGTAGCGGCTGATGACCGTCAGGGTATCCCCGCGGGCAATCACGTCGTTTGGCAAGGCAATTTGGGTGCGGAATCCGGACTGGTCCGCGTTCATAATCCCGGGGTAGACCCGCCCTAAGTCTGGGCGTACACAAGGCGCAACCTTGATTCGCGTAAGTTCCCGGTTATGGTCGCTGCTGTCGAGAACAATGATGTAATGGTTGGCCTTGTTGGCCGCCTGGTTGCTGGCGTGCCAGCCGGTTAGCGTTAACTGGCCATCGCTCAGCGTCACCTGATCCAGCCAGGCAACATTTTGCCGGTCCAGCGCAAAGGGACTGAACCAGTAATCAACGTAGTCCTGGTTGCCGGCCGCATCGCGACTAAACCGGCTGATAATAGAAATCGAATCGCCGCGGGCAATCGGGTCAGCGCCCAGGGTCAGCTGGCCTTGAAAGCCGGACTGCCCGGCATTATAAACATCGTGCACCCGGGCAACATCCGGGCGGCTAACGGGTGTGGTAACCTGAACCCGGCTAAGCTCGGTCCGGGTCGTCTGGTCGTAAGCAATCAGCCAGTGGTTAGGCCGGTCAAGGGAGGCGTTCGTAGCGTGCCAGCCGCTAACTTCTACCCCCCAGATTGTTCAGCTTTACACTATCTAGGTTTGCGTAGTTGCCCTGGTCCTGGTGGTCATAACTAACGGCCGGGGCGGTTGGCTGATCAGTAGCAGACGTGCTTAGTTTGCTAGTGGTCGTCCCAGCAGGCGCCTGGTCCACAGCGGCAGTCGCTAGCGATTGCTGAACGCCCGTATCGGCGGCAGCACTGTCGCTGCCAGCCGCGATTCCCCACGCCAGTGCCAGGATGGTCGCGGTTAACCACAATTTCCCCTTCTTATATAGTTTTTTGTGCTCTTTAGTCATTTAATAATCCCCCAATTTTAAACTTTCTCGTCAATTCTACTATACGAGCTTGGTTTGCGGCACCGTTTTCATTAATCTGCTGATTGTTTCAGTTAACGACTGAAAACGGCCCCCCGAAGTTGGCGTTAACCGTCTTCGGGAGGCCGCTTTGCAGGTCCTCTAATTTAAATTAATGGTTTCAAGTCTGCCTAGCCCAACGTTGGAATGTCCAGCTCACTCAGCTGCTCAACGATGGCGTTCTTTTGCTCCTCGGTCAGGTCATCGAGGAAGGCCGTCCCAATAACGATATCCAATGGATCGACCCGGGCCGCCTTGATTTCTGCCGTCACCGCGGGGGTTAATTGCTGGTGCCGCTGGACTTCATCAATTACCGATGCTCGCTGGTTGCGCTCGGCCATCGTCAGGCCGCGGCGGACAAACAAGCGCAGGCCCGGGACCAACTCCCGCAGTGCGGCCCGCCACTGCTCCCGGTCCGCCGGATTCGTCCAGGTATAGCCCTGAGCGGTCAGCTCCCGTTCCAAGGCCGCCTGGCTGTCGTCAAATGACTGAATAAACTGGTGATTAAACAGGCGGCGCACCCGGGAGGTCCACTGCAAAGCATCCGCTCGCGGCACGTGTGCGTTTTGTTCAAGGCTCTGCTGGTACTTCTGAACCGCCAGGACATCTTCCTGGTAGCCAGAAAGCCGGTACTTCAGCAGCTGGTCCTTATTCGGCAGATAAAAGGGCAGGCCCAGCTGGTCAGTCAGCAGGTTTTGCTGCAATTCCTGACGGTAAATCGCCGGATGAATAATTGACACGTCCCCGCCGACCTCGTCAATGATGAAGGCCGGATCCTGGTCACCACGGTGGGCCTCAAACCAGTCCGCCAAGCGGTGGGGACCAGCCGGCAACTGGGGATTCTGCTTCAGGATCATCCGGTAGGCCTGGTCGCAGGAAATCAGTCCGTAAAGGTTGGCAAAGGCCGCGCAGTAACTGGCAAGCAGCTGCTCCGTGTCCGCATCAAAAATGGGCAGGCTCAGCTGGTCCGGCCTGAAGAAATTAGCAAAGTCCAAATTGTCCAGAATGCTGCTCTCCTCCAGTTCCGGGTCCATGAGCTGGTAGGTCAGTGCCTCCTTATTTTCCTTCAGCTCCGCAGCGCTTAGCAGGCCCTGGTCATGGAGGTACTGGAAGAACTTCTTTAAGGCCGTCCGCACCTGGCGCATTTCGTTAAAGGTCGCCCCGTGGGCCAGCGGTGTCTCCAGGTCAGTGGCGGTCGAACCATAGATGGTCCCGAGCTGGTAGGCAACAATGCTGTTGAGGAAGAATTCCAGCCGCTCCTGGTGGCGGTGCATGGTCTTGGCGCTTAGCCCATCCGGGTTGGCCGTAACGAAGGCATCAATTAACAGCTGGTTTAATTCACCAATCCGCGCCACGTTTTTTTCGTAATCCGTTTCGGGAATTTTACTGCGGTGGTCTTCAATGTAGCGAAGCTGGTTGGCCGCGTTTTGCAGGCGGCGGTCCGTACCTGCCGGCTGGGCGGCTGGCACTGTGCTCTCTTGCCATGCCGGCAAATCGGTAAAGATCACCGTCTTGGTCAGGGAATTGTCTTCAGTGACCGCACGCTTTAGCTGCTGCGCCAGGCTCGCCAGTGTTTGCCGGTCCCGACCGCCAACCAGCGGCTTGTTATCCCGGATTGCCTGGGTCAGGTTGCCGACCACCCCGCGGTTGATCGTCCGGTTAATTTCCCACGGTCCCGCCTGCCTCAGGTACTGGCGAATCTGCTGGTTCGTCAACCCCAAGCGGTGGAGCTGGTTGCCTAGCTGCTCCTCAAAGAGCTCCTGCAGGCGCGGGTAGTCATGCGCATAAACGTTTGGCAGGACCACCAGCAGGTCCGCAGCATCATTAATGAAGGCAACCTGCCGGTGGTGCTGGACGGAAAAGTAAGTCGCGTGCCAAGAATACAGCGGGTTGGCAAGGGCCGCGGCCTTAGCTGCCGCTGGATCCTTGACCGGTGGGTAATTGCGAAAGACCGACTGAGCCTTAGCGGTGACGTTAATATACATAAAGTGATGCTCCCCCTCATTTAATCGTACTGGTACCGTTTTCGTTTATACCAGAATAAAGCATTGGGCCGCTTTCGGCAAGCCGACGCTGGTGTCCATTTTCCCTAAAGCCCCACCAGGTACTGCCCGTCTTGGAGCAGGAATTCCTTAAATAGCGGGAGGGCAAACTTAACCTGGCCGAAGCCAGCCGTGGCGATGATCTGACTATCGATTAACCGCCGCCGGTACACCCCAATGTAGCCAGGCTTTTTATCCAACACCCTACCCAGGTAGGTCGTAGAAACCGGATAGTCTGGCGCCTTCGCCATCGCAATGACAAACTGCTGGTCGACCGTCGACAGCTCTTCCAGCATCTTGCTATACGCGTTGCGGCTTAGCTGCGCCTGGTATTCAGGCAGCACCTCATCAACCGTTTGCTCGGTTATGTGTTCGTCCGGTGCCCGCCAGAGCAGGAAGCCCAGCAGCTGAAAGGCATAGGCATAACCATCGGCCAGCAACGCAATCCGCCGGACAGTTGCGGGCGCAATCTGCGGATCCCGCTTGCTAAGCTCCCGCTGGTACTGGGCACGGATGTCAAAGTAATTTAACGGCGACAGGTCCACGCGGCCGCTCCGCAGGAGGAAGGTCAAAACATGGTTGTTTTGCAGCTCCTGGACGTTCTTGGGGAGGCCGGTCATGATAATGCTGATCGGCAGGCCCTGACTAATCATCACTTGGTAAACCGATGCCAGCTCCACCATCCCCGGTGTATCCTGCGCCTCGTCAATCATTACCAACACGTGCTGGCCCTCCCGTTTGAGGATTTGCAGCATTTGCATCAATAAATACTGGTAGTTCGACGTCTGCCCGTTGCTGAGGTCAAACTTGACCCCAACTCCAGCAATGTTAATGTCGACACCAGCAATTCCGTTAAACAGTTTTTGCACCTTGCTCGTCGCCTGCTGGTAAAGCAGTTCCGTCAGCCGGCTCACCATGTTGTCACCAATGATGAGGTGAATTGCTAGCCAGTGCGGATCCTCCGCTAGACGATTACCAACCGCGTTCATAAAGACCGTTTTGCCGACCCCTCGCACCCCGTAAACCAGGGTGGTCCGGTAAGGGGTATTCATTGCTTTAATGTCACCAACGAGGGTTTCCAAGGTCTGCTCACGGTCCAATAGTACGGTTGGCTGCATCCCAAAACTCGGGTTAAAAGGATTATTCATTTGGCCCTCCTCCGTTTTATATCCGTTTATATTTACCATTTCATTTTATATCTGTTTATATCTTCCCGCAAGTTTTATATCTCTTTAGATCTTTGCTGAATAAAAAAGCCAGCGAATTGTTCCCGCCGTGTGTCTTGACCTTTTACCCGCCGCTTGGCATGATTATTCTGGGAGGTGAATAATGATGAAAATCGCCGTTAGCAGTGACAACCACCTGGACGTCAACCGGGTGCCCGTTAACACTGCCCTGGATTTACAGGCTGAATGGCTAAGCCGACGGTCGGTTGACTACTACCTCTTTGCGGGGGACCTCTTCAACGACTACCTCAAGACCCGCGACTACTTTGCCCGCTTGCAAGCCCGGGTGCCGCAAACCAAAATCTACTACATCCTGGGCAACCACGACCTGCTCAACCACGTGACTGCCGACCAGGCTGAACACGCCGCTGACCCGCACTATCTGCACAACCGCGCCGTCGACCTGCCCGGCAGCGACTGGCGCCTGATTGGCAACAACGGCTGGTATGACTACTCCTTCTCGTTCTACTACCAGCAGCTGGCCGCCGTGGAGGCCTGGAAGAAGGTCTACTGGCTCGACGGCTCGATCGACCAGCACGAAACCGACCAGGCACGAATGGAACGGGTCCTCCAGCAAACCAGGGTCCTGCTCGATCAGGCCCAGCGCGACCACAAGCGGGTTCTCTTCCTCACCCACTTCGTCCCCTGCCAGCACCTACTCGCACCGAAGCCGGCGGGGATTAAAACGGCCCGGATGGAACGCTTCTACCAGATGATTAACGCCATGCTCGGCAGCAACCGCCTGGGCCGGCTTCTGGAAAGCTACCCCAACGTCAAAACGGTCTTCTACGGGCACGTCCACGGGGTTCATCCCCCGCTGACCCGCAACGGCCTGACCTACTTTAACCAGGCGGTCGGGGTCCATAAGAAGCGCCATGACGAATGGCAGACCCCCACCTTCGCCGCCCAGTGGGAGCGGACGGTCCGGGTAATTGAACTTTAGCCCCTTTTGCGACCCGGGGCGTTTTCGACTATGATATAGTCAGTAATTATTTGATGCAGGGGGAGTTTTTGATGGATCTGAAAAACGCAATTCATGAATGCTGGGGCAAAATTGACGAGGGGCACGTGGCAACCTATATTCCGGCCCTGGCCAACGTTAACCCCTACCAGCTTGGGGTCTGCCTCTTTGACGTCACCACCGACCGCAAGGAACAGGCCGGGGCGTCCCAAGTCCGTTTCGCCATTGAAAGCGTGTCGAAGGTGATCGCACTGCTCTACGCAATCGACCAGCTGGGCCTAAAAGCAGTCAGCTCCCAAGTTGGGACCCGGCAGACCGGCTTCCCCTTTGACACCATCCTGAATATGGAAATCACGGGAGAAAGCCGTCCGCTCAACCCCTTCGTCAACAGCGGAGCGATCCTGATCTCCTCACTGATTGAAGAACGGGACGGCCAGTCGCCATTCGAGCGGATTCTGGCCTTTAGCCGGAAAATCTGCAACGACCCGGGGATTACGCTGGACCATGAAATTTACCGTTCGGAGCTGGCCACCGGGGATCGCAACCGGTCGCTAGCCTACTACCTCAAGGCCCGGGGAAGCCTCAGCAACGACGTCACGACCAGCCTCGATACCTACTTCCGCCAGTGCTCGATGATGGTCACCTGCGAAAGCCTCACTAACCTGGGGGCCGTGCTGGCAAACGACGGGGTGGCCCCGTGGAATGGTGAACGGCTTATTTCAAGCCAGGCCGCAACCTACACCAAGTCAGTGATGATGACCACCGGCCTGTACACCGAATCGGGGACTTACTCGGTCCAAATCGGCGTGCCAACGAAGAGCGGCGTCGGTGGCGGCCTCGTTGCCGCAGCCCCGAGCCACTGCGGGATCGGCATTTTCAGTCCGGCCCTCAACCCGGTCGGCAATAGCGTCGCCGGGCTCGCCCTGCTGGAAATGATTAGCAGGGAACTGAAATTGGATATTTTTAAGTATTAAGAATAGCTGAAAAGCCATTGGCAAATGGATCGTACCGCCACCAATGGCTTTTTCTAGTTGCGATTAAATTAGGAATCTACCACAATTCTTTTCCCACGGCTCCCATAGACTGCCATCCCTTTAAATCTGTGGGCATCTGATATTTACCATGCCAATTCTCGAACAGCTCTTCAATGGTTGCCGGGACCTTCTCAGTTGGGTTTGCCATTATAATGCCTCCTGCCTATTTTTTCCGAATAAACAAACAGGCGACCGCGGCAACCAGGGCACTGATAACCAGGCCGAGGAAGGCCGCCGAGTAGGAGCCGGCAAACTGGACGAGCCAGCCGATCAGAAGCGGCCCGATGAAGCCGCCGAGCTGGCCGCCAAAGTTGACAATCCCGATCGACGAGCCATAGGTCTGCTCGCTCAAAATCTGGGCGGTAAAGCTGAAAATCCCGGTAAAGGCCAGGGACTTCACAAAGTAAATCAGCACGTCAAAAATGACCACCGCGACCAGCGACGAAGACTTAAACAGGCCGAACATGAAGACCAGGGTCAAAAAGGACGCAATGCTGATCATCCAGCGCTCCCGCCCCTTGAACCAGTGAACCATCACGAAGCCGGAAATCAGGGCGGCAATCCCACCCGAAATCACCGGCAGCGGCACCAGCCAGGTCAGGTTCTTGAGGTTAATCCCCCGCGCCTGCAGGAAGTAGACCGGCATCCAGGTTTCCAGCCCCTTGGTGATGATGTTCAGCGCCAGGCCGATGACCACGAACACCCAGACCCGCGAGTCGATGTTGCGCCACTCGATTTTCGGCCGCTGGGCTCCGCTCGTCGCCGCCTGTTTGATCGGCCGCTCCACCAGGTAGTAGGCGACCAGCACAACCAGGCCGATCACGCCAAGCCAAACGAAGGCGTTTCGCCAGCCGGCACTGGCGATAATCGGCACGATCAGCAGGGGTGCGACCGCCGCTCCGGCATAGTTGGATGAAATCAGCGCCGAAGTGGCCTGCGACTTCTCGTCCTTACCATAGTTTTCAGAGATCCGCTTCAGTGCGGCAGCCGGGTACGGCCCCTCCGCAATGCCGAAGAGGAAACGAATCGCCACCAGAGCGGCCAGCGACCAGGCCCAGCCGGTCACCATCGTTAGCACTGACCAGGCCAGCAGGGAAACGATAATCAGCCGTTTGCTGCCAAAGCGGTCGGTCAGGTAGCCGCCCGGAATCTGCATCAGCGTGTAGCCGAGGAAGAAGGCGCTGGCCGTGGCCCCTAGCGCGGCCGCCCCCACGTGAAAGTCCCTGCCGACGTAGGCCAGCGAAATGTTCATGACGGTCCGGTCGGCAAACAGCAACATGTAACCAAGGTACAGCAGCGCAAACGTCCCCCAGCGCTTAACAACTGCGTGTCTATCTACGTTATTCAATTTGTAATCTCCACCTCATTGTAACTGGTATTTTCCAGTTCCCCATTATACACGGACGGCCCGCGGCCGCAAGTAAGGCTCGGCTTACACCAGTTTACTTAATATGCCCGCTCGTGAAGTGTTCAAAGTGGTCGGCAAATTTGGTTGGGACAAAGGGCTGCTGGTAGATGTACTTGAACAGTGCCTGGTACTGCGCATAGAGCTTCTGCTCCGCCTGATTCGGCGCTGGCAGGTAGTAGTGCTTGCCGACCAGGTCCTTGGGCAGGTACTCCTGCCGGGCAATCTTGTGCGGCAGGTCAAACATATTCTGCATTACCCCCGCGCCCCGCAGCTTGGCCGCACCCCGATAATGCGAATCCTGCAAGTACTTTGGCATCGGGTGGCTGGCCGGGTGTTCAGCGTCCTTGGCGGCCTGGTAGTAAGCCTGCATGGCCGAATCCGACCGCGGCGCGACCGCCAGCAGGATGGTCGCCATCGCTACATGGGTCGAGGCCCGGGGCAGACCGATTTCCAGGGCGGTATTCGCCAGGGTGATCACCTGGGTGGCCCGGGCGGGGTCCGCTAGGCCAACATCAAGGGCCGCGGAATCCTTGAGCCGCCGCACGACCGATTCTAAGTCCCCCGACTTTAGGATCACCGCCAGGTAGTAGAGAGCTGCGTCGGCATCAGAACCCTCGATGGAGTCTTGGAAGGCCGACAGGTAATCGTAGTGCCTGGTCGCGTCCTTATCAAAGGCGAAGTGCTGGTTGCGGGCAAAGTCTGCGATGTCCTTCATCGTCAGTCCTTTCGGGTGCATCGCGTGCAGGGTGTCCAGGATATTCAATGAAACCCGGACGTCCCCGTTACCACTGTTGGCAATCGCGTGGGCCTGCTCCGGCGGCAACGTGAAGCCCAGGTGGTCGGCGGCCGCCCGGACCAGGACCGGCTCAATCGCCTTGGCACCAATCGGGAAAAACTCAAAAATTTGGCAGCGGGAGCGAATTGCCGGCTGAATCGCCATAATCGGGTTTTCGGTCGTCGTTCCGACCAGGAGGATGTGCCCGTTCTCTAAGTAGGGCAGCAGGTAGTCTTGAAGGGGCTTGGTCAGGCGGTGGATTTCATCCAAGAGGAGGACAAAACTCTCGTCGGGGTGGGCGTCAACCAGCTTTTGCAGCTGGCCCTTATTTTGAATTGACGCGTTGAACTTCTCAAAAGGCAGCTGGAGGGTTTGCGACATCACGTAGGCCAGGGTCGTCTTGCCTGACCCCGGCGGTCCCCACAAGAGCAGACTAACCGCCAGGTGCTCCGTAATGATTTGGTATAGTGGCCGGCCCGGAGCCAGCAGGTGCTCCTGTCCGACCATCTGGTCCAATGAAGCTGGCCGCATTAAGTCGGCCAGTGGTTGCTTAAACGCCATCTTAACCGCTCCTTTCCCTCTGTGTGGTTTGTACTTACTAATGATAAGGTAAACAGCTGGCGATTGCCACTGATAACAACCTAAGCACTATGCTATTATTGATTAGTAACTACGAAGAACGGAGCGGGTTAACTTGTTTCACCAAATTATTTTCGTCATTATCCTGTGCGGAGTGCTGGTACTAGATACCTTTACCGACACCCGTCTTTACTACCACCTCTTGTTCAAGCGGGACTATTTAGAGTGGACCGGCCGCGACAAAGCTGACTTTCAAGATTCGCGGACGTTGCTCGGCGAACGACGGTTTAAAATTTTAACGGCCGCAGCATACGGTGTTACGTCTATTTTGGTCATCCTCGTGCAGTTCGCTTTATTCCGGCTGTCAAAATCGTTTGCCGTTCCGCTCTTAACCCACGTTGCCGCAACCTCCCTACTACTAACCATCCTCGGAAATTCCATGGTCATTTTCATCTACCCGATCCCGGGGGTCACTAACGTTAAGCTAGAACGGCCCAAAGTCCTGCTCGACCTCTTCATTGCGATTGCCAATTACGCTTGCCTGATCGATATGCTCGTGTTGGTAATCAATTTTTATCGTTGAGCTGGTTGCCCGCAGCTATTTTTCCTGGCGGGTCAGCAGGTAGTGGCGGACGTTGCGGATGCACTTATTGAACTCAACCCACTCGGCAAAGGTCATATCAACATTCATGACCCGGTAACGGTCGGGTGGCGTGATGACTGCCAGCGTTTGCCCGTGGCGAACGAGCTGGTAAGCAGCGCCGGTTTGCAATAGTTGGTACTTGCGGCCCGCGAGCCATTTGCTCAAAGCCTGGTACGTTTCTGGATTCATGTTCTCACCTCACCCCTATCATACAGCATCACAATCCGCACACAAGTAATAAAGAAGGTGGTTGACGAAATCGCAACTTGATTTCATCAACCACCTTTTGCTTTTCTATATTACTTGTGAAACTAGCCGCGCTTCTTATTCAAGCCGGCCAGGCCGAACATCCCCAGCAGGCTAGCGGCCCCTAAACCCGCCAGTGCGAGGCTGTTATCATTACTAGTTTGTGGTAGGCGCGTTGCGGATGCAGCTGCCGGTTCCTGCACGCTTACGGCCACTGCCCTGCCGCTCTTCACCGCTTGGCCATTAACCACGGTCCAGCCGGACAGAACGTTCCCGTTGGCATCAACCACCCGGCCGTTAACGACCTTAGCGCCGGTCGGCAGGGCACTTGCATTCTGGTCGCTGCCTGCGGACTGACCCGCACCAGAGTGGCCGTCCGTCGGCGTGTTAACTGACAGAACCGGCACTTCAATCAGGTCGTCCTGGTCACCAATCGTCAGGGTCAACCCTGGCATTGCCAGCTTGTAGCCCGCTGGCAGACTGATCTGGGCACCGCTAAAGTCGGTCCCGGTCTTGCCGGTCAAGATTTGCGTCCCAACAACCTTGGTAATCGGCGCCCCCATTGGCTGGTAGCCGACCGTTTCGATGTAGTGCACCGTCAGGGTATGTTCCGTTGGCGTCGTTGGACTAGTCTGGTGACCATCATCACCAGTAGACGGTTTAGCAGCTACCACCAAGACCCCCGGTACGTTGAAGGCCTTGGACTTGGTCCCGTCTGGGAAGTCCAGGATCACGGCTTCGTCATAGCTGCCAGCGGTTTGGGCGTCCCGCTGGACCTTGGCAGGGTCGGCCCATTCAAGCTTGGTCCCCGCTGGGTAGGTCCCGTTGGTCTGGGCAAGCGCCAGGAACAGTGCCGCGGAAGCCGTTCCATTGTCGGCATCCTTGATAAAGGCACCGGCAGACAGCGTTGGTGCCGGGACATTGGTGTCACCAGCAGTGACGTTGACCTTAACCACCAAACTCGGGTCGAGGGTCGTGTACTTTTCGTTGTCCGGTTGGACCTGCGGCTGTTGAAGTTCCGCTAACTGTTGCTTGTCCTGGTCCAGTTTGGTCTGAGCAGCCGCAATCGTCTGGTTAGTCTTTTCGATTGCGCCCTTCAAGTCGGCAACTTGACCTTGCAGGTCCGTTACCCGTGCCTTAGCGTCGCTGACGTGCTGGGCCGTCTTGGCGCTGGCAGTAGCCTTAACTGCTGCTAAGGATTGTTCGGCAGCGGCCAATTCGGCTTGGGCTTGGGTAAGCTGGTCATCAGCGCCCTTCTTGGTCTGCTGAGCCTTCGTGACGTCGGTAGTGGCCTTGTCCAGCTTATCCTGAGCCGCCTTAATTGCGGCGCTGTTGTCCTGCTGGGCCTCCTTGATCACCGTCTTGTCAAACGGGTGGGCCGGGGTGCCTTCCAGTTCATCGACATCGTCATAAGTCGGAATAAAGTGAATCGTCATCCCGTTGGTGGCGTCCCCGCTGACTGACATTCCCAAATAAGACTGGGTTACCGGGTCGCTTTCGTTATTCAGGTCCGCGTCGTTCAACAAGCCAAGCAGTGTCCGAGCGTGACCCCAGTCCGGCGTATCGTGGAAGATCATGTCATCAATGGCACTGAAGATTGCCGCTTTCAGGTCGTCCATGTTGTTGATGCTGGTGTCCAGCCCCTCAACCGCTTCCCGGAAGGCGCGGGCATTAGCAACTTCCACCTTGTTTAAGCCCTGGTAATCGTGGCCGCCGTAAACGTGGTCGGCATTGTACTGGTCCGCCACCGCTTGCGCTAGGTCAACCGATCCCTGGCTGACGACGAATGGCTGCGCCCCAATCTTTTCCCGCAGGGGGTTGAGCAGGTCAACGACAAACTGGCTGATTTCGATCCGCTGCTGGTTCGTCAAGTGGGCGGGATCAACCGCTTCTTGTTTGTCCTGCGCACTGTGAACATACTTGAACTTCATGTAGTTCTGGCCAGCCATGTTATCCCACGCGTCGCGGACAGCCATGTTGCCGTCGGCTAGAGCGTCCTGGAGCTTGTAGTAGTTGTCCCGGGTGTAGCCGGCCGGAAGTTGAAAGCCGGTTTGCTGGCTGCTGCCGCTCTTGGCCTGGGCCAATTCGTCGCTGGCCTGTTGCTGCCGGCTCTGCGCGTCTGACAATGCCGTTGCTGCCTGCTTAGCACCGTCCTGGGCCGTAGAAACCTTTTGCTGGGCCTGGTTGACGGCGGTCGTAGCAGACTGAACGTCAGGGTCGTTTTGGGTCGCCTGGTCCTGTTCAGCAAGGGCCGTTTGGTAATCCGTTTGGGCCGTATCAAGCTGCTTTTGGGTGTCCGTCAGCTTCCCTTGCTGGGTCGCCAGCTGGGACTGGGCATCATTGATTGTGGCCTGCTGTTGTTTGGCGTCAGCCTGCAGGGCCGCAATTTGGCTGCCCCGGTCATTGGCAACCTGGCCTGCTGCCTGCCCAGCAGCTTGGCCGACCGTGTCCGCATGGGCCGTCGTGGTCGTCGCCATGGCCCCGGCTGCGACGGCCAATACCGTCGCCGTCATCCATAGCTTGCCGGACTTGTACAATTTCTTATGTTCTTTCATTTTTCAATCCCCCAGTATTAGATAATGTCCATTTAACAGTGCTTATTGTACAAGAAACCGTAAATTGATGATTCAGCCAACGGTCATATTCATCATTAACCGAATTTTTATTAAAGGGCTGGGCGGCCTTACCACTGAATGGAAGAATAGTTATTCAAAACTTCCATCAATTTGCGCATCTTGAGCCGCGAAACGGGCACCGTAAGCTCACTCGCGACAAAACGCACCTGGTGTTTTTTCACGTTCAGGCTCCGAATATTGGTAACGTTGACCAGGTAGCTCCGGTGAACCCGGAATAACTCGTCCGCCTGCTCTTCCAGCTCCCGCAACGACATATTAATCGGGATGCGCTGGTTATTAGTGGTGTACATGAACGAAGCGTGGGTATTATCCGGATTGCTTTGGAAGAACAAGATATCGTTCACGTAGACCTTCATAATTTCGTAGTGACTCCGCAGAGCAATCGTCTTTCCCCGGTGCGGCATTTCCAGCTTCTTCAAAACCTTTGTTAAGTCCCGGGCTAGACTAGCTTCGACATTTTCAGGACTCTTCACGATAAAATCAAGGGCTTCAACTTGATACCGGTAAGTCGTCGGCAGTAATTCGTCGTGAACCGTCAGGAAAATGATCGACGCCGCCAAATCATACTGACGAATCTTTTGGCTGAATTTAAGTCCGGCCTGATCATCATCGCCAATTTCGAGATCTAAAATATAAACGTTGCGCAGCGAAGGTTCCGGCAATGACTGGTTAATTTGCGCCAATGATGAAAACAGGTGGATATTTAACTGGATTTTCAGCCGCTGACCAACTTGACGAACGTAGTTATCAATCTGCGATAATTCAACCGGATTATCTTCTAAAATATAGACGTCTAACAATTCGTCGTTACCTCCTCCCACGAATAAGTCAATTAACCATAATAATATCAGACTATCTTGGCTTTAATCGGGGTTCGAATTTAACTTCTTGTTTTTTTACAGCTCAATGAATTAAAACGTCAGTTGAATGCATTCTGCCGACCAGCGAGGCGTCCTTAACCAGCTGTGATAACTAGAATCCAAGGAGGCCGCCGCGTCCCCAGCTCCCTGAAGCATTATCGCTTAATAGACGAATTTGGGTGATCTGTTCGACTATGAAGGAATTACGAACACCAGCTTAATTATCCCTTGGACTGCTTAACTATCCCTTTAGTTCACCGGCAAACCGCCCCATTGAAGTCCCCAAGCTGGTATAGTTAAACCATCGCAAGAACCCAGGCAAGACAGAAAGGAGTGAGAACCGATGGCAGCATGGCAAAAATGGTGGGTCACCCTGTTCTTCTTAATCCAGGCGCTGGTTGCCGGTGGGGGAATCCTGCTGTGGTACTTCCAGAGCGAACCGGAAGCCCAGCTAATCCTGGGCTGGCTGGCAACACCGCCGGGCCAGGCAACCATGGTGGGCGTGGCCGCTTACCTCATCGTCCTGGCACTTGGGACCATCGCGGCCGCCGTTTTCCGGCCGACCACGGTTAAGCAGCTGACGATTGTTCACGATGGAGCCTACCAGGTCAAGGTTGACCAGGGAGCGGTGGAAAAGAACCTCCGTTTGACCCTGGCACCTTACGAACTCTACAACGCGGATGCCAAGGTCCGGATGCATAAAAAGCGCCGGCAGGCCGACGTGACGATTACGGGAATGCTTTCCCAACGCAGCGAGGCCCGGCACTTGCGGGCTGACCTTCACCGGACCATTGCGAACGACTTAAAGCAGCAGTTTGACATTGACCTGCGCAAGCTGAAGGTTAAGCTCACGCCATATAACCATAAGCAAAAAGTCGCGATCGTTTAGGAGGTGCGTTTATGAAACTCGCGGGAATTTTCGCGGTAGCTGGTCTAATCATCAGCATCAGCTGGGTTGCCTGGGGCTTTCTCCCCATGCTGGCGATCCTGCTCACCACCGCAATTTTGGGCACAATTGGCTACGCATTAGACATTCTAGGATACTCACTCAACCACTTCACACGGAAGCTGCTCGCCAAGATTGGCGACTAAGCGCACAATAAGGAGGAACTATCATGCCTAACACTAATCAAACGACCAACCCAACTGTTGACCAGCAATTAACCTTTGATGACCAGGTAATTGAAAAGATCGCCGGGATTACCGCGAGCCGCGTTGACGGGATTGTTTCCCTCGACGGCAATATGTTCAGCGAATTTGCTGATAAGGTCACGTCCGGGACCGATGTGACCAAGGGGATTAAGGTCGACACCGGTGAGAAGCAGGTTGCCGTTAAAATGGACGCCACGATTGAGTATGGCAAGTCGGCGCCGGAAATCTTCAAAGCCGCCTGCAAGGAGGTCGCCGCCGCAATTGAGCAGATGACCGGCCTGAAACTGGTCAAGTTTGAGCTCCACATCAACGACGTCAAAACTAAGGCAGAACTAAGCGACGCCCAGAAGGCTGCCCAACGTTCGTAAGCACTGGGCAGGCTTCAAGGGCTAAATGCTAATACAAACAATCCAC
>NZ_GG700735.1:70547-89711 GCF_000160835.1 Limosilactobacillus antri DSM 16041
TCGTTTGTGTGCTTTCCTATAAGGTAAGAATCAGAGCGCTGGCCCCTTCACTAGTATTGAGTAAAGGTTCGCAGCTGATAGTAGCGGAAGTCCCGCCGCCCCGGATAGTGACAGGTCCCACTGTCGTTATACTGGTCCAAAAACTTCATCTGGTTGCGCTCACTGGAAACCAATCTAATCGTCTGGCGGGGGGCGCGTTCAATCAGCGTTACGTTCTCCCGGGCGCCGGCGCGCTGGCTAAGCCGGTACCGGGCAAGTACCTTGCCATGTCTCGTTCGCCACAGGTTCCGGTAGCCCTGCTTTCCTGTCCCATAGTAGTAGGCGGTGCTGTTAAAGACCCGTTGCTGGTGCCAATAACTATGTTTGCCGCCAAAATAATTTGCATAGTTGCGGTTCTTGGTTTGCACATCATAGTATTCATTCCGGATCGTCTGGTGGTGCTGGTTTTGGTAGCTGATCTGAATTTTGCGGCCAGCCGATGCGTGAAAAATATAGGTGGAGTTGCTGAGGACCCCAATTACACTGAGGATCCCCGCAATAATGACCAGTGCGGCGCCAAACTTAATCAACAGTTTCTTGTTGCCCAGCCAGCTGTGGGGTGACAATAACTTTAATTTAGGTTTACCATTGATGGTTGGAAGCTGGGTGCCGCAGTTGGGGCACCGTTTCCGGTCTAGCGAACACAGCCGACCGCAGTGGGGACACTTAATCGTTAAGTTATACTGGAGTTTGGCCCCACACAGGCGGCAAAATTCCGCTTGGTCCGGGTTGGTCCCGTTGCACTTTGGACAAATCTTCATTGCGCTACTCACTTCCGCAAATTATTTTTTAGGAGGAACTCATGCAATTTTTCAATATTCCCGCACTACTTCCCCAGTTTTATCCGTCAATGTTGTACTGGTTTTTTAGTGCTATTATCTTTAACTTATTATACGGCAGCGCCTACCTGCTGCTGTTCAGCCGCCTCAGCCACATTCACTTTCGCTGGTGGTACTTTATCATTGCGGGCTTCCTGTACGCCTTCGCCATCAGCCTGGTCGGCAACCTGCTGGTAATTATTTTAATGCTGATCATCATCTATTATCTTATCATTCACCGGCGGATTTCGTTTAACATTATTGGAACCCAGTATATCTACGCCAGTTTTATCCTGATGATTACTTTCGGTTGCGTTGGCTCGCTGATTACCGCCCTGTACAACGTCGTGGTCAAAGTTCCCGACTATAACTTTGTTTACTATATCCTGGGAACCCCGAGGATCATTGCCTCCTTCCTGGTCGCGTACGGGATTATCGTTGCAACCGAAAAGCTCTTCGCCCGGTATACGGACGTCGTGGCAATCCAGTACCCGATCCTGGCCTGGATTATTAACCTCCTGATGCTGACCTTCCTCTTCTACATGTACCGGGTCAACGGCGGTGGCCACCCGGCTAAGCTTCCGGTAACGATTGCGGTCACGGTTGGCTACGGGGTCGTCGCCCTGCTAGCGATCAAGGCCTTTACCAACTACTACCACTACAAGGCCCTGGCCGTCAGCCTGCAAGATGAGGTTAATAACCTGCAATACTACACCAGCCACATTGAAGAAATGTACGATGAACTGCGGCACTTCCGCCACGACTACAAGAATATTTTGTATAGCCTAACCGGCAGTCTGGAAAACAACGACGTGACGGAAGCTAAGAAGGTGCTGAACCAGGTGATTACCCCGTCCGAAAAGACCGTCACCCAAAAGGAAAGTGTCCTGGGGCAATTGAAGAACGTCCTCAACCTGGATATCAAGAGCCTGCTCTATAATAAAGTCCTCAGCGCCTTGGAAGATAACTTAAAGGTCATGGTGGAAATCAGTGAACCGGTCAAGTTTACCAGCACCGTCGCGCCACTGGACCTCATCCGGATTTTATCAAACCTAATGGATAACGCGATTAAGGCTGCCAAGCAGTCGAAGGACCAAAAAGTCAGTGTCGCCCTGTTCACTAAGAACCACCAGCAGTGGATCGTGATCGGCAACTCCACGCGGGAAAAGGCCCTGAACTTGCAGCAGCTTTCTAATGGTCACAGCAATCTGGAAAGCAGTCACGGCCTCGGTCTGAAGAACCTGCAGATGATTTTGGCCCGTTACCCCCAGGTCCAGCACGAAGTCAGCTCCAATGACTACTGGCTAGAGCAGACCATCATTATTCCCCAAGCAATTAACAACTAACCGCGGGACCACTCTCCCGGTTGAACTGGAAGGGACAGAACGCAAAATGGGCTTCAGTGCTCGGCAAAGAATGCCGAACTCTGAAGCCCTATTTGTGTGCTCTCTAAAGACTAGCTACGCGTCAACGGGGGCTCCCCGCTCCGCATTTAACTTTCCTAGTCCTGCTTCTTGCGGAAGCCCGCAAGGCCCAGGAAGCCAACCAGGCTGGCCAGCAATAATCCGGCCGCGCTGAGGTCACGACGAGCGTTATTCCCCGTTTGCGGTAAGCCGGTCTGCTGGTGGTCACTGGAACCGTTCAATGCTGACTGGCCGTTCAAGCCCCCGGCCATTGCCGACGACTGGGCATCAGCGGTTGCCTGGTCATTCCCCGGCTGCGGGTTGTTAGCATCACCCGTTACCTGAGGACGGCTGCCGGTTCCGGCCTGGTCGTCGGTAGCCGGAGCGGGAACTTGAATTCCTTCAATTGCCGCGATTCCGGCTGCTTCTGCCGCTGCAATCTCCTGGGCGGTCGTCGCCTGGTGAATTGCCGTGCGGGCGTTAGCAGCTGCCTGGCCGGCCGCGGCGAGCAGTTCCTGCTTTACCGCCGAGCTCAGCTTAGCCGCGTTAATTTCGGCCTGCTTCGTTGCAAGTGCCTGGTCAATCTTGCTGATGGCCTGGTCACGACTCTGGTCAACCGTTGGTACCTGGATGGCTTGGATTGCTTGAACCCCAGCCTTCGCGGCCTGCTCGACATCCTGGTTAGTAGCTGCCTGGTCGATCGCTGCCGTTGCTTGGTCGGCAAGCTGGCTGGCTTCGTCCAGCAGGTGCTGTTTTTCGCCAGCGGTTAGGTTGACGGCGGAATTAATTTCGGCCTGCTTTTGCTTCAGTGCGTCCGCAATTGCGCTAAGGGCTGCTTGCTTGGCATCTGCCAACGTCGGCACCGTAATTCCCAGGATTTGACCAACCCCGGTATTGGCCGCAGCAAAGGCCTGGTCATTCGTCGTCGCCCGATCAATTGCGGCGTCGGCCGTCGCTGCTTCTTCCTTTGCCTGGTCAACCAGATCCTGCTTAGCAGCTGCATCAAGGTTCGCGGCCGCCGCGATATCATCCAGTTTATTTTGCAAAGCATCCGCAACCGCCTGCTTGCCATTGACTTTGACTTCATCCAGGGAGCGGACCGTGACGTTAAGGATCCCCTTAATCCCAGTTTCTTCCGCGGCTGCCGCTTCCTGGTCATTTTGGGCGGCATTGATCTGGTCGATTGCGTTATCCGCAACGTTAGCCACCGTTTGGAGCAGGGCCTCCTTTTCAGCTTGGCTGATGTTCGTTGCCCGGTTGATTTCGGCCTGCTTGGCAGCACGGACCTCCTCTAAGGCAGCGATCTGCGCCTGCTTAACCTCCGCCAGGGTCGGAACCTTGACGTTCATGATGGCGGTCACACCGGCAGTCCTTGCCCGTTCAACGGCGTCATTAGTAGTGGCCTGGTTGACCTTAGCAAGTGCCTGCTGGTACTCAGCGTTAACCTGCTGGTTGAGCTTATCCTTTTCCGTCGCGGTCAGGTTCGCCGCCTGAGCAATTTCGGCCAGTTTGTTCTTCTTGGCTTCATCAAGTGCGGCAACCGCGGCTGCCTGCTGGTCGCCAAGACCCGGCACTTTAATCCCCATGATGGCAGCAACACCAGCGCTGGCCGCCTGGGCAACACCGGCGTCATCAGTAGCCTGGTTAACGCTGGCCTTCGCTTGGGCCGCCGCCTGCTCAGCCTGACTGGTCAGACTAGCCTTTTCTTGGTCGGACAGGTTAGCAGCGTTATTAATCTCACCCTGCTTGGCCGCCAGCGCTTCATCAATCGCTGCCAAGGCTGCCGCCCGCTTTTCCGCCAGCGTTGGGACCTTGACGTTTGTAATCTGTTGAACACCGGCATCCCGCTGCTTGACGGCGTCATCATTGGTCGTTGCCTGGTTAATCCGGTCCTTGGCGTTATCAGCCGCCTGCTGGGCCTGGCTGATTAAGTCCTGCTTTTCCTGTGCCGTTAGGTGGGCCGCGCCGTTGATCTCGGCAACTTTTTGCTTCAGGACGTCTTCAATGGCCTGAAGTGCATCCCGCTTGGCATCCGCCAGACTTGGTACCGTAACGTTGGCGATGGCAGTTACCCCCGCGGCTGCGGCCTGATTAGCCGCCGCGTCAGTTGATGCGGCGTCAACGCGTTCCTTAGCTTGGACGGCTGCCTGGTTGGCCTGGTCAAGCAGGGCCTGCTTTTCGGCTGGCAACAGGTTTGCCGCCCCATTGATTTCCTTGGTCTTGTTTGCCAGGGCCGCATCAATTGCTTGATTAGCCTGAGCCTTTACCGGGGATGCTGCAGGCACCTTGACACCATTAATTGCAGTCACGCCTTCGTCTTTAGCCTGGTCCACCGCTGAAATGGTGCTGGCTGCATCGATTGCCGCCTTCGCCGCAGCAGCTTTTTGGTCGACCAAGTTCGTCAGTGTCTGGGCCTCATCAGTCGTTAACGGTGCCTGAGCAATTTCGCTCTTCTTCGCTGCCGCAGCAGCATCAATTGCCGCCTTCGCAGTTACTTTACTGATGGTTAATAGACCTGCGGCTTGGGCATTTTCAACGCCCTCGTCCGTCGTAGCTGCCGCAACATTCTCCTTCGCCTGTTGAAGCGCCTGGTCGATCTGGTCCTTAGCGGTCTGCTTCTCCTCGGCACTCAAGCCGGCGGTATTATCAACCTGGTCCTTGGCCGCAGCAGCAGCCTTATCAAGGGCCCCATCTGCCTGGTCCTTAACTGGCGACGTTGCCGAAACCGTCACCGCATTGATGGCGGAAATGGCTTTTTCCCGTGCCGACTGAACCAGCGCGTTGCTAGTGGCAGCGTCAATATCGCGTTCAGCTTGTGCAACCATGCTCTTGACCTGGTTGACCAGCGCGGCCTTTTCTTCAGCAGTGAGGGCTGTCGCCGCATTGATCTCACTAAGCTTGCTTTCGGCAGCCTTTTGAACCGCGTCCTTGGCCGCCGTCTTGACCGCTGAAACAGTCGGGACGGTAACCTTGTTAATCTCGGCAATTCCCGTATCCTTAGCCGTGGTGACGCCAGCAACGGTTGTGGCCGCGTTAATCGCGTCCTTAGCGCCATTAGCCGCCGCGGCAACCTGGTCCATAAGGTCCTGCTTTTCCTCAGCCGTCAGGAGCGTCCCGTTCACCGTACCATTTTTGACGGCAGCTGCCCCATCAATTGCGGCTAACGCAGCCGCCTTCTTAATCGCTAAGATCCCATCCTGGGCTGCCGTGGTGACCGCCGTATTTGTAGTTGCGTGACTGATATTGTCCTTGGCGGTTTGGGCAGCTTGGTCAATCTGGTCCTTAGCGGCTTGCTTTTCGCCGGCTGTCAAACCAGGAGTGTTGTCGACCGCCTGTTTAGCGTCTTCAACCGCTTGGTCAACTTTACCATCCGCCTGCTGCTTCGTCGCAGAAGCTGCTGGAATTGTGAGGCCGTTAATTGCGGCCACCCCGTTGTCCTTAGCCGTCGTAACGTCAGCGTTGGTCGTCGCCGCATTGATCTGGGCAATGGCTTCCTTAGCCAGGGTTTGGGCCTGGGTCGTCAGTGCCTGCTTTTCTTCAGCAGTTAAGCCAGGAGCATCATTGATTGCCGCGGTCTTCGTCGTTAACGCATCGTTAACCGTCTTAATTGCGGCGGTCTTCGTGGCCGATGCGTCTGGAACCGTAACCTTTTCAATGTTCGCGATTCCCGCGGCCTTCGCGTTTTCAACCGCTTAGGCCGTTGCAGCGTCATTCACAGCTTGCTTGGCCGCAGCCGCCGCGGCCGTCGCCTGCTTAACCAGCTCCTGCTGTTCATCAGTCGTCAACTCAGTTGCGGAATTGATTGCCGCGACCTTTTGCTGAAGGGCTGTCTCAATAGCTTCGAGTGCAGCGGTCTTCGTGGCCGACGTTTGCGGAACCGCAATGTCCTTAATCGTTTGTTCACCACCTGCTTGGGCCGCGGCGACCGCACTATCCGTCGTCGCCGCGTCAATCCTCCCGTTGGCATTTGCAACCGCATCCGCCACCGTCTTCTTGAGGGCCGCTTTCTCCTCGGCCGTCAAGGAAGAACCATCAATCGCCGCATCCTTTGCCTGGGCAGCCTTAGCAATGGCGTCCTTAGCGGCCTGCTTAACCGCGGATACAGCGGGAACGCTAACGTTAGCGATCGCCGCAACACCGGCTTGACCGGCTTGGGCGGCGCCGTCATTGGTGCTGGCTTGGGCAATCTTATTCTTTGCCGTCTGCGCAGCCGCGTTTGCGTCCCCGGTTAACTTCGTCTTTTCTTCCGTCGTCAGGGCAGGCGCGGCGTTAATCTCTGCTAACTTCTTGGCGAGGGCATCATCAACCGCTTGGTTAGCCGCGGCTTGGGCAGCAGCCAGGCTCGTCGGCACAACCTGCTCAATGGCCGCAACACCGGCCTGGGCAGCATTGGCAGCACCAGCGTTGGTCGTAGCCGCGTTAACCTTTGCTTTAGCATCGTTAGCGGCGGCCGTCGCCCGGGTAATGAGCTCCTGCTGTTCCGCCGTACTAAGGTTAGTAGCGGCGTTGATCAATGCCGTTTGCTTGGCCAGGGCGTCCTCGACGGTCTTCAGTGCGGCATCCTTAGAGCCCGTTAAACTCGGTACCGTCACTTGGTTGATGTTCGCAACTCCCGTGGTTTGCGCGGCGTTTATTGCTGCCGCAGTCGTAGCGTCCGCAATTGCCGTGTTAGCAGCGGCAGCAGCCTGGTTGGCAGCAGCCGTCAGCTGGTCTTTGGTGCTTTGGTCAACGTTGGTAGCAGCGTTGATTTCGGTAAGCTTGCTGTCCAGCGCGGTCTGAACCGCTGCCGTAGCGCTGGCCTTAAGGTTGTTAATCCCATCGAGCTGCCCCGCTGCGCGATTAAGTGCCGCTAAGGCATCGTTTACCTGGGCCTGCGTCGCGTTGGCGTTAGTCAGCACGGCCTGAGCAGCGCTAACTGTCTGATCGTATGCAGTCTTGCGCGCCGGCGAAGCGTCAGTGTAGCTGGTCGACTGCTGAACGGTGGCTGAACCGGCTACTGCGCTTTGCAGGGCGGCCTTGTCGGTAGCCGTCCCATCCAGTTTCCCCTGCGCATTATTAATGTTAGCCAGTGCCTGGCCAATTTCCGCCGCACTTGCTTGTGGGTTAGCAAGCACTGCCTGCCCGGCGGTTACCGCATCATCATAAGCCCGCTTGCTTTCCTGGCTGCCGTTGTAGTAGGCCGGATCAGTTGCTCTGACCGTCGCGGCATTATCAACCGCTTGCTGAAGGGCTGCCCGACTGGCACTAAGCTTACTGTCACCATTTAAGGCCGCTTGGGCAGCCTTAATCGCCGCCACTGCCTGGTCCACCGCCGCTTGCGTCGCGTTATCAGTGTTCAGCAGGCCCTGACCAGCCGCAACTGCCGTTTGGTAGGCAGCCTGGAGGTTAGCGTCCGCATTAGTGTAGTCGGTGCTGGATTCAACCGCTCCGGCATTCTTCACAGCCGTCTGGAGGGCCGCCAGATCGGTTGCCTGACCAGTTAACGCGCTTAACGCCGTTTGAATCTTGGCGACGGCCGTATCAACTTCGCTCTGGTCGACTGGCGTGGTGGACGAAAGGATTGCTTGTCCCTCTGCAATCGCCTGGCGGTAGGCCGCTTGCGCCGCGGCCGGGGCATTATAATAAGCGCTCTGGGCTTCTTGCGCCGGAGCCGCGTCGACCAGCCCCTTGAGCGTGGTCGTATCAACCGCCCGTAGTTCGGCTACCGTCTTGCTTACCGTCGGCGAGTTGACAAAGTCCTTCGTCGCCGTGATTGCAACCGTATCGGTATCGTTTAAGCCCGTTGCCGGCAGCTGAATGGAGAAGTTGCCACCCGTCGCGCCAGTTTCAGCAGCGTAGGCCACCGGCTTGGCGGTTACCGTCCCGTTAGTATTCGTGTAAACCGTGTAGTTCCCCGCTACCGGGACGTTGGTGCTCTGACCGTTAACCGTCACGGTCACGTAAATTGGGTTGTCATCACCGCTTGAAGCCACCGTTCCCGTCAGGAGGTTATTCTTGTCAAGGTGGACATCCGTCAGCGTGACGTCCTGGCCCGCCTGGATCAGGCTGATAAAACTCTTGTTGCTAAGTTCCGGTGTAACCTGCTTAACCGTGTTCTCATCCTGCGCCACGATCGTATAGGAACTAACGTTACCGTTGGCGTCGTAAGTTACGTCAATCTTGCCCAACGGCTCTGAAGTCGTGGTGGCGTCCGCATTGACGGTCTTGACCCGGCTAAAGTTAATCGTCCCGTTTTTAATCAGGGCCTTGCCGCTGCTGGTGTTCTTTGACAGGTCGATGGTAAACGCGTCCGGCTGGTCAGAGCTAAAGGTACTGTTGTCGGACAGGTTAATAGCAGTCAGCGCGCCGCTGCCGTCAGCACTCACCTTAAAACGGGAGTGGGCCGCGAGATCAACCGTTCCCTTCCCATTGACGTACATCAAATTGTTGCTGTAATTATCAAGGTTCGTCGCGGTCAGGACAAATTCCCCGCCGTTGCCGACGTTAATCGTCGCGGTCCCGTTGATGTATACCGGGATGTAGTCATACCGGCTGGCGTTCGGCTTGCCGTTGGAGTTGATCGTCAGGGTTCCGTTAGTGTTAATCGCCGCGCCCGAATTTAAGTACAGGGCGCCGGGAAGGTCGCTGTCACTGGCGTCCTTTTGGAGGTTGATATTCAGATTAGCACCGGAAGCGATGTTTAGCGTCGTATTACCGTTTGAGGCAATCGCGCGGGCAATCCGCCCGATCCCGATTCCGTGCAGCGGTTCCGGGTTCCCCTTCGAGTGGGGGTTCAAGGATACGTTTGCACCAGTTTGAACGTCGATGGTCGTGGCGCCGCCATCAATTTCCAGGAGGTTGGAATTAGTCGTCGTCAAAGTGACGTTGCTATTGCCGGCGAAGACGATCCGGTTGGTCCCACCTTCAAACTGCAGGATCTGCTGGGTATTACCCCCCTGGCTCGAACGAACCTTGCCGTCAAGCGGGCTGGTGTATGATCCCACCGCTGTTGCCGTTACGTTGTTTTTAAACGTGACCGTGGAGTTAATGCTCGGCTTGGTATATACCAACTGTGAACCAGTGAAGGTAACGTTATCAAACACGTAACCCCCAGCATCATAGACAACACCCCAGTAGCTCCGCGCGTACAGGTCGAGGTCCTTAAAAGTCACCCCATTTTGCGTGTCCATGTCAAAGGAGTACCCCGAAAAGTCAATCGTCCGTTTGACGCCCGGAGTCGCGGATTGGATGACAATATCCCGCTTGTTTTTAATAACGACTTCCTTATAAACGCTATCGGTTTGGGTCGCTAAATTAATGTCTGCACCGACGTTAATCGTCGTCGCGGTCCCGGTCGCCAGTGCGTTAATAAAGCCCGCCGCGTCAGTAACCGTTACCGAATTCGGGTCTTCGGTAACTGCGGAATTCGACGCAGCAGCGGACTGCTGGTTAGCCACCGGGGCTGTTCCCTGGACGGCCGTTGCGGTTTGGCTTTGGGCCTGGTCAGCCCCGCCAGCCGGGTTTACGGCAGCCGCACTCT
The DNA here is from genome assembly GCF_000160835.1 of Limosilactobacillus antri DSM 16041. Lineage (GTDB taxonomy): Bacteria > Bacillota > Bacilli > Lactobacillales > Lactobacillaceae > Limosilactobacillus > Limosilactobacillus antri. The sequence continues at coordinate 80,327 of NZ_GG700735.1, forward strand.
GCTGAGCGGGAGCTTGACGAGCGTTTGATGAACCAGCACTCGCTGCTAAGGTTGAAGCGGGGCGTTGTTCATTGTTACTTAGCGCAACTTCGGACTTACCAGCCAGTGTTCCATCATTTGCGGTCGTTTCGACAGCCTGATCACCGTTGTCCGTAGTATCTGCATGTGCGACGACTTGACTGCCGCCATAAATACTAAACGTGATTCCCAAAAGGACTGATGCGACACCAACGTTCAACTTGCGAAGCGCAAACCGCTGCCGTTCATTTCGCCGATTTTGCTCGGCAATTAGCTTCTTATTATTTTTTGATACCATCTTATTCTCCCCAGTATTAAATAAGCTCACTACTACGCTGCACAGCACTCATCATCGTGTAAACTGTTCACCACCAATCACGATCTGTCCAATGCGACTTTTGTTTCAAAATGCAACATCAAAAGTCCTGACTGACTTTTGATTCGGTAAGTATAACCAAGAACGCAGTGATAAGCAACAATGATGCTTACCCATTGTTCAACACTATCCGCCCCGCCAACGAACGCGGTTGCTTAGGCCCCCGTGCCAACCAAAAAACCATTGCTGGGCTCACTAGTCCAACAATGGTTTTCAAATTATTTAGTATAATCAACGTCCTTAGTTTCCTTGGTCAGCAGCCAGGAAACCACTGCCAGAACGGACAGCACCAGCATGTAGTAGCCAGCAGCGTGCAGGCCATAATTAGCAATTAGCCAAGTGGTAACCGTCGGCGCCATGGCCGCCCCCACCACAGCAGCAAGGTTATAGGCAATCCCCGCACCTGAATAGCGAACGTTAGTCGGGAACAATTCTGGCAGGACCGCCCCCACCGGTCCGTACAGGGTCCCCATGATTAAGAAGCCAACGCCCAGGAAGAGGACTGCGCCCATCAGGTTATGCTTGCCAGCTAAGAAGTATGGGAAGACTAGGGAGAAGCCAACCAGGGCCACCGAAGCGGTCAGGAGCACCTTCTTGCGGCCGACCTTATCCGCCAAGACCGAAGTCAGCATGATCATAACCGCAAACTCAACGATGGCAATCATCAACAGCAGCAAGAATTCAGCCGAGCTAAAGCCCAACGCGGTCGTGGCAAACGCCAGCGCCCAGGTCGTTAAGGTACAAAAGAGTGCGTAGGTGGCACCCATCATAAAGGTCCCCTTTAAGATTTCCCGCCAGTTTGACTTAAAGACTTCGCGTAACGGTGACTTGGTTGTATTATCCTGTTCCTGAGCCAGCTTAAACAGGGGTGTTTCCTGCAAGCGGCGACGAACGTATAAACCGATGACCACGAGGACTGCGGACGCCCAGAACGGGATCCGCCAGCCCACCGTCATCATCTGCGTCGGCGTCAATACCCGCTCCAAAACGAAGAAGAGACCGTTGCACAGGAAGAAGCCGATTGGGGCCCCCACCTCTGGGAACGCACCATACAGGGCCCGCTTGTCGGCCGGGGCATTTTCCGTCGCCACGAGGACCGCGCCCGACCATTCGCCGCCAAGGCCGATCCCCTGCACAAAGCGGCAGATACACAGCAGCAAGGCACCCCAAACGCCCACTACCTGGTAGCTAGGGATAAACCCGATTGCAACCGTTGCGACCCCCATCACGAGCAACGACACGACCAGGGTCTTCTTCCGCCCCAAGCGGTCGCCATAATGGCCAAACAAAAACGAACCGACCGGCCGGGCCACGAAAGCCACCCCGAACGTCAACAGACTAAGCATGGTCGCCAGCAGGGGCGTCATCTGCGGAAAAAAGACCTTCGGGAAGTAGGCTGCCGAAGCAGTGCCGTACGCGTAAAAATCAAAAAATTCAATTGCTGTCCCCATCATTGACGCGAGGATCACCGTTTTGACGGGATCCCGGTGTAAGGTTAGCTTGCTCGTTGTTTCGCTACTGGTTACTGTACTATCCATAAATATTTACCTCTCAATTCTCAGTTAGTTAGTGGTGATTAGTTCTCTGCTTCCAAATGTCGCTTTCCATCTGCTCCACTCCCTTTCCAAACAAAAAAGCCAGCGAAACTGCAGAACAGTTCGCTGGCCGACAAGGAATGCCTTTACCCCAACTGTTCGCACAACCGGTAACGGTGATGCGAACAGCACTAAATTATCCGCATCACCTAGTTAATGATCCGAATAATAATGATCTGTGCTTGTGCGTTGGTAGTAAAAAGCATTTCCTTATCCTCACTTTCTCTTCATTCGATGGGTCATATCATAGCACGGCAATAATGAGATTTCAATGACTTTTCACATCAAATTTTAATTTTTTCCAATTTACGGTTGATCGGTGGTGTTAACAACCGTCAGCCGCTCCTGGTGGTGCTTGGGTGCCAAGATTTCGTCAACAACAACCTTCGCCACCGTCCCGGTCGTGACGACCGACTTCTGTTCGGCGTTAAATAATAATTGGTCCCTGCCGACCACGAACGCCGCCGCGGCCCCGGGTTCAAAGCTTGCGGACGGCGAAATTCCGACCCAGTCAACGTCCGTGACCGTTTCCAGGTACCGGAGCTCCTTGACCTGCTGGCGGGGTGTGTTAATCCAGTCTTCCGCCCCGGGGATTTGGGCAATTTCATCCAAGAACAGGTGCTGGTCAGCACCCGTTTTCAGGCTGCCGGCGCCTAAAATGAAAATTAAACGGATCTTTTCCTTGCGGGCCAGGTTGACCAGTTTTTGGGCAAGCTTCGTCTGGCGGTCCGCCTGGGCCGGGCTGGTTCCGTAAGCGTCAACGATAACGTCAAAGCGCGCTAATAAGCTGTCGGTCAGGGCAAAGACATCCCCGGTTAACAGCTTCGCGTCGGATCCTAAAAGCTCCCGCGCCCGTTTCTCATGCCGGACGATCCCGGTTACGTCTAATTTAGGTTGCACCGCAGCTAACTTGTAAATCGCACTGCCGGCCATTCCCGAAGCGCCAATAATTCCAACTCTAGTCATCACTCTGCACTCCTTTATAATTATATTTATAGTCAGTTTATCATGTCTGACGTGGATCACCAACGAAAACGGCTTCCCAGATGTGATTCACTTTATTATTGTTCCCCGTACACCGGTGGTATGATTAAGAAAAGCGCTTACCGTTTTTTCTAAGGAGGGGCTATGATGAACAACTATAATGAGGAAGCATTGGAACACCTGGGCACCTTTGAAATCAGTGCCAAAATGCAGCAGATCGCCCGGAAGAACGAACACGGCAACACCTTTTTAAACGCCGGCCGGGGCAACCCAAATTGGATTCAAACCACCGCCCGCCTGGCCCTAGCCCGGCTGGTTCAATTTGGGGTTGCGGACTCGCAGCGGACCCTGGCAAAGCCGGCAATGGCTGGCTACATTGAGCCGGCCGGAATTTACCAACGGCTAGTCCACTTCCTGCAGCCCGCGGAACACGACGAGGACCACTTCCTCCTGACGGCGGTGAAATATTGCCACCACCGGCTTCAGCTCCAGCGTGACGCGGTGGTCGCGGAGTGGGTCAATGGCGTTTTGGGCAACGACTACCCCAGTCCCGATCGCTGCCTTCGGGTGACCGAAATCATCCTGAACCACTACCTGCAAAGCATCGGCTACCGGGGCAGCGGGCTCGCCGCTGCTACCCAGCTGTTTCCCACCGAGGGAGCAACGGCGGCGATTGTGTACGCCTTTAACTCCCTTAAGGAAAACCACCTCTTAAATCCCGGCGATAAGATTGCAATCAACACCCCGATCTTTCCCCCGTACCTCCAGATCCCGCTCCTAAAGGACTACGAACTGGTCGAAGTCGACGTTCGCTCCTACGAAAAAAACGACTGGGAAATTGCGCCCCAGGAAATCGAAAAACTTGCGGACCCGGCAATCAAAGCCTTGATTATCGTCAACCCGACCAACCCCGGTGCCCAGGCCCTCAACGACAAGGACCTGGCCGCGATCCGGCGGGTGGTTGCCCAAAGACCGGACCTGATGATTATCAGCGACGAAGTCTACGGGACCTTCGTTTCAGACTTCAAGAGCGTCTACCAGGCCGCGCCCCATAACACCATGCTCGTCTATTCCTTCTCCAAGCTATATGGCTGTACCGGCTGGCGCCTGGGCGTAATTGGCCTCAACAATGAAAATGTTTTTGACCGGGCCATCGCCCAGTTGCCGCTCAGTCTGCGCAAGCAGCTCGACCGCCGCTACCGGTCGGTGGTCCTGCATCCCCAACGACTGAAGTTTATCGACCGGCTTTGTGCCGACAGCCGGTCCATCGGCCTTTATCACACGGCTGGCCTTTCCACGCCCCAGCAAGTAATGATGGCCCTCTTTGCCTTGAGCCACCTGGTGAACGAAATTGACAAGGGGGCAAGCGACCCGTACATCGACCAGACCCGGGACCTGATTAACCAGCGTTATGCCCAGCTCTACACCGCACTTGGCATTCCCCAGGATAAGAGCGCAACCAACACCCATTACTACGCCTTGATTGACATTTACCGGCTCGCCGGCAAACGCTACGGGCAGGAATTTCGGCACTACTTAGCAGATAATTTTGAACAGGTTGACTTCCTCGTCCGGCTGGCTGAAAAGAACGGGGTCGTCCTGGTCGATGGCGTTGGCTTTGGCACGAAGCCCGGCGAGCTGCGGATTTCGCTGGCAAACCTGCCCACCGATGACTACGCCCGCATCGGCCAGCAAATTAACAAACTGCTCGCCGAATACCACCAGCAGTTTGCGGCGGAAAGGGCGAAATAAGCAAAGCCACTAAACGGGTCCCAGGATTCGGCAATCTGCCAAGTCTCGGGGCCCGTTTTTCGTGCATTTATCTGTGCTTCCGCTGGCACCAGCGACTAACGGCCAGCCAGGCGGTATAAACCAGCATATATCCGGCTAATAGCAGGTGGGTGCTGTTGATTGCCGGCAGGGCACCGACTGACAAGCGATGCCCAGCGTAGGCGGCCAGGACGCTGCCGACCCCGTTGCTCTTCAAGAAGGCCAGGAGTGCCGTCCACATTACCAGCTGGGCGGTTAAGCCGCCAACAGTTAAATAATAGTAATTGGCGATATAGGAAGTTTGGCAGTTGCCGGTTGCGGTTTCGTACTCGCTAATTGTTTGTTGCCGAACCTGACTGGCAAAGGTGCGGATTAAAAAGATTCCCAGGAAGTAGCTGGGCAGCCAGAAGGTCAGCCCAATTCCCAGGGTCGTCAACGCTAAATTAATGGCAAGCCGGTCCCCCGGCAGGTAGCGGTAGACGATTTTGGCAAAGGGCCGCCCAAACAAAATGGCGGCTAAATACGCGACAATTACCAAGTAATAGAGCTTAACACCAGCCACAGCACCGACAAAAATCGTACTGTACATACTCCAGTATTGCCCGCAGACCCCGTAGAACATTGCTTGCTGATAATAAACCGGCGCCGCTAGTGGGCGGTGCCAATTGGCGAGCAGCAAAATCATTAACAGCGCCAAGAAGAGCGCTAGCAAGGCCACGCCCCACGCAATCGGCTGGCCAATTCCTACGCTGCAGCCAACACGAATGACAAACAGTGCCGCAAAGAGAACCCCCGCTAACAGGTAGTTCCCCCAGTAAATGTGCTTGGGAACGTGGACGGGCAGGTGCCAATACTGACCACTAATCAGGGCGGCCAGGCTGGCGGCGAATAAAATCATAAAGTCGATAATCGGCCGCTGAAAGAGCACCACCGCCAGCAAAAGTGCCCCGATTAGCACCAGCTGCATCAGTTGTTCCGACGGCGAATGCTGCCGACGAGCACTTCCCCGGTTTGCCTTTACCCGCTTGCCCTGGTTAACCGCTGTTGGAAACAGCGATGACGCCAGGCCAAGACCGACAGCCGATAAATCCCACCCGACTGGCGAAAGGCTGCCAAATAACCCGCAAAACGCGCCAAGCAGCCCGCTGACCAGGCCAATTTTGCCCAGTTCTTGGTACTGACCAGCCCAGTCACGAAATAGCAGGAGCGCGGAGTGCCGAAAGGCGTAAAAGATGGCAAAGGGCCAAAAGTTCGTAACTGTTCCGTGCTGTTGCAGCACCAGCAGCGAGTAAGTCAAAAACGGCAGCAAGTTAACCAGCAGGCTGCATAAACTGACGATGGTTCGACGACGACTATCCACATTGCTTCCCCCGCAATCTTCATGGTGATTGACTTTCATTATAATACAATCCGGCACAAATGCAGTGACGATAACGTTACCTCGCGAGCACTTAGTCAAAGTCAAGACTGCCTTCTAAAAAAATCCGCCGATATAATGGTTCCCTGAAAGGAGCATCACTTTATGTACTACTTGGAATTAGCACTCGCGATCCTGGCGGAATTGATCGGGACCAACTTAATGAAGCTGTCGAATGGTTTTACCCAGCTCTGGTTCTCGCTCGGGACCCTACTATACATACGGATTCTGTTTTTTCTTTCTATCACTGTCATTAAAGGGGATCAAGCTCAACGTGGCTTACGCAACCTGGGGCGGTGCCGGAATTGTCCTGGCCGCCCTGGTTTCCTTCTTCTTATTCCATGAGCAAACCTCAGGGCTGCAGGTCTTCGGGATTGCGTTAATTGTAGTGGGGGGCATCATTGCCAACCTTGCTGGCGGCCACTAAGCAGCCCTAAGTGCACCGCGGCCCAGTGGTTAGTTTCTCTTATTCTTTTCTCATTTAGTCCTTGCTAATCGGTTCTCGGATCGTGAAATAATGCCGGCCCACAGCCTCTATTATTCCCAGGTCTGGATTAAAAAAATAAATTGACATTGATTAAAGTTATATTATAATTACGTATAACCAAATTGAGTGAGGTCTTGCGAAATGACAACATTAGCAACGTTAAAAGCAAATAACGAATTTTTCCGGTTCTTAAATCACCATTCCTAGGACCGGAAATTTTTGCGACCGCTTCTAGGAGCTCAGCCATCCGGAAGCTGGTCCGCCTCAATTTGGGAACTGACCGTTAAGAAACCAACTGCTTCCGGGTGTTGCAAGAAATTGCAACCCCGGTTTTCTGGTTTATTAAGGAGGAAAGTCGCAAGCAATGGTTAAATCCAGGAGGTGCCCCTGCCCCGCCACTACTGACCAATCCCCAGCCTAAGGGGCTGCTTCACCGTTGAGCAGTCCCCCGTTCGCAATCACGATTACTAAGCTAAGGAGAAGATCACATTATGAAAGCCAAACTGAAAGAACTAACGATGGCGACACTAAACGGCAATGCCATCGCCATTGTAATTGCGCTAATCCCTAGCGCCCTTTTGTCCCAGCTGCTCCGGTTTTGTCCGGTCAACTCGGTGACGACCAGCATTACCTTCATGATTACCCTCGCCCAAACGGCCTTCCCCTTCATCGCCGCCTTTGCGGTCGGCATGATTTTGCGGCTGTCAACTCTGCAGGTCGGCTCAATGGCGCTTGCGACCTTCGTGGCCGCCGGCAGCGCCAGCCCGCAAAAGGGCGCGTTCCTGCTTAGCGGGTCAGGAATTATCCTTAACATCATGCTTACCACCTTCATTGCTTCAATCCTGGTCATCATCCTCGACCGCTTCCTCGGCCAGTTCAAGATTATCTTAGAGTCCCTGCTGGTCCTCTTAATCGCCGGCAGGATCAGCCTGCTTACCAAGCCGGTGATGGTCGCAATTCAAACCGCCATCGGTGAGGTGACCCAGGCGGCAACCACGATGTCCCCGTTGCTGATGGGCGGCGCTCTCGGAATAATCTTCGGGGTCCTGATCGTTTCCCCGATTTCTTCCGTCGCGATTGCTATGGCAATTTCCCTGGCCGGGGTTGGCTCGGGGGCAGCCAACGCGGGAATCGTGGCCTGCTCCTTTACGCTCGCCTGGATGGGCGCCACGGTCAACCCGCTCGGCGGCACCCTGGCCCACTTCCTCGGTTCGCCCAAAATTCAAATGGCCAATATGTTGGAACGGCCGCGGCTATTCATCCCGGTCATCATCGCTTCTGGAATTGCGGGGCTTTGTGCGGCCCTGCTTGACATGACCGGAACCCCCTTCTCCGCCGGCTTCGGCTTTGCCGGGTTAATTGGCCCGCTGACCGCTTACCAGTATTCCACGGGCGAATTTCTCCTGTTAAGAGTCACCATCGCCTTTGTCCTTGTCCCCGCGCTCAGTGCGGGCCTCATGAACTTAATCTTCGTCAAGCGGACGGACTTCATCCAGCCGACGGACTTGAAACTCAACTTGTAGGAATGCACCGGGCGCCCAGCAAAAAAAGCTTCAGCAGTTCACCAGCCTGAACTTTCTGAAGCTTTTTTATATTGGAGATGGTAATCAGCGTTCGATTAGTCGGACCCGGCTGACCGCGGGAATCTTGTCCAGCGCGGCCAGAACCGCCCGCTCAATTGCCGGCGTCATTTGATTAACGTCAACGATCGTATAGGCAAAATCGCCCCGGGCCCGGTTGAGCAGGTTCTCAATGTTTAAGCCCGCCCCGGCAATCGCGGTAGTAATCTGGCCCAGCATATTGGGGATGTTGCGGTGAATAATGGTCAGCCGGTAGGGGCCGGCGAAGGGGGCCTGAACATTAGGGAGGTTAACCGAATTAACCGTATTCCCGGTAGCCAGGTAATCCATAATTTCACGCGCGGCAATTTGCGAACAGCTGGCCTCCGCTTCGTGGGTGGAGCCGCCGATATGCGGGGTGATGGTAATCCCCGGATTATTCAGGATTTGTTCTTCGCTGAAGTCGGTGCAGTAATGCTGGCAGTTCCCGTTCGCCAGGGCGGCAACCACCGCGGCATTGTCAACGATTCCTAAGCGGGAATAGTTTAACAGGACCGCCGTCTTCTTCATGAGCCGCAGCTCGGCCGCCCCAATCAGCCCGGTCGTTTCTTCATTTTTGGGCACGTGGACCGTGATAAAGTCGGCCCCAGCAATTGCTTCTTCAATCGTGGCCGTCCGTTTGACCTCCCGCGCAAGGTTCCAGGCAGACTCAACCGACAGGTACGGGTCATAGCCCACGACCTCCATCCCCAGGGCTACCCCCGCATTGGCAACCAGCGAGCCCACGTGGCCCAAGCCGATTACCGCTAAGCGCCGGCCGATAATTTCCTGGCCGTTAAACTTGGTCTTCTGCTGTTCCGTCCGCAGCGTAATGTCAGCCCCGGGAGCTGCCTGCGCACTCCACTGGGCCGCCTGGAGCAGGTTGCGGCTGCTGGCAATCAGCAGGGCCACGACCAGTTCTTTAACCGCGTTGGCGTTGCCGCCAGGCGTGTTAAACACGGCAATCCCCTGCTCCGTGGCCCGTTCCAGGGGGATGTTATTAAAGCCCGCCCCGCATCGGGCAATCACTTTTAGGGCGGCTGGGAATTGGTGGTCATGCAAGTCGACGCTGCGGATCATGTAGGCATCCGGGGCCGCCCCTGCCTGGTTGACTTGGTAATCGGCAGTAAATTCCGCTAA
>NZ_GG700735.1:91083-112051 GCF_000160835.1 Limosilactobacillus antri DSM 16041
AATCGCATTATAGGTTTTAACATTGAACATAGTCGTCACCCTCCTACTGGTTTTCTTTTTCAAACTTCGCCATAAAGTCGCGGAGGGCTACTGCCCCTTCGTACGGCATCGCATTGTAAAGGCTTGCCCGCATCCCGCCAACTAAGCGGTGCCCCGCTAAGTTCAGCAAGCCCGCCTGCCGAGCCTCCGCAATGAAGCGCTGGTCCAGTTCCGGAGTGCCGGTTGTAAACGGGATGTTGGTAAATGACCGGGCCGTCCGGGCGACCTTATTCGTAAATAGCCGTGAATTGTCTAAGAAATCATAGATCAGGGCCGCTTTGCGCTGGTTTGCGGCCGCTATTGCCTGAACGCCGCCTTGTTCCTCCAGCCAGCCCAGTACGAGCTTGGCAACGTAAATTTGAAAGACCGGCGGCGTGTTCAGGGTCGATGCCTTGCGGGCCAGGGCCGCGTAGTTCAACATGCTGGGGAGGCCCTGATCGGCCGCCAGCAGCTGGCGTTGGGCAACCACAATCGTCAGGCCAGCGGGGGCCAGGTTCTTCTGGGCACCGGCATAGAGCAACGCAAAGCGGTCAAACTGGTACTCCTGCCCCAGGAAGTTCGAGGAGAGGTCCCCAACTAACGGCACCGTGGTCGCTGGCAAGTGGTGGTAGCTGGTCCCGTAGATCGTGTTATTAGCGGTGATGTGGAGGTAGTCATACTTGCCGGCGGGCAGCTGCGGCACCGCGGGGATGGTGGTGAAATCCGGACCGGCGTCAGTCACCTGGTCGGCCTGGAGGTGGGGAATTTTGCGGGCCTCCTCCAGTGCCCGGGCCGCCCAGTGGCCGGTATTGGCATACGCCGCCCGGTGGTACTTGGTTGCCAGATTTAAGGGCACCATGGTAAATTGCAGCGTGCCGCCGCCCTGGAGAAAGAGCACGTCGTAGCGGTTATCAAGCTTTAGGAGCTTCAAGACCCGCTCCTTAGCCGCCGCATAAATGTCGTTAAACAGGGGTGACCGGTGAGAAATCTCTAAAATACTCTGGTGACTGCCCCGATAATCCAGAAGCTCGGCCTGGACCTGTTTGAGCACCGGCCGCGGTAAAACTGCCGGGCCAGCGGCGTAGTTATATACTGTCATTGACACTGCCTCCTCATTTTTTGCCAAAAAGAAAAGCCCCCACTATGGTAAGTGAGGGCACTTGTTTACTTTCAACGGTTTGATCGCCCTCACAATCATTAGTGAAGGCCAACCCAAAAGACCAGCCTTCTAACTGATAGAAGACTGTGAGGATGATAATGCGGTAAATGGAACTAGTAATTGCATAATTCTTCCTCCGATCTCATGGATTATTAAATCGATATTCATATTTTAATCTATTTTTAATTTATTGTCAATGATTTGCTATAATAAATTTAACGCTAAAGGAGGATCCAGCAATGACCGAATTCTATCTTATCCGCCACGGGCAAACCACGGCGAACGCATTGGGACTAAAGCAGGGCACAATTAACGATGAGCGCACCTACCTTTCCGCACGCGGGAAACAGCAGGCGCTGGCGCTCGCCCGCCACTTTCATCCCGCTAATTTAACCGCCCTTTACGTTTCTCCCCTCCACCGCACCAGACAGACCGCGGAAATTGTCAACGCCGCGCTGAGGCTGCCGGTAACGGTTGACGAGCGGCTCCTGGAAATCTCTTACGGGGACTGGGACGGGCAGTCGAACGCTAAACTGATGCAGGCATACCCCGACCTTTTTTACCCCCTGATTAACGACGTGCGGCCCAACTATGCCGCCACTGCTCATGGCGAGCGCTTCACGGACGTGGAAGAGCGGGTCCGCGACTTTACGGCAGCGGTTGTCAAACGGCAGCCGCACGACCGGGTCCTCGTGGTAACCCATGGCTTTACCGTCCGTTCATTTGCCGCCAACACCACCGGTGCGCAGGGGCTCGCCCTGCTCGAGCCGGCCAATTGCAGCGTCACGAAGATCGTGGTTGAGCCGCAGACCGGCGCACAGCATTTAATTTACTACAACCGGGTTATCGACAGTCAGTTTTAGGCTGCTTGAGTGCAAGCCCTCGAAACCAACTGACCCCCAGGGTTCGGCGTTACCGAGCCCTGGGGGTCGCATTGTATCTTGAGAGAGTGGGAAATAACCTCCTCGACAAGGCGTATGGATAACCTAGAACGATAGTTGGCACGGTACGGGCCGGCTAGCGTTCGTAGTTAGACACTAGCCTTGTGGTTATTTTCCACGTTATCTTTGTAATAGTTAAGAACTAACATAAGGCTGGTGAGAAAACATAGTTTTTCTCCCAGCCTCGTTCCATTTTGGGGTCCGACGAGCCGTGAGCTGCGCCGGGCGGGTGCCGCCAGCCAAGTGCGGTTGGGTTCTCGCCCCAGCCTATCCCCGCTTCTTGCTCAAGCCGGCTAGGCCGAGCATCCCGAGCAGGCTGGCAACTCCTAAGCTGATTGCAGCACCGCTATTGGCAGCACCGGTTTGCGGCAGCGTCTTGTCACTAGCTGTCTGCCGGTCCCCCTGTGCCGGGGCGGGTGTCGCCAGGGCATTATTCGGGAGCGTTGGGCGGCCCGGATTCAGCGTGGAAGCATCGTTCCCCGGCTGGCCCGGTGTAATTACCGGTTTCTTCACCAGGTGAATGATAATCGGCTTATTTTGGGCCGTGAAGGTATAGGCAGTCGGCAGCGTTTGGCCGGGTGCCAGCACATAACCAGCTGGAACGGCGAGCCGCAGCTCAATACTGGTCCCGGTCTTGCCGCTAATGGTAATTACCGGTCCCACTTGGCGCTGGTTGTTGCCGTCGTCAACAAACTTGATGGTGTTGTGCTCATCAACCGGCTGGTAAACCACCGTCCTGGTGAGGTTGTCACTGTCCGGGGTGACCGCCACCGGCGCAATCCGCGGTTGGTCTGGAAGATAACCAGCGATGTCCGGACTAGCCACTTCCGCAAAGGTGTGCTGACCGTCTTGTGACCAGGCGCCCATATCCGTATTCGTCACGAGGTCGTGGAGCTTGGTGCGGGTAAAGGTCACGGTCTGGACCTGGTCGGGCTTTGCCGTCGTGCCATCAGCATATTGGTAGTGGACAGTTTCCGTGACCGTTCGGGATTCATTGGCGGAACTGGTCCGGTGCTTTAAATGAACTTCAAAGCGGTTGGTCAGTCCGTACTTAGTCCCCGCGGCGAAGTTATTAGAAACGAGTTCATAGTTCTGGGCCTGGTAGCCGCTAACCCTGGCCTCCGGATCAGTTGCAAAGCTGATAACCGAGTGATAGTCCCCGTGGGCCTGATCCGTTGCTAAGGTTGCACCGGTCGTGTCATCGATATAGCTAATCGTGGCCTCTTCAGTATCGGGAACCATCGTAATGTAAGTGATCGGGTAGCCAACGTCATTTTGCGGCATATACGGTGTCGTGCCGTCTTGCATAGATTGCTGGTATTGCTGCTGCGCAATGGTTGTCCCGGGAATCATGGTCCCGTACCCGGAGCGATAATTCGGCGTGTAGTAGACCTGGATACCATTCGACATGGGAGAAAAGAAAATACCGTCAACGCTGGGAATGGAAGACTGGGCCGACTGGTCAATGATACTCTTAACGTAGTCTTCAGCACTCATGTTTGCCTGGAGCACCGTCGGGTTTGCCAAGGAAATCCACTTATACGAGCGATTACTTGGGTCCTGCACCAACATCTTCAAATCATGATAACCGGTAGTATCAAATCCCTGATAGTTGCCAAAGGAAAGTTTGGCATGGGAAATGCCGTTTGTGCCACCATGCTGATTTTCCGCAAGGTTAAAATCAAACGTCAGCTTTACGTTTAAGTGGTTGGCCTTTTGGAGGCCTTGAACTTGAGACAGCAGTTGATCAGTACTCTCACCCTGGTAAGCAGTCAGGGTCCCGTCTAAGTTATAACTGATGTTGCTAGCATAGTTATAGTGCGGGTAAAGCGGGTCCACTTGCCCATCACTGTTTGGAACTAGGGTCCCGTAAAGCAGGTGTGCGTGCTCAACCAATTCCTGGTGGTTAGGATCGCTTTGCGGATTGGTGATCCCCTTGGTATAAGCTTGAGCCAGCTGGTCTGCATAGGCGGGGTCCACTTGGACAATTGGCGGTAGCGCAATCGGAATGTCAAGGTTTTCGTGAATGATATTGTCTCGAACGTGAATCTCAAAGGCCAGGTCACGTTCAGCAATCTTCCCGTCAAAGCCGGTGAAGCCATTGCTTACCAGTTGGAAGGGTGCATACTTCCCGTCAGTATGCTCGTTGCCATTGTAGTCATACCAAACCTTGGTCAGCTGTGCCAGCTCATCATTAACGGGATTACTTAACTGGTCAGCAGAAAGGCGCGCGCCAACCCGTCCCGTAACGTTGAACGAGTCATTAAGCGTTTCCCCCGTGCTATCGTCGATGATCTTTACGCTAACCCGGTGGCCGACAAACTTTAAGTGTACCTTGTAGAAGTTATCACCGGTATTGAAGACAATGTTATGCCCATTGGTCGAATCGGAAACCAGGTCATAGCCTAATTGGTAATACCTTGCGAGAGCGTCCTTAGTATTGTAGCCAGAATCCTCGCTAAATTTGCCCTGCAGGCCGATTTCCCGCAAGACCTTGCCGTTATCGGAATCGTCAATGTACTGGACCTTCCCGGCTTCATTATTCGGCGTGTAGGTAACCGTTTTGACGATGTCAGGGCTGGCGGTGCTGACGGTCACGGCCGCAACCGAAGTTTGATCCGGGGTGTAGCCAGTAATGGCGGGCGTCGGAACTGCAGGTAACGTGTCCGTTTCCCCCGTTTCGGACCAGCTAATCTCGCCAGTGAACGGGTTCTGATAGCCAGTGCTCAGGAAGCTCCGTGACTTCTGCACCACATCAGCGCTGGCTGGGGATCCATCGGCCTTGACGTAGTGGATCGTCTCCGTGATCTAGTGGTTTTGGGTAACCTGCTTGGCCACCTTCCCCTCAAAGACAACCGCATCCCCGTCAAAATCGTACTGGACCGGCTGCCCAAATTCAGCGGTACCGTTAGGGTAGCCCGCTGCATAGGCCGCAGTGGAATTTTTAATCGTCGGGTGTGCATAATCCAAGACCATGTGTTCAGGCAGCAGCAGGTGGTCGTTGGTCGTCAGGTCACCAGCACCGGTCATAAAGTCGGCGCGCTTCATGGTGTCCGTGCCATCATTGTAAGTAACCGTCTTGTCCGGCAGCGCGACGTAATGCTCCCCGCCAGCGGCATCGACATAGTGAACGAGGGTCTTGATTGCCGACTTGCCGGTAACGGTTAACTTGGCCGACGCCCGGTCCCCAGGATGGATTACCACTTTGGGCAAGGCTTCCCCCTGTTTGGGATCGGTGCTGTAAATAACGCTCGAGGCGTAAATTATTTTGCCGACGTGGTCGTAGATGTGGTTGTCGACCATGTTCATTGTTACCCGCGCCGTGAGCGGCCGGTCGAGCTGGGAAGTGAAGACCACCTTAACCGCTTTAATCTGGCTCCAGTCGGTAACCTGGTCGGCAGTCAGTCCGGTCTTACCGGCCAGACTAGCGGCACCCTTGTCGAGGTCCGCACGGTCGGTGTAATAGGTAATCGTCGCCAGATTGGACAAATCCGTTACGGTATTCGGATCGGTGAGGGTTACCGGGCCGGTCAGTACTGGCGTGAACTGGCTCTTGCCATCGTTGGTGCTCGGCAGGTTGATTACCTGGGTGGCGTTGTCAATCTTCGTATCTGGATCGGCGTTAATCAGTGAGCCATAGACCCTAAAGTGGGTGGGGTCGGTTCCATCAACCCTTTGGACCGCCGTCAGACTAGGGGTGCTGTAAGTGTTGCCCTGGGTCATCGTTTCCGAGCTGGTACCATCTGCCGTGTTAATCGTCCAGCTTGAACGGCCATACGCATCATCGCCGTTGTTGTAGGAAGCCGTTTGGACGTTAATTTGTTCTTCCTGCATTAGGGCTTCAAAAGTGGCCTGGTCTCGGGCTTCAAGGTGGGCCGCTATCGGGTGGTTAACATTGCTAACGTTTTGGTTCAAGTTGTCCGCCACCACCATAAACGGGGAATGCTTGGTTGAAGTCAGGTAGTCAAGCCCGTTATTGTAGTGAACAATAACCGAAAAGCCCTGCTTAACTTCGGGATAATTAGAGAGGTCCACTTTTAAGAAGGTATGCCCGTTGACGGAAAATGTCGTAACGCTCTTCGGAATTAACTGTTCCGAATCTGGGTTACCCCACGTAGCGGTCAGCCCGGTCTTAATTTCCAGCGGTTGGCTTTGGTCCCAGATTGCATTGTCCGGCACTTGAATGTACATAATCGGGTGGGCCAGCCGCGGCAAGCCATATGCTGAAGCAGCCGCTTCATAGGTGATGTTTCCGGCGTTCATGGCACCAGGATTTTGCTGGGCCTGGCCAAGAATCTCAGCCATATAGATTCCGGACTGGTCATTTTCTTTGTAAGTGGTTAACCGGTCGTAAGCAGAATCGACCAGGGTCGGCTGCAGGTCGTCAGCCTGAAATGCCGTTTTCAGGACTAGCAGGTCCCCGCTCCTAACCGCATCACCGTTAGGATAAGCTTTAGCCAGCGCAAAGTTGGTCCCATGGCTCATACTAAAACTAAGATCATCATCATAGCTGTAATGAGCATACTTAACCGAAACGGAACGAATGGCCTTCGCCGTTTGCCCGGTAATTTGGCCCATGGCCGGGATGGACTTGATCCATTCCGTAGAGCCGTCGGTGTAGGTGATCCGGATACCATAACTCGGGTCCAAGTCCTTAATCCCCTGGTTATTGCTCGACATCGCCAGGGAATGGACGTTAATCCCGTCCGGAATTTGCAGCGAAATCACCAGGTTGTCGACCGGGATGTTGGAGATCGGCGTGAACGTGGTCTGGAAGCCGGACCCCGTGTTCGTCCGCTCCTTGTTGACGGTAACTGTTCCCGCCGGTACTCCTTCATCTTTGTTAACATAGTCAGCGGTGTAGCCCTGGGTAATCTTGACCAAATTGCCCAGGTTAAAAAGGCCCTTAATGCCGAGGACCGTTTGGTTAAGCGAACCCGCGTTTTGGGTGATGGAGTAATTATTCTGGTCGGTCAGGGTAATCGTCGGGTGGTGGAGGACCGTATTATAAGCACCATTGGCGAAGGCCTGGTCAGGAACGTTATAGCGACCGGTTAGGTAGATATTCACTGACTGCCCGTTGGAAAGGAGGGCCCGCAACGGGGAAGTGCTGCTGACGGGGAGGTCCAGGGTTAAGGTGTTGTTCGTAATCATCGCAGCGGTAACGTCAAACTGCGCAAGCACCCTAGTCTCGTTGTTTACGGTGACCTTGAAGGCAATTTCCGTTGGCTGGTAGTATTTTGGCAAATCATGGTAAAGCAGGGTCAGGTGGTTTAAGTTATCATTGGTGGTCGCGACGTCGGCTGCACTAGGGCTCATCGCTGTAACTAAGTCCACGCCGATCTCACCATTATTAACGTTTTCAAGCGGGTAGCTGCCCGTTTCCGAAAAGCTAAACGGTTTCCCAATCGTCTTAATCGTAAAGCTGCCAATCTTGGTGCCATTTTTCGTGACGTAAGCATGGTTGATGATCTTTTCATACGAACCGGCATTGGCCAGCCCCGCAACAATGTTGGATAAGTGGAGCGTAATATTTTGCCGGAGGTTACCGCTGTTAATAAAGTCATCGGTGATCACGTAATAGTCAGGAGCCGCGCTGTCAAAGCTGGTGGTCCCGATGGCAGTCGGGAGGCTCTTGATGTCCGAATTAGTAAGGGAAATGCCGCCCTTGGGAATATAAATCTGGTACCGGTCCCCAGACTGGTAATTGTTGGTGCTAAACGAGAGGGTTGTATCGGCATTAGCGGCATCGAGCTGGTCGTTGGTAAGCGTAACCTGGGCTTGGTCACCATCAGCCAGTTTGACCGCTTGCGGCTTTCCGCTGCCCACTTCTTGCTGGTTAGCATTGCCATCCTGGTTTGCCGGGACTTCAATCACGGCAGCGGCCTTAGCCGGGGAATCCGCCCTGTTGGTTTCTTCCGCTAGACCCGTCGCCGCATTCAGTTGGGACGCCAAATTAGCGGCCGCCGGGTCCGCAGTGCTCGTTGCCTGCCCCGTCTTAAGCGTGACTTGATTGCTTGGCGAGGAGGCCGCGGCTGGTTCTACCGTGGCCGCCGCAGACTTAACTGGTGTGGCGGCGTGAACGCTGGTGGGGCCTTCCAAGTAAACCAGTGTCGACAAGAATACTGACGTAACACCGATGGAAAGTTTGCGTAAGCCATAGTGCGGGACTTGTTTCGTATTTTGGGACAACTTATTCCTAACCATAATTAATCACTACATTCTTTCTTTGCTTTATCCATCAAAACAGCGGCTTTTACAAGCTATTATTGCACAAAAATGACGCCCCAGCACCCTTTTCTCCGGATCTGCTGGTCACTTGCGGCTGGGCAAAGCCAAGGGGCGCCTGACGGCTAGTTGTTTTCCCGGTTTCCTAGTTCCCAAAAAGCCAGGGCCGAGGCTGCGGCGACGTTCAAAGAATCGACCCCCGCAGCCATGGGAATTTTAATTGTAAAATCACTCTGGGCAATCGTCTGCTCTGCGAGGCCCGGGCCTTCCGAGCCAAGGATAATGGCCAGCTTATCCACCTGCGCCAGCTGCGGGTCGTCAATTCTAACGGTGTTGTGGCGCAGGGCCATGGCGGCCGTTTGGTAACCTAAACGGTGAAGCAGGCGGACTCCGGCGGTTTGCCAGGTGTGGGCGTCGATGTAGGTCCACGGCACTTGAAAGACGGTCCCCATTGCGACGCGCGAGGAGCGCCGGTAAAGCGGGTCGGCGGAGTCGCTGGTTACGATGATCCCGTCGATACCGAGTGCGGCGGCCGAACGAAAGATGGCCCCCACGTTTGCGGGGTTAACGATCCGTTCAAGGACGGCGATCCGTGGGTGAGCCGCCGGCAGCGTTGCCAAGAAGTGGTTGAGGTCCGGGCGCGGCACCCGGTACATTGCGGCGAGGGCCCCGCGGAGAAGGTTGTAGCCAGCTAGCTGGCTGATCAGCTGGTTGTTGACGACGTAAATAGGTGTTTGCCCTAAGCCCGCGGTTTGGTTGGCCGCCATTTCATGGTCGAGGTCGGCCAGGTCGCGAGCTAAGACCTTTTCTTCCATTAGAAGAGAAGCCGGGCGGTAGCCGGCGCGCAAGGCCCGTTCAATGACCTTCGGACTTTCCGCGATGAAGAGGCCGGGCTGCGGGCCCCGGGCATGAAAAAGCTGGGCCTCATTGAGCCGCACGTACGGGTCCAAATCGGGGCTGGCGAGGTCTGTGAGAAAAATTAAGTTACGCATACTGAAGTTCCCTTTTTGCTTGAGAGGACTTGCTCTCTAAGATTTATTGATATTATAGAATATCTAGCCGGGCTTAGCTAACCATTAGGGAAGTTAAAGCCAGCTGGGTTTGGCTACGAAAAAGGGGCTGTGACAAAAGTCATTTAAGACTTCGTTTTCACGCCCCGCGAGCGCAAATATAAAAAAGTACCAGGCTTCGCTTTTTGAAGCCCGGCACCAATTGTCTCTGCCGATACAATACCTTATATCTTAAATTATTGAGAATTAGTCCCCGATTGTAGTATCTAGGTGTAGCTTAGCAAGTTAAAAAAGATCCGAATGAGTACCAATTCCTGTCAAATAAACTGTATTTTTATTTGTTCGAATATAAAGGAGTAAATGATCTCCATTGTGACCATCAAAATGTAAATCTAATCCTCTGATTTTAAGGTCAGTCAAATCGCCAAATCTATTTCTTATTTCCTGACGTTGCTGTTTCGTTAACGTAATTGGATGCTCATAAAAATAATCGGGTATTGTTTGGTCATTTAAAAAGCATTCAATAACATATCTCCAAGGTGAACGGTGGTCATTTTCAAATGGTACCTCACCATAGAAAATATTATGCCAGCGTGGATTCTTTTTTACCTTTTTACGCTGCTTTTTAAATCTGCCTGTAGGAATCCACCTTACTCATTTAATAGCTTCGCCAATTCATCATAAGAAGAGGCACTCTTTAAGTGAGATTTTTTCATATCATCAATAGCTTCATCAATTGATGACATTGTTTCGGCATTTGGGATTCCCCAATACTTAGGGAGCCCGTCGTTAGCAACTGACGATAACATCATTCGGATAAAACTTGAAATGGACAAACCGTGTGCGGCTAATTCCTTGCTTGCTTTTTCTTTAACATCAACTGGGACTCTACTATCTACTCTTGCATCCATGCTTATCACCTCGTCAATATTGCATGACATATGACACACAAATTCAAATAAAAAAGCTTGGTATGTCGCTACATTAGTATACCAGGATTCGCTTTTGAAGTCCGCTGGTATTACAGGCTTATGTGTTCTTAAAGTCGCTTTTTAGAGTAGCTCAGCCCTTGATGTAAAGGGATTTCACCTTAAACGTGTTAAGATTTTGTGTTAAAAGCATTTTCCATAATTTAGCACTACTTGTACCAAATTTGGTATAATAGTACCAAGAACATTATCGAGGAGTTGATTCACAATGACGAGTGTTAACGAAGTAATGGCTAACTACGATACCAACATCACCAATATTTCAGAAAAATCAGGAATTAGCAAAACAACGCTCAGCAACGCCTTCAAACGCCCCATTAATACCTGGACGATCCGGATCCTCAACGGGGTCGCCACGGCCATTAACGAATCGCCCGAAAAGTTGCTGCACCTCCTGCAAGGGGACCAATACTCATTAACAATCGACGACCAGGCACAAACCATCCAGGGCGTTAAAATTGCTGACCAAGCGACCTATCAAAACATTAAGTTCACCGTCAAAAGTAACGTCATGGAGGGCTGGCAACCTTCCCGCGCCGACATTGAAGAGTTAAAAGCCTTTGCTGAAACCAGCCATCCGGAGCTAGGCCAAAAGTTCAAAGACATCTTTGGTGACTGATATGACCGATGAAGAACTGAAAGCCCGGTTTCTTTACCCCAACGGCACCCTCCGCAATAAGCTTAACTTACAAGATACCGGTGAATTAAGGACGGTTGAATACCGAACCACGGCTCATAACGCCGTCTGGCTGTTGGAGCATGGATACGTTATTAAAGGGATCGACGATTTTGCGAAAATCCACCGCTTCCTGTTTAGTGGTATTTATGACTGGGCGGGCCAATTTCGCAATTACTACCTCGCCAAGGGCGGCACTGACTTCATGCCACCCACGGCGTTTGACACGGCCGTTACTAATATTACCCGCCAGTTAGACACAATTAAAACTACCGCTAAGCCAACCGTTAAGCAATATGCTCAGCTTCTGGATTCGCTTAATTACCTCCACCCCTTTAGGGAAGGCAACGGGCGAACCACCCGCTTATTTATTCAACTACTCGCCACCAATCACCGCCAATGCATTGATTACAACCGGCAAGATCATGAAGTGATCACGGCCTTAAACCAATCCGACCTGGCAAAACTCGAGAAGTTTATCAAAGTCACCGAGATTGACGACCGGCAAGCGGCTTTTCAGCAGGCCGCCAGAAAGTGCCTATTGGATATTCAAAAGGAGGAGCATTAGGGACCACTTTCGATGTGCCAAGCCTTTTTAGTTCCATGATTAAAGAACAGAGAGAAATTTTGATTATGGAAAAATTTAATGTGCCAATTGCAACCACTCAGAGTGACTTTTATAATCACCTTAACGACTACCTAGATCGAGTTACCGACGGAAATCAAACCGTCTTAGTAACGCGGCCTAACCAACGGGCTGCCGCTGTTATTTCCCAGGATCAGCTTAACACTCTACTTGAAGCGGTTCCTGCAAAGGAAGATTCATTGGAATACACTGTTGCGCGCGACAAGCTGATTAATATGCACGTTCTCCCTGACGATCCAGTTGTTGAACCTGCTGCCGACTACTGGAACAGTTTCAAGCCAAAGGATAAATTAAAATAATTCAATTCTCACCATACAAAAAGACCCGTCAATTACGACGGGTCTTATTTTTTAGGGGGGGGAGTTATCTAAATAGCTTAGTTTTGCTTACGCCGAATACCAGCCAGGCCAAACATTCCCAGCATCGTCACTACACCCAATCCCACTAGACCAGCTTGGTTGGCATCGCTGGTTTGAGGGAGCTTGCCATTATTGAGGTCAGAACGTTTTAAGCTAGTGTTAACCATGGAGCCGGTTGTTAAACCGTCACCGTTGATTCCACCATTAACTTCATTATTAGTCTTCACGATCTGACCATTGACCACTGTGTAGCCTGGCAAGACATGACCATTGGCGTCCACGACTTGACCATTAACAATCTTGGCACCGTTAGGCAGACCTGTGATAGTACTGCTAGTCTTGTGGAGTTCAGGGTTGTACGTCGCGTGGAGCGTTACTTGTTTAGTTACTGTTGATCCATCAGGGAAGGTGATTAGAACATCTTCGACGTAATCGCCAGCCGTGTTAGCATCACGTTGAGCCTTAGCGCTGTCCTTCCAAGAAATAGTTGTACCTTCAGGAAGCGTATCACCAGGAAGTGCCGCGAGGTTCATGAACATATTAGTGATTTCACTGTTTTCACAGTGCTTGGCGAAACTGTTAGCCAGCTTCAAGTCTGGCAGAGCGTCGCCTTCCTTAATCGTGAAGCTGTCATTAGCCAACTTGACACTGTCGCCGTACTGTTGAGCGTCAGAAATCAAGTGAGCGACGGCATCATCATAGGCAGCCTTCTTGGCATTGTAGTTAGCAGTGGCCGCATCAAG
The DNA here is from genome assembly GCF_000160835.1 of Limosilactobacillus antri DSM 16041. GTDB lineage: Bacteria > Bacillota > Bacilli > Lactobacillales > Lactobacillaceae > Limosilactobacillus > Limosilactobacillus antri. Next base: position 103,853 of record NZ_GG700735.1, read on the forward strand.
GGTGTCGTGAGCCTTCTTAGCGTTGGCCCTAGCTGATTCAAGACTTGCTTGGGACTTAGCCAGCTTGGCCTTGGCACTGTTTAAAGCGTCAGTCTTTTCTGCTAGCAGATCTTCGGCCTTCTTCGTGTTAGCCTTAGCTTGGTCAAGCAGTGTCTTAGCGTTTTGCAAGTTGTAAAGCGCCGTTTCAGCAGACTTGGCCTTGGCTTGTACCTTGGTTAAGGCGTCTTGCTTAGCCTTTAAGTCGGCTTGAGCTTGTGTCAAGGCGGCCGTCTTGGCGGTGACATCGTCATGGGCTGACTTAGCCTTAGCAGTATCGTCGGCTAACTTTGCCTTAGCGTCTGCCAGAGCCTTTTGCTTTGCGGCAACGTCTTGTTGTGACTGAGCGTAAGCCGATTGCGCTACCGAGAGATCCGCTTCAGTCTGCGAAGCTTTAGCCTGAGCGTCCGCGAGGCTCTGCTTAGCTTGGGCGAGGGCCGTCTTAGCGTCATCAAGGCTTGTTTGAGCGGACTTGGCAGCTGATTGAGCCTGACTGAGCTTTGCCTGAGCACTGGCAAGAGCAGAAGCGGCATTATCAGCATTAGTCTTTGCGGATGTTTGTGCAGACTTAGCCTGGTTGAGTGCGATTTGGGCATTGTTGACCGCCGTCTGGAGGGCAGTAGTGTCAGTAGCACTAGACTTGCTGAGGCCGTAGTTGGTGCTGTTTAAGACATCATCACTAGGCCAACCGCTAGAAAGAATGGCGTAGTTGGCACCTTCTTCATTGGCTTTGCCAAAGAAGTTAGTCATGGCAAAACCGAAGAGGTCGTTGTTGTCTTGGTTAGGGTCTTCAGTTCCTAAGATTAGACCATCGGCATAAGTGTACTTTAAGTTCCATGAATTACCTGGGTTGATAGCACCGTTAGTTAATAGAACTTGGGCAGCAAGGTTCTTTAAGTTTCCGAGATTGAGCAGATGTCCGGCTTGATTAGTAGCATAAAAACCGTCCTTGCTAAAGTTGGTGTTAGCTTCTATTAAGTCTGTTAAGTGGAAGTCCGCATGGAAGTTTGCCATGTTGGCTGGATTGCTACTGTCGTTAGTGTTCATGGCCTGTTTAATAGCATATTCAATAGCGCTCTTGTTAGGAACCGCAATGTTGTCAAAGCCCAGTTGTTGGTGAACACCGTTAACCAGGGCGGCGATGAATTCGTTGATCTGAATCGTCAGGTCATCATTAGCATTTTGAAGTCGGGTCAAAACTCCGTGGATGGAACTCATATTTGACGTATTAGTAAGAATAGTATTGTTATCTTGAGCAGTTGGGTTATAAGTAATGGTGATACCGTTTTGCATTCGTTGCTTAACTCCATCGCTGTGGTCGCCGTTCTTCCACTGGGCAGCGGCAGCCTTGGCATCAGCAGTGGCCGTAACAGTAATGCCCCAGCTGGCAGGATCAGTGATCGAACCAGCACTGGCCTGAGATTTAGCAGCATCGAGTTTGGCCTGAGCGTCGTTTAATGCCTGCTGCTTGGCGTTAACGTCGTTGTTAGCCTGAGTTAAAGCAGACTGGGCCTTGGTATTAGCATCAGACTTGCTGTTAACATCAGCCTGAGCGTCATTGACCGCCTTTGTAGCGTTATCAACGGCGGTTTGAGCGTTATTTACGGCGTCGGTCTTAGAAGCGACTGCATCATTAGCTGACTTAACGTCGGCTTGAGCTTGATTGTCGGCCGCTTGAGCCTGGTCTAAAGCTTGCTTGGCACTAGTGATGTCCATGGCTTGGTTAACCGCGTTTTGGTCAGCGGTGACTTGCTTGTCGGCTTGACTAGCATGCTCCTGGGCGTTTTGTAAGTCAGTTTGGGCATCAGTAGCCGTCTTAGCGGCGGCATTGACGTCTGCTTGAGCGTTCGCAACGCCTTGCTGAGCGTCAGTTTGCGCCTGACTAGCTTTTGCGATGGCTTCTGGCGTTGCCTTGTCCGCATTGGCCTGGGCGGTTGCTTCTTGAGTCTTAGCATTGTCGACACCCTTTTGGGCTGCGTCAACGTCGCCTTGGGCCTGCGAAACGGCTGCTTGGTCATTGTTGACCGTCTGTTGAGCCAAGCTGATAGCGTTATCGGCAGAGGTTGCAGCATTTTGGGCAGTGTCTAATTCGCCCTTGGCCTGAGACATTGCTTGACCGGCCGCCTGAGCGTTGTCTTGAGCGACTTCTTGGGCAGTCTTAGTTGATGTTTGATTAGTTTCAGTAGTGGCACTCGTTGCTGGTTGACTAGCGGTCGTATCAGCATGGGCGGTTGTGGCCGCCATCCCGGCGGTGGTAACGGCTGCTGCCGCGGCAGCTAAAGCGAGTGACTTGTGGTTATTCTTGATGTGTTGTGACATTTTATTAACTACTCCCCTCAGAATAATGTATCAACGCAATTATATGCGAGGATTCAGTGAAAATGTTGAGATTTCAGCGATCTAACAATTGCTTCATGGTAGGAACAATCAGTAACGAGTTATTCCCTGCTTCGGCGGTACTGAACTTTAGAGAGCATTACAGTCACTATTCTTAAAATGCCTAAGATAGCAAGCCACTTACGATTTTAGAGTTCAAACATACACATCACACAAGATTTTAGCCCCCAAACTGTTGATATATCAACAGCTCCCTTTTTCCCTAATAAGCACACGGGATATGTTTTAAATTTGTGTAGCTGCTTGTGTTTGAAATAGTAATTCACAACTTTTCAGAACCATTCGCACTACTCCTAAAGCTTACAAAAAAGCCTACATAACAAGCTTTTACGGCTTGCTTTGTAGACTTCTAATCGGTTATAAGCCCTATAGGCGCTGTTTTGTAAGTAAGAACTATTCTTCTATTCCTCGCTTAAACGTATCAAAAATCAACTGATCCTTAATTACTTCTCGATCTGGAGTTAAATCCCATGGTGAACCTGCCCGATGGGTTTGCTTGCTTAGTCGAGCAGCGTTGTAGTTAATATAATCTTCATTCACTTTACTTAGAAGATCCACAATCTCGCTATCTTGTGAAACTAGGCTATAGTCATCCATCGCTTCTTTATCTGGTTTATCAATATCCAGAACAGTCTGACCATTAAACTTATCATGTACTTCCGTTACTAATGGACCATATTGAAAGTGAACAATTGTTGAAGAAAATAATTTATTTCTGGTTGCGACTAAAAATCTCCCATACGCAATGTATAGCAGTTTAATGACCTTCATTTGCGTTAACGGGTCAATATTTAAGTTACTATCTCTTTCAAAGTAGTTTTCAACCCGGAGCCAATTTGCTAACTGTACAGCCGTAAACTTAGGCTGTTCCTTTTGTGATTCAACAATACCATCATTATTACTTAGATAAGAATTAACCTTTGAAACCAACTCATCAGAGTAATCATTCTTTTCATCAGCAATATATTGTTGGAGCACATCATCGTTAGCAATGAGTGATTTTAACAGTCTATTATTAGCTTTAGTTGGGAATGCACCAGCTTCGTAAAGTGCAATCGTGTTTGGACTTAATCCAGTTAATTCAGCTAAATTACGTTGGGACAGTCCCACCTTAGCACGGTATTGCTTTAACTCTTGTGGTGACAGTAATCCCATCTCAGCACGATATTGTTGACGAGCTATTTCGGCAGCTTGATCATCCAGCTCCTTATCTGGAATCAGTTCATTGGTGTTACTGTCAAAAAGAGCCGGTGCTGTTACCGTGTACTCATGTCCATTGATGGTATAAGTGGTTGTAAAGTTCTTTTGGTAAGCCATATGAACCTCCTCCTTTAATAATCAAGATGAAAACTGATGAATACCACTTTTTGGTTATTCTCAGTAAATACAAACTTAATGTAATAAGTCTGCCCATCACTAGTCTTAAATACCCAAACAAATTGTAATGGATTATTTCGATTAGGTTCATGTTTGACAAAATCGTTAATGGATAACTGTCTAACAATTTCCTTAGCTAAAGTTACAGAAACCGGCATTGCCATTCTACTTTGTCGTTGAACCATATAAAATCGATCATGATTCACAAGAAATTTCAATCTTGCTAATGCTTCACCAACATCCATTACAATCCTCCTAGTATTATTGCTTTATTATTATAGCATGCTGGCAATGTGTTTACTACTAATTAGTAGCAGCAATTGCAAAAGCAAGTATCTTAATCAAAATTCGCAAAATGATCAAGATACTCTGAGCATGATTAAGATATTTCAGTTCTCTAAATTCAACACGCAATTATCCTGGATACACCAATATCCGCCCCTGTAAAGCAACGCCATAGACAACGAAAAAGCCCGTAATTCCAACGATAATCGCCGGTATTACAGGCTTATGTGTTCTTTGACCCCAAAGAAGTCAGGCCTCCCGCAGAAATGCCCGACCTTATTTCAACTAACCGTGTTTATCAAGATTAGTCACGTTTTTTGTGATCCACTAAGCTTAGAAGAAAGGCTAGTCCCAATGTTAACAAGCCAACAATTGCTAACTTTTGCTGAGCATCACCCGTTTGCGGCAAGGTTGACTGATTATTATTCAGTGTCCTTGTTGCCTGTTTAACAGGTTGTTCGCTCGCTGACTCAATGACGGTCTGCTGCGAAACAGCTCCTGTCAATGACGTTTGTTGTGGTAACGCTTGGTAGGTAACGTTGATAGTTTGGTCCTGCCAACTATCCACTTCATCAGGTGAAACCTGCTCTGCCGGTAGCTTATCAACTGATGAGCGGTAACCAGCGAATTGCGGAATTAACACTTCATCAAAACCATCGTTAGTAGTTTGTATCAGTCGCCAATCCCCATAGGTCACTTGCTGGTTAACTGTATCAACATCTGCCGTCCGGCTAAAGTGTAGTGTCTGCCGAATCACTTGGCGACGTCCGTTCGGTTCGTTAATAACGATCGTCCGGTGGAGCGTCTTATTCAGGTCATTATGAGTCAAGCCATCTGGGAAGTGTTTATCTGTTGTTCCCGGAATTACACTGCCCGGTTCTACTGACTGACCCGGCTGAACGGTGATGTGTCCGTGGCTGATCGGCACAACAACATTATCGGTTGACGCCCCAGTAAAAGTGATTTGACTAGGCACCTGGTAGTCAGGGATAGTTACCCAACCATCAGGTATTTCAGATGGTACATCCACCGTCTGGTCCGTTTTACCCTTAACTGTCGTAGTGTGGACTGGTTGACCATCCTTTCCCTCATAAATAATGTGGGTTGTCTGGTCGTTAGCCCGATAAGTTACATCAACTGTTGAACTGGCCGTCTCTGGAGTAACCGTTTCAGCTGGTACCGCCCCACTGGGGGTATAACCAGCTACCGGTGGCACAGGAACAACCGCAAATTCGTGTTGACCGTTCTCGGACCATTGGCCATAGGTTACCTTACCGGTGACTTCATCGACAGTTGCTGTCCGGGTAAAGGTGGCCTTTTGTGTTTGGGTAGTTGGCGCCTGGTTTGGTTCCGTAATCGTTATCGTTCGCGTAACTGTCTTATTCAGGTCGCTCTCGCTGACCCCGCTCGGGTACTTCTTTTCAGGATTATCCGGCAAAGAATCACTTGGTGTCTTTGGATTAGTTGGGATAACTGTCGTTGTGGCATGTTCTACCGTCACATCGACTTCTGGAAAACCAGTAGCCGTTGCCGTTTCACGCTCAGGAATCTGTTGTCCCGCACTGATCTTCCAGCCAACAGGCACCTGCGGCGTAATCGCCACGCTGTCGCCAGTTCGGCCGCTCAGGGCTGTCGTACCAATCTGCTTTCCTTCACTATCCTTGTACACAATTTGACCACTTTGCTGGTTAGCGGTGTATGCGATCTTGACCGTAGAGCTATCCGTTGTTGGCGTAACCGTTACAGCTGGAACCGCGCCACTGGCGGTATAGCCCGCGATTGGCGGCACAGTAATGGCTGCAAACTCATGTTGACCATTTTCTGACCAATCACCATAGGTCACCTGGCCAGTAACTTCATCCACGGTTGCTGTCCGGGTAAAGGTAATACTTTGAGTTTGTGTCGCTGGGGACTTCCCGGGCTCCGCAATCGTGACCGTCCGTGTAACCGTCTTGTTCAGGTCGCTCTCGCTGACCCCGCTTGGGTACTTCTTTTCAGGATTATCTGGCAATGTATCACTTGGCGTCTTAGGTTCAGCTGGTGTAACCGTTATCGTCGCATGTTCCACCGTAATCTTAATATCTGGATTTCCAGCAGCTGCAAACGTCACACTCCGCGGAACGGACTGCCCAGCAGCTAATTTCCAACCCACTGGAACCTGGCCTGTGTATGGAACCTGTTGATCCGTTACTCCGTGAACCTCATCAGAACGAAGCACCTGCCCGTTACCATCTTGGAAGATAATCTGCATAGTCTGTGGGTTAGCCTTGTAAGAAATATTAATTGTTTGATTCGTCTGATCTTTGCCAACCGTTACTGCATCAATCTTCGTTTGGTTTGCCGTATAACCAGCGATACTAGGCACAACGACTTCTTTCCAGCCAGTATTATCCGTGGACCAATCACCATAAGTGACTTCTCCAGTAGCTTCATTAACTGTAGCGTCACGGAAAATCCTGGCAGTTTGCGTAATCGGAGTTATAGCCGGATGACCAGCAGGTGCCTGAATATTAATTGTCCGGGTGATTGTCTGGTTTAAATCATTCTGACTAAGCCCATTAGGGTACTTCTTTTCGGGATTATCTGGTAAGGGATCCGTAGATGTCTTCGGTTGATCATGAGTAACAGTGATTGTTATCGGAGTATAAGTAACATCAAGAGTGGATACGCCACTGTCGCCATAAGGAATATACTGTTGTGCATTCATCTGTTCCCAGACAGATTCATTTTTAACAGTCGCTTGTCCCTGAGGATTAGTTGTCGCAACTACGTTACCATCCAAAGTAACCGTTGTCGTATACGCCGGGATCGTCGGAATTCGCAACGGATCAACTGTTGTCATTCCAGAATGGTCTCGGACATAATCATCAGCATCCGGTGAATCTAGAAAAACAGGACCTACTCCCCATTCACAGGTACCATCAGCATATTCCGTCAGCTCAACAAACTTATATCCCGTTTTAGTATCATTGATTGTTTCAGGATAATTATCCTTGTTCCGATAGGCTGCTGGATAGTTCATATTAGCAATAAATCCTGCACTTGCTTTAATCACATGGCTTGAAGGATCAGGATAAGATGGCTGGCCACTAGCAAGTGGTGGCAACGTCCCGTTTTCATATGCTAATTTATAAGCATTATAGGAGACGTTATAATACCTAATATCTTGGTCAGACCCGTTTGAAGCCCACCCCGCTGGCAAATTATTAGGGTCAATCCTAGTTACAGACCGGGGTGCAATGCCGGTGTTTTCTTGTTGCCCATTCTGGTTTGAAACCGCAACAACAGTGGGCTGTGGCTGTTCTGTCAGCTGTGCATTCGTTGTAGAAGATTCTGAGTTAGTTCGCTCACCCTTTATCGTCAGCTGTTGTGTTTGGTTTTGATTAGTTACCTGCGTTGATGATGTCGGTTCCGTGGAAGTCGACACCGTTGCGGCATGTGCACTAATACCAAAATATAGAGTTGTGCTCAGCAAAACTGATGCAACACCGATACTTAGCTTACGAATTCCATAATGTGGAATTCGACGAGAATCAGCGACCATCTTATTCTTAATATTTTTCTTTGAAACCATAAATATCCTTCTTCCCCAAAATCGTCGCTAAAGTTACTACTCTTTTATTGTACTCTATAAATTTTATTTTTTATAGCATGAAACCGTTTTCTATTTTTGTGAAAGTTGGTAATATTGCTATGTGTTTAAAATTTATTTAATCAACATCTAGAATCAGCTTTTAAACGGAATAAATATGTACTATCTATTCCGTTCAAAAAAGTAACCTTAATCAATAATGATTGGCATTGTTAAGAATAAACCTAATAGCATTATCAGAGGGATTAATTAAGGACAACCCCAAATAGAAGTTCTACATTGTCGTTAACTGGAAGAATTACCAAGATTCAGACACTCGTTGCTTAGCAAAACTTATTCGATTTTCTTATTAGTACTTCTGGACGAAGGACCACAAAAAAGCCTGTACTAGCAACATTAAACGTTGTTAATACAGGCTTCTCACTGTTATTAAGTGCTGACTAGAGGATTCGAACCTCCGACCTCATCATTACTAGTGACGTGCTCTGCCAACTGAGCTAAGTCAGCATCAA
>NZ_GG700734.1:0-20674 GCF_000160835.1 Limosilactobacillus antri DSM 16041
GGTTATTCCGGCATAGCTCAGTTGGTAGAGCACCTGACTGTTAATCAGGTTGTCGTCAGTTCGAGTCTGACTGCCGGAGTTATTATGAGAAAGTCGTCAACGTACTGTTGGCGGCTTTTTTACGATTGGGGGGACATACAGTGAGGGCCTTACTAGTAATTGATATGCAAAATGGGGTTTGCAAGCCGGCCGGGAACCGTGGCAGCTACCAGAGTTGGTCCAGCTAATCAATCAGCGGATTAACCACTACCATGCCCAGGGCTGGCCGGTCATCTTTATCCAACATCAAAATGTAAACTTAATTAAGAAAACTGGTTCCTGGCAGCTAGTACCAGAGCTGAAACGGTGGGAAGGGGATCTCTATGTCGACAAAACGCACCCCAACGCCTTTTATCACACCAGCCTGCAAGAGCTTCTCAGCCAGCGCCAGGTTGATGAACTAGAAATTTGCGGCGCGCAGACCGAATACTGTGTCGACGCAACGGTCAAAATGGCCCATGGACTGGGCTATCGAGTGCTAATGGTGCATGGCGCTAGTAGCACCTTTGATAATGAGTTTATGGACGCGGAAAAGACAGTTCGCTATTTTGAGTGGCTGTGGGGGAAGAATTTCCTGGAATTTATTTCTAAAATAAAAGCAAAATAGGTGTTTTCAAGGTGAAGGCATCATGATATAATAATTAACGTTGACTTGTGATAGGTCATGCCAACTTAGCTCAGTCGGTAGAGCATCTCCCTCGTAAAGAGAAGGTCGGAGGTTCGATTCCTCTAGTTGGCACTAATTTATATGGACTGGATAATTCCTGATGAAGGGGAGTTATCCAGTTTTTTAATTCATTACTGCTTTCTAGGCGAAGTTTGTTATACTGGACATAATTCGATTGAGAAAGGAAGCTGATACGGATGGAAATCACAATCAATGGTGAACAGCGGCAGTTGGTCGGTAACCCGCCCGCGGTTGGCGATGATTTTCCGCATTTCAAGGTTTTTGACAAGGACGGTCACAAGGTTAAGATGAAGGAGCTGCTGGGCAAGGTGACCCTGCTGAGCGTTGTCCCCGACATTAATACCCCGGTCTGCAGTCTCCAGACCAAGCGCTTTAATTCAACCATGGACCAGTTTACAGACGTCAACTTTTTGACAATTTCGACCAATACCACGGCGGACCAGCAAAAGTGGTGTGCGGCTGAAGGCGTCAAGAATATGCAACTCGTTTCCGATAGCGAAGAGTCGTTTGGCTACGAATCCAAGCTGTTGATCCCGGACGAGGGCTTCCTGGCCCGGTCAGTCTGGATCCTTGACGCAGCGGGGAAGGTTGTCTACCGGGAAATCGTTGCTGAACTGACTGACGAGCCGGATTATGACCAGGCACTGGCGGCCTTAAAGAAAGCACTGGCGAAGTAGCCTTATCAATTTCATATTAAACACAAAGACCGGCTGCCGTTAATGGCAACCGGCCTTTTAACGATTAGGAGCGCGTGAACTACCAATTTCCGGTGGTTTACGCGCCCTTTTTATTCGTCTTCGCCAATAATCGGGAAACCGTAATCGCGAATGTGGTTCTTTAGCAATTGGATGTATTCCTGGCCCAGCTGGCTGGTGATTGTGTGCTGGTGCTGGACAATCCCTAGCGTAATCGGATCATCCAACTCCAGGGGAATCGCGACAATCTTGTCGTCGTTGAGCTTGCTGCTGATGATTCCCGAACTAATAGTGTAGCCGTTCAAACCGACCATTAGGTTAAAGATGGTTGCCCGGTCGCTAACCTTAATTTCCTTCTTATGGCTGAGGGTCGACTGGATTTCTTCGGAGAAGTAAAAGGAGTTGTTCTCCCCCTGCTCAAAGGACAGGTAGGGCAGCTCGGTCAGGTCGGCAAGGCTGATCGAGTGACGCTTGGCCAAGGGGTTATAGCGGCTCAAAAAGACGTGCGGCCGGGCCGTAAAAAGCGGCGTGAACTCCAAGCCGTTTTCCGTTAGCAGTTTGCTGATGATCCGGCGGTTAAAGTTATTGATGTAGAGCACGCCCAGTTCGCTTTTAAACGTGCGCAGGTCGTTAAAGATATTTTCCGTTTCGGTTTCCCGCAGGGTGAACTTATAGCTTGGTGAGTTGATCTCCTTGATGAGTTCCACGAAGGCGTTGACCACAAAGGCGTAGTGCTGGGCCGAAACCGCAAAGGACTGGTGGAGGGGCTGCTGTTTTTTGAAGCGGTCATCGAGCAGGCGGACCTGGTCTAAGATCTGCTTGGCGTAGTTCATAAATTCGCGGCCGTCAGCGGTCAGCCGGACGCCGGAATTGCTCCGTTGCAAAATGGTGATGCCCATCTCCTTCTCCAGGTCCTTAATCGCGCTTGAGAGGCTGGGCTGGGTGAGGTAGAGTCGTTTCGCCGCCTCATTGATTGAGCCAGTTTCAATCACCGCCTCTAAGTATTCCAATTGCTTAATCCGCATCAGAGCCATCCCCTTTTTTATTAGCATTATAGTCTTTCCCTATATCGGGTTCAAATCTTTAACAGTTATTCAATAGCGAATATTCATGGTAGATTATTAGACAAATAAAAAACGAAAGAGATGACTGAATGATGACAACCACCACAATTATCGGCTTCCCCCGGATTGGCGAGAAGCGTGAACTGAAATTTGCTACCGAGAAATACTTTAAAAACGTAATTGACCAGGAAGAATTACGGGCGACGGCAAAGCGGCTGCGGCGCCACAACTGGGAGCTGCTCCGCCAGGCGGGCATCAGCGAAATCCCCAGCAATGACTTTTCTTACTATGACCAGACCTTAGATGCCGCCTTTTTATTTAACCTGGTTCCCCAGAATGTCCAGGACCTGCCATTTTCCGAATTGGATAAGTACTTCGCCCTGGCACGGGGTTACCAGGGCCGGGAGGGCAATGTCTTAGCCTGGCCAATGAAGAAGTGGTTTAACACCAACTACCACTACCTGGTGCCCCAGCTTAACCAGGATACCCGCTTCAAGCTGACCGGGGACAAGATCTTTGCCGAGTTTGCGGAGGCCAAGGAATTGGGAATCATTACCCGGCCAGTCCTGCTTGGTCCCTTTACCCTGTTAAAGCTGAGTGAGTACCAAAATGCGGCTGCCAGCGACTTTGTGAAGGACGCCGTGACGGCCTACCAAGCGGTTTTCACCAAGCTCATCACGCAGGGTGCCCACTGGATCCAGCTTGACGAGCCAGCGCTGGTTAAGGACCTGACTGCTGAAGACCGGCAGCTATTTAACGACCTCTACCGGCCGCTGCTGGCCGCCAAGGGGAAATTAAAGGTCCTCTTGCAGACCTATTTTGGTGACGTTCGGGATGTGTATGACGACCTGGTCAAGCTGCCGTTTGATGGGCTCGGCTTGGACTTTGTGGAGGGGAAACAAACCCAGCAGTTGGTCAGCCGTGGTTTTCCCGCCGACAAGGTCCTTTTTGCCGGGGTGGTTAACGGGAAAAACATCTGGCGCAACCACTACGACCAAAGCCTGGCCCAGCTCAAAGCGGCCGGGGCCCAGCAAATCGTGGTGAACACTTCTTGTTCCCTGCTCCACGTCCCGCTGACGGTTGAAAACGAAGACTTTGCACCGGACGTCAAGAAGCACTTCGCCTTTGCCAAGGAAAAGCTGGCGGAGCTCCAAGACCTCGCGGCGATTTACGATGGTCGCGGCGCCGAGCAGCTGCACGCCAACCAAGCGCTATTTGCCCACCCACGGGTGCAGGAGGACGCCGCACTCCACGACCGGATTGCCAACTTAAAAGATGCGGACTTTATTCGCCAACCCGCCCGGCCGGTCCGTGAACAGCTCCAAAAAGCGGCGTTCCAGCTGCCGCTTTTGCCAACCACGACGATCGGGTCCTTCCCGCAGACCAAGGAAGTCCGTCAGGTCCGGCGCCAGTTCCGCCGGCACGAAATTAGCCAGGAACAGTATGACGCCTTTATTAAGGGGAAAATTGACGAGTGGCTAAAGTGGCAAGAGCAGGTCGGCCTGGACGTCCTGGTACACGGGGAATTTGAACGCAACGACATGGTCGAATACTTCGGCCAGCGCCTCTCCGGCTACCTCTTTTCCAAGAACGCTTGGGTTCAATCATACGGGACCCGCTGCGTGAAGCCGCCAATCATCTGGGGTGACGTTAAACGCCAGCAGCCGATTACCATTAAGTGGTCTAAGTACGCCCAGAGCCAAACCAAGAAGCTGGTCAAGGGGATGCTGACGGGGCCGGTGACGATCCTGAACTGGTCCTTCCCCCGCGAAGACATCAGCCTGAAGGAAGCGACCCTCCAGCTAGCCCTGGCAATCCAGGAAGAGGTCCTCGACCTGGAAGCCAACGGAATTAAGATCATCCAGATCGATGAGGCGGCCCTGCGCGAGAAGCTGCCCCTGCGAAAGTCCGACTGGTATTCCGAATACCTCGACTGGGCCATCCCGGCCTTCCGCTTGGTCCACAGCAAGGTCCAGCCGGAAACCCAGATTCATACCCATATGTGTTACAGCGAATTTACCGACATTATCCCGGCAATCGACGCCATGGATGCTGACGTGATCTCCTTTGAAGCATCGCGCTCCAACCTAGAAATCCTCGATGCGCTGAAGAAGCAACACTTTGAAACCGAAGTCGGTCCCGGCGTTTACGATATTCACTCACCGCGAATCCCGTCAGTTGACGAGGTACAGACGACAATTAAACGGATCCTGGCAAAAATTGCCGCGCCGAAGGTCTGGATCAATCCCGACTGTGGGCTCAAGACCCGAGGCGTGGAAGAAACCAAGGCTAGTTTAACCAACGTGCTTGCGGCGACGCGGGCAGTCCGCAGGCAGTTAGGGGAGGGTGATTAGATGACCAGTTTATCGTACGAAGTCTTCCCACCGAACTCCGCGGTCGGCATTAACCATCTGAACCAGGTGCTCGCCGCCCTGCAGGGCCTTGCCCCGTCGTTCATCAGTGTCACTTGCAGCAGCAAAGCGGCCCGCCTGGCCCAGGAGACGGTCAGGGTTGCCGATTACGTTGAAAATTGCTGTCACGTACCGGCGATGGCCCACCTCCCGGCTTGGTACCTTAGCCGCACTGATGTCGACCGAATCATGGCGCAGTTACGAGAACGCCACGTTGGCCGGGTGCTGGTGCTGCGTGGGGACGAACGCCCTGGGTTAGCCAAAAAGGACGACTTCCCCCACGCCAGTGACTTAATTGCCTATATCCGGCAGAATTACCCTGATTTTCAAATTACGGGCGCCTGTTACCCGGAAAAGCACCCGGAGTCGCTGGATATGGTGGCCGAGCTGCAGCATTTAAAGCTGAAGGTGGACGCAGGGTGTGACCAGATTATTACCCAGCTCTTCTTAGATAACCGCTGCTACTACCGTTTTCGTGAACTGTGTGCCATTGCCGGAATTGACGTGCCGATTATTGCTGGCATTATGCCAATCATCAACGAACGGCAGGCAAACCGGATTTTGCGGACCAGCGCGGTGGCGGTTCCGGAGAAGTTTAAGGACATCCTGGCCAAGTATCATGACCATCCTGAGGCTTTGAAGCAGGCGGGAATTAGCTACGCGATTGACCAAATTGTCGACCTGGTGACCAACGACGTTGCCGGAATCCACCTGTACACGATGAACCAGGCGGACACCGCCCGCCAGGTTGAGCAAAACATCGGCGCCCTTCTCCAGGTCAGCTGCTAGGGGGTGATGTGATGATTATTGATGGTAAAAAAATTGCCCGGGAAATAAATGCAAAAACCCGCCAGCAGGTTGCAGCATTAAAGGCGCACCAGCTTACACCGGGGATTGCGGTGATTGTAGTCGGTGATGACCCGGCTAGTCAAATTTATACCCGCACTAAGCACCGTCTAGCACAGAAGCTGGGCATCGCTTCGACCCGGTACCATTTCCCGGCTGATGTCGACCAGGCAACCGTCTTACAGCAGGTTCGGAAATTAAATCGTGATGACAGTGTAGACGCCATCCTGGTACAGGCGCCCCTCCCGGCCCAGCTTAATGGTGAGGAAATTGTTAACGCAATTGACCCGGCAAAGGACGCCGATGGCCTTCACCCGCTCAACCTGGGACGGCTATATGCCAAACAGGGCGGTCACTACCCGGTCGCCTGTACGCCCCGGGGGATCATGACGCTATTAAAGCAGTACCAGGTGCCGCTGGCGGGGGCCAACGTGGTCATTGTTGGGCGGAGCCTCCTGGTTGGCAAACCGCTCCTGGCGCTGCTGAATAATCAGAACGCGACGGTGACCTTTGTTGGCCGGCATACCAAGAAACGGGCCACACTGACCCGGCAGGCGGACATCCTAATTGTTGCCGCCGGGGTCCCCGGCCTGGTTAAAGCGGGGGACGTTAAGGCCGGGGCGGTGGTAATAGACGTAGGGATCAACCGCCTGCCATCTGGCAAGCTGGTCGGCGACGTTGATTTCGCCGGCGTTGCCTCCCTGGCGCGGCTGATTACCCCGGTTCCTGGGGGCGTGGGCCCGCTGACGGTCGCCATGCTGATGCGCCAGACGGTTGAGCTGGCCGAATGGCGGCGGGAACGAGTCGCTTCCCTTGTGGGCTAGTGCCGACGATTTGTCTTAAGCAATATTAAACATAGAGATAACGGCTAGGTCGCGGAAGTTTCCGTGGCTTAGTCGTTATTGGAGTTATAGTGGTGTCAATGAATAGTGACGTGGCGGTCGGATCTCATGCGACGCCCAGAAGTAGTAACGGGCGAAAAGCCCCTTGACGGCGCCGGCCCTCCTTCGGTATAATTACTGTGTTAAAGTTATTCCGGCATAGCTCAGTTGGTAGAGCACCTGACTGTTAATCAGGTTGTCGTCAGTTCGAGTCTGACTGCCGGAGTTAGTAAAAAGGGCCTGTGACAAAACCATGTTTTGCCGCAGGCCCTTTTTGAAAGATAAAAACATCCCCAATCGACACAATAGCCGATTAGGGATGTTTACTGCTTAAATATTACTTTTCGTGCCGCCGGTTAACGAGGGCGCCTAGTGCCAAGAACGGCAGTGCCAACAGTCCGAGGAGGGCACTCCGGTTATCCCGGTTACCCGTTTGCGGGAGGGCAGCCGTAGCATGGCGGTTCATGCCGGCTTGGTGGGCGCTTTCCCGGCCCGGCAGCCGCGGGTTATTTAATCCCGTGCCTGCTCCACCGCGGCCAGGCATCCCCGGCTTATTACCCGTGGTGGTTCCCGGATTATCCGGCGTAGTCGGCGTAACCGGTTTGGCGGTATTCAGCTGGTACTCCGGCGTTACCCAATCCGCCAGGAAGTTATCGCCAGCGGCCGGGTACAGGCGCAGACTGGCCTTCAACCGGCCGTTGCTGGTATCACCCTGCTGGTCCCACTGCTGGCCGAACGAACCGATGGCGCTCCTGACCTGACTGGCTGCGAGCTGGGCATTCAGGTAGTTTTCCAGGTCAGCCTGGTTAGTGAAGACAAAGTTCAGCTTGCGTTCGCCGACCTTCACCGTCGGGTCCGCTGCCTTGACCAGGGTCAGGACGTTTGAATTCTGCCGACCGGTAATCTCTTGCTCATTTTCGACATTCCAAGGCTTCCAGGTCTGCTGGTTCAGCGCGGCCAGTTCCGGTAGGGCCTGGCCGTCCTGACCATTGGCAAGGACCACAATCGGCTTGGTACCGGCAAAGTCAATGATCGAAAAGGCGTTGTCATCATCCGGCAGGCTAATGTTATTCATCGTGATGACACACTTATTAAGCAGGTTGATGAACATCCACTCGGTGCCGCGGAATTCCCCGTCGTGATCCACCAGGCCATAATTGTTATAGTGCTTGAGGTTGTGGAAGTCCCAGTTGCTCAGGTTGACTTCCTTAACTCCTGACCGCTCAAACATATGGCCGGCGATTTCAAGGTTGCTGGTGTCCCAACCACTTAAGTCAAGGTTGGACAGGCTGGCAGTGTTGCCGAACATATAACGGGTGTCATGGACATTGGCGGTATTCCAGTGGGAAATATCGCCGACCGACGTTAGGGCCCGATCGTCGGCAAACATCGCGGCCAAACTATAATTTTGGCCGGGCTGGTCGGTGCCGACCTTGCCGACGTCCCACTTGGACAGGTCGAGGCGCGTCAAATTCGGGTCCTCAGCGAACATATAGCTCATGTTGCGAACGTTGGCAGTATTCCAATTATTAACGAAGGACAGGTCCTTTTGCAGGGGCATGTCATAGAACATTGACCACATATTCTCGACCTTGCTTGTATCCCAATTTAAGTTAGTCAATTGGTCATCCGGCAGAGCGGCAAGGGCTTCAAACATATCGCCCATATCCGTAACCTGGGAAGTCTGCCAGTTAGCGAGTTGACCGATCTTGGTTAGCGACTGCTGACCGGAAAACATGAAGCCCATATCCGTAACCTTGCTGGTGTCCCAGTTCGATAGGTCGAGCTCTTTGAGTCGCCCAAAGTAGGTTAGGCCCAAGGGCTCATCATTGTTGACGGTATTGTAATGGTAGGCGCCAAACATACTGTTCATGTTCGTAACGTTGTGGGTGTCAAAGCCGCCGACACCGATAATCTGGGTTAACTGCGGATCGTTATTAAACATATAGCTCATATCGGTGACGTTGCCCGTGTTCAGGTTGGCGACGTTAATTGTTTCCACCGCCGGCAGGTCGGCAAAGAGGCCGGACATATCTGTGATTTGGCGAGAAATGCTGAGCGTGCTAAGGTCGATGTCCTTTGCCTTAGTGTTTCGGGCGACGGCAACGTACGCACGCAGGACCGCGGCGGGGATTGTCTTAGTATTGGTTAAGTCGAGGGCAGTCAGTTTGTCGAGTGCTTTTTGAAAGGTATCGTCATCCTTGATTCCTTCTTGGAAGACCCACCCGCTCAAGTTCAGCTTTGCGAGGTTCTGGTCGCCGTCAAACAAGTGGCTGATGTCAGTAAGCTTGGTGGTGTCCAGGCCGCTGAGGTCCACGTTGGCCAGACTGGGATTCTGGGCAAGCATCCCCGCCATATTGGTGACCTTACTGGTGTTGAGCGTATTTAAGCCGATAATCTTAGTTAAATGCGGGTCGTTGCTAAACATGTAGCTCATGTTGGTGACGTTGTCCGTGTTCAGGTTGGTGACGTTGATCGTTTCCACCACTGGCAGGTTGGCAAAGAGGCCGAACATATTTGTGATTTGGCGGGATGTGCTGAACGTACTGAGGTCGATGTCCTTCGCCTTAGTGTTCCGGGCGACGGCAACGTACGCATTCAGGACCGCGGCGGGGACCGTCTTAGCATTGGTTAAGTCGAGGGCGGTCAGCTTGCCGAGTGCGTTTTGGAAGACAGCATCATCCTTGATTCCTTCCTGGAAGACCCACCCGCTCAAGTTCAGCTTCGCGAGGTTTTGGTCGCCGTCAAACAAGTGGCTGATGTCAGTAAGCTTGGTGGTGTCCAGGCCGCTGAGGTCTACGTTGGTCAGGCCGGGATTTTGGGCAAGCATCCCCGCCATATTGGTAACCTTGCTGGTATTGAGCGCATTTAAGCCGACAATCTGGGTTAAATGCGGGTCGTTGCTAAACATGTAGCTCATATTGGTGACGTTGTCCGTGTTCAGGTTGGTGACGTTAATCGTTTCCACCGCTGGCAGGTTGGCAAAGAGGCCGAACATATTTGTAATTTGGCGAGAAATGCTGAACGTGCTTAAGTCAATCGTTGCGGCGTGACTATTCCGCGCGGCAACGACAAATTCCTGCAGGAGGTAGGAGGGCACGTTTTCGGCACCATCCAGGTTAACCTTGGTGATATTGGAAACATAACCAAAGGCATCGTTGTTGGTAACGTTGGGCAGGTCCGCAAACTTCGCGTTCCCCAAATCGAGGGTCTTCAGGTTATTACAACCATAGAACATTGCGCCCCCTAAGCCCTTAGCATTGCGGAAGTCCCAGCCGTTCAGGTTGATTGATTCGACGGCTGTGTCGTTGATAAACATCGAATTAAGGTCTGTTACCTGGCTGATGTCCCAGCCACTGAGGTTGATACTTTTGACGTGGCTGAGGTTGCGGAAGGCAAACATCAGGCTTTGGACCTTGGGACTAAGGGTGGTGGAACTCAGGTCAATCGAAGTCAGTGTACTGGTGATCCGGAAGGAGTTGACGTAAGCACCGAGAATTTGGCTATTGATATTTTTCATCCCGGTTACCGATACTTCTTTTGGAAAGGCGTAGCTGAACATCTGCTGGGTATCCGCGTCCGGGTTGAGCTGCCAATTATCCAGGATAAGCTTTTGCATATTATTCTGGGTGCGGTCAAACATCCAGCCCATGGCAGTAACGTTCCGGAGGTCCCAGCCGGCTAGGTTAGCCACCTTGAGGGTGGTGTCCCCGCTAAACATCCCGACCGTGCTCGTCGCGCCACTCGTGTCGAGACTGTGGGCGTCCAGGTTCGTGAGCTTTGAGCACCAAGAGAAAGTCCCGCTGATGTCACCTTTGATGTAGAGCTTATTTTCGCCTTCCGCGCCAGCGTCATCGATCGTCAGGCTAACGGCATTGCCAGCAAGGGAGTGGAGCAGGTCCTTGCTGATGTAGACCTTGTCTCCTGACGCAATCACCCCGGCCTTGATAAAGTCGCTGGTGTTTGGAATGTGGACGTTCGTCTGGTCGCTGCCCTGGTACTTAGTCAGCGTAAATTCATGGGTCGCCTGGTTGAGTTCTCCTACCCAGTCACCCGTGTTGTACTGGCTCGCCGTGCTGTCAGTAGGTGCGGTAGTTGTCCCCGCTTGGCCAGGCGTGACGGTGGCAGCCTGGGCCCGGAGATTGGTATTCACTTGATTAACCGCTTGGCTGGCTGGCGCTTGCCGGTCGTGAGTGTCTGCCGCGGCCGTGGAACTGGCCGCTGGTGCTTGCTTAGCCGGTGCTTGAACTGGCGTTGCTGCGTGCGGCGTGCTGAGACTGACGCTCTGCTTAGTCTGCAGAGCAGTAGTGGCCGCCGCTTGTGGCGAATTGCTGCTGTCTTCTGTGACCGGTGAACCGGCTGCCTGCGAATTGGCGTCGGCCTTCGCAGACTTGGCATTCCCGGAGATGAAGGTCAGCCCAACTAATACGGACACGACCCCGACCGAGAGCTTGCGAAGTGCAAAGCGCTGTTTTGTACTTTCCGATTGAAAGGTCTTATTATTCATAATCTTTAACTCCCCCAGTAATAAGATTGATTTATCAACTATTAATATAAATAAATCCTTTACATGGTTTAGTTTAACACAAGATAGATAATGTGAATGATTGAATTAGTTTGATAATCAGAATAATAAGTGGCCACTGTGGGCTGGTCGGGACAAAAAAGTGGTATTTTAAGCCGTTTCCCCATATAATGACCCTTGTGAGTTTAGATTAGAGATTGGGAGCAAACATTCAGAATGAAAGAACGTAAAAAAATATATAAGGCGGGGAAGCTCTGGGTGACCGCGACCCTGGTTGCTTTTGCCGGTTTCCTGCTGACAACGACTTCGGCCGCCGCTGATAGTAGTTCCGCGCCGGTGGTCAGCCAAACTAGAGCCGTTGATAATCCTTCGGCGGTTGTGACCCCGGCGCCAACGGCAAGCGGCGATGATTTGGAGGGGACCGGTGCCCCGGCGGCCGTTACCGCTAGCCGGTTAGCTGGCAGCAGCAGTGCTGCGGTTCCGGCTAATCAAGTGCTGCCCCAGACGACTAGCAAGATTAATGGGCCAACCCACCTGGCTGCCAACCTGGTACAGAACCCGCGGAACTTCACCGTTGGTGTCTATGACGCGGAAACGCTGGTCTACACCTACCACCCCCAGCTTGGCGACTTGCAGGTTACCGACCAGAACGGCCAGGTAGTTGCCCAGCCGACGACGGCGGGCGATTACCAGATCCGGCTGTCTTCACGTGGACTGGTGAATATGCAAAACGACCCTAATTTGCAGGGCTATATCCTGCAAACTCAGGTTAGCCAGCCAATCCGCCTTTACCAGCCCTACACCCCAAATACCCAGGACTACCAGGAGAATTATGGCAACCTGGATGGCTATTCGCTTCGCCAGACCTCCGCGACCGAAGCAGCAGTTCACGTTGCCGGCTGGCACGTCAGCGGTGCCTCGTCGTTAATGCCATACGGCTGGCTGATCGTCTTTGACAATACCCGCGGCCATGAAATTACGCGGGTGGCGATTAACCCGGTCAACCGGCCCGATGTCCAGGCGGCCTATCGGAACGTTTACGGCAGTCTGCAGTCCGGCTTCGACCAGGACATCCTGATCCCGCTGGCTGCCGCGGGTGATGACCTGACCATTATTGCCCGTTACTCCAGTGACTTTATTAGCGGTGAGGGCCAGCGGATTGACCACTGGTTCAGTCGGATCAACGCCGACCACGGCAACCACGCCTGGATTGACAGCGTTCAGTACGTCAACGGTCACTTCCGGGTCAACGGCTGGCACGCGACCAACCAGGCGCTCGGCAAGAACTACCATACACTGATTGTCTGGGACGCCAGCCAGGGCCGGGAACTCACCCGGATTGCAAACCTTGCTCCGGTAGCCCGGCCGGACCTGGTCAAGGCCTACCCGACGATTCTGGGGGCGGACCGCGCCGGCTTTAGTGTCGATGTGCCGCTTTTGCCGGTGATGGTCACGGACAACATTCAATTTATCAGCCGCTACTCCAGCACGGCCGATTCCAACCGCGACTACGTGGACTACTGGTTTGCGCCGCAACAGCTGCTGAGCGACCACCGCAACCAGGGCTACCTGGATAACGTCAGCGTGCAAAACGGCAAGCTCCACATTGCTGGCTGGCACGCGACCAACCAGGCAATCGGGCGGCCCTACCACACATTAATTATCTTGAACGCCCAAACCGGCCGCGAACTGGTACGGTATACGACCAGCCAGCTGACCAGCCGGCCGGACCTGACCCGGGCCTTTCCGGGAATCGTAACGGCGGGCCAGGCCGGTTTTAACGTGGATCTTCAGCTAGTACCAGAGATGGGTGACCAGCCAATCCGGGTGATCAGCCGGTGGAGCACCGGTCGGGACGCCAACCACGACTACGTAGATTACTGGTTCGCCCCGGAAATGCTGGTGCGCGACACCACGAACCGTGCGAACCTAGACGGCTTGACCGTCGTAGGGAACACCGTCCGGGCCGCTGGCTGGCACGCGACGGGGCGGTCACTGGGCCGGCCGTACCACTATGTGATCCTCTTTGATCAAACGACCGGCAGGGAGGTCGCACGGACGGAAGTAGCGGCGGATAAGAGCGCCCGCCCCGACGTTGCCCGGGCCTTCCCGGCGGTCTACAACGCGGGCCAGGCCGGCTTTAACGTGCAGTTTAAGGTTCAGCCAGCGCTGAATGGGCACCGCTTGGCAGTGCTGAGCCGGTGGACCGATGACCCGGCCGGCAACGGGAACGCCGTCGACTACTGGTTCGACCAGACCGTGACGCAGAACGTCCCGGTTGATAAGGCTAAGCAGTTGTAGTTGAGCGGAAGATTATGTAAATGTCGTTGCACCACACCGTGTGACGGCTTTTTTATGTTTGGTGCTATTCTATCGGCCTTCCGTATTTATTAAGTGGGGGAGGCGAGAAAATGAACCGTGAACACGAACTAACAAGACTGGCTCAGCAGTGGGAAGAGCTGACGATTGCCAACGACCGGATGTTTTCGATGGTGATGGAGAATAATGCGATTTGCCGGGAACTGCTCCGGCGGATTTTTCCAGAGCTGGCGATTGACCGGGTCCAGCGGGTGACGGTGCAAAAGCAGGTTAATACGCCCTTGGACGCGCGGGTGGTCCGTTTTGACGTCTACATTCGCGATGACCAGCAGCGGACGTACATTGTGGAGATGCAGGTTGCCAACCGGCAAAATCTCCAGTACCGGCTCCGTTACTACCTAGAGCAGGTTGACCACAGCATTCTAGGACCGGGAGACAACTATGAAAAATTAGCGGGCTACCCGACCTACGTAATTTTCTTCTGTGATTTTGACTATTACGGTCAGGACCGTCCAGAGTACCGGTTTGAGTGGCGCTGTGTTGACCAGCCGAACTTGACCGCGGGGACCGGCCAGCAGCTAGTAGTTTTTAATGCCCGGGCCAGTGCCTTTCATGATAAGATAGGGATAGAAGGTTTCCTCAAGCTGATGCACAACCAGATTGCGGCAGGCGACCCGCTTGTGGAGCAGATCACTGGGGAAATGAAGCGAATCAAGGAGGATCCAGAAAGGCGGCGTAATTACATGAAATACGAACTGGACTTAATGGACGCCCGCAGTGATGGTATGGCGATTGGTCTGGCAGAGGGTAAGAAACAGGGCATACAGCAAGGATTGGAACAAGGGAAACAACAGTCAATCATTGCGGCGGCCAAGATGCTGCTTGACCTCAAACTAAGCCACACTGTGATTGTTAAGCAGTTGATGTCAGCCTATGATTTGAGTTCTGACGAGGCTGAACGTTATTTGGCACAAGCGCGCGGGTAGTTTATTACTAAAAAGCAAAAGCGCAGTCGCCGGCTGGCCAATCGGTAGCTTGCGCAACACAGCGTTTACGGGAGTGGAGCTGGTTCCGCTCCTTTTTTATGGAAGGAAGGTTGAATTGATGGATATCGTATCGTTATCACTTTGTATTGTCTTCATGGCAATCGGGTTGCAGTTTCTCCGCGGCAAGTGGCTAAACCTCTTGACCTGGCTCCAGCAGTTTGCCGGTGGTGCAGGGTCAGCCGCCCAACTGCACCGGGCGGGGATGGTCTTATCCCCCGGGTTGATTGCCCTCGGCTTTAGTATGTTTTGCTGGGGCTTCTTTGGTCCCGGCGCTTGGCGGACCGCGGGGAACGCCATTTTCTTTTTGAGCTTGCTTTACCTGTTGGCGGCCTTAGTAGGTGTTTACCTCACTTTTGTCCGCGACAATAACACTAGCGCTTAATAAAATAATCAAAGCGGTGCTCAAAACTGCCGATCGACGCCAATAAGATTAATTTAAATAATAATAACCACACAGTTGGTTTAAAAATTAAAGCCTAAAGGTGGAATAGTCCCGTTAAATCACACTTTATCTCATTAAATTCTTATTTTTTAATTGACTGACCAAAATGAGGTGTTTATAATTAATATATTCTGAAATTTTAAAAGATATTTTTAATTTTGGGAATGAGTATCGAACGCTTCACTTCATTATTTAAATGATTGTTTGGAGGAATTATATGAATAAGGAAAGAAACGCGGATACGGCCTTCTTCGGTCAGCCGCGGGGACTATCAACCCTGTTCTTCACAGAAATGTGGGAACGGTTTAGTTACTACGGGATGCGTGCCATCCTGCTGTTCTACATGTACTATGCGGTGACCAAGGGTGGTTTAGGAATGAACCAAACCACTGCGGCCTCCATCATGTCAATCTACGGCTCACTGGTTTACCTATCCGGAGTTGTTGGTGGTTGGCTCTCTGACCGTGTTTGGGGTTCACGGCGGACCGTCTTCATCGGTGGTGTCCTGATCATGTTCGGGCACATTGCCCTATCCTTACCGTTCGGCATTTCAGCCCTCTACGTATCGATTGCGTTGATCGTTGTCGGGACTGGGCTATTGAAGCCAAACGTTTCTGAAATGGTTGGGGGCCTGTACAGCCCCGAAGACCAGCGGCGGGATTCTGGTTTTAGTATGTTTGTCTTCGGGATTAACTTGGGGGCCGCGGTTGCTCCCTGGGCGGTTCCGTGGGCTGCTAACGGCTTTGGCCTGAACCTCTTCCACGGGGAAATGAACTTCCACGCTGGGTTCTCACTTACCGCAATCGGGATGTTCTTCGGCCTGGTTCAGTACGTAATTGGGGGTCGCAAGTACCTCTCAAAGGACAGCCTGTACCCAGAAGATCCGATTGAAAAGGACGATTTACGGCCGGTAATTATCTGGACCATTGTCGGGGTAGTAGCGGTTGTCATCATCCTGGGCCTGCTGGCCGCGATGGGGCAGCTGAACATCACCAACATTATCACGCTGATTACTATCGTCGCGATTGCCCTGCCGATTTGGTACTTCGTAATGATGCTGAACTCCAAGAAGGTTACCAAGACGGAAAAGTCCCGGGTGGTGGCCTACATTCCGCTGTTTATCGCAGCCGTAATCTTCTGGGCGATTGAAGAATCCGGTTCCGTTGTCCTGGCCCTCTTCGCCGAACAGCGGACGGTTCTGCACATCGGGAGCTGGCACTTTGCAGCGGCCAACTTCCAGACGCTGAACCCACTGTTTATCATGATTCTGACGCCAGTGTTCGTTTCCCTCTGGGACCACTGGAAGAACCAGCCAAGTGCTCCTGGTAAGTTTGCGGCCGGGCTGGTCTTTGCCGGTCTGTCATACGCCTTCATGGCGCTGCCAGCACTGATCCACGGGACGACTGCCGGACGGGTATCACCGTTCTGGCTGGTTGGTTCCTGGTTCATCGTGGAAATTGGTGAAATGCTGATTTCGCCAATTGGCCTGGCGGTAACGACCCGGTTGGCACCAAACGCCTTTAAGTCCCAAATGATGAGTATGTGGTTCTTAGCCGACGCAGCTGGTCAAGCTGTGAACGCGCAGATCGTTAAGTACTACTCATCATCAACGGAAGTGCCATACTTCCTGACGATTGGTCTGGTAAGTATCGTCTTCGGGGTAATCCTGATGTTCTTCGTTAAGAAGATCCACGGCCTGATGGGCGGCGTTGATTAAACGAGAAGCGGTAAATACTAAATACGTTAAAACTGGCCGACACGGTAACGTGTCGGCCAGCTTTTGCTTACCACAGCTAAAGAAAACGTTCTGAACGTGAGAAGATCACGCTCAGAACGTTTTGCTGCTTTTAGGCCTCTTTAACAATCAACTGCTTGCCATTGACGTTGTCCGCAGTCAGCTGACAACGGTGCAGGTTGAAGTCATTGTAAAGGTTGTAGTAGTAAGTCTTGCTCTTAGCAGAGTAGCAGGCGGTATAAACGGTATATTCATACTTGCCCTTAACGTTAACTACGCTGCCCTTGACCATTGCGACCGCCTTGAGAATGTTGAAGAACTTTGCTACGTTGGCGGTTTCACCCTCGACGGCCGGGTAGTTGGCGTTGAGGTACGCTGCTTTGACAAAGCGTGATGCCGGGATACTGTCGCCAGGCAGGCCCAGGCTGCCGGTGCCAACGCCAAGCGGGATCAGGTCCTGCTTCGTCCAGGTTTGCGGTTGCGCGTCGTGCGGGGTTAAGCCGGTGTAGTTACACAGGTTGGTCATCTGCCAAGCAAAATCCGGACTGTTGGTCAATACCCCCAGCCGGTTGTCAAATACGCGCAAGCCATATTGCTGTGACTGCTCGAGTACGATTGCCTCATGCTGGTCGCTGATGAGCCAGTGGAGTGGCGCTACCGGGAGGGAGTCGACGAGGGCCTGATTGACCAGGTTGACGTCCTGCAGGGCTGTTTTGACTTCCGCCACTGAAGTGAATTCTTGAGTAACCCACATCATTAATTCATAGGGGGCCAGGTTGGTCTTATCATCAACGGGACCAGCGCTGAAGTGGGCGTAGTGGGGGAAGTTTAAGCCGGCAATACACAGGCCGTCTTCGTTGCAGCAATCGAAGTAGAGCGGGTAATCGTCCATTACGATTCCCATGCCGATTGTTGCCTTCTTAGTTGTTCGATCATTTAAGAATTTGTAAGGAAGCGGGTAGTTGCGCGGTGTAATAATCAGTTTCTTGCCGTAATCGATTCCCACGTCGAGGTTCCGACCGAAATATAAGTTTCCTTCTGGATCAGTGAATCTTAAACCTGTACACATATTAACAACCTCCATTAATTATTTTCTTGGTGACGAGCAATGTACCGTTTCTGGTAACGCTTGATCCGGACCACGGCAAAGACCAGGAGGATAAAGCCAATGATGACGAACGCCATCATAAAGTACCAGGCAACGGTAAAGCTGGCGGCTCCCTTAATGATGCCGAAGAGCGGCGCGCCGATGGCATAACCGATGGCGTAGGCAAGCCCGATATACCCCAGCATGACCCCCTGCTCGCGTGAGCCAAAGAGGTCCTTGGCCATAAAGGCCGGTCCCGACATATAGCTGAAGACCGCCAAGCCGCAGAAAATTGCGTAGGCGATTCCGGCAACCTTGCTTGGGTGGGCCCCGTATGGCTGGTGGCTAACGAAAATCATCATGGCAATTGAGAGGACGTACATCACGCCGGCATATGCCATCGACTTGGCCGTGCCCAGTCTGTCAAACAGGATGCCGCCGGAAATATTGCCGATTAAGCAACCGATTCCGTACATTGACCCGATCAGACCGACTTCGGTTAGTGAGAGCTTGGTGTCGAGAAAGGCGGCGTAGTCTTCATTCAATGAGGCTAAGCCGAGGCCGATAATCAAGAAGCCTAGGCTGAAGACCCAGAATTCCTTCATTTTAAGCACCTCTTTGCCGGTCCAGCCCTGAAATTCCGTGGCCTTTTTTGCGGCCGCGGCCGCTTTGCCAGCCTTCACTTCAGCTGCGGAAACCACTTCTTCGTTGTCTTTTGGTGTCCGGATGAAGCAGGCAATGATGACTCCGGTAACCAGCAGTGCAACGGCGAAGTAGAAGAAGGGAGCCATCGAGAGCAAGTGCCCGGTTTTGGTATTCCCCGTCATGTAGTGCTTGAGGACTTCCTGCGTTATCGGCTGCAGGAAGATATTACCAATCGAGCCGCCGCAAAAGGCGACCCCCAGTGCGGCGCCCCGGCCCTTTAGTGGGAACCAGTGGTTAATTACCCATGGTACCCCCTGACCAGAGAAGAAGGTGGAACCGATCATGCAGACAATCGCCGCGGTGTAAAAGCCAGGAAGCTTGGTGCTCAAGCCGAAGATCACGTAGGCAATTGCCGATAGGCCAACCCCGATCAGGTACATTAGCCGAAAGTTGAACTTCTGCAGCCCCTTACCAATAAACGGTGAGGCGATGGAAGCGGCAACCGCCCCAAAGGTAAAGATCAGGGTGTAGGAAGCCAGGGTAAAGTGAAAGGTGTTGACGAGCGGGTGAATGAATAATGGCTGAATGTTTTGGGCAATGCCATATGGAATGGCCTGCGTCAGCATACACAGGAAGACCATGAAATACTTATAAACGTTGCTGACCGTCCGGGTGGACTGGTTAGCAGGTGATGAGTTAGTCAATTTAACTTCCTCCTTTATAAGTGAGAATTAGTGACCATTATTAATAAGTACCTTTTGCCGGTGCTTAATCCTGATGGCGGCAGAAACCAAGAGCAGGAAGCCGATGACGACAAAGACCAGCATGACGGACCACGCCACCGTAAAGCTGGTGTTGTCCCGGATCATGCCGAAGAGCGGGGCCCCGACCGCAAAGCCGATTGCGTAGGCTAGGCCGACATACCCCAGCATAACCCCCTGTTCCTTGGCACCAAAGAGGTCCTTGGCCATGAAAGCCGGTCCAGACATATAGCTGAAAACCGCCAAGCCGGTGAAGATGGCGTAGCCGCAGCCGGCAATCATGTTCATCCGGTTGCCAAAGGGAAGGAAACTGATAATAATCATCATTAAAATAGCGAGGACATACATCACGCCGGCATACGCCATTGACTTCGCCGTGCCGAATTTGTCAAAGAGCATCCCACCGGTAATGTTTCCAATCAGGCCGCCCACGCCGAACATCGACCCAATCAGGCCGACCTTGGTAAGGGCCAGCTTAGTGTCAAGGAAGGCGGCGTAATCTTCGTTGAGCGAGGCCAGTCCGAGGCCGATAATCAAGAAGCCGATGCTGAAAATCCAGAATTCCTTCATCCGAAAGACCTCTTTGCTGGTCCAGCCTTGGAACTCGCTCGCCTTCTTCTTCGCGGCGGAAGCCTTGCTGGCCTTAATTTCAGCCGCTGAAACCACGGTTTCGCCCTTCTTCGGGGTCCGGATAAAGCAGGCAATAATTAGGCCGACCACTAACAGCAATCCTGCAAAGTAGAAGAAGGGGGCCATCGAAATTAAGTGTCCCGTTTTCGCGTTGCCGGTCATATAGCGGCTCAGCAAAGCCTGGGTAACGGGCTGCATGAAGATATTACCGATTGAGCCGCCGCAAAAGGCGATCCCCAGTGCGGCACCCCGGCCTTCAAAGGGAAACCAGTGGTTGATTACCCATGGGACCCCCTGGCCGGAATAGAAGGTTGACCCGATCATACAGAGAATTCCGGCCGCGTAAAATTCGGGAAGTCTTGTGCTGAACCCGAAAAGGACGTAAGCCAATGCCGAGAGGACGATCCCGCCAATGTACATTAACTTAAAGTTGAACTTCTCTAATCCTTTCCCGATAAAGGGGGAGGTAAACGAAGCGGCGACCGCCCCGAAGGTGAAGATCAGGGTGTACGAAGCAAGTGTGAAGTGAAAGGTATTAACGATTGGGTGAACGAATAAGGGCTGAATAGTCTGTGCTACTTCATACGGAATCGCCTGAGTCAACATACAGAGAAAAACCATCAAGTATTTATATTTTTTACTAACCACGACCTCGCCGGATCGTGGTTCTGGATGATGAAGCATTTTAATTCCCCTTTCTATTTATCAAACCATACTGCGTTTCCACCCCTATTATTAAACAATATTTAATATTAAGCAATTAATAACGGTGCAAATAAACAACGGGTGACAGATAAATAATAATATTCTTATTTAATGCAGTATAATAATGGCTTTGATGAATAACGCCCCGGGAGCTG
>NZ_GG700734.1:22197-32822 GCF_000160835.1 Limosilactobacillus antri DSM 16041
CTGGTGAATTTAGAACGGGGCTTTTTTAATTTTGCCGGTGAAAAAGGCTTGCATTTAGGTCGGAGATTCGGTATTATAATAAACGTTGATTGATTACTGAATCAATTTGACCACATGGAGGAGTAGCGAAGTCTGGTTAAACGCGACGGTCTGTAAAACCGTTCCTTCGGGTTCGGCGGTTCGAATCCACCCTCCTCCATCTTTTATTATTGGGCTATAGCCAAGCGGTAAGGCAACGGTTTTTGGTACCGTCATGCGCTGGTTCGAATCCAGCTAGCCCAACTGACGAAGGGAGTTGGAACTTAAATTCCAGTTCCTTTTTTGTTTTTAAAGCTTGTGCCGGCCAGTTTCTTTTTCGGGACATAACCCGGGAAATAATTATTTGCTGATGAGGAGTGATGAAAATGCCCAAGCAGGGTCAGTTTGCTAAGTCAACCCGGACTAAACAACTGAATAGCTTCAAGGTCAAACGCCGCAGTGGTGGTAACACAATCCCTACCGACCAGCTAACCGACTTCCTACTGGTCCGCTTTGCTTTGACCGCAAAGAAACGGGTAGCCCCGGCGGCGCAGGAAACCGTTCAGCGCTTCCTGATTGAGATCAGCGACCGGCTGGTGGCCGCCAATGGCAACCTGGCCCAGCTCGTGCCGCCACTGCTGAGCAAGCTAAACTCCCAGGTGCCCTGGCAGTTTTACGCCCAGCTGACGGCTAATTGGGCCCTCCTCCAGCGCTTCTTGGTCAAGGAGCTACCCGCGGTACCGCTGGTGAAGCGCCTCCGGGTGACTAGCCAGCTTTCTGGCGTCCAATTGAACCGGCTGGTGGCCGAACAACTGGCCCAAAGGGGAGCGGCAGCGACCCTCCTTGGCCGGGGGACCCTGCCGCCGGCCCAAACCCGGCTGCTGGCTAAGCAGCTGCAGGGGGCCCTTTACCAGGACGGGCGGCTTGATTGGCCCCGGGTGCGGGCCCTGCTAGCGCCGCTGCCGTACCGGCCAGCAGCAGAGTTGGACGCGCCGACCCGACAGTGGCTGAGCGCTTTGGCCCGGCAAACCGGTTTGACAGGGGCAAATTAGATTTGGTATAACAATAATGTTAATTAGGCTGTGGTGGAGTAAATCACTACGGCCGTTTTTTATTTAAGCTTTAAGGAGGCGTTAGCGTGGCACACGCAAAGCAACAACATACCTACCTAGCCATTCTTTCCCTGGCGCTCTTGACCTTTATCGGGATTTTGAACGAAACGTCGATGAACGTTACCTATCCAGAACTATCCCGCGAATTTGCGGTTTCCCTGGATATGGTCCAGTGGATTACGACTGGCTACCTCTTGATGGTGACCGTCACGATGGGGACGACGGCCTACCTCCTCCGCCAATTTACCGCCCAGAAGCTCCAGCTGGTGGCGGTTGCGGCCTTTATCACCGGTGATTTGATGTGCGCTTTGACCGGCAGTTTTGCGGTCTTGCTGGCGGGCCGGCTGATTCAGGCCATCGCTACCGGCCTGTCGACCCCGATCCTCTTCCACATCATCTTTACCGAGATTCCCCGGGAACGGCTCGGCGCGATGACCGGTTTTGCGGGGATGGTGATCTCCTTTGCCCCGGCATTGGGGCCGACCTATGGCGGTTGGATTTCCGCCGTGACCTCCTGGCGGATGATCTTTTGGCTCCTGCTGCCGTTTGTCCTGGTCAGTCTGCTGCTCGGTCAGCTCTTTATCCGCAACCGGCCGATTGGCAACCAGCAGCCCTTTAGCTATGGCAGCTTGGTCAGCCTGGCTCTGGCACTGTTTACCGTGGTCTACGGCCTGGCCCTGATTGGCCGGTCCGGCCTGCGCTGGGTGGTCCTGGCCTGGCTGGTGGCGGGAGCGTGCTTCTTTGCCCTCTTCGTTTACGTTAACAACCACGGTCGGTCCCGGCTCTTTGACCTGGGGGTATTCCGCAGCAAGCCGCTCCGGCTGGCGACTTTGACCTATTTTAATTTGCAATTCATCAATATCGGGATTTCCCTGGTAATCCCGCTGTATGCCCAGTACGTGCTCGGCTCGACGTCGACGGTTGCCGGATTGATCCTGTTGCCCGGTTCAGTCTTCGGGGCCCTGCTGGCGCCGTTTGCCGGTCGCCTTGCGGACAGCCAGGGTTTTGCGACCCCGGTTACCTTTGGCGGTGTCTTGCTGCTGGCGGGGACCCTCTGTTTTGCCCTATTTCAGCCGGGATTAACGCCCGTGCTGATTATGGCCTTCTTTATTATTCTCCGGATTGGCTTTAACTTTGCCTTTGGGAACACGATTTCCAACGCGACGGTCCTCGTTGCGGCCCAAAACAGTGCCGACGTCAACTCAATTTTCAACATGGTCCAGCAGTTTGCTGGCTCCCTGGGAACGGCCTTCCTAGCGGCGGTCCTTGCCATTTACCAGAACAGCGGGGCGGGGAGCCTGCAAGCACGTTCTTACGCCGGGGGCCGGTTTGACTACCTCTTCCTGTTGGCAATGGCGATCATTGCGCTGGCGGCGATTGTGGTCAACTATCAGCTGCAAAGGCGGGCTGCCCATCGGTAAGGGGCAAAAAGTATGGTAAAATAGGAGCTTGGAATATGGAAAGCAACGTTTAATTTTAACGAGGGAGTGAGACAAAATGAGCGAACAACCCTTTGTTCCGCTGATTTTAGGAAGCGACTTTAACGCCTACGGAATGGCCCGGTCAATGTATGAAAAGTATGGGGTGAAGTCCCACCTGTACGCGCGGGCGGAGCTGGCCCCGACCCGGTTTTCCAAGATTGTCGACCTGCACATCGACGCCCGCCTGCAACAGCCGGATGTCTTTACCAAGACCCTGATTGCGGCTGCTCAGCAGTATATCAACCAGGGCAAGAAGGTCGTTTTGATCAGCTGTGGGGATGACTACACGGAGCTGGTCAGCAAGAACCGGGACGTGCTGGCGAAGTACATGGCGATCCCGTACGCCGACTACGAGTCCGTCGCCAAGCTGACTAATAAGGAAGAATTTTACGAGGTCTGCGAGCAGTATGCCCTGCCATACCCGAAGACCGCGATCCTCAAACCGGATACCGACTACCAGCACTACCAGTCACCGTTTGAATTTCCGGTGGCCCTAAAGGCGGCCGACGCGGTCGAGTGGCACAAGGGGAACTTCGCGGGCTACGAAAAGGCCTACATCATTAACGATGCCGCCCGCCTGACCGAAGTGCTGACGACGATTTACGAGCACAGTCCTTACAAGGGTGACCTGATCCTTCAGGAGTTTATCCCGGGTGACGACAGCAATATGCGGACGATCAACTGCTACGTCGGCAAGGATGGCCAGGTCAAGCTGATGAGCCTGGGCCACCCGCTGCTGGAGGAGTGTGAGCCGTCCAATGTCGGTAACTACGTGGCAATTATGCCGGCCTACGACGAGCAGATTTACCAAAACATCAAGCACTTCCTGGAGAGCGTCAAGTTCACCGGCTTTGTCAACTTTGACCTGAAATATGACCGTCGTGACGGCCAGTTCAAGGTCTTTGACCTGAACCCGCGGCAGGGGCGGAGCAGCTTCTTCGTTTCCCTTAACGGCCACCAGCTGGCGACCTTCCCCGTGGAAGACTACATCTTTGACCGCTTAGGGGACCAGGAAACGATTTACGCCAACCAGGATCCGGCCCAGTACCAGCTCTGGCTCGGCGTCTCCAAGCAAACCTTCTTAAAATACGCCAAGGACAACGAAATCAAGCAGCAGGCAGAACAGCTGATTAAAGCCGGCCGGTGGGGGACGACCTACCACTACGCCAAGGACATGAACTTGATGCGCTGGCTCTTGGAAAAGCGGATCAACATGGTTTCGCAAAAGAACTTTGCCAAGTACTTCGTGGAAAAGAAGTAAGCAGGGAAAAGGAAAATCCGTACTAGGTTTTAAAGAAATTTAAAACCTAGTACGGATTTTTGCGTTGAAGCGGCTGGAAAGCCAGCCACCCCGGCTTGTGTGGTTAGCCTAGTCCTTATTCAGGTGCCGGTCAACGGTTAGCTTAATAATATTCATGATGAACATCCAAATAATGTTGTAGCCCCAAACAAAGGCAATCGTTTCTAAGGAAATGGCGGGGACGAGCCAGCCAAAGAAGCACATTAAAATCGTGATGATTTGGGTGCTGCAAGTTGCGAGGAGCAGAATTTTAGCCGGGAATGGCCGTTCAAAGAACCATTTTTCGGCCCGGCAAACGAAGAGCATCAAGCAGCCAGCGGAAACAATCTGGATAAACATGATGGTTTGCAGCTGGCTTTGGTTGACCATGTCGAGCCAGCCAAAGGTGTCGTGATGGTTGACCAAGCTGTACCCGACGCTCAGGATCAGCATCGATTGGATTACCGAGAAAATCCCCAGGATGGTCGAAGTGGTTAGTACGTGCGACATCCGCCACCGCATTGGCTTTGTCCCAACCGCGGTATTGTCATAGGCGATTGACATGATCGGCAAATCGTCCAACAGGGACATCATCACAATTGCTACCGCGGTCAGGGGCTGGAACTTGAAAATAATCGATGAGAGAACCACCAGGAACATGATCGTCATGGTTAGGGCCACCCGGTAGATCGTATAGGCGGTGATCCGCTTGAAAATCTTCCGGGCTTCTTTAATCGCGGTCGTAATTACGGAGAGCCCCGGGGCGGTTAAAATGAGGGCGGCAGCACTGCGCGCCGCTTCGGTTGCCCCCTGGACGGCGGTTCCACAATCGGCCTGCTTCAGGGCCGGGGCGTCATTAACCCCGTCCCCAGTCATCGCAACGATGTGGCCC
The DNA here is from genome assembly GCF_000160835.1 of Limosilactobacillus antri DSM 16041. GTDB lineage: Bacteria > Bacillota > Bacilli > Lactobacillales > Lactobacillaceae > Limosilactobacillus > Limosilactobacillus antri. The sequence goes on from NZ_GG700734.1 coordinate 26,980, forward strand.
TTTTGCTGAAGCGCTTTGACAATGGCGTACTTGTGCTCAGGGAACACCCGGGCGAAACCATCGGCCTCTTCAATGATATTCACAATTCTTTCCGGAACGTGGTCGGGGTCAAAGTTTTCGGGGAAGACGTCGGCCGCGTTCAGGATTTTCGTCCCCATGCCGAGCTGGCGGGCGGTTTCAATCGCGATCGCCGTGTCGTCACCGGTAATCATTTTAACGTTGATCTTATTATCAAGGGCGTTTTTAATGGTCTTCTTTGAATCATCGCGCGGCGGGTCAAACATGGAAAGAATCCCAAGCACTTGCCAGGTCTTGCCCTGGTCGGTCGACTTGGCGACCGCTAATGCCCGGTAGCCATGGTTGGCCAGGTCGGCCACCGCTTGTTGAATCTTCGCCGTTTCCGCGGCGGACGGCTTTGCCAGGTCGATAATTACTTGCGGCGCACCCTTAGAAGCGTACAGCACTTCACCCTGATCGTTATGGGCGTGGGTTTCGGTCCGCTTGGTCACGGGGTCGAAGGGGATGAATTTGTCGACGTGCCACTTGTGAAGGTCCGCGGGGTTCTTGACCGCGGCAATGATCGCGTCATCAATTGCGTCGTGGTTCTCACGCTGTGATGCAAGGGCACCGGTAAAGATGCAGTCCTGGTCATCGGCGGCGTTAATCAGCGTTGCCTTGCCCAGGGTCAGTTGGTTTTTGGTCAACGTCCCGGTCTTGTCTGAACAGAGGATGTCGATTCCGGCCATTTCTTCAATTGAGGAGAGCTTGGAAACGATCGCCTTTTGTTTCGAGAGGTTAACCGCGCCGAGGGCTAGGGTAACCGAAAAGACGGTTGGCATTGCGACCGGGATTGAGGCGACCAGCAATACCAGGACAAATTCTAGGATGTTGAGGGCACTCTTTAACCCCCAGGTATCGGTAACAACGATGTCACGGTAGACCTGGCAGGCAACCATAATTGCCGCAAGGATAACCGCGACAACGATCAGGAAGTTGCCGATTTGAAACATCGCCTTTTGGGCGTGCCCGACGGAACCGGCACTCGCAACTAATTTGGCGGTTCGGCCAAAGAAGGTGTTAGAACCAGTTGCGATCACTACCCCCAGCATTTCGCCCTGCTTAACGATACTGCCGGAGTAGGCGCCATCACCAACCTTTTTGGTTACGGGCAGCGATTCACCCGTCAGAGCTGCCTGGTCGATGGACGCATACTCCCCGTCGATTAAGCGTACGTCAGCAGGAACTACCATACCCAGGCGGATCTTAATGATGTCACCAGGGACGAGTTCGCGGGCCGGGATGTTTTGAAACTTGCCGTCCCGCAAGACGATTGCTTGCGGTGCCAGGCCCTTTTTCAAGGCTGCGAGGGCACTAGAGGCCTTGTGATTTTGCCAGACCTCAATGGTTACGTTAAACAGCAGCAGAACAAGAATGATAATAAAGTCGTCCCAGTGACCAATAATTGCTGATACGATCGCTGCTAATTCAATCATGTATGAAATGGGGCCCATAAAGGCGTGTAAAACCTGGCTGGCAAACGACTTCTCCTTAGTGGTTAATTCGTTCGCCCCGTATTTTTCGCGGCGTTTTGAAACCTCGGCAGCGGACAGCCCAGTCTTGGGGTCGACTTTTAATTGCTTTATGACTTCAGTTAAATCAGCTTTTTCAAGCTTTTTATCTTGGTTTGCATCTTTGGTGCTCATCTGATAATTCACTCCCTTACTGTTATTAGTTAAAACTTAGCACAGGAAGCGCTTAAAATAAAATAATATATATCTTTTTTAATATTTGCGGCATTTATAAGCGGCCTTTCCGCCAGGCGGGACGCCCGCAAAATCCAGTGGAACTTGACCATTCACTTAATAAGCGGGCCGCTGGTGGTCGGCCTGCGGCCAAACTGGGCCCGACGCGGCTAGTCCAGCGGTGCTTTTAGCGGGCGAGATAAGTTAGCGGGAACTGTTGAATTGCGGTGGCGGCAATGTGATAATATTGCTGGATTGAAATTAGGAAAGTGACTAAGGAGCGTTAATGTTAGCTACAATTACCCATTTTATGGTCAATAACCAGACCTTTACCCTATTTATCTGCGTTGCTTTAGGCTTTGCCATCGGGAACTACAAGATTGCCGGGCGCTTCAACATCGGGGCGACGGTCGGGACATTGATTGTGACCCTGACCGTCGGCCAGGTGGGGGCCTTTCCCCGCAATGAGATGCTGGGGACCATTTTCTTCGGGGCCTTCATGTTCTCCGTCGGCTACCGGATCGGCCCCCAGCTCTTGGTGAGCCTCAAACTCTTTGGAATTCGGATTATTATCGCCAGCCTGTTCTGGATGCTGGTGGCCTTCTTCGTTTCCTGGGGGCTCTTCGTGGCCTTTAAGATTGGCCCGGGAATTGCCGCCGGGGTCATCTCCGGTTCCCTGACCCAGTCCGCAACCGTTGCCAGCTCTCTCCAGACGATCGGGGCACTCCCGGTTAGCCAGACCGTCAGGGCGACCTATGAGGCCCAGCTGCCGGTCGCTTACGCCCTGACCTACGTCTTTGGGACCCTGGGCGTCATCGTTTTCCTCCGGGATGTCGCGCCGAAGATTTGCGGGATCACGATTGAGGAACAGGGGCCGCTGATGGCGTGGAAGTACCACTTTCATGCCAAGAACCCGAACCCGACCTGGCGCCGGACCTACCGGGTTGCCGCGGATTCGCCGCTAGTCGGCAAGACAATCGTGCAGTTTAACCGCTGGACCAACTACCGCCTGATTGCCCTGGCCGTATTTCACCACGATACGATGACCGACCACCTGGAGTATGAAATCAAGCCGGGGGACCTGGTAACGGTGATCGGCTATTCCATTCACTTTGACCGCTTGCACGGCATTCAGGGCATTAAGGAGGTACTGACGCCGACAAACGCCCCGCAGGAACGCAAATTTGTCCTTGGTAAGAACTTCAAGCCGGTTCAGCTGGCAACCCTGCGCCAGCACGGGGTCTTCATTAACATCCAGGACCCGAACACCGGGAACGAACAGTTGATTAACCAGCTGCGCCCCGGCAACGTGATTTCACTGACCGGGAACACCTCGCGAACCGCTAGCATCCTGCATCAGATGGGGCGCTGGCACACCAGTGAGGACGCCATCAACTTCAGCCTCTTTGCCCTCGGAATCGGTGGTGCTTCCCTTTTAGGAATTCTTGGGCTAAAATTAAATGGTATCCCGCTTCAATTAGGCAACGGGACCGCGGCCCTGATTATGGGACTGGTGTTGAGTTCCTGGATTAGCCGCCACCACGACTACAAGTCGATTCCGGAAACGGTCACGACTTTCTGCCAGAGCGTTGGTCTGACGATTTTTGTGGGGACGGTCGGCCTTCAATCGGCCCAGGCCTTTACGTCCGCGGTTAAGTCCCTGGGCGTTGGCGTGCTGGTCGTTGGGGCAATCATCACGATTGCACCGCACCTGCTGACCCTGCTCTTTGGCCGCTACGTCTTGCGGATGGAACCGCTGGCACTGTTGGGGGCTTTGACGGGTTCCGGGACGAGTGCTGCCTCAATGAGTGAAATTGTTCAAAAAGCGGGACCGGAGGGGGGCGCCTACTATGCGGCAGCCTTCACCCCGGCGTTCGTGGTCGGCAATATCGGGATTACCCTGCTCGGCCCAATTTTTGTGGCGCTCTTAGCATAAAAAGGAAGGCAATTTATCAATGAAAAAATTCTTTACCGTTTTAGGGGGGATGGGGACGCTGGCGACCGAGAGCTACGTTCGCCTGCTTGACCAGCGGACCCCGATTCACCGCGACCAGGACTACCTGGACTACATTGTCGTCAACCACGCCAGCGTTCCGGACCGGACGACCTGGATTCTCGACCACAGTCAGCCGGACTACAACCAGGCCTTGATTGAGGACATTCAGCAGCAGAGCCTGCTCAACCCGGCTTTCTTCGTGCTGATCTGCAACACTGCCCACTACGCCTTTGACCAGTTGCAGGCGGCGACGAAGGTCCCAATCCTCAATATGCTTGAGGAGACGGTTGCCGAGATCAAGCGGATCAAGCCAGATGCCAAGAAGGTCGGTCTTCTGGCGACCCGGGGGACCGTGGAGGCCGGCTTGTATGACGGTTACATCACCCGGGCGGGCTATCAGGAGATCAAGCCGACACCGGAAATCGTCGACATGACCGAAGACCTGATCTATCACGATATCAAAGAGGCCGGTCATTCCGACGGCCAGAAATACCACGAACTGGTCCGCAGGATGGTCGAGGAAGAGGGCGCTGACGTTGTCATCCTGGGCTGCACAGAACTATCCTATGCCCAGGAGATGAACCCGGAAACCCAGTACCCGGTGGCCGACTCCCAGTCGATTATTGTTGACCGGTCGTTGGAACGGGGAATGGCGCTAGAAGGGCGGACGGCTAAGTAATGGTTATGGGGAGTGGGAAATAACCTCCTCGACAAGGCGTATGGCTAACCTAGGACGATAGTTGGCACGGAACGGGCCGGCTAGCGTTCGTAGGCAAATAGCCTTGCTTCGCGGCGTTAGACACTAGCCTTGCGGTTACGACACGAAGTTAGCCTGTAGGTTTTCCACGTTATCTTTGTAATAGTTAAGAACTAGCAAGAGACTGGTGAGAAAAACATAGTTTTCTCCCAGTTTCTTTTTTAACGTCCTGTTCAGTAAGCGCTTGCAATTAATTCACAAGCGTGCTATTTTTAGGCTGTTGGTGTTGCCTATGTATTGAAAGGGGAAGTTTGTATGCGTGGTTTTGCGATGATTGGCCCAAACGAGACGGGCTTTATTGAAAAAGACGATCCCGAGATGGGGCCGCGGGACGCCCTGGTTAAGCCGCTAGCGGTAGCGCCGTGTACCTCAGACATCCACACCGTTTATGAGAACGCCATTGGTCCCCGGCACAACATGATCTTGGGCCACGAGGCCTGTGGTGAGATTGTAGCCGTCGGCGACGAAGTCAAGGACTTTAAAGTCGGCGACAAGGTTCTGGTCCCGGCCGTTACGCCGGACTGGTCCAAGCTGGAGTCCCAGGCGGGCTATGCCTCGCACTCCGGTGGAATGCTGGCCGGCTGGAAGTTTTCCAACTTTAAGGACGGGGTCTTTGCTACCCGTTTCCACGTTAACGACGCCGATGGCAACCTGGCCCACCTGCCGCTGGGAATGGATCCCGGTGAAGCATGTATGCTCTCGGACATGATCCCAACTGGCCTGCACGCCGATGAAATGGCGAATGTCCAATATGGGGACACGGTTGCCGTCATCGGAATCGGTCCGGTGGGGCTGATGGCGTTGCGGGGGGCCGTCCTGCACGGTGCTGGCCGGATCTTTGCTGTCGGTTCCCGGCCCAAGACGATTGAAGTGGCTAAGGAGTACGGGGCTACGGACATCATTGACTACCACCAGGGCGACATTGCCGACCAGATCCTCAAGCTGACTGACAACCAGGGCGTTGATAAGGTGCTGATTGCCGGTGGGGACACGGAACACACCTTCGACCAGGCGGCCCGGATGACCAAGCCGGGTGGTGCGATCAGCAACGTGGCCTACCTGAACGGCAATGACGTCTTAAAGATCAAGGCGGCCGACTGGGGTGTTGGGATGTCCAACATCACTATCGACGGCGGCCTGATGCCGGGCGGCCGCCTGCGGATGGAGAAGCTGGCCAGCCTGATTACTAATGGCCGCCTGGACCCATCATTGATGATTACCCACAAGTTCTACGGCTTTGAAAAGATTCCAGACGCCCTGGAATTAATGCACAATAAGCCGGCTGACCTGATTAAACCAGTAGTTTACTGTGATGACATTGATTAAACAATAAGTAAACTTATAAGCA
>NZ_GG700734.1:34659-76200 GCF_000160835.1 Limosilactobacillus antri DSM 16041
GCGTGCTCCCAGGAGTAAACAAAATTGGTCTAGATGACTAAAAAAGTGGTAGAATAAGACGAAGTATGACAGAGAATTGTATTGGCATAAGGAGGAATACGTCATGGGCTCACCGGTCTACATTCAAATTCATAATCAACTGCGGGAGAATATCGAAAATGATAAGTGGCGGGTCGGCCAAAAGATTCCGGCGGAACGGGAGCTGGCCAACCAGTTTAACGTCAGTCGGATGACCCTGCGTCAGGCAATCCAGGCCCTGGTTGATGAGGGAATCCTCGAACGCCGGGTCGGCTCGGGGACCTTCGTGGCTAACCGCAAGGTGCAGGAAAAAATGGCTGGGGTCACCAGTTTTACCGAGTTAATGCTGGCGGCCGGGAAGACGCCGTCTAGCAAGACCATTTCTTACCACTTAACGGTGCCCTCCCAAACCGAAATCGAAAAGCTGAAGCTGCCGGCGGGAGAACAGGTGCTGCGGATGGAGCGGGTCCGCTCTGGCAATGAGATTCCGATCTGCTACGAAATTGCCACGGTCCCGGCGACCCTGGTCAAGGACTTTAGCCGGGAAGAAATTACCAGCTCCTTTTACCGGACCTTAGAGCAGAAGGCCCACCTTTACCCGGGCCACGCGACCCAGCACATTTCCGCAACTAAGGCTACGGAACGGATTGCCACCTACCTGGACGTTAAACGCGGCGACCCGCTCTTGCGGATGACCCAGCTGTCCTATTTGCAGGACGGCCGGCCGTTTGAGTACGTCCACACCCAGTACGTCGGCTCCCGCTTTGAATTTGTCCTCGAAAAATGAGGGTAGGACGGGACTGACTGGTTCGTTACCAACCGCCGCCTGTCTTTAGCGGCAAATGGGAAAACCGTTGGAATTAAGCTCCCGTTCTGCTATATTAAGAATAATTTTTGTTACCGTGTTATTAACTAGACTGAAAGGGAATAAAGAACAATGAAATTTGATTATCCAGATGATAGCCTTGCTTTACACACCGATGCCTATGAGCTGAGCATGATGCAGACCTACTGGAAGCAGGGGATGGGCAACCGGCGGGCGGTGTTTGAGTCTTTCTTCCGGAAAATGCCGTTCAACAATGGCTACGCCGTATTCGTCGGCCTCGACCACATCATCCGTTACATTAAGAACCTCCATTTTACGGCCAGCGACATTGACTACCTCAAGTCAACCGGCCAGTTTGACGATGACTTCCTGGAATACCTCCGCGACTTCCGCTTCACCGGCTCATTGCGGAGCTTTGAAGAGGGGGACTTTGTCTTTAACCACGAACCGATCCTGCAGGTGGACGCACCGATGATTGAGGCCCAGCTGGTCGAAACGGCGCTCTTAAACATCCTTAACTACCAGATTATGGTTGCAACCAAGGCGTCACGGATCCGCTCCGTGGTTGGGGACCAGAGTGTGATGGAATTCGGAACCCGGCGTGCCCAGGAACTTGACGCGTCGATTTGGGGAACCCGGGCGGCCTACATCGGCGGCTTTAACGCCACCAGCAATGTCCGGGCCGGCAAGCTCTTCGGGATCCCGATTTCTGGGACCCACGCCCACGCCCTCGTTCAGGCGTACATGAATGACTACGACGCCTTTAAGGCCTACGCGCAGACCCACCACGATTGCGTCTTCCTGGTGGATACCTTTGATACCCTCAAGAGCGGGGTACCGAACGCGATCAAGGTCGCTAAAGAATTCGGCGACAAGATCAACTTCCAGGGGGTCCGGATTGACAGTGGCGACATGGCCTACCTGTCCAAGCGGGTGCGGACGATGCTGGACGAAGCCGGCTTCCCGGACGCCAAGATTTTTGCCTCGAACGGTCTGGACGAAAAGACGATCCAAAACCTGAAAATGCAGGGCGCCAAGATCGACGTCTGGGGAATCGGGACCAAGCTGATTACCGCCTATGACCAGCCAACCCTGGGGGCGGTCTACAAGCTGGTTGCCTTTGAAAACGAGTATGGCGAGATGGTCGACACCATTAAGATTTCCAACAACGTCAGCAAGATGTCGACGCCGGGCAAAAAGCAGGTCTGGCGGATCAACGACCGGCTGGACGGCAAGAGCGAGGGCGACTATATTACCCTGGCCGACGAAGACCCGCGCAAGCTCAGCCAGATCAACATGTTCAACCCGCGCTTCCCGCTCCAGCAAAAGGACGTCAGTGACTTTACTGCCCGGCCGATGCTCAAGGAGATTTGGCGGGATGGCGAGTTTGTCTACACCGAACCGACCCTGGAGGAAATCCGCGATCACCGGATTGCGAGCCTGGCAGCGCTCTGGGACGAGTACAAACGGGATTTGAACCCGGAGGTCTACCCGGTTGACCTTTCGCAACGGTGCTACGACAACAAGATGAAGCTGATTCACCAGGTTAACGAGTACGTTAAGGGCCTTGAGAATTAAGGAGAAGGAAAATGCGGCAGTTACAAAAATCAATTATTAATACGTTGAAGGTGAAACCCCAAATTGACCCGCAAGAGGAAGTGGACAAGCGGGTTCAGTTTATCAGTGACTTTTTGCAAAAGACGGGGATGACGACCCTGGTCCTGGGGATTTCTGGTGGTCAGGACTCGTCCCTGACAGGGCGGCTGTGTCAATTGGCCGTGGAAAAGCTGCGGCAAAAAGCACCGGATAAGCACTACCAATTCATCGCGGTCCGGCTGCCATACGGCGAACAGGCGGATGAGTCTGACGCCATGAAAGCAATTAATGATTTCATCAAGCCTGACCAGACACTGCGGGTCAACATTAAGCCGGCGACCGACGCCATGGTCGCGGCTGTCGAAGCGGCGGGAGCCCAGATCAGCGATTTCAACAAGGGGAACATCAAGGCCCGGGAACGGATGATTGTCCAATATGCGATTGCTGGCGCTAACCACGGCGCCGTTGTGGGAACCGACCACGCTGCCGAAGCGGTCACCGGCTTTTACACCAAGTTTGGTGACGGCGGGGCCGACATCACGCCCCTGTCTGGGCTGGATAAGCGGCAGGGGAAGGCTCTGCTGGAGTACCTCCAGGCCCCTAAGTCCCTCTATGAAAAGGTGCCGACCGCGGACCTGGAAGATGACCAGCCGATGCGGCCGGACGAAGAGGCGCTGGGCGTTTGCTATGAAGATATTGATAATTACCTTGAGGGCCACCAGATTGCCGACAAGGTTGCCGAAAAGATTGAGGACTGGTACAAGAAGACGCGGCACAAGCGTCACCAGCCGATTAGTCCGCTCGATTCCTGGTGGAAGTAGTTTTTAGACGGAGGACCGAATGGATCAACAAATTGTTCAACTAGTAAGTCAGCAGCTGCCGAAGCTGCGGCACAAGCAGGTTAGTGCCGCCCTGCAGCTGATGGATGAGGGGAACACGATTCCCTTCATCGCGCGGTACCGGAAGGAAATGACCGGGACCCTGGATGAAGTTCAGTTGCAGGAAATTCGCGATCAGTACCACCACGTTGCCAGCCTGCGTGAACGGCAGGAAACGGTGGTCAACAAGATCAAGGAGCAGGGCAAGCTGACTCCTGCCCTGGAAAAGCAGATTCGCGCCGCCACCGACCTGCAAACGGTGGAGGACCTCTACCTGCCATACAAGCAGAAGCGGCAGACCAAGGCCCAGAAGGCCAAGGCCGCCGGACTGGCGCCGCTGGCCAACTGGCTGTTAACCTACCCTGACGGCGACCTGGCGGCTAAGGCGGCCGAATTCGTCAACGCTGACGTTGAGAGCCCGGAAGCAGCTCTTGAGGGGGCCCATGAAATCCTGGCCGAGGCCATCTCTGAGATGGTAACGGTCCGGGCCTGGTTACGGAACTTTACCAATAACCACGGCCAGCTGGTCACCAGCCTGAAGAAGGGTGGCGAGGAAAAGGATGAGCTAAAGACCTACAAGCAGTATTACGACTTTGCTAGTGCCGTAAAGGGCCTGAACTCTTACCAGGTGCTGGCGATCAACCGGGGTGAAAAGGAGGACGTTTTGTCCGTTAAACTAGCGGTTGATGAAACGGCTGTCCTGAACTACCTCAAGTTCCGCCTGCTCCGGACGAAGAAGGAGAACCAGGCCACGACCTTTATCGAAGAAGCCGCGGCCGACGCCTATAAGCGTTTCTTAGGCCCGGCAATTGAACGAGAGCTGCGGCGGCAGCTGACGGATGCTGCTGACCAGCAGGCGATTAAGGTCTTTGGCGAAAACCTCTACCACCTGCTGATGCAGGCGCCAATTAAGGGCAAGGTCGTGCTCGGCTTTGACCCCGCCTACCGGACCGGTTGCAAGCTGGCCGTCCTGGATGAGAACGGCAAGTTCCTGACTAAGGCGGTGATTTACCCCCACAAGCCGGCGCCGGAAAAGCAACGGGCCGCGGCGGAAGGCGAATTCATCGAGCTCTTGGAGAAGTACCATGTCGAGATGATTGCGATTGGGAACGGAACCGCCAGCCGGGAGTCGGAACAGTTCGTCGCGGCGGCGCTTAAGAAGATTGATCGCCCAGTTTACTACGTGATCGTCAACGAAGCGGGGGCCTCTGTTTACTCTGCGAGCCAGGAAGCCCGGGACGAATTCCCCGACCTGCACGTTGAACAGCGGAGTGCCATCTCGATTGGGCGGCGGCTCCAGGATCCACTGGCCGAACTGGTCAAGATTGACCCGCAATCGATCGGGGTCGGCCAGTACCAGCACGACTTGCCGAAGAAGGAGCTGAGCGGGGAACTGGACGCCATCGTGGAGCGGGCGGTCAACCGGGTCGGGGTTAACCTGAACACGGCCAGTTACCAGCTGCTCAGCCAGATTTCTGGCCTGAACAAGACGATTGCCAAGAACATTGTCAAGTACCGGGATGACAACGGCCGCTACACCAACCGGCAGCAGCTCAAAGACGTGCCGCGGCTGGGACCGAAAGCCTTCCAGCAGTCGGTGGGCTTCTTGCGGATCGTCAACGGCGAGAACCCGCTCGATAACACCGACGTCCACCCCGAGAGCTACCCAATTGCGGCGGCAATGATGGACAAGGCGGGCGTGGCAGTAGCCGACCTGGGCACCCCCGGGGCAACAAAGCGGATTCGGCAACTGGACCCGGCGGAATTTACGACGGCCAAGGCCGGGGAGGCGACCGTTAACGATATCATGGCCTCCCTGCAAAAGCCGGGCCGCGACCTGCGGGACTCGATGCCGGCGCCGTTGCTGCGCCATGACGTGATGACGATTGAGGACCTGAAACCGGGAATGCAGCTGCAGGGCACGGTCCGCAACGTGGTCGACTTCGGGGCCTTTGTTGACATCGGGGTCAAGCACGACGGTTTAGTTCACATTTCCAAGATGACCAAGAAGTTTACCCGCGATCCGCGGTCGGTTGTTTCCGTGGGCGACATTGTGGACGTGTGGATTGACAGCGTTGACCTGAAGCGGCAGCGGATTCAGCTGACCATGCTGAATCCGGCGACCGTGAATGAATAACGCAGACCTGCAGCGGTTGACGGAACAGTGGTCACTGGCGGCCTTCCACCGGCCCTTTGCCCACCGGATCTTTTTCAATTCCCGGCTCAAGACGACCGGGGGCCGTTACCACCTGGAGGATGGCCACATTGATATTAACCCGCTGATGTACACCGAGTTTGACCTGGCCAACCTCAAGCGGGTGGTCCTCCACGAGCTGTGTCACTACCACCTCCACCAGACCGGCCAGGACTACCACCACCGCAGTACCGCCTTTCGGACCCTGCTAGCCCAGGTCGGTGGTTCCCGCTACGCGCCGGTGACCAGCAAGGCGCGGCCGCGGAAGGTCAAGTGGGTCTACCAGTGTTCGGGCTGCGGGATTACGATTGGCCGCCAGCGGCGCTTTAATACCCGGCGCTACGTCTGCCGGCGGTGTGGTCACCACTTTTACCTAAAAAATTAAAAAAGGGCTTGTCAACAAGTAGTCAGCTTGCTATAATACTATTTGTTGACGCGGCCATGGCGGAATTGGCAGACGCGTAAGATTAAGGATCTTATGGTCGTTTAGACCGTGGAGGTTCAAGTCCTCTTGGCCGCACTACTAAAAATGCCCGACTGATTTAATTATCGGTCGGGTGTTTTTTTGCGTTGAATTAAAGGAGTAAGTGAACTAAAGCAGGTATGTAAGATAGCCTGCGTCTGCTGTCTGATTATTTACAGAGAATTTAAGAAAACGATGGGCGTATACAACGAGGAAAGAATCCCGCAAAATTATAACGAGGACATATCTTTAGATTGAGCAGAGGAGATGATTATTATGGATAAGGCAACGGAATTTTATGACTGGTTCCATAGCTTAACACCTGCAGGGATTAAGCGAATGGCTGATAATGAACTGGACGAAAGTAAAAGATTGTTTCTCTATGATCTATTAAATTCGAGACTGCGGGAAGTTCAAAAGCCAATTATTGAAGGAAAGTTTGTCCTCTAATATGCCGATCAATGCTAGATTTTTCATTTTGGGGACTTTTTAAAAGCGCATTTGCAATAATGAAGTATATAAGAAGCGGCTAAGAATATGATCCTGGTAATTGTTGATTTTATTCATTAAAATGTAAGTTAATTGCGTATTGTTTGACTAGATGTATGAGGAGGGACCGCATTATGAAAAAAGTCGTTATTGTCGGCGGTGGTCTGTCTGGACTCTCAGCAGCGTACTATCTTGGGAAAGCAAAGCCTATGTGGGACATCCAGCTATATGAAAGTGCTGACCGGTTCGGCGGTAAAGTGCAAACTAAGCATATTCAGAGATATACCGTTGAAATGGGGCCAGACTCTTACCTGGCCAGGAAGCCAGCCATGACTAAGCTAGTAACTGAGCTCGGCCTTAGTAAGGATGTTGTTATTAACAAGACCGACCAGGCTTATATTTATAGTCGTCGAAAGCTTTATCCTATCCCAGGGGGCTCAATTGTTGGTATTCCAACCAAGCTAATTCCCTTTGCGGAAACAAGATTGCTATCAACAGCAGCAAAATTCAGAGTTCTCAGTGACTACTTTAAACGGCCGTATTCTAATCAAGGCGACGTTTCAATTGGCGATTTCTTTAAGTATCATTTAGGGGAAGAAATGGTAGCCCAGCTAATTGAACCATTAATGGCTGGTATATATGGTGGCGACATCTATAAACTGAGCCTCGATTCAGCGTTTCCACAGTTTCATCAGATGGAGCGGCGGTCTGGAAACCTGATCCGTGGTGTCTTAGACTTGAAAAACGTCGCGTACCGCAACGTAAGGGAATATTCCGTCAGTTAAAGCACGGGCTGGCTTCAGTACTCGATGCCTTGATTAGCCAAATGCCGGATAATGTGACCCTTCATAAAAACAGTAGTGTTTCTGCGATTGAGTACCAGCAGGGGCACCAGGATGGCTCTTTCCATCTAATGATTAACGATAATACAGCTATTACCGCAAATAATGTAATTATTACGACTCCACCAGACTGTTACAAGCACTGGTTTATGGACGATAACGCGTTTGATACTGTGCGGCAGATGAGCCTTGGCTCCTGTGCGATTACCATGATGAGTTTTGACAGAGCTAGTTTTAATGCAGAACTTAAAGGTAACGGCTTTGTCATTACCAGGGCAACTCAAACGCCGCTAACTGCCTGCACCTTCATCTCAAATAAGTGGACTGCGACTGTACCGAAGGACCGGGTTGTTCTACGGGCCTTTATCGGCAAGCCTGGTGACTCAACAATCGCCAATCATTCTAATGCCGAACTGGGAGAAATCGCACTGCATGAACTACAACGGATTCTCCACTTCTCTGCTAAGCCTCAATGGGTTGAAACTAACCGGCTAGTGCAGAGTATACCTCAGTACACGGTTGGCCATCTGGATCGGGTTGCCAAACTAAAGCAACACGTAGCAACGACCTATCCCGGCTTATTCTTAATTGGGACACCTTATGGCGGTGTTGGAATGCCAGACTGCATTCGGCAGGCTAAAACTGCTGTGGAGAGACTGACACAAGAGTATGGTCAATAATTACGATAATAAGATTGCTGGTGTGTAAATTAGAATCAGCCGGTTACTTGTTCCGAGCCGGCGGGGTACCTGAAAAGGTACTCTTTTTATAATTAAGGACGGATCACGGTGATTTTTGTGGTTCGCCCTTTTAGGTTTTTATTGGTCACCGACCGCTTTTTTAGTAAAGTTTAGTAATCTTTACTATCTTCACTGAAATGAAAGCGCTATACTAGTGGCGGATAGTTTTAGTGAGGAGGTCTTTCATTCATGGATGCAGATATTAAATGGTTGGACGATCCGGAAGTTTTCCGGGTCAACCAGTTGCCCGCCCATAGTGACCATCATTACTATGGCAACTACGCGGAATGGGCGCACCACCGTAGCCGCTTTGTCCAGTCCCTTGACGGGCAGTGGCAATTTCGGTTTGCCCAGAACCCGCAGGAGCGGCCGGCGGACTTTTACGCCGTGGACCACGATTGTGCAGACTTTGGCACGATTGCGGTACCGAGTGAAATTGAACTGAGTGACTACGCCCAGAACAACTACATCAACACCCTGATTCCGTGGGAGGGAAAGATTTATCGGCGCCCGGCCTATGCCGTTGACGGTCAGAACAAGGAGGAAGGCTCCTTTAGCACCGGCGCTGATAACACCGTTGGACTCTACCGGAAAGAGTTTGACCTCGACCCGGCATTGCGTGGCCAGCAGATCCGGGTCCGCTTTGCAGGGGTCGAGCGGGCGGTGTACCTCTGGCTCAACGGCCACTTTATCGGCTATGCCGAGGATAGTTTCACCCCGTCCGAATTCGACCTGACGCCGTATATTCAAGACGAGGGCAACGTCATGGCGGTCGAAGTCTTCAAGCACAGCACCGCTTCCTGGCTGGAAGACCAGGATATGTTCCGCTTTTCCGGGATTTTCCGTTCGGTTGACCTCTTAGCCCAGCCGGTGACCCACGTGGAGGACCTGACCATCCGGCCGACCGTCGACGATGACTACCACACCGGCCGTTTTAACCTGGAACTCCAGCTGGCGGGTGAGCAGGCGGGGACGGTACACGTCATCGCTAAGGACGCTGACGGTCGGGTAATTGTTGACCAGACCAAACCAGTTGCCGCCAAGGTCCAACTGGACGAAACGGCGGTTGCGGATGTCCACCTTTGGGATAACCACCATCCCTACCTCTACCAGTTGCTGGTTGAGGTCAAGGACGAAACAGGCCACCTGCTGGAGCTGGTCCCGTACCGCTTTGGCTTCCGGCGGATCGAAATCAGCCCGGACCATGTGGTGCTGCTCAATGGCCAACGGCTGATTATCAACGGGGTCAACCGCCATGAGTGGGACGCTCAGCGGGGTCGTTCCGTCACGATGGCCGACATGGAAAAGGATATTCAGACCTTCAAGGAAAACAACATCAATGCTGTCCGGACCTGCCACTACCCGGACCAGCTGCCCTGGTACAGTCTGTGTGATGACAACGGGATCTACATGATGGCCGAAAACAACCTGGAGTCGCACGCGACCTGGCAGAAGATGGGCAGGGTCGCCCCGTCTTACAACGTCCCGGGTTCCGTTCCCCAATGGAAGGAAGCGGTGGTAGATCGGGCGCGGACCAACTACGAGACCTTTAAGAACCACCCGGCGATCCTCTTCTGGTCACTGGGCAACGAGTCCTTCGTCGGCGACGACATGGTCGCTATGCAGGAATTTTACAAGGCGCACGACGATAGCCGCCTGGTCCACTACGAAGGGGTTTGCCACACCCACGATTACAGCGAGCAGATCCCGAGCCTGGATAAGGCTAGCTACCTGCCGGCTGGCGGGACCAAGGACTACCGGGATCAGGTTTCTGACGTGGAGAGCTGGATGTACCTGCCGCCACAGCAGGTGGAGGAATACCTGCAAAATAACCCGGATAAGCCATTCATGGAGTGCGAATACATGCACGACATGGGGAACTCCTGTGGGGGGATGGGCTCCTACATTGAGTTGCTCGACAAGTACCCGCAATACTTCGGCGGCTTCATCTGGGACTTTATCGACCAGGCTCTCCAGGTCAAGGACCCGGTTAGCGGTAAGCTGGTAATGCGCTACGGTGGCGACTTTGACGACCGCCACTCCGACTATGAATTTTCTGGCGATGGCTTGATGTTTGCGGATCGGACACCGAAGCCGGCAATGCAGGAGGTGCGGTACTACTATGGATTACACAAATAAATTACACCTTGTTTATGGTGACGGTTCGCTCGGCGTTGGCGGTGCCGGTTTCCACTATATCTTTTCCTACGAACGGGGCGGCCTGGAATCATTAAAAGTTAACGGCAAGGAATGGCTTTACCGGACGCCGGTGCCAACCTTTTGGCGGGCCACGACGGATAATGACCGGGGGAGCGGCTTCAACGTCAAGTCAGCCCAGTGGCTGGGTGCGGACTGCTTCCAGAAGTGCACCGCGATTAACGTCACGGTAGACAATCACGACTTCGGCGGCCTGCCGCTGGACAACGACCACTACTCCAATGAAGAGACGGCTGAACGGGTGACGGTTGTCTACACCTTTGAGACGCTGACGGTCCCCGCTACCACGGTCACGATGACCTATACCGTCGAAGTCGGCGGGGCCATTACGGTCCACGTCCACTACACGGGTAAAGCCGGCTTGCCAGAGCTGCCCGTGATGGGGGTCCGGCTGATAATGCCGACCGCGGCGACCGGTTTTGAATACCAGGGCCTGTCGGGTGAAACCTACCCGGACCGGATGGCTGGAGCTAAGCGCGGCACTTACCAAATTCAGGGCCTGCCGGTCGCCAAGTACCTGGTTCCCCAGGAAAACGGGATGCACATGGCGACCGACTGGGTCGAGGTGACCCGGACGGCGAACCGTTCAGCTTGAAGGTGGCAAAAGCGGGGCAGCCGTTTGCCTTTAGCTGCCTGCCGTACACGGCGGAAGAGCTGGAAAATGCCACCCACATTGGAGAACTGCCCCTGGAACGACGGACGGTGATGGTAATTGCCGGTGCGGTCCGCGGTGTCGGCGGAATCGACAGTTGGGGTGCCGATGTTGAGCCAAAGTACCACATTCCGGCCGACCAGGACATTGACTTTAGCTTTGTCCTGAACGCTAAGTAATAGGCTAAAAGAGGGGAGAAATCGGCCTGGCTGGACAACCACCCCAAGTTGTCGCAGAGCAGACTGCTTGAGGAGCGGTAACTGCTGATGTGGCGGTGCTTGCCCGTTTCTCCAATGATAAGAAAAATGAGCGTGGACAAAACTAGCTCGGCTAATTCCGTCCACGCTCATTTTTGCTTTTCCCGCCCCTTTTTTATATCATTGGTAAAACGAATGATCTGGAAAGGAGCACGGTGTGAATGCAGATTAAGCAAGCGACGGCGGCCGACTTGGATGTGGTTTGCCGTTTTTACCAGGACGTCTGTGCCCAACAACAGAACGACGAATACGGGGCGGACTGGCACTGGGGTGTTTACCCCAGCCAGGAGCTCTTGGCCGCCCGGATTGAGAACGGGATGGTAGTCGAGGGGCTGGTGAACGGCCAAGTTGCCAGTGTCGGAGTTTTAACGGCCGGCGAGGACCCCAACTACCGCCGGGCTGAGTGGGCCGAGCTGGTGCCGGACCGGCAAATCGCTGTTCTGCACCTCTTTGCTGTCAACAAGGACTTCCGGGGCCGGGGACTGGCACAGCAAATGCTCCGGGAGTTGGCCAAATTTGCGAAAGACAAGGGATATGCGGTAATGCACCTCGACGTGATGAAGGGCAATGTTCCGGCCGAGCGGGCCTACCTCAACAGCGGCTTTCGCTTTGCTGGCGAGCTGGTCCTCCATTACGCGGATATTGGTGACACCCCTGTCCACATGTACGAACGCAAGTTGTAAAGCAAACGCCCACGCGAGCGACTTTGATAGTCAGCAGCGTGGGCGTTTTAGTTATTCTTGCGGCTTTTTGAGGAGGTCGTTGAAGGCCTCGCTGATGGTCGGGTGGGTGTAAATCTGGTCGCGGAGCATGGTGTAAGGGAGCTTAGCCCGCATTGCCAGTGCGACCATGTTAATGATTTCGTGAGCTTCCGGGGCGTAGAGGGTCGCGCCCAGGATCAGCTTGGTTTGCGGGTCAACCAGCATCTTGAGTACCCCACGCTGGTCTTTTAGGACCTTGGCCTTCGGAATCGCGGCAACGGGAAGCTTGAAGAGCAGGTAGTCCTGCTTTTGGGCATGGGCCTGCTTTTCCGTCAGGCCAACCTGGGCCAGCGGCGGTTCAATAAAGACGCTGGTCGGGACGGCGCCGCGGTTGCTAACGCGGCGGCTGCCGTCGCCAAAGAGCTCGTCCTTGATGATCCGGAAGTCGTCCAGCGAAATGTAGGTGAACTGGGTGCCGCCCTTGACGTCACCGATGGCCCAAACATTTGGCACCGTGGTGTGGAGCTGGTCGTCAACCTTGACTGCGCCCCGGTCATCGACGGCGATCCCGGTATTTTCCAGGCCCAGGTCCGCAGTCGCAGGCCGGCGCCCGGTTGCGGCAAGGATTTTATCGGCAGGGATCCGGTCTGGGTGCCCATCCTGGCTGATTGTCACCTGGGCCTGACCATTGGCCGTGGCAACCTGGTCAATGCTGACCCCCAGACGGAAGGTGACGCCGCGTTGTTCTAAGTTGGCCTTTACCATCGCTGCGACATCCAGGTCTTCGCGGGGCAGGAATTCCTGGTGGTGGTCAACCACGGTCACCTGGGCGCCAAACTCGGCGAACATCCCGGCAAATTCCAGGCCGATGTAGCCGGCGCCGATGATCACCAGTTTTTGCGGCAAACTGTCGAGTTCCATCGCGCTGGTGGACGTCAGCAGAGCCGGGCTTTCCCGCAAGCCGGGGATGGCGGGGATCACCGGCTGGGCACCGGTGTTGATGAAAATCCGCTCACCGGTAAATTCCTGCTGGCCGCTGGCCGTCGTTACGCTGATCGTATGGTCGCCGGTAAAGCGGGCGGTCCCGTCCAGAACGGTGATGGTGTCCTCGTCGGCGAGCATATGGTAGTTCTTGGCCCGCAGCTGGGCAACCATCTCCCGCTTGCCCTGGATGGCGGTCGCAAAGTCGGTTCCCCGGGCGGCCTCAGTGATCAGACGCTTGGAGGGGAGGCAGGCAATGTTAATGCAGGTCCCCCCGTACATCTCCCGCGACTTTTCGACCACGAGGACCTCTTGGCCTTGCTGAGCGAGAAACTTGGCGAGCGTTTTACCACCCTTGCCAAAGCCGATAACGATATTTTGCACTGTCTTCATTGCTGCTTCCTCCTTGGGGTGCGTTTTAGCATGAATTATACCGGGAAAGCGGCGAATGTCACGCAATTTGCTTGGTGCAGATAACACTAAGCGAGAACAGGCGCCACCGATCAACCGGAAAAATGTTGATCGCCAATGTTAATATTATCTGAAGGCGGTTACATTACCAGCAATTCTCCTGTATAATAGTTTGTGAAATTAGACCGTTCAAGCTAAGGAGGACGCGATTATGCCAAGAAAAGACAAACATCACAAAACGGCACCAATCCTCGTGCAGTGTGCCATTTTTGCCGGTATCCTGTGGGTGGCGAGCATTCTTTCTGCCCTCTGCCCACCGTCATTTGTCGTGCCGACCCCGGTAATCGGCTTGGTCTTGCTTTACCTGCTGCTGACCCTGCGGATTGTCAAGCTGGAGTGGGTCGAGGGCCTGGGAATGTTTCTAATCAGCCTGATTGGCTTCCTCTTTGTACCATCCGGCATTCAGATCGCCAATGACCTGGGGATTTTAAAGCGGGAGGGCCTGCAAATCCTGCTGGTCATCCTGGTGGCGACCGTCGTCCTGCTGGTGGTAACCGCCTACGTTACCCGGCTGGTGATTGCAATTCACAAACGAATCATGGGAGGGCAGCAGCATGACAGCATTAACTAATAACCTCGCACTACCCTTTACCGGGATCTTCATCTCCCTGGCCGTTTTCCTGGCCGGGCAGTGGCTATTTAAGAAGAGCAAGGGTTTCTTCCTCTTCCAGCCGTTATTCTTCGGGATGGTGGCCGGGATAATCATTTTAATTATCTGGGGCAAGGTCCAGGGGACGTCGACCGCCTATGTCTACCGGCACTTCTATAAGCCGGGCGGAGACATTATCTTCTGGTTCCTGAACCCGGCGACGATTGCCTTCGCGATTCCCCTGTTTAAACGTAACGACGTCCTGAAAAAATACTGGCTCGATATTATAATCTCCCTGGTGATTTCCAGCGTGATCTGCCTCTTTATTATCCTCGGGGCCAGCAAGCTGGTGGGCCTGTCGCACTCTTCGGCGGCGGCCATGCTTCCCCAGGCGGCCACGACCGCGATCGCGATGCCGGTGGCCGAGGCAATTGGCGGTAACTCGGCGGTGACCGCGATTGCCTGCATTGTCAAGGCCGTGATTATTTACGCCCTGGCCGATGTGTTTATCAAGGCGTTCCGGCTCCAGCATTCCCAAATCGGGTTAGGACTGGGACTGGGCACCGGGGGAACGATTGGTTCCGCCAAGGCCCTCCAGTTTGGTGTCCTGGAAGGCGCAATGGCCTCGGTCTGCGTTGTTATTAGCGGGATCGTGGTCGACCTGGTGGTGATTCCCTTCGCCCGGCTCTTTATGTAAAGACGACTTGTTGCTTCAATAATGGAAATGGACGCCCGGCAGTTTCGGGCGCTTTTTCTTTTCAGGTAAAACGGGTATAATCGGTGGACGAGGAGGCGAAAGCCGTGGCAAAGATGGATGAGCAGTTTATTCAGGACGTTTTGAACACGGTGGACCTGATCCCCCTGGGCCGGGTCGCCAGCTACGGGCAGATTGCCCAAATTATTTGCCGGCCCCGCAACGCCCGCCTGGTTGGCAAAGCCCTGGGGAAGGCTGGCGGCCGGGGCAAGCACCCTTGTCACCGGGTGGTCACCGCGAGCGGCCGCCTGGTACCGGGCTGGTTTGACCAACGGCCGATGCTGCTGGCTGAGGGAGTACCGTTTAAAGATGAGAACCACGTTGACATTCGCCGCTGCCGCTGGCAGGGGATTTGACCTATCCTAAATAGGCTTGCTGTGTGTCGACGGGGCGGGAAGATGAACTAGACGGGCAGGTGCTTTCCCACTCCAAAAAAAAGATTGCCCATTCGCTTTTAAAAGTGGTAGAGTGGAGAACGAGATCATATGATGGGGGGATGCTAGATGGCTGATAGATATGACCAGATCAAGTCGGCACTGAAGGAGCCCGAATTGAATGCCCAAATGTTTGCCTGCCGGTTTGGCCTGGAAGCTAAAAAGCATCGTGTATTGACCAATGGCCGGGCGAGTCGCTACCCGTACCCAGCGAACTTGCGGTCGCGCCAGCACAACATTTACCTGAATTCCGGCTTTACCGATGACATGATTGACTTTGAGACGCCGCCCGTGGTGGGGAGCACGGCCGCAGTCCGTCACCTGAAGATGTTGGAGCAGATCATGATTCAGCACCTCCACAGTGATGAGCGGCTCTGGCCGTTAAGTATGGCCCCGGCGCCCCTGTACCAGAACGACCTGGATTTCTTAAAGGACGACTTCACGAAGCCGTGGGACCAGGAAAACCATGATTACCTGGGAAATAAATACGGAATTGTTAAGGAAATCATGGGGGATGTCCACATTAACTTTGGCCTGGCACCCCAACTGATTACGACCCTTTACCAGCGTTTCTACCAGGATGATTACGCGAGCGAGGTTGCTTTCCGCAACCAGCTCTACTTTAAGCTGGCCCAGGTCTACTACCTTTACCAGTGGCTGTTTACGTACTTATACGGGGCCAGCCCGGTCACCGAAGATATGCCGGAGAGTTTTCCTGACGAACTGGAGCTGCCGGTGCGGAGTATTCGGGCGAGCGACTTTGGGGATGACAACATTGCCAGTGAGCGGGTCACCTACAATTCCCTCGAGGAGCACGTTGCCCAGCTACAGCAGTTCATGGACAACGGGACCTTTTACAGTTTGAAGGAGTTCTTTGGCCCGGTGCGCCTGCGGGGGCATAACCAGGATGTGACCGACCTGAAGGGGTCCCTCGCTAAGGGGGTCGACTACCTTGAGTTCCGGAACTTTGACCTGGATCCGCTGTCCAGGACCGGAATTAGTGACGACACGATTAACTTTCTGGAACTGCTGCTGCTAGACGCCCTGGTATCACCATTGCCAGAGGACTTAACCGCGAAGCTGGCCCAGGCGCGGCAGCTCAATAATGAGGTGGCCCTGCAAAAGCCGAAGGAAGAAACGGCCTGGATGAAGGAGGCGGCTAGCGCCCTGATTGCGGAGCTGGAAACATTCGTCGAGGAATTCAATGCCCCCCGGGAATACCGGCTGGCCCTGACCTTTGCCAAGCGCCGGGTGGAGGACCCCGCACTGACGATCAGCGGGCAGCTGGCGGACCAGATTGAGAACGGTAACCTACTGTCGTTTGGCCTGAAGATCGCCAACGACCGCTACACGAACAATATTAGCTACCAACACCCGCTGCAGGCCATTAGCAAGGACTACTCCGATGACGTGCAGCGCCTGATTCGAGCGGCCATTGAGCTCGGCGTTGAGTTCAAGCTGGCTCCGGACCAGGTAATCCTCGCGGTTGGCGACCACCGGGAAAGCTACCGGGCCCAGGAATCCTTTGACTTCGGCAAGGGGGCCCGGGACTTCGTCTTAAACGTCTTTCCCGAAGCAGCCGCTTTTCAAGAATAATCAAATAACCAGGAAGGGACTAGGGCGCTCGCGTCACGGTCCCTTCTTTAGAAAGGATACGGAAAGATGCGAAAAATTGGCATTATTGGTTTAGGACACGTGGGCCGGCTCCTGGCAAACGAGCTGGTGGCGACGGCTGCGGTCGATCAACTGGTCTTGATTGACCGTGACGATGACCGGGCCCTGGCGGTGCAGAGCGACCTGGCGGATGCCCTGCCGGCCTTGCCGGTCCAGCCGCGGATCATCATTCAAGACTATGCCGCCCTCGCCACGGCCCAGCTCCTTGTGGTAGCAGTGGGACAAAGCGCACGCGGCAAGGAAGGGCCAATGGCGGAGCTGCCAGCAACGGGCCGGGCCCTCGCGGAAATTGCCCCGCGGATTGTGGCCAGCGGTTTTAACGGTCTGGTGGTCAACCTGGCCGACCCCAACGAGGCGGCGACCGCCTTTCTCCAGGAACAGTTGCGGCTACCAGCCAAGCAGGTGCTGGGGATTGGGACGGTGGTTGATACCGCGCGCCTTCACCGGGCGGTGGCCCACGCTGCCCATGTGGCTCCGGCCAACGTCAGCGGCTTTGTTTACGGGCAGCACGCTGGCCGGCAGGTCTTTGCCTGGTCAACGGTCCGGGTGAACGGCCAGGCGGTGGACGAGTCCATCAATGGCCATCACCTAGACGAGAGCCAGCTTAAAATTCAGGCGGACCTCTCCAGCTGGTATACCCTCAAGGGCCTCGGTTATAATAGTAGTGCGGTGGCTGCCTGGACCTGCCGCTTAATCAGCGCCCTGCTGAATGACGAGCAGTTGGTCCTGCCGGTGGCAATTTACCAGCCCCAATATTCGGGTTACGTGAGTTTCCCAGCGGTACTGGGCCGGCAGGGAGTCGGCAACCTAATTTTATTGAAACTATACCCAGTCGAAGAGATGGCAATCCGAACTGCGGCAGCGGCAATTAGCGGCCAGCTAGCCGCCTTAAACGAGTTAGTAAAGGAAGGAACAGCAGATGACAATTAAAAGATTAGCAATTTATTGTGGGGCTCTTCAGGGCCAGGACCCGGACTACATGGTCGAAGCCGAGAAGGTCGGCGAATGGCTAGCGGCCCACCGGATTGAACTGGTTTATGGCGGCGGCCAGCACGGTCTGATGGGGGCCGTGGCCCGGGGTGTGCTCGCCAATGGCGGGGTGGTTCACAGTATCCTGACCCAGGAACTTTACGACCGGGGGGTGGCCCTTCCCGGGGTAACTGACCGGCAGATTGTTGCCAACATGGACCTGCGCAAGGAAAAGATGATGACCATGGCGGACGGGATGATCGCCTTTCCGGGTGGCTTGGGGACCCTAGAAGAGATCAGCCAGGCGGCCTCCTGGGTAACGATTGGCGACAATGCGAAGCCGGTCGCCGTCTATAACTACCGCGGCTATTACGATGACTTAAAGCGCCAGCTGGCGACCATGAACCAGGCCGGCTTCTTGGAAGACCAATACTTGCGGGAAATTCGCTTTAGCAGCGATTTGGATGAAATCCTGCGCTTTATGAAAAACTACCAGGCGCCGGCTCACAGAACGTACGATAAATAATTTAAAATAAAAAAACGCTGGTTAGCAGCGCTCGAAAATTTATTGAACTGGTTGAATTGTGTAAACCTGGTCGTCCGCTTCGTCAGTGAGGGAAACTGGCCGCTGTTCGTTGGCCCGGATGGTAATGTGGTAGCCGAACTTATCAAGGAAGACCAGCTTGTCAGTTTCAATCTGCTGGACGGTTGCCGGGATTGCCTGGTTATCGATCCCTAATTTTAATTCAGGAGAAATGGTGATTCGATGGGACCGATTACGTTCTTTATCATAATATTGCCAAGTACCAGTATAAAAAATCGGTAACGCAGTTGTCGTGCTACTTTTCTTACGGCTGAACCCCAAAGTGCTGCTGAGCCCAGCCATTAATCCCGCGCCGAAAAGTAACATTCCCTTTTTCTTCATATTCCATCAGTCTCCTCAATTAAGTATGCGATAAGTCATTAACTTCATGGTCAATTATACACACATTTGTATTAGGAGAAGATTTCATTTCTGTTAAAAAGCAGCAATAATTGGTAAAATTAGTTGTAACAAACGTATTCGTCAACCAAAGGAGAGAGAAAAGCGATGCTCAAGCTAGGAATTATTGGAACCCATATCATTACCGATCAGATGTTAGATGCCGCAAAGACGACGGGCAAGTACCAACTGACGGCTGTCTACTCGCGGACCCTGGACCGGGCCAAGGAATTTGGGGAACCCTACGGCGCAACCGAATTCTATGATAACCTGGAAAAGTTCTTCAGCGCGGGCGACTTTGATGTGGTTTACGTAGCTTCACCAAACAGCCTGCACTACCAGCAGGTCCGGCTGGCAATCGAAAATGATAAGTTTATCATCGTGGAAAAGCCGGCCTTCGTAAACCCGGCCGAATTCAGCGCGATTGAATCGTTGCTGGCGGCCCACCCGAAGGCCCGACTAGTGGAAGCGGCCCGGCACATCCACACGCCGCTTTACGAACGGGCAGTAGCCAAGGTTGCCGAGATGAAGGAGCACCACTGCCAGGGCGGGACGATTACCGTGATGAAGTATTCCTCACGCTATGATAAGGTCCTGGCCGGTGACCAGCCCTACCCGAACATCTTTACCCTCGACTTTGCGGGCGGCGCCCTGATGGACTTAGGGGTCTACGCCGTTTACGGGGCGGTAACCCTGTTCGGTGAGCCGTCCACGGTTGTCTACTACCCAACCCTAGCGAAGACCGGCGTCGACGCGAAGGGGGTCGCCATTCTCAACTACGACCACTTTACGGTGACCCTGAACTTTGGCAAGACCGCCAACTCCTACCTGCCGTCAGAAGTGTACGGGCTCAAGGACACCCTGGTCTTTGACAGCATTTTTGAAACCCAAAAGGTAACCTACTACGATGCCGATAAGCAGGCCCACCCGCTAGAGGCACCGGTTGCCAAGAATTCGATGACTGACGAAATGAACGACTTCGCCGACCTCTTCAACCACCCCGATGACCCAGCGCAGGTCAAGAAGTACCAGCACTGGCTGGGGCTGGCGCGGACGGTTAACTCCGTGATGTATTCCCTCCGCCAGTCCGCCGACCTAACGTTCCCCGCAGATAATGATCAAGAATAGGATGATGCTATTTGATCGAACAGTTTAAAGAACAATTTGATAAGCTCTACCAGCAGCCGACCGCGATTCAAACGGCCGTCGACCAGGCCCTCCAGACGGACCAGTCCGTGCTTGGAATTGCGCCGACGGGGTCTGGGAAGACCCTGGCCTTTACCCTCCCCCTGTTGCCCAAGGTGATGCCGGGTACGGGAACCCAGATCCTGGTGCTGGCCCCGTCCCAGGAGCTGGCCTTGCAGACCGCCCGGGTGATGCGCGAGTGGGGAACGATTCTCGGCGTGAAGGTCCAGTCCCTGACCGGGGGTGCAAACCTGCGGCGGCAGGTAATGCAGTTGCATAAGCACCCGGATGTCGTGGTTGGCACGCCGGGGCGGGTCCTTCATATGCTGGATAACCACCACCTCAAGCTGGGGCACCTCCAGACGATGGTGGTCGACGAAGCCGATGACCTGCTCCAGGACGATACCCTGGCGGTCGTGGAGGATATTGAACGGGCAACCCCGCTCAGTACCCAGCTGGCGTTTTTCTCCGCAACAATGTCCCCGGTTTTGGACCAGCTCAGCGTGATGTTCGGCCGGGACATTGTTACCTTTGATGTTCGGGACACCGACCATTCCCGGGGGCCGGTCCAGCACGTTTACCTGGCGGCCCGGACCAACGCGCAGAAGACGGCGACCCTGCGCCGCCTGGCAAGTATCAAGGACTTCCGGGCCCTGGTCTTTTTCAATAGTACCCGGACCCTGCACTACGCAGCGAGCCGGCTGCGCCACGAACACGTTGCCGTGGGGACCCTTGGCGGCCGCCAGCGGCAGGTGGAACGGGAAAAGGCGATGCGGATGTTCCGCAAGCGGCAGATCAAACTCCTGCTGACCACGGACTTGGCGGCCCGGGGGCTGGATATTCCGAAGCTGCCCGGCGTGGTCAACTTTGACCTGCCAACGACTACCAACACCTACGTTCACCGTGCAGGCCGAACTGGCCGCCAGGGGGAACGGGGGCTGGTGATTAGCCTCGGCGACGACCACGATATTCGGGATCTGCGCAAGCTAACCGCGGACTTGGACGTTGATATTCAGCACTTTTACATCAGCCAGGACCAGCTGACCGACCAAAAGCCGGTGGCCGGGAAGCAGGTCGAGCCGTTCGTCAAGAAGGCTGACCGCCACCTGCAAAGGGCCCAGCTTGATCGTGAAGCGGGAACGCGCAAGTCGGTTGCCAAAACCCTGAGCGGCTTTTCAAAGCCGAAGAAGCGCCGGCACAAGAAGAACCGGAAAAATAAGGGGATCCGCCTGAAGCACCGGCGACAAAATTCGCAATAAAAAAGGATATTACCGCTTTACCTCCGAAATGGATAATGCGATAATATTCTTTGTCTGGTCCCATAGCATAATTGGATAGTGCATCCGCCTCCTAAGCGGTCGATTCCGGTTCAAGCCCGGATGGGATCATTGATAGTGTGGGTTTCAACTAGATGCCCCGTTGACGCGGCGCTAGTCTTTCAGGCGTCCAAATGTTGGCCATCAGAGTTCGGCTTTCCCGAGCTTTGATGGCTATTTGCGTACCGCGCGATTTGGTAAGCGGCCTGCTGGCGCATCTTCGGCCGACCGCCGGGGCTGGATTAGGCGGTTGGGTTAAAAATGCGGGGTGATTTGGTGTACAATAATAGCAATTATTGCTTAAAAGGGGTGAGAAGTGTGCAGGCGCCGTATCGAATTATGCTGTTGTTTGGGACCCGGGCGGAGGCGTTGAAACTAGCGCCGCTGATTAAGGCAATGCGGACCGCTCCGGACACCTGGCAGCCGGTAATTGTCGTGGCTCCGCAGCAGGCCCAGCAGGGGGTCTTAAACCAGACGCTGAAGTATCTCCAGGTCACCCCAGATTTTGACCTGGCGCAGACTAACGGGCAGAAGGGGGCCGCGGTGGAGGAACTCAGCGGCTTGCTGCATAACTTGAACAACGTTGTCGACGCCGGTCAGCCGGACTTGCTGCTGGTGGTGGGGGACGCGGTTACCAGCTTGGCGGCGAGCCTGGTCGGTTTTTACCACCACCTGCCGATTGGTCACGTGGAGGCGGGCCTCAGGACTTATGATAAGGCGTCACCATTTCCGGATGAAATGCACCGCCGGCTGACCGATGACCTGGCCGACTTGTACTTTGCCCCGACGACCCGGGCTCGGGACAACCTCCTGGCGGAGCACCACCCGGCCAAGCAGATTTACGTAACCGGGAACACGGCGATCGACATGGTAAAAGACTCATTGCAGGAAGAGTTTACCAGCCCCATCCTTAGTCAAATCCCGGCGGACCAGCGCTTACTCCTCCTGACGATGGCACGCCCCGAGAGCGTTGGCGAACCGATGCGTCAGGTGTTCCACACGATGAGGGATATTGTGGAAACCAACCCCGACGTGGACTTGATCTACCCGGTGATGCCCCACCCCGACGTCCTGGCGATGGCGGAGAAAATTCTGGGCAATAACGACCGGATCCACCTGATTGAGCCCCTCGATCACCGCAGCTTTCTCAACCTGGCGGCGCGCAGTGCGCTGATTATTACCGACTCGGGCAGTGTGCAGGAGGAGGCGCCGGCCCTGCACAAACCAGTCCTCCTGCTGCGGGAAAAGACGGAGCGGCAGGAGGCGGTGGAAGGTGGTGCCGTTAAAATCGTCGGCAAGGACCCGACGAGTATCCAGCAGGCGGTCTTTGAACTCCTGAATAACCACCGGGTTTACCGGCAGATGGCTGCGGCAGAAAATCCGTTTGGGGATGGACAGGCCAGCCAGCGGATTCTGCGGATCATTAAAAAGTACCTAAGCCAAAAGTAGCAGCGGCCTGATGGAACCATCATGCTGCTGTTTTCGTTTAACGAATTGTTCAGGGACTTAATCACTCTTGTGCTATAATAAGGACGCTTTAAATTAGGGGGAGGAAAATTGATGCTGAAAAATAAGCTGAAGACAACTTTGATTACAACTGTAGCGGTGTCCGCACTAGGATTGGCGGGAACGCTGGTCACAGCAACTCCGGTCTACGCAGCGGCAACCGTTGGGGGAACCACCGCCAATAGTCAGGATGTCGTTCAGACGACCACTGAGGCCCAGACATATGGCGAGCTGGTGACGATTAATGACCAGACTATTCGTCAAAACCATGCAGAGGAGTTAACAACGCCGGTGATTGCTAATCCGACCACGGCGGAAAGCAGTCAGGGCGGGACGAGCCTGGCTGTTGTTCCTGCAGGGATTAAGACGAGCTGGGCGGCACCACAACAACTTATGGCTGATGTGGCCCAGCCAGGTAACCACCAGGAGGGCGTGGTAGTTGCGTTCCCCGATGGTTCTACCAAGACCCTCGGAATGGCACTGCATGTCCTGGGAGATGAGCAGTACACTGGCCAGACTAAGCAGTCACAGCTGACGCCAAGCGATCGCGCTGACCTTGGAAATCCAGGTACTGAACTGGCAACTGCCTCGAAGAACTCCTCTCCGCTGGCCGCCCCGGTTAAAAACGGAGCGGGGTCGGGTGCCAATCCGGCTGGTTCACGGCTGGTAACGGATAAGGCACTAGCCAACAACCAGCTTCCGCAAACTGGCGTTGACCAGGGAAAGAGCTTGCTTTCTTTAGCTTTGATGACGGTAATGGCGATGCTGGGCCTGGTGGTAACAAACCGTCGAGCAGGGAAACGCTAAATCGCCGACCATAGACAACAATAAGCACGAACCATTTAGCCTCCACTGGAGAATGGTTCGTGCTTATTGTTTATTGATCCTCAATCTGCTTGTTATCCTTGAAAATCAGCCACTTCGAGAAGACGTAGTTGGCGACGATTACGATCACGTTATCAATGACCTTGACGATGAACTGGCCCATTGGATCCTTGAAGCCAAGGACGGAAATCCCGATAAAGGTGATGATAATATCGATCACCAGGGTTAGGGCCCGGTAGAAGAAGAAGCGCAGCAATTCGACCAGGAAGTCACTGACCGTGGTGTAGTGGGAGCCGAAGACCCACACCTTGTTGGTGAAGTAGGCCACCAGCACGGATACGAACCAGGCGATAACCGTTGCTACTTCGTAATTCCAGTGAATCCCGGAACTCAGAATTTGAAAGACGGCCAGGTTAACGACCGTGGTGACCACACCCCAGAAGAGGTAGGCGATGATGTGCTTGTACTTTTCCCAGAGCTGCTTAATCATTGAGCGCCTGCGCTTTCTGAACTAATTCTGCGGCAAACTGATCCAGTTTCTTAACGTCGTCTTCAGCGGGTGCCAGGTTGACGTGGACGTTTTCACTGCCCTTAGTAGCGCCGGTAGCCGCCAGGACCTTGCCGAATTCGTCGACGGCCTTGCAGAAGTCATCGCCGTAGAAGGTATCACCAGAGCCCGCCACGCCGTAGACCTTGCCGTCCAGTTCCTCTTCCTGCAGGTCCTCGTAAAAGTCCATACCCTCATCCGGCAGGGCGCCCTCGTCGTAGGTGTATGGGCAGACGACGCAGATGTCGACGTCCTCAAAGTCCGCGGGGTCGGCGAGGGAGATTTCAGTCATTTCGACGTCCACGTCCCGGTCTTCTAATGATTCGGTCACCAGGTCGGCAACGTCTTCGTTATTTCCAGTGATGGTTGCGTAAACTACGAGTGCTTTCATTACGTGTGCCTCCAAATTATTAATCCATACAAGTATAGCATGGTTTGGGGCAATGGTGGGGACAAGTGGTATACTATTAAAGGTAGAATGTCAAAAAGGAGATCCGAGAATGATTACATTAAAGTCGCCACGCGAAATTGACGCGATGGAAAAGGCCGGGGCCGCTTTAGCAGCGATGCACCTGGGAATTCGGGAATTTATCAAGCCGGGCATCTCAAGCTGGAAGATTGAAGAGTTTGCCCGCAAATACTTTAAGGCTGCGGGAGCCAAAGCCGAACAGATCGGCTTTGAGGGCTACAAGTACGCGACCTGCGTCAGCATCAATGATGAGATTTGCCACGGCTTCCCCCGCAAGAACCTGACCCTGAAGAAGGGGGACCTCGTCAAAGTCGACACGGTGGTCAGCGTTGATGGATTCTTCAGTGATTCCTGCTGGTCGTACGCAGTCGGCGAGGTCAAGCCGGAAATTCAAAAGCTGATGGACGTAACCAAGCAGGCGCTCTTCATGGGAATCGACCAGTGTGTTCCCGGCAACCGGATCGGGGACATCGGTGCGGTGATCCAGCACTACACGGAAGACGAAAATGGCTACGGTGACGTCCGCGAGTTTGTCGGTCACGGAATCCAGCCGACGATGCACGAAGACCCGATGGTGCCGCACTACGGTGAACATGGTCAGGGCCTCCGCTTGAAGAAGGGGATGACCATCACCGTCGAACCGATGATCAACACCGGGACCTGGGAAGCGGACACCAGCGACCCGAGTGGTTGGCTGGCGAAGACCGCTGATGGCAGCTGGTCCTGCCAGTACGAACACACCCTGGTGGTAACCGATGATGGGCCGAAGATTTTGACCTCCCAGGACCCCGAAGCCGATGCCAAGTACATGTACAATGATAATTACGCCAAGTACCTGGAACATTACGCTAAAATTTCCCGGGAAATTGCGGAAGAATTTAAATAACTCGCTGTAATTAAGCGGCAGTTCACTATTGATTTAGTGGGCTGCCGCTTTTTTGGTGAAAAAATTACGCTGAATGCACGCTGGAGCAGTTTAATGCAACTTGGGGACCGGGGATTTTAGTAAACTAGGGGGCGTGTTTATTAAAATTGATTGGGGGAATTAAGATGTTTTGCCCGAACTGTGGCAAGAAGGTTTCAGCAACGGCAGACTTTTGCCCGTACTGTGGGAGCAAACTAGATCATTCTGCGAATGAAGAAGAGCGGGTGGCACCAGAAAAGCAAATCGAAGCGACGGGCCAACCGGACACTAACCACCAGCCGGCACCATCATTACCAAACGGGAACGGCAAGAAGCCGGGGAAGAAGGTCCCGCTAATCTTAGCCGGCGTGATTATCATCCTCCTGGCCGCCATTGCCTTTGTGCTAGGAATGCAGGGAAGTAGCAGCAATTCGGCATCGACTAGCGAGAAGCCGGCCAGGACCATTAGTAAGAAAAACCGTAGCATTAGCAGCTTGGCGAGCCGGCCGACCTTTAACGATCAGCAGAAAGCGGCCGCCATTCTGTACTATGCCAAGGAAAATGAATCCAACCGCTTCTGGGGTGAACTCTACCGTGATGCGTTGGCTAAGTCTACTAAGGTGACCGCTAATAGTTTGCCGGACGAGGCTACTGAGCAGGGCGACGGGACGATGCACGCTTATTATCCTACGGGGGCATTTTTCGGTGGTGCGACCGGCTACGTCATGGGAACCGATGGACAGACGGTCTATTACTACCGGCTGGGTCCCGGTGCCGACAGCATTGATCCCGACGACACCGTTTCGTTAAATGAGATTGAACAGTACGTCATTGACCACCACGCTATGGACCAGGTTAACCAGCTTGCTGGAAACATCAAACTTGACTAGGAGGAGCTATGAAAACTAAGAACGTTGTTATTACAGTTGTCGCTGTCGTATTGGTGCTGGTTGGGGCCTATTTTGCTGGGCGCACCCTTAGCAAACCGGCCGTCGACAGCAGCCAAGAGACGAGTACAAAAGCGGCGGCGCAACAGAGCAGTGCATCATCCTCGTCGGCAGCCAGCACGAGTTCGTCGTCGACCAGCGCTGACGCTGACCAGTTGGACTATAACACGATCACGCCGATGCAGACGGCGGCCGCTATTATGTACTATGCCAAGGACAAACTCAGCGACCAGAATGACTGGCACAGCATTTACAATGCCAATGGGATTGACCTCTTTCAAAGCAACAATACCGAGCACCTATCTGACCCAGGGCGGGGCGTTTGCTGGAGCCTGCACCCTTCCAATATGGCAGGAGGCGATACTCCGACCTATACCGTTGGTGCCGATGGGACGGTAAGCTACTACCACGTCACCACTGTTAACCAGAACAAGGATAAGGATCCCCTGCTGACCGTTAACCTGCATGACATTATCAACTACGTTAACAGTCACCACGCGGTTAGCGATATTAAGGCCAAGGCGCAGGATATTCACGCGACAATCGATAACCAGTAAGCGACAGACAGAAAGAGAGAGTTAGATGAATTTTTGTGAAAAGTGCGGGGCCAAGTTACGGTCTGAGCAAAAGTTTTGTGAACGGTGTGGGGCACTGGTCGCCAGTGCGCCGGCGTCAGATGAAAAACGGGCGCCAGGTGAGCCACAGCCAGCACGTCAGGAGCAGGAGACCGCCAAGGAGGCGCCGGCCCAACCGACAACGGTATCTTCGGTGGAACATGAGCGCCTGCAAAAGCAGTATGCTGCCTTGGAGAGCCGTCTAAAGGATGAGCGGCGGAATAGCAAGGTGAACGTTTTTGCCCGGTTAGCCTTTACCCGGGCGCATTTTAACCAGGTTTTACAATTTGTGAAGGATAACGCCCTGACGATGTTCCTCTTTTACCTCCTGGCTGTTCTTCTGCCAGCCCTCCGCTGGTACCTGCTGATTATTTTTGTCTTGATGGTCTACCTCTTTCCGCTGCTTTCAAATGAGCAACGGTTTAAGTGGGACGAAGCCGTAGATAATTACCTGCGGGATGAGGAACAGCTCAACAAGATTCGCAACTCTGCGGCGGGGATGTACCGGTCACTTCGTAATGGCCAGCCCGCCCAGGAACCGGCTGAGGAGGAAGCGCCTGCTCAGCCGCAGGGGACACCAGATCC
This sequence comes from Limosilactobacillus antri DSM 16041, assembly GCF_000160835.1. Classification (GTDB taxonomy): domain Bacteria; phylum Bacillota; class Bacilli; order Lactobacillales; family Lactobacillaceae; genus Limosilactobacillus; species Limosilactobacillus antri. The sequence goes on from NZ_GG700734.1 coordinate 62,285, forward strand.
AGCGCCGCGGAAAGCAAGTACGACTGCCCAAGCAGCGAATGCCGCTCTTTCCCAGTCTGCCGGCTTTTCATGGAACGGGGAAGCAATTTTCGGCATCATTGCGACGGTCCTCGGCGCAATCATGTACTTTATGACTAGGGATGAGGCAGGGAGTTTCCTTAGCCAGGGGCTTTCCGTCCTGCAAAGCGGGGGCTTAAACAGCGCAGCCTACCTGAATCTTTGGGGGTTCGTTATGCTGCTGGTCGGGGTTCCCGCGGTTATCGGTGGGATTATTAAGGGAGCCACGCACCATCTTGGCGGCGGAGTCCTGAAAACTTTGGGGGTCCTCCTGGCAGCAGGCTACGGACTTGCCTATTCATATGTTTTTGCAAATGCGGCCGAAGTTGCGGGCCGGACAGCTGTCGCAACCCTTTCCGGCGATACCTCCCTGAGCGACCTAGAGAACCTGGCCCACCTGGTGCAAATTATTCCGTGGCTGGCCATTGGACTATACGTTATCGGGATTTTGGTTAATGCCGTTTCAAGCCGGCAAAAATAGGAAGGAAGAAAAATGAAGTTTTGTAGTAATTGCGGTACCAAGCTCAACCCTGGCGCCGCTTTTTGTCCGCACTGCGGAGCTAAGGTCGAGCAGGCAAAGCCGGCTAAGGCGTTTGAAATTACCCGGCAGTTTTGGCTGGGCTTTTACCTAACCTTGGTTGGGGGAGTGGCAGCCGGAATCGCAGTCAACGTTGATACTTTGACCACGTTGGTTCCGTCTACAATTATTGATCCGGTAATGACGCTGCTGATAATCATTGCCTGTGCTGCTATTCCGGGAGTTTTCACGTTAATTACGGGGATTATTCGGGGCTTCAACCACCGACGAACGGGAATCGGACAGACGGTTATCGGAATGGCGCTGCTATTGGTGGCCGGCTCGCTGGCCAGTGTACTGTTTGCTGGGGAATACAGTATCAGTAGTAGCACGATCATGGTTGTTAGCCTGTTCTGCTATTTCATTGCTAGTGTAATTTTTGTATTAGCCTATTTCACGGCGATCTTTGTCACTAGCAAACCGGCGGCAGGAAGGCAGATCCGGCAATTGCGCTGGGCAGTGGCCGGGATGACCGTGGTCGCCGTCCTGCTTCTGGCTGCCCTACTTCTGGGGATTGTCGTATTCTTGATCGTCGCACTTGTTTTGGTTGGTGCACCGTTTTTAGGCCGGAACCTTAGCTTAAGCGGCGGAAGTGATTGGCGCCTTTTGACCCATGAGCATGGCCGCAGGCTGAGCTGGCGGTTTTATTTGGCCCTCTTTGTCCTGGTTGGTGGCATCGGCCTGCGCATGGCAAATATCTACCAGGCGGCGGGAGTGATTCTGACGATGGTCCTGATTATGGCTGCGGAATGGTGGAGCAACCCGCAACGGTTGGGAAAGCAGCCCCGTGAGATGGCCGGCTGTTTGCTAGTGGTTGCCATTCTGCTCCAAGTGATTTACCTCTCATTGGGGAGCCGGATGAATAACGCGTGGCCAATTGTGATTGCAATCTTTATCTTAATGGCTGCGTCATTTTTTACCTACTTCTACGTCATATTATGGACGCGGTTTGTGGTTGAGAAAGGGGAGGCTGGTGCCAAATGAAAAAATGTTTCCACTGTGGTCACCCGCTAAAAGCGGACCAGAGTTTCTGTCCCAAGTTTGGCACGAAGTACGTTGCCCCGCAGGCCCAACTTGTCAAACCGGTTAGCTATCAGGGACACCGGCAACGATTCTGGCGGCAAATTGGGATTGCCCTTATTCTCGGGACGATCGTCGTCGCCATTAGCTGGCTGGCCTGTTCCAGCTATAATCAGCACCGGTTAAGCGTGACGAAGGAAGATCGTGATCTTGTCTGGTTAGTCACCCCGGATAACCAGACCGTTGACCGGCTTGACCGTAGCACGAAAGTGACCTATGCCTACCGCTTCTTCTACGAGAATAATGAATTTTATGCGACAATCTATAACTTAGGCGATACGGAATTAGGTGACCTGAAGCTAGACAATGGCCGGTTAACCTACCGCAGTATTGAAAAGTACGTGGGGATGAAAGAAGGTACGTATAAACCTAGTTATCATGAGCCTTCTGTGATTGAAGGTAAGCAGAAACTAACTAAAGAAGATCCTGTCCACTTAGGCTTTAAGCACTATGCACTTGATGATGACGACCCAGGACAGTATCAATACGACTCGCAACTGAATTTAATCCAGGCAAAGATTAGCCAGCGGTTGGGGAATGGCAACTATGCGGTTGGCTACCGGACGAATCAGACTGACGATGATTTGGATCCTAGTCACTCTCACAAGGGCTACTTAGTGACGATCACTAGCCGCGCCAACCAGCAGGCGGTCTTTCAATACGGGAAATTATATCAACAATAAGGAGGACCAATGAAATTAGGAAGGTGTCCCCATTGTGGGAGAAATTATAAACCGGGGGCCCGCTTTTGCCCGCATTGTGGACAGGAGTTGCCGGCAACCCGGCCGCGCCGGCGCCAAGAAATGACGAAGCATTTTGACTTGCGGGGGCTGGGCCTGCACCCGGTTAAAAGGCAGGATTGGAAATGGTACGCGGGACTGGTCCTCGCGGTGATTGTAGCGCTGACCAGTGCAATTTTTATTGTGATTGTTAACCAGGACTACCACGCGATTTTAAACCAGCAGGAACCATCATTGGTTGATGCCTACAATAAGGTGGGGCGCAGTTTAACTAACCAGATTACGGGTATCGTTATTCCTAGCTACCTTATTTTAGGAGTGGCCCTGGCGGGGCTGGTTTGGCTGCTGGTTAAGGGCAAGAAGCAGCAGCGGATTATGATTGTCGGGATCGCAGAAGTGCTGTTATTAGTAATCGGGGGAGTTAATTTTGCCAGTGCCCACGGCTTTTCCTTCTCCGGCGGCCAGCTTGGTCAAGCCTTTGTAAAGGACCATTTAAACGGCAAGATTTATTGTTATTCCTACTTTAAGAACCGCCCGGGTGACGATACGAGTGATACGGATGATAACTTCTGCAACCAAATTCCGGACCATGATAAGGGTTACCCGCAGGAATACTCGAACGTTTACCTGAAATTCAATTCGGACGGCACGCTTGGCGTTAATGTCAACCCCTACTGGCGGGATGATAACGAGACGGCTTACAATAATAGCAAGACCGGGAACTACCGAACCGTGGGGATGTGGCACGTTAATAAGAATGGTAAGCTGCACATTAACTGGGATCAGGCCGATACCCGCGCTTACGACTACGAAGCTGTTCAAGTAAAGGTGAAAAAGAAACACCATAAAAAGCACCACCGCAAGTACCGTTATAAGACCGAGTACAAGTGGGTTGCCCAGTATACGAATCCGGAAACCGGGGATGATGATACTAGTCTACCGATTTATTTCCCGGGTGATGACATCGACGGCTCAGTGGCCTTTGGCTATGACACCCTCAAGGTCGCCGGGGTCAAGCTGCAAAAGCCCAATGCGGCAGGTGAAGTGAATCAATAAGCGACTATTGAAAGGCTGGTCGGGAGGAAATTTCCGCACCGGCCTTTTTTATGCACAGGGCTAATGTATCTTTATGCGATTAATTGCCATTGCAAAGGCCCAAAATCATTATTATATGTATAAAGTTTCCTCATAATGTGAATATTTATATTAAAATTAGGTTAGAATATCGAATAAAGTGTTTTATTATACAAAAAGACGATTATACTAAGAATATTCATTAACACTGCACTTATTATTTGGAGGCATTAGAACTTGGAAGAGCAAAGTAGTAATAAAAAAATCATTACTACCTTTGGCCTGGTAACGATGATTATTACCGCGATCTTTGGTTTCGGTAACGTTTCAAACGCTTATCTGCAAATGGGCTACGGTAGTATTATCTGGTACGCACTGGCGGGGATCTGTTTCTTCTTCCCATGCGGCCTGATGATGGCGGAATACGGTTCCACCTTCAAGGAAGCCAAGGGGGGAATCTACTCCTGGCTGGCCGGTTCCGTTGGCGAACAGGTCGCCTTTGTGGGGACTTTCGTGTGGCTGGCATCCTGGATTGTCTGGATGGTATCGACCGCGTCCCGGATTTGGATTACCCTGTCCGCGTTGATTTTTGGCAAGGACACCACCCAGCAGTGGCACGCCTTTGGCCTCGATTCCACCCAGTTTATCGGGGTGCTGGGGATTCTGATGATTTTAACCATCACCTACCTGAGCTCCCGGGGTGTCAAGTCGATCGCCAAGGTTGGTTCGATCGGGGGAATCTTTACGATTATCGTTAACGTCATCTTCGTGATCGTCAGCGTGATTGTTCTGATTGCCAAGAAGGGGGTCCTGGCCCAGCCAATTCACGGCGCCAGCACCTTCATCACCTCACCGAACCCGCAGTTCCAGACGCCGATTGCAATCATTTCCTTCGTGGTTTACGCCATCTTCGCTTACGGGGGGATGGAGTCACTGGGTTCCGTTACGGATAGCATGAAGAACCCGGAAAAGACCTTCCCGAAGGGCCTGATTATTGCCAGCATTTTTACGATCGGTACCTACGTCCTGATGATTTTCATGCTCGGCTGGTCAATCAACTACCAGCAGGACCTGACCAAGAGCAGCGTCAACCTGGGGAACGTTACCTACGTCGTCTTCAACTACTTGGGGATTGCCCTGGGGAATTCATTGGGCTGGTCCCACGCCGCGGCGCTGACCTCTGGACTGGTGATGACTCGGATCGTGGCCCTGGCCCAGACACTCGGCTTCTTAGGGGCACTGTTTATCCTGATGTACTCGCCGATTAAGGCCTTTATCCTCGGCTCCAACCCGAACCTGTGGCCGAAGAAGCTGACCAAGCTCAACAAGGCCAACATGCCGGCCAACGCCATGTGGCTGCAGGCCATCGTGGTATGTGTGATTATCTTCCTGGTGGCCTTTGGTGGTTCTGCCGCGCAGAAGTTCTACCTGATTCTGACGGACATGGCCAACGTGTCTGCCACCTTCCCTTACATCTTCCTGATCGGGGCCTTTCCCTTCTTCAAGGCTAAGCAGAACTTAGTACGGCCGTTTGTCGCCTTTAAGAACCGCTTCTGGACGAATGTCCTGGTGGTCTTCGTGGAACTGATTTTGATTATCGGGATCCTGTTTACCTTTATCCAACCGTTGACGGAAAAGGATTACCAGACCGCCTTCTGGACACTGGCGGGCCCAATCTTCTTCGCTATCGTTGCCCTGGTCTTCTACCAGATTGCGGTGAAAAAGGGTAGGGTTGCAAAGTAATAGGAGCTGTGACCCAACCCACGGTCAGGGACTGTAAGGCTAGCCTATCTGGGGTCACGTGATATCTTTAAAATATTCGGAACTAAAACGAGGGCCTGTGGCAAAACATTTGTCACAGGTCCTTTTTAATCTGGACAAGATCCCGGTCTGCTCTTTTGGCCGGCTTTTTGCTATAATAGCCCTATGTTATTCAAGGGAGGACGGCATGAAGAACGAACCGGGAAAATTTAAGAACTTTGTCCTGCTGTTAATGCGCCACTTTACCATGGCCCAGATTTCGAGTTCGGCGGCGATGCTCGCTTATTACACCCTGCTGTCGATTTTCCCAGCAGTTCTGGTGATTGGAAACCTACTGCCGATGGTCGGTCTGGATGCCAATACGGTGCTCAGCTACCTCCAGACGGCCGTCCCGTCCTCAGTCTACGTCTTTATCAAGCCGCTGATTTACGACTTCCTGCGGCGGGGGAGTGGCGGTCTGCTGACGACCGGGGCCCTGATTGCCCTCTGGTCGACCAGCCAGGGGATTGCGGCCTTCCAGCGGTCGGTCAACCTGACCTATGACGTGGCCCGCAACCAAAACCCGGTCATTAACCGGGTGGTCTCCTTTATCTGGATGATTGTTGTAATTATCCTGATCTTCGTCATCGTCCTGCTCTATGGGTTTGGCGAGCAGGTGCTTAACAGCATCCAGCCGTTCCTGCAGTTTAACCGGCGCTACATCTCACTCTTTAATTCGTTGCGCTGGCCCGTGGCCCTGGCGGTGCTGTTTATCGCCCTGACCCTGCTCTACTACTTCGTTCCCAACGCCAAGGTCCGTTTGCGCTATGCGGCGACCGGGGCCCTTCTGGCGGCCCTCCTGTGGATGGGTCTCTCCCGGCTCTTCTCCTACTACACGGTCTTCTTCCGCCACAGCGTGGTTTCCTACAAGACAATTGGGGCCTTTATCGCAATGATGATTTGGCTCGACCTCTCCGGCTATGTAATCATGCTGGGGGCAGTGCTGAACGCCACCCTCCAGGAAGCCCATGAAGGCGTGCTGGAGGAACGGGAGCACTTCTGGCAGGTGATTGACCGGGAACACTGGCGGAAAAAATAAAGGAGCGGACACCGAACTAGACAAGCTAGTTGGGGCCCACTCCTTCAATTTGAATTATGCGGCTGGCTTCTCGTCATTGAAGAGCACGGTGGAAACCGTGTCGACATACTTGGCGGAAACTGGTGTTGCGTAAATGTTTTCACCGTCCTTATTGGTGAAGGCATTGAGGGTGGACAGCTGGTCCATCGCTTGCCGGACGGTTTCGGCAGAGAGGTTTTCACTGGCGTAGCTAAGCTTTAAGAGGTGCTTCTTACCGAGGCTACCCTTGAAAGTTAAGTTGAGCGTCTTCATAGTTAGGCGACTTCCTTTCTCTTATTCAGATTACTGTGCGATTGCGAATTGTTCGGTTGTTACGATGTTGGCGCCCGTGCATTTTTCACCGGTCAGGGTTTCCAGAGCAGCGGTGATGGAAGCAACCTGGGCGGCGGTCAAGTCCTGCTTGGCGTTATTCAAGATGTGGCTAGCGCCCTTGGGATGCTTGGCCCCGGCGAGGGTTACCTGCAGTTTAGCTGATTTGAATTGACGTTCGTTACTCATGGTGAGCACTCCTTTAGTTTGATTTTGGTAAGTGGTGATCACTGCTTACACTTACATAAACGGCTGAGCACGGCAAAAGTGAAGGGGGAATTTTAAAATGGCGAAGATTTCAAAAATCACGGCGCAGAAGCGGCAGGGTCGCTATAACGTGTACCTAGATGGCCACTATGCCTTCCCGGTAGCGGAGAGCGTCCTGGTCAAGTTCCGCCTGATGAGGGGCGTGGAGCTGGATAAGGACCAAATTGCGGAGATCACGACAGCGGACCAGCAGGCGCAGGCTTACGGAAAGATTTTGGACTACCTGTCCTACCAGATGCGCAGTGAGAGTGAAGTTTTAAAAAAGCTGCGCGAGCTGGAGACGCCGGAGGAATTCGTTGCGCCAGTCATGGCGAAGCTCCGGGAACGGCACCTGGTTGATGACCAGCAGTATGCCCGGTCCTATGTCCGGACGATGATGATGACCACGCTGAAGGGCCCGGGAGTGATCCGCCAGCAGCTCCGTCTGAAAAAGGTCGGCGAAAATGAGATTGAAACTGCCCTGCAGGAGTTTCCGCTGGCCGACCAACTGGAGAACGCCAGCAAACTGGCCCGGAAGCTCTTCAAACGCTACCACAACCAGCCGGAGTTCCGCCGGGAACAGAAGGTCCGGCAGGGGCTAATGATGAAGGGCTATTCGGGGGCGGTCTATGACCAGATCAAAGCAGCGGTCACTCCAGAAGCCGATCCGGACCAGGAGGCCGAACTGCTGGCTGCCCAGGCGGAGAAAGTCTGGCGCCGCTACCGTCGCTACACGGGGATGGACCGTGAACGTCGCTTCAAACAGGCGATGTTTCGCAAGGGCTTCGACCTCGACGCCGTTCAAGGCTGGTTAGATGATAACCAGGAAAGTCTTTCCTAAGCGCGGGAATACTGGTATTATTAATGGGATACCTAACTTAAGAAGAGAAAAGAAAATGAAGAATAAAAAGATTCATATTAATGAACAAAAATTGAATCACCAGTATGGCTACCGGACGGTGAAGCGCTTATTTGACGTTGTCGCTTCAACGATTGCGGTAGTTTTGTTGAGTCCCGTTTTCTTGCTGATTGCAATCTGCATCAAGGTCGATGATCCCAACGGGCCGGTCTTTTATTCCCAGACCCGGGTCGGCAAGGACGGTAAACAGTTCAAGATGTTTAAGTTCCGGTCAATGGTGACCAACGCCGATGAGCTGTTAGCCAAACTCAAGGCCCAAAACGAGATCGACGGGGCTATGTTTAAAATGAAGAACGATCCCCGAATTACGAAGGTCGGCCGGGTGATTCGCAAGTACAGCCTGGACGAATTGCCGCAATTAATCAACGTAATTGGCGGTTCGATGAGTATTGTCGGACCCCGCCCGCCGCTAGTCAGTGAGGTTGCCGAATATACTGCTTATGATAAGCAACGACTGATGGTTAAGCCGGGAGCCACTGGCATGTGGCAGGTCGGCGGCCGGAACGACGTTGACTTTGCGGAGATGGTCGAATTAGATTTAACCTATATCCAGGAACGGTCAATCTGGCTGGACCTGAAAATTATGTTTGAAACCGTGAAAGTAATGATTGTGCCGAACGGGGCATACTAACTGAGATAGGAGTACGACAGTGGACGTTAAAGTATTAGTGGCTGCACACAAGAACTACGCGATGCCGAAAGATGAACTCTATTTGCCGGTTTTTGTCGGTAAGGAGATCCACCCGGACGTTAACCAGACCTTCAAGGGCGACAATACGGGGGATAATATCTCCGCTAAAAACCCGACCTATAATGAACTGACCGCTATTTACTGGGGCTGGAAGAACCTGGACCTGGATGCGATGGGCCTGGTTCACTACCGCCGCTACCTAAGTATGAACCACCGCAAGAGTTTGGACAGTGTCCTCAGTAAGGAGCAGGCGGAGAGCTTGTTGGCCGACCATGATATTATTTTGCCGCCCAAGCGTCGCTATTTTATTGAAAGCAACGAGTCGCACTATCTGCACGCCCACCACCACGAACCATTTGAGGTGATGCGGCAGGTGATTGCGGATAAGTATCCGGAATACTTGCCGTCCTTTGAGAAGGTCATGAAGCGGACCTGGGCGCACATGTTTAATATGTTCGTGATGAAACGGCAACCGCTGGACGAATACTGCACCTGGATGTTCGACGTCCTGGCTGAAGTGGAAGCACAAACGGACATTAGCGACTACTCGACCTACGAAAAACGAGTTTACGGTTTCTTGAGCGAGCTCCTGCTTGACGTCTGGCTTGACCAGCACCCGCAGTACGCCACCGTTGAGGTCAAGTACGTCTTTATGGAGCACACCAACTGGTTTAAGAAGGGCGGCAAGTTTATCCTTCGTAAAATCACTGGACACGCTTAATTTTTCAGGGAGGTTTTAGTGTGGCAAAGCTGTCGATTGTGGTTCCTTGTTACAATGAACAGGAAGCCATTCCGCTATTTTATCCGGCGGTCGAAAAAGTGGTTCGGCAAATGCCGGTGGAAACTGAATACTGGTTTGTCAATGATGGTTCATCTGACCAGACCTTAGCAGAATTGCGGAAGCTGCATGACCAGGATCCAGCACGGGTTCACTATGTGTCATTTTCCCGGAACTTCGGCAAGGAGGCCGGCTTATATGCCGGCCTTGAAGCCGCGACCGGGGATTACGTGGTCGTCATGGACGCCGACTTGCAGGACCCGCCGGAATACCTGCCGGAGATGTACCAGGAAATCTCGTCGGGCGAGTACGACTGCGTGGGGATGCGGCGGACGGACCGCAAGGGGGAGGCAAAGTTTAAGTCCTTCCTTAGCAACCAGTTCTATAACGTTATCAACAAAATTTCGGACACCAAGATTGTTTCCGGTGCCCGGGACTACCGGATGATGACCCGGCAGATGGTTGACGCGGTACTTTCCCTAAAGGAGTACAACCGCTTTTCTAAGGGGATCTTCAACTGGGTCGGCTTCAAGACCAAGTATCTGCCTTATAAGAATGTCGAACGGGTGGCCGGGACAACTGACTGGTCGATGTGGAAGCTGTTTAAGTACGCAATCGATGGGATTACCGATTTTTCCGAGGCACCGTTGGCAATTGCCACCTGGATTGGCGGGTTCTCCGCTTTTGTGGCGGTAATTGGCATCATTGCGGTAATTATCCGCCACTTTGTTGCCCCCAACGGCAGTGCCTTCGGCTGGGCATCACTAGTTTGTATTATGCTCTTTATCGGCGGCGTCCAGCTCTTCTGCCTGGGAATTGTAGGGCGTTATATCGGTAAGATCTATATGCAAACAAAAAAGCGGCCGATTTATATCGTCAAGGAGAAAAAATAGGGAAATGGTTAAGAAAAAACTATGGGAACTTTAACTTTTAATCAGCGAGTGATTGTCGGAAAACGGCTTTATTACTGTACATTTGTCTATGCGGTTGTCTTATCATTTCTTATTTCAAGTAACTTTAATCCGATTCTTTCGAGTAAGGCTTTACACCGGTTCCTTTATCTTGCAGTGCTATTGCTTGCTGTTAAAATTTTTGGGATTGACCAGGTTGACCGGAAAGAATGGCTAACTAAGGCTGCCATCTACTTATTGGCGTTGATTAGCTGGCGGTTAGCCAAAAACGTTGATTTGCTACTATATATTAGTTTAATTTTAGCGGCAAAGCAGGTTGATTTTCGTCAGTTGGTAAAATTGTATTTTGGAACTGTCGGAATTTTGCTTCTGGGCACCGTGCTGATCTCACAGGCTAATATCATTCGTGATGTAGTCTATATCCGTGACGGCTTCCACAGGCACTCACTAGGGATCATTTACCCAACCGATATGGCGGCCTACGTTTTTTATTTAATTTTAGCCTACTACTATTTAATGTTTGATAGCTTAACTTGGCGCTCGTTTACAATAATTGCCTTGCTAGATATTACCGTGTATTGGCAGACCCAGGCGCGAAATTCTTTTATTTTGATCCTATTCACGATTCCAGTAGTTTGGGTTGCGCAGCGCGCTTATCGCGGGGAAAAAGTTTCACGAGCGATTGCTTCATATTATTGGATGGTGGCACCGCTGCTTGCTTATGGTACCCTACTGCTCTCCTGGCTGTATACGAGCAGCAATGGCCTTTTACGGGCAGTAAATAAGCTGCTTTCCAACCGGCTGTTGCTCTCCAACCAAGCGATCGATAAGTATGGGATTACCCTTTTTGGCCAGCACCTAGTGGAGCATGGGTACGGTGGAATTGCTGGTTTAAAGCAATTCTATAACCCGCAGGCTAAGTATTTCTACCTAGACTCCTCCTATGTCCGGTTGGCAGTTATTTATGGACTAATAATTGGCGTTTTACTGGTAGTATTCATGACGGTAATTGCTTACCGTTCCACCTTGCGGCATGAGTTTATCTTAGCAGCGGTGATTTTATTAATTAGTATTCATTGTATTGTAGAACAGCACCTTTTCGATATCAGTTATGATCCGTTCTTGATTTCATTGATTGCTGTATCACCAATTAATAGTAATAAGGCAAAAGTTTTAGGAGGTATTTCTGGTGACAAATAACGGAAAGTCAAAAATTATGGTGAAATACGTTGTGATAGTATTGGGCTTAATGCTTATTGGCGGTGCTGGTATGTATGGCTTAGCCAAGCATCGGCAAACGACTTACTATACCGCTGAACGGTCAATGGTCATTTCTCATAGTATCCACGAGGAAAGTGCGTCAAATAATAACTTTAACTCGGATGATCAGCAGATGATGCCAACTTATAAAAATATTTCTCAGGATATAATGATTGCAAAAGCGGCGCGCAAGTATTTGCCGCAAAACCTAAAGAAGAAGTATACAGCTGAAAAGATAAATGAGACGGTCGACAGTAAAATCTCGCAACAGTCTTTAATATTGACGATGCATTCCAAAGCTGATAGTAAAGCAGCCGCAGTGGCAACGGTTAACGCGATGGCTAAGGCAATGAAAAAGGAGTTGCCGTCGATTCAGCCAGGAGCAGGACAAGTCCGGTTGCTGGCCCCGGCAACGAAGGACCAAGCTGAGAAGGTGACTACGCCACATGCTAAAAAATATGTTGCCGTTGGACTAGCTCTTGGTGCGATGGTTGGATTAGTAATCTGCTTTGTTGAAGAAACTTGGAGCCGGTTGCTTTAGTGTCAGTCAGTTAAGTGTAGGAGTCTTTTATGAAATATGCTTCGTTAATTGTGACTTATAACCGTAAGGACAAGTTGATTGGAGCTTTGCGGTGCTTACTAGGGCAAACCCGAAAACCACAGAAAATCTTTTTAATTGATAACTGCTCTACTGATGGAACCCCCGAACTCTTGAAGCGGGAAGGAATACTGGATAATCCGTTAGTAGATTATCAACGAATGGACAAAAATTATGGTGGCTCCGGTGGCTTTTACCATGGCATTAAGTATGCGATGGGTTTTGCCAAGGAATTTGAATACTTATCGCTTTCGGATGATGATGCCTTTTTTAATCAAGACTACTTTGAGCAAATTGAAAAAGCTGCTGAAGAATGTCCTGATTGCCGGGCTTTTTGCGGAACGGTCCGTTATGAGGATGGAACGATCCAGACAGACCATCGCCGGCGAATCAGCAACCCGCGCTGGCTAAAAGAAACAGAAGTACCCGAAAGTGAATACCGGCATAACTTTGTCCTCGATACCTTCTCGTTTGTTGGTTGTGTGATCAGTGTTGATATCTTAAGCAAGATCGGTTTACCCAATAAAGAGTACTTCATTTATTATGATGATACTGAATATTCACTGCGCGTTCGTAGTTTGACTAACATCATTAATGTCTCTTCGGCGGTTGTTGTTCACCAAACGCCGAAGAAAAGCAATGGATTAGTTGAAATCAATTGGAAAACGTACTATGGATTCCGGAATGCAATTTTAATGAAAAAGCAGCATTCCGACTGGAAATGGCTTAACCTGTACTTTATCTGGCACCAATTGAAGTTAAATGTTGAGCTATTATCTTCTCCGGTATTTAAGGGGAAACGCCGGCCCGCAATGAGGGTTTATAATCGGGCCTTTAAGGATGGAATGGCGGGGATTGAAGGGAAACAAGCGCCCTTCTTGCCTGGCAATAAAATTGATTAAAGGGGGGGAGAACGAGGATGAGTGAACATGATTTTTCCCTGATTACGATTGTGAACAAGGAACCAGTTTACGAGGCGTTCAAGCAGAATTTACAAACGCAACAAGGCGTTGATTATGAATTAATCAAAATTCAAAACGACCGTCATCAATACGAGTCCGCCCGGGCGGCGTACAATGCAGCAGCGGCGAAGGCCACTGGGAAATACTTAATCTTTCTCCACCCGGACATCCGCTTTGCAGACGAAACGAGTCTCGATGACATTGTTAACCGGGCCTTGCAGCTACCTAACCGTGGGATTGTGGGGATCGCGGGAGTTCCAGCCAATCTTGGCGCCTACCATATCCTGACCACGATGAAGCAAGGAACAGTCCCCCAAGCGGTAGGAGATTTGATTGAGCGGCCGACCCCGGTTCAGACGGTGGACGAGTGCTTTTTCTTAATGGACCGGCGTACCTGGGAACAACAGCCCTTTTCTGATATTAAGGGCTGGCACCTCTATGCAGTTGAAGAGTGTCTGCGTGCCGAACTGGCTGGCCGGATAAACTATGTTGTTCCGGCTCGGGTTTGTCACGTTTCTGACGGGGCATCTGAGAACTGGAGCTATGTCCAGACGGGCCGTCAGCTGGTTGCACGGTACGGCGCGGAGTTCCCGGTAATTAACACGACGGTATATAAGTGGAATACGCGGGGAGTACGGAAGTATTATATGCCGTATTTCCACTATCTTGACCACCAGGCAGAGCGAAAGCTGCGAACTTCGCCATGGCTTCACGATACTGCCAAGCGGGTTAAGCATTTATTCGTCAAGCCATGGTAACAAAGGAATTGCGACCCAACCGTCGACGTGCAGTCATCTTTGCGGTGCTTCCCCAAGACTAGCTGCCCATCGAAAGAT
>NZ_GG700734.1:78037-130401 GCF_000160835.1 Limosilactobacillus antri DSM 16041
TTTATTTCACTCTCATTTTTACTGAGATTTAGTTTTGCTTAACGATTTGGGCGTTGCTTGGCAGGCTCCCGGACCAGTCCTTGTAGGTTACACCGGATTGGTTCGGAGAAGTCTGCCGGTCCATCCCATCACTGTCAACGTGGTGGGTGATCCCGTTTTCGTCGGTCCAGACGGCGACGTCATTCAGGCCTAGTTGCTTTTGGCTGGCTGATGTCTGACTGCTGGAAGAAGTCGAGCTCTCACTGTCATTAGTCGTAGCGTTGCTGTTAGCGGAATTAGCATTCTTCTCAGATTCGCTTTGGCTGCTCTTCTTGTGTGAAGACTGCTTGTCCTTGTTGCTGCTCTTTTTAACCACCTTAGTGACTTTGTCTTTAGAAGTAGCTGACTTTGAAGAATCATGGTTAGAACCACAACCGGCCAACCCGAACGCTAAAGTCAACACTAATAGTCCAGAGAAAACGAGGCGTTGTAATTTCTTCATATTGTGATGTCTCTCCTATTAAAAAGATTTAATTTGCCATAGCTATACTAATCGGCTCGGTGATAGTATAATTATAGCATTTGCAAGAATTATTCGTCCACCGTCGGTCCCCTTGGACTAACGGTGACATGAATCATAAAGCATTGTAACATTAACGGCAATCAGCATTCAATCGAAAAACACAGTGGTTGCCGAGATTTAAAACAATAGTAAGATATTTGTAGTAAAAGAACGGATAAGGAGAACGGTTATGAAGAAGTACGATTATTTAGTTGTCGGTGCCGGCCTGTTTGGTGCCACCTTTGCTTACGAGGCGGCTAAGCGGGGCAAGCACGTCAAGGTAATTGAAAAGCGTCCCCACATTGCCGGAAACATCTACACCAAGGAGGTTGACGGCATCCAGGTCCACCAGTACGGCGCCCACATCTTCCACACTTCTAATCAAAAAATCTGGGACTACGTTAACCAGTTTGCCGACTTTAACCGTTACACCAACAGTCCCGTTGCCAACTACAAGGGCGAAATGTACAACCTGCCTTTTAACATGAACACTTTTAACGAGATGTGGGGGGTACGGACCCCAGCCGAGGCGCTTGCCAAAATTGATGAACAACGGCAGGAGATGGCGGGCAAGAAGCCGCAAAACCTGGAAGAACAGGCGATTTCACTGATTGGTCGGGACATTTACGAAAAGCTGATTAAGGGCTACACCGAGAAGCAGTGGGGACAGAAGGCCACCGACCTGCCGGCCTTTATCATTCGCCGCTTGCCCGTCCGGCTGACCTACGATAACAACTACTTCAACGACAGCTACCAGGGGATCCCGATGGGCGGGTATACCCAGATCGTCGAGCGGATGCTGGACAGTGACCTGATCGAAGTCGAGGTTAACACCGACTTCTACGACCACCGGGATGACTTCCTGGCGTCGGCTGATAAGGTGGTCTTCACCGGACCGATTGACCAGTTCTTTGACTACCAGCTTGGCGAACTCCAGTACCGGAGCCTCCGCTTTGAAACCGAGGAAAAGCCGGTGGGCAACTACCAGGGGAACGCGGTGATCAACTACACCGATGCCGAAACGCCGTACACCCGGGTAATTGAGCACAAGCACTTTGAATTCGGCAAGGGCGACAAGAATAAGACGGTCGTGACCCGCGAATACCCGGCGGACTGGCACCGGGGCGACGAGCCCTACTACCCGGTCAACAACCAGGAAAATAACCAGCTCTACGCGAAGTACCAAGAACTGGCCAAGGAACAGCCAAACGTAATTTTCGGCGGCCGGCTTGGCCAGTACCGCTACTACAACATGGACCAAGTCATTGCGGCAGCGTTAAAGACCGTTGCAAAGGAGTTCGACAAGTAAACGATGAAGGTAATTAAAAATTATCTCTACAATGCCGGCTATCAGATCCTCAATATGGTCCTGCCCCTGATTACGGTTCCGTATATTTCACGGGTCCTTGGGGCCCACGATGTTGGGATTAACGAATACACCAACAGCTGGGTAACCTTCTTTTATCTAATGGGTCAAATGGGAATTACCCTCTATGGTAACCGGGAGGTCGCCTACCATCGTGAGGACATTTATGAACGCTCCAAAACTTTTTGGGGGGTCGAAGCTCTGCAGCTATTAACGGTGTCTGCGTCATTGATTGCGTACCTGTTTGCGGTATTTCTTTTCAGCACCACGTTTAAACATTACTTTTTATTGCAGGGAATCTGGATTCTTGCTACTGGAGTAGATGTTTCCTGGTACTTTATGGGGTTGGAGAACTTTAAGGTAACCGTTGTCCGGAATACTTTGGTAAAGCTAGCGTCAATCGTCTTGATTTTCACGGTAATTAAGGATACTGGCGATCTGGGAAAATACATTGTAATTCTGGGAAGTGCACAGCTGCTCGGTAATTTAACCCTATGGCCGTACTTACGCGGCAATATTGTTTGGGTTAAGATTCGCGAATGGCACCCGTTTAGCCACTTCTACCCAGCTCTGCTCTTGTTTATCCCAACCATTACCACCCAGGTATACTTGGTGTTAAACCGGCTAATGCTGGGACGAATGTCAACTCAGGCTTCCCTGGGGAATTTCGGCCAGGCCGATAAGATCGTTAAGTTTGTTCTGGCAATCGTTACGGCAACGGGAACGGTGATGCTGCCCCACGTCGCCAGCAAATTTGCCAAGGGAGATATCAAAGGGGTCCGGGCAAGCCTCTATTCTTCATTCAACTTTGTTTCGGCAATTTCGATCCCGATGATGTTCGGCCTGATGGCAATTGCACGGCGGTTTGCCCCTTGGTTCTTGGGCGCCGACTTTAATATGGCTGGCGAAATAATGTTTTTGGAAGCGCCAATTATTGTCTTGATTGCCTGGAGTAACGTTACCGGAACGCAATACCTAATGCCGGTCAACCGGGTTAAGGAATATACGACTTCAGTGACCATTGGTGCCGTCAGCAACGTTGTGTTCAACCTCTTCTTAATTGAGGGCTGGGGAGCCAATGGGGCTGCGGTGGCAACAGTTTGCTCCGAGTTCCTAGTAACTGCTAGCCAGATTATGATGATCCGGCACACGATTCGCCGCCGGTTGATGTTTAAAGAAGTCTGGAAGTATTTCTTATGCGGACTGCTGATGTACTTAGTGGTCAACCGCCTATGCCTCATCATTAATATGTCAGTCGGCAATCTGATTTTAGAAGTGGTAGTGGGGGTCTTGATTTACCTAATCGGCTTGGTGGTCACCAGGGCGTCGATTTTAGATGAAGCAAAGAAACTCCTGGCCGCTAAGCAGAAATAAAATTATATTGCTAATCTGTTACAGATTTTTTAAAAGATATTGACTAGATTAGCATAAAACAGCTATAAGTGCCGTCGTATCAGGCATTTATAGCTGTTTGTTATAATTACTTTAAGATTTGCAATCTGGCGCCAAGACGGTTATCTTATTAGTTAGCGTTAATAAATCAACCGAAGTTTGATATTTGGAGGAAAGTACTATTTTTAACCTTAAAAATTTCAAAAGCAAAATTTTACCAACCATCACTGTCTGTGGGAGTGCACTCTTCTTAATGCACGGTAAGGTTTCTGCTGACCAGATTGATAATACTAACCAAAAACAAGCTAGTGTTCAAACGCTAGACCAAAACAACACGAATACAAACGGTACTTCAGGTACTGATAATAACAATAATTCTGACGCTGCGACTGCCCAAGCTTCTAGTCAGGCGGCAGATAATGGACAAAACGTTAATAATCAACAGAATACAAATACTGACGCTGCGGCTGACCAGGCTGGTGCCAACAAGCAGGCAACGACTGACAATAATCAAGAAACGGTTACCTATGACACGAAGGATAATGGTAACTACGCTGCCGTTGATAATGCTTCATTAAACACCAACGGCCAGTTAAACATCGACGGTTGGCACGCAACTAACGATGCTAAGGGTAAGGATTATCATTACGTAATCGTCCTTGACCAGGATAACAAGGAGATTGCGCGGCAAAACGTGACCGATGATGCCGTTGCCCGTCCCGATGTACAACGGGTCCACAATGTTTATGGAGCTGGCCAGTCAGGTTTTAATGTTCAGTTCAACCTGTCAAAGAGTGTTTTAGCTAACACCAGTTCGATCCGGATCATCAGTCGTTATAGCAGTGACCCATATGGTAATCAAAATAATATTGACTATTGGTTTGCGCCAATTACGGTCGACCGGAAGAACTACGGTTACTTGGATATTGTTTCCGTAAGCAATGGCCAGTTAAACGTTGGCGGCTGGAACACGACTAACCAGGCTGCCGACAAGCCTTACCATATTATTATGGTTGTCGACCAAACTACTGGCCAAACGGTTGCTCAGCAACTGGTTACTGGGGATAACCAACGTGATGACATTGCCCGGATCTACACCCAGATTGATGGGGCTGGCCAGTCCGGGTTTAACGTTCACTTCAGCTTAAACCAGTTGAACCTGAACCATAAGTTGCAGGTGGTAAGCCGCTACTCAACTAGCAAGGATGGTATGGGGAGCAATGTTGACTACTACTTCACGCCAATTACCACCGGCAACTACACTAACCAGGGGAACTTGGATAGTTTTAACGTCAGCAACGGCCAAACGTTGACCATCACCGGTTGGCACGCTGATGATATTTCCAAATTAGAAAACAACCACTTCTTGATCTTGTTTGATAATACGGCAAATAAGCAGGTTGCGTCAGTCAACGCAACGACGGTTGCCCGGCCAGATGTTGCACGTGCGTTCCCATCAGTTGCTACTGCTGGCCAGTCTGGCTATAAGGTTAGCTTTGACTTAGCAGGAATTAACCTGGTACCGGGGCACTCCTATTCAGTCGTCAGCCGGTATTCAACCAGTGCTGAGGACAATGGTGGCGGCGGTCAGTACACCGACTACTGGTTTGCTCCTGTTAATTACAGTCAGCAGGCGAGTGCGATTGATAGTATCAAGACAACTAAGGACGGGGTTCAGGTTGCCGGTTGGATGGCCAGTGACTATGCTGCCGGCCGTGACAATGCTTATGTCCTGATTATGAATAACGGTAAAGAAGTTGCCCGGCAAAAAGTCGAACTGTTTGCTCGGCCAGACGTTGCCAAAGCCTTTCCTGGCCTTTACAACAGTGCTAATAGTGGCTTTAACACCCTGGTAAAGTTGGACCCCACCCGCTTGACTGGCAACTTGCAGGTTCTGTTACGGTTTTCAGGGTCCGCTGATGGTAATGTCGATTGTGTAGATCAGTGGAGCAAGAACTACTCTACCAGTGCTGGTGGCTTTGATGAAATCAATGTCTTAGATAGTAGTATCTACGTTAGTGGTTGGCATGCTAGTGAACAGACAGCCGATAAGCCATACCAGTTTTTAATCTTTATTGATCAAAATACTGGAAAAGAGATTTATCGTCAGCAGGTTCTGGATACTAACAATAGTCGTCCTGATCTTGCTAAGGCATACCCACAAATCCTTGATAGTGATAAGGCCGGCTTCAAGCTTGGATTTACAATTCCTTCTAGCTTAGATCACCATACTGTCCGGATTATTCACCGCTTTACGAATGACGTTTACGGGAACGGAAATTCTGTAGATATGTGGTCCGATCCAATTTCCATCCACAACAACCGCTGGGCATGGCCATTCCCATCAACTGGGCAGGGCAGCTTTATGGGGGCCCAACTGTTTGGGGTAAACCCCGGTGGTGAATTCCGCCAAAACGGTTTCCACGATGGGCTGGACTTTGGTGCTTACGATCACCCAGGTAGCCAGGTTCATGCTATCCACAGCGGGACAATCGTCGGCGTTGGCTACACGGCCGGCTTAGACTGGTACGTCCTGGAAGATACTGGTGAATACCTGATCGTTTACCAAGAAGCCTTCTCTAACCGCGGCAACATCAACGTTGTGCCGGGACAGAAGATTGAAGTCGGTGACGTGATTGGTAACCGTGATACCTCCCACGTTCACATTGGGATTACTCGTGAACATAACTTTAACCGGGCCTTGGCAAAGTCCTTTACCAACGATGGTACTTGGCTGAACCCACTGGAGATTATCCGGAACGGTCTGAATGGTTAATAGTTAGACGCTAAAAATGCGCCACTTTCTGTGATGGAGAGTGACGCATTTTTTATTTACAGTGCGACCGGAGTGTGAAATAATGCAAGAGGTTAACAATGGAGGAATTTATTGCTATGAAAAACGGCTTGCTTTTGGTGCCCTTTATGACTGGCAAGGGGGGGACCGAAACTGTAATTAAAAACTTATTTACTGCCTATCACCATTCCACGGTCCAACCGGATTATCGACTACGGGTATACTCGATCGGTGGCAGTAACGATTACGCCTGGGCACGACCGGCAAAGGAAGTAACAATTAAACACATCAGCCGCCGCCGAATGGTTCGAACCCTGTATTATCTGACCTGTTTGCCAGGCTATCTCTTCCGGATAATTAACCGGGAACGGCCGGACTTTATTATTTCGACGAACCCGGTGATGTGGTTTCTGGCATACCGGATTGTGCATTTACTAAAACTAAAAACAAAGGTAATTGCCTGGTACCACTACTCGCTCAAACGGAAACCGGTACGGCCCCTATTCTTGCACGCCGCTGATGACTACCTGGCCATTAGTGATGCGATTAGCACAGAGCTGGTGCGAGCCGGAATTTCGCTGGATCACATTTTTACTATCTACAACCCGATTACGACTGACCAGACGGTGGTTCAACGACCACTTGCGGGGCCAACCCGGTTTATCTACCTGGGGCGGCTGGATCTGGATGGGCAGAAAAACCTGCGAGACTTGATTTCAGCTTGCCGGCTGTTGAGAGGGAAATGGCGGCTGGATCTCTATGGCGACGAGACGAAGGCCCAGGCGGTCAAGGAATTTGTTCGGGAACAACAATTAGAATCGCGGATCAGCTTTCGGGGCTTTGTTGCCAACCCGTGGCAGCAAATCAAGCAGGCGTCGGCCCTGGTCCTTTGCTCTAACTTTGAGGGTTACCCAATGGTCTTGGCGGAGGCAATGTCGCATGGCGTCTTTTGTATTGCATCGAACATTGATGGCTCCAATGAGCTTGTCACACCTTCCAATGGTAGCCTGTACCAATTGCACGATTACCAGGATCTCGCCACCAAGATGCAAGCGGTGATTGATGCTCCCCAGGCACTGCCGTCAGCAGCGCAGATTCAGGAAACGGTGGAAAAGCTATTGCCACAGGAGTATCTCCACCGCTTTAACCAGGCAATTGCAAGCATTTTAAAGGAAAAAGACGGGGTGAAGTAATGAATAAGAAAGTAGCAATTTTGATGTCGACCTATAACGGGGAACGCTACTTGGCGGAACAAATCCAGTCAATTATTGACCAGTCCTACCCGAATTGGACATTGTATATTCGGGATGACGGATCTACCGACCGCACGCAGGAAATCA
Organism: Limosilactobacillus antri DSM 16041; assembly: GCF_000160835.1. GTDB lineage: Bacteria > Bacillota > Bacilli > Lactobacillales > Lactobacillaceae > Limosilactobacillus > Limosilactobacillus antri. The sequence continues at coordinate 85,471 of NZ_GG700734.1, forward strand.
TTAAGAAGTATGCTAACCTGAATTCCCGAATCGTCTTCTTTAACGAGGGGCGGGTTGAGAACGTCGGGGTGGTACGCTCGTTTATGGAGTTGCTGGAAAAGACGAGTGCTGATTGCTATATGTTTAGTGACCAAGATGACGTTTGGCTAGCTGATAAGGTAAAAGATACGTTAGCCAAATTAGAGCAGAATGAGCCGGGGCCAGTTTGCGTCTTTACTGATTTGGAAATCGTTGACCAGGACCTCAAACCAATTCGGCGGATGAATGGGGATAACATCTGGACGGATTTTCGGTTGCTGCTCTTTTCGAACTGCGTTACCGGCTGTACAATGATGATAAACGAGGCGTTAAAGCAACTAATTCATTTCAAGACGCTTGATTATCGGTACGTCTATATGCACGACTGGTGGATTGGCTTGCTGGCGGCCGCGTTTGGTAGGCTGGTCTACCTTAACCAGCCAACGATTCAGTACCGGCAGCATGGTGACAACGTGGTGGGAAGCAGCAAGAAGAATACCCTGGGGCACGTTCTGTATCGCTTAACCCATTTAAGACCGGAACGAAAGCGGGCCCGCGAAGCGATTAATATTATTTATGAATTTAACCGGGAGTATCCAGACCAGTTACAAGGGGGGGATCAGCGTTACGTTCAGGAATACGCTCGGCTAAAACAGCGGAGCTCTGTCGGGTATAATATGAAGCTGTGCTTACGACTGGCACCACCACGGCTGACCACCAAGCAGAAGTTCTTCTTTAGCTACTTGATGATAATGTTTCCAAAAGACTTTTTAGGTTAAATAGTACGTAATAATGGGGGAGATTATTATGGATTTCAAGAGTGTTAGAAGCAAAATTTTACCAACGGTTACCGTTTGTGGGGCAGCACTGTTCCTGCTTGGCGCCCAACCGGTATTAGCTGACCAAGCACCAGCGGGGCAAAATGGATCGGTAACGGTGAACACAGCAATGGCGGGAAATCAAACTAGTAGTACGGCACAAAATGCCAGCGCTTATAATCATGATGACCATGGCAACTATGCTTGGTTGGATCATGTTGCGCTGGATAACAAGGGACAGCTGAACGTGGCGGGCTGGCACGCAACTAATGAAGCGGTCAACCGTCCCTACCACTATCTGATTGCGTTGAATCAGGACCGGCAAGAAATTGCACGTGAGAACATTAGCGGGCAGAATATTGCCCGGCCAGATGTTCAAGCCGTTCATAATGTATACAATGCCGGGCAGTCCGGCTTTGTGGGCCGGTTAGACCTCTCTGGCGCTTTGAAAGATACTGATTCTATAACGCTGATTAGCCGGTACACAAGCGATGCCGGAGGCAACTTCAACTATATTGATTACTGGTTTGCCCCAGTAACCGTTGACCAGACAAATCGGGGAAGCCTTGACAACGCTAGCGTTAAGGATAACCAACTGGAGTTAGCGGGCTGGAATGCGACGAACCGGGCAGCTGGCCGCCCATATCACTACGTTATTTTAATTGACCGTACTACTGGCCGCGAAATTGGTCGTCAACTAGTGACTGCTGGAATGGAAAGACCCGATGTGGCACGAGTATTCCCAGAGGTTGCCGGCGCCGGGCAAGCGGGCTTTGCCGTTCATTTTAACTTAACTGGGATTGACTTCAACCACCAATTACAGGTATTAAGCCGTTATGCTGGGGATCCAGCTGGCAACGCAAATTACGTTGACTTTTATTACCAGCCGCTTACGACAGGGAATTATGCTAATCAGGGCTGGCTGGATGGTTTCAACCTTAGCGATGGGAAGCACCTAGAAGTGAGCGGCTGGCATGCTAATGATGTTTCACGCTTTGAAAACCAGCACTTTATTATTTTATTTGATAATACTGCTAACCAGCAGGTCGCGGTGATGCGGGTTACTAATAGTGACCGACCGGATGTGCAAAGAGTGTACCAGAACATTGCTACTGCGGGACACTCTGGTTTTAATGCCGACCTTGCGCTCACCGCTGACCAATTATGCGCGGGTCATATGTACTCAATCGTTAGCCGTTACTCAACCAGCAGTGATGGCAACGGTGGTACCGGTCAATATACCGATATGTGGTTTAAAGCATTTACGCTAAACCAGCAGAATTATTGCCTTGATAGCATTAAAATGCAGCAGGATGGGCTGCAAGTCGCCGGCTGGATGACCAGTGATTACTCGCTGAATCGGCCGTATGCCTTTGTCATTGTCTTAGCAGATGGGCGTGAAATTGCGCGGAAGGCAGTAACCTTAACTCCACGCCCTGATGTTGCCAAGGCCAATCCGACGGTGTTTAACAGCCTCACCAGCGGCTTTGAGACGACCGTTAACTTTAACCCTGCGGCCGTGACGGGGAAGCTGCAGGTGATTTTGCGCTTTACTAATGATCCAGTTGGGAACGGTGATGCTTCTGACCAGTACAGTAGTTCCTATGCCAGCAACGATGGCTGGTTTGACCAAATCAATGTATCTGATAAGGGAATCTACGTTAGCGGCTGGCATGCCAGCGACCAATCCGCTAATAAGCCGTATCAATACTTGATTTTTATTGATACTCGGACCGGACAGGAACTATACCGGCAACGGATTTTAGATGTTAATCGTGAGCGGGGCGACTTAGCTAATCAGCGGCCGTATATTTTGAATAGCGACCATTCTGGATACCAGCTGGGCTTTAACTTGCCGGCAAGTCTTGATCACCACACGGTCCGGATTATTCACCGCTTTACCGATGACATTAACGGCAACGGTAATTACGTTGATTTGACTTCTGATCCGGTTAAAATTCACGATGACCGCTGGGCTTGGCCGTTCCCGGCAATTGGCAGAGGTAGTTTTACTTCTGGTCAATTATTCGGTGTCCACCCAGGCAATGATCGGATCAATAGTTTCCATGATGGGTTGGACTTTGGTGCATACGATCACCCAGGCAGTACGGTGCAGGCAATCCACAGCGGGACGATCGTTAAGATCGGTTATGCCAAGGGACTAGAAAACTATGTCGTTGAAGACACTGGCGAATACCTAATAATTTATCAGGAGGCATTCCAGTCCCTTAATAATGTTGCCGTCCACGTGGGACAAAAGATTAATGTCGGCGATCCGATTGGTATTCGTAATACTACCCACGTTCATATCGGGATCACCCGTCAGCATAATTTCTGGCTGGCGGAGGGTAGTGCCTATTCTAACGATGGGACCTGGCTCGACCCCTTGGTAATTATTAGTAATGGCTTAAATGGTTAATAATCAAATTTCCTCGTTAGGCCGAAAAATAACTGCTTACGTTCATTAGTTGGGCGTCAGCAGTTATTTTTTATTTGCATTAAATTGCGTGGTTGTGGTATAAAGTTATGACACAATGCCTGCTAAATAAACTACGTTAAATGCAATTTATGACCGCTTAACGCAACGTTAGGAAATTCGGGTGTTGTATAATAAAAAACACTAATTGAAATTGGGGGAGAATGAATGGTAAAGGAACATAAAAAGCTGTATAAGGCGGGGAAGCATTGGCTCGTGGCAACGCTGACGGCCCTTTCCATGGGGGCCGTAATGGTTACTACCGCTAGTGCCGATACAACAAACCCGGCTGCTGCGCCTGCGCAGGTCCAGGAAAGTGGTCAAAAGCAGGCTGAGCAACCCAACCTAGCAGACCAAGGGAATTACGCGCACCTGGATCGGCAGTCCGTAAATGATCAGGGGCAGTTAAACGTCAGTGGCTGGCATGCTGGCAATGGCTCGATTGACCGGCCGTACCACTACATCATCGCGCTTGACCCGGCTACCAACCGGGAAATTGCCCGGCAAAACATTACTGACCAAGCCGTGGCGCGTCCTGATGTTCAGCGGTCCTTTAACGTTGCCGGCGCGGGCCAGTCCGGCTTTAACGTCAACTTTGACTTGAAGGACCAGCTGGCAAACCTAGCCAGTGTCCAGATTATCAGTCGGTATAGCGCTGACCAGGCGGGCAATATCAATAATTTTGATTACTGGTTCGCGCCAATTGCACTTAATCGGTCTAATATCGGTAACTTAGACCGGGCAACGGTGCAAAACGGTGAATTAGAAGTCGCTGGTTGGCACGCAACTAATTTGGCAGCGGATAAGCCGTATCACTACCTTATCCTGCTTGACCGGACGACTGGCAAGGAGGTTGGCCGGCAATTAATTCAGCAAGCGGTGGCCCGGCCGGATATTACGCGGGCTTTTCCGGGAATTTACCGGGCCAGTCAATCCGGCTTTGTGGCTCGGTTTGCAGCTGCGGGACTGGATTTTCATCACCAGCTGCAGGTAGTTGATCGTTATAGTAAGGCAGCCGATGGCAATACAGACTACGTTGATTACTGGTTTACGCCGTTTACCAGTACGGAATACGTTAACGCCGGCTATCTTGACGGCTATAATCTTGCCGACCGGGAAAAGATCACGGTCAGTGGCTGGCATGCTAATGACATTTCGCAGTTTGAGCCCAACCATTTCCTGATTTTATTTGATAACACTGCTAAGCGTCAGGTGGCGGTGACGAAAGCGACGACTGTGGCCCGTCCTGATATTGCAAACATTTACCATAATCTCAAAACTGCCCGCCAGTCCGGCTTTTCTGGCAGCTTTGATTTAGGCGACGCTCAGTTGATTGGCGGCCACTCCTACTCGGTAGTTAGCCGGTATTCCACCAGCGACCAGGACAATGGTGGCAGTGGTCAGTGCACGGATTATTGGTTCACCCTTCCGACGCTCAACCAGCGGGCGTTTAATATTGAATCGCAGGAGATGACGAAGGCGGGCTTGAAGGTTAGCGGCTGGATGGTCAGCGACTATTCGGCGGGCTGCCCCTATGCCTACCTCATCCTTCTTAACGACGGTAAGGAAATTGGTCGCCAGGCGGTTACTCTGACGGCCCGCCCTGACGTCGGCAAGGTGTATGCCCATACCTACGGGAGTGCGGTCAGTGGTTTTTCAACCCTGATTAAGCTTGCTAATCCGGCAGTTGCTAACGGGAAGCTCAGTATGGTTCTCCGTTTTTCTGCTGACCAGTACGGCAACGTTAACAACGATGACCAGTTTACCGCCAGCCATGATACTAACCAGTCTGGCTTTGATAAGATTAGTGTCGACCCGTATAACAACACGATGCACGTGAGTGGCTGGCACGCAAGCAATGCGGTGGCGGATAAGCCCTACCAATACCTGATTTTCCTAGGCAGCAATGGTCGTGAATTGTACCGGCAGCGGGTCTTGGACGTTAATCGCAGTCGTCCGGACATTGCCAGGTATGCTGGCTACCTTTTGAATAGCAGCACTTCCGGATACCAGCTTGGCTTTGACCTGCCGGATAACATGAAGCACCAGTGGGTGACGGTTATTCACCGCTTTACCGACGACGTCAACGGCAATGGTCATGCGGTTGACGCTTACTCGAACAGCTTCTTCGTTAACTCGGGCGCAATTTTGCAGCGGGATGCCGCGGGCAGAATTATTGGTGCAATCAACAACGCCGAAGTTATCTGCCAGAACCCTGAGCTGCCGACGGGGTGTGAGATGACGGCGGTCACGATGATGCTCCGTTACGCCGGGGTCAACGTCGATAAGTTCCAGGTAGCTAATGAAACGCCGCGGAGCTCGAATGGTGACTATGGCTTTGTCGGCAACCCGTACAGCGTCACCGGTTGGTGGGTCTTCCCAACCGGGATTGCGCCGGTGGTTCAGCGTCACTTAGGCACCAGCCAGGTGATGACTGGCGCTTCGCTGGCGGCCATTCAAGAGAAACTCAACATCGGGCACCTGGTGGTAGTGTGGATGGCAAATATGAACGGTTTCGTCAACCACGCCATTACCCTGACTGGCTACAACGCCAGCGGCTTCTTCTACAACAACCCGTGGACCGGCCGCAAGGAAGCGATGTCCTATGGTGAATTCTATGGTCACTGGAACGCGGACGCGCAACGGGCTTTAAGTTATTAAATAAATTGAGGTGGTACTCGCCAATTAGCGGGTACCGCTTTTTATTTTAAAGTTTTTTGTGGTGTGGCTAGGAAAGTATGGGTGTAGACCTTGAAATTTTAAAGGGGGGGTAGAATAAAAAGCGTCTATCTTTAGGTGGGGGGAAAGAAAAATGACTAAACGTAAGAAAATGTACAAGGCCGGCAAGCGCTGGGTAGTCGCCACATTGACGGTTGCTAGTATTGCGGTTGCAGGGACGGCAGTGAATAGCCGGGTTGCCCATGCCGACACGGTTAGTGGGACTGAAACTCAACAGGTAAGCAACGACGGCAACTCCAGTGCCCCGGTTACCGGGACCGCCACTCAACAGGCAGAGGACACTAGTGCAAGCAACGCCAGTGATGACAATGATCCGCGGATTACTGTGGTTAGTGGTGACCAAAACCAAGCGCAACGAGAGCAACTCCAACAGCAAGCACAGAATTTACAGCAGCAAATTGCCAATAACACTAGCAGCATTAGCAAAGCGCAAAATCAACTAAAACAATATCAGCAACAGCAAGCTGCTAATGAACAAGCAATTGCAGATGACCAAGCTAAAATCCAGCAAGGCCAGCATATGGTAGACCAAGCTAAACAGAACAAAGCCAAAAAGCTTCAAAATTTATTACAACAATATTGGTCTAAGAAAACACAGATAGATAAATCAGTTGCCCATTATAATGAGCTAAATGAACAATATCAAAAAGCTCAGCAAGAATTTTCCATCCTGCGCCAGCAAGCAGACGAAAAGCAGAAACAATGGGAGGCTGCGGATGCCTCTTCCAAGCACAGTTTATATCTTGAAATGCGAGCAGCTAATCAAAAAAGAGATGCCGCAAATAAAATCCAGACAGAGCTACTAAACCAGTATTCTCAGGCTTTACGCGATACATCCAAATTAGATTCTGAAAGCACTTCACTTCTGTTGGAATATACCGACCTAAGATACAGTGGCAATCCCTACCTAACAGAAGACAAATCCACTTACGAACAGGGCCAGTCACTGGTTGACACATATACTAAGAAATTAGCTGATGACCAGGCTAAGCAAATCTCGACTGGCCGAATTCGTGGCTTACAAAATAACATCAGCCGTATTACAGACCAGCTCAACCAGGCCAAGAGCAACTTGAAGCAAGTAAACGCACAGATTGCTGCGCTCCCAGCGGTGTTCCAGGTCAAGAAGACCATTACCCGGATAGTCTACTTCAACTTGCCGGACGGGCAGCAAACCCACTATAGCCAAGTTGCCACGATTACCGGTACAAAGACCGTTGCAGGCACTGGGCAGGCGACCTACTCCAACTGGTCAACCGCTGAATGGCCGGCCTTTACTTCCCCAGATTTCTATGGGGATGAATACATCACCCCTACGGCACCGGCCCAAGCGGTCGACAGTACTACCGCTGACCAAACCATTACCCTCAGCTACACCGTCGCTGAGGATTTTGCAAAAGAAAATTATGGTAAGCTCACTTCCGTAATCATTACTCCTTCCAACGGCTCTACAATGGCCCGCCTCGGTCTCGAAGGCTGGCACGTTGCCGACGCTAGCCGGGTACTAAATCATGCTTACATTATCGTCAAAAACCAAAGAACGGGGAAAATTGTTGCCGAAACAAGCTACACGCCATTAGCCAGCCAGGATGCGCAACAAGCCTACCCGAAGATTGCTAATAGTAATCAAGCTAAATTTAGCGTTGTTTTAAACATTCCCCTCAAAACTTTAAATGATCCTCTGGAGGTCATCGCCCGTTATACAAATGGCGATAGTTATGATACCGGGCGTTTGAATGCTGATTACTCGTTTGCACCAATTAACGCCGACATGGGTAACCACGCCTGGCTGGACCAGTGCGCTTTTGTGAACGGGAAATTACATGTTGCTGGTTGGCACGCCACCAACCAGGCTCCAGGCGCTACCCATACCATCATCCTCTTTGACGCTAGCCGTAATCGCGAAATCAGTCGAATTACAACAGGAGATGTCGTGAGAAATGATATCCAGGCTATCTACCCGACAATCTATAATGCCGGCTATTCCGGCTTTTCCGCCGACTTTGATGTCATCCCGGACATGGTTGGTGACCAGTTGCAAATCGTTTCCCGTTGGAGTGGCAATGATACCAATGCTAACTACGTAGACTATTGGTTCCCTGCCAAAATAATGATGAGCGGCGAGGATAATAATGCCTACCTTGACCAAGCCAAGGTTATCAACAACCACTTCACCGTTGCCGGCTGGCACGCTACTAACCAGGCAACTGGACGCCCGTATCACACGATTATCCTCTTTGATGCCAGTCAAAATCGCGAGTTAACCCGGATTAGCGTTACCCCAGACGAACGAGCTGACGTCGCCAGAGCCTTCCCGCAATTTTTTAATGCTGGTGAGTCCGGTTTCAACGTCAGTTTTGACCTCCTGCCCGAAATGGCGATCGATAATATCCAAATCATTTCACGCTGGAGCAAGTCCCAGGATGCCAATACCGACTATGTTGATTACTGGTTCGCTCCCCAACGGCTCTTAACTGATGATAACAAGGCCGCCCTTGATGGGGTCAGTTTCGCTAACAACCAGCTGCAAGTTACCGGCTGGCACGCTGCTAATCAAGCGGTCGGGCGTCCATACCATACAATCATTATTTTTGACGCTAGCCAGCACCGTGAATTAGGGCGCAAAACGGTTAGTCTAACGGAACGGAACGACGTTGCCCGTGCATTTCCTCAAATCATAACTGCCGGAAAGTCGGGCTTCAACGCCAGTTTTGACCTCCAGCCCGAAATGGCGACCGATAACATCCAAATCATTTCACGCTGGAGCAAGTCCCAGGATGCCAATACCGACTACGTTGACTACTGGTTCGCTCCCCAGCGGTTGTTAACGGACCAGTCCAACCGGGCCGCCCTTGATGGCGTCAGCAGTTATAATGGCCAGTTAATGGTTGCCGGCTGGCACGCCACCAACCTGGCTCTGGGAAAGCAATACCATTACATTATTGTCATTGATCCAGCTACTGGTAAAGAAATCGCCCGTCAGCTGGTCAACGCAGGGACCGACCGTCCTGACGTTAGCCGGGCCTTCCCAGGGGTTGCTAATGCCGACCAGAGCGGCTTCAAGGTGGCCTTTACACCAAATGCCGCCTTTGCCCAGGCTCGTCAGCTAACCATTATCAGCCGGTGGACCGATGATCAGGGTGGCAATGGTAACTACGTTGATTACTGGTTTGCCCCGGTAATGCGACCTACTATTCAGGGCAATGCAGGAGCACTTGAGAGCGAGCGGTATGCGTGGGATACACTGGGAGTCACTGGCTGGCACGCCACCGATAGTTCCCTGAATGAACCCTACCGGACGTTGATTCTCATTGACAATACCCTCCACAAGGAAGTGGCCCGCCAGTCGATTAGCAGCGTTTCCCGGCCAGACATTGCCAAGAAGTATCCAAACATTGCGGGAGCCGGTAATTCCGGCTTTGACACCCACTTTAAGGTTAACGGGACTGACCCGACTCACGACTTTACCTTGATTTCACGGTATTCTGCCACGCGTGATGCCAACGAAAATTGTACTGACTACGACTTCCATATCGGTCAGCTATGGTAATCGGTAAATCCAAACCGGAAAAAGAATCAAAATAGCTTAGGTGGCTAATCAAGCATTGCTTTCAACTCTTGATTAGCCACCTGAACAGGAGAATTACAGAATGAAAAAATCAAAAATGATGTCCGTATTCTTAACAGTAATTGTGCTGGGGCTGGTTTTAACTGCTTGCGGTAAAGAAACAAGCAAACCGAAAGACAATGGTCAGCCGCTAACCGGTGCTTATAAAACCAACTACACGACTAAGGACGGCACTAAGCAGCCCAGTTATTGGTATTTCAAGAAGGACGGTACTTTCCTGTATTGCACGCCGCAGGTTAATTCAACTAACTCCAAGAGTGACACCGAATACTGGTATGGTGATGCTAAGCGCGGAACCTGGGAATTGCGGGGAAACGATGAGTACGAGCTCAAAATGCACGACCTTTATGATGATGACTACTATCACCTTGATGCTGAGCTGGATGGCAGTGGTGATCTTTCCGTTTCAGATAGTGCAAAAAAGCCGAAGTATGAATATGGCACTGACGTTGGCTGCTATAAGCGGAAAAAGATGACTTATTCCCAGTTCATGGACTTGTTTAACCAGGCCAAGGCATCAGACCAGGAAAAGGTTCAGAATAATGGTTACGCAAAGCCGGACAATGACGATAGTACTACCGGCAGTGAAAGTAGCAGTTCCGCTACCTCCAGTAGCACTAGTAGTGCGGATCCAGACGAAATCGGCCGGGCGGTCTACAAGCTAGTTTTCCCAAGTGAAGAAGCCGATTCGGTTGAGCAAGACGGTGATTCCTACTACGTCAGCAATGAATACCATTCCGCTGACAGCACAATCCGCTTCCAAATCAATGGTGATAAGGTTACCTATTGGACACAAGCGGCGGGCGACACGACTGCAGATGGTCACAATGAAGAGCACAACGTCAGCATTAGCAGCCTGTTAGGCAATTAAGATACCGACAACATTAAAAGTAATAACCCGTAGAACATTTGGAGAGATGGAATTTGACACAACAATATAAAGTCAGCTATTTACTAAGCCTAAATTATGATGACCTTTTGACCCTGCTAAATAACTATCGGAACCAGTACTACCAGCTGCAGAAACTGAATCAGGAACTGCCATCAACTAAGTACCAGGATGAACTTGCTTTGTATAAGCAAGCATTATATCTGCAAAGTAAGTACGCAACTGCTCACGACAAGGAGCACTACAACAGTTTAAAATCACAAATTGCAGCTTTACAGCAAGAAAGGGAAAAGCTGACGACCCCAATCAATAAGAAACCATTTATTATCGGTACGATTATTGGGACTATTCTTACGTTTGGCGGTATTTTAATCATCTTATTAATTGCTTTTCTCATTTGGAAAATTATGCAGAATTCAAAAGCGGAGAAAATAAAGGCGATTGACACCAAGCTTGCTAAGCTTAATGAGGAGTTAATCTCAAGTGCCCAGGAACTTGATGCAGAGATTGATTCTGCCTATGAGAATTCTTGCTTCGATCTCATTAATGAATTAAGCGGTTTAGATAGTAGTGAAGATAGTAGCGTAGCAACTGCTAGCAATAGTTCGACCGGTTCCGCAGATTCATCACCATATGTGGAATGGAAGGAAGAGTTTAACAAGACAATTGCAAAAAACGATCCCAAATACCTCCGCCTAAAAAAGCTTGCTGACCAGGAAATAGCAGAGAATCAAGTATTACAGACAAAACAGCAGGAATGTGAAGAACAGTTTATTCAACTTCCGGGTGAATTTGCTAATAATATTGCGTTTGTCGATTTCGCAATTAACGAGTTAAACGCGTCGCAAGCGATGTCCTGGCGAGAACTGGTGAGGGATTATAAATCACCGTTAAAGGCTGATATGTGAGAATTTTAGAGGAGGGCACAATAATGCGACTCATTTTAACTATTGTAATTATCTTTTTACTGTTCAAAGCTTTCTACAAACCATCAAGTAATAGTAACAATTCAAAGTTCAATTATCGGATTGCGTTAAGCGACCCCTTAACCGGAGCCAGTAAATATTTATCAAAAATTGACGGGATTAATAACACGTTTAAGTATACCGAAAATGAGGAGGAGACCCTTATCTTTAAGGACCTCCAGTATACTAAACAGATTTTAGCCTCCCTCCCGGCAAACCTTTACCCACGGATTGAAGTAAGGAAGCACCTTTTTTGGTCTCAGCTAAAGTAGTCCCGGGCGCGGCAAGCAATTTTTTCATTCAATGCAGAAATTGTTAGTTAAATGTAAAATTCAAAAAAGCAAGAGAGTATAATAAACCTTGTTAATTTAATCAAGAAGTTGGGGGAGACACAATGGAAGAGAAAAAACACTTTAAGCTGTTCAAAGCCGGCAAAAAGTGGTGCACGATGGCGATCGCCACTCTGGCGGTGGCAGCCGGCACGGCCGTAATGGCGGGCACCGCTTCGGCTGATGAGGCGGTCCCGGCAACCGCAAGTCAGCCGGTACAAACAGCGCAGGTGGCTAACGGCCAAAGTGCGACCGGTACAGCTGACCAAGCAGCTAGTCCGGCCAACCCGGTAACGGGGAACGACAAGCAGACTAGCCAACAGCCGCAACGGCAGGTTGACTACCGGACCCCAGTCAACGCCGGGAATGTTGACGGCGCCAGCGCGGACAAGGATGGCGATGTTGTCTTTAATGGTTGGCACGCAACTAACCAGTATCAGGAGGGGATGCACCACTTTGTCATCGTCCTTGACGGCGGCAACAACCACGAGTTATACCGGCATGAGGTGACGACCGTTGAACGGCCCGACATTGACAAGGCTTATCCCAAGGCACCAATTGCTGGCCAGGGCGGTTTTACCATTGCGGTACCAGCTGACCGGCTGAATGGTGCTAACTCCCTGCAGCTGGTTTCGCGCTACACAAGCGACGCGGCCGGGAATCCGGCTGGCGGCAGCGATTACTGGTTCCCAGTTGTAACCACTAAGGCCGGCTGGCTGGATCAGTTTAAAGTTGACGGCAACCAAATCACTGTTTCTGGCTGGCACGTCGATGACCAGGCCGCTAGCAAGACTGAGCATACGGTAATTCTCTGGGACAAGACGAAGGGCCGGGAAGTCGCTCGGACGACGGTAGATAATGTTGCCAGTGCTGATTTGCCTAAAGTTGGCTATGCTACGGTCGCTAATGGTGCCCAAGCCCGCTTCACGGCTAGTTTTACCATTACGCCAGCTATGATGGGTGACGAATTTACCATCGTTAGCCGGTATAACAAGCCGGGCCAGCAGGATAATAACACTTCTGACCTGTGGCTGGGCAGCTTAAAGATTAACAAGACCGGAAATGCTGGCTATCTGGATAATTTCTCCGTCGATAAGGCTAACAAGAAGATTAATGTTTCCGGCTGGCACGCGGATGATATGTCAGCGGCAGAACCAACCCATACGTTAATCCTGTAACTAATAAGGAAGTAACGCGAAAAGACGTGGTGACGGTCGCCAGCCCTGACATTGCTCATGCTTACCGGAATGTTTATAACGCGGGGAAGAGCCGCTTTAACGTTCAATTTGATTTAACCCCGGCTATTCTTAACCACCAGCTGGAAATCATCAGCCGGTACAGTCAGGCGGGCAAGGGCAATGATAGTGGCCATTATTCAGACTACTGGTTTAACAACAATCGGTTAAGTCTAACTACTAATAAGCAGGGACACCTCGACCAGTTTTACCTGGATAAGGCGAATAAGAAGGTGGTAATTAGTGGTTGGCACGCCGATGACGCCAGTGCGTTGATGCCGACCCACTTTATTACCCTGTACGATAAGACAACGGGCAAAGAGTTGGCCCACCAGATTGTCAAAAACATTGCTAGTCCAGACATTGCCACATACCAGGCCGGGATTGCGAACGCCGGCCAGTCACGTTTTAGTACGAGTTTTGAGATTACACCTGAAATGGTTGGCCACCAGTTGATGGTCATTAGCCGGTACAGTGATTCTACTAGTGAAGATGATTATGGCCACCATTCTGATTACCAGTTTAACAACGAACTGCTAAACTTTAGTGTCAACCAGGCTGCCCATTTGGACAAGTTTACGATTGACCAGGCGGCCGGCAAGGTGAATATTTCTGGCTGGCACGCCGACGATGCGTCTATCTATATGCCCGGTCACTTCATTATTCTGTTTGATAAAACCGCTAACCGCGAAATCGCCCACCAGCAAGTAGCGCCAGTGGCCAGTCCTGATATTGCCCATACCGCTTACGGAAGCATTGCCAATGCGGCGCAGTGCCGGTTCAACATTTCGTTCGACATCGTTCCCGAAATGGTCGGCCACGACTTATTGGTGATTAGCCGGTACAGTAATTCCAATACCAATCGTTATGGTTCGGCGACGTCCGATTACTGGTTTAGCAACCAAACGGTTAACTTCCCGGTTAAGCAGCAGGCCTACTTGGAGAACTTTCGGATTGACAAGGCGGCCAATAAGGTTTACGTCAGTGGGTGGCACGCTGATGATGCGTCGGTATATATGCCGGGTCATTACGTCATCCTGTTCGACAAGACCGCTGGGCGTGAAATAGCTCATAAGCTAGTATCGGTGACGGCTAGTCCGGATATTATGAAGGCTACCCACATTACAAATTCTGAGAAGGCCCGCTTTAATACGAGTTTTGACATTACACCAGAGATGGTTGGACATGAACTGGAAGTTATTAGTCGTTACAGCAACTCCGATACTGAGAATTACGGTACTGCGACGTCAGATTACTGGTTCAGCAACCAGACGGTTAACTTTGCGGTTAACCAAAAGGCCTACCTCGAGCAGTTCAGTCTTGATGCAGCTAACCGGAAGATTAACGTGAGCGGTTGGCACGCCGATGACGCCACGGTTTATTATAAGCCGGATGGTCACTACGTCATTCTCTTTGATAAGACCGCTAACCATGAAGTTGCTCACCAGCTGGTTCCAGTAACCGCCAGTCCGGACATTGCTAAATTTACTAATATTGCGAACGCCGATCGGACGCGGTTCAGCACGAGTTTTGATATTACCCCGGCAATGCTGAACCATACTTTGGTTGTCATTAGCCGTTACAGCAATTCGGACACTAAGGACTACGGTACCGCGACGTCTGATTACTGGTTTAATAACCAAATTAATCTGAACCAGCAAAATGGTTGGCTTGATAGCCTTAGCCAAGACGGCACGACCATTTCGGCGGCTGGTTGGCACGTGGCCAACTCGGTAGTTGGGCAACCCCATCATGTAATCCTCTTATGGGACTACTCTAGGAACCGCGAAGTTGCACGGCATGAAGTAAAAAACGTTGCCAGTCCTGACCTGGCATCTAGTCAGGGGAACTATTTAAACGCTCCTCAGGCCCGCTTCAGCACCAGCTTTACGGTGGACCCAAGCATGGTTCACGACTGCTTCGGGATTATCAGCCGTTACAGCAACCAAGCTGATGGTGAAGGCTCGACCAGTCAATTATGGCTGACTAATCGCTACCTGAACGCTTACCAGAACCCGTCCTGGATGTACCAGGTTAACTACCAGCAGATCCAGGCTAACCCGTCCGAAGTGGGTCACAACATCGGCCCTGGCTACGAGGGGGTTAAGACCTGGTTCATTAAGAGTCGGCTGGGGACCGCTAACATTCATAACCAGTACACCATGGGCGACGCTTACGCGATTATGAACATTCAGCGCAGTCACGGCTTGCCCGCAACCGGTTGGGTTGACCTGCCAACCTGGCGGGCACTAGGCTACTCTGACGACCTCTGGTACGGGATTGACAGTTACGTTCAACCGCTCCAGGTGACGAACCCAGCGGCTGGTCGACAGGCCCACATCGAAGCGATGATTAACGCTGCTTACCAATACATGGGCAAGCCATGGTGGGCCGGCTGTTCCTCTGCACCCGCTTGGGGTGTCGACTGCTCCGGTTTAGTGATGCAGGCACTATACGCGGCCGGGATTAACCCGACCTCGGCTAGTTCCACCCACCACGGCTATCCGGGCAACGAATGGAACTCACGGGACCTCTTTACGGATCCGCACTTCGCCAACGTCGGCTGGAACGACCGTCAACGGGGCGACCTGGTCTTCTACTATGAACCGGGGACGCGGACGATTTGGCACGTTGCCATCCTCCTGGATCCAAACACGGTAATTGAAAGCTGGCCGCCGTCAGTGATGGTTCAGCCGATTACAAATGGTCAGCGGAACGTGATTGCCGGAATTCGTCGGGTCTTTGCTTAGCTCATTAGGGATTTAAGATTACTAATTGGGAGTGAGGCTGGGAGAAAACTGTTTTCTCCCAGCCTCTTGCTAGTTCTTAACTATTACAAAGATAACGTGGAAAATAACCACAAGGCTAGTGTCTAACGCCGCGCAGCAAGGCTATTTGCCTACGAACGCTAGCCATACGCCTTGTCGAGGAGGTTATTTTCCACTCCCATTTTATTTCACCCTTTTGCCCTTTTATAAACTTCCTGTAACTTCGCTGTAATTTTGCAATGGTACCATAGTCAATGGTGTTTAAGTTAGATTATTAGTTTTTAAGATTTGAGGGAAAAGTTTTAAGCAATGAAAAACAAGAAACAATCACGAGTTAAAATCGTTTTACCTGTTTTATTTACCTTTGGTGCGTCCCTGATGTTCTTCCAGGCCGATGCCCAAGCCGATAGCAGTCAGTCTGCCGATGCAAACACACAGGTAGTGGCTACTACTGACGCAAATACACAAAACAATAATTCTCAGGACTTAAATGTAAGTACGAGTCAAAATAGCGCTCAAGCCCAGGTCTACACCCAAAGTGCCGTGGCTGCCAACCAGAATACGAATGACAGCAACGCTAATAATGACGGTGCCGTTAGTCTGAGTGATAGTGCCGTACAAGCGGCCGCTAATAAGCCGGTTGTGGAAACCAACCCAGGCTACTCCACCAGTCAATACAACGTTACGGCGCAGCCAGTGAACGCTGCCAATGGCGGCAATGGTGCGGCGAGCCTCAACACGGCCGGCCTGACCGCCGCCCAGAAGGCCTTCTTGGATTCGATTCATGATGGTGCCATCTCCACTTGGAAGCAGTATGGGGTTTTGCCTTCCTTGACGGCTGCTCAGGCAATCATCGAGAGTGGTTGGGGCCAGTCCAGCTTGGCTTCCCAATACCACAACCTGTTTGGGATCAAGGGTTCCTACAACGGGCATAGTGTGACCCTGCCGACGCGGGAAGTTTACGGTGGGACCAGCGTGATGATTAACGACGCTTTCCGGGCCTACGAAAATAACTCCCAGTCCGTCCAGGATCACGGTTACTTCCTGGTTGCCAACAGCCGTTACCACAACCTGCTGTGGAAGACCAACTACCGGGACGTGACCTACCTGATCCGGGCCGATGGTTACGCGACCGACCCGAGCTACACGACTACCCTGAACTCCGTAATTGAACGTTACGGTTTGACGGCTTGGGACCGGGAAGCCTTTGATACCAACACCGGTCACGTTGACGATTTGTCAGTACGCGGTGACCAGCTCCATGTTGCTGGCTGGCACGTTGCTAGCGGTACGAACGGCAATATGCACCACTTCATTATTTTGCTTGATGGCAACACCAACCAGGAATTATATCGTCAGGATATCTCCAAGACTTACCGTCAGGACATTCAGAATCTGTATTCTAATACCGGTGCGGCTGGCTGGAGTGGTTTTGATATAAGTATCCCATACACCAGTGCTTTTGCTGGGCGCAACATTACGGTTGTTTCCCGTTACACTAATGATGCTTCAGGTGAACAAAACGGCGGTCGGGATATGTTCTTTACCCCGGTTTCGCTGGATGCCAATGTGGCTGCCCTTGATAAGATGTCTTTAGACCCAACGACCGGTAACATTAACATCAACGGCTGGCACGCTGCCGATAACAGCTTAGGGAAGAAGTACCACTACATCATTATTTTTGATGGTTCTAAGCAGACCGAGCTGGGGCGCTACCTAGTAACTAACGTGGCGCGTCCTGACGTTGCCAGTTCTTTTTCTGGCCTGTACAATGCTGCTAACTCAGGCTTTAGTTTGAAGCTGAAGTTTAATCCGGCACTAGCGGGCGACCAAATTCAGGTCATTTCCCGGTACACGGATGATCCCGCCGGGAATGGCAACACGGTTGATTACTGGTTCGCCCCGAAGACGTTTAATACCAACGCGGCCTACTTGGAAAACTTTAAGATTAATGGCGACCAGCTTCATATTTCCGGCTGGCACGCCGCTGACCAGAGTGTCGGCAAGAAGTACCATTATATTATTGTGTTTGACAAGACCACGGGGAAGGAAATCAGCCGCTACCGGGTCGCAAATAAGGACCGAGAAGACATTGCAAAGGCACAAGTCAATGTCTACAACGCTGGTCAGTCCGGTTTCGACATTAACGTTCCACTGACAGCCGGAATGATTGGTGACCAAATCCAGGTTATTTCCCGGTACACGGATGACCCGGCCGGGAATGGCAACACGGTTGACTACTGGTTTGCACCACAGACCTTCAACCAAAACCTGGCTAACCTGGACCAAGTGACGGTTGAAAACAACCAGCTTGATCTTGCCGGCTGGCACGCAACGGATCAAGGCATCAATAAGCCATACCACTTCATCATTTTATATGATTGGACTACTGGTAAAGAAGTTCAACGGCAACTGGTGGAAAACTTTGCCCGTCCAGATGTCGCTAATGCCTTCGCCGTTTACAACGCTGAAAAGTCCGGCTTTAAGGTCAGCTTACCAGTGGATTCAGCGCTTAGCGGTCATCGTTTGCAAGTGATTTCGCGTTACAGCGACTCTGCTAACGGTGAGGGCAACCACATCGATTACTGGTTTGAACCAATTAACGTTACAATTAAATAACCAAATATGGAAGTGGAAAACAACCTCCTCGACAAGGCGTATGGATAACCTAGAACGATAGTTGGCACGGTACGGGCCGGCTAGCGTTCGTAGTTATACACTAGCCTTGTGGTTGCGACACGAAGTTAGCCTGTAGGTTTTCCACGTTATCTTTGTAATAGTTAAGAACTAGCAGGAGGCTGGTGAGAAAAATAGTTTTCTCCCAGCCCCTTTCCTATTTTAAATGCGATAATGAGGCAGATAAAATCATAAATGCTTTGTCCTCCTTAATTTAGTTTAAGAACTGATTGAAAGCCTACGGAATTGTGTTATTCTGTGCTTGTAGTAGTTGGTGTTTTCTTTACTGGGAGGGTGAAAAATGCTAGGTTATCCACATAAGAATATTAAAGTCGTGCTGCCAGTTATCTTTACTTTTGGTGCGACCCTGTTGCTGCTACAGTCCCCAGGGTATGCTGATAGTAATCAGGGAGTTACCAGCAATAATGTGGCCACTGTCGAAAATGTTGCCTCAAATACGACAGCCAATCGTAGCCAAACGGTAACGCTGGCAAGTCAAGGAACAGCTGCAACCACAACTGATAACGCGGTTAGTTTAACTGATGATGCTGTTCAAGCCGCTAACAAAAAACTAGTAGTCAGTGGGGAACCAGTTCT
The DNA here is from genome assembly GCF_000160835.1 of Limosilactobacillus antri DSM 16041. GTDB lineage: Bacteria > Bacillota > Bacilli > Lactobacillales > Lactobacillaceae > Limosilactobacillus > Limosilactobacillus antri. Next base: position 104,609 of record NZ_GG700734.1, read on the forward strand.
TACGACTAGTCAGTACACAACAACAGCAGCAGCGGTCGATAGAGTCGGCACCGGAGCTATAAATACAAGTCAATTAACTCCAGCCGAAATTGCTTTTCTTAATAGTATTCATACCGGAGCCATTCAAACTTGGCACCAATATGGTGTTTTACCATCATTAACTGCGGCCCAGGCCATTATCGAGAGCAAGTGGGGCCAATCATCTTTGGCTGCACAATACCATAACCTTTTCGGTATTAAGGGCTCCTTTAACGGGCACAGTGTTTATTTGCCGACTAACGAGGATTATGGTGGGGGAGTTGTAATAATTACTGCTCCGTTCAGAGTCTACGATAATAATGCACAGTCGCTAGAAGATCATGGCCGGTTCTTTGTAGACAATAGCCGTTACCATAACTTACTCTGGAAAACTAATTATCGTGACGTTACTTATCTAGTTAAAGCTGATGGTTACGCAACGGCCCCTAATTATACTGCAGTGTTGAATAGTGTGATCGAATCATATGGCCTTAACGCCTGGGATCGTGAAGCTGTCGATATTAATGATGGCTACATTGATGATTTATCGGTACATGCTGATGGTAAATTATACGTTAGTGGCTGGCACGCGACGAATGGTTACAGTTCAAATATGTACCACTTCATTATTTTATTAGACGGTAATGGACGTGAATTATACCGTACGGAAGTAAATGGCAGTTATCGGCAGGATATTCAAAATGTATACCCGAATGCCAAAATTGCTGGCTGGGGCGGCTTTAGCATAGCAATTCCATATACCAAGGTGTTTGCTGGACAGAGTATTCAAGTAGTTTCTCGGTATACTTATGATGGTCATGGCGAACCCAACGGTGGGAAAGATTTATGGTTTGTGCCGGTAACACTAAATGCGAATGCTGCCAACCTAGATAATATGTCCATAGATGCTAAAACAGGCAATCTTGGTGTTGCAGGATGGCATGCGGCAGACGCAAGTTTAGGGAAAAATTATCACTATGTCATTGTTTACGATAGTTCTAAGCAAGTCGAATTAGGCCGGTTTTTGGTAGATAATTATGTTCGAAATGATGTCGAACGGGCTTATCCAGGGATTTATAATGCTGCCCATTCTGGATTTAAGCTAAATGTTAAGTTTTCGCCGGCACTAGCTGGTGATCAAATTCAGATTATTTCGCGGCACAGTAGCTCTCAAGACGGTAATAGTGATTATGTTGATTATTGGTTTGCCCCCAAGACGTTTACGGCTAACAAGGCTTGGTTGGATAATTATAGTATCCAAGGTAACAATTTGAACGTTAGCGGTTGGCATGCTGCTGACCAGAGTGTGGGCAAGAAGTACCATTACGTAATTGTCTTTGACGCAACGAAGCACCAAGAAATCACTCGTCGTTTAGTTCCATCCGCTAGCCGAAGTGACGTTGAGGGGGCATACCCGAATGTCTATGGTTCTGGTAATTCGGGCTTTAGTGTGGATATTCCATTGACGCCTGCTATGACGAATGGGGACCAGATTCAGGCGATCTCACGTTATACTAACGATAAATATGGTAATACCGATTATATTGATTATTGGTTTGCACCCAAAACTTTTACTGCTAACAAAGCGTCCCTTGATAGCTATCGTATTCAAGGCGAAAGCCTAAATGTTGGTGGTTGGCATGCGACTGACCAGAGTGTGGGGAAAAAGTACCACTATGTTATCGTTTACGATGCAACTAAGAAGCAGGAAATTACTCGGCAGTTAGCGCCAACCTTTAATCGTGCCGATGTTGAACAAGCATACCCCAATGTTTATGGCTCTGGAAAGGCTGCCTTTAGTGTTAACGTTCCATTGACGTCGGCAATGACCAATGGTGATCAAATTCAAATTATTTCGCGTTACACCGATGATAAATACGGCAATGGTGACTACATCGATTACTGGTTTGCACCCAAAACTTTTGTAGCCAATCAAGCTTGCTTAGATAATTTTAAGGTTAGCGGTAATCAAATTCAGATTGCTGGCTGGCACGCTGCCGACCAAAGTGTGGGTAAGCCCTACCACTACATCATCCTTTTTGATGCGACTACTGGTCACGAGGTTAAACGGCAACTGGTTCAACCTGCTGCCCGGCCTGACGTTGCCCAAGCTAATAGTATTTATAATGCTGGACAATCCGGCTTTAACCTTACCATGGATGTCGATCCAGCACTGAGCGGCCACCGTCTCCAGATTATTTCTCGTTACAGTGACGCTGTTAGCGGTGAGGGCAACCACATCGATTACTGGTTTGAACCAATCAACGTTACAATTAAATAACTACGAAAGTCGGGGAATGCCCGGCTTTTTTAGTTAGTTTTAATCATTCCAAGTGCCTAAGTGTGCTAAAATTAAACATGGATTTTGGCATTTTAAGGAGGCCATTATGAAAGGAATTATTTTAGCTGGCGGGTCGGGAACCCGCCTGTACCCGATTACCCGGGGAATTTCAAAGCAGCTGATTCCAGTTTATGATAAGCCAATGGTGTACTACCCCTTGTCAACCCTGATGTTGGCGGGGATTCGTGACATCCTGGTGATCTCTACTCCGGAATTTATGCCACTGTTCAAGAGCCTGCTGGGTGACGGCTCCGAACTGGGGTTGCACTTCTCCTACAAGGTTCAAGAAAAGCCAAACGGACTGGCCGAGGCCTTCATTTTGGGTGAAGACTTTATCGGCGACGACAGCGTCTGCCTGATCTTAGGCGACAACATCTACTACGGCGCTGGCTTATCCGACCTGGTTCAGTCGGCGGCGAAGAAGACTGACGGTGCGACCGTCTTTGGCTACCACGTCAACGATCCGGAGCGCTTCGGCGTGGTCGACTTCGACGACCAGATGCACGCCCTGTCGATCGAAGAAAAGCCGGCCCACCCGAAGAGCAACTACGCGGTCACCGGTCTCTACTTCTACGACAACGACGTGGTGGACATTGCCAAGCACATCCAGCCGTCCGCCCGGGGCGAACTGGAGATTACCGACGTCAATAAGGAATACCTGCGCCGGGGCAAGCTCGACGTCAAGCTGATGGGGCGGGGCTACGCCTGGTTGGATACCGGGACCCATGATTCCATGCTGGAGGCGGCCAACTTCATCGCCACGATTGAACGGCGGCAGAACCTCAAGGTCGCGGCCCTCGAAGAAATTGCCTACCGTATGGGCTACATCGACAGGGACCAGCTGGTCAAGCTGGCCCAACCGTTAAAGAAGAATGATTACGGCCAATACCTCCTGCGATTGGCCAAGGAAGATTAAGGAGCGAGTAATTAATGTCATTAAAAGTGATTGATACCTCATTACCAGATGCTAAGATTGTGGAAACCGACGTCTTCGGCGACCACCGGGGCTTCTTTACCGAAACTTACACCAAGAACAAGTTTGAAGCAGCTGGAATTAACGTTGAATTCACCCAGGACAACCAGTCACTGTCCGTGGAACCGGGGGTCCTGCGGGGGATGCACTACCAGCTGGCACCGTACTCCCAAACCAAGTTGCTGCGGGCCGTTACCGGGGCGATTTACGACGTTATCGTCGACATCCGGAAGGGGTCGCCAGCTTACGGCAAGTGGGAAGGCTTTATCCTGAGTGAATACAACCACCGCCAGCTCCTGGTTCCCAAGGGCTTTGCGCACGGTTTCGTGACCCTGACGCCGAACGTCAACGTGGCCTACAAGGTCGACGGCTACTACGCACCGGAAGCTGACCGTGGAATTGCCTTTGATGACCCTGACCTGGACATCAAGTGGCCAATGCCGGTTGACCACCTGATTCTCTCCGAAAAGGATCAGCACCACCCAGCATTCAAGGACGCCGAAATTAACTTCACTTACGGGGAGGACAAGTAAATATGAATATTTTAGTTACCGGTGGGGCCGGCTTTATCGGTTCCAACTTCATCCACTACATGCTGGAAAAGCATCCGGACGATAACCTGATTAACTTAGACTTGCTGACTTACGCGGGGAACATCCACAACCTGGACGACGTTAAGGACAACCCGCACTACCACTTCGTCAAGGGCAACATCGTCAACCGGGAACTGGTTACCCACCTGGTGCATGAATTCAACATCGACCACATCGTCAACTTCGCGGCTGAATCGCACGTTGACCGGTCAATCTTGCACCCCGAAGTTTTCGTGGAAACCAATGTTCAGGGGACCCTGGCCCTCTTGGATGTAGCCAAGCGCGAGGGGGTTGAGAAGTTCCTGCAGGTTTCCACCGACGAAGTTTACGGGACCCTGGGAGCCACCGGCTACTTCACCGAGGAATCGCCACTGCAACCAAACTCACCGTACTCCGCAAGCAAGGCCTCTGCTGACATGATGGTTCGGGCCTACTACGAGACTTACGGTCTGAACGTCAACATCACCCGCTGTTCCAACAACTACGGACCGTACCAGTTCCCTGAAAAGCTGATTCCGCTGATGACTTCTAACGGAATGGAAGGCAAGGACCTGCCAATTTACGGGAATGGTAAGAACATCCGTGACTGGCTCTACGTTTCTGACCACTGCCAAGCCATCGACCTGGTGCTCCGTGATGGCAAGCCGGGTGAAATTTATAACGTTGGTGGCCACAACGAACGGACCAACAATGAGATCGTCCACCTGATCGTAGATAACCTGGGGATTTCTGAAGACCACATCAAGTACGTCAAGGACCGGTTGGGCCACGATAAGCGCTACGCCATCGACCCGACGAAGATTGAAACTGAACTGGGCTGGAAGCCAGAATACACCTTTGATACTGGAATCGTGAAGACGATTGACTGGTACAAGAACAACGAAGACTGGTGGCAGCCACTGAAGGCTAAGGCGGCTTTGAAGTAATTGAATTTAAGATAAGTAGAGAGGGACTGCTGGAAGATTACCAACGGGCCCTCTTTTAGGAGGAAATAGCAATGAGCAAGATTATGATCACCGGGGCGAACGGCCAGCTGGGCACGGAACTCCGCCACCTGCTGGACGAAAAGGGCATTGCTTACGACGCCTTTGACTCTCGTGAAATGGACATCACTGACCGGGCGGCGGTCGACCAGCGCTTCGCCGCGTGCCGGCCGGAAGTCGTCTTCCACTGTGCGGCCTTTACCGCCGTGGACCCGGCCGAAGACGAAAAGAAGGATTTGAACTGGGCGGTCAACGAAACGGGCACCAAGAACGTCGCCGAGGCCGCTCAACGGGCGGGGGCCACCCTGGTCTACATCAGCACCGACTACGTCTTTGACGGGACCAACGAGGGTGAGTACCAGACCGACGCACCGACCAACCCGAAGAACGAGTACGGTAAGGCCAAGCTGGCGGGTGAACAGCTGGTGGAAAAAATTATGGACAAGTATTACATCATCCGGACCTCCTGGGTCTTCGGCCAATACGGCAGGAACTTTGTCTACACGATGCTGCGACTGGCTAAGGACCACGACCGACTGACCGTGGTGGCGGACCAAGTCGGCCGGCCGACTTGGACCCGGACCCTGGCGGAGTTTATGCTCTACGCGGTCCAACATCAAATCCCGTCCGGCCGCTACCAGTTATCCAATGACGGTTCCTGCTCCTGGTACGAGTTTGCCAGTGAAATCCTGAAGGGCCAGCCGGTTGAGGTGGCGCCGGTAACTTCTGAAGAATACCCGCAAAAAGCTTACCGGCCGCGGCATTCCATCATGAGTTTGGATAAGGTCAAGGCCGTTGGCTTTACGCCGATTAGCTGGCAGGAAGCCCTGCAAAACTTTCTGAAACAGGTTGATTAATTGTCTGTTACAGATATTTACAATCCCGTTGCAAACGGGATTTTTTACTTTTAAAGCCTTATAATTTTTCTTATGCAGAATAAGAAAGGGTTAAGAAAGGAAGTTAAGATGGAAGCCAAGAAACGGTTTAAATTGTACAAAAGTGGAAAGCTATGGTGTTGTGCGGCGGTTGCCTTTGGGGTGCTGGCGTTTGGTACGGTTGATGGGCAAGCCGATGATACCACGCCAGCTGCTGCCACGACGAGCCAGGTCAGTACGATGGCCAGCCAGGCCGTGACGACGCCGGCTGCTGACGGGACAAACAGCGCGCAGACTAGCACGGACCCGGCCAAGGCCACCACACCGGTAGCCGATTCGACAACTACCATGGCGCTGGCAGATAACGGTGCTTCGGTAGCGAAGACAGAATCCAGTGCATCGGTCAGCGGTAACCCAACCGCTGAAAGCGCCACGACCACGACTTTGAACGTTCAGCAGCAAGCTGCGGTTCCGGTTACTAGCAGGGCGGTCACGACGGCGGCCTACGCGGCAACTAATAACCTGACCACCGCCGACACCTTGGACATCTCGGCCTACCAGCCGAACATTTCGGAGGAAACCTTCCGCCAGTACCATAACCAGGGGATCAACAACGTCATTGTCAAGCTGTCGGAAAGCACCGGCTGGACCAATGGCTACGCCCAGCAGCAGGTTTCCCGGGCCCAGGCAGCGGGGATGGCGGTTTCGGCCTACCACTTTGTCCGTTTCACAACGGCCGCCCAAGCCCAAGCAGAGGCCCAGCTCTTCGCCCAGATGGCGCGGAACGTTGGCCTAGGCAATGACACCTTGATGATTGCCGACGTGGAGGATGTTCCTCAGACACGGTACGCGGGGATTGTAAATAACCTGAACGTCTTTTTCCAAACCCTGAGTTCGTTGGGTTACACCAACCACGGGGTCTATACTGGCCTGTCCTATGACCAGCAGTACAACGTCAGCTCCACGGTCGGCAAGGCCCGGACCTGGATTGCGATGTACTACCTGGACTATTCCGCTAATGCGGCCCGGAGCAACTATATGCGGAGCCTGGGCTACGGGGCCTGGCAGTATACCGACCGCTGGGGCGGCTATATCGATGCTTCCATTGATTTTGGAATGTTTGCCAACTACGCTGGTCACCAAACGACTAGCGCGGCGAATTTGGATAACTTTAACATTAACGCTAATAACAATACCCTCGACGTTGCCGGTTGGTTTGCCGATAACAATAATGAAGGGAAGAACAATCGTTACGTCATTTTGCTGGATCAGGACAACGGCAGCCGCGAGCTTGCCCGGCAGCAGGTGAATGCGGTTAGCCGTCCGGACGTTGCCAATGCCTTTAGCGGGATTTATGGAGCCGGCACCTCCGGTTTTAACGCTAGCTTTGCCTTAACCGGTAGTTTGGCTGATGCAATCGCTAAGGGCCACCGGATACAGGTAATTATTCGTTATACCAGTTCCGGTGATGGTAACAGTGACTACAACGATCACTGGTTTAACGGTACTGCTTTTAACACTAACGTTGCTAACTTGGATCAGGTTCAGATTACGAACGGCGGAATTACCGTCGCTGGCTGGCACGCTGCTGACCAGGCGGCCGGCCGTAATCTTCATGAATTGATTTTGCTGGATTCGACTACTGGAAAAGAGCTTGCCCGCCAGACGGTTAATAACGTTAGCCGGGCGGATGTTGGCCGCGCCTTTGGGAACGTTTATAACAGCGGCAATTCCGGTTTCAACGTTTCCTTTAATATGAATGGTAAATTAAAGGCGGCAATTATGAACGGAGACTCCCTGCAGGTGATTAGCCGGTATAGTTCTCAGGAGAACGGTGGCAACATCGACTACTGGTTTACCCCGCAAGCACTCAATAACAATATTGCGGCGGTGGATGACTTTAGCCTGTACAATGGCCACCTCCGTGTGACTGGCTGGCACGCTGCTGATAAGTCGGTACTGGAGCCGAACCAGTTGATCTTGCTGATTGATAACCAGACTGGTAAAGAGGTTGCACGGGTTAACGCGGCAACCGTAAGCCGGGCGGACATTGCCAGACTTTATCCAACCGTGGTTAACAGTGGCAATTCTGGTTTTGTTGCCGATTTCAATATTGCAGAGCATAGCGGTTTGCAGCAAGCGCTATTGGAAGGCCACTCGTTACTGGTCCAAGCAGGCGAAGAGCTTTGCTAATGACCAAACCAGCCAGCGGTTAGAGTCATTTGGCATCGATGGCAACACTGTTCGGGCAACTGGCTGGTATGCCGATAGCCGCAGTGCAGGGGCACAAGCAATGTACGTTATCCTGTTTGATGCAACTACTGGTCGTGAAGTTGGCCGGCAGCAGGTCGCTAATGGCCGTGCCCGGGCTGATGTTGCGGCCGCTAACCCCGAAATTTATGGTGCATCGCAGAGCGGCTTTGACGTGGCGTTTAACATTCAAGGGAACGATGCGCTGACGGCGGCCCTAAAAGCCGGACACCAGCTGCAGGTAGTTGCCCGCTATACTAATGATAAGCAGTCCGGTGAAGGGACCTTTGTCCACTATTTCTTTGCCCCACAGTCATTCCAACAGAATTTAGGCTACCTGGATTCACTAACTATGAAGCAAGACGGCAGTGTTCAGGCTAGTGGTTGGCATATTAGCAACCAGATTATTGGGCGCCCATACCACTACGTCATCTTGTTTGATGCGACTCAGGGAAGAGAAATTACCCGGGTGAGGGTAAATGGCCAGGTTGACCGGCCCGATATTGCTAAACTCTACCCAACCGTATATGGTAGTGCAACGTCAGGCTTTAGCGTGAACTTTGCTAGTTCAGCCGCAATCCGGCAGGCAATCAGCAGCGGTCACAGCCTACAGGTCATTGACCGTTATAGCGCTGCTCAGGACGGTAATAGTGACTATGTGGACTTATGGTCTTCACTACGGCGGCTCTCCCTGTAAGATTTAATGTTGTAATTTGGTGAACAAACCAAAAGACGTCATCAGCGATATACCGATGGCGTCTTTTTTGATGGTTATTGAGAATGCCTTAAGCAACTACTCTACAAGTTTAAGGTAGTGCTCAGCTTCGGTAGACGATAGCTGATAAGTATCACTAAGGCTGCGGAGAATTTCACTTTTAGCAATTCCTAGATTATGCAATAGTTTAGCAGTAAGTTTGATGTCTTCTGCTTGTTGGTGGGCTTTTCCTTCTGCCAGTCCTTCGCTCCGGGCGTCCATTAAGTCCAGTTCGTATTTCATAAAGAGTCGCCGCCTTCCTGGGTCCTGCTTAATTCTATTCATTTCATCGACAATTTGGCTAACCAAGGGGTCGCCTGCAATAACCTGATTGTGCATGAGTTTAAGAACACCTTGTAGCTTTATATTATCACGAAAGTTAGTTGCCTTGGCATTAAAAACGATTAGTTGTTGTCCGGTTCCGGCAGCCAATTGGCAATCGTCAGTGCAGCGCCATTCAAACCGATATTTGCTCCGCCCTTTCTGGTAGTAATCAAAGTCACAGAAGAAAACGATAAAAGTCGGGTAGTGTTTTAGCTTGTCATAGCTATCGCCTGGTGACAGGATATTATGGTCGGCTTGCTCTAAGTAATATCGCAAACGATAAGGTAAGTTGTTGTGGTTGGCAACTTGCATCTCGACGATATAGGTCCGCTGCTGGTCGTCTTGGAGATAGACGTCGAAGCGGACTGTTCGAGCGTCAAGAGGGGCGTTCACTTGTTTTTGGATTGCGGTCCGCGTCACTTGCTTAATTGCTAACTCAGGGAAAATCCGTTGTAGTAGCTCTAAACAAATTTCATTATTCTCCATCACCATGCTAAACATCTGGTCATTGGCAATCGTTAACCGTTCCCACTTAGCGGCAGCCATTTGTAATTGTTCTTCTCGATTTGTCATCTAACTTCCTCCTTGTACTAATTAAATACGGGGGAATAATCAGATTGCACGATATTAGGTGTATAGAAAAAGCAAGCCACTCAAACGTAGCTTGCTTTTTTCTTAATATTCAGCTTCTAGTGATGAAGAATGGCTTCGAGAGGAACTTGACCGGCCAGTGGTAACGGTATCGCTACCGGTGCCGCTTCCCGGGTTGTTGTAGGAGGCACCACCAGGCAGGATGAAGTCGGTGTTATTGTAACCATCGTAACTTGGCTGAGACTTGTACATCCGGGTTTCGTGGTTGTTTACCGTTACCGGCTTCAAGCCAAGCTGCTTTCGGACCAGCTTAGAGATCCGGTTGATCTCCTTTGGGCTGGCGATTTGGAAGGAAACCCCGTCAATCGTGGCGTCCTTACCCTGGAAGTGGTAGGTTGAAACATTGTTCATCGCACTGTGGTAGTTACCGTACAGGGTGGCAATGTCGTCGATTGGGATATTGGTTTTTACACCATCGCCGACCGCGTCCATGATCTTATTAGCTGAGCTGATGGAGCCGGATTTCTTAAACTTAGCAATCACGCTCGACAAAATCTGCTGCTGCCGCTTTTGACGACCGTAATCGTTGTTCGGATCCTCGTAGCGCATCCGGGAATACTTCAGTGCTTCGTCGCCGTTTAGGTGCTGCTTGCCCTTCTTAAAGTGGTGGCCTTCGTAGGTGAAGGAGAACGGGTTATCGACTTCGACGCCGCCGAGGGAGTTAACAACCTTTTTGAGGACCCCCATGTTAATTACCGCGTAGTAATCAATTGGCACATCGAGCAATTCGCTGACCTGCTTGACGGTCTGCTTCGGACCGCCGATGGAGTAGGCAGCGTTGATCTTGACGTAATCGGGACCATCATCGGTGCTAACCCGGACCAGGGTGTCCCGCGGGATGCTGGTCATCGTAATCCGCTTCGTCTTGGGGTTGATGGTAAACAGTTCGATTGAATCGGTGTTTCCCCCTTTATTTCCCCGGTCAAGGGCCCCAACGTCGGTACCCATGGCGAGGACGGAAACGGGTTCGCCCTTTTGGAGTTTCTTACTGATCTTACCGTCACCGTTGCTGAAGACCCCGGTAGCCATCTGGTGGACCTTGTGGTATTCGTACAGGCCACCCGCCGCCACGAGGATGATTAGCAGCCAGATTAACCACTTCATCCACTTTGGCGTGTGGTAGTGGTGCTTTTCGGGAACCGGCGGTGGCGTTGGTCGGCCGCCCTGCTGACGCGGTTGTCGGTGGTGGTGCTCACGAGCGGGCTTATGATGAGCATTTTCGTAGATTTTCTTTTCTAATCTTTTGCGGTATTCTTCGCGAGATTCGCGCTGATCATTGTTGTCCATTGCAAATATACCCCTGTAATTTATTTCTAACGTTACCTAATATAGCAAAGAATGCTTAGACAATTCAATCCTATTATAGTAGTTTAACGTTTCTATAAACTTTTATAAAGGCGTGAGACTGATCGATTCCTTAATAGCGGCTTAATTCAGTGCTTGAAGAAAGGCAGAGTTTCACTGATAATAGAACAGATAACTAAAAAAGGAAGCCGAAAAATGCAAAAATTAAAGAGCAGCTTAATCTGGGGAGTAATCTTATTCTGGCTGGGGGGAGCTCAGGTCTACTGGAACCTGGCTCCCCACCTAGCAGGATACAGCACGGCCAGTCTCCACACCAGCGCGTACCTGATTTTAAAGGGAATCACCTTAGTTGGACCCGACTTGCTGGTGCTCCTGCTGGGTTACTACATGGGTCAGTGCTCACGCAAGGAATCGATGGTAATTAAAATCTGGCTCAATACGGTGGCCCTGGGCTGTCTGCTCAGCTTGAGCATTGCCCTGACGGATAACGGAGTCGGTTTTTATCCGACAACAATTTACAATAGTATGCTGCCGGTCCTACGGAATTCGTATCCCCTAATTACGGGGGTCATGGGCGGAATAGTTGTTTCCAGCATTATTCCGTCCGGGCAAGCAAATCTTCGCCGGCGAATGACGGGGCTGATTTGGGTCGTGCTTGCCATCCCGTTTTTTAGTCCGGTAAACGTGTGGGGCTGGAACGATAACTTTTTGGCGCTGTTTTACGCCTGCCTGTTTATCCTCGGCGGCAATTTGAAGCCGGTCAAACAGTTTTGGCGCTGGGGCGGTCTCGCCATTGCTAGCTTAGCGGTTAACGTCCTCTTTCAGGGACTGATGCCGTTTCTTAGCTTTAACGGTTCGACCATCAACCGCTTTGCGACGGTTACCAATGTATTAACGGTCGTAACGGCTTACGCGGTGGCCGGGTGGTTAGTTAATGGTATGCAAAAGCCGCGAATTAGTTACCTGCTGTCCGTAGTGGTTATTCTAATGAACAGTTCTGCGTTTGCTGTGCTTTATAAAATTGCGGACGAGAAGCCAGTGGCGCACTCCACGGTGCGGACTGCGGTGCTGACGCTGGCGGCAATTGTGCTTGCCCTCGTGGCTGCGGCACTGTGGCAGTGGCTTTTAAACCGGCGGTGGACACAAACAGTCAGCCGGCGGATTGACCAGTTCGCGGCGCAAGACTTTGCTAAGCAAAGAGTAGCGGTAAACAAGAAATTAAAGGAACTCGGCCCTGACTTAACGGTCTTTGCTATTTCCTATCTGATTGCGGCTGCTTCGATGCTATTGATGAATAATAGCTGGCGGATTCAGCCGAATGTCGGCCCGGACTACAATATTATTTCCTATGCCTTTACGCAACGAGGCCTATTGTTATTGCTAGCCGCCCTGCTTATCTTTACAGTTATTAAGTTTCTGCAGGCGATTAGCAAGCGGTACTGGCTTAGCCTGGCAATTGTGGTTGTGATTAGTTGCGCCTTTGTAATTGCCAACCGTGAAAAAATTGCCGCCCGTAATGAACCAATTTTGCCATCGGATCTGGCAATGCTACGGGTTGCGGGGAGCCTTTTCAAAATGGTTGCGCCGGCCCTCTGGCTGGAGGTCGTGACGGGACTAATTCTCTTAATTGGACTGGTTTGCTGGCTGGAAAAGAAGCACCCGGTCGAGCTACCGTTCAATGGCCGCCGGCGTTTAGTCTATTTCTTACTAGCCCCGCTCCTCTTTGCAAGTTGCTTCTTTTGGAACCACTCCGGGACACCGTTGAATAACTTCTTGACTTCGCTAGGCGACCAGCCAATGTTTTACAACCAGTTGAGCGGCGCACGGATTAACGGCCCGCTAATTCAGTTTATGAATAACGTGGACGTCAAGGTGATGGACCAGCCAGCAGGCTACTCCCGAGCGCGGATGGAGCAGATTGTGAAAAAGTACCGGACCCAAGCGGGGAAAATTAACCTTCACCGGCAGAACGACTTAGTCCAGCAGACGGTTATCTTTAACCTGAGTGAGAGTTTCTCGGATCCGAACCGGGTCCCAGGCGTTAAGCTAGAAAGCACCCCGATCCCCGCAATCAAGGAATTGCAAAAAAATAATACAGGGGGGGTGATGATTAGTTCTGGCTATGGCGGCGGCACGGCCAACATGGAATACATGACCCTGACCGGTTATAGTATTAGCAACTTTTCGCCGACCCTGCCAGTTCCTTACACCCAGCTGGTTGGCAAGCTCAAGGTAAACCCCTCCATCGTGGATAGCTTTGACCACGCGGTTGCCATTCACCCTTACCTCGGTACTTTTTACAACCGGACGAGTGTTTACCAGCAATTTGGCTTTGACAAGTTTTTCTACCTCGGGAGCAAGAACCGGATCCGGCACCAGTCGCGGATTGACAACAGTCCCTACCTGTCTGACCGGACCGCTTACCAAAACGTCCTCGACCAGCTAAAGTCCTACCGCCATGGTCAATTCATTAACCTGGTTACCATGCAAAACCATTTCCCATATTCGGATAATTACTATCGGCACCTTAATCGTTACCGGGCGGTGCGGGTATCAGCCGGGACCAATCCTGACGAGGTCGACGAGTTTAGTACCGAAATTCACTACACGGACAACGCCGTTAAGCAGTTCATCAAGCAAATCGATGGCATTAACCGGCCAATTACGATCGTCTTTTATGGTGACCACTTGCCAGGAATTTACAAGAATGATATGGCGCGGGATGGGGTGAAGCTGCACGAAACGGAATACTTAATCTACTCTAATAAGTACGCTCGGGCCCATGGTGCGAAGAACTTCAAGCAAAACACGGCGGTGGTCAGTCCCAACGACTTTATTGCCATGGTTGCCAAGCAGACAAATTCCAAAGTGAACTGGTACCAGGCTCTGCTGACGGCGGTGTTTGAGAAGCTGCCGGCAATGGCAAAAGATGTGGAGGCCAAAGGCGACGTTAATACGGCCAGGGCCGTGGCCCACACGGACTTTGTCAATGACCAGGGCAAGCTGGTTAAGGAAGGCAACCTTATTAAGCAGCAAAAGCAGTTGTTGCAGGATTACCGTCTGGTCCAGTATGACGTTACCGCTGGTAAGAAATATACGTTAAAGTATCTGAAATAGGGTGAGAGTGGAAAATAACCTCCTCGATAAGATATATGGCTAACCTAGAACGCACGGTACGGGCCATTGCCTTGTGGTTACGACACGAAGTTAGCCTGGAGATTTTCCACATTATCTTTGTAATAGTTAAGAACTAGCATAAAACTGGCAGTCGAGCATAGTGCAGAGAAGGCTTCGGTGGGGAGACAAATTGTAACCCATTATAAAAGATAGTAAAATTACCAGTACTGATTAAAGAAACTATTTGGAGAAATGGAATGAGAAAGAAAGTAACGATTAATCGGCTGATTTTTATTGGAGTTCTTGCAATAGTAGCAGTCTATTATTTAATTTGGGCAGCTGGTCTGAAATTCAATGGTAATCCAGATGAGCTGATGCGATATTTGATCCCTAAATATATCTATAATCACGGCAACTTGCCGACGGGCTATGATAAAGAAGCGGTATACCAACTGGGAAATTGGTCATATGCCTTCTACCCGCAAATGTTAGGAGGGGTGCTTAGCGCGTTCTTTATGAAGCTAAGCGCAATCTTTACTACGAAGTATCTTGTCTTGGCAGCCCGGTTGACCAGCGTTTTAGCGGGGGTCGTAACGGTTGCCTTTGTCGGATTGACGCTTCACAAAATAAAGAAAGATTTCCGGTTAACAATTTTGGGGATGCTACTGATTGCCTTTGTACCGCAGTTTACTTACCTCTCGTCTTATGTTAACAATGACATTATTGCGGTATGTGGCGTGAGTGTAATTATGTACGCACTGTACTCAGGCTGTTCAACAGGTGAGCGTTGGGATGCCCGTAAGACAATTTTGCTAGCACTGGGAATGATTATCTGTACCCTGGGGTACCTGAACTCAATGGGCTTTGTACTTATCGGTGGCCTTTGCTTCCTGTTTTCACTTTACCGTCAACACAGGGCTGACCGAATTAGTAAGAAACAGGCCGTAGCCTTAGCGCTGGCTTTAATACTGATTGTTACAGTGGTGTGCTTACCCTTTTATTTACGGAACGCTTTGATCTACCATGGCGATCTTTTCGGGATGAAAACATTCCATGCGCAATATGTCAAATGGCTGCAGCATGGCGGTGCGGCTTTGCAACACCCTTACCTTGGCCAGGAAAGCTTGGGCCAATTTTTAACCGATACTAATTTTTGGCTCACGACCCAAAAATCATTTATTGCTTACTTTGGTTACCTGACTATTCCAGCGGGAACCATGATCTACCTGTTTTATTTGGTTGTTTTCAGTACGGGAATCATTGGGTACTGCATGAAGCCTTTTGCTGGTGGCAATCGTAGCGATGCACTTCCTAATTGGGGGATGGTTATCGGCGGAGTAATCACCATTGCCTTGTTTATGTACTATGTCTTATTCGTTGACATCCAGCCCCAGGGAAGATACGTGATGGAAATTCTGCCTTTCTTTATCGTTGTTGAATCCATCGGTCTAAGCAAAATTAATGACGCAATTTTTAAGACTAGCCGTCCGCTATGGATCCTTATGGGTATCTATATCGTGATCAACTTATACTGCTTAGTAGAGAAGGTCTATCCACTACTGATTCGTTGACAGACATACTGGCTGGCAAATTGATAGCACTATCCATTGCGGAACCACCGTCTAAATTCAGTCTTTTGCGCTGAACTTAGGCGGTTGTTTCTTCAGTTTAATATTAGCTGGAATCGTTATTGTAATGCCGCTTATTTAGTTACGCACCCAATTGCTTTCCGCCCTGGAATATTTTAAAATATAAAAAATATTGCGCAATTTTACCCCAGTACTTGCTGAAAGCATTTTGAATTAGGTTCGTGGTCTAATGATAGGTCTGGTTGCGTTACTTTTTGTCGTTTAGGTGTGGCTGCCAGTTATAGTTTGAAAATAAGGGTAGCTTAATAGTTGAGGGAGAAGTATGTTAAAGATCATCAGAAAACACGAGGGAACAATCGGCATTTGCCTGCTATTTTTATTATCAGCCGTCCTGATTACAGTGCCTAACTTTTTCTCGCATTATTTTAAACTTACGTTGGATGGGTACGTTCATCTCAATCGTTTCCAGGGCGGAATCACTGATGCAATCAGACAGTTACAAGTGCCCCTCCCGATAAATATGATTGGCTTTAGCAATGTGGGGGCCGCGTTTAACTCAGCGTATCCCTGGATGGCAGGATGGGTTTTCATTTTACCGGAATTAATTTTTAATAATCCGCTGCATGCCTTGTTTGTGGGCTTAGTTTTATTAAATTTCATTACGGCGTTAAATGCTTATTTTTTAATGAGGAAGGTCGCAAACAACCAGGTAATAAGGATCCTAGGGGCCTTTCTGTATGAATTTAATACCTACCATTTAATTATAGTCTTTGGTCGGAATGCTTTTGGCGAGGCATTAGCATACGCTTTTATTCCCTTAGCTATTCTCGGCCTTCTTGAAATTATGCGATTGGAAAAGGTGGGAATCTTTAACTTAGCGTTTGGCATGGGAATGATTATTAATAGTCATATATTGTCAACCATTTTAACGGTTGTTGCCCTTGCCGTATTATTGGGAATTAATTATCGACAGATTACCAACTGGTTAATGGTAATAAGATATATATTTTACGCAATTATAGTAACCTTCCTGTTTAGCGGCTTTACTATTATTAACTTTTTAACCATCTTTTTGAAAAACAAGTTATCTTCGCCGCCATTTTACCTACTTCCGATCGCCCCAGACTTAATGAGCAAAGCGGTAATAAATAATACCGTAACTGATTATCCTTATTCCTGGAACTTAGGAATTGTCTTAACCATAATTTTGATTATGATGTTAATTCAAGTCGCTAAGCGCAAGGCCGACTACAATAAGTACGTAATCGTCGCTAGCTTATTGTTTATTTGTATGTTTAATTGGTTTGTCCCGGTTTTTGATCAAATTCAAAAAACAGGAGTAGGTGCGCTGCAATTTACGGGTAGGCTGTTGAGTTATAGTGCGATCTTTTTGATAATTGGCTTCTGTATGTACCTGGATCAGGTTTTTCCATTGAAACAGAAGCAAGTAAAAAAATTAGCGGGGGTAATTAGCTTGATTATCTTTGCTTATGGCTTCATGTCAGTATGGAATTATCACCGGATATTAAATGATAGTTCAGTGCGGTTAGCATTGACCAGGCAGAACTACAATGATGCTGCCAGACATAATCCGTTTTCTTTTGAGGACTACCTGCCTAAGAATACGGTCAAAATAATAAAAAAGCAAAAAGATAAAGTGAGGGTTAAAGCTGCAACGACAACTGCTATTACCTTCAAGCTTGACAATCCTGATCATAAAGAGGTCACGCTTCCCTTCGCCTTTTATAATGGAATTAAATATACTTCGTCAAAGAAGTTAATTAAGGCGGGGCATGTTAATTTGAGGAACACTAAGGCTAATGGCGAATTAAAAATCAGTGTTAAGCCAGCGTCTGCTTACATTGGGCTTTTTGTGTTTACGGTTATTGTTACCTTGCTTGGATCATTATTTGTACTAGTAGTTAACACTGGACGACTGAAAACTGAATCGGGAGTGAGCCAAACCGTGAAACAGAAATTAAGATGATTTCGTTTTTCGATTTTAACTTAGTAATAATATTTACGTCACAGCTCTGGTATGCACGTGTTGGGCAGCTCACGTATAACTCGTTAATGAACTAGCATTGAGGATATGTCTAAAATTAGCCTGTAAAGCTAATTTTAGGCGTTTTTTTATGGGAAAGCTTCTTTCCGGAGGGGGATGTCATTTATTAAAATCATTATGATACTCGTTATTTTAAGCTTACAT
Source organism: Limosilactobacillus antri DSM 16041 (assembly GCF_000160835.1). GTDB lineage: Bacteria > Bacillota > Bacilli > Lactobacillales > Lactobacillaceae > Limosilactobacillus > Limosilactobacillus antri. Next base: position 122,591 of record NZ_GG700734.1, read on the forward strand.
CTAATTGCTTTACGCCCCAGAATATCTTAGAATATAAAAGATATTGCGCAATTTTAAATACGAAAGGAACATACTGATGATGTCACCAAAACAGCTTGCTGAAGCAGTGAATAAGCGGCGGACGTTCGCCATCATTTCGCACCCGGACGCGGGGAAGACGACGATTACCGAGCAGCTCCTCCTTTTCGGGGGCGTAGTCCGGGAAGCCGGGACCGTTAAAGCCCGAAAGACCGGTAACTTTGCTAAGTCCGACTGGATGGAAATCGAAAAGAAGCGGGGGATTTCCGTCACTTCCTCCGTCATGCAGTTCGACTTCCAGGGCAAGCGGATCAACATCCTGGATACCCCAGGACACGAGGACTTCTCCGAGGATACCTACCGGACGCTGATGGCCGTCGATTCTGCGGTCATGGTCATTGATTCCGCCAAGGGGATTGAGCCCCAGACCAAGAAGCTCTTCCAGATCTGTAAGATGCGGGGGATCCCGATCTTTACCTTTATGAACAAGTTTGACCGGGACGCCCGGGAACCGCTTGACCTCCTAAACGAAGTCGAAGATGTTTTAGGGATTGAAACCTACCCGATGAACTGGCCAATTGGATCCGGTCACCAGTTCAAGGGAATCTACGACCGCTTTAACCACCGGGTCGCGTTGACCCACCCAGCCGACCCGGAAAAGCCGTACCTGCCACTGGATGAGGACGGTAACGTTCAGGGTGAGAACCCGCTGGCTGGTGACGGTGAGTGGCAGGACGCCCTAGACGGGATGGAACTCCTGGAAGTGGCTGGCAACGAACTCGACCGGGACAAGATTACCAAGGGTGACCAAACCCCGGTCTTCTTCGGCTCCGCGTTGACGAATTTTGGGGTGCGGACCTTCCTGGAGAACTACCTCCAGTTTGCACCCGCCCCGGGCGACCACAAGACCGAAGATGGCGAAGTCATTAAGCCGCTGGCACCAGAATTTTCCGGCTTCGTCTTTAAGATTCAGGCCAACATGAACCCGCGGCACCGGGACCGGATTGCCTTCGTGCGGATTTGCTCAGGGGAATTTGAACGGGGGATGGACGTTACCCTGGAACGGACCCAAAAGCCGCTCCGCCTGTCGAACGTCACCGAGTTTATGGCGGATACCCGGGAAAACGTGGAAAACGCGGTTGCCGGGGACATCATCGGCCTGTACGATACTGGAAACTTCCAGATTGGGGATTCGATTTACACCGGTAAGCAGGACATTAAGTTTGAGAAGCTACCGCAGTTTACACCGGAACTCTTCATGCGGGTTTCGGCCAAGAACGTGATGAAGCAGAAGTCCTTCCATAAGGGGATCAACCAGTTGGTCCAAGAGGGTGCGGTCCAGCTTTACCGCTCCTACGCGACCAACGACTATATCCTGGGGGCGGTCGGCCAGCTGCAGTTTGAAGTCTTCAAGTTCCGGATGAAGAACGAGTACAACTCGGATGTCGTGATGGAACCAATGGGGAGTAAGACGGCGCGCTGGATCGACCCAGAACAGCTGGACGAGAAGATGTCGTCGTCACGGAACATCCTGGTCAAGGACATCCACGACCAGCCGCTCTTCCTGTTTGAAAACCAATTTGCCGAAAACTGGTTCAAGCAGAAATATCCAGACGTGAAGCTGACGGCGAAATTGTAGTATGGTTGCCGTAGTCTCTTCCTCGCTCGTTGACTGTTTTTACAGAGTGGGGAGAATATGGGGATTTACATTTATAATTTTTGCATATCGACATTTTCTATATGCTGAGAAAACTATATTTGGGTGGTTAAATGTGCTAAAGAAATCGATGAACTTTCTTGTTAATATTTTCTTTGTTCCGCTGCTGATAATTGGTCTCTTAGGGGCGGCTGCTAATCTCCTTAACGACATGATTGGGGCTAGTAAATCAGGAATACTGGTATTAGACATTTTGCTAGTTAGTGTGCCAGTATTCTTAATTGCTTATAAAAGACAACTAAGAATACCGATTAATAAGAAGTTTTGTTGCTATGGACTGGCCTGTGTGATTGTCGCTTGGCAGGCTTACCTCGTAATCACTGTTGCTGGATTTAGTATTTGGGATCCGGGAAATATTTTGCTCAAAGCAATCAATAAAACACCATGGACTGGGACTAGTTATTTTTCAAGCAACCCCAACACCTTTTTATTATTATTAATTGAACACGGAATTTGGAAGGGACTCGGACAGCCAAGTATGCGAGTTTTAACCAGTTTGTTCGGACTACTAAGCTATGGTTTACTGGATGCCAGTCTGCTTACTCTCTATCACTTAGGGAAAAAATACCTGACTCAACGTGTGGGTAAAGTTGCACTGGGATTAGGAATTATTTCACTGGGGGTAACTCCTTGGGCTGTGATTCCTTATAGTGACATTCCAGCTTTTGCGTTGACCGTTTTTTCTTTGGGAGCATTACTAGCATTTTTTAATAGTAAATTAATCAGGAAAAGATACTTGTATGCCGTCTTGAGCGGACTCTTGCTGGGGGTGGACTACTTGATTAAGCCATCCTTAGTTGTAACTTACATTGCCTTTGCAATCATAGCTTTAGCAAGTGTAAACTGGCATAAATTTGATAAGCAAGTGCTAGGGGCACTTGGGGTACTGATAGTAATCCCGACTATTATGTTGTTAGGCTTTTCAGCATACCAACAACGCAATTCGTACGTGCGAATCGATCAGAGTCAGGCATTGCCGATGATGCACTTTGCTGCGATGGGGGCTACCGGTAATGGTGCTTATACTTATGCCGACGTTAAAAGAGACGAGGCAATTAAAAATCCTGATAAACGAAACGCTGTGGCCACTAAAGTGTGGAAACAGCGGGTTGCTAAAATGGGCTGGGCAGGCTATCAAAACTTTTTAATCAAAAAACAGGCAGCAAATATTTCTGATGGAACATTTGCGTGGGGCTGGGAAGCTGGAACGGGCTTTTTGAAGCCGTTCAGAAATCACCCAAGAAGCATCGGGCAACGTTTATTTTGCATTGATGGTGTAGCAAACTACAATAGTGCCGTTAAAATCTTAGTGCGCTTAGTTTGGCTGGGGACGTTATTGGCAGTGCTATTTGCTGTGAGTGACACCAGTTTTGTTGGTTTACTGGCCAAGTACGCGTTTGTTGGCTTTTGCTTATTCCTATTGTTGTTTGAAGGGGGCCGAAGCCGTTATGCTATTCAATTCTTGCCCTTTATTTTACTCCTGGCCGGGATCGGGATGCAGGAGCTAGCGCGAATATGCAGAGTGTTGCGTAATTCTAAGAGCAAGGATTAATACGGGGGATAGATGAGGCAAACGATGTTCGGCAGAGCAATTTCAAGTTTAGAATTGCCGGTGAAGAGATGAGGAGGAAGAGTAAGTGAAAAAGCGAATTGAATGGATTGATTGTGTCCGGGCAGTTGGAATGGTGTTAATCATTATCGGCCATACTTACGCGGTCGGTTTTTGGCAAAATTTAGTGTATGCCATTAATGTACCGATTTTCTTTGTTCTATCAGGCTACCTAACACACCGGAAAACGATTCGTCAAACTGCTCTGGGCGGGGTCCGAACACTGTTGGTTCCCTATGGAGTGACGGCCCTGCTGATCTTTTTCTTATCGTTAGTCAGCCTCCACCGGCACGTTCCGGGAATGATTACAACGGCGAACTGGAATCATTTCCTGATTGCTGCTTTATATGGGATTGGGACGCCGAGTAGCCAAACGATTTTTCACGGAACTGTGATACCAGCAATTGGGGCGATTTGGTTCCTGCTGGCCATGTATTTTGGCAACATCATTTATCAACTCTTGCTTAACGCAACTCACGCGCTCAGTAGGGGGAAGGAAACGGCAGTGTTGGTCGGGGCTAGCCTAATTCTGGCAGTAGGCGCATTTATAGTAAGTGCGGTGATCCAGTTGCCCTGGTCACTGGGTCCGGCCCTACTGAGTATTTCTTTCTATACTGCCGGCCACATTATTCGGGAGTACCGGATGATGGACCTAAATATGCGTAATGGTATCCTTGCCCTGGCTGGTCTACTGTTATGCTGCTGGTCGGCAATTAGGGGCCAGTTTTGGTTTAACACCGGCTATGCCACTGACCCACTGTTGAAAATGCTGGGGGCAATGGCTGGCAGCTATTTTCTGATGTATCTTTTCAAAGGAATTGAAACGTGGATTTCTATGCGTGGCTTGGCTAAGTTGGGACGGTTAGCATTGATTACGCTGGCTTTTCACCTGGTTTGCCTGAGTGTTTTCACCGATACGGTGATTTTGGAGAACCACCTGGCTACGTGGGGCGTTACCCCTAATGGTGTGGGAATTATTTTGGACGTTTATCGGATCTTGCTGTGTGAACTGGCAACGATTATTCTCGCTAAATTTAAATTGGTACGGAAAGTGTTTGCAATTAGATAAGCTTGTACTTGGGAATTAAAAAAACGTTAACGTGGACAATCCGGAGGAAAAAATGAAGTTAGTTAAAAATGACCAGTGGAGTCATCTTCTTTACGCATTACTTTTTTTACTAATCACTATGGTCATGGTTTACCCGTTTATTCATACAGGTAAAATACAGGCAGTAGCTGATTGGGAGTTTCACGCTGCACGGGTAGAGCAGATTTACCGCAATCTTAGTTCTGGACACCTTTTTACTTTTATTGCTAGTTCGACCTTTCACCATACGGGCGTTGGCTCTTTTATGTTCTACCCAACGGTTTTTCTATACCCGTGGGCAGCAATGCGCCTTTTCGTTAAACCGGTTACCGCCTTTTACCTGTGGTACTTCTTAATTACGTACCTTGCGTTTTTAGTTGCCTTTTATAGCATGAATAAGTTTAAGCAGAACCGGCACCTTGCGTTTATTTTTTCGCTTGTTTACGTTCTGAATACGTACCGTCTTTTCTTGGGCCAGTTTGTTTTTGGTGAATTTATCGCGGCCAGTTTTTTGCCACTGGTATTTCTTGGCTTTTATCAGTTGTTTTTTGCCCCGACAAAGGCGGAAAATGTGCGCTGGATAACGCTAGCGGTTGGGATGACTTTATTAACTTATTCGCATGTCCTTAGCGTCATTATTACGCTTGAAATTTTTGCCCTAGTGTTAGTTCTCACGTGTTGTGCTGGGAAGGCGGCACTGATTTTTGCTAAGTGGCAATCATTATTAAAAGCGGTTGGTCTGTGGGGAATTTTATCGCTGCCGATCATTTGCTTATTTATCAGTAATTATATTGGCAAAAAAGTTTCTGCAGCTATATCGGGAATTGCTATGGCGCTCGTTCCTAGTATGGCTGATCTAGTAACTAATTCATTGAATAACGGCCTTAATATTGGGATCGGGTTAGTATTGCTGGCGACGGTTTTAGTCGGCTGGTATTTTGCCCGGGATAATCAAACAGATCTGGTTATTTACCTGTTGGGAATTGTGCTGTTTGTGGTGGCATCAGGCGTTTTTCCATGGGGGCTCCTTGGACATACACCACTGGGCGTAGTTCAATTGCCATATCGGTATCTCAGCTTTAGTTGTTTATTTTTAGCGGTAATTGCGGCTAAAGGAATTTTACTGCTTATTAATAGGCTTAGCTTTAATTGGCCACTAGCAGCGATATTATTACTATGTATTGGAGTTATAGGATTCCTGTCAGCGGAAAAGTCGCTGTTGCATGAGCTACGGACCGCGGCGCCATCCGTTATCAATGTCCCAAAAAAGGGAACAGAGGTTTTTCCAAAGGAAAACAAAATTTTGGATAATAACAATTATGATAAACAGTTTCAGTACAGTGCTATCTATGGTGAAGCCGATTATTATCCTCGTAAGGCGCTCGATCATCGGGAAAGTATTATTAATCAGATTGCGTATGTTAATGGTCGGCCCCGCCATGTAAATGCTAGTGGGTCAGCAAATAAAATTAAGGCTGACTTTCAAGTTAGACAGCCACGGACTTCAATTAATTTGCCAGTCTTAGCGTACGAAGGAACCACGGTTCAGGTGAATGATAAAAAGGTGCCTAAATACGTCAGTGATCGGGGAACGGTGCTCTTGAAGAACCTTCAGCCGGGTAAAGCAAAGGTTGTGGTTGGCTTTAATCCGGGGATCGGCTTTTACGGCGCGGTGTTGGTATCATTGCTTGGCTGGTGCGGACTGGTGTATGCCTATTGGCAGAGACGTTTTAAGGCGGCAAGGGATGATGAGCGGTAGTTGGTTTGTGGAGTAGCGGGGGTTAGTGGCCTGCTTCGGCCGTTGAGCAAATGGGCAACAGGGAGCTCATCGGGGGAGAAACGAATACTCTTTTGTGTGGAAAGGCCTTCTTAGTATTTAGGGAGATGGTTAGGAATGAAATTTGTTTACAGCATTTGTACGAATTTATGGCCACTTATTAAGTACACAATAATACCACTTATTACATTTTTCTGGGGATTTATTCGGTACTACGATGAACGTATGCAAAAAAATGCTATTCAAATTGAAAATGCGAGGCCATTAATTTCTGTAATTAGTTCGTCCGATTATTTTATTGATTTACATCGTGACTTTGAAAATAAGGTGGTCTTTGATAATGAAGAGATGACAGAAAAAGTGTTATCGAGACAACTACCGTCTAGTGTCACGCAATTTACTGGATTTGGCCTTTTCAATAAAGGCGGCGGATACTTGAGAGATCTTAAAATGGTATTTAAGTATGGCAATAAAGAGGATTGTCTAGCATATCCAATATTAGATGTGCGTAAGTGCGTATTTCCGCTACCTGAAATTTTTAATAATGTTCTTAATAATAGCGCTATTCATGAGCAGCCTGCGCAATTGTTTATTTCAGGTACTACTTCAGCGGGTGAAAAAATGTATGGAGAAGTTAAGCTAATATTGAAGCGAGATAACGTGTTACCAATCTCAATGAAATGGATTTATGTGGAGAATAGGAGAAATAAGTATTTAAATAGCGAAGATTTTTGTGTGAAGTTTAAATCAAAAGGATTGGCAGGCTTGTTTCACCAAAATTCTTTTGTACGAAAATATGAAGGGATATTTAAAGACAAACAGTATACTGCTTCATTTGAAAATCAATTCAAGAGCCTTGGAGATCCTTATGATAAGCCTATTGAAGTAAGAATCAAATAGATACTTATCGTTAAGGAATATCGGTGGAATAACAGAGTTAATCTGTAAAGCATTTCGTGTCAAAACTCGGTAGGCTTTCTATATAGTTTGCTACAGAATCTTTTATAACGCCATTTGTAAAATTAAGTTAGAAAAATGGCTCTTCGTCAAGAAGTACTGATGAAAAAATTGAATAAGTTTTGTTAAGCAGCTCGGGCCTGGACTTTGGCACGGGCTGTTTGCTTATTCTTCCAGTTAATGGCAATGTATGTGTTAGGTAAAGCGAGGAGAATCCGGATTCTGAAATTGGCAAAGTTTCGGAACCCATAGGCAACCCGCTTGATGACCTTGATCTTATTGTTAGTTCCTTCAACGGGACCATTAGTGTAGCCCTCATACTTAAAGCTATGGAGAATCTCTTCTTTGTGCCGGCGCAATGTTCGCTGTGCCTTTTGTAGGGGGTGAGGAAGCACAGTCAGCTTGGTAGTAAGCAATTGGTTCAGTCGCGCCCGGCTTCGTTGACTAACTGCTAAGACAAGGTCCTGGTAGTAGCGGTAAGCCTGTTGGAGGTCCTCATCAAAGCTAAGGAGACGATGAATGACTTCGACATCAGTTAATTGGGCATAGCCAAAATTGGCCCGCCGCCAGTAGTTATCGTATTTTAGCTCACTAGCTGGGGTTAGGATGAGCTTCCAGAAGTGTTTCAGCGCTCGCCATTGGTGAG
>NZ_GG700734.1:131225-139885 GCF_000160835.1 Limosilactobacillus antri DSM 16041
GAGCGTTGACCGTCTTAAAGCCATTTTTAAGCATGGGCTGGCCACAGCGTGGGCAGCTGAGGGGATAAGATTGAATGAAGTGAATAACGATTCGGTCGCCTTGATCTTCAATAGGCTCCGCAAAGTGTTTTTCATCTAATTCTAAGTGGCAATCTTTAACTCCTAAGGCAACTCTGGTAGAATAATCCATGAAAGATGGTCCTTTCTTAAACGAAGACGGGGTCCAACCATCTTTCGTTTTTTATTTTAAATTTAAACCAAAATTGTAGAACCCTAACTGTAAGAGGGCGTGAGTTACTGAAGAAGTATAAATTATGTTCTTTTTATACCAGTATGTAACATTGTAAATATATTAACTTAGTTAAAAATGCCAAACTTGTTGTATGCGTAATCTGATATAATTATTAATACACAAATTACAATGTTATTTACAAGGGAAAGGTTTATAAAATTGAAAATAGATGCAGAATTGGAATTTATTTTACGTCATATGTCTCTAAAAAATTTTATAAGTATAATGCGAAAATCAGGGGGATACTTTGGTGACGCAAAAAAAATAAATAATAAGTATAGAAAATATTTGATAGATAGTCGAATAATAAAACAAACCGTACCAAGAAAAGTATATAATTGCATACTTAGTGAAGTTAGAGTAATAAGCAATGAAACGCTAGAGACAAAATACGTTAATACAAAGGAAAATTTATTTCAATTAATCTGTAAAAAATATCTTAGTAAAGAAAATTTAACTGAAATTATATCCGAATATTCTAAACTTAATAATGAAACGTATACACGTAACATAGTAAATCATGAGGGGAAAGAAAATTATCAAAAAAAGTTAAAAAAACTAAAAGAGAAAGTTGGCATAGCTAATGAAGCGAAACAAACTAAAGAGAAATTATTGAGAATAGCGGAAAAAGAAAGGAAGAGGCTAGTAATAGAGAATACTCAAATTCGGTCTGAACTAAGTAAAAATAAAGAAGAAATTGATTCTCTAAAGAAGTTATTAGCAGTGCATAAAGAAAAAGAGCAGATTGAAAGCGGCAATGAGGTTATAAGCAACCTAAAAAGTGAAAACGGAATTTTAAAACGTAAGTTAAGCTGGACTAAAGAGGCCCTTATAAATAAGACCGGTGAGTGTAAACGAAATCTTAAAGAAATGCAAAAACTTCAAGACAAAATAACAATGCTTGAAACTAAACATTACTTAATAGTAGGTGTACCCGTGGATTTTAATTTTATAGCATTGAAAATACCTAAAAATATCGAATTAGATATATTTTCAAAACAGAGTAGTAATGAAAATATAAAATCATATGGTACATTTACTGAACTAAAAGCAAACTTATCATATCAAATAAGTGAATATGTAAAAGTAATTGCTTTTAATTGTGAAATTCCTAGAGGAGATTTAATGCGATTAGAAAAGCTCTTTGGTACGAGTAGATTGTTATTAATAGATAATGTTGATAATTTAGAAAATATCTTAAATTAAGGAGTCAAGTATGAGTCAGTTATATATCGGTGTTTGGAACCATAAAGATCAGTTTGGAAATTTCTCTGAAAATGGCGGGATCTTTTTTGATCGAAATAGTAAGATTATGTTTAATCTTCAAATCTTAAATGCGTCTAGGAGTGAGCTTAGTGATAAGCAAATTCATGTTTTTCCACGCGAACTAGAAAAGATTTCTTTTCAAGATAACTTTTATGATGATAACGAAACTAGAAGAGAAACGTTAAAAAATTTCATAGAAGGGAAAATATTTATTTTCAAAGTATCAGAAGAGCAACAGGATAATCCTTATGCATACGATATAAAAATGCATATAAAGAATAACGACTTTCATAATGATGATAAGTTCGAAGAAATACCTATTTTAATGGATAGTGAAAATAATTATGAAACTATAAAGAATAAATTAATCAAGGGAGAAACTATTAGGTCACGTGCTGTCAGTATGATAAGCAATAAACTAGATAGTATTAGTTCATTTATGATTACTAAGTCTAGTCATGATGAAAATTGGATACTATTTGAAAATGTTACTGCGGTATCCACAGATGGTATGGAAAGTATCCAGTATCAAAAGCCAAGCGAAAACTTTCCAATTACCGTACGAAGAATTGTTGATGATACTGCTATGGATGGTTACTACTATGATAATGGTGATGATCGTAATATAAATCATAATATTATGTTTGTTCCAACACGTTATTTAAGAGAAAATGACAGTCAACTTGAAAAATTCACAAAAATTGTGACAAGGCGACTAGGATTAACTGAAAATGACAATGAAGGTATTGACGAAAGTAGCCAAGATGTGGATTTGCTATTTTTAAAACAATTTCATGAAGTTATTAAGTCATCTGAGTATCAACTATTGTTAAATGAAGACAACATCATTAAATTGCATACATCTATTAAATCGAGTTTGCTAACAATATTAGCAGGACTTAGTGGAACCGGTAAATCTAAGATTATTAAGGCTTATGCAGAAGCTCTGGGTATACTCAATGGTGACTTAGGAAAAGGGCAACATAATGATATTCCAGAAGAAAGGTTTAAATTTATTTCTGTAAAACCGTCATGGCAGGATGACAGTGATCTACTGGGATTTGCTGATACTATAAGTAATAACTTTCGACCAGGCGATTCAGGTATTGTAGATACATTAATTGATGCGAAAAAGAACCCTCGTTTTATTTACATTATTGTTTTAGATGAAATGAATTTATCAAGAGTAGAGTACTATTTCTCACAGTTTCTATCTGTTCTAGAGAGAAGTAGTTCTGAGCGCTACCTAACTTTATATAGCAAATATTTAGAAACGAGGCTTTATAATAGTGATAAATACAGTAGTAAAATTTTGATTCCAGAGAATGTTAGGTTTATAGGTACAATGAATATTGATGAGTCAACATTTGAGTTATCAGATAAATTACTTGATAGAACTAATATTATAGAATTGCATACAGTACCTTTTTACAATAAAAAGGATATATCTCATAGGTCTATGAAAGATGTAAAAAGTGCAAATACTTGGCATAATTTTGAAGTTGGCTTATTAAACTATTCATCAAATGGAGGCTCATTAACTGAAGAACAATTACAATTCCTTTGGGAATTGCATTCGGAAATTAACGATGAATTACCAAACGTAGGAATTAGTTGGCGAACTATAAGATCAATTGATGCCTATATTAATAAGGTTCCTTCTACTTACGCGAATGATATAGGTAAAATATTAGATTGGCAACTATCTACACGAATTTTAACAAAATTACGAGGGACGGAAAGCATGCTTAATTCTTTGATTTCGTATGATGAAAAAGAAAAAAAGCCAAAAGGAAAAATTATTAATATTTTAGATAAGTATTCTACGTTATCCGACTTTCAAGAAAGCAGAAAAAAATTACTTATTAAATCTAAAGAATTGAAGGTAAATGGTTTTGCTAGATAATATTATCCTGACTGGGGCACATAATCAAAAAAAGGTTTTTCATTTTTCTAAAGATGAAGGACAAGTGGACTTTATAGAAATTGAAGAGAACACGGAATGGCAACTTCGATTTCTATCACCACCAAAAGCAAGATTGTATATAGATGGTCTTGACCTTCTTGACGATGAGCGTATTCAAGAAGATGAACACGGTCTTTATATTATTCCTAGTCCTAAACCCTATGTAATTTATAATCATGAAAATAATGATAAAAAATATTTGCCAGGTATTTATAGACTTAAACTGGTGTTGAATAATAAAGAATTTTTTAGTTGGCTAAAAATTATATCTAAATTTATTTCTGAAGATGAACTAGTGTTAATGAGACAAGATGTGGAAAATGCTGTAAAGGGATTATCGAGGATGTTTCAATCTAACATTAATGGTAGTCTTTCTAATTATTCACCGACACTAAGTTTTGAACAATTGCAAGCTTTAAGCATTTTACATGAACAGAGTGTGAAATTTAACCTTAACTGTTTCTTTATTTCAAGTAACCCTAGATATAGTATTGGAAGTTACTATCACTGGACAAGAGATATGAAATATCCGCTTGATAATAATTCTGTTATCAAAATGTCTAAGGGAAAGGAACACGATGTTATCTATAATAAAGACTATAAAATCACTATGAATAGTCCAGAAAATAAAGCTTTGAAAAACAATATTTTGAACATATTTAGGATTGTACAAGAAATAGAAGATGGATTAAAAAAGATAGAAAATATAAAATCGACTTCTGACATAAGGAAAGATCTAATACTTATTAGAAAATATAAAGCCGGATTTACAATCTAAGTGCAACATCATAAATTAAACAAAAAGGCCATGAAGACCTAAACTTAAATTGACCAAAAAATAAGAAAGGTGATCTTCATGACTCAGCTTGATTCTAACATTCCTCGTCACTACCATCAACTAACTAGTGAGCAGCGTGGACAGATTGAGGCACTACATGATCTGAACTGGTCTAATGCCGCGATCGCCAGAAAGCTTCACTGTCATCGGTCAACGATTGGTCGTGAGCTTAAACGTGGTCGTGTCTTACAGCGTAACTCAGATTACTTCCTTTACTATCACTACTATGGTGAAACGGCGCAAGCCAAGCATGAACAGCGGCGGCTGAAATGTCATTGTCATTCCTTGCTTAAACGGGGCCATTTCTTCTTTAAGCTCCTAACCAAACAGCTGGGCAGCCAATTTAACGCGATGAGTGTGGACGAGTTTATTGGCCAGTTCAAGTTAAAGTTTCCTGACCAGTTTTGTCCGTCAACGCCAACTGTTTACCGCTATATTGACCAGGGACGGTTAGCCATTAAGAATCTTGATTTACCACAGAAGCTAAGTCGGCATCTAAAAAAGCACCATCGTTCCCACTCTCGGCAAGCAGTGAAGCGGCTGGGAGTTTCAATTGAAAAACGCCCGCAAAAGATTAATCAGCGCCAACGTCCTTTTGATTGGGAGGGGGATTTAGTCAAGGGGGTTCGGCGGAAGAATCAACCAGCCCTGATGACTCTAACAGAACGCTTAACGCGCTTTGAGATTGTCATTAAGATTCCCAATTACCGAGCAGAAACCTGTCGTCAAGAGCTTCAGAAGGTGATTAATTACCATCCAAACTGGTTTAACTCGATCACTTTTGATAATGGTGCCGAATTCTCTACATTGGCTAAAATTAGACATGCCAAGATTTACTTCGCTCACCCGTACTCACCTTGGGAACGCGGAAGCAATGAAAACAATAATGGACTGCTTCGTCAATTCTATCCCAAGGGACAGCCCATTAAGCAATCCCTTCTCTACCTCCACCAAGCAGTCCAAGCTATCAATACCAAGCCCCGCAAGCTTCTTCACTACCACACCGCTCAACAATGTTTTCATCAATATTTAGCTTCATAGCCGTGTTGCACTTGAGTTGACAATTCGGGTAGAAAATATAAAAGTCAATTATCCTTTTTAATTAATAAAACCTGGTTAAAAAGTGTTAGTGGTGAAAACGCTAATACTTCTATAAATAATGCTTATCTAGATTCTAAATATTTGTTCTTTCGAAAATTATCTTGGAAATTAACTCATATTTCTAATTTTAAACCACAATTTGATCGTCAGTATCAATACTATTGGCGTAGAACTGATTTGTTATATGAAATTTGGGGATTTTTAGAGGTAATAAAAGCATTATGTAAACTTAAATTTATACCCCAAAGTGGGTGGATTTTTGATGGTAGGAATCTTGAATTTCAACCGTTAAAACCAGGGACTTGCGTTTGGTTTGTTGGTAATTTAGCATCGGGTCGGAAAGTTAATTTAAAGGTAAAGTATGATGACGCTATTACCGCGTTAAATGCTACTGAAACATCACAGGAACAGCCATTATGGCATGGAGCATCACATAATAGGCCTGACATTCGTGTAGAGATATATGATGCTAGTATGATATTTCAAAATGTAATTGTACTTGATACTAAATATCGAAGACTAAGAGATATTTATAAATTTTCTAAAAGTGGGTCTTTGAATCAGTTAACATCTTATCGTGACCAACTATTTAGCCCATATCCATTTAAAGATGCTAAATATGCTGGTTGTAAGCAGGTAGTGACTTTGAGCAATCGTCCATCTGCTGTTTTAAATGTAGGGGTACTTTTTCCGGGCAAAGTTGTTACTAATGCTGATACCATAAAAAAATATAATGATATTGAGCCTATTCCTACTTTTCCTTCTCGTAATGATAATAATGCATTATTAGATTTCTTAAGACTAAACTTGGAGTTACAAGATGAAAGATTTAATAAGCTTAGCAAGATATTGAAATTGATAGGGAGAAACGAGTAAGTACATTAGTACCAGTAAGTTAAGTGAAGTGCCCTACAATTGTTAGACAAGAAATCTAATGATTGTGGGGCACTTTTCATATGGTCAAATACAAACCCGAATTAAAGGTGCAGATTGTACATGAATATCTTTCAACGTCTCAGAATACTTATGATTTAAGTGAAAAATATCAGATCGACAATCGACGCATCGGTGAATGGGTCTAAAGATATCGAAAGAACAGGATCAATGCTTTGAAACGACGACGCCATAAGTGAACCTTTACCGCCGACTTCAAGTTAAATGTGATAGACTACTACCAAACTCACGAGGATTCAATGGCTGAAGTAGTGGCGCGCTTTGCTGTATTAACGAGTCAAATCTCTATTTGGCGTTCACAATTTAAACGAAGCGGAATCGCAGCTTTGAAGCCTCAACCGAAAGGTAGGCCGTCTAAAATGAAACATACCAAAAAGCAAGCTCGTCAACTCGCCAATAAGAGTGAGTTAGACTGGTTAAAAGAAGAATTAGCGAAGAAGAACCAGGAACTCTATGACACAAAATTGGAGCGCGATATCTCAAAAAAATCACTGTCCCTGTTCGGACCCTCAAAGCCAGAAAGAAAACCCAAATAGTGGATCAGATCAGGGACGACCAAGCAGCACATCTAAAAAGCGAGGTACTCCCTTTCACCCTCAATCCTCTCATAAGCAAGTTTCTCAATCACATCACGATTTTGCGGGTACTTAGCCAACAAAGTCTTTTGGTCAAAGATTTCAAAATCATGGTAGTCAAAGCCGGGTGCAACAGCACAACTAACCAGGCTAAAGCTATCCGCGTTGACTGCTGAGCCAAAGATGGTACCGGCTGATACCCGGTACTGGAGTCGTTCGCCCTTGTCCAGATGGGGACCGAGGATAACCTGGTTGGATGAACCATTAGGGTAGAGGCTGTAAATCGTAATCGGGTCACCAGCGTGATAATACCAGAGCTCGTCATGCTTCAGCCGATGAAAGTGTGATGGCGAGCTGGCATCCAGCAAGAAATAGATGGATGTGTAGTAATAGCGCTCCTTATTTACCGTGGTCGGTGCAAACGTGTTAGCACTGTGATAAACCTGGCGGTACCAGCCACCCTCCGGATGGGGCTGAAGGTGGAGATAGTTGATGTAATCGGTTTTGTTCATGTCGGTGGACCTCCTCAATTAATGTGAACATTATACCATTAAGTTGGCGATTTTGTTCGTAAAGTTTAACCAGTGATCCGTTACTTATATTAGAGGAGCAAAATAGTTTAAATCAGCAATGGCAATTTAATTATAGTATAATATGATCAAAATCTAGTCAGGAGGGATTATATTATGCCAACTAAAGTAAAAAAGGTGCAGGTTAATGTTGACCGGACTACTGCAGATAATGCTGAGGAAATCATGAAAGAAATTGGGGTAACACCGTCAGTAGTGGTAAACACACTGTATAAAGAAATTGAAGCAACGGGGAAAATACCGCTGAGCTTCTCTTTAACCCCTCGTCAGCGCGCGGAAATGGAATTGAATCGTGCCACCCAAGACTTACCGGTAAAACACTTGAGAACGCAAAAAGAACTAGAGGACTTTTTCGATGAAGACTAATGAAGTCTATACGGCGTTTGTTGCTTGGACGAACGGAGGTAAGCGCCGTCCAGTATTGGTTCGCCAAATTAATGATAATGAAGTTATCGTCTACAAGATAACTACCAAGTACCAGTCCAAGTCCGCTAGTATCCGGCGTCATTATTATCGGATCAAGAATTTGGAAGAAGCCGGATTGCGTAAGGAGTCGTATATTGATACGTTGAACCTGGTTGGCTTGCCGAAATCGGTAAAATTTCGGCGCATCGGTAGGTTGAGCACAGAAGATATCCGTGATCTGGCTATTTTTATAGAAACTAAGGAATAGGCATTGCAGTTATTGCAGTGCTTTTATTTATGTCTTTAGAGACCTGGTTAAATATGTGAGCAAAATAAGCAGTTATTATTAATATGGGTTGAAATGAGCTTGTGGATCGTAGCCTGTCGCCTAGCTATACAATTAACCAGCTGTATTACGAAATTAGGAATGTACATAAAAAGGATTAGATAATCAAGTCCGGAAACGGGAAAACGATGGTGGAGAAGATTTCGACAAGGTATGGAATGAGCTATGAGTAATGCTGATTAGTAGCGTTGCACACGAGGATTAGATTTTATGTTAGAAAATCAATTCAATTTAGTTAGGCTTGATAAAGCTAGAAGAACAGCTAATGAGGCTAATAGCTTGCAAAATTAGCAATAATACAGTAAAGCCCAGGGATGTAGCGATTCC
>NZ_GG700734.1:141408-155836 GCF_000160835.1 Limosilactobacillus antri DSM 16041
TCCCTGGGCTTTTCGTTTGGCATATAGGCGTTGTAAAAATCGGCTATTTAATAGTAACTCTATCCTCAAATCAATAAAACGGATTATAGCGAATCGAGTCGGGATTCTGCGTATCAACTAGGTACTCCTTGAACAGTGGCAGCTTAAATTGGACCCGACCATTGCCCGCGGGGCTAATCAGGTCCTGCTGAATCATCCGCCGCCGGTACTGGTTAACGTAGTTTTGCTGCTGTTTGGCCGATTTTTGGTAATCCATTAAGTCGGCAATTTGGCTTGTCGTCAGGTTATTAGCCGTTCCGACCAGGTATTCATGGTCGTGGTTGGAAAGATTGTCAAAGATGATGTCGTAGCTTTGCGTGAATAGGTCTTGAATATATAGCGGCTTAATCGCGTCAAAGGTTTGCTGATTGGCCGGCTGCTGGCCAAGCTTGGTGGCGTTCCACAGTTTGTAGCCGAGTAGTTGAAAGCCAAAGGAGTAGCCACCGGTCAGTTGAGCAATTTGGTGGGTAACACCTGGGTCGAAGTCGAGGTGTTTCTGGTATTCCATCTCAATCTCGTTCAGGTTCAGCATCGTGGTTTGGATATGCCGGGCGCGTTTTAAAAAGGTCAGCGTCTGGTCATGCTCAATGTCATAGATCATTTTTGGCAAGCCATCAGCGACCAAGTAGAAGTTAAGATTGTGCCGCTTCAGGTTTTGCAGGAGTTGGATAAACTCTCGGGTGTTTTCTTTATGGTTAAATTCATCAATAAAGATCACGACCCGTTTGTGGAGCTTAGTCAGCATTGTCATGAAATTCTCAATGTCCTGGGTCGTGTAATCCTCATTGTTTTTGCTGAAGCTAAGGCCAAACCCCATCACCGAAATTGCAGCAATTTTATCCGTAAGACTGTGGATCTTAAAAATATTTTTTAAATTATGGCCAAAGTTTTGGACCATTCGCTGGTTATTGTCGATTTCCACTACGTACGTGTTAGCCAGCTTCATCACCTGCTGTTCAATTTGAGTAAGAAGAGCGGTTTTCCCAGATCCCCGCAGACCGGTGATAAAAATGACCCGGTTCGGATCGTCGTACGCGATTGCTTGAGCAACTGACGCGGGACCCTCAAAATCACTTTGGTAGTTTGGGAGAATAATCCGTGGCGGAGTCCCCAAACTCGGATCAAATGGATTTCTTTCGTTATTATCCATCTCAATTCACCACCATTTTTAAATTCTTTTACATTTGCAGCCCACTTTTTGACCTTGTGTGTGTGCTACTAAGTATTAGTACTTGTTGCAACAGATGGGATTGCTAGGTTGTCAGACATCCTTTCACTGCTTATGGAAGTTTTTTATCCAGCTGCCCGCATTATTATTTATGTTTTACCATTCAAAGAAAGCGCTTGCTATTCCGTGAATTGGTGTTAATATGTACTTGAGTACTCAAGTAGTAAGGATGGTAATAATGTATTTAGATCGGAATGGTAACTTGCGTGCACAAATAGTTTCAGCAATTCAGAATGATATTTTTACTAATAGAAAGGCTGGGGATAAACTGCCTTCGGAAACAGAATACTCAAAAATGTTTGATGTCACGCGGACGACGGTGCAGAAGGCTTTAAAAGACCTTGAACAGATGAACCTGATTGAAAAAGTTCAAGGCAAAGGGTCCTTTGTCCGACAGACCAAGCCGCGGGTTAAGCTCTTTAACTTTAAGGGCTTTTCTGACTATGCCCGTCAAATTGGTGCGGTCGCCGTTAATAAGATTATTTCGGCGGAGGTGAAGCACGAAAATGGGCGAGAACTTTACGTTCTTCGGCGTTTACGGTTAATTAAAGCAGATCAAAACCTGACCCCGATGACCCTTGATGAGTCAGTGCTTGACTTACAACGGTTTCCCGGCTTGAACAACTATGATTTTTCCAAACAGTCCCTGTACGAAACTATCCGACAGGAATATAAGACCTATCCGTCAACCTCATTGCTGCGGATGTCAGCCCTGTCGGCTAATCAAGCAGAAGCTCAGTTACTCGACTGTGATGAACATTCTGCCTTGCTGCAAGCCGAAGGGGTCGTTCATGACCAGAATGGTGAAACGGTCGAAAAAGTGAAGGTAATTTACAGTCACTATGCAGAATTTGATCTGACCTTAGGAATGTAAGAGGAAGTGCACAGCATGAGAGACATTGATAAAATTTTGGGAGCGTTGTATGGACAGGCAATTGGTGACGCAATGGGGATGCCAACCGAGCTTTGGTCAATTCAGCAAATTCAAGCCAAGTTTGGCAAGCACATTACAACCTTTTTGGACGGCACCGAAGATAACGACATCGCGATTAACTTCAAAGCTGGTGAGTACACCGACGATACCAACCAAGCCTTCGCCATTTTGGATGCCCTAATTGAAACTAACTGGCAACCGGACACGAAGGTAATCGTTAAGCACATTATGAAGTGGGCTGACCAGGTCGGCGCCTGGACCAATAATATCCTTGGGCCCAGCAGCAAGGCGGCCCTGACCCTGGTCAAGGAAGGCAAGGACCCGTCCGAAGTAACCAAGTCGGCGTTAACCAATGGTTGTGGGATGCGGATTTCACCAATTGGAACCCTGTATGTCCCTGACCAGCTAGATGAGCTTGTTAAAATGGTTTATGCGGTTACCAAAATCACCCACTCCAGCGACGTCGCCATCAGCGGTGCTGCGATGGTGGCTGGCGCGGTAACAGCTGCGATGGCGGATTATGACTGGGACAGCATTATTGCCTACGCAGAAAAAGCAAACGATGCCGGCTTCAAGCTCGGGGCACCAACCTGGGCGGCCCACAACAAGGAGCGGCTTGAGGTTGGCCTGCAGCTCGCCCAGAAATACGCTGGTGACGATGAAGCCTTTAGCAAGGCCATTTACAACACGGTTGGGACCGGGACGATGGTTTCTGAAAGTATTCCGGCTGCCGTTGCAATTGCCTACTATGCCCGGGACGTAAAAAAGAGTGCGATTATCTGCACTAATTTAGGTGGCGATACGGATACGATCGGTGCCATGGCAACCGCGATTTGCGGGGCTAAAGTTGGCGCCAAGGCAATCCCAGCTGACTGGAAGAATTTAATTGATAATAAAAATCCACAACATAATATTAAGGAGTTTGCACAACAGATTAGCAATTTTAATGGCTAGGAAATGATGAGGTGATTTCTCATGAATAACGACTTCGTTAAGGTTCCAGAAGCAGATAAGACGTTAAGTCCAGGAAAATTGTTTTACAATTGGTTTGCGGCGAATATTGGGATAATGGGCTTTGTATATGGGGCCATTATTGTCAGCTACCGGTTATCATTTTGGCAATCCGTTACGGCGGCGCTAATCGGGGCCTTAACCTTTGCAATCCCCGGCTGGGTGGCGATGATCGGCCGGCGTGAAGGGGTAACGACCTTTAAGATGAGCCGGGCGGCCTTCGGAATTTATGGTAATAAGATTCCGAACTTTATGGCCTGGCTTAACATGGTCGGCTGGCTGGCCGTCAACGTGATTACCGGGACGCTGTTGTTTTCGGCGATGCTGAAGACCATTCGAGTACCCCAAACCGGCTTTACGAAGCTGATCTGCTTGGTAATATTTGCCGGTCTGGTTATTTTATCGGGGGTCTTTAAGGAAGATATCCTGGCTAAAATTCAAACCTGGCTAAGCTGGATTTTTGGTGCTCTGACCTTAGTGATGCTGATTATGTTCTTAATGAACGCTAACTGGGATGAAGCCTTTTCGATGAAATCCGGTAGTTGGGTGACCGACTGGCTGCCAGCGGTTGCCTTCGTTGCGGCGGGGTCGAGTATTTCCTGGTCAATGGCTGCCGCCGACTGGGGAGCTTATGTCCGGCCTGACACTAAATTATCCGCAACATTTTGGAACACTACAATGGGGGCCGCAACGCCACTATTCATTTTAATGGCCGGCGGGATCCTATTAAGTACGATTTCGCCTAGTTTGGCAACCGCCAGTGATCCCTATCAGGTAATGTATAACGCGATTCCAAGCTGGTTCGGCTTTCTGTACTTCCTAGTTGCGGCCGGTGGGATTATTCCACAATGCCTGGTGTCTTTCAGGTCCGCGCGAATCAACCTAGCGACAATTGGAATTGAAGTTACCCAGAAGACTTCCCTGATAATCCATGCCCTAATTATTGTCGTCATTTCTGTCTACGTTTTATTTATCTCCGGCAACTTCCTAACCAACTTTGAGCTCTTCTTGAACTTCCTGGGAATTTGCTTAGCCTCCTGGGTAGCCATCTTCCTGGTGGATAACGTCATTTACCGGCGACAGGGCTACGCTGTCTTTTTGATGAAGGAAGATTCGCCGGTGCGTTATAACTGGCCGGGAATTATTTCCTGGGTTATTGCAACGGTCTTTGGCTTCCTCTTCACGTCAAATGCTGTTTACAGGGGCCCGTTTGCCCACGGGATTTTTGAAAATAATAGCAGTTTAGCAGTCTTCGTTTCGGGAATCGCCGCAATTGTCGTGATGTTTGTACTTTCGCTGTTTGTAAAGAATGACAAGAAGACTGGGGATGAGCAGCATGGCTAGCAAAAGTCTGATCCTGGGGGCGGCGTTTGTAGATGTCATTATGGATATTGCACAGATGCCAGAATCTGGCGGTGATGCTACCGCTAAGTTCAAGTCCAATAATGTTGGCGGCTGTGCCTTCAATGTCTACGGAGCAATTAGCTATTATTTGGGAAAGGACAGTACTGACTTACTGGTTCCCGTTGGTGATGGCCAGTATGCGGAGATCGTCCGACAAACGTTGAAGAAAAAAGGAATTCCGGTTATTTTGCAGGAAAATTCGTTTGATAATGGCTGGGACCTGTGCCTGGTTGAGCCCTCGGGAGAGCGGACCTTTATTACCGTTCCGGGAATCGAACAGCACTGGGATGAGCGTTGGTTTAAGAAGATTAACTTAAGTGATTACGACTACTTCTACATCAGCGGGTACGAAATGGAAAACCCCGAAGCAGCACGGGTAATCCTAAAGTGGTTGAGTGGACGGAAACCGGGGGCACGAATCCTGTTCGATGCTTCACCCCGGATTAGTCATATCGAGTCAGCGGTTTTAACCGAACTTTTGAAAACTGATACAATTATCAACGCGAACGAAGACGAAGTTGGTTATCTGAGTAAGGAAAGAACTCTTGCTGAGCAGGCGGCTGATATTTACCGGAAGACCAAGACCCCGGTCATTGTTACTCTTGGAGCACGAGGAACATACCTTTATGACGCGGGTGGCGGACGGGTGATTCCTGCTGAAAAGGTTAGGATCGTTAACACGATTGGTGCTGGAGATACGCATTGTGGTGGTGTATTGGCTGGCCTTCAGGAAGGAATGGCGATTGATGAAGCGGTAAAACTCGGCAATCGGTTATCCGCAGAGGTGATTCAACAGGAAAGTGGTAGTTTATAAAATAGAACTGTGATATAAAGCAGCTCGCGCCTAAGTTTGGGCGCGGGCTACTTGCTTTTTAGGGTTTAACCTCCACTGGTTTATTAGGCTCTGATTATTTGTTACAATCAAGGCGATCAGATTAGGAATAAGGAGTTGTTCACGATGAAGAAGACGATTGATGTACCAGCAGTTCGTGATGGTTTGTGGATGGACACCGATATTACCTACGCACAAGTGCCAGGTTGGCTGGGCAACACTACCCGCGACCTGAAGCTGACCGTGATTCGCCACTTTCAAACGGGCGATGATAAACGCTACCCGGTGATCTTTTGGTTCGCCGGTGGTGGCTGGATGGACACTGACAATAACGTTCACCTGCCGGACCTGGTTGACTTGGCCCACGCCGGCTACATCGTGGTCGGCGTCGAATACCGCGACAGCAACAAGGTTCAATTTCCCGGCCAACTGGAAGATGCTAAGGCGGCGGTTCGCTATCTGCGGGCGAATGCCGACCGCTTTCAGGCCGATCCAGACCGCTTTGTCGCGATGGGGGAGTCTGCCGGCGGGCACCTGGCCAGCATGTTAGGGGTGACAAATGGCCATAAAGAATTTGACCGGGGCGCTCACCTTGATGTTTCAAGTGCTGTTCAGGCGGCGGTTCCCTTTTACGGGGTTGTGGATCCGCTGAGTGCTAAGCAGGGCAGTGCAACAAATGACTTTGACTTCGTTTACCGGAACTTACTAGGGGCAGAACCCGAAGCGGCACCAGAGCTGGATCGGGCGGCGAACCCGCTGACCTACATTGACCAGAATACCGTGCCGTTCCTGATTTTCCACGGCACTGAGGACAAGGTAGTGCCGGTGCAGGACAGTGAGCGTCTTTACGATGAATTAACTGAGAAGCACGTCCCCGCTGATCTTTATGTCCTCAAGGGTGCCGAGCACATGGACGTAAAGTTCTTGCAACCGCAGGTCTTTAAGATTATTGAGGACTTTTTGGCAGAGCATTTGAAGTAGAAGCTGCTTTTGGCGGAAAATAAAAGTAATTTATGAGTAAGCTCAAGTGATATTGAACCTTTTAATATCACTTGAGTATTTTTTAAACTACTTCTACTCATTTAGAGTAATTTGACTTACGAGTACGTACATAAGTTTTAGTCACATAAAACAATTGCTATAATGAAAGAGTACGAGGACTATTTATAACTAGATTATGAATAGTTATGATTTTTTCTTTTTGCTTTCTTTTTATTTTGTTGTATAGACCTTATTAAACACTGATGTAATGATAATTATCCCTCCACTTTTACTTCCTTATAAATTAGAGGAGCTAACTTATGGATTTCCTGGCTTGAGCTAGTAAAGAATAGGACAGGGGAACAGGTAATTCGGCTGGTCAGTGGTAAACTAGCAACAGAAGTAGAAAAATAAGGTGAACACGTGCCCGACAGAGGTGAAAGTCGATGAACGATATTTCCAAAAGTGATTGGAAGCTGTACCGGCAATTGTTGCCGCAATGGCAGGAGCGGTATATGAAGAAACTTAATCAGGAATATATTCAAATCTTGCGTAGTGATGACCTTGCGTCAGCTAATTTCTGGCGACTGGAAAAAAGGATCAAGGCCGACCGCCGCTCACCGGGAGTGATATGCGAAGTATCCCGCCGGTCAATGCTGACGATTCTTGTCCAGCTATTAGGCCAGCAGGTCATTACGCAAGCGGACCTGGTTGACTTTGGTCCCGAGCTAAGAGCGCAAGTCGACGACCTCAGTAATCTATATAATTAAGCAGAAAAACCAAGCCCGCCACTAGTGTGCCAGTAACGAGCTTGGTTTATTTTTAACGTAATGCTTTCCGGTAGCCGGCGGCTTGGGCTTCGGCTTCCGATTTGAAGTAGACGGCATTGCCAGTGTTCATCCGGTAACCGTGCTGGCCTGGGGTGTGGTAAACCATCGTCCGGCTGTTACCGACGATCGTACCCGCCTGGTCGGTCGTCATGTCACCATTATTGCGTACCGTCGTGTTAGTCGATTCGGCAGTTGCTGATGGCGCAGTGCTGCTTGCATCGCTGGTGTCCTCGTCCTTGGCGGCTGATTCGCTAGTATCGCTACGCTCAGCGCTGGATTCCGCGTCAGCGTCCTCATCTTTGCTTTCGTCATCCGCATCATCACTGCTGGAGCTGCGGGTAGAATGTTTATGGCTGGTTTTAGCGCTGCTGCTTTCTTCATGGTGGCCAGTCTGCTGGTTACCAGCAAGGGCCCCGGTAAAGCCGAAGCACAGGATCATCACAAGCACCGCGGGCAGTACCCGCTTTTTAAGTAAGGCGTGCCGTTCAGCCTTGTTGCGCACTGCTTGGTAAATAAAGTAGCCGCTGGCCCCCAGGGCGACGATTCCGCCCACAAGCAAAAAGAATTTGATAAATACGATGACGATCGCCAAAGCAACAATTACGATAAATGTCTTTTTCATCTTCTTCCTCCCAAATAAAAATACTTTTTTATTATACGGGAAAGGGCTGGTGGTGAAAATAGGTGAATTTTCGTTTCCTGCACAAATCGGCAGTTACCTGAAAAATTACCCTTAGAATAAGTTCCCGTTGTATAATAAGCAGGAAATCTCATTGGGGGAGGAAGTTTTAGTCCGATGAAAGAACACAAGAAGTTATATAAGCACGGAAAACTATGGGTCACGGCGACGCTCTTTGCGCTTGCGCTCGGGATTACCGTTGGCGCGGGACAGGCGGAGGCCGCCACTGATTCGGCAGCAGCTGCGCCAGTTATCCAGCAGTTCAGTCAACCGGTTGCAAAAATTGGGGGGGTACCAACCAGCAACCTTCTGTCGTAACTAGCTCTCAACAGAATGCTAACCAGGTTCCGCGTTCAAACGGCGACCAGGCTAACGTCAATTTAAACGACCACGGCAACTATGCCTGGCTAGACCAGACCAATTTGAACTCAGACGGCACGTTGACGGTCAGCGGCTGGCACGCCACGAACGCATCGCGGGGGCGGCAATATCATTACATTATTGCCTTCGACCCGACACGCAACACAGAAATTGCCCGGCAAGATGTCACCGAAAGTGCGGCTAACCGTCCCGACGTTGCGCGGGTTCACCCGGTTGCCGGTGCCGCGCAGTCTGGCTTTACTGCCAGTTTTGACCTCGGCCAGCGCTTGGCAACCCTTGACCGGGTCCAAATTATCAGCCGCTACACTGACGATCCGGCCGGGAACGGTAACGCGGCGGACTATTGGTTTACGCCAATCGTGATTGACCGTGCTAATCGGGCCAATCTTGACTCGGTTGGCGCTGCTGATGGACAGCTAGTATTAAACGGCTGGCACGCGACCAATTTGGTTGCTGATAAGGGTTACCATTACATTATTTTGCTTGACCGGACAACTAATCGGGAAGTGGCCCGGGTAAGAGTTGATACTCCAGTCGCCCGCCCTGATGTTGCCAAGGCCTTTCCTGGTGTTTATCATGCCGATCAATCTGGCTTTGTTGCTAAATTTGCTATGGACAATGTTAACCTGAGCCACCGGCTTCAAGTCATCAGCCGCTATTCCGGAAGTACCGATGGTAACAGTGACTATCTAGACTACTGGTTCAACCCGATTGTCAGTGCCAATAATCAAGTCAACCAGGGCTGGCTAGAAACGGTCAACTTGAGTGATGGTCAGCATTTGTCCTTTAGCGGCTGGCATGCTAGTACATTAGCGCCGTTTGAAACTAACCATTTTGGAATTCTCTTCGACCTGACAAGCAATTCTCAGGTAGCATCCGTTAACACTGCACGGGTAAACCGTCCTGATATTGCTAATTTCTTGCCCAACGTTGCCGGTGCTGGGCAATCAGGGTTTAAAGGGCAAATTGGGTTGAACGGGTTGAACCTGCAACCAGATCACCGTTATGCCATTGTCAGCCGTTATTCAACCAGTAACAGTGGAAATGGCGGAGCCGGTCAATATACTGACTTTTGGTCTGCACCGTTTACGCTTAACCAGCGTGCTTCTTATGTTGAGGGTGTCAAGATGACTGAGGAGGGGCTGCAGGTCAGTGGCTGGGTAATCAGCGATCAGTCGCTGAACAAGCGTCATCCGTATTTATTAGTCATGAATGATGGTAGAGAGGTCAATCGATCAGCCCTTCACCTAACAAAGCGGTCGGATATCGCAAAGATTTATGGTGGGGTTTATAATAGTGCTAACAGTAGCTTCTCTACGATGGTTAGACTTGATCCCGCGCAAATTACGGGGAAGATGCAATTAATTTTGCGCTTCTCTGACGATGAGTACGGGAATGGGAATTGTGATGACCAATACAGTCCGGTTTACGCTTCTAGTGCCGGGCACTTTGACGCAATTCAAGTCAGCCCGCAAAGTATTTATGTTGCCGGTTGGCACGCTAGCAACCAAGCCGTTGGCAAGCCATATCAATACCTGATCTTTATCGACAACCAAACGGGCCGTGAACTTTACCGGCAGGAGGTCTTGGATAAGAACTGCGCCCGGCCTGACGTTGCTAAGGCCGAACCGGCGATCTACAACAGTGGCAATTCCGGTTACCAACTTGGCTTCAACATCCCTGGCCAGCTCAACCACCACATGGTGCGGATTATCCACCGGTTTACCGACGACGCTGCAGGGAACGGCAACGCGGTCGACGAATGGTCTGGCCTGGTTTCGATCAATGCGATGCGGACACCGATTGACTACCGTCAGCCGTCAGAATACTTTGCCTACCCGAACCTGAGCCAGCTGAATAACTTCTGGATCCACGTGCGGATCGGCCAAAACCGGGTCTACCTGATGAACAACAATGACGTGGTTTACACGATGTACTGTACCGCTGGCTACTACCAAAACGGGGTCAGCACCACGCCGCTGGGGACCTACTACATTCAGGATGAGCGGGGGAACAGTTTCTATAATGGTGCCTTAGGTGAAGGGGCCAACTACTGGACGTCCTTCCTAAATCACGGGGAATACCTCTTCCACACGGTACCAACTGACCGCTGGGGCAACTACAAGCCGGGTGAGGCGGCCCAGCTGGGAATCAACCAGGGTTCCCACGGCTGTATCCGGCTTTCGATCCCCGACGCTTACTGGATCATGCACAATGTTCCAACTGGCACCCGGGTCGTTATTGACAATTAAGTATCTTCAGGGAGCTGTGACCCAACCCACGGTTAGGGACTGTAAGGCTAGCCTAGGACGATCATTGGCACGGCACGGGCCGGTGATTGTCCGTAGCTAGACTCTAAGTCCTTGGGTTGGGTCACGTGATATCTTTAAAATATTCGGAACTAAAACGAGAGCCTGTGACAAAACATAGTTTTGTCACAGGCCCTTTTTGACCTCTGATGGTGCTGGTGGCCCCGCTTTTTATGCTAAAATAAAATCGCTTACAGAATTATTATCCTTTAGGAGGTTCACCATGAAGTACCTATCATCCGCTGACATCCAGGCCTGCTTTTCCATGCAGGACGCCATCGACGCTGACAAAGCGGCCCTAGCTAGTTACTCCGCCGGTCAGGCCGCCGTGCCCCTCCGCACTAACCTGAACATTGCTGACCAAAATGGTCGAAGCCTCTTTATGCCCGGCTACGTTCGCGGCAGTGCCCCCGCCCTGGGGATGAAGATTGTTTCGGTGTATCCAAAGAACATCCAGCGGGGGCTGCCCAGTGTTCCGGCTACGATGGTGGTACTGGACGCGCATACCGGAATCGTTCCCGCCATTCTCGACGGCACCTACCTAACCCAGCTGCGGACTGGCGCCGTCCAGGGCGCTGCCACCGACCTGCTTGCCAGGGCCGACAGTAAGACGGGCCTGCTAATCGGCACCGGCGGTCAGGCCCGCGCCCAATTAATTGCGCTGCTGACGGTGCGGCCGCTGACCAAGGTCTACATTGCGAGCCGTGATTACGAGCGGGCCCGGACCTTTGTTAACCGGGAGCGGGAGTGGGTTGCGGACCACTTTGCGGCTGACCTGGTCGCGATTCCGGACCCCAACCAGGTGGTCAACGCGGCTGACGTCATTACCTGCGTGACGACCGCCCATGACCCGGTCTTTGATGGCCGGTTGGTTGCGCCCGGTACTCACATCAACGGGGTCGGCGCGTATACGCCGGAGATGTGTGAAGTCCCGCCGGAAGCCATTGCTCAGGCTAACCGGATCTTTGTCGATACGGCGGATGGGGCGCTGGCCGAGGCCGGCGACCTTCTTGCGACCCTCCACGCGGGGCAGATTCAGCGGGAAAACATTGTTGAGTTGGGGCAGCTAGTTAATGGTCAGGTCCCCGGCCGGACGAGTGCCGACGAGATCACCTTTTTTAAAACAGTCGGCTCAGCGGTTTTGGACGTGGTGGTCGCTAGTCAAATCGTTGACCGGGCCAATGCGCGAGGGATTGGGACGGAATTGTCTTAGCTGCCTTTGCCAGCGGTCCGCTGAAAAAAGCTTCGCTGGGGCGTTCAAATAGGGTACAATTTAATACGTAAAATTTAGTTAAAGGGAATTTACTGATGAATAATAAATGGCTTAAAGCAGTTTCAACGATAGCAGTGACGACCGTTGCTGGTCTGGTGCTGGTGAGCAATAACGCGCGGGCGGACACCACAAGCGCGGCGCCGATTAGCCAGCAGCTGACGGTGAATAATTAAGCGCCGGCCAGTACGGCCACCAGCCTCAACCTCTATTCTAACAACTTGGCCCAAGTTCAGGCGGCCCAGGCCATCAACTTTCCGGCGGGCTACACCTTAGACGCGGTCCGTAATGTCAATAGCCAGGCCGCGGCCAATGCCTTTGAGCAGACCGCCCAGCAGGGAATTTACAATAATAATTACCAGTCTGACACCGCGGCGGCCGCTCAAGCGGTTGACCTCAACAGCCTCACCGCTGACCAGGTCAGCCAGCTCAACCAGTACGGCCTCAACTTGGTCAACCGGGCCCGGGCCGAATTCGGCTTGGCGCCGTTTACCCAAAACGCCGGAACCATCAACCAGGTGCGGGCACTAGCCCTGGAATACCAGTTCCGCAACGAGTCGCTCCTCAATGGCCACTGGCACGATTACGAGATCCTGCAGGGCCGGTCGGAAAACATCGCTGCCCACCAGGTTTACGTGGATCAGATCTCCAACCTAGCGGCGCGGCCGTTTGCCAGCGCGGTCGGGACCGATTTTGCCAACGTCAACGCGGTGCCATTGTTTACTATCAAGACGATGGACGACTTGCGGGCCTGCGTTTACTATGGTTTGATGGGGATGCTCTTCAATGACGCCGGCGACCTCTTCGGCCACGCCCAGAACTTTCTGACCGTCCAGCAACCAATCACCACGCTGGCCCTGTATCCGTCCCTGACTTACACAACGGGCAGGGGAACCTGGTCGAACGGCACCCCATTTACCTTCCGCTTGGAAAACATTGATATGCACTACATCTGGGCGACTGGTGCCAATAACAACCAGCACGATTTCGGTAACCAGGGGACGGTCACCCCTGATTGGGACCGAACTGACAATGGCAACTACGCCTGGCTGGACGGGGCCTTTATTAGCAGTACCGGCCAGCTGGTCGCTACCGGCTGGCACGCGACCAACGCCGCACAAGGTCGGCCCTACCACTACTTGATTGCGTTGGACCAGAATGGTCATGAACTCCAGCGGGTGGCGACCCACCGGGTTGACCGTCCCGATGTGCAGCGGGCCCACAACGTTTATGACGCCGCCAAGGCGGGCTTTGCAACCCAGCTCGACCTGGCGGCCAAACTGGCCAAGGTGACTAGCATTCGATTAATCAGCCGGTATAGCGGTAGTATGGACGGTAACAGTGATTACGTAGATTACTGGTTTGCGCCGCTGACGGTGGACCAGGGCAACTATGCCAATTTGGACGGGGCCGCGGTGGTAGGTGACCAGTTGCGGCTCAGCGGTTGGCACACCAGTAACCAGGCTTCTGGAAAGGCCTACCACTACATCATTATTTTGAATAATGGTCATGAAGTGGGGCGGCAGCTAGTATCCGCGGGCGCGAACCGGCCAGACGTTGCTAACGTGTACGGCCACATTGCTGGCGCTGGGCAATCCGGCTTTAGCGTGGACTTTGCCCTGGCGGCCCTCAATTTTAACCAGCGGGTTCAGGTGTTGAGCCGCTATACCGATGACCCCGCCGGCAACGGCAACGCGGTCGACTACTGGTTTGCCCCGTTGACGGACGGCCAGTACAGCAACCAGGCCGCCCTGGATAACTTTGCCGTTAGCAACGGCCGGCTAAAGGTTGCCGGCTGGCACGCGAATGGGGTCAGTCGGTTTGAACAGCATCACTTCATTATTCTATTTGACGCGACGACTAACCAGCAGGTGGAATCTTACCTGGTCAGCGCCGTTGCCCGTCCCGATGTTCAACGGGTTTATCCGGGAGTTGCCAACGCCGGCCAGTCCGGTTTTAGCTTAGACTTGGATTTAGCCGCCCTCAACCTGGTGCCGGGGCACCGCTACGTGGTTATCAGCCGGTACTCCAGCAGCGCTG
The DNA here is from genome assembly GCF_000160835.1 of Limosilactobacillus antri DSM 16041. Classification (GTDB taxonomy): domain Bacteria; phylum Bacillota; class Bacilli; order Lactobacillales; family Lactobacillaceae; genus Limosilactobacillus; species Limosilactobacillus antri. The sequence goes on from NZ_GG700734.1 coordinate 155,347, forward strand.
CCGGTAACGGCAATGGCAACGGCAGTCAGTATACCGATTACTGGTTTGCGCCCCAGGAACTACTGTCCGGTCAGGAAGCCGGGTACGTAGACCAGCACCTGCTCCGGCAAGTTGGTGGCCGGACCGCATTAACGGTGGCTGGTTGGCGGGTCACTAACCTGGCTCGTGGCTACCATACCCTAATCCTATTTGACAACACTCGGGGACGGGAGCTGGCCCGGCAGACGGTTGCCGACACGCCAACAGGTTTGGCCCGGCCAGACATCATGCGCTTGTACGGACGGCAGTACCTGAATGCTGCACGCGCCGGTTTTACGGGAACGATAAGCTTACCAGCGGGGTGGCCGCAGGGGGATGACTATACAATAATTAGCCGTTATACCCCGACCCCCGATGCAAACCGTGACTACGTGGACGTTTTCTACCACTTGGGGAGCTTAAATTTTGAACAACTTTAATGACACAAAAAAAGCCGCTCGAGAAAATCCCG
>NZ_GG700734.1:156228-165901 GCF_000160835.1 Limosilactobacillus antri DSM 16041
AACAACTTTAATGACAACAAAAAAGCCGCTCGAAGAAAATCCCGAGCGGCTTTTTTAGGGAATGCTATTATTGCACCATTAATTAGTGGTGACTAACAATGGCATTGCTTGGCAATTGGCCGGACCAGTCTTGGTATTGAACCTGTGAGCTGCCCTTGGCGGTGTAGCGGTCCATCCCGTCGCTGTCGACGTGGTGAGTAACCCCTTTAGCATCAGTCCAAGTTGCAACGTCGCCTAAGCCCAACTGGATGTTCTGGTTTTCCTTTACGCTGCTGGATGATTCCTGGGCAGCGCTAGCAGGAGCGGTAGTGCCACTAGCAGCAACGGCACTCGCGTTCGCACTTCTCGTGGAAGCAACGGTGCTGCTTGCAGCCTGGCTGCTGGCCTGCTTGGAAACGGCCTTTGCGGAACTGCTGTTATTTGAAGCCATCTTTTGTTCGCTGGTAGTTGCCTTAGCTGTTACCTTGTCGTTTGCCTTCTTATGGCTTTGCTTTACGACCTGGGCACTCTGCGCTTCGTGGCTCTTGTGGGTGGTCGTTGCACTATTGGCAGCGCAACCGCCCAAACCTAACGCAAGCAAAACAACTAATGAACTATTTAAGACCTTTTGATTTAACTTCATAATAATAGCACCCCTTCCGCAATGTTATGTAACATTGTTGCTTTCTTTCAATGTTTATATTGTAACACGGTTGAAATATTTATGTAACCTTTTAGACAATAAAATGTCAATTTATTTCAAACTTAGTCATTTTTCGTAATAATTGTTTAATAAGCCAGTGATTCTGTGCGGAAACGGGGGTGCACCTATCTTTTCACCGGCAAAAGGCTTACTATATTATACGAATGCTTAACGAGAAACGAGGAGAAACTGTGAAAGAAAAATACTACCACTGGCTCTTTTGGCCAAGTCTGCTGCTGGTGATTGCGGCCCTGATTTGGGTGTGCACCAAGATCCAGTTCATTTTCCAACCCTTCCTGACCTTCATTTCGGTGGTTTTTGTCCCGTTAATTTTATCGGGCTTCCTTTATTACATGCTTAACCCGATTTTGAAATTGCTGCTCAAGATCCGTCTGGGCCGCTTCCGCCTTAACCGGGCTGTCGCAAGTCTGCTACTGGTCCTGCTGCTCATTCTGATTATTGCCGGCGGTCTGGCAATGCTGATCCCACCGGTGGTAAAGGAAATTACGAGTCTTGTGACCCACTTGCCGCAGACGGCGAGTGGCCTGCAACGGCTGTTGAACGATACGATCCAGCATTCGCCGCTGAAGAAGGTTGATTTAACGACCTATTACCGGCAGTTTGACCACCAGCTTGCGAACTATGCCCAGCTGGTCTTAAAGGGCCTGTCATCGCGGATTGGCGACGTCATTAATGCGGTAACGAACATTACGGTCGTCACGATTACGGTACCGGTAATGCTCTTTTATATGCTGAAGGACGGTTCCAAACTGGGCCCGAGCATCCAGAAGTGGCTGTCACCCCACCACGCTAAGGAAGTTGACCAGCTCCTGGGCAAGATGAACGATACCCTGTCCTCTTATATTGCGGGGCAGGTGATTGAATGCCTGTTCGTGGCCGTCTTTACCTCGCTGGGCTACCTGCTGATCCACCAGCCGCTGGCCCTGGTCCTCGGAATTGTTGCCGGCCTGTGTAACATTATTCCCTACATTGGGCCCTACATCGGAATTGCGCCGGCTCTCTTCGTGTCACTGACGATGGCCCCGCAGAAGTTAATCTTGGTCATTATCGTCGTGATCGTGGTCCAGCAAATCGACGGGAACGTTATCTACCCGAATATTATTGGGAAGACGCTCCAAATTCACCCGTTGACAATCATCCTGCTCCTGTTGGCGGCGGGCCACATCGCGGGAATTGCGGGGATGATCCTCTGCATTCCGTTCTACGCCGTCCTCAAGACGATTGCGGAATACTTCTTTGATATTTACCGAATTGAACATCCGGTGAAGGATGAAGCAGAAGAATAAGAAAAAGCAGTTAGATGGGAAATCCGTCTAGCTGCTTATTTAATATTAAGAGGGTTTAATTCATCCGGTTAACGACCCCGTGGTTCGGGTTGGCGTTAATCTGGTTGTCGAAGTTTAGAATCCACTGGTCAGTTCCGTCGTAGTGAAGATTGAATTCTCTAGTATCGTACTGAACCGCGTTTCTTGGGAATTCAACAGGTGCATTAGGGTCCTGCTCATAAATATAATCAGCGTAAGATAGTTTGCCATTCTGATTAATTGCATCCGAAAGGTCCCAATCAACGTTATGGGTCCGGCCTTGGCCATCGTTCCAAACCCAGTAGTAGTAGAATGGTGCCGGTAATTCTTGTTCGTCATCGTTATTGACTGCTTGCTGAGTGTTTTGTGCAGGCCGCGCAACCTGGCTGCTTTGGTTGGCGTTAACCTGGCTTGCGGCAGTAGCTTGATTGCCGGAAACTAGCGCGTTGCTGTTAGCAAATGCAGGGTTAGCAACACTGGCCGGCTGATTTACGTTTGCATAGCTAGCTGGTGCCGCAGCCACTGCCTGGCTAGCAGTGACTGGGTTAGCGCTCGTTTGGTCATTGTTATCTTTAACGGCCGGTTGCTCCTGATTGTCGTTGGCAGCTTTCTTGTTGTGGCTGCTGGACTTGGTGACCTTAGCGGAAGTTGGCTCATGGCTGGCCTTATGTGTGCTGGCACTGTTCGTGGCTGCACAACCGCCGAGGCCCAAGGCGAGGAGTACTACTAAAGAACTATTGATAATTGCTTTGTTTAATCTCATTTTTAATCCTCCTTTGAACCTCAGAAAGTATTATCATTTCCTATTTACACTCTTATTGTAACACGTCCGCAAATTAAATGTAATCTTTTTGTAATATAAAATGTAAAAAAGAGGTGGGACAGAACTAGCTTGCCTAGTTCGTAGTCCCACCCCCGTCGACGCGCAGCAAGCCTATTTGAACTGCCAGCCAGCTACTGCGCTGTCGCATTACCATCTTTAAAAGAGCAAAGGGGCTGAGTTAATTCCCAGCCTCTCCCTACACTTTAATCCTCTTGATGATCGACAATTACGTAATTGCCGGTGATGAAGCGGTGGTCGCCAACCTGATACCAGATGATTTCACCGTTATCGTCTAATTTGCCACTGATGCTGACTCGTTTTCCATCGGGGAGGGTTGCCACTTTTTTGCCATAGGGAGCGTCGTAAACGTCAATTTCCCGGTTCGGCAGGTAATCAATGGTTCCCTGAACGTTTTTTAATGGCAGGATGGTCAGCTGGTCAGCCAGTGAAGGGCCCTGGACTTGCTCATTCCGGTAGGGGTTGGTAACAACCCGCATCCCCTGGTAGCGAACCCACTGGCCGGCCCCCAGCTCGTACCAGGTGTCACCGTTCTCGGTGTTGACCCGGTGAAAGGCTTTGACAACAATTCCGGCAGGAAGGGGCACGTCAATCGGTAACCCTTTAACATTATCGTAGACCGTTGCTGCCTGGTCGATTTGCAGGTAGGTATCAACGGCCTCGACCTCCTGCCAGTTGTCTTTGCGGTAGTAAAACTTAACGTCCTTGCGTTGCATATTAAAGGTTCCAGCGGTGGCACCGTCAACGTCGACATAGCGGTAGTGGGGGAAATCCTTCCGTTCAACATGGTACTTGCAGCCGGTGACGCCCCGCATCAGTTGGGGCACCATCAGGTTTTCGCCAGTATCAATATCAAGGTAGTAAACCCAAATGGGGTTGCCGGTTTTCAAAGGTTCTAACACAATTCCCACCTCATTGTAAAAGATAATCAATTTAATTATACCGCATTTTGGCCTTTAGTCCCTGGGAAGTCAGAAACTAGCCAACTTTATTTCCGTTTGCTAAAATGGTTTCAGTAAATTTACAAAGGGGAGGCCACTAGATGAAACGCCGCCAACAGATTCAGCGCAGCACCATTCGCTCAATTTTGATTGCGATTATTATTTTGCAAGACTTTGTGCCATTTTTTGGAAACATTCCGGTTGGTCCACTTAGCATCACGACCATGCACGTGACGGTAATCATTGCGGCCATTGTGGTTGGCCCGGTAGACGGCGCCATCATCGGCGGGGTGTGGGGGATCCTAACCTGGGTGCGGGCCTTTGTCGCACCGTCTAGTCCGCTGGCCCCCCTGGTCATGGTCAACCCGCTGGTTTCGGTGGTGCCGCGGATTATGATTGGACTGGTGGCCGGCTACCTTTACCGCTGGCTGGCCCGGCTAAGCAGGCAGCCCCGGCTGGCAATGGTCGTCGCGGGAATCGCCGGCAGTTTGACCAACACCGGCCTGGTGCTGGGGGCGATCGCACTCTTTTACCGGACTCCGGCGGTGGCCCGGGCGTACGGCGTAGACGTCAGCCACCTGCTGCCCGTCCTGGAGACGATTATGGCGACTAACGGGGTGGCGGAGCTCGTCTTTGCGGCCATCGTGGTGCCGCTGGTTGCCTACCCGGTTTTAGAAGTGCGGCGCCGTTTGGGATAAGAGAATTAAAAGGAGAGTGGGAAACAACCTCCTCGACAAGGCGTATGGCTAACCTAGAACGATAGTTGGCACGGGTACGGGTCGGCTAGCGTTCGTAGTTAGACACTAGCCTTGTGGTTGTTTTCCACGTTATCTTTGTAATAGTTAAGAACTAGCAAGAGGCTGGTGAGAAAACAGAGTTTTCTCCCAACCTCTCTTTAGTTACTGATTTACTTTTCTGCTGGTGCCTTGGCTGCTTGGGCAGCATCGGCGGCCACGACGGTGATGTTGCCATCGGGATCTAACTGGGCCGCCAGCTGGTGGACGCCGCCATGATCGAGCACGTAGTCGGCGATCCGGTCTTCAATCTGTTCCTGGATGACCCGCCGGAGTGGCCGGGCACCCATCTTTGGATCGTAGCCCAGATCAACCAGCTTTTCATCGACCGCCTCTGGGACGGTGATGTGGAGGTCCTTTTCCTTGAGCATCCCGTTAACGTCGTCGATCATCAGGTTGACGATCTTCATCAGGTCCTCTTTGGTGAGGGCGTTGAACTGGACGATGTCATCGAACCGGTTCAGGAATTCCGGCTTGAAGTAGTTGGTCAGCTTATCAATAATCGAGTGGGTCGAACCGGAAGCTTCCGCCCCAAATCCAACACTGGCAACCGCATCGCCCGTTCCGGCATTGGAAGTCATGATGATGATGGTGTCCTTGAAACTGACTGTCCGGCCCTGTGAATCAGTCAGGCGGCCGTCGTCCAGGATTTGCAGGAACATGTGCATCACGTCCGGGTGGGCCTTTTCGACCTCATCCAGCAGAATCAGACTGTACGGGTGCCGGCGGACCTGCTCGGTCAACTGTCCGGCTTCTTCGTAACCAACGTAGCCCGGTGCAGCCCCAATCAGCTTGGAAGTCGAAGTCTTATCCATGTATTCCGACATATCGAAGCGGATCATGGCGTCCTTAGATCCAAAGAGTTGCTTGGCCAGCTGCTTAGCGGTTTCGGTCTTGCCGACCCCGGTTGGGCCGACGAAGAGGAAGGAGCCGATTGGGCGGCCAGACTTGTTCAAGCCAATCCGGTTCCGCCGAATTGCCCGGGCGACTTTATCAACCGCCTGGTTTTGCCCAATCACGTGGGCTTCTAGTTCCTTATCAAGGTCCCGCAGCTGGTTTTCTTCCTGCTGCTGGAGGTCGCCGACGGGGATATTGGTCTTTTCTTCGACGATCTTTTGCATATCCTGGGCGGTAACCGTTGCGGATTCTTCGGTGTGGTTTTCTTCGGCATCCTTCTTAGCCTTTTCCAGTCGAGTGACCTGGTCTCGGTAGAAGGCGGCCTTTTCGTAGTCCTGGTTGTCAACGGCCTGCTGCTTGTGGGCCTCGGCCGTGTGGATCTCGTTTTCAATCATGTTCGGGTCCGCGGTCTTTAAGGTCAGGTTCTTCCGTGAGCCGGCTTCATCGAGCAGGTCAATTGCCTTGTCCGGCAGGAAGCGGTCCTGAATGTAGCGGTCGGACAGCTTGGCTGCAGCCACGACCGCTTCGTCAGTGTACTTGACGTGGTGGTAGTCCTGGTAGCGAGCCTTGATCCCGTTTAAGATCTTAATGGTTTCGTCAACGGATGGTTCATCGACTTCGACCGGTTGGAAGCGCCGGGCGAGGGCGGCATCCTTTTCGATCTTCCGGTATTCGTTCAGGGTTGTTGCCCCGACTAGCTGGAAGTCTCCACGGGCAAGGGCCGGTTTCAAGACGTTGCCGGCATCCATACCGCCCTCGGCATTCCCAGCACCCATGATTTCGTGGATTTCGTCGATGAAGAGGATGATGTTCTTATTCTTGCGAACTTCTTCCATTAATTGTTGCATCCGCTTTTCAAACTGCCCCCGGATACCAGTTCCTTGCACCAGGGAAACGACGTCTAGGCGGATGATTTCCTTATTAGCTAGTTTTTCAGGGACCTGGCCAGAAACGATTGACTGGGCGAGGCCTTCGACAACGGCAGTTTTCCCAACCCCGGCTTCACCAATCAGGACCGGGTTGTTCTTTGTTCGCCGGTTCAGGATTTCAATTACCCGCTTGATTTCATTGTCCCGGCCGATTACCGGGTCAATCTTGCCCTGGCGTGCCATTTCCGTCAGGTTAATCCCGTATTGGCCGAGAATTCCCTTGCCGCCTCGCCGGCCGCCGGCTTGCTGCCCCTGCGGACCCGCAGCTTGACCGTTTTGGCCAGCCGCCTGGCTTTGCATATCGTTCATTGCGTTCATAAAGTCTTCGAGGCTTCCAAAATTAAAGTTATTCATTCCGTTCCCCCCGTTCATCAGGTTAGTTTGGAGATTTTGTAATTTTTGATAGCATTGTTGGCAGAGGTCGATTTGCACCCGTTGCCCATTGAAGTTCATTTGTAGATGGATTGATGCGGGATTTTGATGACAATTTTGACACAGCATCAGATGAATACCTCCTTGGTAAGATCGCAGCAAAAAATGTTTGACCATTCTTGACTATTGATTATATTATACTTACTTTTTAATACGACGCAAGCTAAGGGGCTTGACCTTAATAAAAAACTTGCTTTCCGCGTTAGCACTTATGCAGGAAAGCCGTCAGCTTAGGGCTATTTTAGCACTCTTGAATCACCTTTGCTAAAAGAGCACTGGGTATTCGTGTATAATAGGAACAATGGAGGCGAGAAGATGGCAGAACAGGACTTTAAACGGCTCCTCGACGATTTGCGTGCGGGGAAGATCGACCACTTTGAAATTGGTCCGGAGCATTTCCAGGAATTTCAGCCGGTCTACCACGCGTACCCGTACCGGACACAGATTGTCGGGAAGGCGCATATTGGTGGCAAGATTATCTACCGGTTGGTGAAGCGATAAGTGCCCGGGACTCGCTTGTATTTACCGCTTACAATTGCTAAAATATATCTATCGAGGTGTATCGGTGGTAGAATAGTCACTGATAAAAGTAAATCTGCTCGAAGGAGACTGATTAATAATGGAAAAACGCGATTTTACTATTACTGCTGAAACTGGTATTCACGCCCGTCCAGCAACGATCTTGGTTCAAGCTGCTTCCAAGTTTGCTTCAGATGTTACCCTGTCATACGAGGGGAAGAGCGTTAACCTGAAGTCAATCATGGGTGTAATGTCACTTGGGGTGGGCCAAAACGCCAACGTTACTATCACCGCAAGCGGCGATGACGAAAAGGAAGCCCTGGATGCTGTTGCTGAAACCATGAAGAAGGAAGGATTGACCGACTAATGTCTTTACTGCTGAATGGGTTGGCAGCGAGCAACGGAATCGCAATTGCTCCTGCCTACCTGTTAGTGGGGTCAGATCTATCCGTTCAAAAACAGCATACTAATGACAAGGATCATGAGGTCACCCGGCTTCATGATTCTTTTGCGTTTAGCCGCCAGGAGCTTCGCCGCATCCGTGACCAGGCTCACGAACGCTTGGGACAGCGGGCGGCCACCGTGGTGGATACCCAATTAGCAATGCTGGGCGATCCGGCCCTGTTTGCGATGATGCGGCAAAAAATTATGCAGTCAGGAGTGACGGCGGAATGGGCGGTCAAGCGGACAGCGGACCACTACCTGACCATCTTTGAAAAGCAAAATGATAACGACTACCTGCAGGCACGGGGGACGGCAATGAGGGACGTCACCAAGCGCCTGCTAAGCCACCTGCTGGCGGTGGAGCTTCCGGACCCGCAAAAGCTGGATCACCGGGCGATTATCGTTGCCCAAAACATCACCCCAACCGATACCGCCCAGTTTGACCGGCGCTATGTCGCGGGGCTGGTGACGGATACGGGGGGCCGAACGTCCCACTTCACCATCATGAGCCGGACCCTGTCACTGCCGGTCGTCGTAGGGACGAAAACCGCTACGGCAGAGATTAAAAATGGCGACCTCCTCATTGTTGACGGGATTCACGGCAAGGTGCTTGTCCGGCCGACGGAAGACGAAGTCGAACGGTACCGCCTGCTAGCCGGCAAGTTTGCCCGGGAACAGGAAGCTTGGGGAGCGGTGCGCAACCAGCAGACGATTAGTGCGGACGGCCGCCACTTTGAGGTTGCCGCCAACGTGGGGACCCTCGCCGACCTGGAAGATGCTCGGAAGAATGGCGCCGAGGGGATTGGCCTCCTGCGCACCGAGTTTTTGTACATGAACCAGTCCCGCCTGCCGAGTGAGGAAGAGCAGTTCCGGGCTTACAAGCAGTTCGTCGCTGGGATGAACGAGAAGCAAGTAGTCGCCCGGACCCTCGACGTCGGTGGGGATAAGCGGCTGGGGATGGTTCCGCTGCCGGCCGAGGCAAATCCCTACCTCGGCTTTCGGGCAATCCGGGTTGGTCTAGCGCGCCCCGAGATTTTGCGTCCCCAGCTGCGGGCCCTGCTCCGGGCATCCGTTTACGGCCGCTTGGCAATTATGTTTCCAATGGTGGCGACCCTGGAGGAATTTCACCGGGCCCGGGCCATTTTGGAAGAAGAACGCACCCGGCTCAGCACGGCGGGGGTCCCGCTGGCCCAGGACATTGAACTGGGAATGATGCTGGAAATTCCCGCAGTCGCCATGATGGCGGACGTCTTTGCCCCGGAAGTCGACTTCTTTAGTATCGGCAGCAACGACTTGGTCCAGTACCTGTTTGCGGCGGACCGGGGCAATCCGCAGGTGGCATACCTTTATCAGGAATTGCATCCCGCCGTGTTGCGGACCGTTAAGCGGGTGATCGACGCCGCTCACGCCGAGGGCAAGTGGGTCGGCATGTGCGGCGAAATGGCGGGGAACCCGCTGGCGGCTCCCTTACTGATGGGGATGGGTCTCGATGAGTTTTCAATGAGCAGCAACCGGATTTTACAGATCCGGTCCCTGATTAAAAAATTGAATACTCGTCAGCTACAGCCCCTTGTGCACCGCGCACTCAACGCCCGGAGCGCCACGGAAGTCACGGACCTGGTTCGGTCGGCCGTTCAGGACCTCGCGGATTAACGCCGCGGGAACGCTGTTGGGAAGAACTTCACTCTAGGGAGCTGTTGTGCCCCAACTCACGGTTAGAAACTGTAATGCTAGCCTATCTGGGGTTACGTGATATCTTTAAAATATTCGGAACTAAAGCGAGGGGGAGTGGGAAATAACCTCCTCGACAAGGCGTATGGATAACCTAGAACGATAGTTGGCACGGAACGGGCCGGCGATCGTTCGTAG
>NZ_GG700734.1:167564-171508 GCF_000160835.1 Limosilactobacillus antri DSM 16041
TCCCCTTGTTTTGCCTTTAAGAAAGTCTTAATCAATTGGCCAGGGCTTGTCGCTCGTGGTGATTCATTCTACAATGAAAGTTACGGGCCTTTGCTAAAGAACGGTGCGTCTAGTATAATGGCTAGTATTATGGACGAAAATAATGGATGGGAGCAGTAAGTGTGAATATCGGTCTCTTTACAGATACATATTTTCCGCAGGTCAGTGGGGTGGCGACTTCAATTAAAACCCTCCGTGATGAGCTGACTGCTCAGGGACACAATGTCTACATTTTTACGACCACCGACCCCAAGGCTAAGGAGGATGACGTTGCGGCGGGAATCTACCGTTTCCCCAGCATCCCCTTTGTTTCCTTTACGGAACGGCGAATTGCGGTACGGGGAGCCTTTCGGGCCATTCACCTGGCAAAGCAATTTCAGTTAGACGTGGTGCATAACCAAACCGAGTTTGCGCTGGGAATGATGGGGAAGATGGTCGCCCATGAGCTGAAGATTCCGTGCCTGCACACTTACCATACGATGTATCAGGATTACCTGCATTACATTGCCAACGGCCACATTGTCAAACCAAAAAACGTGGCGGCCTATGCCCGGCTATACATGAAGAACATGGATGGAATCGTGGCCCCAAGCAAGCGAGTGCTGGATACCCTGCACTCGTATGGTATTACTGCGCCAATGCGGATCATTCCGACTGGAATTAACCTGCGGGTCTACCAGCAGCGGGACACCCCTACGGAACTGGCGGCTATGCGGAAGAAGTATGGCTATGCGCCGGATACGCCGGTCCTGCTCTCATTAAGCCGGCTGGCTTACGAGAAGAACATCCAGGCGCTGATTGCGGCATTGCCGGATATCTTAGTTCAAGATCCCCGGGCCCAGCTGCTGATTGTCGGTGATGGGCCGGCGCGGGCAACTTTAGAGCGGCAGGTGCGGCAGATGAAGCTGACGGACCACGTTCAGTTTGCGGGCGAGGTTAAGAACGCGGACGTTCATCACTATTACCAGATGGCGGACGTCTTTGTTTCGGCTTCCGATTCCGAGTCGCAGGGTCTGACCTACGATGAGGCCCTGGCTTCCGACTTGCCGATCGTGGTAATGCGGAGCGTGTACACGGATGACCTGATTGATGATCCGGCGATCGGGGTGAGTTTTCAAAAACGGGCGGACCTGGTAAAAGGGGTGCACTACTACCTTAACCACCCCGCAACTCAAGAGTCCCACGCCCGTCGTCAGGAAAAGCTGCACACCATTTCGGCGGAAGTGTTTGCGAAACGGGTGGTTGCTTTTTATAATGACTGTCAGGAACGCCTGGTAGAAGAAGCAGCAGCGAAGGCCCAGCGCCGTTCCCGGCGTCTATTTCATCGTTCAAGGAGCTAGTGATGATTAAGGTTACAATGTTTTCATCTGCTGATAAGGTCGCTGGTCAGGGGGTGGGCAGCGCCTACCTGGAATTGGTCAACCTGTTGAAGAGCCGGTGCCAAGACCAGCTGGCCATTCAAATTAACCGCTACCAGCAAAGTGACATTAGTCACTACCATACAATTGATTTGCCCTTCTACTTTTCGACGTTTTCCAAAAAACGCGGCCGTAAAATCGGCTACGTCCACTTTTTACCGGAAACGCTGGAGGGCAGCTTAAAAATCCCACAACCTTTTCGTGGGATTTTTTACCATTACGTGATTGCATTTTATAAACGGATGGACCATCTGGTGGTGGTTAACCCGTCTTTTATTGACAAACTGACGGCCTACGGAATCCCGCGGCGGAAGATCACTTATATTCCGAACTTTGTTGATGCGGCCCGTTTCCACCCGGTTACTGCAGAGCGGCGAGCGCAATTGCGGGCGCGCTACCAGATTCCTGCCGAGCAATTTGTTGTTTTGGGGTCGGGGCAGGTTCAGGAACGCAAGGGGGTCCCGGACTTTATTACCTTAGCCCGGCAGAACCCGGATGTTCAGTTTATTTGGGCCGGGGGCTTTTCTTTCGGCCGCTTGACCGATGGCTACGCAGAATTGAAGAAGGTGGTCGACAACCCGCCCGCTAACCTGCGCTTTACCGGCATCGTCAGCCGGGATGAGATCGCGGAGCTGAATAACCTGGCGGACCTGTTCCTGCTGCCGTCTTACAACGAACTTTTTCCAATGTCAGTTCTGGAGGCGTTTAGCTGTGGAACTCCAGTAATGCTCCGGGACCTTGACCTGTACCATTCGATAATTGCGGGGGACTATGAGCCAGCTAAGGATGTTGATGAAATGCAGGTCAAACTGACCCTGCTGCGCAATGACCCGGCCCGCTTGGCCCATTGGCAGGCCCAGGCCCACCAAGCGGCCCAGCGGTACTCGGAAGATCATTTGACGAAGGTCTGGCTGGACTTCTACCGGCACCAGGCGGAGGAGGGCCAGCATGAGTAGGAAAAACTGGCTTGCCTTGATTGCGATGCTGCTGATCGGTGGCGGGATCGTGATATACTCCCTCCGAACCGTCAACCTTCGCCTGCTGGTGCAAGACTTCTTTACCCTTAATTGGTGGTGGATGCTGGTTGCACTGGCTTGTATTTGCCTCTACCTGATCCTGGAAGGGGTCGTGGTAAAAATCTTTATGAATAATCGCCACGCTGACTTCACCTGGAAGGATGCGCTGCGTCTGCCCCCAATCGAACAGCTGTTTAACGGTATTACACCGTTTTCCACCGGGGGACAGCCGGCCCAACTGGTGGCAATGCTGCAATGCGGGGTTGATGGTGGACTGGCCAGTTCAGTTTTGCTGATGAAGTTTGTGGTGTTCCAGGCGATGATCGTGATTAATTTTCTCATCAGCCTGCTGATCGGCTTTCACTTTATTGCTGAAAAGCTGCACGCTCTATCACTACTGGTACTGTTGGGCTTTATTATCCACTTGGCGGTGATTGTTGGCCTGCTCCTGGTGATGTACTGGTATAACTTTACTAAACGGGCCCTGAACCTGTTAATTAAGCCCTGCGCCTGGTTTATGAAGCCAGAGCGGTATGAACGCTTGCGGATTTCTTTGAACGAGAAGGTGGACACCTTTTATGAAGAGAGCCTACGGATGAAGGAAGAATATGGCAAGTTGGCTAAGGTCTGTCTGGTGACCCTGTGTCAGCTATTCTTCTATTACGCAATTCCGTACTTCATTATGCTGGCACTGGGCGTTCACGGAATGAATTTCATAATGGTGATCAGCCTGCACGTGCTCATTTTTATGATTATTTCGCTGTTCCCAATTCCGGGTGGTGCCGGTGGAGCGGAGTACTCGTTCTCGGTTCTTTTTGCCAGCTTTATCGGCTCCGGGACTAAGCTGGTGCTGGCAATGATCCTATGGCGGCTGCTGACGTACTACTTCGGTATGCTTGCCGGAATGGTTGCATTGTTTATTAAACCGGATAAAATTAAACATGAGAATTAATGGGCGGGGGATGTTCTCCGGCCCTTTTTGTTTGAGGAGGATTAGACGGGTGGAAGAATCGACTTTGTTGCAAATTATTCGCCGCCTGAATGCAATGCGGTGTGACACGAGTGGAAAAAGACAGCGTCGGGTGTTTGAACAGTTTGGCGTTCCGGTCTGTGAAGTAACCTATGTCCGAGCAAGCGACGAGTTTATCTTTGTGCGTTTCCGTCCACAAGAGCGCTTCTGCTTTGACAGTATCGACTTGGCCGCAATTGAAATATACGATAGCCTGTATGAATTGCGGCATACCTTCTAATTTTGCAGAAAAAGTGTTGACGAATGGGTGAATGCTTGGTATATTATTACTTGCTGTTACGGAGCGCTGTTTTAATTGCTTCGGAATAGTTGTTGACAAGGAGTTAGATCTTTGTTACCATGAATGAGTTGTCATGTGAGATGACGGTTGAGTAATTCAAAAAAGTTCTTGACATCAAATCGCGATGATGATAGAATATAAAAGCTGTTTAACGACAGTTT
>NZ_GG700733.1:0-35415 GCF_000160835.1 Limosilactobacillus antri DSM 16041
AAACAGCTTTTATATTTTATCACAGCCACCCAAGCGAAGTCAACAACTAATTTTAATCAATCATTTGTCAGCTTACTAACAAGCAGCTTAAATAATATATCATGTTCTCAAACAACTGTCAACAACTTTTGCCTATCTTTTTTAGCACATCGTCAACGTCTTTGACAACGTTGAATATAATACATGGAATCCAGCGCCCCGTCAAGCAACTTTTTACTAGCATTCACCCGCTTTATCCACAAAGCTGAACTTGCCCACACCGTTTTTGCTCAATCATTCCGAATTCCGCTCATTTAAACGGTAAAAGGCGGGCTAGTGTCCACCACTAACCCGCCTTTTCTTAACAATCGCAGGATCAAATTATTTTACCCGGGCCAGGAAGTAATGCTTCTTCCCGCGCCGGACAATCACAAACTTGCCATCAAAATGCGTGCTCGGGTCCACTTCCGCATCAACATCAGTGACCTTCTCGCCGTTGATCCGGATCGCCCCATTGGAAACATCCTGCCGGGCCTGCCGCCGGGAAGGTTCCATCCCGTTATCGGTTAACCACACCACGATGTTTTCCTTCTGATTATCAACATCTACTGACGGCATGTTCTTAAAGCCCTGTTCGATTTCCGCAACGGACAGGTCGGCAACGTCCCCAGAGAAGAGCGCCTTGCTGATCCGCTGGGCCTCTTCTACCGCCTGCTCACCGTGGACGAACTTGGTCACTTCTTCCGCTAGCCGGCGTTGCGCTTCCCGCTTCCACGGTTCCTTTTCTACCTTTTCTGCCAGGTCGTCAATCTCTTCCTTAGAAAGGAAAGTAAAGTACTTCAAGTATTTCACCACGTCCCGGTCATCCTGATTAATCCAGAATTGGTAGAACTCGTAAGGCGACGTCTTCTCCGGATCCAGCCAAATTGCCCCACCGGCGGTCTTCCCAAACTTGGTTCCATCCGCCTTGAGCATCAGCGGGATCGTCAGCCCGTAAACCTTCGTTTCCGAGCCCTCGACCTTATGAATTAAGTCAATTCCGGCCGTGATGTTCCCCCACTGGTCGGAACCGCCAATTTGCAGCTGCACGTCATTGTGCCGGTACAGGTGGAGAAAATCAACCGACTGTAAAATCTGGTAGGTGAACTCGGTGAACGAAATCCCCGCATCCAGCCGGCTGGCAACGACTTCCTTATTCAGCATCGTGTTAATGTTAAACAGCTTCCCGTAGTCCCGCAAAAAGTCCAGCAGGCTAATCTGCGACAGCCAGTCGTAGTTATTAACAATTGTAAAGTTCTCGGTCCCGAAAAGCTTCTTCATCTGCGCCGTCAGTGCCGCTTCGTTGTGGTGGACCTGGTCCATCGTCTGCAGGGTCCGCTCGCTCTTCCGGCCAGACGGGTCCCCGATTGCGCCGGTGCCCCCACCAATAATAATTACCGGGTGGTGCCCCGCCAGCTGGAACCGTTTCAGAATCATAAACGGAATCAGGTGACCGATATGCAGGCTGTCGCCAGTCGGGTCAGTTCCGCAGTATAGGGCAATCTTCTTATTTTCAGTGAGTTCCTTTAGCGCGTCCAGGTCAGTCGTCTGGTTAATTGCGCCCCGCCATTGCAGGTCATCAATAATGTTCATGGATATCCCTCCTAAATTAAACTCCCGGATACTAAAAAAGCCCTGGCTTCAAACATTGAAGTCAGGGACGATTTAACCGCGTTACCACCTTGATTTGCAGCCTGCCAAGCTGACAAGCTACCACTCTTCGCCGGTAACGGGACGATCCGTTCAAAGTGACGGGCTCCACGGCTGTAATTCATCATCAGTCATTGGCCAGGCTCGCAACTGCCGCCGGCTCCCTGAATGTCCAGCTGATGACTACTGCTGTCCGCT
This sequence comes from Limosilactobacillus antri DSM 16041, assembly GCF_000160835.1. GTDB lineage: Bacteria > Bacillota > Bacilli > Lactobacillales > Lactobacillaceae > Limosilactobacillus > Limosilactobacillus antri. Next base: position 1,867 of record NZ_GG700733.1, read on the forward strand.
TCACTGCCCTTTAGTTGCCGTTATTGTACCGGTTCCTGCGGCCGTCTGTCAAGCCCACCGGCAGGGTTCCTCTGCGGCGTCGCCCTTTGAGCTGCCGACCCGCACCTAGTTAAGATTAGGGTAATAAAAAGGAGCGGACAAATTTTCCCGCTCCCATCCACATTACAAATTAGTCTTCCTTTTTTGCCTCTGGCTTCTTCTTTTCTTCCGGCTTAACCGTCGGCGCTGGTTGCTCCTGGTCCTTCTTTGGTACGTAGACCTCGTGCACAAAGGCCTCGCCCGTCAGCACAGCGACTGGCTTAAAGGTATCCCGGAAGTCGGCATCAACGTCGGCCGTTTCCTTACTCCGGACGTAGAAGAGCGAACCAGTAGCAAAGACCACCGGCAGGTAGCAAATCAGGCCCAGGATAGTAATCAGCAGGCCAATGTAGAACAGCACATAGGTTGCCGTGTAGTTACCGTAGTAGGCCAGGCCACCAAAGATTACCGCCCAAACTGCCATCGGCAAAACTTCGACAAACAGGCAGATCAACAGGTAGTTCCACTTCCGGCCGCCCATGAACCGCCGACTGGCCGTCAGGGCATGGCGCATTGACTGGCCAAGGAACCGTGGCTGCTTTTCCCGGTACAGGAAGTAGGCCTGGGCATACTCGATTCCCTTCCAGATGACGATAATTTCATTCACAATTCGGATCCCGTAGAACCAAATTGCATTGTGCGTCATCCCACCAACAATCTGGGCAACGATGTCCAGCGGCAGGCTCCAGAGGAAGATGAATAAGCCAGTGTACAGCGCGATCCGCCACAACTGGTTCTTCCGCAGGTGCTTGAAGTGCAGCCAAATGGAGCCGGCGCTTACCGGTTGATCAGGGTCTTGCAGGTGATCCTGGTAGGTATACTGGACCGCCACGGTAAAGAAGCCGTAGAAGAAGGTTAACGCGGCCAGAACTGCCAGGCCAGCCAGAATTTCCAGCAACCCCAGCAGCAGTGCCAGTGGTGATGCCATTCCGTACATTATCATCATTACGCTCATCATCATTGACTGCGCAACATTAGTCATCAGTAGCGAAGCAACACACACTAATGCAAAGTAGATAATCGTAATCCCGCCGATTGACCACATTGCCGAAAAGTAATGAGGCTTCACTAACGCCTTGAGCGCCTGAATAAAGCTGCTCAAGGACAATCCTTGTTGTTTTTTCATTGAAAAACCGTCCACCTTTATCAATTAATTTACATTTAATCATAACACATCGCAGAGTGAGCTCAATTCATTCTGCTAATCTTCGCAGTTTTTTCAAAAAACGAAAAATTCCCGGTCAGCTGATCGGGAATTTTTGCCGTTAGCCGAAACTAAGGTTGTCCCGGTTAACTATTTCTAATGATTAATACTTTTCCTTGCTCAAAACGTTCAGCTTGTCATCGAAGTCGTAAACAACCGGTTGGCCAGTAGCCATTTCCAAGTTCATGATGTCTTCGTCAGAAATCTGTTCGATGTACTTGCTCAAAGCACGCAGGGAGTTACCGTGGGCTGCGATGATGACGTTCTTGTTGTCAAGCAGCTTTGGCGCAATTTCGTCTTGCCACAGCGGAATAACCCGTTCCAGGGTCACCTTCAAGTTTTCCCCGCCCGGAATCGTCCGTGGGTCCAAGTTAGCGTAACGACGGTCGTTAGCAGCGGATCCTTCATCATCAGCACTCAGCAGCGGTGGCAAAACATCGTATGAACGACGCCAAATGTGAACCTGTTCATCACCGTACTTTTCAGCGGCCTTCTTCTTGTTGTGGCCCTGCAGAGCACCGTAGTGACGCTCGTTCAGGCGCCAAGTCTTGGTTTCTGGAATCCACAGCTGGTCACATTCTTCCAAGGCATAGTGCAAAGTCTTGATGGCCCGCTTCAAAACGGAAGTGTAGGCATAGTCAAATTCAATGCCGTGTTCCTTCAGGGCCTTACCAGCGTTCTTCGCTTGCTCAACACCCTTTTCGCTCAAGTCCACGTCGACCCAACCAGTAAATTGGTTAGACAGGTTCCATTCACTTTGCCCGTGACGGATAAGTACTAATTTAGCCATGTTCAATTGACCTCTTTCTTCTTAAATAGTCGCTAGGGATAGCATTACTACATCATTTTAATCCATTCCCCACTAAAATCCAATAGCGAGCCCGCAATTTAGTCTTGGCCGCCGCCAGCAGCCTAACCGCAGAAAAGGCGGGAACCTCGATTGACTAACCGAAGTCCCCGCCTTAAAGAAAGGAGGTTTAGTATTGTCAGAATGTTATAACTACATCAAATGATTGAGCACCAGCAAACTACTTCTTCCGCCGGATCTCGCCAAAGCCGAATAGCGTTGCGAAACTCATCAGGCAAACGCCAGCAAGAGCTAATGCCCCATTGTGGTCAGCCCCGGTCTGCGGCAGCTGGTTTTTAGCAGCAGGCTTGGTAGCCGGTTGCGCTGCCGTTGGCTGGCTGGTGGTTGGTGTCGTCGCTGCTTCGCCCACAACGTGAATCGTCACCGTGACCTCAGTCTTGGTTCCGTCTGGGTAAGTAACCACAATTACACCGACCTTGTCACCCGGGGTGGAAGTGTCAACTGGGTTCTTCCACTCATACTTAGTCCCGTCCGGCAGCTGGTCCTTGTTCCCAATTCCATCCGCAGGATCAGGCTGACCGCCTGGCTGGGTAGTAATCGGCTGGCCCGTAGCGGGAACTGCCTTGTACTGGACCGTGTAAGTTCCGGCAGCCTGCACCGTTGCTGGCAATGCTGGATTCCAGCCCGCAATTAGGTAGCCCTTGGCCGCCACGGCAGCTGGTACCGGTACATCGGCCAGTGCCGTGCCAACCTTCACATCAAAGATCGTGCTGGTCCCGGCCGCAAAACTACCGTGGTCGCCAGCGTTAAAGGTTACCCGGACATAACCCGCTGGAGTTGGGTTGTCCGGTGTGTTCGTCTGGTCAATTACCTTGTCCAGCACCGTAACGCTAACCGTCGTCTTATCCTTGGAGCCATCTGGGTAGGTTACCGTAACCGGGATGGTAGCATGGCCCACCGTCTTTCCATCTGGGAGCTTGCTTGGGTCATCAACCGTGATCGTCGGCTGTTTAGCCGCGTCCTTCGGGTAGTCCGTCGTTACCTTAGCGATCACGTCAGCCTCGGTTGTCGCCTCGCCAAAGCCCTTGGTCAGGCTACCGCCAGTGGCCGTATACTTGTCGGCCTCCGTCTGGGCAGTCTTATACTGGGCCGTGTAGGTTCCGGCAGCCTGGACCGTAGTTGGCAGGGCCGGGTTCCAGCCCGCCACCACGTAGCCATTAGCAGCAACTGCCTTTGGCACTGGAACGTCGGCAATTGCCGTGCCGACCTTGACATCAAAGATCGTGCTGGTCCCAGCCGCAAAACTACCGTGGTCGCCAGCCTTGAAGGTTACCCGGACGTAGCCGGCCGGCGTTGGGTTATTCGGCGTCTTCGTCTGGTCGATTACCTTATCCAGTACCGTGACGCTTACGGTCGTCTTGTCCTTGGAGCCGTCTGGGTAGGTTACCGTAACCGGGATGGTAGCGTGGCCTGCCGTCTTTCCATCTGGGAGCTTGCTTGGGTCATCAACCGTAATCGTCGGCTGTTTAGCCGCGTCCTTCGGGTAGTCCGTCGTTACCTTAGCGATCACGTCAGCCTCGGTTGTCGCCTCGCCAAAGCCCTTGGTCAGGCTACCGCCAGTGGCCGTATACTTGTCGGCCTCCGTCTGGGCAGTCTTGTACTGGGCCGTGTAAGTTCCGGCTGCCTGGACCGTCGTTGGCAACGCTGGGTTCCAGCCCGCCACCACGTAGCCGTTGGCGGCAACTGCCTTTGGCACTGCTACATCAGAAAGTGCCGTGCCGACCTTCACATCAAAGATCGTACTGGTCCCGGCCGCAAAGCTACCGTGATCGCCAGCGTTAAAGGTTACCCGAACGTAGCCGGCTGGAGTAGGATTGTTTGGTGTCTTCGTCTGGTCAATTACCTTATCCAGTACCGTGACGCTTACGGTCGTCTTGTCCTTGGAACCGTCTGGGTAGGTTACAGTAACAGGAATGGTAGCGTGGCCTGCCGTCTGACCGTCAGGAAGTTGCGCCGGATTGTCAACCGTAATCGTCGGCTGCTTAGCCGCGTCCTTCGGGTAGTCCGTCGTCACCTTAGCAATCACGTCGGCCTCGGTTGTTGCTTCGCCAAAGCCCTTGGTCAGGCTACCGCCAGTAGCCGTATACTTATCGGCCTCCGTCGGCATCGTGGCTAAGAAGCTGTCGGCATCCACCGTGACCCCGTTCACGACCAGTTCCACGGTGTAAATAGTGTCAGCAGCCAGGTCCTTTGGCACGGTCAGCTGGGCCGCTTTTTCTGCTTCAGCCTTGCTGCTAACGGTAGTCCGGTTGAGTTCCTTCCCGTCCGCAGTCCAGACAATTTCCGTTGTCTGCCCCGTGGCGTAAACAGCATCCACCTTGGCAGTCACCGAGTCGCCCGGCTTGGCTGGGTTCGTCGTTGTATCGTAATTAGTAATATCAATGTCGTACTTTTCCAGGTTCGGCACCAGTGCGAAGTGCGAATTGTAAACCTGTTTGGCACCAACGAACGGGTTGGAGTGGGTGTAGGTCCGTGGGTTACCGTACGCCAGCACCGGATAGTTGCTGTACGAAGACTGGATTTCACCTGCCGGGTTCAAAATAAACTGCAGGAGGCCATCGGGATCAATTTCCTTGTTAAAGTGAGCGGTATACTCACCATCAATCACTGGTGCTACCACTACTTCTTGGATGTACTCAGGATGGGCCTTCATGATTGCGAGCTGCTCATTCACCTCGTCCGTCGCCGTGGCGGCACTCAGGGTGCTCTTCAAAGCCGCGATCCCCTCAGGCGTCAGTACCGCAGTGATTACGCGGAAGCCGGTCTTGGCTTCATCGGCGGTCTGGTTAACAAAATTTTCACTGGTTGACGTTGGGAAAGTCGTCCCGCCCTTTGAGGTTTCCCACCACACCTTACCGGAAACCCGGTTGGTACCTCCGGCAACGTTCGATGGATTGCCATCCGGACCCGCATCGTCATACCGCCAGGTGCTTGGGTCGCCGACCATTGTCTTGATCATCTCTGCCGTTGGTGCTTCGCCAACGTAGACACTGGCCCGCTGGAGGTTAGCCCCGGCCAGGTAGAAGGCCCCCGCCGTAGTTGGCGTTGAAAAGCCCGGCGTGTTCCCGACTACCGGCCGGAAGGTAAACAGTTCACTGCCGTCCGCTGACTTCTGTCCCGGCGCCAGCCATAGCTTTAACCGCTGTTTAGAAGTTGGCAAGTAAGTGAATTTGTGTTCGGTCCCCTTAGCATCAGTGAAGGACGGCAGGTCGAAGGCGAAGACCCCGTCCCCACCACCATTCGAGGCCGCTCCCTCCAGGTAGTGGCTTCTGGTGGAATAGACTGGGCTAATCGCCCCGTCGGTGTCAATCCACTGCAGGTAGACTTCGTAGTCGTTTAACTTAGTCGAACGACCAGTCCCTGGGGTATAACCGACCCAGGAAGTCGGTGCTAATTCCAGCCAGCCGCTGACCACTTGACCGGCGTTCGTCAGCTGGCCACCCGTCTTTACCTTGCCGGATTCAATGGCGTCGATATTAATCGGCGTGCTCCGGGCATCCCGGTCCGTACCAACGGATGGCGACGCTGGGTTCGTGGTCGATGGTGCCCCGCCAAGGTTGGCCGCCGGAGCAGCAGTGCTAGCGGCCGCGTTATCCGTTGCTGGCGTTGCCGCGGCCAGCGGAGCAGCTGGATCATTTGCCGTATTGCTATCTGCACCCGGCTGTGAAGGATTAGCCGTTGCAGCAACGGCGGATGGAGCATCGGCATGGGCAACCTGACCCAGGCCAGTATAAACAAAGAACCCGGAGGCGATGGCCACCGAGGCTACCCCAATACTCAGCTTCCGCAGCGACCAGCGGGTGTAGTGCTGGTTTGCTTTCTGTTCAATTAATTGTTGATTGTGTTTTCCTACCATATTTATTACCTTTCCGGCAAAAAGTAAGCTTACTTTTTGCTGTATTGCGTTTACTATTAGCTTTCAATTGAAAAATAAGAGTTGCAAACATCCGCTAATTGATTGCGCGTTCCAGATTAGCGAAAGAACCCTAACAGTACGCAAAAAAGCTTCTAAAAATATGGTACGAGCCCCGTTAATACTATTAATAATGCCTATCAAGTGATAACTACATTTATCGTTCAATGTAAAATTATATAGCAAAGCAATTTTTAAACAAAATTTTGGGATTTATTTTTCCAGACTATTAGCTCTTAACGGCCCTGTCTTCCTGCTCCATCAGTATTTTCCTGCGAATAGAAACACTTATTTAACTATCAAAGGTTATGCGCGCACTGGCAATTAATTATTGAAACGGTCCGCACTCCCAGCTTGCTAGCTTAAGCTTACTAGGAGCAATTTCTCCTGAGCAGTTTTTCTATCATTTGATAAGCAAACGCAAAAATTAGTTTACTATCCCGGCTAAACCGCCTATAATCAATGAAAGCGTTATCGAACAAATGCCATGAATAATCGTAACCACTGCGTATCGCAAACAAAGTCCGAAAGGTTATGGTATTTATGGATAATCAAAAAAAGGAAACTCCCATCATTGTCCAATGTGGGATCTATGCAATTATTCTTTTTGTTGCCCAGCTTATTTCGAGCCTCTTTCCCGCCAACTTCAGTGCCCCCGCGCCGTTAATCGGGGTGATCCTGCTATACATTTTACTGTCAACCCACGTGATTAAGCTCCACCAGGTGGAAAAGCTTGGCGACTTCATGCTGGGCCTAATTGCCTTTTTATTTGTTCCCTCAGGAATCCAGCTTGCTGGAAGCATGGAACTAATGAAGACTGAAGGGGTCAAGGACATCCTTGTATCAATTATCGCAACCCTGATCCTCCTGATCATTATCTGTTTCATTGGCGCGGCCCTGATCCGGCCCCACGCCCGGCTTGCGAAGAGCGCAAAGTAAGGGGGCAGGCATTATGACTACAATTGTGAACAACCTCGCCCTCCCCTTTACCGGGATCTTCATTTCATTTATCGGCTACCTGCTTGGAATGCTGCTGTTTAACAAAAGCCACGGTTTCTTCTTGTTTAACCCGTTACTGGTCGCAATGGTTTTTGGAATCTCCGTCCTCGGTATGTGGGCCGTAATTGTCCACTCTGATACCGCCACGATCTACCTTAAATTCTACAAACCCGGCGGCGACATTATTTTCTGGTTCTTAAACCCGGCCACGATGTCCTTCGCCATCCCCCTCTACCGGCGGAACGACGTTTTTAAGAAATACTGGTTTGACATTATCGTGACCATTTTCGTCGGCTGTTTCATCGCCATCTTTGCAATCGATCAGGTTACTAAGCTCTTCGGCCTTTCCCACGCCTCCGCAGCCGCAATGCTCCCTCAAGCTGCGACGACCGCGGTGGCAATGCCGATCGCTTCGGAAATCGGCGGGGTCCCGGCCGTGACCGCCATGGCCTGCATCATCAACGCCGTCTTTATCTACGCCCTCGGTGACATTTTAATCAAAGTCCTGCACTTAAATAAACTGCCCAAGGTCAGCAACGGACTGGGCCTTAGTACCGCCGGCCACGCAATCGGCTCGGTCAAGGCCCTTCAACTGGGTGAGGTCGAAGGTGCTTCCGCCGCAATTGCCGTCGTTTTAGTCGCGGTCGCAATGGACATCTTGGTGCCGATCTACGCCCACCTGTTTATGTAGCCCCGCTTAGGATAGAAGGTGAACTGGATGCAGCTAATTTTCAATTTAAAAGTCCAACTCTTCCCCACTGAACAGCAGGCCCGGTGCTTCCACGAGTGCACCAGCGAATACCAGCGGCTCTGCGATATCGTCAGTGACTGGTTTTACTACAAACACCACCTCAAGGCCTCGCGTAAGGAGTTTAATTCCGAAATGTACTACCGCTTACGTGAGATTTCGCCGACCATTAATTCCGCGATGATTCAATTGACCTATTTAAGCGTGGCCCGGCAATACCATCAGGCAAACCAGGTCTTCAAAGAAAAGGCGTGCACTGAGCCGTTGACCAAGATCCTGAAGCGGCCGCTCTCCTTTCAGAATTCGCCGCTTGATTATGCTTACCGGTGCACTTACTCCTTCATCAAAAAGAACAGCCTGATCTCGATGAGCGTCCTCAATAAGCGAATTACCATGCCGTTTGCGATTGAGCAGGACCGCGAATTATTAAACGCCATCACCCATTTTGGCAATGGCCAGCTGATTTCAATCATCGATAAGTGGTTCTTGGTGATCCCGATCACCGTTGATAAGGAAAAACTGCCGAAGGGCGCCGAATCGCCCGTAATTGATCCCCTGCCATAAATAATCAACCAAAAACTGCCCGTGCTACCCGCTCCCTAGACTTAATAATCTTTACTTTGTTAAGCTTGTGTACGACTAGTGAATATTAATAATTTATATTTATTAAGAATAAAGCGCTGTCAGCAAGGCTTACCGGCGAGCTAACCAGCGAAGACGGCCGGACTTTGTTCATTCTAAATCTTACAAATTATAAGTTGATAAATAAAGCCTGGCTAGTTACAATGGCTTCATAATACAAAATTGTTATTTTGTATTATTTTGATACACTTCATCGATGGCGTTTCAAAAAGATGGGTAAGCAGCTAAACATTTTCATTCACTAACGGTTGGCAAGCGGCCGTGGTGAAAGCTCCCCCGTTTAGCTAATCGCCCGGTCAAATAGCGGACTGGGCACCGACAGTGACTAATGGTCGTCGACGTTTGCCCGCTCACTTTCGCTCGTTGCTGCTGGCAGGTCATTAGTTAATCCAATGCTACTGAATCATATCATTGACTACCAGCTGGTCACTTTCCTCATGACTGCAAGTCTGACGGTGAGCGCAGCCCGCCGGTTGACGAACCGGTAGCAGGCATTCGTTTGCAACCCAGCAGTTTTTGCTACCACTAGATGACGCCCCCGCGTTTCTCAAGTGGTAAGAATCAAGTCCCTTGGTTATGAACAGCTAAATCAGCCTGCCAACAGGAATCAGCAGGAGTGGTTTGGCCATTCATGGCAGGTAACGCTTAGTAGTTGTGGTAAGGCAAGCTTACCAGGTGTACTCGTAATTAATCCGATTTAAGTTTCTGAGATACTGATACCGGATGGACCAAATGTTAGCATTGCCTAGTTGCCCATTGGAAAGCTAGTAAGGCTCTCTAACAGCTAAAAGTGCTTCTAAATTGCGAGCCTTAGTTAAAATGCATACTGTCACAACACACATCTATCGTTTCACATAGCTAGCCGAACGAATCTGCCCTAATCGGGTTCTTCCCACTAGCTCCTGCGGTCAGGCTTTTCTTATTCTGGAGTTAACTTCTCACCTTACCGCAGGGTTACCCACTGGCCTAGCTAGTGTATCCAATGGTTTCTTCAACAATGATTTCTCAATTGCCGCAAAAGATTGAGTCACGGGATGGGAACTTATTTTCACCATCCCGCTGTTCATACAAACAAGCCTCCAGAGGTCAGTCTTGAACCGAACTCTGGAGGTTTTTCGTTTTCAATTATGGGAGCGGGGCAACACTAGCTTGCTAGTTCGTTGTCGCATTACCATCTTTAAAATAGCAAAGAGGCTGAGTCAATTCCCAACCTCTTTGATTGGTTACAAGCCCGCCTTCGCACCAATGTCGGTCCGGTAGAAGCATTCGGGCAGCTGTAAACCGGCTAAGTAGCTGTAAACCCGGTCATGGGCGGCCGCGAGGGAGTCTGCTTGGGCCAGGACCATCAGCAGCCGCCCGCCAGCTCCGCGCAAATTATCGGGGCGCCCCGCCACGTTGGCATAGTCCAGCTCAATTCCGGGCGCTAGCGGCAGCTTGCCGAGCTCCTGCCCGTGAACCGGCTTTTGCGGGTAGCCCTTGGCCGCAAGGACCACCCCGAAGCTGGCCCGCGGGTCTTCCACCACTTCCGGTAGCGGTTGGTCATTCAGCACCCGGTCGACCAGCTCAAAGAGGTCGGTCTGCATTCGCGGCAGGATCACCTGGGTCTCGGGATCACCCAAGCGGACGTTGTATTCGATCACCTTGGGCCCCGCCGCCGTCATAATCAGGCCGATGTAGAGGATCCCGTGGTAGTGGTAGCCGCCCGCCACCAAGCCGTTGACCGTTGGCACGACTACCCGGTCCACCATCGCCTGACGGTCGGCGGCGCTCAGTTGGGGCAGCGGACTGTACGCGCCCATGCCGCCGGTATTCGGCCCCTTGTCACCGTCGTAGGCCCGTTTGTGGTCCTGGGCCATTGGAAGAATCCGGTAGTGGCCGTTGCTTAACAGAACAAACATCGAGTATTCCGGGCCAACCAGGCATTCCTCCAGGACCAGCCGCGCCTGGCCGCTGGCAAACATTTCCTTGACCGTTTGGACGGCCGTCGCGCGGTCCGGAGCAATCACAACCCCCTTGCCCCCCGCCAGGCCGTTTTCCTTAATCACCAGCGGGAAGCCAAACTGGTCGATTTCCGCGAGGGCCGCGGTTTGGTCCCGGTAGGAGGCGTGACGGGCGGTCGGCACCCCGTAGTTGTTCATGAAATTGAGGGCGTAGTCCTTGGAGCCCTCCAGCTGGGCGGCCCGGGCGTCAGGACCAAAGGCCTTTAGACCCGCCGCCGCAAAGTCGTCCACGATCCCGTCCACCAGGCAGTCTTCTGGGCCGACGAAGGTCCAGGCCACCGCGTGCTCCTTGGCAAACTTAATCAGGCCCGCAAAGTCGGTTTCCGCAATCGCCACCGGCTGGACGCCGACGGTCGGCATCCCCACGTTGCCGGGCGCACAGTACACCTGCTTGACGTGCGGGCTTTCTTGGAGCTTCTTTGCAATTGCAAACTCCCGGCCGCCTTCACCAACTACCAACACGTTTACTTGTCCTGCCATCTGCTTCTCCTCACAATCCTTTTAGTGGCGGAAGTGCCGAACCCCCGTCGTGACCATTGCAATGCCGTACTTATTTGCCATGTCGATCGATTCCTGGTCGCGAATTGAACCACCCGGTTGGACGACGGCCTTGATGCCGTGCTGGCCGGCAAACTCAACACAGTCGCCAAACGGAAAGAAGGCGTCACTCGCCATCACTGCCCGGTCGTCAATCGCGTCACCAGCGTGTTGAACGGCAATCTTGAGCGAGTCGATCCGGTTGGGCTGGCCTTCGCCAACACCCAGTGTCCGCTCGTCGTTGGCCACCACGATGGCGTTCGACTTGGCGTGCTTGACGGCCTTCCAGGCAAAGGCCAGGGACTTCAGCTGGGCTTCCGTCGGCTGGGCTTCCGTGACGCACTTCCAGTCGTGGTAGTCTTCATCCAGGACGTCCTGTTCCTGCATCAGCAGCCCGCCCATGACGGAAACAACTTCGTGGCGGACATCCGCGTCCTTCTTGCTAAAGTCGACCGTCAACAGGCGCAGGTTCTTTTTCTTTGCCAGGAGGGCATAAGCATCGTCAGCGAAGCCCGGTGCAATGATGATTTCCAAGAAGAGCTTGTGCATCTTTTCGGCCGTTGCCAGGTCGACCGGCCGGTTCAGGGCGATCACGCCGCCAAAGATTGATACCGGGTCCGCTTCATAGGCCCGGTCCCACGCCTGCTCCAGGGTTTCACCCCGGCCAATTCCGCACGGGTTCATGTGCTTCATCGCCACGACGGTTGGTTCATCAAATTCTCGGATACACCGCAGGGCTTCGTCAGCGTCCTTAATGTTGTTGTAGGACAGCTTCTTGCCGTGGAGCTGCTTCGCTGACAGGACCGAAAAGGCCTTCGGCAGGGCATCCTCATAGAGCCAAGCCTTTTGGTGGCTGTTTTCCCCGTAGCGCATCGTTTCCTTGAGGTTCCAAGTCAGCGTCAGCTTCTCTGGGTCTTCCAGCCCGTCCTGCTTGGTCAGGTATTGAGAAATCAGGGCGTCGTAAGCGGCAGTGTGGCGGAAGGCCTTGGCGGCCAGCTTGGCCCGGGTAGCAAGACTGGTATCACCGTCGTTCTTGATTTCCGCCAGCACCTGGTCATAGTCGGCCTGGTCAACCACGATGGTCACGTCCCGGTAGTTTTTCGCCGCGGACCGGACCATGCTGGGGCCGCCAATGTCGATATTTTCAATTGCGTCGGCGAGCTTGACGTCCGGCTGCTCAATCGTTTCCTTAAATGGGTAGAGGTTGACGCAAACCAGGTCGATCGGCGTGATGTTGAGCTTTTCTAGCGTTTCCATGTGTTCTGGCAGCTCCCGCCGGGCGAGCAGGCCGCCGTGAACGTAGGGGTTGAGGGTCTTGACCCGCCCATCCAGGATTTCAGGGAAGTGGGTAACGTCCTCGACACTAATGGTCTTAACGCCGGCTTCGTCCAAGACCCGCTTGGTACCCCCGGTAGAAACAATTTCGTAGCCGTTGTCGACCAACCCTTGAACAAAGGGAACCAGGTTTGTCTTATCAGATACGCTTACCAATGCTCGTTTCATTCTTTGTGCTCCTTTTCTCCTGCGGCCAGCAGGGCTTCTCGTAGTGCTAATGGGTATAACTGATGCTCCGTCGCGTGGACCCGCTCCTCCAGGCTCGCCACCGTGTCCTCCGGCAGAATGGGGACGTGGCACTGGGCAATCACCGGGCCGGCGTCTAGGTCAGCGTCGATGTAGTGGACCGTTACCCCGGTCTGGGTCCGGCCATCGTTAAAGGCCCGTTCAATCGAATGGAGGCCCGGGTATTCCGGCAGCCAGGCCGGGTGCAGGTTGACAATCCGGTGGTCATATTCATCGAGGATCAGCGGTCCAACCACCCGCAGGTAGCCGGCCAGGACGACGAAGTCGATCCGGTACTGCTTGAGGACGGCCAATAACCGCCGTTCGTACTCGTCCTTGCCGCCACTATCCTTGACTGTGAAGCTTTCCGCGGGAACGTTTAGCCGCGCGGCCCGCCCCATCACTGGCGCGTCCGGGTGGTTACAAAACAGCAGGACTAAGTCGCCCGGCAGGTTGCCGGACCGGAAATGCTTTGCCAGTTCTTCAAAGTTCGTTCCGTTGCCGGAAGCCAAAATTGCCACTCTCATGTTTTCCGCCTCACTTAATTTCAATCTTCGCTGCCCCAGCCGGCCGCTCGCGCAGGCAGCCAACCTGGTAGCTTTCCTGTCCTGCTTCAGTCAGGGCCGCCTGCACCGCCGTTAGCTTTTCCGGTTGAACAGCCAGAACCAGGCCGAGCCCCATGTTGAAGGTTTGCCAGCAATCCGCCAGCGGCAGGTTGCCGAGCTTGCGCAGGTAAGTGAAAATCGGCAGCTGCGGCCAGCTGCCCGCGTTGACGACCGCCTGCAGCTGGTCGCCAAACATCCGCGGCAGGTTTTCAATCAGGCCCCCGCCAGTGATGTGGGCAATCCCCTGAACTAGGCCCTGACGAATCAGCGGCAGGACCGGCCGGACGTAAATTTTTGTCGGCGCCAAAATGGCTTCGCCAATTGTCTGTCCCGCCAATTCCGCTGGGCGCGCGTCCAAGGCCAGCTGGTGGTCTTTAAAGAGGATTTGCCGGACGAGGGAAAAGCCATTGGAATGCAGGCCGCTCGATGGCAGGCCAAGCAGGAGGTCCCCCGCAGCCGGCCGGTCCGCCGTCAGCATGGCGGTTTTCTCGGCGACCCCGGTTACGGTGCCCGCCAGGTCGTACTCTTCGGGGGCATACATATCAGGCATTTCCGCCGTTTCCCCGCCAATCAGCGCGGCGCCGGCTTCCCGGCAACCCGCGGCCACCCCGCTGACGATTGCCGCCATCTTGGCCGGATCGTTATGGCCGGTGGCAATGTAGTCAAGAAAGTAGAGCGGTTCGGCGCCCTGGGCCAGCACGTCGTTGACGCACATGGCAACCACGTCAATACCGATCGTGTCGTGCTTGTTCAGGCGCTGGGCAATCAGCAGCTTGGTCCCCACCCCGTCGGTTCCCGAAACCAGGATCGGGTGTTTCACGTGTAACTCACCAAGGTCGAACAAGCCGCCAAAGCTGCCGATGCCACCAACGACACCGGGCCGGTTCGTAGACTTCACGGCATTCTTGATCCGGTCCACCAATTCGTAACCGGCATTAACGTCAACCCCAGCTTCTTGATAACGGTTCATTGCCGCGCACGCTCCTTTCGTTCACGCTGTTCCTGGGCATTCAGTGACTTGAGGTAGCCCGCCTCGTAATCGTACAGCGGCGTCGGGTAGTCGCCATTAAAATAGGCCACCGTCAGCCCGCCAGACGGGGCCTCCCCAGCATCAGGAACGTTGATGGCCTTGATGAGGCTCTCAACACTCAGAAAGGCCAGTGAATCTGCCCCGATCCACTGCCGCATCTCTTCGACCGAATAGTGGGCCGCGAGCAGCTCCGCACGGGTGGAAACGTCAATCCCGTAGAAACAGGGAAATTTAAACGGCGGTGAGGCAATCAGCAGGTGAACTTCCGTGGCACCGGCGTCCCGCAGCATCTTGACAATCTGCTTGGAGGTTGTCCCCCGGACGATCGAGTCGTCGACCACGATGACCCGCTTGCCGCTGACCACCCCGCGGACGGCGGAGAGCTTCAGGTGAACGCCCCGTTCCCGCAGGGCCTGGGTTGGCTGGATAAAAGTTCGGGCCACGTACTGGCTCTTAATCAACCCCATTTCATAGGGGAGGCCAATTGCTTCGGCGTACCCCGAGGCCGCCGAAAGGGAGGAATTCGGCACCCCAATCACGATGTCCGCGTCAACCGGGTGCTCCTGGGCTAAGCGCCGTCCCATCTCCTTGCGGGCGTTGTGGACCGTCACCCCGTGGATGATCGAATCCGGCCGGGCAAAGTAGATGTACTCCATCGAGCAGATCGCCAGCTGGGTGTCGGTCGTGTAGTGGTCAATGTGGAGGCCGTTCTGGTCAATGATAATCAGTTCGCCTGGCTGAACGTCGCGGACAAACTTGGCGTTGATGATGTCGAGGGCGCAGGTCTCACTGGCCACCACGTAGGCGCCGTTAGCCAGCTGACCAATGCAGAGGGGCCGAATGCCGTTGGGGTCGAGGGCCGCAATCAGGCGGTCCCGCTGCAAAAGCAGGTAGGCAAAGCCGCCGTGGACCTGGTTGAGGCTCTTCTTGAGGGCCGGGATAAAGCCCTCCTTAATGTGCTGGCGGATCAAATGAATCAAGATTTCTGTATCGGAGTCGGACTGAAAGACCGCCCCCTCGTCTTCCAGCTGGCGCCGCAGGGTGACCGCATTGGTCAGGTTGCCGTTGTGGGCCAGGGCGACGTCACCGTCATGGAAGCGAAAGAGGAAGGGCTGGACGTTGGCGATTGAGTTATGGCCGCTGGTCCCGTAACGGACGTGGCCGATTGCGGCGTCGCCCACCAGGCGTTTCAGCTCCGCCGGATCCGCAAAGACCGTCGCTAAAAGCCCCCGGTCCCGGTGCTGGTACAGCTTTTCGCCGTCACTAGAAACGATGCCGGCCCCCTCCTGTCCCCGGTGCTGGAGGGTGTGAAGGCCGTAATAAGTCAGTTGGCTGGCGTCAGGGGCCCCGAAGATCCCAAAGACTCCGCACTCTTCATTTAGTCCTTTGATTTCAGCTGGCATGGCAGGGCCTCCTCCCAGAGCTGTTGCAATTCGCTCACGTTTTGGTTGATTTCTGCGTTGGCGAGCCGGGCCTGCAGCCAGTGGCTGTTGGTCACGGTGCCGACCATCGCGGCATCCCCGCCCATGGTGCTTTCAAAGTCCGCGGCAAATTCTGCCGGAACGGTCACCACCAGGCGGCCCGGGGTTTCACTGAAGAACTGGTCCGCGGTCAGGTGGCGCAGGTCGAGGTCCATCCCCAGGTCCGTCTTGAAGAGGGTTTCGCTCAGGGCAACCCCCAGGCCCCCTTCGCTCAGGTCATGGGCACTGGCGACCTTGCCGGCCTGCATTAGCTTGAGCAGACGGTGCAGGTAGTCGCGGACGGGTTCCAGGTCGAAATCGGCAAGCGTCCCGCTGATCTCCCCCTGAAGCATTTTTTGCAATTCAGAACCCGCGTAATCGTCGCCAGTCTGCCCGACCAGGTAAACCCGGTCGCCCGGCTGCTGGACAAAGGACGGGATAACGTGGTCGAGGTTCTTGACCAGGCCGACCATCCCCACCATCGGGGTCGGATGAATCGCCTGACCGTTGTTTTCGTTGTATAGGGAAACGTTCCCGGAGATGACCGGGGTGTCAAAGACCCGGCAGGCCTCCGCCATTCCCTGAACGGACTGGTGGAGCTCCCAGAAAATTTCCGGGTCGTTCGGATCACCATAGTTAAGGCAGTCGGTAATTGCTAGTGGTTCGGCCCCGCTGGCAATGATGTTGCAGACCGCTTCAACTAGGGCAATCTGGCCGCCAACCTTCGGGCTCAGGTAGACAAAGCGGCCGTTGCCGTCGGTGGTCATTGCCAGGCCCTTATGCGTCCCCCGCACTCGGATCACGCCGGCATCACTGCCGGGGCCGACAACGGTGTTCGTCCGCACCTGGGAATCGTACTGCTGGTAAAGGCTGCTCTTGTCGGCAACCGTACTTTGCTGGAGCAGGGAGCGGAGGGTTGCTTCCACGTCCGTAATGTGGGGCTGCCAAGCGGGTGCCTGTTCGGCCGCAACGATCCGGGCCGGCTTCTGTTCTTCACTGGATTCTTCTAATACGTCATCGGTCAGACTGCTGACCGGAATGTCACAGACGACCTCGCCGTCATGGTGGAGGACGTACTGGTGGCCAGCGGTAATCCGGCCGATGGTGACCGCCTCGAGGTCGTAAAAGTCAAAGACCTTCTTGACGTCTTCTTCGTGGCCTTTATTGACACAGAGCAGCATCCGTTCCTGGGACTCACTGAGCATGATTTCGTAGGCCGACATCCCGGCTTCCCGCTGGGGGACCAGGTCAAGGTCCAATTCCATTCCGCTGTGCCCCTCGGAAGCCATCTCGGCACTGGAGGAAACGATCCCGGCGGCCCCCATGTCCTGGATGCCGACCAGCCAGTCGGGGTGCTTGGTAATTACTTCCAGGCAGGCCTCCAAGAGGAGTTTTTCCATGAAGGGGTCGCCGACCTGGACGGCGGAACGCTGGGTCGCGTTTTCATCGCTAAAGTCCGCCGAGGCAAAGGTTGCGCCGTGGATACCGTCCCGGCCGGTCTTGGCACCAACGTACATAACCGCGTTGCCGATTCCGGCCGCCTTCCCCTTTTGCAGGTCCTTCTGGTCCATTAGGCCGACGCTCATGGCGTTGCAGAGGACGTTGCCCTGGTAGCAGGGGTCGAAGGTCGTCTCACCCGCCACCGTGGGAATCCCCATGCAGTTGCCGTAGTCGCCAATCCCGCGGACGGTCCCGGTGACCTTCATTTTCGTCTGCGCGTCGGTCAGTTCGCCAAAGTGGAGGGAGTCCAGCGACGCTACCGGCCGGGCACCCATGCTAAAGATGTCCCGCAGGATCCCGCCAATCCCGGTTGCGGCCCCCTGGTAGGGTTCCACGGTCGTCGGGTGGTTATGACTTTCCGCCTTGAAGACAACGGCCTGGCCGTCATCAATGTCGACCACCCCGGCCCCTTCACCAGGTCCCTGAAGTACCCGGGCGTTCTTGTTGGGGAAGAGCCGGAGGACCGGCTTGGACTTCTTGTAAGAACAGTGTTCACTCCACATTGCAGAAAAGAGGCCGGTTTCTGTGTAGTTTGGCAACCGTCCCAGGAGCTGCTGGCTGATGTAGTCGTATTCGGCTTCACTGAGGCTCCAATCTAAGTAGGGTTTCTTGGCCTTGATTTCTTCCGGCGACATTGCTTGCTTCATCGTTTATTCCTCCACTTTTACACTGCCATTTGCCAATAGGGACTTGAATAACCGTAATCCATCAGTGCTGCCGAGGATTTCCTCAACGGCCCGCTCCGGGTGGGGCATCATGCCGAGCACGTTGCCCCGTTCGTTACAAATCCCGGCAATGTTCCGCAGGCTGCCGTTCGGGTTTTCCTCGGCGTAGCGAAAGACGACCTGGTGGTGCGCCTCAAGCCGGTCCAGGGTCTCGCGATCGGCATAGTAGCTGCCGTCCGCGTGGGCAATTGGCAGAGCAATCCGCTCGTGCTCCTGGTATTGACTAGTGAAGAGGGTCCGGTTGGAAACCACCTCCAGCGGCACCGTCTTGCAGACAAACTGCTGACTATCATTCCGTTTCAGGCTGCCTGGCAAGAGCCCCGCTTCGGTTAAAATCTGGAAGCCATTGCAGGTCCCGAAAACCGGCTTTCCCGCCCGGGCCATTTCAACCACGGCCCCCATCACGGGCGCAAACCGGGCAATCGCCCCGGCTCGCAGGTAGTCACCATAGGAAAAGCCCCCGGGAAGCATCACCGCGTCGTAGCCGGCCAAACTCTCCTGCTTGTGGAAAACGTAATCGACGTCGGCACCACAGACCGTGTGCAGGGCTTCGTAAATGTCAATATCACAGTTGGAACCTGGAAAAACGATTACCGCAATTTTCATTGGTGCTCCTCCATTACTTGGTAGGTGTAGGTTTCCATGTTGAAGTTGACCAGGAGCTGGTCGGCGATCTCCTTCACGGTTGCGTCAACCTGGTCGCCAGTCCCTTCAACCGTAACATCGAAGAATTTGCCGACTTGAACATCCTTGACCTCGTCGTGGCCCAAGTTGTGAATGGTCTTCTTAATCGTATCGCCCTGGGGGTCGAATACGGACGGCTTGTAGGTAACGAAAATCCGAACTTTAGTCATTAGTTTTCCTCCGCAATTGCTTGTTGTAACCGGGCCAGCACTTCATCATAGGTGGTTGTCAAGTCGGCGAGGTCCCGCCGGTAAACGTCCTTGTCCAGGTGGTCATTCGTCTTGAGGTCCCAGAGCCGGCAATTGTCCGGTGAAAACTCATCCGCCAGAATGATCTGGCCGTCACTGAGCTGGCCGAATTCCAGTTTGAAGTCCACCAACCGCATTCCCGCCTGGGCAAAAAGGTGGGTCAGCAGGGTGTTGACTTCCCGGCAGACACCCCACATTTGTTCAAGCTCCTGGTGAGTCGCAATTCCCAGCGCAATCGTTGCCGATTCGTTGATGAAGGGGTCGTCCAGCTGGTCGCTCTTGTAGAAGGTTTCTTCTACCGGTTCGGTTAAAGAGTCCCCCTCATTTAAGCCGTAGCGGCTGGCGAAGTGACCGGCAATCACGTTCCGGGTCACGAATTCCAGCGGTACCATCTGGCACTTCTTAACCAGCTCTTCCTTGTCGGACAGCTTCTTGATGAAGTGGGTCTGAATCCCGTGACGGACTAAGTATTGGAAAACCAGGGTGGAGATGGCGTTTGCGGCCTTCCCCTTGCCGGCAAAGTGGTCCTTTTCCTTGCCGTTGAGCGCCGTTGCCTGGTCCATGTAAACCACCCGGAGCACCTCCGGGTCGTCGGTCTGCCACATTTGCTTTGCCTTACCGGTATACAATAATTTTTCCATCTTAGTCGCGGCTCCTTTACTGTAATCACGAACAATATTTAATATAACGATCAAATTAATTCGTTATTTCCTGCTATCAATATACTATCGTACCGGGATGGTGTCAACGGATTTTGTGAACTTTAATCTTTTATTTCAAAATATTGTTCGTAATTGCTCCTAAACAAAGAGTGCCGGCCAAATAAATGGCCAGCACCCGTAAGAGAGTTTACAATTGATAGTAAAGGGGACATTGAGAATGGAGAAAGCAATCATGAGTATTCGCCGGGCGCACGCCAGCGACTGGGAAACAATCATCAATATCTTTAACGAGGCCGTCGCGGCGGGAATTGCCACCGACGAAAGTTCGCCCATCACCGTTGCAGACCGGGCGGAGTGGTTTGCCCAGTTTGACGACTGGCACCCGCTCTGGGTAATTACCGTTGACGGGGTTGTCCGCGGCTGGTGCGCACTGGAATATTTCTACCCGAACCCCGCCTATGCGGACACCGCAGAAATTGCCATTTATATCCAGCAACAGGCCCACCGGCAGGGGCTCGGCCGCCGGCTTCTCGCATTTGTCGACCAGCAAATCAAGGACCGTCTGCACTTCAGGACGGTTGTCGCCTACATCTACGAACGCAACCGGCCCAGCCAAGCGCTCTTTAAGCAGAACGGCTTTAGCTACTGGGGCCGCCTCCCCGCCATCGCCAAGGTTGCCGGTGAATACCGGGAACTCAAGATTTACGGCAAGAACTACCCTAGCGGTCGCGCTTAATGACGGCCGCGATTAGAAAGCAGAGCCCAAACAGTTGGCAGCCGTAGTTGAGCAGCTTGCCAACCGGGTCTTGACTAATGGCCAGGTTTACTAGCGGCGCCAAAACCAGGGCCAGGCCGAAGTAGAAGCTGCTGGTCTTATAAAAGTAACGGTTAAATTTCATCTGACTACTCCCCAGGTTGAGTTTACTTCTACCATAACAAAAAGCGGTCCCGGATAAAATAT
Source organism: Limosilactobacillus antri DSM 16041 (assembly GCF_000160835.1). Lineage (GTDB taxonomy): Bacteria > Bacillota > Bacilli > Lactobacillales > Lactobacillaceae > Limosilactobacillus > Limosilactobacillus antri. Next base: position 22,291 of record NZ_GG700733.1, read on the forward strand.
CCAGGGCCGCTTTTTACCGATTAGTCCAACCCAATTCGCTTGTAAATATCGTCGACGTGGCGGAGGTGCCAGTGGTAGTCAAAGGCGTCGTCCAGGTCTTCCTTGGTCAATTGCTTTTGGATCGTCGGATCGGCTTCCAACAGCGGCCGGAAGGCAACCTGTTCGGCCCAGCACTTGGCGGTGTACGGCTGAATCAAGTCGTAGGCGGCTTCCCGGCTCATCCCGCTGTTGACCAGCTTGAGCAGGACCCGGCCGGAATAGATCAGGCCGAGGGTCTTGTCCATGTTCTTCTTCATCGTTTCGGGGAAGACGTCGAGGTTCTTAAGGATCCGGCCAAAGCGCCGCAGCATATAGTCCAGCAGGGACGTCGAGTCCGGCAGGATCATCCGTTCAGCGCTGGAATGGGAAATGTCCCGTTCGTGCCAGAGAGCCACGTCCTCGTAAGCCGTGACCACGTGACCCCGCAGGACCCGCGCACAGCCGCAGATGTTTTCCGAGCCAATCGGGTTGCGCTTGTGGGGCATCGCCGAAGACCCCTTCTGGCCCTTGGCGAAGTGCTCTTCAACCTCGTGGATTTCCGTCCGCTGGAGGGAGCGAATTTCGGTCGCCATTTCCTCCAGGCTGGTCCCAACCAGGGCAATCGTCGCGATGTACTCGGCGTGCAGGTCCCGCGGCAGGACCTGGGTAGAAATTTCTTGCGGGCGCAGGCCAAGCCGCTTGCAGACGTATTCTTCGACAAAGGGGTCGATTTCGGCGAAGGTGCCGACCGCCCCGGAAATCTTGCCGGCTTCAACACCGCGGGCCGCGTGCTCAAACCGTTCCTTGTTGCGTTTCATCTCGGAATACCAGCGGGCCGCCTTGAGGCCAAAGGTGGTTGGCTCGGCGTGAATCCCGTGGGTCCGGCCCATGCAGACGGTGTACTTGTACTTCTCCGCCAGTTCCTTCAGCACCGCCATAAAGTCATCGATGTCCTGCCGTAAAATATCGTTGGCCTTCTTCAGCCGCAGTCCCTGGGCAGTGTCAACCACGTCGGTACTGGTCATTCCGTAGTGGACCCACTTCTTTTCGGGGCCGAGGGACTTGGACACGTCACGGGTAAAGGCGATGACGTCGTGGTGGGTAACGGCCTCAATTTCGGCAATGCCGTCAACGGTGAACTTAGCGTTCTGCTTAATCTTTTCCACGTCTTCCGCCGGAATGTGGCCGAGCTTGCTCCAGGCTTCATCAGCCGCAATTTCGACTTCCAGCCAGCACTGGTACTGGGTTTCCAGACTCCAGATCTTTGCCATTTCCGGACTTGTATAACGATCAATCATCAGTTTAAAATCCTCTCTATCTTATTCTCCAGTTATTATCGCACAGGCACCGCCACGGCGTAAAGCCGAACCTTATTCTGACCAAATCCCGGTATTGTCAATTTCTGTTAGCGTTTGCTCCACATCATCCGTTAGGATCGTCACGTGCCCCATCTTGCGGTTGTGGCGAACTTCCGCCTTCCCGTAGTCGTGGAAGTGCCAGTTCGGCTGCTTGGCGATTTGCTCCCGAACCCCGGCAACGTGCTGGCCGAGAACGTTGACCATCACCGCCGGTTTGAGCAGGTCAATCTTGGGCAGCGGCCAGTTGCAGACGGCCCGGTTGTGAATCGCGAACTGGGAGAAGTTGCAGGCCTCGATGGAATAGTGGCCGGAGTTATGGGGCCGCGGGGCTAGTTCGTTGATGTAGATCTCGCCATCGCGGCCGACAAACATCTCCACGCCGAGGATCCCGCGGAGGTCAATGGCGTGGGCAATTTGGACCGCCATCTGCTGGGCCTTTTTTTGCAGTTCCGGCGAAATTCGGGCCGGGATAATACTGATGTGGAGGATTTCGTCGTGGTGAATGTTTTCGGCAACCGGGAAGACGGTGACTTCGCCATTTTCGTTCCGCCCCACCATCACTGAACATTCAAGTTCAAATGGCACCCAGCCTTCCAAAATCGCGTCCCGGGTTGACAGGATACCGGTACACTTGGCAAGGTCGGCATCGCTATGGAGGACCTCCTGACCATGGCCGTCATAGCCACCCTCACAAGTTTTGAGGACACAGGGGTAGCCGAGTTCTGCCACGGCCCGCTTCAAGTCCGCCGCGTCCTTGACCGCCCGAAACGGTGCCGTCTGGAGACCCGCATCCCGGAGAAAGGTCTTTTCCCGAATCCGGTTTTTGGTCGTATAGAGCAGGTGGGTACCCTGGGGAACGTAGACCTGGTCAGCCACATCCTTGAGGGCGTTCAAGTCGACGTTTTCAAATTCGTAGGTTAGGACGTCCGACCGGCGGGCCAGTTCCTCGATTGCGGCCACGTCCGCGTATTCGGCCACGATCTGGTCATCAGCGACCTGGCCGGCCGGACACGCCGGCGTCGGGTCTAAGACAAGCACCTTCATCCCCGTCTGCTTAGCGTCTAGCGCCATCATCTGGCCGAGCTGGCCCCCGCCGATGATCCCAATGGTTTGGCCCGGTTGAATCATTTTAGTCAAGGTGCGCCCCGCTTTCTGCCGCCTGATCGTGCATTTGCTTACGGTAGTCAACGATCTGCTGCTGGATTGCTGCGTCAGTGATGCCCAGGATTTGTAAGGCAAGCAAGGCCGCGTTCTTAGCACCGGCCACCCCAATTGCGGTGGTGGCGACGGGAATCCCGGCGGGCATCTGAACAATTGACAGGAGGGAGTCCATCCCACCGAGGGCCTTGGTTTGTCCCGGAATACCGATCACGGGCAGCGGGGTGTTGGCCGCAATCATCCCCGGCAAGTGGGCCGCCCCGCCGGCACAGGCGATGATGACCTTGGTTCCGTCGGCAACCGCTCCCTGAGCAAAGGCGAACATTTCCTTTGGCATCCGGTGGGCGGAAATCACCCGTTTATCGTAGTCGACGCCAAACTGATCCAGGATCTGGCAAGTCTCCTTAACCGTTGGCCAGTCTGACTTACTACCCATTACAACACTAATTGCACTCATTGTCCTACCTCCTTAAAACTGCTTTAAGGATAACAGATCAGGAAGCCGGCTTCAATAATTTTACGAACAAAAATCTATATTTAAATTATATAGTTCGGTAAACTACCAAAGGATAATTTGAAACGCCGTACCGACCAGCAAGTGCTAGCACAGTACGGCGTTTCTGCAATCATTTAATTCTCCCCACCAAGACCATCACCGGCCAGATCCCCCGTTGACTGCCAGCCAGGCCCCGACTAAAATGATTAAGAAGTACGACAAGCCTGCTTGCCGCCGCAAATTCTTGGGAAGTTAAAGGGTCATTGGGAATGAATAAAGAGTTAAAAATAATGTTTAAGATCGGTTTTAGCCTCCTGGCGCTGTTGCTGATAATTATCAACGGCCATTCCTGGATTGCACACAAGCGGACACTGCCGGGCACGGATAGTAGTTTCCAGGTCGCCGTTAACCGCCTCCGGCATCCCCAGCTCAACCACCCGTCAGAACTGGCCCGCTATCCCCGCCTAAAAGGACAGCCAGCGCTTTACCTAGTTGCGATCAGAAAGGAACGGCGGCTATACGTCATCAGCGGCCACCAGGTTCTGTACATCGTAAACGCCAGGATCAATTTGTCACCGGTCACTCTGCACATCAATCATTCTCGCGGAAATCAGATCTTTAACCAGAATAACAATGTCCAGCAAGTGGGCACCAACTGGTTAAGTCTTAGTCAGGCCGATACCTTTATCGAAGCACCGGTAGAAGTCAACAATCACCGGGTGCACGGCAATTGGCTTCACGCGCGTTACCACTGTGCCAACACAATTGACGTTTCCAAGCCGGATGCTTACTGGTTGCAGGACCTCCCGGCAGGGACCCGGTTAGTCATCAAGTAAGGATGGTGGTTTTAAGGTGAAACACCGATTAACGAGAAAATTTCTTAAACACGTCGCGGTAACCGACCTCTTTATCTTCCTGGCTCTGTTCTGCTACAACGTCTTATCGTGGCTGCTTCCGGTGGCGCGGGTCCGGCTCGGCGAGATCATTCTCATCCTGCTGGTGGTGGACCTCTGCCTCGTCAGTATTAAGCTAATTAACAATTACGATTTTGGTACCCACCGGTAAGTGGGTCGACATCCACTGGGCATCGGGGACCGAAAGTCGGATACAGCCGTGGGAGCCGGTCGACTTGCCGAGTTTCTTGGCTTCGGCGACGTTGTAATTCCCACCCGCCACAGTCGGCACACTGTGGAAAAGGTAGGTTCCGTGGTCCAGCCAGGAAACATAGTAGTTTGCCCCTTCGTTTAAGGAGGAATTGAAAAAGCTGTCGCCGCGTTCGGACTGGGCATAGTAGGTCCCAGTCGGCGTCATGCTTTCCATTTTCCCGGTCTGAGGGTTGCGCTTATACATCCCGCCAGTGCTGTACATGGTGTAGAGCAATTTCTGGCCGTCGTACAAATAGGTGCGGTTTTTCTTCAGGCTGACCTTCACCCAGAAGTCCTTGGTTTTTGCTAGGTCAGGGTAGGGAACGGTTTCTGAAGACTTGCGCCAGTCAATCGGGACCCGCATCTTACTGGATCGAGCAGGGGAGTGACTTCGATGGACCGCTTGCTGGTGGTCAGTGGCAAGCTGGGCTTGGCGGGCTGGTTTGGGCGATTGTCTGTGGCTTTTTCGCAGTTCTGGACCCATTCCGACAATGGCCACGACCAGGTAGATTCCCGCGTAAATTCGATTTTTAACGGCTAATTTCAACGTCTTCCACTCTCTTTATACTTTCCCGATTTATAAAATAATGGTTTATAATTATTATAAAAGAAGCAAAATTCAATTCAATAAGGCAGGCCATCTATCTTGAGAAATAACCTAAAATTATCATACTTAACCGCCATCTTTTTCTTTGTGGTTGCTGTAATTTGTGCTAATTTTGCTTGAGGATGGGGACAATGCTAAAAAAGATTTGGGTGTACACAATCAATCATAAGTGGTCAAAGGACATCCTTCGGGCCAACTTGCTCTACCTGCTCTTAGTTCTGATTTACAATCTCTTTCATTTTCGCCTGCGGCCGATCAGCTGGCACCTTTTTAATAAGGCCTTCTGGCTGATGAACCTGTGCCTGGTGATTAAAATGTTTTTGAACGCCTACGATAAGGCGGAACGGCAAAATAAGAAAATTCAGTAGTCTCAACCAGGGAGTGGGACAGAACTAGTTTGCCTAGTTCGCTGTCTCGCTCCTTTTAGTTATCGCCCTCGGCCGATTTAAAAAGCGGCCCAATTAATCCGCCCTGGTCAGCAGCTAATAAAATTAACTTTTACCTGGCAAACGGCGCCCCGACTACCCCGTGGCGGTTTAATTATTAAAATGATTACAGGAAAATTAAAAAAACGTGAGAAAAAATGTTGACATCTGCTTGCACCTAATGTAAATTAACATCATCAAATTTATCATTAAATCTTTAGCAAAGGGAGGTAGCTCACCATGATGATGGTTAACGTTCAATTAAATAGCCAATTGATTATTGTCATTATTAGCTTGGTCGTTATTATTACCATTTCTGGTGAGTTAATGCCCGGGCCATTTTGACATGGCCAGATAACTGAAGCGGCATCAAAGGCTCCACCAGAAGAACTATTTTCTGGTGGGGCCTTTTTTCTTGGCTGAATGAGGTAAGAAAAATTTGATAATCTAAGACTTTACTTTTAGGAGGTGACTTTATGGCACAAGTAAGCGGTTCGCAAATATTGCTTGATGAACTAACCGCCCACCAGGTGGAAGTGGTTTTCGGTTATCCCGGCGGCGCAGTGATCCCCCTCTATGACGAAGTTTATTGCCAAAAGTACAATAATATTCTCGTCCGTCATGAACAGGGGGCGGCCCACGCAGCAGAGGGCTATGCGAAGTCAACGGGAAAAACCGGCGTTGTTTTTACCACTTCCGGTCCTGGGGCCACCAATGCTTTGACCGGGATCGCTGATGCCAAAGCTGATTCGGTGCCGATGGTAATTTTTACCGGTCAGGTAAATCGCGCAGCAATTGGCACGAATGCTTTCCAAGAAGTCGACATTGTTTCGATGGCCAAACCAATCACCAAAGCAATTTTCCGGGTTTCAACGCCCAGCGCACTCGCCAGCACGATTCGCCAGGCGTTCGCCATTGCGCAAGCTGGCCGCAAGGGGCCGGTCTTGGTCGACCTGCCAAAGGACATTACTACCGCAATGGTTCACCCCGCTGCCCAGACGACGCCAGCTACGCACCACCCCACTAACTCGGGCCAAGCTGGCTTCACCGAAGTTTGGCAGGCCCTGAAGCAGGCTCGCCGCCCGCTCTTCCTGTTCGGCAACGGCGCAGCGACTGAACAGGCAAGTCAGCTCGCCCGGCAACTGATCCTGCGGACGAAGATTCCGGCCGTCGCCACCCTGCTTGGCCTAGGAATTGTTCCTAGCGATCACCCGCTCTTCCTGGGAATGGGTGGAATGCACGGGTCCTATGCCGCCAACATGGCTTTGAGCAACTGCGACTTCCTGATAAACATTGGGGCACGGTTCGACGACCGGCTCGCCACCGACCCGACCAGCTTTGCACCCCACGCAAAAATCGCTCACTTTGACATTGACCCGCGGGAGCTGGGCAAGCTTGTTCCCACCGATTATCCAGTCGTAGCGGATGCTCGTGACGCATTGGAATGGCTGGTGGCAGCTAGTCAGCGGGAAAATGTACTGCCACATTCTGAATGGAACAGCCAAGTCAAGGCTTGGCAAACGCTGCACCCATTCACATACCACTATGAAGAAAATACTATCAAACCCCAAGCAGTCATTGAAGACGTCAGCAAACTAACTGCCGGACAGGCAGTGGTGGTCACTGACGTCGGGCAACACCAAATGTGGGCAGCCCAATTTTATTCCTACCAGCACCCGAAACAGTTAGTAACGAGCGGTGGTTTAGGAACGATGGGCTTTGGCTTGCCCGCGGCAATCGGCGCCAAAGTTGGCCAGCCCGAAAAGGCCGTGGTCCTGTTTACCGGCGATGGCGGCTTCCAGATGACGCTGGAGGAATTAGACGTCATTCGCGAACGACAGTTAAACATCAAGATTGTCTTGTTTAACAACCACGCCTTGGGAATGGTTAAGCAGTGGCAGGACTTATTCTTCAACCGTCACCGCAGCCAAACCGTCTTTAAAACGCAGCCTGATTTCCAGCAAATCCTTCGTGGATATGGAATTGACAGCTACCAGCTGCACAGTGATAACTGGCAGGAAGAACTGGCCGAAGCCTTTGCCAGTCCGCACGCCGCGTTTATTGAAGTACCAATTCCGGCTGATGAGAACGTCTACCCGATGGTGCCAGCCGGAAAAGCAAATTCCGAAATGATTTTAGAATAAATTGGTTTAAGAGAGAAAAGATAAAGGAGATTTTGATTATGGTTGAAATGTTATACGAAAAAGATGTTACTACTAATTACCTTGACGGCAAGAAGGTAGCCTTCGTTGGTTACGGTGCCCAGGGTCACGCCCAAGCAAACAACTTGCGGGATTCCGGTTTCGACGTCATCGTCGGCTGTCGTCCAGGACAGTCTGCAGACAAGGCCCGCAAGGACGGTTTTGAAGTTTACTCAGTTGCCGAAGCCGTAAAGCAGGCTGACTGGGTTCAAATGTTAACCCCAGATGAAGTCATGGCGGACGTCTATAAAGAAGAAGTCGCTGACAACCTGGAAGCCGGCAACGTCTTAGGCTTTTCCCATGGTTTCAATGTTTACTACAAGGAAATTGTCCCACCGGCTGACGTGGATGTCGTGATGATGGCACCTAAGGGCCCAGGTAACTTATGCCGGCGGACTTACATGGAAGGCTTTGGGGTTCCAGCATTATACGCAGTTTGGCAAGACGCTTCCGGCCACGCGGAAGACCTGGCAAAGGAATTTGCTAAGGGGAACGGGGCGGCCCGGGCCGGCCTTCTGGCAACTACATTTAAGGAAGAAACTGACGAAGACCTGTTCGGTGAACAAAACGTCTTAATGGGTGGGGTAACCGCCCTGATCCAAACCGGTTTTGAAGTTTTGACGGAAGCCGGTTACTCACCAGAGTTAGCCTTCTTTGAAGTTGACCACGAAATGAAGCTGATCTGTGACCTGATCTACGAGGGCGGTTTTGCCAAGATGTACAAGGACTGCTCCAACACTTCCGAATACGGCTCATACACCCGTGGGCCAAAGGTCATCAACGAAGAATCAAAGCGGGCAATGAAGCAAAACCTGAAGGAAATCCAGGACGGAACCTTCGCGAAGGAATTTATGGAAGACTACCACAACGGGTTCAAGAAGCTTTACGCGTATCGTAAAGAAATGGAAAACTCAAAGCTGCAAGAAGTTGGGGACGAATTGCGGACAAAGATGCCATTTGTTGCCGCTGAAGATAAGTACAGCGACTAATTACCTCAATCAAGCTGGGCGGATTCTGACTGGGTCCGCTATAATCAACCCTTGCAAGAGTAGACGGGTTCTTGGTGTTCGGTTTAGCTGAATACTAAGAACCCGTTTGTCTTTAACAAATTAACTGGAGGCGAGAAAATGACAACAGTTTTAAGTTTGAAGCACGTTAGCGTTGTCCGGGGCGACCGGGAAATCCTGCACGACTTGAATTGGACCATCCAGGCAGGAGAAAACTGGGGCATCCTGGGGCTGAATGGTGCCGGCAAAACCACCCTGCTCAAGGTCATTCACGGGGACCTCTGGCCAACCACCGGGCAGGTCGAAGTCCTCGGCGAAAAGTTTGGCCATACCAATATCAATGAATTGCGCAAGCGGGTCGGCTGGGTCAGTACCGCCCTGCAAGACTGGCTTCATCCGGGGGACCGCGCAGAATCAATCGTCCTGTCCGGCAAATTCGCCAGTATCGGGATTTACCAAGCGGTTACCGACGATGATAAAGCGGAAGCCCGCCGGCTGCTAGAACGGCTCGGGGGAAAATCATTGATTGGCAAGCCGTACCGAATCCTGTCGCAGGGTGAGCGCCAACTGGTGATGATCGCGCGGGCACTGATGGCAAAGCCAGAGCTGCTAATCCTTGATGAACCCTGCAACGGCTTGGACCTCTTTGCCAAGGCCCGGCTGCTGGACAAGGTTAAGCAAATTGCCAAAGCGCCCCACCATCCGGCAATTTTAATCGTGTCCCATCACACGACGGAAATCCTACCCTGCTTTAACCAGGTCCTTTTACTGAGGGCTGGTCACGCCTTTGACCAGGGGTCGCGGGACGCAATACTGACGCCGGCAAAACTAACCGCCTTTTATCAGGCTCCGGTTCAAGTCACGGTGGACAATAACGAAACCGTGCACGTTTTCCCTGGAGTAAGCTGGCAGCAGGCGACTAAATTACAGTAAGGTCCAAGCTGCCAAAGACAGCTAAGACGTTTAATTGTCATGCTCAAACAGTGTCTGCATTTGCAGATCGGTTAAGGCAAACTGCTGACGAATTTTGGCCTTCAGCTGGTCTTCCGCCATCCCCGTTTGACGCAGCAACTCAATCGCGCCCCGGACGGCTTCCATTTTACCAGCAGTGATTCCAGCCCGCCTGCCCTCTTCACGAACATCTTCATCGTGGAACATCATGTGGGTCTTGTTATCCATGTAATCATTCCTCCATTCCGTGTTCTTACTTAAATTCTGGATGTAATCCTTTAGTTCATCGACGTACTCATCGTTCTCTACATCCCTATTATCCACGTAATCGAGGAAGTTGCGCAAGTCTTTTGAGAGTGGGGCAGAACTAGCTTTCCTAGTTCGTAGTCCCACCTCCGTCGACGCGTAGCTAGCCTGTAGGAAGGATGGCTACGCCGCGCAGCAAGCCTATTTGGGGTTGGTCAAATGCTGATTTATCAGCGTTTGAACTGCCAGCCAGCTACTGTGCTGAGGCATTATTATCTTTAAAATAGTGAAGAGGCTGAGATAATTCCCAGCCTCTTGTATTTACTTAGAAAACCACTTTAGAATAACCCAGTAATCTTGCCGTCCTTATCAATGGTCATGTTGACCGCCGCGGGCACCTTGGACAGGCCCGGCATGGTCATCATGTTGCCAGAGAGGGCCACGATGAAGCCAGCACCCAGTTTCGGTACGAATTCCCGGATGTGGAAGGTAAAGCCGGTTGGGGCCCCTAACTGGGTCTGGTCGTCGGTAAACGAGTATTGCGTCTTGGCAATGCAGACCGGCAGCTTGTCCCAGCCCAATTCGGCAAACTGCTTCAACTGCCGCTGAGCCTTCCGGCTGAATTCAACGTCCTTGGCACCGTAAATCTTGGTTGCCACGATCCGGACCTTCTCTTCCGGGCTGGCGTCCAGGCTATACAGCTCGTGGAAGTCGCTCTCCTGGTCGGTCAGGCGGACCACTTCCCGGGCCAGGTCCTGGGTACCGGCGCCGCCCTTGGCCCAGGCATCCGCCGTTACCACATTGACCCCTAAGGCCTTACAGTTCTCCTCAATCACCTTGATTTCAGCCGGCGTGTCGGTTGCGAAGTGGTTGATCGCGACAACCAACGGTACGCCGTAGCGCTGCATATTCTTGATATGGCGGTTCAGGTTTGCCAGCCCCTGCTTTAGTTCTGGCAGGTTTTCGTCCTTGAGGTCGGCCAAGGCCGCGCCACCATTGTATTCCAGTGCTCGGACAGTCGCCACGATCACCACTGCATCGGGGTTCTTGCCGAGGACCCGGCGCTTGATGTCCATGAACTTCTCCGCCCCCAGGTCAGCACCAAAGCCGGATTCGGTAACGGTGTAGTCAGCCAGTTGCAGGGCCGTCTTAGTCGCCAGCACACTGTTGCAGCCGTGGGCGATGTTGGCAAAGGGTCCCCCGTGGATAATGGTTGGGGTGTGGTCCAGGGTCTGAACCAGGTTTGGCTTGATGGCATCTTTCAGCAGGATGGTGATGGCATCGGCAAAGCCTAGTTCGGCAACCGTCACCGGCTGCTTGTCATAGCTGTACCCCACGACAATGTGGCCAACCCGCTTCTTGAGGTCCATCAGGTCAGTAGACAGGCAGAGGATCGCCATCAGTTCGGACGCCGCGGTAATGTCAAAGCCGGTTTGCCGGGGAACCCCCTGCATGAGGCCGCCCAATCCGGTGACCACGTTGCGCAGTGCCCGGTCGTTAACGTCTTCGACCCGCTTCCAGATGATCCGCCGCGGATCCAGGCCGAGTTCATTACCCCGCATAATGTAGTTGTCAACCAGGGCCGCCAGGGTGTTATTAGCACTGGTCAGGGCGTGCAGGTCACCGGTAAAGTGGAGGTTGATGTCCTCCATCGGGACAACCTGGCTGTAACCACCGCCAGTGGCACCGCCCTTAATCCCAAAGACGGGCCCCATGGATGGTTCCCGCATTGCGATGATTGTCTGGTGGCCGAGCTGGTTCAGGGCATCCCCCAAGCCAACCAGCACCGTCGACTTACCCTCGCCTGCCGGGGTCGGGTTAATCGACGTGACCAACACCAATTTGTGCTTCTTGTCCGGGTGGGCCGTAACGGGCAGGCTAATTTTCGCCTTGTACTTGCCGTACTGCTCAATGTCGTCTTCACCCAAACCAATCTGGGCAGCAATCTCCTTAATTGGCTTCATTTCCGCCTGGTCAGCAATTTCGATATCAGTCATCATCGCAATCGTCCCCTTCCATTATTCACGAACTTTATTTTTGAAATATAAACCATCATCCGTTTATATTCATACAATACTGTATTTTCTGCGTTAAGTAAACCTCTTTTCACGAATAATTGACGATTTTAAATTAAAATCAGTCGTCTTTTTAAGCTTAACCTTTTCCTGAGCAGCTGTCAAAGTTCATTTCAAGCTCAATTATTGCTTTACAATAATCAATTATCGTTTTACAATAATTATGAATTTACCGGAGGAGGTTTCCGACCATGAAAAAGAAACTTATCAGCCTTATCTTGACACTCATCCAGCTTTCCGTTGATTTTTGTATTGTAGTCACCAGTGTCGCATTAGTCCTGGGAATTATTCTCGTCGCCTGTACCCCCTTTACCGGCTTTGCCCACGAACTCTTTGACTACCACAGCTGGTGGAGCTTGGTCCTCCAGGCAGTTGCGGCGGCCATGCTGGTCTTCCTCGCCATCATTATGTTTATCGGCGTCCATAGCCTTTTGCGCAATATTAATAGCGGCCTCTACTTCGTTAATCAAAACCTGGTGGCCGTTCGGCAAATTTTATGGCCGGCATTAGTAGTCTTCGTCTTGCAATCTCTAGCTTCCATCTGTTTTCGTCTCTGGAATATTCAGGATTTAATGGGCCTAATGACCTTTCGCGAGGGCGATTTCAGCAACGACCTTTTTTCACTGGTGATTTTCTTTTTAATCTACCTGATCTTCAAACGGGGAATCGCCCTGCAAAAGGACGCGGACGAAATTATTTAGTTAGGAGGTGCCAGCTAGTGATCACGGTCAACTTGGACGTTTTATTAGCAGAACGCAAAATGACTTCAAAAACCTTAGCCCAACGGATTGGCATTACTCCGGCCAACCTGTCAATCTTAAAGACCGGCAAGGCCCGCGGAATCCGTTTTGAAACCCTAGCAAAACTCTGTCACGAGCTCAACTGCCAGCCGGGCGATATTCTTGAATACCAGGAGGATGATTCAAATGCACTTCAATAAGCAATTTTATAAATATGCTAGTTTCTACTTTGCCCTGTGTTTCCTCGGCTGGCCCATCGTCATCACCATCTTTCAGCCCGAAAACCTGTTTGTAAACTTTTTCCAACTGCTCTTCGCATTCCTTGGGCTCGTCGGCTTAATCTATATCGTTTTCTTCGACAGCGACGATACTGGCGACTGGATCATCGCAGGACAGGGCCGCCACCTGAAGTTTAACCGGCATTTTTACCGCCGGGGCAACTTCTACTTTGGCCTGTTCTTGATTTTCGTCAGCTTACCAATCGGAACCGGGCTTAACCGGTGGGAAAACATCACCTACATCGTTCTCGGCGTCGTCTTCACAGCGGGAGCTTTAATTAAACGTACCCATTAAAAAAGGGCTGGGAATTAACTCAGCCTCTTTGCTATTTTAAAGATAATAATGCAACAGCGCAGTAGCTGGCTGGCAGTTCAAACGCTGATAAATCAGCATTTGACCAACCTAGCCATCCTTGCGGG
>NZ_GG700733.1:37035-59398 GCF_000160835.1 Limosilactobacillus antri DSM 16041
CAACTATTACGTAGCCATCTGACTTGGCACTTCTACTCCTGGTTTCCCTCTGACTCGGCAATGCCGGCCCGCAGGCTTGCCAGGTCGACTTCGCTCTGGCGGAAGGCCCGGTCCGCAACCGGCAGGTGCTGGTCCAGCATGTCAAAAACCTGCAAGTCGCCAGTTGCCTGGGGGGCACTGAATTCCAGCAGGTGGCCGGCAAACTGGCGGTCATCACTGATAAAGTGCAGGTGCCAGCCCGCGGCCGTGACGCTGCCAAAAATTTCCGGGGCGTAGTAGCCGATAATGGTCCCCTTGACCTGGTCCCGACTAAAGAGCGCCTGCATATGGGCCACCTCCAATAAGTTCGGGTACGGGGGTTCCTGCTTTGGCATAATCCGAATCTTGACGTGGCTGAAGGTCCCCGTCAGCCGCAGGGCCGCGAACACGTTTTGCAGTTCGTGCTGCCGGATAAAGCTGCCGTTAAGGAGATTAAAATCCACCCCTGTCAAGTTCACCGCCTCCAGATCGGTCGGCGTGTGGACTGAGGCAAACGGTAACTTCGCCTGGGGATCGGTAACGTGGTTGACCGTCCCGTCAGCAACCGCCTGGTAAACCTCGCCGTCCAGGATCACGACTTCCCCGTCGATGCCGTCAAAGGTGCCAATCCCCGCCGAGCCGTGCTTCAATAAGTCGGCCACGGTAATTGTCCCTGCCATGTTGCCAGCCATTAACGAGGCTAACGTGCCGTGTTCGTATAGTGTACTGATAGTATCATTTCCCTTCCTTATCCTAGTTGTGAATCAATCAAGTGGGCCGCTAGTTCTTTATTGTTGCGGTAATCAACCGGAACGTCAACCACCACCGGGCCATCGGTGCTAAAGGCCTGGTGCATAACCCGCTTCAGGTCGGCCGGCGTTTCCACCCGCAAACCAGTTGCACCAAAACTCTCGGCGTACTTGACGATGTCGCAGTCACCAAACTTAACCCCCGCCGCTTGCGGGTACTTCATCTCTTCCTGGAACTTCACCATGTCGTAGTGGCCGCCATCATTCCACACGATCACGACCAGGTTGAGCCGGTGCTGAACGGCGGTGGCCAGCTCGGCCCCAGAGAAAAGGAAGCCGCCGTCGCCGCAGACCGCCACGGCCTTCTGGTCGGGATGGAGCATGGCGGCCACCATTGCCCACGGCAGGCCGACCCCCAGGGTTTGCATCCCGTTGCTGATGAGCAGGTGCCGCGGCTGGTAGCAACGGAAGTGGCGGGCCATCCAGATGTAGTGGGAGCCAACGTCTAAGGACACGATCATATCGTCGCTAACGTTTTCCTGAATGGCCTGCACGACGGCCAGGGGGTGGCTCTGCGGACCATCCTGTGGTGCGGGCAGCTGCTTATCCCGGTCGAGCTCGTGCCGGTAGGCTGCCAATTGTGCCTGGGCCGCCGCCGGGTAGTTAAAGCCGGTTAGCAACTGGTCCAGCTGGGTCAGACTGGTGGCCAGGTCACCGACCAGCTGCATAACTGGTGTGTAGTGGTTGTCAATCTGCGCCGGCTTCGTATCCAGGTTGACAATCCGCAGCTGGTCCTCCTTGTTCCAGTTACGCGGTTCATACTCAATCGCGTCGTAGCCGACCGCGATTACCAGGTCACTGTGCTGGAGCAACTGGTCACCGACCTGGTTGCGGAAGAGCCCGATCCGGCCAAAGTAGGACTGGTCTTCCAAGTCGCGGGAAACGACCCCGGCCGCCTGGAAGGTTTCCACCACCGGAAAAGCGTAATGGCGTAACAGCTGGTGGAGGGCACTGGCAACTGCCGCGCTGCCACCCCGCTGGCCAACTAGGATGACCGGCAGCTGGCTGTGCTTAATCAAGTCCACCAGCTTGGCCAGGTCACCGGGGTCCGCTGGCCCCATCTTCGGCGCCTCATAGATTGGCAGAGGCTGGTCATCGACCACCGCGTCGTCGACATCCTGGGGCAGGCTGACGAACGCCGCCCCCTTTTCGGCCCCTTGGCTGGCTTCAAAGGCGTTCGCCATCGTTTCGGAAATGTTGGCAGGGTCCTGAATTTCCGCGCTGTACCGGGTAATCGGCGCCATGATCTCGGCCGAGGGGGTGCTCTGGTGGGTCAGCCGGTGAAGGTCCTTGCGCTGGACTTGCCCACCGATTGCCAGGACGGGGTCGCCCTCCGCGTTGGCCGTCATGATTCCGGTCGTCAGGTTCCCCACCCCCGGGCCGGACGTGCTGATGGCAACCCCGGTCTTGCCGGTCAGGCGGGCATAGGCCTGGGCCATGAAGACCGCGTTTTGTTCGTGCCGGGTTACGATTAATTTGGGGGCGTCCCCGCTGTCTTGCCCATCCAGGGCCTCAAACAGCCGGTCAATCTTGGCCCCGGGGATTCCGAAGACCAGCTCAACCCCGTGTTTCCGCAAACTGTCGATAATGACGTCCGCACCATAGCGTTTTTCTTCCATCTCAACCACCTCTATTGCAAAGTTAAAAGTCCATTAAGCAAAAGTTTAGGTCCTTTCAGCAGATTTCACAAGATTGCCGTTTCTTCACATACGCAAAAGCATGGTCAAACCGGCAAAAGTTTTTTTGCTGATTTAACCATGCGCGAAATTACACAATTAGGATTCGTTACTCCCCACTGCTTTGTGGACGCTTTCTATTAGTCTTGTGAATCGATTTGACCCCGAGAATATCCAGGAGGAAGGTGAAAATCGGCACCCCGACAATCAGCCCCCAGGTCCCCCAGAAGTGTTCCCCGATCAGCAAGACAATGAAGGTGTAGAAGATCGGCAGGTCGGTTTGGCTGGACATAAACTTCGGGTTCAGGACATAGGCCTCAAAGGCGTGGATGACAATGACCATAATGATGATGTAGATCACGTCTCGAATCCCGCCAACCGAGTACGCCACGATGCTCAAGGGAATCGTCGAGATGATGACCCCGGCGACCGGGACCAGGCTAAAGACGAAGACCACCAGGGCGAGGGCAAAGATCTGCGGCATCTTCATGAAGAAGAGGCAGATCGTGGTAATCACCGTATTGCAGATGGCGATGAAAAACTGGGCCTCCAAGACAACCCCGAAGGTATTGGTAAACTTCTTGCCAAAGTAGGCGACGTCCTGGAAGAACCAGGCGAACTTGCTCTCCAAAAAGAGCCGGGAGAAGCTCTCCATCTGGGGCAACTCCAGGGTATAGAAGAAGCTGAGGATTAGCGAGAGGAGGAAAGTAAAGGCCACGATCCCCACGCTGGTGATGGTACTGACCGCAATCGTCAGGCCGTGCCGCAGCTGGGTCATGATCGTCCCGGTGCTGACGTAATGGTTAACGTACTGGTAAAAATTGGTGGCGTCATTGGTACTGTAAAATTTCAGGACCGAGTTGACCATCTTAATAATCTGCCGCACCAGCACTGGCAGGTACTGGGTAATTCCAAAGTACAGCAGCAGGATTAACAGTGCGTAGGTGATAATGACCACCACGGCAGGCGACAGTTTCGGCAGCCAGCGCCGCACCAGGTGGACCCAGTTAACCACGATGTAGGTCAGAATAAAGGTGAACAGGATCATGTTCATCATCGACCGCATCATCCAGAGGGCAAAAACAATCACCGCCAGTACGGCAAAGCGGCGCACCTCAACGTTTTCTATAAAGCGGTGCCAAGCATCCGTCATATCATCATCCCTTTTTAATTGCTATTTACACGAAGGCTACCTTCAACTATTCATAATACTACTTTCTACCTTAATTTTTGTTTGTTGACTTAAAGTACCAATTATAAATCCATTGTAGATTGATAGTTGGACGCTCGCTATTATGTTTGAGTTCAGCCTGTATATCATTCAGTGACAGATAAAGTGTCTGGCCCATCTTTTCCTTTTCAATTTTGGAAAGATAGCCACGTTCGCTAAATTCGATGTTTAACAATTTACCGTTCTCAAATTGTTTTTTAGAATGTGCATAGGAGAGTGAGTAACTATTAAGTCGTAAATAATCTCCCTTTTCGATTACATTTGTTTTCGCAATGTAACAGGTAGGCGGCTCTGTGGTGCTATTAGCAACAGTATAATTAGGAAGATAATTAAAGGGCATAGTATTCATTGACGTAGCTGTCACAAATGGATATTGATTCTTAGGGTGTTTCATGTGGGTGGCATAATAAAAATTGTATTTGCCTAGATTGTTTGCTCCATAGGAAAATACCCCGACGATTAGAATAAGGCTAAGTAGGGTCCAAAACCATGTTCTTAATTTCATAATTATCTCCTCCTGAAAATTCGGCGAACAAAGCGTCGCGCACGACTAAAGCCGCGTTTAACCGATGAAACAACCCGGTGGTAGGTTCGTTTCACGAAGTTTCCCGCTCGTTGGAAAGTTCGGCGAACGCCAAAATAAATTTGCCGGCCGGTAGAAAACCACAGGGAAGTCATTCGTTCCCTTTAGTTCCGCTGCCGGCCGTAACTCTTTTCCCTCATCGTCGACGTACTTCAGCGTCAGGTGGATCTGCCGGTTGATAATCAGCTTGGTTTGCAGGGCTGAGCCGAAGAGGTCGTACCGCACGCCGCGGACCGGTACAAATTGATATTAGCCGGTGCCGGTGAGAAAAAGGCGTAGGTGAAGTTGCTCAAGAAGGCCACCCCGAGATAACCACCGTAAGGCAAGTCCCGGTCTCCGTTCAGGTTAATCCCGGTTTGACTGTCATAGTAAATGATGCCGTCTTGGATGTTCAGGTTAGGCTCACGGGGAAAGACCGCCGCCAGGTTTGCCAAGTTGGTAGCCTCACTCTCATCGCTGGAATTCCTCCCAAATTTCAGTGGTGTTTTTTAGCAAAAATGATTATATCTTAATAAAATTTTAATGTAAATACTCAATATATAAAAGATTTCCAATTATTTTGCCAGACTTGTTCTTCTTTTCCGATAAATAATGTATAGGGTGTTATAATAAGCACATTACGTTAGATAAAGAAAGAAGGAACCGTTGCAATGTTAGAAAAGACGTTCTACAAGTCACTGCTGAGCCGCTCCTTTACTTTTCCGGTTAAGGTTGTCTACTGGGATGGTAAAAGTGCCGTTTATGGCAATGGCGAACCAGAAGTAACCATCACCTTTAAGGAAAAAATTCCGATTCGCGACGTTACCAAGAACGCCTCAATCGCCCTGGGGGAAGCCTACATGGACGGGAAGATTGAAATTGACGGCAGTATCCAAAAGCTGATTACCTCCGCTTACGAGAGTGCCGACAGCTTCATGCGGAGCTCCAAGTTCCGCAAGTTCCTGCCGAAACAGGGCCACTCCGAAAAGGAAAGCGAGTCCGACGTGCAAAGCCACTACGACGTCGGCAACGACTTTTACAAGCTGTGGCTGGACGACACGATGACCTACTCTTGTGCCTACTTTACCGATGGCAACTGGGACGACCTGACCAAGGCCCAGGAAGACAAGGTCCACCACATCTTAAAGAAGCTGGATCCTCAGCCTGGCAAGACCCTCCTCGACATCGGCTGTGGCTGGGGGACCCTGATGCTGACCGCGGCCAAGGAATACGGGCTCAAGGTTACCGGGGTCACCCTGAGTGAAGAACAGTACCGCCTGGTTCAGCAACGGATCAAGGATGAGGGCCTGGCAGGCGTGGCCGAGGTCAAGCTGGTCGACTACCGGGAACTCGGCGACCAGACCTGGGACTACATCACCTCCGTCGGAATGTTTGAACACGTCGGCAAGGAAAACCTCGGCCTCTACTTCAAGGACATCAACCGCTACCTGAAGAACAACGGGGTCGCATTAATCCACGGAATCACCCGCCAGCAGGGCGGCGCCTACAACGGCTGGATCAATAAGTACATCTTCCCCGGCGGCTACATCCCCGGCCTGGAAGAAATGGTCGGCCATATCGAAGAAAACCATATGCAGATCGCCGACATGGAAATGCTGCGGCGGCACTACCAGCGAACCCTGGAAATCTGGGACGCCAACTTCAACGCCAACCGCAACCAGATCCAGGATATGATGGGCGAGCGCTTCACCCGGATGTGGGACCTCTACCTGCAGGCCTGCGCCGCATCATTTGAATCCGGCAACATTGACGTAATCCAGTACCTGATTACCAAGGGTGCTTCCGGCAAGAACCTGCCGATGATCCGGGAATACATGTACGAAAAATAAATTTTAATCCAATTACAAAAGCAGCCATTAAACTAACGAAGTAGAAGACGTTAGTTTAATGGCTGCTTGCTTTTTTCCGCGTTTATTCTTCCAGATCCTTGGCTACCTCGTCAAAGCGGTCCTTGATGTAGTTAGCCGAGGCCGCAAGCTGCTTCTCCTCTTCGGCGGTCAGATTCAGCTGGAGGGGCTTCACTACCCCCTGCTGGCCAATCACTGCCGGGTAGCCGCAGTAAGTGCCGTACTCTTCCCGGAAGTTCGATACCGGCAGCTCAATCTTGGCGTCGTTCAGAATCGCGGTTACTAAGCAGAGGGCGGCCGCCGCAATCCCGAAGTTGGTGTAGAACTTCCCGTGGAAGACCGTGTAGCCGCCCGCCTTGGTTGCTTCCGCCAGGCCGTCCAGGTCAAGCTGGTCGCTGGCCGCGGCGAGGTCCGTAATGTTTTGGCCCAGGACCCGGACTTGTGACCAGGCAGCAAACTGGGAATTGCCGTGTTCACCCAGTGCGTAGCCGGACACAGACCGGGGATCAACGTCCAGGGCCTGCCCCACGACCTTCTTTAAGCGGGCCGTGTCGAGCAGGGTTCCCGTCCCAATCACCTGATGTTGCGGCAGGCCGGTGTACTTTTGAAAGAGCGCCGCAATCACGTCGCAGGGGTTGCTAATGGATACAACCACCCCGTTGAAGCCGACTTCCTTCAGCTTGGTCCCGACTTCCTTGGCCGCTCGGCTCGTCACCTTTAATTCCATGAAGCGGTCATGCTTAGCATCATCGTTTTGGATCCCGATATTGCCCACGGCGATCACCACCACGTCGGCATCCGCTAATGCCGCGTAGTCATTTTTCACGACGTGCGTATGGGTTGGCAGGTTTGCCGCCGCGTCTTCAAAGTCCGTCGCGTTGGCGTTGAGTTTTTTCTGATCCGTATCGACCAGGACCAGCTCATCCACCGTTCCCGTTACCAATAAATTATTGGCGAGGGTTTCACCAACGTGGCCCTGACCAATCACACCGACTTTTCGTGTCATTTGCAACCCCTTCTTTCCTGCATCCGCATTACTTTTCTAATTTTGTTTTAATGATACTTTAATCGTTCAGGAGTGGAAAGTCAACCATGATTTTAAAATAACGCATCCACCCCAGTGTGTAAGAGAGTGAGAAAAAACGCTCCAAATCGGCTAGCAAGCTGATTTGGGGTGTTTGTCTTCGAACCTCCGCAAGGATGGCTACGCCGCGCAGCAAGCCTATTTTAGGTTGGTCAAACGCTGATTTATCAGCGCTTGAACTGCCAGCCAGCTACTGCGCTGAGGCATTATTAATCTATAAAATAGTTAAGATGTTGATTCCCAGCCCCTTTCAAAAAATCGGGTAGCTGTCCGTCAATCCTGATGCTGAGCGCTCCACGCCGCTGGGTCCTGCCGCCAGTCTTGGAGGGATTGCAGGTGGTCAGCGCTGATTAACCCGTCCTCTTTTGCAACGTTGATCAGGGTCGGGTAGTCCGTAACCGCATAGTAGTCAAGACCGGCCGCCGCAAAGTTCTGGTCCGCCGCGGGCAGCTGATAGCTAAAGACGGCAACCACGCCCACGACTTCACCGCCCGCCTGCTGGACTGCCCGCACCGCGTTGAGGACGCTGCCACCGGTCGAGATCAGGTCATCAATCACGACCACCTTTTGGCCAGCGGTCAGCACACCCTCAATTTGCTTGCCCCGGCCATGGTCCTTCGGCTTAGAACGAACGTAAACCAGCGGCTTGCTTAGCTCCTCCGCCACCCAGGCAGCATGGGGGATCCCGGCCGTCGCCGTCCCCGCTACTACGTCCGCATCCGCAAAGTGCTCCTTAATCAAGGCGGTCATCCCCTGGTAAATCGCCTGGCGAACCGCCGGGTAGGAAATGGTCAGCCGGTTGTCCGTGTAAATCGGCGAATGCAGTCCGCTGGCCCAGGTATAGGGCTGGGCTGGGCTGAGCGTCACCGCATGAATTTCCAGCAGGTCCTTCGCAACTGTTTCTGAATAGGTCATGGTTAGTCCTCCCCTTCTAAAAAGTCATGTTCAATCTGCCGGTAGGCCTTAACCGGGTCCGCACTTTGGGTAATCGGCCGGCCGACGACAATCGCGTTGCTACCGAGCGCCCGCGCCTGACCGGGCGTCACCACCCGCTTCTGGTCGCCCTTGGCGGCATTTTGCGGCCGGATTCCGGGAGTCACACAGAGAAACTCGGGTCTCGTCACCTGCCGAATGGCTTGCACTTCCTGGGCGGAGCAAACCACCCCATCAGCGCCGGCGTCCTCTGCTAACCGGGCATAACTCTGGACGGATTCGACCAGGGAGAGGCCGACGTGCTGTTCCTTATGCAGGGTCGCCTCATCAATCGAGGTCAGCTGGGTGATTGCTAGTAAGCGGGGTGCTGGCAGGCCCGCCGCGGCAGCGCCAGCTCGAAGCCCCGCCGCCCCGGCAGCCACCATCTCACTACCTCCAGCCGCGTGGATCGTCGTAAAGTCGACCCCGAGTTGCCCCAGCACGAACATTGTCCGCTTCACAGTATTGGGAATGTCATGAAGCTTAAGGTCCAGGAAAATCTTAAAGCCCCGTTGTTGGGCCGCTTTAATAACTTCCGGGCCAAAATGATAATAAAGTTCCATCCCGATCTTCAAAATCGGCCGCGGCTCGACCGTTAGCTGGTCAAACAGGCTGCTGGCCGCCTCCTTGGTCGCCACGTCAATCGCAACCATTGGTGAATAACGCTTCAAAATCTTACCTCCCATAAGTCAGTCAGCTTCTTGATTCCGTAACGGTCCATTACCAGGGGCAGGTCCGCCACGATCCGTGGACAGGCCAGGGGGTCGTGGAAACTAGCCGCACCCACTTCAACGGCGTTCGCCCCCGCCATCATAAATTCCAGCACGTCCTCGGCGGTTTCAATCCCACCGACCCCGATGATCGGCAGGCTGGAAACCGCCCGGACCTGGTGGATCATCCGCAGGGCCATCGGTTTCAGCGCCGGGCCGGACAGGCCGCCGGTCACGTTGGCGAGGACCGGCCGGCGGGTGCGCAGGTCGATGCTCAACCCGGTCAGCGTATTAATCATCGTCAGGCCGTTGGCGCCCCCGCGTTCCGCCGCCTGGGCAAGGGGCACGATGTCGGTCACGTTGGGCGTCAGCTTGACGTAAATCGGCTTGCCCTTGGCCCGTCGTACTACTTTGCGGGTCAAGCCCTCCAGCACCGCCGGGTCGGTCCCCATGGCCAAGCCACCGTGCTTGACGTTGGGGCAGGAGACGTTCAGTTCAATTGCGTTGACCGTCGGCGCCGCGGCAAGCTGCTCGACGACCGTTTCATATTCCGCAGTGGAGAAGCCGGCCGCACTGGCAATCACCGGCAGACTAGGGTAGTGCTGGTGCAGCCAGGGCAGCTTTTCCTTGACAACCGCGGTGACGCCAACATTTTGCAGGCCGTTGGCATTGAGCCAGCCGGCACTGGTTTCACAGACCCGGGGCTGGGGATTCCCCGCCCGGGCGTGGAGGGTGGTTGACTTGAGGACCAGCGAGCCCAGCAAGTTGAGGTCATAATTTTTTGCCAGCTGCTGGCCATAACCACAGGTACCGCTGGCCGGAATAATCGGGTTCTTGAGTGATAATCCGGGAAGTTCGACCGCTAAGCGTTGTGCAGTTTCCATCTAAAGTGCTCCTTTCGTTCGATAACAAAAAAACAGCGCGCCACCTAATCTTCCTGATTAAGCGCTCGCTGTGCTTTCGTCTTTCTCGTATGCCAAACACCGGACCGTTTTGCTCTCACAGGAGTCAATTAAATGGTTTCGTATTCAACAAAATACCTTTGATCACATTGATGGTTTCCACCCCGCCTGCTCAATCCACTGCTGACGGCTGGAGAAATTCTGCAAAAATAATGGCCGTCTTAGCAGTGGACTAAGAAGGCCGTTTTTGGTAACGCACAATTAAATCCTTCTTAGCCTCACGGGACTAGTTTAAAGGTAAATTTGTTAGTATTGATAATAGTCACTCCGGCGGAAAAAGTCAACTCCCTTTTCCACCGGTAGCTGGTTAAACCACCAGGCTTAGTAGCCACACCCCGACGAGACCGGCAATCACGGACATCGACATCGACCGGGTGAAGTAAGCCACGACCATCACAATCACCGCGGCCAGGATCTGCTCAACGTGGCCGAACGGGACGAAGCGGTAGCCCGCCGTCGTGATAAAAATATTCTTCACGACCAGGGCCGTAAACAGGCTGACGGGCACGTACTTCATCCACTCATTAAACCATTCTGGAATATGCCGGGTTGAGAAGAACAATACCGGGAAATAGCGGGGAATGAAGGCCGCAAACGCCGCAAAAATGATAACCACCAGGTGATATAAAATTTTATTTTGACCGGTATGTGCAACTAATACCGGCAGATTACTAAATAGCTGTTCCATCCTCTGTCCCCACTACTTATTCTGTGACTGCTCTTGGTCCTCAAGCTGCTTCTTGACCGCGGCCAATTGCTGGCGTTCCTGCTGGTCTTCCACCGTCGTGCGGGTAATTTTCGGTCGGAAGAGCTTGGTTAAGAACCAGTTGCTTTCCGGGTGCTTGCTGCGCCGCCGGACGGTATTTTCAATTAGGAAGCCGATAAAGGAGGCAATCAGGGTGGCAATAATCACCCCAATAATGCTCTTGGTCAGCACCATGAACACTACTGCCAAAATCGCCGAGAGGATACTGATCACCAGGGTGAGGTGGCTTTGGACCTGCATGACGATCATGTACAAGAACAGGGCCGTCAGCGCAAAGTCAACCACTTCCAGGTTAATTGAAATTGCACTGCCGATCAGGCCCCCAACCATGTTGGCGACCGACCACGAAATTAACGAGTAGTGTTCGACCATCAGGGCATCCTTTGGGGTCCATTTTTTATCCGTCGCAAACTTGAGGTAGTTGATCGCGTAGTTTTCATCGTTCATGGAAACGGCGAACAGCCAGATAAAGTGCTGCGACTCACTCTTAATGTACTTGGATAAACTCGACCCGAGCAACGCGTACCGGAGCTCCAAGAAAAAGAGCGTTAAGAAGATTGACGAGAGGGGCGCGTTAATGGTCAAGAGGGACGCCAAGATAAACTGGGCACCCCCTGAAAAGACAACGATTGACACGATCAGGATCATAATAAAATTGAATCCCGCTGCGTGCAATAAAATCCCACAAGCTAACCCAATTGGAATATAGCTCAAGCACAGCGGCATCGAAACCCCGAGGACTTCGAGCCAGCGTGCTTTTCCCGGATTTATTTGTGCTTTTACCACAGAATTTCCTCCAATGTTTGTCAACTTATTTAATAATTAAGACGACACAATGCTTCTCTAGTCTACCATACAATAAATTGCTTGAGTATATAAAGAGCAGAAAATTTCCCGGGAAATTTTCTGCTTTGCCTGCTTATTTAGCCTGTTTTAAGGGCAGGGTGACCACAAAGGCCGTTTCGTTTTCATCCGAGGTTACCGTTACCGTCCCGTGGTGCAAATCGACAATGCTCTTGACGATCGCCAGCCCTAAGCCGGTGCCGCCGGTAGCCCGGGAACGGGAAGCTTCCGCCCGGTAAAAACGTTCAAAGAGGTGGTCGAGGGACTGGGCCGGGATCGGGGTCCCATCGTTGGCCACCGTGACCTCCACCTGGTCTGCCCGCTGCCGGGCATCGACCCGGATGTAGCTTGCGCCGTTGCCGTACTTAAACGCATTCGCCACCAGGTTATTGAAGACCCGGCCCAGCTTTTCGGGATCGGCCTCAATCATCAGCGGGTTCGGGACCACCTTGGAGGAAATCTCAATCCCCCGGTGCTGGGCCTCCAGTTCAAAGCTCGCCGTCAGCTGCTCCAACAGCTGGTTGAGGTCAATCCGCATGATGTTGACCGGAGCCCCGTGCTGCTGCACCTTGGTATATTCAAAGAGGTCTTCCACCAGGTTTTTCATCTGCTTGGCCTTCTCGTAAGCCGTGTGGGTGTACTTGAGGATGTCCTCCTCGCTCTGGTACTGCTTGTCCTCAATCAAGCCCAGGTAGCCGATAATGCTGGTCAGCGGGGTCCGGAGGTCGTGGCTGACGTTGGTAATCAGCTCATCCTTGGACTTTTCGATCTTGCGTTCATCATCCATTGACTTGACCGCGCTGTCCACCAAGGCGTTCACGCTGCTAATCACGTGCTGCTCACTTCCCTTGAGCCGGAAGGGAATCCGGTGGTCAAGGTGGCCCTGGGCGATGTAGTGCAGTTCGCCGATAATATGGTTCATCTGGTAAAGGTGGTAGCGCCGCCGCAGCCGCCACCAGACTACCCAAGCGTCGATGATCACAAAGAGAACAATGATAATCCGCTGGTAGCTCCAAATCTGGGTTTGGAAGGGCCCCAGCCGCAGGGACTGCTTAATCATAAAGATCCCGCTGGTGACCCCGGGGTTGCCCTGAATCACGTCCTGGATAATCATGATAATCGCCATGTTTAGCAAGACCAGGAGGATTACGGTGACCACTCCCTCCAGGATCAAAGAACTTTTTTCACGTCCAGTTAACTTCACACTTTTCCCTCCGGCAGCCGCAGCTAGTGGCTTTCAACCTTGTAACCGACGCCCCAAACGGTTTGAATTACCTTTTCGCCGTTAGTAGCCTCTTCAATCTTGTCCCGCAGGTGGCTGACGTGAACCATCACCGTCTTCGCGGAAACGACGCTCTCCTGCTGCCAAACCCGCTCAAAAATATCATCCGCCGAGAAAACCCGGTTGGGGTGGCTGGCCAGCAGGTACAGGATCCCGAATTCCAGGGCCGTCAGCTGGATAACGTCGCCCTTAATCGTCTTGACCTCATGGGAGTCCTTATTGATAATCAGTGGGCCGACGTTGAGGACATCGGGCTGGTCATTGGTAACCTCCCCCTGGGTCCGCCGCAGCAGGGACTTGACCCGGGCCATTACTTCTAATGGGTTGAAAGGTTTCGTGACGTAGTCATCCGCCCCAGAAATCAGGCCCTGAATCTTGTCCATGTCCGCCGTCTTCGCGGAAAGCACCAGGATCGGAATATCCGAATCCTTGCGAATCTGCTTGATGACCTCCATCCCATCCATTTCGGGCATCATCAGGTCCAAAATCACCAGGTTAATGTCCGGGTTGGTGTTGAGCTTGGTCAACGCCTCCTTGCCGTCATATGCCGATAACGGCTCGTAGCCCTCGTTGCGAATGTAAATCTCAAGCAGTTGAACAATTTCCTTATCGTCATCAACGACTAGAATTTTCATATATCGCCACTCCTTCTTTTCACACTTACTCACATTATTTATTATAGCGAACCAGCTGGGGATTGACGATTAATTCCCGCCAGCTTAATGAAAAGTTTAAGGCCCGCCGCTTAGTTTTCCGCGTCGAGGTTCGCCGGGTCCAGGCCGAGGCTCTTGCGCAGCAGGTTGGAAATCCGCTGCTGCTCATCCTGGGGCACGACTTCAAAGGCCTGCCCGTCGCTGCTTTCCCCTTCCCCCTGGGCGTGATCCTGACTCACGTTCTTCGTCGCCTTCCGGTAGTGCCGGGCCAGCTGGAGCATATCGTCAAAGGTCAAGTCGGTCTTAGAGTTGTGCGAAATCGACTTGAGAAAGGCCCGGTTGAGAACTGTCTTGTTGGACACGGACTTCTTCAGGAGGGCTTCAATAATCAGCTTCTGCCGTTGCTGGCGGCCGTAATCACCCTGAGGATCATCATAGCGCATCCGGCTGAACTTCAGGGCCGTGGTGCCGTTTAGGTGGTAGCTTTCTCCTTTTTCAAAGTGACTCCCCTCATAGTCGAAGGTCAGCGGCGAGGTCACGGTAACCCCGCCGACCTGGTTAATCGCCTGCTTGAGGCCGCCCATGTTAACCAGGACGTAGTAGTCAATTGGAATATTGAAGTGCTTTTGAATGACGTTAATGGTCTCCTTGACCCCACCGAAGGTATAGGCCGCGTTAATCTTGGCCGGCGAATCTTCCGGATAGCCCGGCAGGTTAACCTTCATATCCCGGGGAATGCTGACGATCTTGGTCTGCTGGGTCTGCGGGTTAATCGTCATAATCATCACCGTGTCAGTCCGCCCCTTGTACGACCGGCCAAGCGCTCCCGTGTCGGTCCCCAGGAGCAGGATTGACACCGGCCGGCGTTGGTCTAGCACCTTCTGGGCATCCCGCTGGCGGGTCGCCCCCGACGAATTAAACATCTGGTTGGTCGTTACCTTGACATTGTGCCAAGCCAAGAAGGCGTAAATCCCGGCAAGTACCGCTAGCAGCAGGACCAGCCAGCCGAAGATTTTCCAGCCACGGTGGCGGTGGGGCCGTTCCGCTTGCTGGCGGTAGTCGCTACGGCGTTCAAACTGCTCCTCATCATGGTTATTCATGTTTACAATCCCCCATCATTAAATCTCACTACTGATTGTACCAGTTTCCCGCCCCGATAAAGCAAAGAGCGTAAGAAAAACCGGCAAAAGTTAGCTGAAAAGCCACTTTTTGCCGGTTTAATTTTAATCAAAATTCTTGCTCAGACCTACTTGTAGTTTGGTGCCGCCTTGGTAATTTGGACGTCGTGTGGGTGTGATTCCCGCAGGCCGGCGTTGGTAATCTGGACAAACTGGGCCTTGTCGATCAAGGTCGGGATGTCAGGCGCGCCAACGTAACCCATCCCCGAACGCAGGCCCCCATCGATTTGGAAGACGATGTCGGAAACGTCACCCTTGTATTCTACCCGGGCTTCAATCCCTTCCGGAACTAACTTGTTGGCTTCGTTAACACCGCCTTGGAAGTAACGGTCGGATGAACCGTGGGCCTGGGCCATCGCGCCGACGGAACCCATCCCCCGGTATGCCTTGTAGCGCCGGCCGTTTTCTTCAAAGACTTCGCCAGGAGCTTCGGTCGTCCCGGAGAGCATACTACCGAGCATGACGGCATTGCCACCGGCGGCCAGGGCCTTAACGACGTCGCCGGAATACTTGATTCCTCCGTCGGCGATGATTGGCTTGCCGTATTCACGGGCTACCGATGCGGCATCGTAAATCGCCGTAATCTGGGGAACCCCGACCCCAGCAACCACCCGGGTCGTGCAAATGGAGCCAGGGCCGATGCCGACCTTAACCACGTCGACGCCCGCATCGAAGAGCGCCTTGGTGGCTTCACCAGTGGCCACGTTTCCGGCAATCAGGGTCGCATCTGGGAAGTGGTCGCGGATTTCCTTGATCTTGCGCAGCACCCCAGCGGAGTGGCCGTGGGCGGTATCAATCACGATGGCGTCCGCACCGGCTTCTAATAAGGCGGTTGCCCGTTCAAAGGTGTCGCTGGTCACACCCACGGCAGCGGCACAGAGCAGCCGGTTGTGACCGTCAACGGCCGCCTTAGTAGCGTTAGCGGGAACGACAACGCTCTTGACGTTGGCGACTTCGCCCGCCTGCGCCTGGATCGACATATTTTTATGAACAACGCCAAGACCGCCCTGGAGCGCCATGGCAATTGCCATTGGCCCTTCCGTAACGGTATCCATTCCAGCACTGATCAGCGGAATATTTAACTTAATATTCTTCGCCAGCTGAGTGCTCAGGTTAACCTCATTCGGTAAAACGTGACTTTCTGCTGGAATCAGTAAAACATCATCAAAAGTTAACCCTTTTTTGGCAAACTTTGTGTCCCAATTTGACATTGATCATCCACACTCCTTAATTTTGGTTAGGTCAATGCTACTAGTAATTGGGCACAAAATCAAGAAAAAGTTAAGATTCGGGCGAAAAAGTCAGCAAATCGTTCGCACTTTCCTGGTCAATTACCAGGGTGTTGGCATAACCGGCGATCAGAACCCCGTTGATTGCCGGCACCTTGGCAACGTTGGCCGCAACCAGGATGCTGTGTTTCTTCTTCCTTAGCTCCGGCAGGTCGATGCCAATAGTCCGGCGGTTGATGTCCTGGTTGACCACCCGCCCCTGACTGTCGATAAAGCGGGAAAAAATATCGCCGACCGCCGCCTTTTGGAGGTCCTGCTGCTCCTGTTCTTTGAAGTAACCCAGGCGAAAGAGCAGGGCAGAGTCCCGAACGGTGCCAACGGTGAACATGGCGATGTCCGCTTCCCGCCCGAGTTTAAGGATGTACTTGATGTGGGTATCATTGGCAACCAGCTCCTTGGTCTGGGCATGGTCGAAGATGACCGGAACCGGCAGGTACTGCGGCGGGGTGCTGAAGGCACTGGCAAAGGTGTTGACCGTTTCAAAGGCGTAGTTCCGGGTTTCGGTGTTCGCCATGCTCCCCTTCATTTGGACGACCTTAACCCCTGAAACGTCCTTGGGCGCGATGTGCAGGGCCACCTGATAGACGGTCCGGCCCCAGCCCAGCCCGATAATGTCGTTATCCTGGACGATGTCCTCCAGGTAGCGGGCCCCGGCCACGCCGACTTCTTCCAGCGGGTCCTTTTTCCCCGGAACGATAATTACCCTTTTCAGCGCGGCGTACTTGGCCAGCAGTTCGGACTCCAGCTGCTGGAGGGGGGCCAGCGGGTTATTGATTTTAACGGTTACCAGGCCCTGGTCGCGGCCGAATTGGAGTAGCCGGGAAACCGTTGCCCGGGAAATATTCAGTTCCGTTGCAATGTCCTGCTGGTTATACCCGTCCCGGTAGTATAGGGTCGCGACCTTCAGCGCCTGACTTATTTTTTTCGTATCATCATTAACCATCGTTGATCCTCCTCAACAAAAAGGAGGGTCCGTTACAGAATCCTTCTGAAACAAGCCCTCTCGATCATCACTGGCTGGCCAGCATTAAGTTCTGGCTTATTATACCATTACTTTCCAGCAATCGCCGTTTCCAGTGAAATATTAATCATGTCGTTAAACGTCTTTTCCCGCTCTTCCGCGGTCGTCTTTTCTTCACCAAAGATCAGGTCGCTGACAGTCAGCACGGACAAGGCCCGGAAATGCAGCTTGGCAGCAAGCAGGTACAGGCCGGCAGATTCCATTTCCGTTCCCAAGATACCATAGTCACGGAGTTTCTGCATATCGAGTTCGTCATTGTAGAAACGGTCCGCCGCAAAGATGTCACCGACCTTGGTGTCGATGCCCAGCTTTTCTGCCGCGTGGTAGGCAGTGTCCAGCAGCTTGAAGTCAGCCAATGGCGCGTAGTGGAAGCCCGGGCCAAAGGTGTTCACGGTTACTGCCGAATCAGTCGAGGAACCCTGGGCCAAAATGACGTCCCGCAGGTGAACGTCCGGTGCAATGCCCCCGCAGGAGCCAACCCGGATAATCGTCTTTACGCCGAAGAACTTCACCAGTTCGTTGATGTAAATGGACATGGACGGAATCCCCATCCCGGAACCCTGGACGGAAACCCGGTGGCCCTTGTATTCACCGGTGTAGCCGAAGGCGTTCCGGACGGAGTTAACCTGCTTAACGTTTTCCAAGAAGTTTTCCGCAATGTACTTTGCCCGCAGCGGGTCGCCGGGAAGTAAAACTGTGTCTGCGTAATCACCCATTTGGGCGCCAATATGTGTACTCATTTCATGTTCCTCCTTAATCACTCAATTACTTCATGAATTAATTCTGGCTGGTCATAGTGGTCGCTGATGTCAATGCTCTCGTCCAGCAGCTGCTCGACGGCTGGCACTTCCTCCTGGTTGCTGTAAATCGTGAGGAGCGGTTCACTGGCTTCGACCCGGTCGCCAAGCTTATGGTGGAGTTCGATGCCGACGCTGTAATCCAGCTGGTCATCCGCCTGCTGGCGGCCGCCACCGAGAAGCATACTAGCGGTGCCGACCTCATCAGCGGACAGCCTGCTCAAGATTCCCGCGCGCTTGGCCCGGTACGGAATTCGGTACTTAGCCTGGGGCATCACGGTGTAATCATCAACCACCCGAACGTCACCGCCCTGGGCCGCCACCATCGCCCGGAAGCGGTCGAGGGCCGTTCCGTCCGCGATGGTTTGCTCCAATAACCGGCGTCCTTCTTCTGGCGTCTTGGCCTTGCCGCCCATCACGACCATATAGCTGCCCAGGGTCAGGACCAGTTCGGTCAGGTCGGCTGGCCCCCGGCCCTTCAGGACGTCAATGGACTCTTCAATTTCCAGGGAGTTGCCGACCTTGTTGCCCAGCGGCTGGTTCATATCCGAAATCACCGCCATGCACTGGAGGCCGGCCTGCTTGCCGATTTCCACCAGGGCGTGAGCTAGTTCCCGGGACTGGTCAAGGGTCTTCATAAAGGCCCCGGCCCCCGTTTTGACGTCAATTACCAAGGCGTCGGTCCCGGAGGCGATCTTCTTGCTCATAATCGAGCTGGCAATCAGGGGAATTGAATCCACCGTATCGGTAACGTCCCGCAGACCGTAGATTTTCTTGTCGGCTGGCGCCACTTCGCCGGTTGCGCCGACGATGGCTAATTTTTCGTCAGCCACCTGCTTGATAAAGTCGGCTTCACTAATTTCAACCTTAAAGCCGGGAATCGCCTCCAGCTTATCCAGGGTTCCACCAGTGTGGCCGAGCCCCCGGCCGGAAATCATCGGTACCGGGATCCCGGTGGCCGCCACCATCGCTGCGAGCGGCAGACTGACCTTGTCGCCGACCCCACCGGTCGAGTGCTTATCAACTTTGGTCCCCGGGATGGCACTTAAATCTAAGTGGGTTCCCGAGTGCATCATCTTCATGGTCAGACTGGTCTGTTCTTCACTGGTCATCCCCTGAAAGTAAATTGCCATTAACAGCGCACTGACCTGGTAGTCTGGAATTGACCCGTCGACCACCCCGTCCACGAAGAACTGGAGCTGGTCGTCGGTCAACTCGTGGCCGTTTCGTTTGGCGTCAATTATGTCCACCATCCGCATCGTTGGCGTCCTCCTTTTTAGTTAGTCGTTGCTGATTTCCTTGTAGAAGCTCGTTCCCCGCTTTGGCTCGACGTTGAAGTTTTCCAAAATCGTGGCTCCCAAGTCGGAGAAGGTCTTGCGAAGGCCCAGTGACTGGTTGCTTTCGTTCATCGATGGGGAGTAAACCAGCAATGGCACATTTTCCCGAGTGTGGTCGGTCCCCTTGAAGCCCGGATCGTTCCCGTGGTCAGCCGTAATCATCAGCAGGTCGTCCGGCTTCATCTCCTTCAAGACGGTCCCCAGCCGCTTGTCAAAGTCCATCAAGGCCTGACCAAAGCCCTTAGGGTTCCGCCGGTGACCGTACATGGCGTCAAAGTCCACCAGGTTGGTGAAGCAGAAGCCGGTAAAGTCCTGCTTCATTACCTCATCCACGTGATCCATCCCGTCCATGTTGCTCTCGTTGTGGTAGCCTTTGTCAATTCCTTGGCCGGAGAAGATGTCGTTGATCTTGCCAACGCCGATCACGTCGTAGCCGGCAGCCCGCAAGCGGTCCATGTCGGTTTCACCAGTTGGCTTCAGGCTAAAGTCGTGCCGGTTGGCGGTCCGGGTAAAGTGATCCTTGTCCGGGCCGACGTACGGCCGGGCAATGATCCGCCCCACCGTGTATTCAGGACCGTTGACCAGGGTCCGGGCGTATTCACAAATCTTGTAGAGCTCTTCTACCGGGATCACGTCTTCGTGGGCGGCAATCTGCATTACCGAGTCCCCGGAAGTGTAAAGGATTAGCTCGCCGGTCTTCATCTGCCGTTCGCCGTAGTCGTGGATTACTTCGGTCCCGGAGTAAGGCTTGTTGACGATGACCTTCCGGCCGGAGAATTTTTCCAGCTTGTCGACGATTTCTTGGGGGAAACCGTTCGGGAAGGTCGACAGCGGCTTAGTAACCGGCAAGCCCATCATTTCCCAGTGGCCATCCATACTATCCTTACCAGCTGAGATTTCTTCCATCTTGCCGTAGTCACCGATTGCCGGGTCGACCACCGGAACGCCTTCGATCGGCGTATCCCGCAGGTTGCTGATGCCTAACTTGCCGAGGTTGGGCAGGGCCAGTTTGCCCTTGTAGTATTCACCAACGTGGCCCAAAGTATCCGAACCAACATCATCGAACTTATCGGCGTCATGAGCGGCACCAGTACCAACTGAGTCCATTACAATCACAAATACACGTTTATATGACATCTTGACCCCTCCAATTTGTTAACTAAAAACGTGGCGGCAAATTAATCCTGCTTGGCAGCCTCTTCCAAAATCTTGACGGACGCGGAAACGCCGAGCCGGTTTGCCCCGGCTTCAATCATGTCGTAGGCTTCCGCCAGGCTGTGGATCCCACCGGCAGCCTTGATCTTGAAGTCCGGACCAACGGCTTCCCGCATCAGCTTAACGTCTTGAGCCTTGGCACCCGACGTGGAGAAGCCGGTAGAGGTCTTAACGAAGTCCGCCCCGCCCTTGACGGTCAATTCAGAGGCACGCTTCTTTTCTTCGTCGGTCAGCAGGCAGTTTTCAATAATCACCTTCAGCAGCTTGCCTTCGGCGTGGGTTGCTTCGGCGACCGCCCGGATGTCATCCTCAACCGCTTGGTCGTTGCCGCCCTTCAATTCGCCAATGTTGATGACCATGTCGATTTCATCGGCACCGTCTTCAATCGCCTGCTTGGTTTCAAAGACCTTGCTGGCCGTTGACGTTGCCCCAAGGGGGAAGCCGACTACGGTACAGGTGTTGACGTCGGTTCCTTCCAGGCCTTCGTGAACCCGCTTGACCCAGTATGGGTTGATACAGACGGAGGCGGTGTTGTACTTCCGGGCTTCTGCCACCGTCTGGTCGATCATCGCGGCGGTTGCTTCTGGCTTGAGCATTGTGTGGTCCATGTACTTAGCTAATTGTGCTTGCGTTAACTTCATTATTAAATCTCCTCTTTTTCTTTGAATTCGCTTTCATTATTCGCTATGTGTACAGTGTAACAAGTAATTGAAATAATGTCCACATTATTTAAGAACATTTTTTCAAAAGCTAATATAATTTAAACAACGGGCGCGGGCTGGTGACCAGGTTAATGGTCTCACCAGCCCGCGCCCGCTTGATATAACTGTTGGGTACACGGTTAAGCAGAAGTGATTTTAATAACGAAAAATATCCAGTTTCAATTCCGTGCTCAGGTCTTCCAAGACGCCCAAGCCCGCGATACTATTGCCCGCCTTATCCAAGGGCGGACTGAAAATACCAATTCCTACCCGGTTCGGTACGGCGGACATCAGACCACCACCGACCCCGCTCTTCGTCGGCACCCCGATAATCGACGAGTAGGTGCCGGACTCATCATACAGGCCGGTCGTCATCATTAACGACTTGGCGTAAGTTGCCGCCGCGCCGGAAATCAGTCGTTCCTGATCCCAGGGTTTAACCCCGTTATTCGCCAGCACCGCACCCAGGTTGGCCAGGCTGACGGCGGTGACCATCATGGAGCACTGCTTGAAGTAGGTGGTCAGGCTGGCGGTGACGTCGGCCTGCAGGATCCCATTCGCCTTCAGGTAGTAGGCCAGCGAACGATCCGTATCACCGGTCCGGTCTTCGGATTCAAAAATTTCATTATTGAGGGTAATCTGCGGGTCATGGCAGATTTCCCGGGCAAACATGATAATCTGCTCAAATGGCTGGCGGTCTGCCAACGGCTTGATTAACGACGCCACCTCAATCGCCCCCGCGTTAATAAACGGGTTCAATGGGTGCCGCGCCTGCTCAATTTCCATGTTCAAGATCGAGTTAAACGGGAAGCCGGTCTGCCGGGCCCCGACGTGTTTGGTCACTTCGTCCAGGCCCAGCTGCTTGACGGCGTACAAAAACACAATTACTTTGGAGATACTTTCAATGGCGAAGCGAACGTTTGCGTCGCCCGCCTGCTCTAATTCGTTTTGTTCTAAATCATATAGCGCCACGCCCAGCTGCTTTGGTGCGACCTGACCGAGCGCCGGAATATAATCTGCTACTTTTCCATTCGCGGTTTTTGCCAAATTATTATCAACGACCGTTTGTAGCTTCAATCCGACCACCTCCTGCCCCTCATCTTATCTTTAAAATTATAAAATATCAAATAAAAATAATTTGATAAATGATAATTGGAAGGGGAATGATTGGTTGTCAACTAATCATTTTCTTAATAAACAACGGGGCCGAATTGTTAGCTTTAAAATAGCAAAGAGGCTGGGAGAAACTATATTTTCTTCCAGCTTCTTGCTAGTTCTTAACTATTACAAAGATAACGTGGAAAACCTACAGGCTAACTTCGTGTCGTAACCACAAGGCTAGTGTCTAACTACGAACGCTAGCCGGCCCGTACCGTGCCAACTATCGTT
>NZ_GG700733.1:59448-74064 GCF_000160835.1 Limosilactobacillus antri DSM 16041
AGGGGGTTATTTCCCACTCTCCCTATCTTCATCGCAATCTTACCGCCGTTGGGGCCGCCGCCCGCCTGGGTAAATCCCAGAAACGCGGAAACGGTTGCGGAAGTACATATCGCCACCGAAGGCCACCACACCGAAGACGATGTAAACCCAAGCATTGAGCCGGGGGTTAATAATATTTGGCAGCCAACTGGCCAGCATATAGATCCCTAGCCAGAGGACCAGCCCGCAGACCAGGATTAGGATCCGGGTCGCCAATGGCCGCCGCTTCGTCCGCCCGCGCGGCTGCAGCTGGAGCATAATGTAGCTGAAGAGGACTCCCCCGATGACCGCCACGAGGACAATCGCGGTAATCCCAGAACTCCCGTACTGCTTCGTCTTGAGAATTTCTGGCGACAGCAGGAACATCAGTCCGTACATAAACGTAAAGATACTGAAGAAAATCAGGGTGTTGTCGATGGACAACAGCTTAAATGACCGCTTGTTATCTACCGGTTCATCCTTTGGCTTTGGGTTCTTCAATTCCTTCGCGTACTCCGTCGGCGTGCCAAACAGGGCCTTGGCAGTCTGCCCCTGTTTTTGACCAGCCTGGAGCTTAGTGACCGTTTCAGTAATCATCGCGTCCCGCTTGTCCTTAGCGATCCCCAGCCGGTCCAGCTGCTTGTTTAACTGATAAATAAATTCCTCGTTTTTCCGGGTTAGGCCGTAGTTTGCAAAAGCATTGCCGCTTTCCTGGCGTTGGGCTTTCTCATGCTGCTTTTGCCGTTGGCCGGCCTGCGCATTTCGTGGTTGTTCCTCGCTCAATATAAAACTCCTCTCAGCACTTTAGTTGCTTGAATCCTGCGACAGCTAGACGTTGAAGCGGAATTCAACAATGTCGCCGTCCTGCATGACGTAATCTTTTCCTTCCAGCCGCAGCTTGCCGGCTTCCTTGACGGCCGCTTCGGAACCCAGTTGGTCCAGGTCCTCAAAACTCATCACTTCGGCCCGGATAAAGCCTCGTTCAAAGTCAGAGTGGATAATTCCAGCCGCTTGGGGCGCCTTGGTCCCCTTCCGGTAAGTCCAAGCCCGGGTTTCAGGGCCCCCAGCGGTGAAGAAGGTTTCCAGGCCGAGGAGCTTATAAGCTGCCCGGATCAACCGGTTCAGGCCCGGCTCGGTAACCCCTTCCATCTCCAGAAAGTCGGCCTTATCGGCATCATCCATCTCCGCAATCTGTTCTTCGGCCGCGGCAGCCACCCCGATGACTTCACCGTCACCCTTAACGTGTTCCTTAATTTGGTCCATGTACTTGTTGGCGTCTGGATCGGCCATGTCATCTTCCGCAATGTTGGCGACGTACAGTACCGGCTTGCTGGTCAGGAGGAAGAGCCCCTTGACAATCTTCTTTTCGTCGTCGTTAAAGTCGAGGGACCGCACACTCTGCCCATCTTCCAGCGCTGGCTTGAGCTTGTTTAACACGGCTAATTCAGCCAGGGCGTCCTTATCCCGGCCCTTCGCCGCCCGTTGAACCTTGGCCAACCGCTTATTAACGGCATCCAAATCGGCCATTACTAATTCCAGGTTAATGGTGTCGATGTCCTCAATCGGGTCGACCTTCCCGGAAACACTGGTGATGTCGTCATCATCAAAGGCCCGGACCACGTGAACAATGGCGTCGGTCTGCCGGATATTTTCCAGGAACTTGTTCCCCAGACCTTCACCCTTGCTGGCCCCCTTGACGATCCCGGCGATGTCGGTAAATTCAAAGGTGGTCGGAACGATCTTCTTGGCCGGGATCAGTTCTTGGATCCGGTCCAGCCGCTTGTCTGGCACTTCCACCATCCCCACGTTCGGGTCAATCGTCGCAAAGGGGTAGTTCGCCATCTCGGCGCCCGCCTTCGTAATCGCGTTGAACAACGTTGACTTGCCGACGTTTGGCAAGCCGACAATTCCTGCAGTTAATGACATGAAATCTTCACTTTCCTTTTTAATTTTATTTTGAACTAAGAATACCTAATTATTGGTTATCCGCCGGTGCTTTTTCAAGGACTTTCTTAAAACCCTTATCAAATTTCTGGCGGGTCATCATCACCACATGGCCGCAGCCCTGGCACTGAATTTTAATATCAGCGCCGACCCGGGTAATCAGCCAGCGGTTGGTGCCACAGGGGTGGGCCTTCTTCATCAAAACAACGTCACCCTTATCATAAGCTGCCATGGTTAAGTCCCTCCTAGTCTAATGAAATGTTTAATACTTCCAAAATCCGCGTTAGATCATCATTGGACGTGTACGGAATTTCAATCTTGCCGGCACCACGCTTCCGGCTTTGGGAAACGGCAACCTTCGCGCCAAACTTGCTCTGCAGCTGGGCTTCCGCCTCCCGCAGATAGACCGGTTTGCGCTGGCCCTTTTTCTGGGCCCGCTTCTTGCTGGTCCCGTTCATCTGAGCAACAATTTCCTCCAGCTGGCGGACGGTCAGGTTCTTGTCCATTGCCCGCTTAGCCAGGCCAACCAGTTGCTTCTTATCCTTGAGCCCCAGGATCGTCCGGGCCTGCCCCATCGAGAGCCGGCCCTCGTTTAGGGCGTCCTTAATCAGGGTCGGCAGGCCGAGCAGCCGCAGGTAGTTGGCGATGTAGGGGCGACTCTTGCCTAGCCGGTTGGCAACCTGGGCCTGGGTCAACGACAGCTTGTCCATCAGCGTCTGGTAGGCCTGGGCCTCTTCCAACGGGGTCAGGTCTTCCCGTTGCAGATTCTCAAGGACCGCAACCTCCATCATCTGCTCGTCGGTCATGTTCCGCACAATTGCCGGAATCGTCTCCTGCTGGGCCATTTTCGATGCCCGGAAACGTCGTTCGCCAGCAATCAGCTCATAACGCTCTACCGCCCGGTCCGGCTGCCGCAGGATGATGGGCTGGAAGACCCCGGTTTCTTTGATTGAATCAGCCAATTCCTGCAGGGCCGCAGAATCAAAGGTCCGCCGCGGCTGGTAGGGGTTCGGGCGAATCAGTGTTAATTTTACGTCCTGGACCGTCTCACCATTTACTGGCTCTTCAATGGTGTTTTCCTCGAATAGGGCCTCAATCCCGCGACCGAGGCCGCCCGTTTTACGCTTTGCCATTATTCGCCAACACTTCCTTTGCTAATGCTTGATAAACCGCGGCGCCGGTCGACCGTTTATCATAATCGACAATTGCCAGGCCGTGGCTCGGGGCTTCCGACAGGCGGACGTTCCGTGGAATGACGGTCTGGTAGACCTGGTCGCCAAAGAACTTCTTGACCTCCGCGTTAACCTGCTGGCCGAGGTTGGTCCGCTTATCGTACATCGTCAGGAGGACCCCCTCGATCTTGAGGGCCGGGTTGAAGTGCTTTTGCACCAGCTTGATTGTGTTCAAGAGCTGGCTCAGACCTTCTAGGGCATAGTACTCACTCTGGACCGGAATTAAGATGGAGTCGCAGGCGGTAAAAGCATTGATGGTCAACAGGCCCAATGACGGCGGACAGTCAATCAAAATAAAGTCATATTCCCCCTGGACGTCGCCAAAGGCATCTTTGAGGCGGGTCTCCCGGGCCATCAAGTTGGTCAGCTCAACCTCCGCCCCGGACAGTTCGATCGTGGTCGGCGCAATGTCCAAACCCGGGTGGCTGGAATGCTGGATGACGTTAGCCAACGGCTCATCATCAATTAAGACGTCGTAAACACTTTTTTCAATATTGCGCTTTTCAACCCCTAAGCCGCTGGTGGCGTTTCCCTGGGGGTCAAGGTCAATTAACAACACGTGCTGACCCTGGTCTGCCAGGCAGGCACCCAGGTTAACGCTCGTGGTGGTTTTGCCGACGCCGCCCTTTTGGTTAGCTAATGCAATTACTGAACCCATTAATCTGCCTCCTACTGCTTCTTCGGAATCTCAATCACCAGCTGGTAGGATTGGTCGTTATCCGACTCCTTAGTCGTGACCTTAAAGCCGCTGTCTGTTGCCAGCTTGATTGACTTCTTAATCGTATTCAACGCTAAACGTGCATCGTTAATCTGCTTCGCCGGCTTCGTTTGATTTTTCTTGCGCCGGGCCTTCTTCTTGGCCGGTTTCGTTCCCGGAGCCGGAGCAGCTGGCGCTTCCTGCCCGGGTTCGGCAACCGGAGCGATTGCGGACAGTTCCCGCTGGCGGGCCGCCGCCTTTTGCTTAGCAATTTCCGACGGGAGAGGCCGGCCCAGCAGCCGGGCCACTTCATCCTCGGTTTGGCGCACCGTCAGCCGGTTGTTGACCACCCGCATCAGCATCGCCCGTTGCTGCTTTTCGTTGAGGTCCAGCAGAGCCCGGCCGTGGCGCTCAGAAATCCGGTGGTCAAGAATAGCGGTCTGGACCGGCTTAATCAGTTTTAAGAGCCGGAGCTTGTTGGCCACAAAGGACTGGCTCTTCCCCATTCCCTTCGCGAGGGCCGCCTGGGTCAAGTGGTTGAGGTCCATCAGCCGCCGGTAGGCCTGGGCCTCCTCCACCGAACTCAGCTGGGAGCGTTGGAGGTTTTCCACCAGGGCCAGGGAGGCCGCTTCGGAATCACTCATTTTTTCAACGATTGCCGGCGCGGTATCCCATTGCAATAGCTTCATCGCCCGGAAACGCCGCTCCCCAGCAATAATTTCGTACTTCGCCGGTTCGTATTCCCGAATGACAATCGGCTGAAGCAGGCCGTGTTCATCAATGGTCTGGGCCAGTTCCTGAATGCCTTCCTTATCAAAGACCTGACGGGGCTGATAACGGTTCGGGACAATCTGGTCGAGCTTGATCTCCACGACCTTCTGCTTGCTGTCATTACTGTCGCTCTTCCCAAAGTTAAATAATGAAAAAGCCATCTTTCATCCTCCTCACTTACTGCAACGGTTTTTTATTTGGCAGACCCGGCCGCCGGGGGTACTTCTGCGGAGTTGCCGCAACTTTATCAATTACGATGATCTTGCGCGGCTCCGCGGTGCCCGGCAGGGTCAGAGCAAATTCCTTCTGCACTTCGCCGCCCAGCTGGCGAATGGCCCCCTGTGCATCTGCCAGCTCGTCGTCAGCTGCACTCGCCTTATAAGCCAGCAACTCGCCGCCGACCCGGGCCGCTGGCAGGCACAGTTCGCTCAGGACGCTTAAACGGGCCACAGCCCGGGCCAAAACGAGGTCGTACTGCTCCCGGTGGGGTGACTGTTTCGCCGAAAACGTCTCCGCCCGGTCATGCACCAGGGTAACCCCGGTTAACCCCAACTGGGCAACCAGTGCCTGCAAAAAGCTGATCCGCTTATTAAGGGAATCAACAATCGTCACCTTGAGTTGGGGAAAGGCGATCTTTAGCGGAAGGGACGGAAAACCGGCGCCCGCACCAATGTCACACAGGGTCAGCTGCTCGGTTTGCAGGCGCGGCTCCGCCAGGGCCCCCGTGAGTGAATCGTAAAAGTGCTTAAGGTACACATCATTTTCTTCTGTAATCCGGGTCAAATTCACCTGACGATTGGTAGCCACCAATTGCCGGTAGTAATCAGCAAATTGTTGCATCTGCTGGTCGCTAAGGTTAATCCCCCGCTCAGCAAGTGCCTGTTGAAATTGTTCTGGATTCATTTAAGTAAGCGCTCCTTTTCGTGAAACATTTATGTTTCACGTACCCTTATACTGTACTCTAAAATCCCCCGCCTTTCAACTGCTTCGCTGGAGATAATCGGTAAT
Organism: Limosilactobacillus antri DSM 16041; assembly: GCF_000160835.1. Classification (GTDB taxonomy): domain Bacteria; phylum Bacillota; class Bacilli; order Lactobacillales; family Lactobacillaceae; genus Limosilactobacillus; species Limosilactobacillus antri. The sequence goes on from NZ_GG700733.1 coordinate 65,119, forward strand.
ATTTCCCGGGAAATAAAAAAGATCGGAAGCCCCAGTCTTTTAGCTATTTTAATGCCACAATACGGCAGCTGGCTGACGGTTCAAGTGCTGACAACCCGGCGCAACCTCCGTACGCTCCAAAATAAAACGGCAAAAAATGACTTCTCAGCCAAATTTTGCCGTTTTTTCAATCCTTTTCAGGCTTAAATAAGCATTAGTTCATCTTGCTGACTTCGTCCAGGAACCACTTGTTAAAGTAGTCCGCGTCGATGTCTAAGCAGACTTCCGCGTTGGTCTTGCCGTCATGGTAAGCGGCCCGCACGTCGCCAACCGTAGCACCAATTGCTGGGCCTTCCGTTTGAACGTCGACCCACATCTTCTTAGTCGTGAATGCTTCTGGGTGGAGCAGGTAGAAGATCGTGTTAACGTCGTGCATTGGGCGGCCCTCATCGCTCCCGTCGTTGTAGTGAGTGATCAGGGCGTGCAGCATTTCACCGGTCTTGTTCATCTGGCCCAGCTTTTCAATCGTGTCCTTGGTCAGGAGGGCCTTCAAGGTCACGTCGAGGCCGACCATCACAATCGGAATACCGGAATTGTACATAATCCGCGCCGCGTCCGGGTCAGTAAAGACGTTGAATTCAGCCACGCTGGTCATGTTACCGCCGGACATGGAGCCACCCATGGCAACGATCCGCTTAATGTGGCTCTTGACTTCTGGGTATTCGCTCAGGAGCAGGGCAATGTTGGTGTAGGAACCAGTTGGGACCAGGGTAACTTCATCCTCCGCCATGATGGCGTCATGAAGGGCCTCCACCGCCGTCTGCTTGATTGGCTGACCATAGTCAGTGCCGAAGTCATAACCCGGCATCCCAGATTCACCGTGAATCCGGGCCGCATCTTCAAACGGCTTAATCAGCGGTTGTTCTGCCCCGGCAGCGACCGGAATGTCCTTGCCAAAGAAGTGAACAATCTTCAAGGCGTTGGCGGTCGTCTTATCAACCGTGACGTTCCCGGCAACGGCCGTCACCAGCTTTAGGTCGATTGACGGGTCGTTAATCGCCATCGTCAAGGCAGCAGCGTCATCAATTCCCGGATCGGTGTCCATAATAATCTTAGTAGTCATTACAAATTCCTCCTCATCGTTTGCAAGCGTTTCCGAAATTTTGGGCTAAAAAAAGCAGCCCGGAAGCTGCTTTTTAATTTTTACCAAACAAACAGACCAACAAAGGCAGCTGACAAGAGCGATACCAGGATCCCTGACAGCAGCAGGTAACCAATGTTAGAAGCAATGTAGTCGTTGTCTTCCTTGTTTGCCAAGCCCTTGAAGGCACCGATGATCATCCCAAGGGTACCGAAGTTGGCAAAGGAAGTAACGAAGACCGTCAAGACCGCCTTCAAGTGTTCTGGGTAGTGGGCAATATCAGCCGTAACCTTACCCATAACAACAAATTCGTTGGTAACTAACTTCATCCCCATGTTTTGGGCCAGGTTCCATGCTTGGTCGACCGGCAGACCCAGCAGCCAGGAGAATGGGAACATGATGACACCCAAGATACTTTCGAGTGACAGTGGCTTCCAGAAGAGGGCCAAAATCTTGTCGATCAAAGCAGCCAGGGCAACGAAGGCAACAACGTTAGCAACGATGATCAGGATCAGCTTGCCAGCGCCCAGGATGGAGTCACCCAGGAAGCTGAAGAATGGTTCCTTCTTACCGTTGTCGGTTGCACCAACCTTTTCGATGGTGTCTTCTTCTGGCGAAAGGTGAACTGGGTTTAACATACTAGTGGCAATCAGCGCGTTGATAATGTTGATTGGAACAGCAGTCAAAATGTATTGACCTGGCATCATTTCAATGTAGGCCCCCAGAATAGAAGCAGTAACACAAGACATTGACATCATGGCCAGCGTCAGGTTACGTTCCTTGCTCATCTTCCGGATTTGCATCCCGGAAACGGCCAGCACTTCAGTGTTCCCTAAGAACATCATTTCAACAGCGAAGAATGATTCAAACTTCGGTTGACCAGTGATGTAGGAAAGTCCCCGTCCGATCCACTTGATGATCCATGGCAGGAAGCCGATGTAAGTCAAGATGTCGAACAGCGGAACAATCATCAGGATTGGCATCAGCGCAGAACAAATGAAGTTCAAGTTCTTAACGTTGTACCAGTCACCCAGTGCGAAGACCGTCCCCTTCGCGGACACGTCAACAATCCAAACGAAGCCGTCAGCAGCGGCCTTAACACCGGCCCGGCCTGCTGAAGAACCCGTCAAGAACCATGCCAAAACCAAGTTCAGCACGACCATGATGGCAACCGTCTTCCAATTGATGGCCTTGCGGTTCTTTGAGAACAGCCAACCAATCGCTAGGAAAACAATCAAACCTAGAATATTGATTGCAAGATACATGGTTGTATACACCCCTTAATAAAAAATCCATGTAGTAAACTCTGCTGACTACTCTACTAAAATCGATAAAAAATAATTGCTTCTTTCGGCGAGTCAACATCACGATTTAAGAATATCTTAAAAACAAACTTGTGTAAAGGCTTAAATATAAGCAAGTTTGTGAACTGAGAACGGTTTAGTTGCGCTCACAGGCCATAAATCGGTTTACCTATCAAGGGTGTTGAAACGGTTTATCGACCGCTGAAAGCGTTCACAAACTAATCAAAATTATTTGCAAGCGCTCTCTTAAATAATAAAAAAGCGGCCCGGCAGCAAGAAATGCACTTGCTACTGGACCCGCCCCTGCCAAGGAAGTTAATTATAACAAAAAAAGCGGAGACAATTTGCTGTCTCCGTGCTTCCAAATGAAAGAGCAACGACTGTGGTTAACTCTATTAAGGTTCGTTAACAGATCATTTGCGTTCTTTCGCCAAGGATAAAGAACTGAAGCTTAATCATTTAAGGTTGTAGATATGGCCACTAATTTTTAGCTAACATACTTTTCAAGGAAACTAAAGTGTTTCATGTGGAGTGGGGTGTCGTTAATTATCGTGTTATTAATTAACCAGCTTTTTAAAGTAGTTTATTTATGAGAAGATGTTTGTTCAAAACTAGCCATTGCTCTTTCACACTTTTAGTATAATCCACCACCAGTCCAAGGTCAAACAAACCGCGGTGTATCAACATTGGTAGCGATTATCAAATTTAGACAATCGGCTATTTTTCAGTGGATATTTTCCTGCTTCTACACTAATTTACCCCCGTTTGGTCAGTATCTTGTTTCAAAAAACTTTTATTGTTTTTTCCCCTTTGCGGTGTAGTTAAAACCGATCGCCAGCAGGACAAAGATCACCGCGGAAAGAATTAACGGAATCCGCGTAGTATCAATGAATAACAGGATCACCAGGACTCCGAAGAAAAAGATGATCGTCAGCCAGCTGGTCAGCGGGTAGCCCGGCATCTTGAAGCTGGTAATTCCCGCCGGGTGCGCCTGCCGGAACTTGATGTGGGCAAAGAGGATAATCAGCCAGGTGAAGACAAAGGTAATTGTCGAAACCCCGGCAATGACGTCGAAAATCCCCGCTGGCATAATGTAGTTCAAAATAACGGTGACAAACAGGATGATGGTCGAGAAGGTCAGCGCCCGGGTCGGGACCGCCTGGGGGCTCAGCTCCTTGAAGCGCCGCGGGGCATTCCCGCTTTCGGCCAGCGCGTATAGCGACCGGCTGGTACTAAAGATGGCACTATTCGTCGCCGACATCGCTGCGGTCAGCACGACAAAGTTTAAAATTCCGGCTGCCCCGGGAATCCCGATAGCTGCAAAGACCTGTACAAAGGGGCTGGACGTCGTCTTAACGTGGAACCAGGGATAGATGGCCATCAGGGCGATCATCGAACCGATGTAGAAGAGGCCGATCCGGACCGGCAGGGTATTGATGGCCTTGGGAATGTCCTTTTGCGGGTCGCGGGTCTCACCCGCCGTCAAACCAACCATTTCAATGCCGACAAAGGCAAAGACGACCATCTGGAAGGAAACCAAAAAGCCCGCGGGTCCAGTAGGGAAAAAGCCCCCCTGGCTGACCAGGTTGCTTAGGGACACCGGCCGACCGTCAACGTGGCTGTGCAGCAGAATTAATACTAATCCGGTGATAATTAACGCCACGATTGCCAGGACCTTAATCATTGAAAACCAGCTCTCCAGTTCACCGAAGAGGCCGACGTTGATCATGTTAATCAGCATCAGCGCCACCACGATCACCAGCGGGCCGACCCACTGCGGTAGGTGCGGAAACCAGTAGCGCAGGTAAATCCCGGTCGCCGTCAGGTCAGCCATCGCCAGGGTCAGCCAGCAGGCCCAGTACATCCAGCCGGCGATAAATTCCATCCGGTCGCCCAGGTAGTATTGGATAGCGTCGATAAAGGAGTGGCGGGAAGGGTCCTCCAGCAGCAGTTCCCCCAAGGCCCGCATCATAAAGAAGATGAAGACCCCGACGATCAGGTAGGAAAGGATGATCGATGGACCGGCAGCATGGATTGCCGAGCCGGAACCCAAGAAGAGCCCCGTCCCAATCGCCCCACCGATAGCAATCATCGTAATGTGACGGCTCTTTAGCGAGCGTTGCAGTTTTTGGCTTTGCTGTTCATCCATAGTATTGACCTCCTTAGTCTGTGTTCAGCCTGAACGTAAAAAAACGCCCCTGGCTTTGTTTAGCCAGGGACGTTATTAACGCGGTTCCACCCATCTTTATAGCCCATCTTCATGAACTACCTCTCAGTCGATAAGGGAACCACCCACTTTTACGAACATGCCATTGCGCTGGTCCCCACTTTCAGCAATCGTTAGGGTCTCTGTTAACCAGCGATTGAAATTTACTAATAATTATAAGGATTTTGCCATAATTGTCAAACGAAAATTACAAATTTCGGCAGAACATTCGGTTATCGTAATCGTTGCCATTCACAGCCCTACTTGCTTTGCGCCTGCCGCCGTTTTTTTATTTCATAAACCACGCTGAGGATGGCGAGAAAGACGAAGGACACTAGAACCGGAATCCGGCTGGTTTCACTAAACAGCAGAATTACCAGGACCGCACTGAAGAAAATAATGGTCAGCCAGCTGGTGACCGGGTAGCCAGGCATCTTAAAGACCGCGGCGCCGGCAGGGTTCTGCTGCCGGTAACGGATGTGGGCAAACAATAGGATCAGCCAAATGTAGATAAAGGTGATCGTGCAGACGCTGGCAATGAAGTTAAAGATTCCCGCCGGCATAATGTAGTTCAGGACCACCGTGATAAAGAGGATGGCCGAAGAGAACCACAGGGCCCGGCTCGGTACCACCTTGGCACTCAGCCTGCCGAATGACCGGGGCGCATTGCCACCCCGGGCCAGGGAATAGAGCGACCGGCTGGTGCTGAAGATGGCACTGTTGGTGGCCGACATCGCCGCAGTCAGGACCACAAAGTTTACGATTCCCGCCGCGGCTGGGATCCCGATGGCCGCAAAGACTTGGACAAAGGGACTCGAGGTCGTTTCAATCTTAAACCAGGGGTAGATGGCCATCAGGGCGATCATCGAGCCGATGTAGAAGAGGCCAATCCGAACCGGTAGGGAGTTAATCGCCTTGGGAATATCATTCTCCGGGTCCTTGGTTTCACCCGCGGTCAGGCCGACCATTTCAATCCCCCCGAAGGCAAAGACGACCATCTGGAAGGACATTAAGAAGTTCACCGGACCATTCGGGAAAAAGCCCCCGTACCGGGTCAAATTGCGCAGCTCAACCAGGCGGCCGCTGACCCGGGCGTGCATCACGATCAGGACCACGCCGATTCCGATCAGCAGTAAAATCGCCACGACCTTAATCATCGAGAACCAGCTCTCCAGCTCGCCGAAGAGGCCGACGTTGACCATGTTGACCAGCATCAGCAAAATGATGATGACCAGCGGTCCCACCCACTGCGGCAGGTGCGGGAACCAGTAGCGCAGGTAAATCCCGGTCGCCGTCAGATCGGCCATCGCCAGGGTCAGCCAGCAGGCCCAGTACATCCAGCCGGCAATAAACTCGACCCGGTCGCCCAGGTAGACCTTAATCAACTCGATAAAGGAGTGCTTGGTCGGGTCGGCTAAAATCAGCTCACCGAGGGCCCGCATCATAAAGAAGGCAAAAATTCCCACAATTAAATACGAAAGAATAATCGCCGGGCCGGCCTGCTTGATCGCTTCACCGGAGCCTAAGAACAGTCCGGTCCCGATCGCACCGCCAATCGCAATCATCATCACGTGGCGGCTCTTCAGCGACCGTTCCAATTTTGGTTCATTTTTATTAGCCATCAAATCCCTCCTTGAAGACAGCTAAGACGTCCTTAGTATTATAAACCAAGGGTGTCACTAGGCAAGGGTGTTCACGTTAATTTATTGTTTTTATTAAGCATTAAACATTTAACACTTTGTCCAAGAAGTTTTGCGTATCGGCGTGCTGCGGATGGTCGAAAATCTGTTCCGGCGTCCCCTGCTCCCGGATGTTGCCATCATGGAAGAAGACCACCCGGTCAGCGACCTGCTTGGCAAAGCCCATTTCGTGGGTCACGACAATCATCGTCATCCCCTGGTTCGCCAGGTTCTTCATTACCCCCAAAACATCGCCGACCATTTCCGGGTCGAGGGCACTGGTCGGTTCGTCAAAGAGCATCACGTCCGGCTTCATCGCCAGCGCCCGGGCAATCGCGACCCGCTGTTTTTGCCCCCCGGACAGGGTCTTCGGGTTGACGTTGGCCTTTTCCTTGAGCCCGACAATGTCCAGGTAGTGGAGCGCTTCTTCAACCGCCTGCTCCTTGTTGGCCTTCTTCAGCTGGGTGGGGGCCAGGGTCACGTTTTCCAGCACCGTCATGTTCGGGAAGAGATTAAAGTGTTGGAAGACCATTCCGATATTTTCCCGCACCTTATTGATGTTGACTTTCGGGTCCGCAATATCGTAGCCGTCAACGTAGACGTGACCGCCGTTCGGCACTTCCAGCCGGTTCAGGCAGCGGAGGAAGGTACTCTTCCCCGAGCCGGACGGGCCAATCATGCAGACCACTTCGCTTGGCTTGACGTTCAAGTTAATTCCCTGGAGGACTTCGTTTTTGCCATAGCTCTTGTGTAAGTCTTTTACTTGTACCTTATATTGTTTATCCATATTAAGCCATCCTCTTCTGAATGTAGTTTGATAACCAAGTTAACAGGGTAATGATGATGATGTAGATGGTACCGATGATCAGCCACATCCGGAACCCTTCCATGTTTTGGGAAATAATGACGGTCCCGGTCTGGGTCAGCTCCATCACTCCGATGGCGGACAGGATTGACGTATCCTTCAGGGTAATGATGAACTGGTTGACCAGCGATGGCACCATAATCTTGATCCCCTGCGGTGCGACGACCTTGATCAGGGCCTTCCGGTATGGCAAACCAAGGCTCCGGGCCGCCTCCCACTGTCCAGGGTCCACGGCGTTAAAGCCCCCCTTGACGATGGCACCGATGTAGGCCCCTTCGTCAAGCATCAGGGTTACAACCCCGGCGAGGAAGAGCGGCACCTTATGCCCGATCACGTTGGGCAGTCCCATGTAGATGAAGAAGGCCAAAACGATCATTGGAATTCCCCGGAAGATGTAGATAACCGTGCTGGAGATCGCGTTAGCAACCTTGCTCTGCATTACCCCCAGTACCCCGAGGATTAGCCCGAAGACTAGGGCCAGGACAATCCCGACGACCGTCAGTTGGATGGTCATCCAGAGTCCGTGCAGGAGGGCCACCCGGTTCGCCTTTAGCAGACCCCAGATGGTCCGGCTCGCCGTGCTGGACTTCGCCGTCTTGTCACTCTTTGTGTACTTGTTGATGATCTGCTTCATCTGGCCGGTTTCGTTTAACCAGTCGATCCCGTTGTTAATTTTCTTTTGCAGGGCGAGGTTCTGGCCCTTTTGGAAACCAACGGCCACCGGTTGGGCGTCGATCGGCTTCTTCGTCACGATCTTCAGCGGTACCCCGGTCTTGATCCCGTATTCCAAAACCGGGCCATCGTCGAAGGTTGCGGCCGTGTTGCCGGTCTTGACGTCATTCCACATCGTGTTGGAAGAATCGAAGTACTTGATCTGGTAGCCGTACTTCTTTTGGTTCTTCTTCAGGAAGAGGGCCGCGCTGGTGCCCGCCTTGGCAGAAACGGTCTTGCCCTTAAGCTGCTTAAGGGAGTGGATCTTGCTGTCCTTGGCAACCGCCATTTCCACGCCGTCCGTGTAGTATGGCTTTGAGAAGTCAAACTTGGCTTTCCGCTCTTCCGTCACACTCATTCCGGCAATTACCGCGTCGACTTGGCCGCCTTCGAGGGCCTGCAGGTCACCGTTGAAGCTCATCGGCTTGAGCTTGTACTTAAAGTGTTCGTGCTTGGCAATCTTTTTCAGAATTTCAATTTCAATTCCGGGGTTCTTACCCGAGTAGCCGCCCTTGCTGTCTTGAATTTCAAATGGGGCAAAGGTGTTGTTAGTGGCAAAAGTATAAGTCGGCTCCGCAGCTGACACGCTCTGTGGTTCGACTACCAACCACCCCACTGCAATCCCAACGACTGCAACAACGGCGGTCAGCCACTTTTTTAAAACCGTTCTTCGCATCATCTACCGACTCCTTTTCTAATCATTCTTTAACATTGATAATACATTATCATCTGCAAAGCTGGAAGTGAATAGATATACGAAAACCGTGCATTTATCCAATATGGAAGCGCTTGTGGGAAGTAAAAAGTTAATGTAGGCCCGGGCGGAAGCTTAATTTTATTAAGTGGTTTTGACTGCCAATCCCGGTTAGATTAGAATTCTCTCAATAAAGGAGATATATAAATAAGCCCCAGCATTCGGCAAAACCGAATGCTGGGGCTTATTGAACGTAAAGGGGAGTGGGAAATAACCTCCTCGACAAGGCGTATGGCTAACCTAGGACGATAGCTGGCACGGTACGGGCCGGCTAGCGTTCGTAGGCAAATAGCCTTGCTTCGCAGCG
>NZ_GG700733.1:74475-122872 GCF_000160835.1 Limosilactobacillus antri DSM 16041
AGTCGCTTCACGGTTTGTCTCCCTAAATTACGCTTTACTTTTTGTTCCGAAACGGCACTGCGTTTTCCTTAGTAATCTTGGTTACCCCGTGCATGTATGGAACCAGCACTTCTGGAATCGTGACGGAACCATCGGCGTTTTGGTAGTTCTCCAAGATTGCGGCAACGGTCCGGCCAACCGCCAGTCCTGAACCGTTCAGGGTGTGTACGTATTGCAGCTTGCCATTTTCGTCCCGGTACTGGGTGTGCATTCGCCGGGCCTGGAAGTCCAGGCAGTTAGAACAGCTGGAAACTTCCCGGTACTTCTCCTGGGCCGGCATCCACAGCTCCAGGTCGTGCGTTTCGGAGGCGGTAAAGGACATATCGCTGGTCGTCAGTGTGATGACGTGGTACGGAATTTCCAGCTTCTTCAGGATGTTTTCGGCATTGGCCGTCATCTTTTCGAGCTCGTCCCATGAATCCTCCGGCTTGGTGTACTTCACCATTTCGACCTTGTTAAATTGGTGCATCCGAATCAGGCCCCGGGTATCCCGGCCAGCGGCTCCGGCTTCGGAACGGAAGCACGGTGTCAAAGCGGTCACGTAAACCGGCAGTTCTTCGGCTGGGATGACTTCGCCCCGGTAGTAGTTGGTCAACGGCACTTCCGCCGTCGGGATCAGGGTCATGTCTTCGCCGTTAACCTGGTAGACCCCTTCCTTAAACTTCGGGAACTGCCCGGTGCCGTACATGGAGTCCGCATTGACAATGTACGGCGGCAGCACTTCGGTATAGCCATCCTTCATGTGTTCATCGAGCATGAAGTTATAAACGGCCCGTTCTAGCTGGGCCCCTAAACCGAGGTAGTAGACAAAGCGGGAGCCAGAAACCTTGCCGGCCCGGTCAAAGTCAAGGATGCCCAGCTGTTCGCCGACGTCCCAGTGGTGCTTGGGCGCAAAGTCAAAGTCACGGATCTTGCCGACCTTGCGTAATTCAACGGCCCCGTCCTCGGTCAGGCTGACCGGAACCCCATCGTGCGGAACGTTCGGCAGGCGGGACATCTTGTCGTGCAGCTCTTCGTCGTTGGCTTCGACCTGTTCGTCCAGCTGCTTGATCTTATCGCCAAGCTCCCGGGTTTCCTTGATCGCTTCGTCCGCGGATTCACCGTTGCGCTTTGCCGCCCCGATCTTCTTTGATGCGTCGTTTCGTTGCGCCTTCATCGTTTCCGTCTGCTGCAAGAGGTCGCGCCGCTTCTGGTCAAGGGCCAGAACTTCATCGATTTCCTCCGCCTGAACGCCGCGGGTCGCGAGCTTTTGCTTGTAAAAATCAGGGTTTTGCCGAATCTTCTTAATATCTAGCATTTGAATTCCTCCTAACGAAAAGAGCCATTCCATCCTCAAAAAAATTTTGGGACGAAATGGCTCTTAGTTCCGCGGTACCACCCAAGTTCGACATTAAATAATGTCACCCTCGTGATGGATAACGGCCATCCGCCGTGCGGCATTACCCGCCCACATTTAACAGCACCGGAGTTTCGGTCAGCCGCTCACACCAGCCGCGGCCTCTCTGGATGACCTACTTGAAATGCTTCCGTGTTTTAATTTGCCACTATCATATTACATTTAGCCGAATTAAGCAATCGAAATTTAAGAAAAATTAGCAAAGCGTGACCGCTTAACGGCAGCACAAAGACCCCGCACATTTGAATGAGTTCAAGTGCGCGAGGCCTTTGCCTCTGATTAGTGTCGCCGTTCAGTTATTTTTAGGGGGAAGATTATCTAATCGGGAGCTAATCGTTTTTCTTCTTTAAGCCGCCGAGGCCAAGCATTGCGGTTAGGCTAGCAAGGCCCAATCCGGCAACGGCAGCGATGTTCTTAGTGTCACTGGTCTGCGGCAGCTGTGCGGCGTGCTGGCCGTTATTAGCACTTTGCCGGCCGCCAATGATGTTGCCGTGGTCGTTCGTTGGGGTTCCTGGGTTGCCGTTCCCGCCGTTGCCATTGTTGTGCTGGTCAGGGGTGGTTGGCGTCGTGTGACCGTCATTGCCCCCGCCATCATGGTGGTCGGCTGCCTGGTAAGTTACCTCAACCGTGACGTCGGCAGTTTCCGGTGTAACCTGTTCTGCAGCTACATCCGTTGCTGCCGTGCCATCAACGTAGGAAGTGTAGCCAGCTAGCTGCGGCACGTTGAATTCGCCCCAATCAGCTGCGGAGCCGGTAGCCAGCGTCCAGGCGCCATAGGAAAGAACCTGGTTCGTAACCTTATCAATCGTTTCGCTCCGGTTAAAGTGGACCGGCTGCGTAGTCAGGCTCGTCGTACCGTCCGGATGGTTGACGATGATCGTCCGGGTCACCGTCTTAAACATCCCCTGGTAAAGCGGGTCCGTTGGGTTAACACCAGGATCGCCAGGGTTGACCGTCTTGGTTGCGTGAACCAGCGGAACCGTTACGGCGCCTGGAACAACTGCCGTACTTGGTACCTGGTAGTCAGAAGCAATTGTCCAATTTGCGGGAACGTGGTCCTTGATGGTCGTGGCAACGTCGACGGTGCTGCCCAGCTGACCAGTAACGGTCATGGTCCCCAGAACCGTGCTTGGGTTCTTTTGGTCAACGTAGGTGATTACCACGTCGCCCTGCTTTGCTTCGCCGGACTTCCGGTAGCTAACCGTGTAATTATACTGCGAGTATGCCAAGACCGGCTTTGGCAGCTTCAATCCCCAATTACCATCTGCATCTTTTTCAAGCGTTGCCATTGGAGTCCCGTCAGCGGAAACCGGGGTCAGGCTTACTTCTGGCGTGTAGCCAGCATAGCTTGGAATCGTAACATTGGTGAACGCAACATTTACGTCAGCATCGGTTGGCAGTCCCGCATAAGTGAAGCGCAGCTCTTGCCGCGGCTTCGTAGTCGTTGTGCCATCTGGCGCTTTAACCGTAACCTGAGAGTAGAAGTAGTAGGTGGTTGTGGCTGTGCTGCTCAGTTCGACTTCAACCGGGATAACAAAGTGATCCGCGGTGACGTTGTATGAGCCTGGGTACCGAGCAATCGTGTAGCCTGCCGGAACCTTTTGGTTAGCCAAGTCACGGAGCAGGCCGGCCGTTAGGGTGTCGCCAACCTTGCTCTTAATCTGGTCCCCGGTACCAACTTGGGTGCCGTCGGCCGTTTGGTAAACAATCTGGCCCTGAGCATCAAAATGTGCGCTGGACTTCAATGCCAACGGTACCACAATCTCGGCTGGCGTCGCCGTAATGTTATCGCGTGCCGCCGGATAAGTGTAGTTGCTTACCACCGTGTAGTCCGCCGGAACATTGCTGTCAATGGCATTCTTCAGTTGGGCAGCCGTTAAGTTCGCACCCTTGGCAATGTTGTCAATTGTCGTGTAAGCAACTTCCTTGCCGTTGTAAGTGTAAACGATCTTTTGCGTGAACGCGGTCTTATCTTGGTCCTGCTTGCCAGAATCCTCATCCTTGACCACGTTAATGGTTGCCGGCACATCAAGGTAGGTCCCATCATTAAAGGCAATCCGAACCGTGCCCGCCACGCCATTGGCGACATTGGCGGTTGATGGCTGACCACTTGGTGCCCAGGTCATCGTAAACGTCTTCGCGGTGTCGGTTCCCGGTACGTACGCCAAAACCTGTGGGGCATTCGGGTTAGCGTTCTGCCCGTTCCAGCCAGCGGCACCGAGGTCCGTAACGTCAATCAGGTGCCGGTACTGGTCCTGGGTCAGGTTGGAAATATCACTGTTTTGCTTAAAGGTTAAGGCTTCGCCAGTTTTCGCACCGTAGAAGTTGAAGAAGACATTGCACCAGCCCTGATAGTCGCCATAGCCCAGACCTAATTCAGTGGCCGTGCCGTTGGCGTTGGAAACGGTGAAGTTGTACCGGTACTTCGAGTTGCCCGGCAGGTTATCGCCTTGGCCAGTCTTTTCCAGCGGGCTGTTTGCCAGGGTGGTTGCGGTATTATCGCCAAAGTTGGTGTTTGGTGCGTAGCCATTCAGCCAAGTGTAGCTGATGTCGCTGGCGGCAAACTTGTCACTCGGGTCGGCAATATTAACAAATTCGGTCCCCGCCGCATTCAGCTTGTAGGTGGTGTGCTTGCGGTAGTTGCCATTGCCGCTTGTGCCATCCCAGTCGTAGTTGTAGGTAATCGTGTTAAAGCCACTGTTAGCGGCTGCCGGAACGTTATCAACGCTTGTCTTGTGCACATTCGCTGGGTCCGCGGAGAAGTCCGTATTGGTTTGGTTGCCGTAGTACGTGGTGTGGCCGTCAGGGTCGACCGTCAGTCCCGTGACACTGACGGGAACATAGACTGTCGCCGCCGTGCCGTCCTGGTAGCGAACCGCAACCGGAACGTTGAAGGTTCCCCGGCTGGCGTCCTTAGTTACGGTAACCGTAATTTCCCCAGTAGTTGGGTTGATTGCCGTCGTGACCCCGGCAGGATCAGTAAACGTCCCCTTGGCATAGCCGGTGATGGTCCCCGCCGGCATCCCCGTGGTGGTCGTCGGCAGTTCAGACTTCGTTGCCGGACTAGCGGTCGTTGGCCGTTCAATCTCCAGCCCGCCGTAGTTAACCGGGTACTGGTCACTGTCCTTAGCGGTTTCGGTAACCGTGACGTTGACCGGAACGTAGTCGACCGAGCCATCAGGGTAGGTAACCTTTACAAGGGTCGATTGGGTTCCAACCACGCTGGTATCTGGCGTGTAGGCCCAGTCATACTTCGTACCTTGCGGCAAAGTATCCTGGTTGGTGATGGCAGTTGCCGCTGCTGGTACTGAAGCCCCCTTCTCGACGGTTAGGTTCTTGCCTTGCGGTGCGTAGTTGTCAGCCTGATCGCCAACGTGAACGTAAACCAGCACGTCCTTGGAAACTGGTTGGCCATTAAGCGTCCCCTTAACCGTGACGTAACCCTGCTGCGTCGTGTTAGAAATTCCGTCGCCGCTGGTGGCCGGTTTAGCTGACCAGGTGTAAGTTACCCCCGTCGCGTCGCTTGGAACCCCGCCGGCAATGGCCCTTTGGGCGTCCTGGTCGGTTAAATCATGGCCATAGGCAACCCGAATGGTCGTACCGTAAGGAGCAAAGCCGTTATTGGCGTCTGGATCAGTAACGTGGACCGGAACCACGACCGTCGTGGTTTCGCCATTCGGATAAGTAATCTTAACGGTTCCCTGCGAATCACCTGGCTGGGACACATCCGGTTCAGTTCCCCAAGTTACCGTCGTGTTGCTTGGCTGGGAAAGGGGCTGTCCAGCCGGCGTTTGCCCCCAGTCAACCGTTGTCGAAGCGTCAGGGAGCGTCCCCTTCGGCGTAGTAACGTCCTTGCCGGTTGGCGTGTTAGTTACGGTAACCGTCGTTGGAACGTAGTCAACCGAGCCGTCAGGGTAGGTTACTTGAACAACCCCCGGATGCTGGCCCTGCGAGTAAACGTCCGGTGTCTGTGACCAGGTGTAAGTTGGCGTGCCGCCCGTTGGCTGCCCAGCTGGCCAGGTCACAGCAGTAGCGGCGTCAGGAAGGGTCCCGATGGTGGTCGTCACTGTCTGACCCTGGGGATCATTTTGCTCAGCGTCAGTCCGGGTCGTCGAAGGCGTCGTTGGGTTGCCGACCACTACCTTAACCGGAACCTGGTCGACTGACTGGTCCGGGTAAGTGACGTTAATCACTCCGGGAACGGTTCCCGCTTTGGAAACGTCTGGGGCCTTGCTCCAGGTGTAGCTGGTCCCCGCCGGCAGGTCGCCAGGGTTGGCAATTCCGGCTTGGGCTGGCGGAACGGTCCCAACCGAAGTTGAAACCGGCTGGCCCTGAGGAGTGTATTGATCCGCTTGCGATTCAACGTTAACCGTAACCGGAACCTCGTCCGTGGAGCCGTCCGTGTAGGTAACGGTTACCAGCCCGTTCTTAACCCCGGGTACATCAGTGGCGGGTGCAGTGTGCCAAGTGTAGCCGTTGGTGCCGGCAACGACCGAGTGCCCGTTTTGATCGACCAGTTGGCCCTTGTTCGTAATCGCATTTGCCGCATCGGCTGGGGTCAGCTGGTGGCCTTCGGGAACGGTAATCGAACCACCAGCCGGTGCGTACTGACTAGCCAGGGTTTGGTCAGTCACCGCAAGCGGGATCGTTACAAAGTCGACCGAGCCATCGTTATAGACAATCGTGGCGGTGGCGGCAGTTTGCCCCTGCTTTAACGTGCCGTTGGCGTTCGTTGCTGGCAAAACTGGCTGTTGGGCATCCGCACCGGTGCCGTATTGTGCTTGCCAGATCGCTTGGTCGGTCTGGCTGGTACCGTTAACCACGTTCTCCTGAGCCGCATCATACCAGTGGGACTTGTTCCAATCGATGTTCGCTAAGCCGTTCGGAACAACGGCCCCGGTCTGGTCGATCAGGTCTTTAATCCCATTCTGAACGTTCAGGTCGGTCAAGTGCTGCTTCGTAGTAGCGTTAATCGTCTGGACCTCTGGCTGGTACTTATCCGCATCCGTCGGCTGGGCCGCGGTCGCCAGTGAAGTCCCCATGGCAACCCGCTGTGGCGTCCACCAGTTGAAGGTGTTCAGGAAGTTATTCAGGTATGGCGTTTCGTAGTCCACTCCTGGGGTCGGCTGGCCCGTAGTTACCGTGCCATCTTGATATTGGTAACTGTTCAACCCGGCCTGGCTCCCGGCAAAGGTGACCGTTCCGTTCGAGTGTAAGAACTTCATTTCACCATTCTGATTTTGCCCGATCGTCTGACCAGCGGCGGTAAAGCCAGAAATGGCGTTGTTTCCCCAGTTATTCTGGTTCGTTAAGCTCTTGATGTACCAGTAGGATGATGCGCCGCCCTTATTGCCTTCATCCCAGTAAGCTAATGGCAATACACCACCGTTACCCGAGATGTTGACGTGGTTATTCATATTTTCCAGGCGGAGCAGGGTCCCGGTTTGTGACCCCGTCCGCTGGAAGTTAACGTAACCAGGATTAGTAATGTTGACCTTGGCAAACGTGGCTGAATTTACGCCACCGTTCCCCCACATCGTTACTAAGCCGATGTTCGGCGTGTTGGTAAAGGACCCCTTGATCGAAGAGGTAGCGCCGTCTTGCAAGTCCAGCGTCGCCCCATCCTGGACGTTCAACGTAAATTGGCCACCAGTTCCATTACCGGAGCCAAACGAAATCAATGGCGAAGTCGAATTCGTCCCGGTCCGGACAATCGTTAGTTTACCGGCATTGTTCAGGAGGTTGGAACCCGCATTGCTAACGTTTGCGGCAAAGCCAACCCCTAATGAAATCGGGGCAAAGTGGTAACCATTGTAGTTGGTGACCCCGTTGGCGCCGGTCCCATCATTGCTTTCCCGGGTCTGGATATTAACCACCCCGGTCTTGCCGATATTTAAGTTACCGGCCCAAATCGCAACGGAGTGGCCATCAGCCATGTTGGCGTTCAAGTTACCGTCGACCTGGACCGTTCCAGTGATCGCCCGGTTAACCAGCATTCCCTTGACGTCGGTCGACTGACCATTTAAGGTCACGGTCGCTCCCTGCTGGACATCAATCGCGGGCGCAGAATCATTTGGGTCTTCGACGTTGGCCCGGAGAATATTGCCACCAGCGTTCTGGTCGTTGTTAGTCTTAGCGGTGCTGACGTTAAAGACAGTGTTAGTACCATCAGCAAAGATAATGTGGGCAGCGGAAACGGCACTTGAGTAGTTGTACAGCTGATTACCAGCGACATTCACCGCTTCACAAGTAATCTGGTTATTGCCCTTAAAGGTTACCGTGGTATACGGATTATCCGTAATTTGCTGCGCCATCGTGGTGTTGTAGAAGGCCCCGTTTTTGACGTCAGCAGTAACATTTTCAAAAGTAACCTTATTCTTCGCTAAGAGCTCCGTCCTAATATCGTCACCGCCCATGTAAATTGGGCTAAATGCCCCGCCAAACGTAGACCAGGAATTATCATAGCCATCGGCATTGATGGTGATGTTCTTAAAGGTAAGGTTCCACGGTGTACTCTTCTGCTGGTTAGCGGTCGTGAAGCTGAGGTAGTTGGCCCCAAAATTAATCGTATGGCCCTGGCCATCAATCGTCAGGGTTCGCGCGATGTTCTCCCCGGTTAGGTTCATCTTGCCGCCATTGGTGACCGGGTTCGGCCGGTTAATGCCACTAACGTTAGTCCCCTGATTGGCCACGGTAATGTCGCCACTGAGGGTAATGGTCCCAACATTGGCATCGTTCATTGCGTTGACAAAGCCTTGCCAATCAGTTACTTCCTGCGCTTGTACCGGAGCCTTGCTTTCCGCAGCCTGGTTGGCAGTCACTGGCGCAGGAGCAGCAGTATTTAGCGAATTAGTATTCGCCTTATTCTCCGTAGTGGCAGCGCCGTTGGCGGCACCAGCAGTCTGCGAAAGGGTCACCGTCTGCTTGTTTGAGGCAGCCGGATCAGTGGCGGTTGACGCGCTACCGTTATCAGCAACACTTGAATCCGCGTTAGCAGCGGTCCCAATTCCCATAAAGGTAAAACCAATCAGCACTGAGGCAACTCCCACGGTTAGCTTTTTAATTGCGAACCGTTGTTTTTTCGCCTCATGTTGCCGAAGTTGTTCTTTCCAATTACTTCTCGATAACATAATCTGTCCTCCATAACATTATTTATCGTCCGCCATAATTATATCCGGTTTTTTTTTTTCAAATTGGGATTGTTTAATAAATAAATTTGTTTCTTGAATTTAGTTAACGTGTGGGCTCCACCCGTTTCCTTTTTTAGAAAAAATATGACATTTTCATCATGCTTAACCCCCATCGTGACGCCAATCTTTTTATCATCATGAAAATGAAAATGCGATAACGGACTGCTAGGGCCAATCAAAATTTGTATAAAAAAAGTCCCCAACATTCAGCTTAACCCAAATGTTAGGGACCTCCGCAACGCGCAAGTTAATCCTCGCTTCCGCGTCCCAGGAGTTAAATATTTACGTTTTCGACCCGTTCGTCGTTATGGATAAAGACTGCCCCCCGGTTGCCCGGCTGCTCCGTCCAGCCAACGAGTGGGGCGCCGTTAAAGAAGAGCCGCTTGGCTTCGATTTCCCCCATTACCGACTGGTCGGTGAACACCGTCACGCTGCTAAGGTCAGTTTCCAGCGGGTAGCCGGTGCGGGGGTCTAGGAGGTGGTGGTACCGCCGGCCGGCCTTCACCAGGAAGCGTTCGTAAATCCCCGACGTCACTGCCGAGCCGGCCGGCTGCCGGACCGTTTCCAAGTCGTGGCCCCGCTTTAGCTGCGGGTCCTGGACACCAATAATCCATTGCCCATCAGTCCGCCGGGGTGACCGACCGACAAAGACCAGGTTGCCGCCCAGGTTAATAATCCCGGCCGGCACCCCCCGGGATTGCCAAAAGTCCCGAATCCGGTCGGCGATGTAGCCCTTGGCAATTCCGCCCAGGTCCAGCTCCATCCCCGGCCGTTCGAGGTAAACGGTCCGGTGATCGTCATCCAGCAGCACCTGGTAGGGATCAATTAACTGGAGCCGCTCCTTAATCGCCCGGTCACTCGGCACGTTGGCCCCGGCAAAGCCGATCTTCCACAACTTCACGAGCGGCCCAATCAGCGCGTTAAAGCCAAAGTTTTCCCGGCTATAATGAACCGCCAATTTGATCAGGTCATAGGTCGTCGGCGAGACCAGCTTGGGAATCCGCCCGGCAGCCTGGTTGACCGCCATCACTTCAGATACCGGCCGGTTAACCGTCAGCCGGTCCTCATAGCCGTCGATCAGCTTCACCGCTTGGCTCAGCAGGGGAAAGTACTCATCCCCGTAGACCGTCAGCACGATTTTAGTTCCCAGGGCCCGGTGCACCATGCTGTGCTGCTGGGCCATTAATTCACTCGTCATCAGCCAGCCTAGTTTTCAGAAGCACCAGTCGTGGCGTCAGCACTTTCGTCGTCGGCATCCACACTGCCGCTTTCGGAGGCGCCGGTCGTCGCGTCCTCATCAGCAGCCTCGTTAGCTACCGGCGAACCGGCGGTCTCACTAGCGGGATCATCATCAGCCTCGGAGGCACCGGTAGAAGCATCGGCGACGGGCGCTGCCGCTTGGTCGCCGCCCTCGTCATGGGCAGAGGCACCGGTTGTGGCGTCCGGCTTCTTATCCCAGCCCCCGTTTTCAAACAGGTTCAGGATGTATTCGACACTCCCGGTAAACTCAATCGTACCCAGGTAGTGGCCATCAACGTCCCGCAGCGCGTAGTATTGGATCAGTGAACGGTGGCCGTTCATCCACAGCGGCCGGGTCACGACGTCCTTTTCGCCATCACGGAAGCTATTGATAATCTTCGTCACCACCGGAACGGCCTTTGGCGGGTGGCATTCCGTTACCGGTTCGTTCAGGGACGCCACGCTCCGCACATGTTCCCGGTTCGGCTTGTCCGAGTACCAGGCGAAGCGGTCTGAACTGTCAACCAGGTCAATTTCAAAGGGGATCGTACTGAAAATCTGTTGAACCTCTTTTAATGACAACCGGCCAGTTGGGAAGTTAATGTAAGCATCACTAATCGTTGGGCGTTTAATCGACATATGGACTTCCTCCTCATCAATGTTTTCAAATACCTGAATGTATTCAATAAAGTTTGTAAAGCACCGTTCAAGGTTATCGCGCATCTTTTCATCAATCAGGCGGCCGTCCTTGGAAAAGACCCGGCTCGCCCCACCAATCAAGACTTCATTGCCCGGCAGCAGGTTGGCATCACAGTCGGGTGAGATGAGGATTTGCCGCATTTGCACCTGCGAACGGGCAGACGCCTGGCGGCCATAAGAAACCCCGACCACCATAACCGGCTTGTGCTTCAAAACCGTGGTGTGGTACGACAGCCATTCTGTGGCACTCTTTAAAGCGGCCGGAATCCCGTGGTCATATTCCGGAGTGGAGAACACGACCCCGTCGGCTGCTTTGACCTTTTGCTTGAGCTTCCAGACTTCGGTTTGCTCACTCAATGGCACATCCACGCTAAAGGCAGGCAGCTTGCTAATTTCGTAAATTTCAATGTCGGCCATCTGCTTAAAGTGCTTTTTCATAAACTGGAGCAAAATCCGGTTATACGAGAAGTTCGCGTTGGTCCCAACTAAAGCTAAAATTTTCATTAGTCCTTTGCCGCCTCCTTCTTCTTGGCAACCATTCCGTTAATGGCTTCTGCATATGGTTTGAATTCCCGAATGCACTTGTTCAAGAAGCTGATCGTGCCCGCGTCCGTAATGTTGCCGTCTTCGTCCATTAATTCGGCAACGTTACTCATGAAGAATTCCTCGCCTTGGAAGACGTGGGCGTTGACCCCTGGCGAAATCAAAATATCCCGCAGCTGGACCTGGGAACGGGAGGATCCCTGTTCGTGGGTCGAGGCCCCGATAATCATCACCGGCTTGTCCTCCAGCGGGTGCAGCTCATACGAGAGCCACTCCACCATGCTCTTTAGCGCAGAGGTGATTGAGTGGTTATATTCAGGACTGGCGATAATCACCGCATCGGCGTCCGCCACCCGGCGGTCAATATCAGCTACGACGTCTGGAGTTTTTCCCTTATAGTTTTCGTTAAAAAGTGGAACCTTGCGAATGTCGATCACATCAACATCATCGGTATCCCGAAGATCCTTTGCAATGTATTCTAACAACATCCGATTATAAGAATGGTTCGCATTGGACCCTGCAATTGCAGCAATCTTCAAACTTGTCACTTCCTTATAATTATTTATGCAACATTTCACACTGTCATTTTACTATAATTTCAATGCCAGCGACACAAAACCGGACTAATTATTAGCATTCTTTTCGCTTAACCGGGAATTTTGAACGATTTAGTTATAATCACTACCGCATCGTTCCCCCACTTACCGGGCGAAGATGGTAAAATGAAGAGATATCACAATGAACGGAGCAGGAATATGGTAAAAGAGCACGTAACAACGGACGTTAACGTTAACATTGGGGACCGCTTCCCCCTGACCATTCGGCGCTTAGGGGTAAACGGTCACGGCATTGGCTATTACAAGCATAAGGTCTGCTTTGTCCCCGGTGCACTCCCGGACGAAGTCGTGGTTGCAGAAGTCACCCGGGTCCACCCCCGCTTTTTAGAGGCGAAGATCCACCGGATTCGCAAGCGCAGCCGGCACCGGGTAGCCCCGCGCGACAGTTACGCTGACGTGGCTGGTGGCTTCGAGTTGGAACACCTGGCCTACCCCCAGCAGCTCGCCTTTAAGCGGCAGGTGGTCCTCGACAGCCTTGAAAAATTCCAGCCATACGGCTACCGCAACTACGACGTGCGGCAGACGATTGCCGCGCCGGAGGAATACCACTACCGCAACAAGGCCCAGTTCCAGGTCCGGATGGTTGACGGCCACGTAGCAGCTGGCCTTTACAAGCCCAACAGCCACGACCTGGTTGATATGCAGGAATGTGCAGTCCAAATGCCGCGGACGATGAAGGTCGTGCGGACAGTCGTGCAGTTAATTGAAGACCTGCAGATCCCCGTATATGACGAGGCGCACAACAGCGGCATTATTAAAACGATTGTTGTGCGGGAATCCTGGACGACCGGCGAACTCCAGCTCACCTTCATCACCAACACCCCGAAGCTGGTCCATAAACGGCCCCTCCTCACCGCCATCGCCCAGCAGCTGCCAGAAGTCGTTTCGATCATGCAAAACGTCAACCCCGGCGACACGCCCCTGGTCTGGGGTGAGCAGATGATCCACCTGGCGGGCAAGCAGACCATCACCGAAAGCCTGATGGGCCTTGACTTTGAGCTGTCCGCCCGGTCCTTCCTCCAGCTGAATCCGGAGCAAACGGAAGTCCTCTATGAACAGGCTGCCGAAGCACTCGAACTCGACCGGGAAGACACCCTGATCGATGCCTACGCCGGGATCGGGACGATCGGCCTCGCACTGGCGGCCCGGGTTAAGGCCGTGCGGGGAATGGAAATCATCCCCGAGGCCGTTGCGGATGCCAACGCCAACGCCCAGCTGAACGGAATTAGCAACGCCCACTATGAGGTGGGCAAGGCCGAGGAGGTCATGCCCCGCTGGCTCGCAGAAGGGCTGCAATTCGACGCCCTGGTGGTCGATCCGCCGCGGACGGGTTTAGATGATGAGCTGATTAAGCAGATCCTCAAGGTCAAGCCCCGCAAGTTTGCCTACGTTTCCTGCGGAATGGCATCCCTGGCCCGAAACCTCCGGCGGCTGACCAGCGTGTACCACGTCGACTACATCCAGCCGATTGACATGATGCCGCAGACGGCCCGCTGCGAAGCCGTCGTCAAGCTGTCTCTCCGGCGCTAGAGTAGTGTCCGCCACCCGAATGTGTTATCATTATTATTTAACAGAAAGAAGTGGACAAGAGATATGCAAAACCCATTTGGCAACAACAATAATAATGACCAAAACCCGTTTAACTTGAATAATCTCCCCCTCCCACCAAACTACGCTAAAATTGTTAATGATCAGGGTGACATCCGGATCGCCAAGGTGGGCATTTCATGGACCACGCTCTGGTTCGGCCCGCTGCCGGCACTTTTTCGGGGTGACTACTACAACTTCTTGTTAATCATCGTCTTGGACCTGGACTACGCCCTCGTTGCCCTGTTCTTTGGTCTGAACTGGCTGCTGGAATTCCCAATTCCGTCGGTCATCTTTGCCTTTCTGTACAACATGATGTACTTCCGGCACCTGTTCACCAAGGGCTACCGCCCGGCGGATGAACGGTCCCGGCAGATTTTAACCAATGCCCGGTACTGGAAAGAAAAGTAATTTCCCGGGAAATATTCTCTGGGTACATAAAAGCGGTCGAGCTTCAAATTTAGCTCGACCGCTTTTCGCTTGCCTAATTCCGTTCAATCGTAATGTCCTCATGCCCATCATACTCTTCGACCGCCACGTGAACGGTTTCGTCAGAGGACGTCGGGATGTTCTTGCCCACAAAGTCTGGCCGGATTGGCAGTTCGCGGTGGCCCCGATCGACCAGCACCGCCAGGGAAATCCGCTTTGGCCGGCCCATATCCATCAGGGCGTCCAGGGCGGCCCGCACCGTCCGGCCGGTGAAGAGCACGTCATCAACTAGGATCACGTGCTTATCAGTAATGTCAACATCCAGCTGCTTCGTGTTGACCGTTGGCTCAATCCGGTGGTCCGGCACATGGCGGTCATCCCGGTAAAGCGACACGTCGAGGGCCGCAACGGGAACATCAACCTTTTCTAACTGGTTTAACCGCTTGGCGAGCCGTTCCGCCAGGTAGATTCCCCGGGTCTTGATTCCTACAAAGACGAGGTTTTCAACCCCCTTGTTCTGTTCGATAATCTCGTAGGTAATCCGGGTCAGCGCCCGTTGCATACTTGAACCATCAACGATTTCATGTGCCATAATTGCCACTCCTTTTTAATCCAACTCACTCTTCCAAATAAAAACTCCGTTAGCAGCACCGGCGACTAACGGAGAAAATCATTCCATCGGTCCTTGCCGGTCTCACTGGGCCACTTAAAGGAAACTATTTATTTTATTGTAATTGGCTCCCAATGCACTGTCAATCGTTTAATTGCCGAAGCGGCTCAGCCAGGTCGAGAGCCGCTGGGACACGTTCGTCCAAATTTCGTTAAAGCCCGGCTGGTTCTTCAGGTCGTTGACAACGCTGACCCCGTTGTCCGGATCTTGCCGCACCTGGTTGACGACGTTCATCACCTCATTCAGGTGCTCCTTCGCCGTTGAACTCTGGGACTGGTTAAGCAGTTGCTGGTTTTGGGACTGAATCTGGTCCAAACGTTCATTTAGCGCCTGCTGGTCATGGTCCTTCTGGTACTACTTCGCGGCACCCTTCAGCTGGGCCACCTGGTTGGCCAGCTTCTGGTTGTCGGAACTCAGCTTAGCAATACTGCTGGAGTTATCCGAAATTTGGCTGCTCTGATGGGCGTTATTGGCTGCCTGTTCCTGCTGCTGCGCCCGGTGATGGGCACTTACTCCCCACCACACCAGCAGCAAGATAATGATTGCCAGCACCGCCAAGATCCAGTGCCGCTTCTTACCCCTTGCCGGTTGTGCCGGCGCCGTGGTCTGCTGACGACTGCCCACTTGCTGTTCTGGACGCACGTGGAGAGTAATACTCCGCTGGGCCGTTTGCCCGTTGGCATCCATCGCACTCAGCATTACCGGGTATTCCCCCGGCCGGTTAATGTCGACCTGGGTCAGGTTCACCACGAGCTTGTTCGTCAGGTCTTCCCCGTTGCTGGTGGTCACGCGGATGCCGAGCTGCCGGACCAGGTCCGCCTGCTGAATCGTTTGGTGGAGCGGCCAGTCCAGGTAGTGCCGACTAACCGTAATTGTCAAGTTTGCCATATCTATCCCTCATTCAGTTAATTTAATGATATTGTACCGCTTTTTGGCTATAAATAAGAAAAGGTTTCGGCCCAGCGGCTAAAACCTTACTCAATTCTTTAATTATTCTGCCAATTCCCACGGGTTCTTAACGATGATCGTCTGGATCCGGTCGGCACCAACGGAAACGGTTGCCAACGGCGCCTCAGACAGCTCACTTACCCGGTTGAGGTAGTTTTGCGCGTTGACGGGCAGGTCTTCAAATTTCTTAACCCCCGTAATGTCTTCGTCCCAACCCGGCAGTTCTTCGTAAACTGGTTCACAGCGGTCCAGTTCCTTGAGGCTGGCTGGGTAGTAGTCAATCACCTTACCATCCAGCTTGTAGGCCTTGCAGATTTTAACGGTCTTCAACCCGGTCAGGACGTCTAGCAGGTTCAGACTCAGGCAGGAGATCCCGGAAACCCGCCGTGCGTGCCGCATAGCGACGCTGTCGAACCAGCCCACCCGCCGGGGACGGCCAGTAACGGTTCCGTACTCATGACCCGTTTCCCGAATCTGGTCGCCGATTTCATCAGTCAATTCAGTTGGGAATGGGCCGGCACCAACCCGGGTCGAGTAAGCCTTGCAGATCCCCACGACGGTGTTAATCTTGTTCGGGCCAACCCCAACCCCGGTGCAGACGCCCCCGGCAATCGGGTTCGAGGCGGTCACGTAAGGGTAGGTTCCCTGGTCGACGTCCAGCATTACCCCCTGGGCCCCTTCAAAGAGTACCCGGTGGCCATTATCGAGGGCGTCGTTAACGATCCGGGAAGTATCGGTAACGTACTTCTTCAGTTCTTGGCCGTATTCGTAGTAGCTTTCAAAAATATCATCAAAATTAATTGGGTCAACGTGGTAGAGCTTTGTGAACAATTCGTTCTTTTCAGCCAAGTTCCGGCGCAGCTTTGTCTCGAAGGTGTCCTTTTCTAGCAAATCACACATCCGAATGCCGACCCGGGAAACCTTGTCCATGTATGTCGGGCCGATCCCATTCTTCGTCGTCCCGACCTTGTGGTCACCCTTCGCCGCTTCCTGGCACTTGTCCAACAGGATGTGGTAAGGGAAGGTCACGTGGGACCGGCTGGAAATCCGCAGTCCCGAGATGTCAATCCCGTTGTCCTGGAGGTAATGCAATTCCTTCAACAAGGCCGGCGGGTTAATGACAACACCGTTACCAATTACCGCTAACTTGTCCTTTCCAAAGATACCGGAGGGAACCAGCCGTAAAGCAAACTTCTTACCATCAAAAGCAATCGTGTGCCCGGCATTGTTACCACCCTGGGAACGAACGACCACGTCCGCGTCCTGACTCAGGTAATCGGTCATCTTGCCCTTTCCTTCGTCTCCCCATTGACTACCAACAATAACAACTGATGACATTCATTTTCACCTCATCGTTTATTTTCGTAAAAAGACGTTTTTACTTCCCTATCCTACCGAAGTTCACCCTAAAGGTCAAGGATGAATCGAACTATTTTCAAAATTAACGACTAAATCGTACGAAAATATCATTGACGAAGGAGAAAGTTTGGCGCATAATAGCTAACGGAATTTTTAACGAAAAGGAGCTGTGATCGTGGAAACGTTCGACTATGATGACATTCAGCTGATTCCGAATAAGTGCGTGATTAAGAGCAGGAAAGAGGCGGATACCAGCGTCCAATTTGGGCCGCGAACCTTTAACATCCCGGTGGTTCCGGCCAATATGGAAAGCGTCATTGACGAAGACCTGGCCGTCTGGCTGGCGCAAAATGGCTACTATTACGTCATGCACCGGTTCCAGCCAGCAGACCGGCTGGCGTTTGTCCAGCGGATGCACGAGCGGAAGCTGTTCGCGTCCATTTCCGTAGGTATTAAGGACGCCGAGTACGATTTCATTGATCGGTTAAAGGCCGAACAATCGGTTCCAGAATACATTACAATTGACGTGGCCCACGGTCATTCGGATTTTGTAATTAAAATGATCCAATACATCAAACGGCAGCTGCCGACCAGCTTTGTGACGGCCGGCAACGTCGCCACGCCGGAAGCGGTCCGGGACCTGGAAAATGCCGGGGCGGATGCGACCAAAGTCGGCGTGGGGCCCGGCAAGGCTTGCATCACCAAGCTGAAGACCGGGTTTGGAACCGGGGGCTGGCAGCTGGCTGCCATTCGCCTCTGTGCTAAGGCCGCCCGCAAACCAATCATCGCCGACGGTGGAATCCGCCACAACGGCGACATTGCCAAGTCGGTCCGCTTCGGTGCCTCGATGGTGATGATCGGCTCCATGCTCGCCGGCCACCTGGAATCGCCGGGTCACATCATCACGATTGACGGCAAGCAGTACAAGCAATACTGGGGTTCGGCTTCGGAAGTCCAAAAGGGGGCCTACCGGAACGTCGAGGGCAAGCAGATGCTAGTGCCGTTCCGCGGTTCGATTAAGGATACCCTTCGCGAAATGCAGGAAGACCTCCAATCCGCCATCTCCTACGCTGGCGGACGCGACCTGGAGGCACTCCGCAAGGTTGACTACGTGATCGTCAAAAACTCAATTTTAAACGGCGACTACTAATAACGCCAGAACAGGATAGACAGTAACAAAGCGACCAGCCTGCCACCAACTCACGTTTGGCGACGGGCTGGTCGCTTTGCTTATTTTGGCGTCACGCGCCGCAGGCTAACGATAAAGGAGATTTTACCAGCGGTGTACTTGGCACTGATCCGGCCGTGGAAATTGTGAACAATCGTCCGGGCCATTGACAGGCCAATCCCATACCCCGCGTTCTTTGACAGGGTCCGGGCCTTATTTTCCCGGTAAAAACGCTCAAAGAAACGGGCCGTGTCGACCTGGTCACCCTTCGCGTAGCTGTTGCTGACCGTCAGGACCGCATTCTTCTTGACCGCGGCCAGCTGGACAGTGACGGTCCCACCAGGATCACAGTATTTATTGGCGTTATCAATCAGGATGCTTACCAATTCATAAAGGTAGTTTTCGTCGGCAAGGACCGTAATGGCGGGGGCCACGGCAGTTTCAAACTGATGGTCAGCATTGGCAGCGACGCTTTTAAAGCTCTTCACCGCCCGGTTAACCACCCCACTGGCGTCAACCGGAATCATCGTCATCTGCGGCTGTTCCTGCAGCCGGGCGAGGGATACCAGGTAGTTGACCAGCTTGGTCATCCGGCTAACCTGCTGCTTCGTGCTGGCCGTCAGCTCGGTTTCCCCGCTCGTCAGCTCCTGCATCTCGGTATTGGCGGAAATTACCGTCAGGGGCGTCTTCAGCTCATGGCCAGCATTGGTGATAAATTCCTTTTGCCGTTGCTCAGCTTCGATAATTGGCCGAATTGCCCGCCGGGAAAGCAGGACCAGGACAATCGTGTAGAGCACCAGGCTGACCATTCCCAGCAAAATCCCGAGGTCGATAATCTTCCGGGCCCGGGACATCATCAGGCTTTCATCTAAAAAGACCACCAGCGTCTGCTTGCTATTCCGCCGGACCTGGTAGGCGTATACACTGCTGTTGTAGAGGACCTGGCCACGGTCAGTATTGCGTCGCTCCACCCGTTGGGCCAGCTGGCGGATCGTAGCCGCCGACACCGATAGGATGTGCTGGTTATCGACCTGGATCGGGCCCCCGTCGTGCGGGATCGTCGCACTGAAATAGCGGTACTGGGAGAGGCTTTCCCGGGTAAGTCGCTGCTGGGGAAAGAAGTTCGACTGGCTAGGGACCTGCCGGGCCGGCATCCGACCCTCGTTGTCACTTAAAACCGTCAGGACGGAAGTGACCTCCTGCCGCGCTTGAAAGTAGGTTACGGCACTGATGCTGCCAATGATGGTAATGATCACAACCACCAGCGCACAGGTCGAAATGAGGATAAATTTCTTGCGAAAGTGCTGAATCATTCCGGCTCACCCCTTTAACAGGTAAGGACCGCCCTTTTCACCAACGATCTCTACCGCCGACTGAATCGACTGCAGCTTGTGCCGGAGGTAGGAGATGTTAATCCAGACGTCCTCTTCATCCGCGTCCTGGTCGCCAGCCCAAACCCGCTGCAGGAGATCGGCCGCGGCGAGTTCTTTGCCCGCGTTGTGAATTAAGTATTGCAGCATCCGGGTTTCCTCCCGGGACAGGCTGATGGAATTATGGCTTTCTAGCACCTGCTCACCACTATCAAGGCGCAGGTCGGCAAACGCCAGCTCCTGGTCATCATAACTCGTGGTCCGCCGTTCCAGCGACCGCAGACGGGCCAGCAACTCCTTGAGCGAAAACGGCTTGGTCAGGTAATCGTCTGCCCCCGCGTCGAGGCCGGTCACCCGGTCGTCCTCCTCCGCCATCGCCGTTAGCATAATGACGTAGGTGCGGTCACCACGGTCCCGCAATTCACGGAGGGCGTCCAAGCCGCTTTTGACCGGCATCATAATATCCAGGATCATCACGTCATAGGCGTTGGCCGCGGCCAGGTCGAGAACCTTTTGCCCATTGTCAACCGCGTCGACCTGGTAGCCGCTCGTGGTCATCGCCATGGTTAGTACCCGGGCCAGCTGGGCTTCGTCTTCCGCAAGCAAAATTTTCATTCGTCCGTCTCTCCTTCCTGGACCAGTTGGCGAATTGTCTGCATCTGGACGTCGCACGATGCCAACTGGTCAGCGCACCGCTTCAATTCCTTGCTGATCCGCTCTGGATCTGCGACATGGTGCTTGTACTTGATCTCGTGCTCCAGGCTTGCCCAGGAGTCCATGGCAATCGTCCGCAACTGGACTTCCACGTAGAAGCGCCCCGGACGGCGGCCGTCCACGTCCTGGTAAGGCGCGGCGACATCTAAAATCAAGTGGTAGCTGCGGTAGCCATTCGGTTTCGCGTTGGTGATGTAGTCCTTTTTCTGGACCACCGTGCACCAGTCGGCCTGCTCTAATAAGGCCACGCAACGGTTAATATCACTGATGAAGTTGCAGACCAGCCAGATTCCCACCGCGTCCCGGCACTGGCGCAGGGCGGCGGCCGTGGTTACTGGATAGCCCTTGCGCCGGCATTTTTCCGTCATGCTGGCGGGCGTCTTCACCCGGCCAATCAAATGTTCATATAGTTTAGGCCGGTGCATTGCCAGCTGGTGGTCGTTCCACTCCCGCAACCGGTCTTCCACACCAGCGAGGATCTGGTTGAGGGCGTCTTCATAAGGTCCGTAAATCGACATCACAACTTCAACTCCTTGCATCTTTCAGCTAGTTTAACAACGTTTTTTGAACTTATTCGGGGTCCAGTAGTTAAATTTATGTTAAGGCGTGAACTCCGTGGCCGTCGGGACAACCAGAATGTAGTTTAGCAGCCGCCGTGCATAGCTGCGGTGTTCCTCGTAATCGGCAATTTCCCGGTTCAATTCCGCCAGGTTATCGGTAATGATTCCATCGGCGTTTTTGTACATCATCTGCATCATGACGCTGGGATCATTGACCGTCCAGGCATAAACCCGCTTGCCCTGCAGGTGGGCCAGGGTGATAAAGTCAGTGGTCAAGGTCGAATACTCCATTGAGTAGCCGTTAGCGGCGGTATTCGGGTAGGTAAAATTGTAGGGTTGGATATACAGGACCGTCTGCCGGGGATCCCGCCGCTTCACCGCTTCGACAACCCCGTAATCCAAGGAATGGACCAGGGCGTGGTGTTTAACCAGGTCGTCCCCATAACGCGCAACAAAGCGGTCCACCATATCAGGCGAATCTGCCGGGCTGGGCTTAATCTCCACCAGCAGTTTTTGGTGCAGCCGGTTGGCCGTCCGCAGGTAATCGCTAAAGCTGGCCAGCTTTGCCCGGTGGCCATTTTCACGCACCGTCAACTGGGTCAGCTGTTTGAGGGTCAGCTGGCGCGGCGTTCGGTCAACACCCGCCAGCGCTTTGAGGTTCTCATCGTGGAGGACCACAAATTGGCGGTCCTTGGTTTCGTGGACGTCTAACTCAACGTAGTCCGGGTGGAGGCGGTGGGTCCTTTTCAGCGCCGGAATAGTATTTTGGACCCCATTTTGTTCCGCCACTCCCCGGTGGGAGATCGTGACGGGATGGTGGTACTGACTATCTGACAGGTACAAGCTGTTTCCCACAGCCGCCGTCGCTATCAAAGCGGCGAAGGCCAGGCCGACGACGACCCGCTGCCCCCGCGTTGCGACCCGTGGACTGGCGGCCGGGGTGTGCTCCCCGGGCGCTAGAAAGAGCAGGCTGACCGTGACCATCCCGGTCCAGCTGGTCACCAGTTCGCTCCCCAGCTGGATCACCAGCAAGTTGACGTTGGCCAAGAGGGCTGCCATCGGCTGGGGCAGGAAATCAGCCAGCCATTGGGCCCCGATTACAAGCACGTAAAAGCCGGCCATGACCAGCGCCGCTAATAGGCCAATCGTCAGCAGCTGCATTGCCAGCGCCCAGCATGACCGGCCGCGGGTTTGCCGCCAGCTTTGCCGGAGGGCCGGACGCAGCCGCTGCCGTTGGTAAACCATCAGGGGCAGGGTCCAAATCAGCCGGAGCCCGAGGAAGACAAGAATGCCATAAAGCACCACCGTGGCAGTCAGCAAGAGCGCGTTCCGGGTCAGATAGTCAAGGATAAATTGGGGCACCTGGACCTTCGCTAGCAGGGGCGTTCGGTAAACCAGGTCCGCAAAGGGAATCACCAGGATAAAATAAATTGCCAGCACCAGGAGCGAACCCGGGCGGAGGCGGCGGAGCGCCTGCCCGAGTTCCCTGAGCAGGACCCGGACGCTGATTATTTCCCGGGAAATATCACGAACACCGAGCAGGACGGCGGCAAATTGCACGTACACCACTAACAGCAGGCAGGCTAGTTCTGCGAGCAGGGCCACCATCACCAGCGGGTGGTGGCGGGCAATCATCAGCACGTTTTGGTAGGAAATAAACGGGATCTCCGCCGCTTGCAAAACGAGGGTTGTCACAGCCCGGAAAATGGGGATCCAGATCAGCTGGATCAGCAGGTCCACACTGACAAACAGGGTCAGGTAGCTGACCCAGTGCCGCTTAAATTCGTGGGTCTGCCGCCAGACTGCCGTTAAAGTTTGTTTCATCACTCATCCCCCGCTAGTTAATGTCTTCCTGGTGCTGGATAACTGCCCGGTTCAGCTTCCGCCGGTTGGCCAGGTAAATTAGCAAAATCACCGGTACGATCAGCAGCATCACCAGGTAGAAATCCTTTACCGGCAGCACGCTGTCAATGATCCCCCCGACAATCGGGCCCAGCGACATTCCGATGTCCAGGCCGACGAAGAAGGTGGCGCTTGCCAGCCCCCGCTCGTTTGCCGGCGCGAGCATCATGGCCGTCGATTGGCAGACCGAATAGATAATCCCGTAGCCCAGGGCCATCCCTGCCGCGGCCAAGGCCATCTCCCAATTATTCTCCATGACCGCCAGCATCACCAGGTAAAAGACGGTCGCAACCGCACAGCCGACAAGCCACACGCCAAACCGGACCGTATCAAACTGGTTACGCAGGACCAGCCGGATTGCGAGCAGGACCACCGCATAAATCAAGAAGTAGGCGCCGACCGCCACGTCCAGATGACGCTGTTCGACGTAGCTGACGATGTCCGCCTGGGTCGCAAAGTATGGCAAGGCAAAGAGGGCAATCAGCGCCGCGACGGGCAGGGAATCCCGCTGGATAATCTTGAGCCGGCGCCGACCTGGTGCGGCTGCGGCGTCCGGTACGGCCCGGTTGCTGACAAACTGAATCGTCACGACCACCAGCAGCGCGGAGATGGCCGAAATTACAATCGCCAGCCGGTAGCCAATTACCCGGTAGAGGTCGATTGAAATCGCCGGCGCTAACGACATCGCTAGGGCGTTCATCAGGCCGTAGAAACTCATCGCCTCCCCGACGTGGGAAAACGGCACTAGGTAGGAAAGCCAGGTCGTCATGCAAACCGTGCAGAGGACGTAGCCCAACCCGTTGACCAGGCGGAAGAAGAGCAGCAGACCGCTGTTCGGGGTAAAGACATAGCCGAGCACACCAATAAACGATAACAGACCGCCCGCTACGGACAATTGGTACTTGGAAAACCGGTCGGTCAGGTTGCCCGCAATCGGCCGGAGAAACATCGCGACGATGCTCATCATCCCCACGATTACCCCAGCAAAGGTGCTGCTGGCCCCGAGGCTCTTGGCGTAGCCATTAATCAGCGGATTGCAGTACATATTGCTAAACATGAAAAAGAACGCCGCGGCCATGACCAGCACAACGTCCCTAGAAAAAATTGTCGCTTTCTTCCCGTCTGCCATTTTCCCATCATTTCCTTATCAAAAAGTCTCTCCCTTCTATCATAAAACAATTGCGAACGGAGCGGAACAAAAACACCAGAAAACCGGCTCCAGGGTCGATTTTCTGGTGTTCACTCTCTATGGTGCAGCTGCGCTGAAAATTTCAAGCGGCACTATTAGCTTAGTCCGCCAGCTGCGACTTAATTACCATTACTTCCGTATCCGTGACCGCCGTTAGCGCGTGCCATTCGTTTGGCGCCAGCTTGACGATATCACCCGGGACCAGCGTCTGTGAGTCCCCGTTGGCAACATCTTCAAAGACCACCCGGCCCTTGATTGGCACCACTACCACATCATCGGGAACGTGGTGCTTAGGGACGGCTTTGCCCGCCGGAATTACCAAGTGGGTGACCGTCTGGGCGGGCGTTTCCACAATGTTCTCTGCCAGTTCAACGTTCGGGGTCGTTTTGATAAATTGCATTGACCGCACCGTCCCTTCTAAAAGTCGACCTCATCCGGGTCCGCACACTGCCCGCCCAGGTTTGGCAGGGCCGTAATCTTTTCCATGTCTTCATCGCTAAGTTCAAAGTCAAAGAGCTGGGTGTTTTGAACCATCCGTTCCTTATGAACCGACTTTGGCAGTGGCAAAATCCACCGCTGAAGCAACCAGCGCAGGCTGACATGGGCGGTCGTCTTACCGTACTTAGCGGCCAGCTGCTGCATGGTCGGGTTGGTCATGACCTTCGCGCCCTGACCACCCAGCGGGGCCCAGCCTTCCACCAGGATGTTGTGGGCTTGCAGGTACTTAACCTCTTCGACGTGCGGCCAGCCGGGGTGCACCTCGATCTGGTCGACGGCCGGAGCAACCTCCGCGGTCTTCATCAATTCAACCACGTGGTGGGGCATGAAGTTACTCAGCCCCAACGCACGAATCTTGCCCTCGTGGTAGGCTTCCTCCATCGCCCGCCAGGTTTCGGCATTAATCTCGGCCGCCTGGTCGCCGAATTGCTTGCGGTTGGCTGGCCAGTGAATCAGGTAGAGGTCCAGGTAGTCCGTTTGCAGCCGCTCCAGGGTTTCGTCAATTGCCTGCTTGGCCTTGGCATAGCCCCGGTGGTCATTCCAGAGCTTGCTGGTCACAAAGAGGCGGTGACGGTCAATCCCCGCATCTTTGATTCCCCGGCCCACGGCTTCCTCATTGCCGTACACGGTCGCGGTATCGATCAGGCGGTAGCCCACCGCAATCGCGTCCGCAACTGCTTGTTCGGCCACGTCAGCCGGTGTCCGGAAGGTCCCGTAGCCGACACAGGGGATTGTCACACCGTTATTCAAACGGTACAGGGAGTTAATGTTTTTTAGTTCAACCATCACAATCATCCTTTCCATTGCACTTACTTTTAATTATATAACTTTTCGCGGCGCCTGGGAATTCAGCCCGCTTTTCGCAACCAGGGCTACCGTCTGTTCACGCTACTCCGTTTGTAATTTGCTAACCAGGGCGTTGACCTGCCGGCGCTGAGCCGCGGTTCGGAAAAAGCGGTGCCGTAACTGCCGCACCGTGAACTTAACCGTGCGCAAATGGTGCTTGCCAGCTGCCGGATAACTGACGTAAACCTGCTGGCCCCCCAGCCGGTAGTACACAACCGTCGGGGCATCGCCATCCCGGGCAACCAGGTAACTATCATCTCGGCTAACCCCCGCTGGTACCTGGTCAGCCGGGGTCACGATTCCGTAGACCAGCGACTGACTGGCACTTTCTTGCCGGACCCAGTGGGAATCAACCGCTAAGCCGACTAGAATGCCCAGCTGCTGGTCGGTGAGCGGCCGTGAATCGGCCCCCACCGGTGGTAAATTGAGCGCAAGGAGCAGCATAATGCTAAGGATGACTAATTTAATTTTCCGCATAGTCCCTCCCCAAATGACAAAACGGGCCAGCCGGAAACCCGGTCGACCCGTTTGCCAGAAGCAAATCGCACTTATTGTGATTGATAGGTTGTATAAAGGATCTTAGGCCATTTGCTCCTTGATGGCTGCCAATGAAACCTCACTGGTATTGTCAAACTTGACCGCCGCGTCCTTGAGTGACGCACCAAAGCCAATTGACACCTCGCCAGCCCGGTTAATGGATTCAACCCCCGCCTGGGCATCTTCCAATCCGGCCACCTGGTTGGCAGGCAAGTTCATCAGCTTCGCGGCCTCGCTGTAAATCTCTGGGTCCGGCTTGCCGTGACTCAGCTTAGCGGGGTCCACGATTCCTTCAAAGTAATCGGTAATCTGCAGGTACTTCAAAACCTTGGGCGCGTTCTTGGATGCGGAAGCCAGGACGATGTGGTAGCCATTGTCCTTTAGCTCATCCAGCAGGTTCTTCATCCCCGGCAAAATGTCCGCTGGCGTCAGCGTTTCGACTAGCTTGATGTAGTTGTCGTTCTTTTCGGTTGCCAGCGCTTCTTTTTGTTCCTGGGTATAGTCATTTTCGTGACCACCGGCCTTCAAGATCAGCTCCAGCGAATCCATCCGGCTAACCCCTTTGAGGCTGTCCGCCAGTTCTGGCGTCCATTCAGTACCGACCTTATCGGCTAATTGGTGCCAAGCCTGACCGTGGAAACGCGCGGTATCGGCAATCACACCGTCAAGGTCAAAAGCAAAGCCCTTCAAATCTTCAAACTTCATTCTCTATCTGCCCCCGCTATTACTTTAATTCCAGCTTCTTGCCGTCCAAGTCGATCGTGATTGGGTCACCGGATACCAAGTCAATCTTCGTACCGTGCTTGTCAACCTTAACCTTCAGGATCCGGCCACGGAACATCTGACGGAATTGGTAAGAGTTCCACTTCTTCGGCAGGAATGGTGCGTAGTGCAGTTCGTTGTTCCGAACCCGCATTCCGGCAAAGCCTTGAACGATGTCCAGCCAGCTACCAGTCATCGAAGTGATGTGCAGCCCGTCGGAAGTATCGTTGTTGTAGTTGTCCAGGTCAAGCCGGGCAGACCGTTCGTACAGTTCAACGGCCTTGTCTTCGTAACCAATATCAGCGGCGATGATGGAGTAAACGGAAGCGGACAGACTTGATTCGTGAACCGTGTACTGTTCGTAGAAGTCGAAGTTGTTCTTCTTCTGTTCCTTCGTAAATTCATCGATGAAGTCCCAGAGACCCTGGATAACGTCACCCTGTTTGACGTATGGTGAACGTAAGATCCGGTCCCACGACCAGTTTTGGTTCAACGGCAGCTGGTCGCTTGGGATTTCGGAAACTGGGGTCAGGTCCTTGTCCATGAAACCATCGTTTTCTGGGAAGATGTCCCGCTGCTTGTCGTATGGCAGGTACATATTGTCGGCGATACCCTTCCAACGACGCTTTTCGTCTTCGGAAACGTCGAGCTTCTTGGCAACGTCTTCGTCAACCTGGTCGAGGATTTCCAGGGTGTACTGGAGCGTCCAGCGGCAGAGCAGGTTGGTGTACCAGTCGTTGTTAACGTTGTTGTCGTATTCGTCCGGACCAGTAACGGCGTGCAGCATGTACTTGTTCTTGTTTTGGGAGTAGTGAACCCGGTCGGCCCAGAACCGTGAGATTTCGGTTAAGACCTTGGCACCTTCGTGGAGAACGTAGGACTTGTCGCCGGTGTAGTTCGTGTACAGGTAGATTGCGTAGGCAATGTCCCCGTTCCGGTGGATTTCTTCAAAGGTGATTTCCCATTCGTTGTGACATTCAATCCCATTGAAGGTAACCATCGGGAAGAGGGCCCCCTTCAGGTTTTGCTGTTGGGCGTTGATGTAGGCCCCATCGAGCTGCTTGTAACGGTACATCAGCAGGTTACGGGCAACTTCTGGGTTCGCAACCCCGAGGTAAACCGGGATACAGTAAGCTTCAGTATCCCAGTAAGTAGCACCACCGTACTTTTCACCAGTGAAGCCCTTTGGTGAGATGTTCAGCCGGTAATCCTGACCGTAGTAGGTCGAGAAGAGTTGGAAGAGGTTGAAACGAATCCCTTGTTGGGCCCCTTCGTCACCATCAATTTCAACATCAGACTTCGTCCAGCGGTCGGCCCATTCCTTAACGTGCGGGTCGAGTAGGTCGTCAAAGCTCTGGGAATCGAGCTGGGCGCTCAGTTCGTCCAGGTGCTTTTCAATTGCTTCCTGGCCATCAAAGTCCCGGGAAGTAACAACCACCGTCCGCTTTTCAAAGTTGACTTCCTTGCCCGCAGCGACGGTGCCGGCAAAGGTGTTGTAAGCATCCTTGTCATCAGTGCCATCACCGACGTGGTCCAGGTTGGTCTTGGAAGTGGTCTTCATGCCGACCGTAAATTGTGGCGTGCCGAAGTCGTTCTTCTTCGTCATGGAAGTCAGTTCGGCGTGTTCGCCCTGGGCGCTCTTGTTGAGAACGTTCCAGAATTGTTCGTCGTAGTTGGCGTCTTCGTTGTAAACGTCGGCGTCAATCATGCTGGTGATTTCCACCTTAGCGTCGCTGTCCCCACGATTCTTAATGTGGAGCCGTTGTCCGACTAATTCCTTTTGGGTAACGGAAACGAAGCGTTCAAAGTTAAAGTACATTTCGGTCCCACCGATTTCAACAGTGAATTCCCGTTCGAGAACTCCCCGCTTCATGTCGAGGTCGAGCTTGAAGTCCTTTGGCGTTTGCTTAGCAAGGTCCAGCTGTTCGCCGTTGACCTTGATAATCAGCTTCATGAAGTTAACCGCGTTGATCATCTTACCGAAGTACTTCGGGTAACCGTTCTTCCACCAACCAACACGGGTCTTGTCAGGGAACCAAACCCCGCCAAGGTAGACCCCTTCCATGCAGTCGCCGGAGTAACCTTCTTCAAAGAAGCCCCGCATCCCAAGGTTTTCGTTTGCCAGGCTGGTCATTGATTCCTGGAGACGCTTGTCTTGGGGATCCCAGTTCTTAGTGGCAACGTGCCATGGCGCAATGTCAAAAGTCCGTTTCATTCAATTCAAGTCCTTTCTCTATCAAAAGAGGCTGGGAACTAGCTCAACCTCTCAAGTCTTTTTGATTCGACAGTGGACAAGGCAGGATTCCGACTGAATTCTGTCTCGCCCCCATTATAACGTGTTTTCAACTAAAATTAATCTTATACGGCGTAAGTTTCCTTAATCGTACCAACCGAAAGGGCAGCCAAGGCCATGACAACCGCACCAACGATGAACATGTTGACTTGGGAAGCGCCCAGCAGTGGGAACAGTGCAAAACTCAGCAGTGAAGCCACGATTTGTGGAAGGCAGATTGAGCCGTTGAAGAGACCCAGGTAAGTACCCATGTGCTTACCAGTCAGGGCGTTCGTAACGATGGTCAGTGGGTAGGTGTTCATCCCAGCCCAGGCGATCCCAACCAGGGTGTAGGAAAGGATCAGTGTCCATTGGTCGTGGATGAAGAAGACTGACAGGAAGCCGAGGGCCCCAAGCAGCAGACTGCCGGAGTAACCAAACTTGTGGTACTTGTTTGGCACCTTCGCCAATACGTAGGACCAAATAACGGCCGCGATGGATTGAACGGCAGCTAAGACCCCGTACCAGTTACCAGCGGCCTGGTAGCCGGCAGAAGTAGCGTTAGTGGTGTGCCAGACGTTCTGGGCAATCGCACCAGCGGAGTAAGTCCAGAGGTATTGGAAGGCAAACCAGCAGAAGAATTGAACCAGGGTAACCGTCCAGAAGGCCTTTGGCGCGTGCTTCAGCAGGGTGAACCAGTTCCCGCCTTCCTTGTTGTCGTCTTCGGAAATCCCGTGGTACTTCGCGTAAGTAGCAGGGTCGTATTCGTGAACCCGGAAAACGGTGAAGAGACTAGTGATGACCAGCAGAGCGGCCCCAACGTAGAAGGCCACCTTAACTGAGTCCGGGACAACCCCCTTCGGCGCGATGTTCTTAACCCCGAACCAGGTGAACAGGAACGGGAAGATGGCAGCCAAAACGGCCCCCGTGTTGGATAGGAAACTCTGGATCCCGTAGGCGTAACTCTTTTGGTCATCGTTGACCATGTCCCCGACCATCATCTTGAATGGCTGCATGGCAACGTTTGATGACAGGTCCAGGAAGGCCACAGTGATCGCACCGAACCAGAGGGCCGCTAGTGACCCGTAACCAAAGCCGAAGCTCCCGGAGTTTGGCAGCAGCAGCATTACGATTACGGCTACGATCATCCCGAGCAGCAGGTATGGCAGCCGCCGTCCCCCGAGCTTCGGTGCCCAGGTCCGGTCAGAGTAGTAACCGACGATTGGCTGAACAACCAGCCCCATCAATGGCGGCAGGATGAAGAACCAGCCCAGGTTGTTCGGGTCGGCACCAATGGTTTGGAAAATCCGGCTCATTTGCGAACTTTGCAAAGTGAAGGCGGTTTGAACCCCCAAGAACCCGAAGTTAATCATCCAGATGGTTGACTTAGAGAGCGCAGGTAATCCAGCCGCAGTAGACTTTTCACTCATTACTAAACAACTCCTTTATACAACAATTCCTAACTATCACGCGTTTTTGAAAACGCTTCATGTCAAATTGCAATAATAATATACCAGATAAGTTTGGGTTGCGCAACCGTTTGCGCAAAAAAGATTGAACCGTTTCCATTATGAAAGCGAAGAAAAAGCCGTGGTCATCAAGTTTGAACCACGGCAATTTTTTAACGTTCGATTAGCGTTGCGGCCCCCATTCCGCCACCGACACACAGGCTGGCAACCCCTACCCGTTTGCTTAAAGTGCGCAACTGGTGGACCAGGGTGACGATAATCCGGGCACCGGAACAACCCAGGGGGTGGCCCAGGGCGATGGCCCCGCCATACGGGTTCACCTTGGCAGCGGGGAGTTTAAGGAGGCGCTGGCAGACAATTGTCTGACTGGCGAAGGCCTCGTTTAATTCAAAAATATCAACGTCTTGGGCCGCCAAGCCGGTCGTCTGGAAGAGCTTATTGACGGCGTAGTAGGGGCCCAGCCCCATCAGCTGCGGGTCTAAGCCAATCAGGGAGGAAGCCCGCCACCGGGCCAACGGGCGGAGCTGGTACTTCTCAACCGCCGTCCGCGAGGCCAGAATAACGGCGGCCCCCCCGTCATTGAGCCCGGAGGAGTTCCCGGCGGTTACCGACCCGTCGGGCTTAAAGGCCGGCTTGAGCTTGCCTAACGCCGCCAGAGAAGTGTCCGGGCGCGGCGCTTCGTCTTGGTCCACCACCACGGTCTGCTTCCGGGTCCGCACCGTTACTGGGACAATCTCTTCATCAAAGGCGTGCTGGCGTTGGGCCGCCACCGCCCGTTGGTGGCTGGCTAAGGCAAATTCGTCCTGTTCTTGGCGGCTGACCTGGTAGCGGTCGGCGACGTTTTCAGCGGTGATTCCCATTGAGTAGCCGCCCCAGGCATCGCTGAGGCCGTCACGCTGCAAGGCATCGATGAGCTGCCCATCCCCGAACCGGTAACCCTGCCGGGCCCGCTGCAGGAGGTAGGGTGCATTCGACATACTTTCCATCCCGCCAGCCACAACTACGGTAGCCTGACCGGATTGGATCAGGCTCGCCCCCAGGCTGATACTGGACATCCCCGATGCGCACACGTCGTTAACCGTGATTGCCGGAACTGCTTGTGGGATGCCCGCTGCGATGGCGGACTGCCGGGCAGGGTTCTGGCCGCTGCCCGCCTGGACGACGTTGCCCATCAGGACCTGGTCAACCTGTTCCGGCGCCAAACCGCTGGTCGTCAGGGCCCCCTTAATCGCTGCCGCCCCGAGCTGAACTGCCGGCAGGGCTGCCAGGGCCCCGCCAAATTTGCCAATCGGGGTCCGCTGAGCTGCCACAATGTATACTTCTTCCATCAATCTCTTCCTCCAAGCACAGGTGATCTCATACAAGGAAAGTTTACCGATTTACCGCTGGAACTGCAAATCCTTCACCTGATCTGGAGAAATTCTTAATAATTAGGCCCGGCGAGTCCGGGGGAGGGTCAGTGCCACGATTATTAATTCGACCGTTAGGACCACACTGAGGACCAGCAGGGCGTGCTGGGTCCCGGTCGCGGTCGTTTGGGCCAGGGAAAGCTGGCGGTGGGCCTGGCTAGCCGCCACAATCGCGGATACAATCGACGTTCCGACCGCGCCGGAAAACTGTTGGAGGGTGTTCAAAATGGCATTACCGTCGCCGTTTTCCTCCTCCGGCAGGTTGGCGAGGGCGCTGGTCATAATGTTGCCAAAGGAAAGGCCAATCCCCAGCATGAAGCCGGTGTAGAGGACAATAATCAGGCCGTTACTAAGGCCTCCCGCCGCCAGCCACGCCATGCCAATGACCGCCAGCAGGCTCAGCCCCGAACCCAGTAGGATTGGCTTACGGGCCCCATACTGGTCAAGCAGCCGGCCGCCAAACGGCCCGGTGATGGCGCCCAGGGCGGCGCCGGGCAGGACAATCAAGCCCGCTGCCATGGCCGTCGCGTGGTTGCTAAGCTGAATGTAATTGGGAAGCAAGAAGGACAGTCCCAGGGCGGCGAGCTGGAAGAGCAGAAAGCCGACCGCCAAGCGCGCAAAGCGGCGGTTCCGGAAAATGCGCAGGTTGATGATCGGTACAGCAACGGCTAATGACCGCCGCACGAATACCCCTGCGCCCAGCAAGCCGAGGACGAAACTGCCTCCGACTGGCAGTGACCAAAACGGCTGACTGCCCATGTTGGCGAAGCCGAGGGTGAGACCGACGAACATCAGAACCAGGCTGCCCAGTCCCCACCAGTCAAAGCGGGGCCGGATCAGCGAACCCTGCTGGCGAATCGTAAGCGTCCCCATCACAAGCGAGGCGACCAACAAGGGGAGCAGGAAGATGAAAATCCACCGCCAGCCGAGGTTATTGACCAAGAGACCACCGTAAGTCGGGCCAATCGCCGGGGCAATTCCCGTGATCATCGTGCCGACCCCCATCATCGTCCCCACCCGGTTTTGCGGGGCCCAGTCGAGAATGATGTTGAACATTAAGGGCAGCGCAACCCCGGTCCCGATCCCCTGCACTAAGCGGCCGAGCAAGAGCAGCCAGAAGCTCGGGACCAGGATGTCAATCAGCAGGCCAGCGGTAAAGGCCAGGTTGGCGAAGATAAAGAGGTGCTTGGTCTTAAAGCGGCGTTTAAGGTAGGCCGAGAGCGGGACCGTCAGTGAAATGGTCAGCAGGCAGATTGTCGTCATCCACTGGACCAGGCTGGTAGAAACGCCGAATTCACGCATCAGGGTCGGAAAGGAAATGTTGACGGCCGTCTCGACAACCACCCCGGCAAAGGACATGATCCCGGCCGCAATGATTGCTACGATTACCCATGGCTCGATGGTATCTGCTGGATGTTTCATAAGTATTTCCTCCTTGTAATTAGCCACGAAAAAAGGGGCAACTATCGCAATGATAGCTGCCCCCATACTCCCCGTGCTGTTGCGGACAATTGCCCACAACGGACGTCATTGGTTATTAAATTATCATTAGTATTTTAGCATAAGCGGTGGCCAAACGCGGCCACCCTCCCGACTAATCATAGATCGTAAAATCAACAATCTCATGGTCGGCCACCGGGTCAAAGAGCAGGTTGACCGCCGCCTGGCCTAATTTCCGCGGCTGCATATCAATCCGTTCGTTGTCGCGAAGCAGCATTCCCACCAGCCGGCTGTTGTTAAAGCAGACGACCGGAAAGCCAGTTGACTGCAACTGGTCATTGATCCGCACCAATAGCAGGTCGTCGGCGCAGACCAGCGAATCAACTTCCGGGTGGGCCGCTAAGAAGTCAAGCACCGACGCGCCCGCATCTTGGTAGCGCCAGGTATACGCAGGCAGCCCCCGCTCCTCCAAGCAG
This sequence comes from Limosilactobacillus antri DSM 16041, assembly GCF_000160835.1. GTDB lineage: Bacteria > Bacillota > Bacilli > Lactobacillales > Lactobacillaceae > Limosilactobacillus > Limosilactobacillus antri. The sequence goes on from NZ_GG700733.1 coordinate 107,804, forward strand.
GCTTCGTAACCGAGCCGCCGGGAGTGCTCATAAACCCAGTCATCAGTCGATTGCAGAAAGGCCGGGTGGCTGACCGGGTGGTTATCCAGCAGGTGGGCCGTCGCCTCTTTCCCCGCCGCCACGTTATCATTATCGACGTAGCGGTCAGGGTGGTGGGCCGTCGGGTGACCGATAACCACAAAGTTCAGCTGGTGCTGACGCAGGTAGTTCGTCACCGGATCGTTTTCGACCGTGTAGAAGACCAGGAAGTTATGGACCTTTGACTGGTTGACCATCGACTGGACACTCTCCAGCAGTTCCGCCGCCGTTGGTGCGATCGCGACCACCATCTCGTAGTGGAGCGGCTTTAGGGCCACGCTAATTCCCCGCATCAGGTCAATGTGAAAGGGGTTGGCGGGCGCCGTGTCGCTGGTAACCGGAAAGACCAGACCGACCATATTCGATTCCCCCCGGGTCAGGTTCTGCGCGTTATAGTTCGGCAGATAGCCCAGCTGATCGGCAATCTCCTTTACCCGCTGCCGGGTCTTGAGGCTGATCCGCGGGTTGTTATTTAACGCCCGAGAAGCGGTCGAAACTGATACCCCCGCGGCTTGCGCAATGTCTTTAATTGTTGACAAGTAAACTACCCCCACCACTAATAATCAAATTGTTATGAACTGTTCTGATTCTACCAGATATAAGCCCTTTTGAACAACCGGAAGTGGTTTCATCAGGCTCAACGCCTCTTGATAGAGGTTGAGCTGGCCCCGGTAGCGGGCAACAATTTCCGCTACACCAAAGCCCGGACGCAGGTGGTCGGTCTTATAATCCACCAGGATAATGCCGGTCGGCGTTTCAAGGTAGCCGTCAATAATCCCGTGAAGGAGGACCTGTTCATTATTGCTGGTCTTGATCTCCTTAAACAATTCCGCACCGTTCATCACCATCGCAAAGGGCTCTTCCCGGTGGTAATGCTCAGGGGCCGCCAGGATCTGCTGGCCCACGGCTGTCTGGAAGAACCCGGCAACCCCGGTGACGTTGATCTTGGCCGCCACCGCCGGGGTCAGCAGCCCCTGGTCGACGAGCCGCTGGACTTCCGCTTGAACACTGGCGGGGGTCACCGGTCCCGCGGTCAGGGGCAGCTTTTGGAAGACCAAGTGGGTCGCGGTCCCGATGGTCGTTGCCGCCGGCTGCTCATCCGCCTGTTTGATGAAGGCCGGTTCCGCAAAGTGCTGGTTAAAGTAGATCCCCTGCGCCTGCTTTTCCCGTTGCTGCTGTTCATAGTCCCACTGGGCTTCAACCGCGTTATCGGGGTATTCAAAGAGCCGTTTGACGTCGGTCACCGACTGGTAAGCCGTGGTCTTGGTCGCGACCGGATACGGGTAGCGGGCTCCCAGTAGTTGTTTAATCCGGGCCAGCTCCTGCTGATCGATTGCGGTCTGATCCGTTACCACGGGGGCTGCCTGCTGGGCCTGCAGGCCGGCCAGCTGCTGGGCCACGTCCGCGGCGGTGTAGCTGGCAACCGTAAAGCGCTGGCCGGTAAAGAGCGATTGGTAGTGCTGATAGTCAGCCATGGCACTCTCATCCAGCTCCATCCTTGCTGGCGCCACCTGTTTCGCCCGAAATGCCGCCGACCGGGCCAACGCCAGGCCAATCCAGTCCATAAAGGACCGGGCGGTGACCCGGAGCTGGGGACCAAGCAGGATTGCCGGTGACTGGAAGGCCTTCTGCCACCGTGCCCAGGCGCTGGCGAGGTTTTGTCGCCGGTTTTCTTCATTAAAGGAGCCGGTGATGACCAAGCGCTGTTCGGCCCGGGTCAGGGCAACATACAGTACCCGGAGGTCTTCCGCCCGCTCCCCCTGCTGAACGGCGTTAATGATCGCCTGCCGCTGGGGGGTGTCGTAACGGACGTGCTCCTGGTCGGTGTATTCAATCCCGACCTTGTTGACCGCATCGACCACCGCGGTCTCCCGGGTCGCCTGCTGGTTAAAGCCGTGGGTCGCGTCAATTAGGAAGACGATCGGGAATTGCAGGCCCTTGCTGCCGTGAATCGTCATCACGTTGACGGTATTCTTGACCAGCTGGGTCGGTGCCACCCCCAGGTCCTTATCGTGTTCCTGCATCTTTTCAATAAAGCGGATGAACTGGTAGAGCCCCTTGAAGCTGCTCTGCTCATAATCATGGGCCCGCTGGTAAAAGGCGTGCAGGTTCGCCTGCCGCTGAGCGCCGCCGGGCATCGCGCCCACGTAGTCCAGGTAGCCGGTCTCGTTGTAAATCTGCCAAATCAGGTCCACCAGTGACTGCTGCTGGGCCGTTTGGCGGAAGGTCGCCAGCTGGTCCAAAAAGTGGCTGACCTTGTCATAGAGAGCCGCCACCGGGTCGGGCTGGTCATCTGTCGCCGTGGCGTTTAACAGCTCCGGCTTAATCAGGTGCCGGTCAGCGTTGGCGTAGTTGCTCTTAAAGCTTTGCAGGGCTCCATAGTAATCGGCCGTCCGGTTTTGCAGGCGGATGAAGGCCAGTTCCTTGGTCGACAGGCTGACCAGTGGCGACCGCAGCACGGCCACCAGCGGAATGTCCTGGTGGGGGTTGTCAATCAGCCGGAGGAGAGCCATCATTACCCGAACCTCGGTCGCCTGGAAGTAGCTTTCGACGTCGTGGACGGTCAGGGGAATTTCCAGTTTGCTGAATTCCTCCATTAAGGTGTTGTTAATGCTCTTGGTCCGTTCCAGGAGGACAATGTCGCCATAGTTAACCGGCCGCAGCTGTTTGGTCGCGGGGTCAAAAATCCGTTCCTCGTTCGCAACCATCTGCTTGATCCGCATCCCAACCATCTTCAGTTCCCCGGCCAGCTTATCATCCTCGTGCTGGTCCGGTGACTCCTTGATGGCGGCCTGGTCGGCGTTGGCGTCATAGAGCATGACCTCCGTCGGCTGGGGCTGGTTGTCGGCCGTTTCGTAATAGGTGGCCGCGTATTTCAGGTGGGCCGCCTGGTCGTATTCAATTTCACCAACGTCCGCCCCCATCAGCTGGGCAAAGAGGAGGTTGGTAAAGTCGGTCACGTTGCTCATCGAGCGGAAGTTTTCGCCGAGAACGATCGCTTCGTCCCCCGCCCCCGGCTGCTGGTAACGCTGGTACTTGTGCAGGAAGAGCGATGGATCGGCCTGGCGGAAGCGGTAAATGGACTGCTTGACGTCGCCGACCATAAACAGATTATGCTGGTCCGGGTTGGTCAGCCGGGTCAGGATTGCTTCCTGCAAACGGTTGGTGTCCTGGTACTCATCCACCATGATTTCCTGGTAATGCCGTTGCAAGTTTGCCACTAGCTCCTGCCAGTCGGGTTGGTCCGCGGGCGGGGTCAAGATCTGGTAGGCGTAGTGTTCGAGGTCGCTAAATTCCAAGACGTGCCGGCTCAGCTTGGCCTGCTGGTAGGCCCGACGGAAGGCCACCGTTACCTTGCTGAGCTTGGTCAGCAGGCGTTGGGACTGGTGGGAAATTTCCTGGAACTGGTCCTCGTCGTAGGCAAAATAACTATCCTGAATGCCGGTCAGCTGCTTCTTCAGCGCCTGACGGGAAGCAGTCAGGGTCGCGTAGACTTCGGCCGCCACCGGGTCGCCCTTGGGCTTCCCCGCCATCGTCCGAAACTTAGCGCCACGAATGATTGCCCGAACCGCGTTCCAGGTATCCGGGACGAGCAGGCGGCGGGCCTGGGCAAACTGCTGGAGGTCCTTATCTAAGGACGCCAAGGTCTTACCGTCAAGCTGGGCGGCCGCGGCCCGGTCCCGTAACTCTTGGAACCGGGCGCTAAATTGATCCAACCGGGCCAGGGCGGTCTCCTTGTCCGCCACCGTTGCGGCCACGGCCGGCCACTCTTTCTTTAGCTGGTTGCGTTCCTGGTTAAGGGCCTTAAATTCATCGTAGCCAGCGGCCCCCTTTTGCGGCCGCCCGCTAAAACTGCCGAACGTTACCCCGCCGAGGACCGCTTGAAGCTGGTCGCCGTCAAGGTTAGCAGGGTCGAGCGCCGCCTGGAGCCGGGTCAGGACCGCCTGGTCATCTTCTAAGACTTCCCGGGCCTTGCTCAGCCCCTCCTGGTCAGCCCGCTGGGCCAATTCCGCAAAGTCGTGCTGGAGTTGGGCCAGCTGCTGCAAAACGAGGGGACGGAGCTGGTCGCGGTAAAAGGCCGAGGCCAGCACTGGGCCATTCAGCTGGTAGCTGGTTGGCAGCTGGGCTAACCACTGCTCCGGGTTCGGCTGGGCGTTAGCGATTTCCATGAGTTTGAGGACCAGGTCATTGAGCCCCTGGTCATCCCGGTCGCTGGAAAAGTTGAGGACCAGCTGACCGAAGGAGGCGGCATCGTCACTTTCCTCATCGGCGGACGCGTAAAACTGCTCGTTGACCTGGCGAAGGACGTCTTCCTGGAGGAGGAGCCGCTCGGTATCATCGGTCAGCAGGCGGAATTGCGGGTCCAGGCCAATCAGGAAGTAGTAGCGCTTGATTAGCTTCAAACAGAAGGCGTGGATCGTGCTGATGTCGGCGACCGCCAGCCGGTTGACCTGCTCGTTCATCAGGTCCCGCAGCCGCGGTTCAGCCTGGGCCACCTCCTGCAACCGCTGACGGATCTTATCCCGCATATTCTTGGCGGCCGCGTCGGTAAAGGTCACCAGCAGCATCCGGTCGACCGTCGCGCGGCCCTCTTTGATGAGGGCCACGGCCCGGTTGACCAGGACCGCCGTCTTTCCGGAGCCGGCCGACGCGGATACGATGATGTTCCGGTCCCGGTCGCTAATGGCCTGCTGCTGGGCCGGGGTGGGCTTAAAGTCTGCCATTACTTGTCTCCTTTCTCTTCGTCATCGGCGGCCAGCCGGTCGAACTCGTCCTGGGCCAGGCGGGGGTCCAGCTGCCGGTAGTTCTGCTGGTCGAGCATATTATCAAACTGGTAGATATCACTAAAGTCGGTGTAATCGAGGCCGGTTTGCCAGCTGCTCCCGGTCAGCAGCCGGTACGGTTTCAGGGCCACCTTCCCCGCAACAATGGCGTTGCCAGCACCGATAATCAGCTGCTTGTTACGGTCTTGCAACCAGGCGAGCTGGTCAGGAGTGACTAGGAGAGCGTCCTTATTGCCCACAATCTTGTCTCCCCGTTCCCGGAGCGGGTACAGGAGCGACTGGCGCTGGTCGAGGTTCTTATCAAGCTGCTTCAAGAGTGCTGGATCATTGAGCAGCAGGCCCTTGTACTGGTGCTGCTGCATCCGCACCGTATCCAGGTCCGTGCCGGCTTTGAGCTTGGCGGCGTTGATCACCGGGTTGCTCAGGTGCAGGTAGAGGGCCCCGGCCAGTTGCAGGTCCGCGGCCGCTGGATTGAGTTGGGCCGGCAGCTGCTGACGGTTGCTGCTGATCGCATTCAGGTAAGCCAGCAATTGCAGGGACAGGCCGTAGTAGGCCGTGGTCAGGTCAAAGCTCCGGTTGCCGGACTTGTAGTCGACGACCGTCAGGTAATCCTTGTTGTCCTGGCTGAGCTGGTCGATCCTGTCAATCCGTCCCCGCAGATAAACGTGGGTATTGGCGGGTTGCAGCGGGTACTCAAGGGGCTGCAGATCGTCCTCTCTAGCCGCCCCCAGCCGGCCAAAGCGAATTTCCGTGTCGAGGGGCCGGGCAGCCGTGTACTTCGCCTGCCAGCAGAGAATCGTCAGCATGGTGCGGACGATCCCGGTCAGCTGCTGGTACTGGAAAGCAGCCTGGTGGGAGCTGGCCGTTAAAATCGCCAGGTCCGGCTGGTCGTCCTTGGCAGCCGCCAACGCCCGGGTGATGAAGGCGTTGAGTTGGGCCGGGTTTTCAGCCAAGCCGGCAAAAGACAACTGCTGGTCAGCGTTGACCGCGCTGACGAACCACTCCATCGCCTTGTGGAAGAAGGTGCCGATCCGGTCGACCGACATCGTCAGCTGATCCCGCTTTTTCAGGCCCAAGCCGTACTTCAAGAAGTACTCGTACGGGTTAACATAGTAGTCCTGCAGTTGGGAAATTGACGAGTACAGGATCTGTTGGTCGTGCTTGTGGCGGAGGTAGAGGGCGGCCGCCAGCTGCTCCCCCAGATCATCAACCTGGTTGTGGTAGTTAAACCCGGCGGCCACCAACTTAAGCCGCGCTGCTAATTCCCGGCCGGCGCGCTGGTCAGCGGCCTGCGGTGCCTGACGCAGGCGGGCAATTTCATCCACCAGGGCCTGGCGCACGGCCTGCCAGCCAGGGGCCAGCACGATCGGGCCCTTGGGCTGGTCATTCCGGGCCTGGCGTTCGACCTGGACCAGCTGGCTCAGGGTCGCCGCGGGGGTGCTGACGTAATCCGGCACCCGCTGCTGGCCGGCCGGACTGGCAACTAATGGAACGGCCGTCACCGGCTGAGCAAAGTAGCGGGCCATGTCAGTCAGGTAAGCCGATGGGGTCAGCGGCTGGTCATCATCACTGGCGGTCGGCGCCATCATAATCAACTTCTCGGTCCCGGTCAGCATCCCGGAGTAGTGGAGAAACGGTTCGGTCCGCAGCTGGTCGCGCGGTCCGGCTGGCAGGTACTGGGTCGCCGGGTCCAAATAATTAGCCAATAGTTCCTTATCCTGGTCGGTCAGCAGGCTTTCCTGCTGCTGGACCTCGGGCATGACGTCGTCGGTCGAGCCAATTAGGAAGACAATCTTGCGGTCCTGGTTTTGGACAATTCCCGTTTCGGAAACCACCACCTGGTCGAGGGTCGCCGGGATTTGTGAATACTGGGCCGCCGCGAAGCCCGCCTGGAGCAGTTCGCTAAAGTTGGTCAACGTGGCGGTAAAGTTATCGGCGTTAACCGGGGTGTCACCCAACAATTGAACGTATTCGTCCAAAATTTGGCAGAAGGTCCCCCAGACCTGCTGGGGCTGGCGGGCGAGGTCCAAGTTCCGGCTGCTCTGGTACTTTTGCCAGTCCGTCAGCCGCTTGACGACCCCGTTATCAACCAGGAACTGGTAGGTCCTGGCCGCCAATTCCCGGCCCGTCGTTACCGTCTTGAGGTCGGCAAAGAAGGTAATGATCCGGTCGGCCACGAATGTGCGGACGTGTTCCAGCTGTTCTTGCAACTGGTTCACCGGGGCAGCCGTAGAGTCGCCGACCTGCCAGAATGGCGATGCGGCGTCCACCCAAGCTCGCTGGCCCTCAATCGCCCGCTTGAGGCACCAATTTTCGGTCGCGAAGACGACGTCCTGGTCCAGGGCCTGGTAGTCGCCGGTCTCCGGGTTGTATTCCGCCAGAAGCCAGGTCTTGAGCAGCTGCATGATGTCCGCGGTCCGGTAGCGGTAGAGCGGCAGGTTAAATAGCGCCGTCAGGAGGGTCACCAGGGGGTGGTTGTCCATCCGCCGTTCGTGGTCATTGAAGACGGGAATCTGGTGGGCCGCAAAGATCGGGGCCAGTAGGGTCTGGTACTTATCCAAGTGCCGGCTCAGCACCAAAAAGTCTCGGTAGCGGTAGCCCTTGGTCGCCACCAGCTGGTGAATCATCGTCGCCACCCGTTCCAGCTCGGTCCGCCGGTTGACCGTCGTAATGAACTGCAGGTCGGCGGGATCGACCTGTTGATCGCTGCTCGTTAAATCTAATGGTTTTTTAATATAATCAGCGAAGAAGCGGTCGACTGCCGTCAAGGTTGGGCTCACCCGGTCCTTGGTCGCAACTAGGACGTTTGGTACCAGGTCGACTTCCTGTGGGTGCTGGCGGGCAAAGTCCCAGAGGCGGTGGTACTGCATCGCGGCGGGGTAAAAGAGGTCCGTCGAACCAGGCAACGCACTTTGGTCGGGGTGGGACTGGTCAGGGTAGCCCCGGTCAAGGACAAAGGAAACGGTCGTTGAAGCCCCGTTTAAGATCATGGCGTCGACCACCTGCTGTTCACCGGGGGTAAACTGAGCAAAGCGGTCAATAAAAAAGTGCATTTGCTTGGCCGCCGGTTGGGATTGCAGGAACTGGGCCAGCTGCTGGTAGAGCTCGGTGTTTCCCAAAAACCTGCCCTGGACCCGTTCTTCATAGGCGTGGTAAATCAGCTCGACGTCGTGCATCTTCGCCAGCCAGGCCTGGTTGATGCCGGCATTTTCGTCGTGTTGCGCCTGCTGGAGGAGGGCTGTTAAGTCGTCAGCGCTGACGTTGGCGTTGGCTAGTTCGGTCAGCTGGTCGGTCAGTTTCTGGATAAAGCCGGGCTGCTGGGCTTCGCTGGCAAAGAGTTGGAGGTCGGCCGCGTGGTCCTGGACCACCTTGGCGACCAGCATCGTCAGGCCAATTTTCGACAGGCGGGGCCGCTGCAGGGCCGGGGTATCACGCAGGAGGTACCAGGCTAGCCGGCTCAGGGAAAGGACTTGGACCCGGGAGGCCGCAAAGCGATCAGCACTCCCCTTCCCTTCCCGGGCCCGCAGCTGGTCTAATACCGTAATTTCTGTCTGAAACTTAATGTGGTTCGGCACGATGTAAAAGAAGGTGTCTGCCGCCGGTGCCGTCCGCAGCTGGTCGGCCAGCTGGTCAACTAAGACCGCCTGGTGGTCCTTCGCCGCCGTACCAATCACAAAGCCAAGTCTACCCACAATAATCCGCCCCTTTGCGTAAAAATCCTATCCACATTTTATCATACTAGGCGAACAGATTTTCGCCCGAAGAAAAATTAGCAAATCTTAATATTTACATGAGATTTCGGTTAGGATATAATCATTTTTGCTAAAAAACACCACTGAAATTTGGGAGGAATTCCAGCGATGAGAGTTCGTCTCCTCACCTCCGCAAGGATGGCTACGCCGCGCAGCAAGCCTATTTGGGGTCGGTCAAGCGCTGATTCATCAGCGTTTGAACTGCCAGCCAGCTACTGCGCTGCTGTATATCACACTTATTTCAGCAAAAAAGGAGGAGAATCTTTCCCTACAACCATCGTTTCTTGTAAGTTCTGCCCAAGCAGATGATAATACTGCACCAGCAACCAACGCTCAGTCCACTGCGGCGGCAACGACTGCACCAGCTGAAAAGCAGCCGCCAAAGGTCGTCAGCACCAAAGTAGACGGCGAGCCTGACGTCAACACTACCGGGATTGAGGTTTTTGACCCGGTTCAGGTAACGGTGAAGACCGACCACTTCACGAACGATAACCTGCTGACCAAGGACGGTCTGGGCTGGACAGAAGATACCGAGATTATCCCCATCAAGGGCCACGCGGTCGGCATTATCAACGAGGGAACATATTGGGGTAAAGAAAATCCAAGCGAACCCGTAACCGCCTATTCCTTTAACCGGGGCGATTCCGGTCGAATCACCTATATTGGGAAGACCTTGTCGGGGATCGACCTGGACCTAACTAATTGGAGATAATTATGAAATTAAGAACATGGTTTTGGACCCTCCTTAGCCTTATTCTAATCGTCGGCGTATTTTCCTATGGAGCAAACAATCTAGGTAAATACAATTTTTATTACGCCACCCACATGAAACACCCTAAGGATCAATATCCATTTATGACTGCATTAGCATTGACTACTATGCCACAGAGCTATCTGCCTAGCTATGTTGTCGATAATGGTGATATGAATAAGCAAGGGGTCGGAGGGATTGAAATCAGCAATGTAAAAAAACAAGGGGACTTCTTAGAAGCTATTCCTGGCATCCTCATTTATGCAAATTCTAAAACTCAATATGAAAAGACAGGAGGAACATACTATATAGAATTTAGTGAAGACGGTTACCTTCCCAAAACAGAAAAGAAAAAAATGGGCCCAACGCTTTACCGTACTTTAAATAATATGCAAGATGAGCTCAAGCGTAACAGCGACCGACCGCTAATTAACTTACAGTGGATTTACAATTGGTACTTTAAAACGATAAGCAGCGATTAATATTCACACTGGACCTAACTAATTGGAGATAATTATGAAATTAAAAACATGGTTTTGGACCCTCCTTAGCCTTATTCTAATCGTCGGGGCATTTTCCTATGGGGCAAACAATCTAGGCAAATACAATTTTTATTATGCCACTCATATGCAACACCCTGAGGATCAATATCCATTTATTCCAGCCTTAGGTATGACTAATATGCCTAAAAGTTATTTGCCAAATTATAAAATCTTAAATGGTAGTAAAAAGCCTCTATCTGTTATCTCAGTTGAAAAAGGGAATGTTATTAAGCATGGCGATTATTTAATGCTTACAAGGAACGGTATTTCATATGCTTTCTCCAAAGCGCAATTTTTCAAAGGAAGCCAGATTGACTATGACGGAATTACTATTGACTTCAGTGAAGATGGTCATCTTTCTTCTTCAGAAAAGAAAAAAATGGGCCAAAACCTTTACAGTACTCTGAATAATATGCAAGATGAGCTCAAACGCAACAGCGACCGACCACTGATTAACTTACAGTGGATTTATAATTGGTATTTTAATTGGCTAAATTCGTAAAAAGTTAGGGTGATGTCCATGAAAAAGAAACTCTGGATTGCCATCAGCATTCTTACCTTGCTCGGCTTATGGGCAATTATGTACATTCCTTATAACCTGGAAGAGTATAACTATTACTACGCCACCCATATGAAGCATAAAAGTGACCAATATACCTTTCTAGCTGCACTAAAATTGTCAAAGCTGCCCTCCAAATACCTTCCTGAGTATCATATTGAATATTTTAAGAAAAAAGATATTGAGTATAATACTCTCACTAAACAAAGTGTGCTTAAAAAAGGTGATTATCTAATGATCCGGCCATCCTATATTTCATATGCTACTTCTAAAAAGAACTTTGATAATAGCGAGGTCACGGCATTAGCAGGACCAACAGCTGATGGAACCATTGAACCTTATGCTAAAAAAGATTTGGGTAAAGGTCTTCTTCAAGTCTTCAGTGATATTCAAACCGAACTAAAGCGTAATAGTAAAAAACCACTGATTAACCTGCAAAAAATTTATAACTGGTACTTTAACTGGCTATATCAGAAAAAGTTTTAGGCTGCGGTCACCCGTTATAGCAACACTAGGAATGGCAAGAATTAAAACTGCAAGTTTCGTTCTCCCCTTTTCTAAGCGACACTTTTGAGGAGGAAACAGTCATGAAAACAAAAGTTCAGGTTGGCATAGCGCTTCTTTGTATCGCCCTTAGCATGGTCATCCCGTCTTATAGTGCGTACAACATCGTCAGATACAACTATTACTACGCCACTCACATGAAGCATCCCCAAAATCAATACCCGTTTGTCGATGCCCTGGCGCGGACTAATATGCCGGCGACCTCCCTAATTACCATGTTCAAAATTTCTCCAAAGAAGGCTTGCATGGTTTTCATAACGCCACCATTACCAAAGAGAACGTCTTCCAGCCTGGCGACTACCTGGAAATCGCTAGTGACCAGCTGTCCTACGCTTACTCCAAAGAAGAGTTTAACGATTATAAGAGAAAATACATCGATTTTGACCCTGACGGCACGCTTTCCCAGGGACAAAGGGTTCCCCCACGACTGCGGCGGGTCTTAAATGCGGTCCAAGCAGAATTAAAAAGCAACAGCGACCGGCCGCCCATCAACTTGCAATGGGTTTACAACTGGTATTTTAAATTATGACTTAACTATTACAAAACCCGCCCCGGCGTCAATGACGCCAGAGCGGGTTTGTTCTTTATAAAATCGGTGACAACAGGCGGGAAAAATACTGCTTGAATTTCAGCCACCGCGATTGTTGGGCAAAGCGCTCGGCAGTCATCACCCGGCAGTCCCGAATGTCGTTGACGAAAATCTGCTCAAGCTGGTCCGTCAGCTTGAAGTCATAGATAAAGGCGTTAATTTCAAAGTTGAGCTTGAAGCTGCGGAAATCCAAGTTGGCCGACCCGACCGACGCCATCCGGCCATCAATCGTGATCGTCTTGGAATGCAAAAAGCCCTTCTGATAGGTATAAATCGTAACCCCCTGGGCCGCCAGCGACTGGGCATAATACTGGGTTGCCCGGTAAACAAAGGGGTGGTCCGGCTTGCAGGGAATCATGATCCGGACGTCAATTCCCGAATGGGCCGCCACCCGGAGCGCGTCCAGGATACTGTCATCCGGGATGAGGTAGGGCGTCTGAATCCAGATGTGGTCCTGGGCCGCGTTAATCAGCCGCAGGTAGCCCATCTTGATTTTTTCCAATTCTCCCTCGGGTCCGCTCGCAACCGTCTGCATCGCCGTGGTTCCGCCCTGCACTTCAATTTCGGGGAAGTAGGGGTGGTAGTGCTCAATCCGCGATTCGGGCTTCTTCACCGAAGCGTTCCAGTCGGCAATAAACTGCCGCTGCATCCCGAAGATGGCCCCGCCAACGACCCGCAGATGGGTATCCCGCCACGGGCCAAACTTAGCGACCCGGCCGAGGTACTGGTCCCCAACGTTAAAGCCGCCGACGTAGCCGATTTTTCCGTCGACCACCACGATTTTCCGGTGGTCCCGGTAGTTGATCCGGAAGTCAAAGAAGTTGCTCCGGGTCATCAGAAATGGCGTCGCGTAGCCGCCTAGGTCACGAAGGTTATCATAGAAGCTCGGCTTGACCCCCATCGAACCCCAGGAATCGTAAAGCACCCGTACTTCGACGCCCTCGGCCGCCTTTTGCTCAAGCAGGGTCCGCAACTGGTTCCCAATCTGGTCATTGTAGATGGTGTAAAACTCGATGTGGATGCTCTCCTTGGCCGCAGCAATGTCGTCAAACAGCTGCTTGAAGAGCCGCTGGCCATCGGTAAAGACCGCGACCCGGTTGTGCCGACTGAGGAAGGATTCATCGATACTCTGGAAGAGCATGATCGTCCGCCGGTAGATTTGGGTCACCGAATATTTCGGCTTGGGCAGGTTGCGAAACTGCCTTCGCTGCCGTTCTACCGCCTCCTTCAGTTTAAGCCGGGTCTGCGACTTAATCCGGTTCAAACGGTTGTGAGTTGGCTTTCGGCCCAGGAAAGCGTAGATGATAAACCCAATTACCGGAATCAGGGTCAGAACCAGTAGCCAGGCCCAAGTGGCCGCAATATCTCGTTTTTCCCGAAAGACGGTAAAGATGGCCGCCAGTTCGTTAATGACAATCACTGCCAGCAGAACCCAACGCGTAATTTCCCAGGTTAACCCCATCGCACTAATCCCCCTCTTTCTCAATCCTGGTTTTTATTTTACCGCAAACTAATTTCAGGAACCAACACTGGCTCTTGATTCTTCAGCATAATTTAACGATAATAACAATAGTAATACCTAACGAGGTGACTTAATTGAGCACGATTTACTTACGACGGACCTACATGCGGGACTTGCCTGCCATTAACCGTATTATTAAGGACGCCAAAGACGCGTTAAAAGCTGCCGGCAGCCCGCAATGGCAAGATGGGCACCCTGACCAACGTACCATTATTAACGACATCACCCACCATCTTTCCTGGGCCCTCGTAATTGATAAGCAAGTGGTCGGCGTCGCCACCCTGCTGCCCGGTCCCGAAAAGAGCTACCAAGACCTCCAAGGGGGAACATGGAACGACGATGATAACCCCTACCTAACTATCCACCGGGTGGCGATTAATAGCCAGTACCAGGGCCAGCACCTCAGCACCTTCCTCTTTTCCAACCTGCTCACTATCGGCCAGGAACGCGGCTATACTAACTTCCGGATCGATACCCACCGGCTCAATAAGGCCATGCAGGCGGTCGCACAGAAGTTTGACTTCCAGTACCGGGGCACGGTGAACGTGGAGGATCAAATTGATCCCGCGCGGCTCGCCTACGAGCTCAACCTGCCAACCAATAGCCTGCCGGTCGAGTACCACGTCAACAATGACTTCATGCGGCCAATGGTAAGCCGGAAATAAATACAAAAAACGGGGGGCCTGTGACAAAACTATGTTTTGCCGCAGGCCCCCATTTTAGTTTGAATATTTTAAAGCTGATAATGATACAACGCAGTAGCTAGCTGTTCAATTGCTGACAAATCAGCGTTTCCTTAGCCAACTTCCACCGGTGTATCTGGTTCTTGCCCTTCAACCAGTGCCAGGTTGTTATCAAAGGCCTTGACCACCATGTTGCGAACGGCGTGGGTGGTATAGAAGGCGGTATGTGGCGTTACCAGAACGTTTGGCCGGTCAATCAGGTCCTTCAGCAGCGGGTCTGGGAAGTCCTTGTCCGTCCAGTCTTCGTTAAAGACCCCGACCTCATCTTCGTAGGTGTCCATCACGAAGCCAAACAATTTCCCGTCATCCAGCGCCTTAGCAACCGCGGCAGTGTCCACCAACGGTCCCCGCGAAACGTTGACCAGGACAGCATCGTCCTTCATTTTAGCAATTACTTCGGCGTCAATCATATGGTAGTTGCTCTTCGTCGCCGGGATGTGGAGGGAAACAACGTCCGCCTGCTTGTACAAGTCATCCAAGGAGTCCACGTAGTAACCCTTTTCTTCCAATTCTGGCTTCTTACGAACGTCATAAGTAATTACCTTGGCACCAAAGCCTTCCATAATCTGCATGAAGACCCGGCCAATGTGACCCGTACCGATTACCCCAACGGTTTGGTCGCGGACTTCCCGGCCAATCGTTGGTGCCCAGCGAAGGTCACCGTGGGCCATCTTTTCGTCCATCCGCTTAGCCTGCCGTAAGACCCGTGCCGTCTGGATTACCGCGTGTTCTGCAATGGCGTTAGGTGAGTACACCGGGACATTGGTGATTTCAAAGCCCAATTCCTTGGCCTTAGCCATATCGATGTTGTCGACCCCGACATTCCGCAGCGACATCTTGGTGATTCCCTGGTCGGCCAGTGCCTGCAAGGTTTCTGGAGTGTAATCTAATTGCTGGTATACGACCACTCCGTCGGCACCCTTGGCTAATGCGGCCGTGTCTGGTGTCAGCAGTTGATCTGTATAATCAACCTCAACATCTGGGTGCGCCGCAGCCCATTCTTTCAAGTATGGTTCTTCATCTTTCCGGATACTGAACGCAAAAATCTTGCTCATATTAATTCCTCCATCAATTCAATCCAAATCACACATCCACGTTTTCACGTTGCAAACCCTTACACCAATTATTGCGGATCACGGCCTTTAAAGCAAGGGGAAAAGCGCGCTGTTTCACATGGAACAAAAA
>NZ_GG700733.1:124366-189308 GCF_000160835.1 Limosilactobacillus antri DSM 16041
AACAAAAATGCTGCCCCATAGAAAAAACCGGCTGGTGAAGTTTTCACCAACCGGTTTTATTAATTACGATGTTCCCGCTAACGACTACTTGTCTTCCTTGTCGTCCTTAGCTTCGTCATCTTTCTTGTCTTCGTCACTTTGCTTTTCCGCGGACTTGTATTGGTCACTGTCATCCTTGGCGGCGTCCTTAGCGTCAACGATAACCAGCTTGCCATCCTGCATTTCAGCAACTAAGTGCTTAGCGTCCAAGTGGTCAAGGTAGTAGTCAGTAACCTTATCACGGATTTCCCGTTCGATTACCCGCCGCAGTGGCCGGGCACCCATGGCTTCGTCGTAACCTTCGTCAATCAGGTACTTGCGTGCCGTTGGGGTAACTTGAACGTCCATCCCCTTCTTCGCCAGGGTTGCATTGACGTCAGCCAGCATCAGGTCAACAATCTTCTCCAGGTCTTCCTTGGTCAGGCTGTGGAATTCAACGATAGCGTTGAACCGGTTCAAGAATTCTGGCCGGAAGTAGTTGGTCAGCTTCTTGATCAGGTCTTCTTCGTCGTTGTCATTGCCCAGCTTAACCGGTGCGTCGTTGGAGTAGCCGGCGTTAGAAGTAGCAATGATGACGGTGTTCTTGAAGTCAATCGTGTTGCCTTGACCATCCGTCAGACGGCCGTCATCCAGCACTTGAAGCAGCAGGGTGATTACCTGTGGGTTTGCCTTTTCAATTTCATCCAGCAGGATAATGGAGTACGGGTGCCGACGAACCTTTTCCGTCAAGGTGTTGGAGTTGTCGTCGTAACCAACGTAACCCGCGGTCGTTCCGATTAACTTGGAAACAGCGGTCCGGTCGGAGTATTCAGACATATCCAGGCGGATAATGTCATCCTTGGAGCCGAACATATCAAGGGCCAGCTGCTTTGCCAGTTCAGTCTTACCAACACCGGTTGGGCCGACGAAGAGGAAGCTGCCAATTGGTGATTCCCCTTCATCGAAGCCGGCCCGGTTCCGCCGAATAGCACGGGCAACGGCTTCAACGGCTTCGTCCTGGCCGATAACCTTGCCTTCAAGGCGCTTGTCCATGTCCTTCAGCCGTTCCACGTCGCTGGCACCGATCTTAGAAACCGGGATCCCAGTCATTTGTTCAACGGCGTTAGCAACATCCTCTGGCGTTGCCGTTACCTTTTCGTCTTCGGAATTCTGGCTCAGCTGCTTCTTCAAGTCAGCAATCTTGTCCTTAGCAGCTTGGGCAGCCTTGTAGTCTTCCTTCTTTGCTGCTTCCTTCTGCTTCTTTTCCTGCGCCTTGATTTCCTTTTCAATCTGCTTAGCATCGTGAGCCGGGTGCTTTGCTGCCAGGTGAGCGGCCGTCATATCGATCAGGTCAATCGCCTTGTCAGGCAAAGCCCGTTGCGGCATGTATTGAACGGAGTAGTCAACCGCTGCCTGCAAAACGTCGTCTGGCAGCTTAACGTTGTGATGCCGTTCGTACAGGTCCCGAATTCCTTTCAGGATGGCAACCGTGTCAGCCTTGCTTGGGGCGTTTACCGTTACCGGGTTGAACCGCCGAGCTAAGGCAGCGTCCTTCATGATGGTGTTCCGGTACTCATCCTGGGTAGTCGCACCGATGACGCTGATTTCACCCCGGGACAATGCCGGTTTGATGATGTCGGACATCCCCTTGGAGCCGCTGTCGGATCCGGTAGAACCGGCGCCGATGATTTGGTGAATTTCATCGAAGAAGAGGATGATGTTCCCCGCCTTCTTGACTTCATCAATCAGCTTCTGCATATTTTCTTCAAAGCTGCCCCGGTATTGGGTTCCTGCTTCCAGGCCGGAAATGTCGATGCTGATGATTTCCTTATCCTTGATTGGTGCCGGAACGTTGCCGTCAACGATCGCTTGTGCCAAGCCCTCGACAACGGCCGTCTTACCAACACCAGCGTCCCCAACCAGGACCGGGTTGTTCTTTGTCCGCCGACTTAAAATTTCAGCGGTTTCTTGGATTTCTTTATTCCGCCCAATTACGGGGTCCAGCTCGCCTTGCCGGGCTTCTTCCGTCAGGTTCCGGCCCAGCTTGTGCAGGACGCTTTCCTTGCCTTCATTTGGCTGTGGACCAGGCTGGCCGCCCTGCTGCGGCATTGCACCGCCAGGCAGCTGACCGTTTTGCCGATATTGAGCAAATTCTTCTGGAGTTACCTCTTGACCATTGATCATGTAACGACGGTTTGCAGAACCATTCATTCCACCCATCAATTGGTTGAAGATGTCATTCATATCACTGTTAAATGGATCCATTGGATTTTGTGCCATTACTCAGTACCTCCTTAAGCTTTAGTTTCAAAGGTTAGATTGTAGTCAGAATTAACATTCTTGGCCGCCACACGGGCGGACTGGCTACAACGACTGGCCATCATCATGTTTCAGATAATGACTCTCTAAATCACGAAGGACTTCCCACATCGCCTTGTGCTCGGCTCGAGCTAAAGCATCAAGGTCGCGTAGATTTAGCGACGTAGAACTCGATTGTGGTTTATTAAATGATTTATGCAAAGTCGTGTAGCCATAGCCAGAACGCTTTGATACTTGGTAAATCGTTAAATTGTGGACTTCTAAGTATCTCTTAATGTCGATCTGCATCGCTATTCACTTCCTTCACACTAATTATTATAACATATCTGTGGTATAACACAAGTGTAATATACCTAAAATATAAATCAAATTATTTAATATTGTTTAAATACTGCCAGTTCATTGTCAGATGGAATCCGCTCCTATTTATACCGACGATAGCTTAAATTTTCTCTTGACAATAATTAAAATTAAATTAGAATAATTAATAATCAGTTAATCAAGGAGACCGTAATGATGAAATCAGTTATGCAACAATCAAATCGTGCATACTACTTCTGGTTTAGCGCCCTAAGATCCGCTAGCCAGCAGTGATTTTATCATTGGGACTTCCGGATAATTGCCAAGTATCCGGAATACTCCTTCATCATACTCATTCCAATCTGATGAAAAGACCCGGATATGCTTAACCGCTGTCCGGGTCTTTTTTGTACTTTAAGGAGGAATTAACCATGCCCACAACTAAAGCTAGTATTATGAACCACCTCAACCGTAACTTTGCCCGCCTCAAGCCAGTTGGAATCCGGGAATTCGACGCCCAGGCCAGCGCCGTCCCGGGAATTGTCAAGCTGACCCTCGGCGAACCGGACTTCAACGTGCCGGACGCCATGAAAGAGGCCGCCATCGACAGCATCAACAATAACGATTCCCACTACGCACCGGCGGTCGGTACCAGCGCCCTGCGAACGGCGATTGCCGACTTCCTCCAAGACCGCTACCAGCTCGGTTACGATCCCAACGGTGAAATTGCGGTGACAATCGGAGCGACTGAGGGAATTTATGCAGCACTGTCAGCCCTGATTAATCCCGGCGACGAGGTCCTGGTTGCCACACCGACCTTCCCACTCTATATGGCAGTTACCACCATGCTGGGCGGCCAGCCGGTCGAAATCAACACCAGCGACCACGGCTTTGTGCTAACCCCGGCCCAGCTTAAAGAAACCATTGCCGCGCACCCCCACGCCAAGGCCCTGATCCTGAACTACCCTTCCAACCCAACCGGGGTGACCTACTCCGCCCAGCAGGTTGAGGAGCTGGCAGCAGCGGTCAAAGACACCAACCTGGTAGTAATTGCGGATGAAATTTACTCCGAGCTGGTCTATGATGGGCAGCACACTTCCATCGCTTAATTCATCCCCGAGCAGACCCTGATCCTGAACGGGGCCTCAAAGTCCCACGCTATGACCGGCTACCGGATTGGCTTTATCGCCGGACCCCGCGAATTGATGGGGCCGGTCAGCGCCCTTAGCGGAATGATGATTACCTCCGCGACGGACTCAGCAATGGCGGCGGCCACCGCGGCCTTTGGCTCACCAGCAGGGAAAGCGGCCACCCAGCAGATGAAGGGCGCCTACCAGGAGCGGCGTGACTACCTCGTTGGCGCCCTCAGCCAGCTTGGCTTTGAACTGGCCACCCCGAACGGCGCCTTCTACGTCTTCGCTAAGATTCCCGCCAGCGCTGGCACCGACGACGTTGCCTTCGCCACCGCGTTAGCTAAGCAGGGCCGGGTCGCCGTCATCCCCGGTTCATACTTTGGCGCCGGCGGTCAGGGCTACCTGCGGCTCAGTTACGCCACCAGCATGGAAAACCTGAAAACCGCGGTCGAACGAATTGCAGACTTTCTCAAGGAGGACTAACTTATGACTAAAATCCTGATGACCAGTGTTCGGGACGACGAACAAGCCGCCATCAAGCAGTTTGCCCAGGAACACGATGTTGAAATCATTACCACCCCCAAGCTGATTGACGACGCGGTCGAGCTGACGGCCGGAGTCGACGGCCTGGTAATCCAGCAACGCAGCCCCGTGGACCCAGCTGTTTACCCCCAGCTCAAGGCGCACGGGCTTAAACAAATTGCCACCCGGACCGCCGGCTTTGACATGGTAGACATCCAAGCAGCTCATGACAACGGCCTGACCGTTACCAACGTCCCGGCCTACTCACCGCGCTCAGTGGCCGAACACGCCCTCATGCAGATTTTCCGGCTGCTGCGGAAGTCCTACCGGTTTGACCAGCAGGTGGCCGCGAACGATTTCCGCTGGTTCAGCGATGAGCAGGCCATGGAAATTCACACGGCAACCATCGGCATCATCGGGGTCGGCCGGATTGGCGGTACCCTCGCTAAGCTCCTCAAGGCCCTCGGTGCCCGGGTGCTGGGTTTTGATGTGCAGCCCCGAGAAGAGATGGCTGGCATCGTCGAATACGTTTCTAAGGAGGACCTGCTCAAGCAAAGCGACGTGGTTTCCCTCCACGTGGACCTCAACCCCAGTTCGACCGGCCTGATTGCGGCCCCTGACCTGGCCCTGATGAAGCCGACCGCCGGCCTGGTTAACGCCAGTCGGGGTCCGGTCGTGGTTACCGCCGACCTGGTTGCCGCATTAAAGGATCACCAGCTGGCCGCCGCGGCCCTCGACACCTTCGAGGGGGAAAATGAGGTCGTCATGACCGACCGCCGGGAAAAGGGGCTCGCTGACGTCCCGCTAGTGGCAGAGCTGCACGCGATGGCCAACGTCATCCTGACGCCGCACATCGCCTTCTTTACCAACCTGGCCGTTAAGAACATGGTTGACTTCGCCCTCGAAGACGTCCTGCTCGTTTTGGCCGGCAAGCCATCCCCGCACGAAGTCAAGTAGGGGGCCTTAAATTGGAATGGTTTGATAAATCATTTGCGGGGCTCACTACGGACGAGCTGTTCCGGATCTACCAGCTCCGGGCACAGGTCTTCAACGGTGAGCAGGAAAGCTCATACCCGGATCCCGATGAACAGGACCGCACCGCCCGCCACCTCTTCTGCTGCGACGGCTCCCGGGTCGTCGCGTACGCCCGCTACTTTCGGGCAGGCAAGCAGGTCAGCTTTGGCCGGGTCGTTATTCAAAGGGAGTACCGGGGGACCGGGCTCTCGGCGTCCTTGATGACCCGCCTCCTGACCGGGATTCACCGGGCTTTCCCAGGGATGGAAATCATCATCCACGCCCAGTACTACATTCAGGGCTACTACGCAAAGTATGGTTTCACGCCGACCGGGGACCCCTTTACCGAAGCCGGCCGAAAACACATTACGATGACGCACCCCGCGCTTTGACCGCAAACTAAAAGACCTCCATGCCGCGGTTTACTTCAACCGGCTTGGAGGTCTTTATGTTTAATTATTGCGTGTCGTTTATTCGCGCACGGGCCTGGTCGACAACCGCCGCCAAGCTGATCTGGGCCATTTCCTGCTCGGCCGCCTGTTGGACCCGCTGGTATGCCGCACCGAGCACCTCCGGCATACACCGGCTTAGGGGGTGCAGCCGGTTAATCTCCTGGTCCACGTCCAAAAATTCCTGGTGGCTCTCCACCGCCTGGTAAATATCCAGCAGGCTGATCCGATCAGCGGGTCGGGTCAGCTTGATCGTAATCTCGCCGTGCTGGCCGCTCCGCTCAAGGATACCAGCCTTGACCATGTGGGCAATCAGCCGCCGAATTAGGCTCGGGTTAGAATTAACACTCTCCGCAATCGCCGAGCTGCTATTGCTCCCTAAAATTTCTAAATACACTAAGATGTGGACGGCATCACTTAACCGGTGCGAATATTTCATTACATTCTCCTCACTTTGACGGCGCTAAACCAGATAATACCCTATTATAGGCGCTAACCACGAGCCGGGTCAAAGGAGCATTTTCGTTGCTGATGGCGGGACGGCCGATTACAATTAAGGAAAAGAAATCAGGAGGGCTGAAGCAATGAGCACTTACAAAGTTAGAGCAAGTAAAACCACCACGGGAATGCAGGTGGCGGCCGGTACGCGGGGCTTTGAAATCACCTTCGACGAACCCGGCAGCACGAATACCGGGATGAACCCGGTTGAAATCCTGCTGGCTTCCTTTGGCGCCTGCCAGTCAATCACCGCCACCGCGCTAGCACAAAAACGCCACTTCGATCTCCAAGCATTCTGGATCGACGTCGAAGGGGACCTGGGCCGGGAGGAAATTGATGGTGAATCACTACGAAAGTTCACCGAGATCCGCTATCAGGCGCACGTCCGCAGTGACGAATCCGACGAGGATATCAAGCAATTCCTCGCCGACGTTGCCAAAAAGTGCCCGGTTGAAAACACACTGATGCACGGGACGAAGTTTAAGCCGGCCGGGTTTGTGCGGGAATAGCAAAGGAGTAATCGTTTTTGAACCATCAATTATAATGGTTCAGAAAAGCGATTACCCCTTTTTCTTGTTTAAACGCCGCTGCAGGGCACCGGTATTACGTTCCCAAAAAACGCCGTCCGTATAACCCTGGATACTCCGGTCATGGTCAGCCGCCTGGAGCCGGTAAACACCCCAGGCCGTGTAGAGGCGGCTTTGCTCGATACCAACGAAGTGCCGGTCCAGCTTCTTGGCCGTCACCAGGCTGGAACCGGCCCCCGCAAAGGGATCGAGGACGAGGTCACCCGGGTTGGAACTGGCGAGGATCAGCTTCGCCAGCAGTTTTTCCGGCTTTTGCGTCGGGTGCCCAGTATTTTCGGCCATCGACCAGTAAGGAATCGAAATATCGTCCCAAAAGTTGGATGGCATTGTGTCGCGGAACCGCCCCGCCGCGGACTCATGCCAGTCCTTGGCCTGACCGTTTTCCCGGTAGGGGGCAATCACCTGCCGCCGCTGCTTGACTTGGTCGACGTTAAAGGTGTATTCCCGTTCGTCCATCGTCAAAAACCAAATATCTTCCATGCCGTTTTTCCAGTTGCCCTTGGCACCGCGGCCCTTTTCCCGCTGCCAGGTAATCCGGTTCTTGACCGTGAAATTAGCCGCCAAGACCGGAGCGAGGGCGACGCTGGTCTGCCAGTCGGCGAAAACGTAGAGGCTGGCGGTCGGCGTCAGTTTCGGCTTAATCAGGTCGATCCAGCGCTGGGTATACTCCTGATACTCGCCGGTCGACTGGTGCTTGAAATTCAGCCCGTCGTAGCGCTTATCCAGGTTGTAGGGCGGGTCGACCAATGCTAAGTCAGCAAACCGGTCGGGAAACTGCCGCACCACCTGAAACGAATCCCCGTTGATGCTTCGGTCGCGAATTGCCGCGAGCGAAACCGGCCCCGGCTGGAGCGTGGCAATCTGTTCTAAGACCGCCTGGGGCGCGTGGTCGAGGTCAAAGTCAATGGTCTTATTGCGGGCCGATTTAGTCATTCTTTCACCATCCCATTTCATTCTTAGCTATTAGTATAGCGCAAAGGGGGCGGCGGAAAAAAGCAGCAAACGGGGGTGGGACAGCACTAGTTGGCCCAGTTCGCTATCCCACCCCCGGCGGCGCGCAGCTAGCCTAATTTTCAGCTACGCATCTTCTTTCTCCTTAATCGTCTTCGCGGACGCGGCCAGCTTCTCCGCTTCGGCGGCTGGCAGCTTAACCGGCACAATCTTCTCTACCCCGTTCTTGCCAATCACGGCTGGATAGCCAATGTAGGTGCCGAACTGCTCCAGGTAAACCGAGGCCGGCATAAACTCGTGCTTATCGTTGAAGATCGCCTCGACAATCCGGACCGCGCAGGTTGCAATCGCGGTCGAGGTGTAGCCCTTGCCCGCTACGACCCGAAAAGCGCTCTGGCGAATTTCTTCGTCCAGTTTAGCCAAGTCCACCTGACCAGCGTCGGCAAATTGACTGATCGGTTGGCCGTCCAGGCGAACCGTCGACCAGGCGGAAAATTGCGAATTGCCGTGTTCGCCGAGGACAAAACCGCTAACGTTTTGCGGTGCTTCGCCAAAGTGGGCCCCCACTGCCCGTTGCAGGCGCGCCGTGTCGAGGAAGGTTCCCGTCCCAAAAATCCGCTGGTGGGGCATCCCCGTCGCCTTCTGCAACTCGTTGACAATCGCATCACAGGGGTTGC
Organism: Limosilactobacillus antri DSM 16041; assembly: GCF_000160835.1. Taxonomy (GTDB): domain Bacteria; phylum Bacillota; class Bacilli; order Lactobacillales; family Lactobacillaceae; genus Limosilactobacillus; species Limosilactobacillus antri. The sequence continues at coordinate 132,835 of NZ_GG700733.1, forward strand.
TGATGTTCAGCAGGATTCCCTTAAAGCCGCTGGCCTTAATCTTTTGACCGACTTCCGCGGCGTTCTTCTTGTTAATTGGCAGCTCCGCGAACCGGTCCCCCGTCCTTGCCGTCGCCTCAATGTCGCCAAAGCTGGTGATGACGATGTCGGCATCCGCTAGCTCCCCGTAATCGTTACACTTGAGGACCGCGGATGTTTCCGTCCGGGCAAAGGAGTCGGCAAAGTCGTAATATTCCGCTTCGACCTTTCCTTCGTCCTGGTCAATCATGACCAATTCATCAGCCAATCCCTTGAGCAGCAGAATATGGGCTACCGTTGTCCCGACGTGCCCCAAGCCAATAATTCCAATCTTATGCATGATTAGGCTCCTTTCTCTGTAAGCGTTTTCTTACTATTCTATTATACTATAAAGAGACTGGCGATTTCTCGCCAGTCTCTTATTGTTCATTAAAGATTATCAAGATAACGTGCAAAATGACCACAAATCGTTTGTACTCACCTTTTTAGTAAATTCCGTCGTAGGCCTTTTGGAAGAGCTTAACCACGTCTTCCTTAGTCCCCTTGCGTGGGTTGGAGAAGGCGTTGCCGTCCTTGAGGGCGTTTTCTGCCATCAATTCAAAGTCTTCCGGCTTGGCACCGATGGCCTTGATGGAGTCCGGAATACCAATGGACTTCGCCAGTTCCCGCATGCCGTCGATCGACTTGTGGGCGGCTTCCATCGTGGTCATGCCGGTCGTGTCGTAGCCCATGATCTTGGCCAATTCAGCGAAGCGGTCTGGGCAGGCGATGATGTTCCATTCTTCGACTACTGGCAGCATTAAGGCACAGCAGACCCCGTGCGGAGCGTCGTACTGACCACCCAGCTGGTGGGCCATGGCGTGAACGTAACCGAGGTTGGCGTTGTTGAAGGCCATCCCGGCCAGCATTTCCCCTTCAACCATCTTGGTCCGGGCTTCGACGTTGTTACCATTCGCCACCGCTTCTGGCAGGTATTGCTGGATCAGCTTGATGGCCTTTTCACACTGGCTGTCCGTAATGTCATTGTGGTCCACGGAAACGTATGGTTCCACCGCTTGAACGTAGGCGTCCAAACCAGTAGCCGCCGTCGTCGCCTGTGGAATGCCCAGCATCAGCATTGGATCGTTGAACGATACCAATGGAATGTTCCGCCAGGAAACCACCACGAACTTCAGGTGGGTTTCTTCGTTCGTGATTACGGCGTGCCGGGTCAGTTCAGAACCGGTTCCGGCCGTGGTGTTAACGGCCATCAGTGGCGGCAGCGGCTTGTCGAGGGTTTCAATCCCGGCCAGCTTGGTAATGTCGTCACCGTTGGTCAGGATAATCCCGATTCCCTTACCACAGTCATGGGCAGAGCCACCACCAACCGTGATGATACTGTCACAGTTGTTGTCAAGGTAGATTTGCTTCCCCTTCTTGATATCACGAATCTTTGGATTTTCTTCGGCACCGTCAAAGACCACGTATTCTACACCGGCCTTTTTCAGTGAAGCCAAGGTCTGGTCCACGGGACCATTCTTAATCTTACCGATGTGACCACCAGTAACAACTAAGACCTTGTTCATGTTCAGCATCTTGGCCCGGTCACCGATCTTTTCGATCACGCCGGGGCCAAAGAAGTTTACGCTTGGCATCAGAAAATCAAATTGTCGTTCCATTCTTCACAACCTCTTTCTATACGTTATAACAGTCCTATAATTGCATACTTTTCCTTAGTTTACAATCATTTCCCCAAACCAATTCGGCGGATTTGTCGCATTTTACGGCTATCAATCCTCCGGGTTTGCGTATTCTTTCACTTAGCCGAACCAGCCGCCGACGTTAAACGGCGCTCGAATTCGGTCCGCAAAAGCGCTGCATCACTGTCGTAGCTGTGAAGACGGCGGTCGGCTACGGCTAGCGAATCATTGGGCGACAGGCGAATCTCCAGGTTTACCGCCATCACCTGCATCTTGAGGCCACCGACGACCATCCGCATTGCCAGCTGCGCCTGACTGCCGCCATGACCGCCAAAGGTTACCAGGCTGACCGGTTTACCCGCCCATTCCTTGGCAAGGTAGTCAATTGCGTTTTTCATCACCGCCGGGTAGCCCCAGTTGTATTGCGGGAAGACAAATACGAAGCCGTCGTAAGATTGGATCAGTGTGCTCCACTGCCGGGTCTTGGCGTGGGTGTAAATTCCCGTAAACGGCAGCCGCGGTTCATCCATCATCGGCAAGTTCACCTTGGCGAGGTCGACCAGGTCAAAATGAACCTGGTTACTCTTCAATAACTGGGTCCGCAACCATTCAGCCACCTGTGTGCTCCGCCGGTTCGGCCGGACGCTGCCGACAATAATCGCAACTTTTTTCATCTGAATCCCTCCAAATCTTATCTTGCTACTGGTTAGTATAGTCCAAATAAAAAGGAACCGGCCACCAATTCGCACGCCAGTTCCAAAGTTCGTTACTGATTTTCTTTCTTACGCCGCAGGAAACCAAACGTCAGCAGCTGGGCCATTAGTCCGAGGATGGCCGCTCCAGTAACCGTCGCGGCGCGATTTTCGCCAGTTCCAGTGGCTGGCAGGGTCGCGTTCTGCTTCTGGTTAATACTGCTGGTAGCGGAAGCACCCGCCGCTGCTTGGACTGACTGTTCGCCGCCAGTTGGCGTTACCGCGGTCGGCACGGGCACTGGTTGACTTTGCTGACCACCAATCGTGCTGCCAGTATTTCCGCCGGTCGTACCAGTCCCCGGTTGAGTGCCGGTGTCTGGACCAGTTGGTTGGTCATCACTGCCCTGGTCTGAGCTCCCTGGCTGATCCGGTTGGGCTGTGAAAACCGGTGTTAGATTAACCGTCTTTTCAACCAGTGCTGGGGTGTCAAGGTCGATGATCGTTCCCGCAACAAACAGGTCGGCAGCTTGGTAGCCAGCTGGAGCGGTAACGTAGTGGTCATCAAACTTCGGCAATGCCGTCAGGTACACCTTTTCTCCCGTCCGCAGATTCAGTTCATACCGGAGGGTCACCGTCTGTTTCTGCGAATGCAGCTGATGGCGGTTGCCCTGGTCATCAACTCCCCAGATCACCTGCTCAACGTCCTTGTTTTCCGTTCGCTGTTCCCGCCGGTGGCGAACGGAAATTTCGAGGTCAATGATTCCACCCTCGAAGGAATGAAAATGGTACCACGCTTGTGGATCAACCACCTCTAAACCTAACTGGTGCAGGTAATCCCGGTTCAGGTCTTCTCCGGAAAAGGCAAGGTGGTAGTCAGGATGAAAGTGCACGTAGTCACGCCAGTTGCTTTCAGTATCATTGAAGATGATCGTCACACAGACCTCGCGGTACGGATCCGCTTTTTCTGCCTGCGCGGTCGGATTAACAAGCGCCGGGTTTTCCGGCTGCCCTTCCGCATTAATTCCCGCTGTCGCCTGCGTCGGGGCCGCCGTTGCCGGCTGGCTGGTTCCAGCTTCCGGAGTGCCTGTTACCGCCTGCTGAGCTGAATCAACTGTCGTTGCCCCGGTTGTCGATTCCACTGTACCTGGGGCAGGCGGCACGTCCCCCGCACCCGTCGACCCGTTAGTCACCAGTTGACTGCTCACCGCTGCTGGTGCCGGCGAAGTAAGCTCGTCAGCTGAAGCCTGGCTTCCGTACAGGAAGGTTAGCCCTAAGAGGACCGACGCTACCCCGCCCATTATTTTTCTGAGGCCGAAGCGTTGTTTGCTGGCGCTCAGCTTGCGTTCCATCGCGAAACGATTATTTTTTGAAAACATATTTAGCTTCCTCCTGTGTTCATAAAAAAGTTGGATCTGCAGCTTTTCCATCCAGCACAAGTTAGCGGGAGTTAAACCTATTTCCTTATTTGCTTTCCAGATTGTTCGCTGATTTAAATATACATTATGAGCATATCACGGACAATATAATGCGAAATTACATATGATTTCTTAACCTTCTTGAGAAATAATTTAGAAATCCCTTTCATCCCCACCACGTCTGCCTTTAAAAAGCAACAGGCGGCCAGCATTTCCTCTTCCAGGAACTTACTAGCCGCCAAGCAACTGATGGTTTATTTATGGTAGGGCAAGCCATTAATAATGGTAAAAGCCCGGTAAACCTGTTCGGTCAGTACCAGCCGCATCAGCTGGTGGGGCAGGGTGAAGCGGCCAAAGGAAATTTGGGTATCGGCCCGCTTGAGCACCGCCGGACTCAGCCCCAGGGAACCGCCAATCACAAAGGTAATGTCGCTGTGGCCGTACGTCGTCAGCTGGTTGATTTCCTTGGCGAACTCCTCGGACGTCCGTTCCTTGCCCTTGATAGCGAGTGCGAAGACGTATTCACGGTCCTTGATCTTACTCAGGATTCGTTCTCCCTCCTTGGCCATCACCTCGTCCATTTCGGCCTGGCTCAAGGACTCAGGAGCTTTCTCATCCGGAACTTCCACAATCTCAAACTTGCAAAAGCGCCCCAGCCGCTTCGCATACTCCGCAATCCCGGCCTTAAAATACTTCTCTTTCAGCTTTCCGACACCGATTATTTTGATATTCAAACTTATCCACCACTTTCCACACGTTTTCCACAAAGTTATCCACAGGCTGTTAAAAGCCCACCAGGGATCTCCGAATGTTCGCTTCTCCGTTTCCGCGAAAAGCGCTTTCTGAGAGCAAACTTATCCACAGTTGTCCACAAAAACAACCGTTCCCTTCCCCAAGGTTAAATCGCCGTCAAATCAACGTTTATCAGGGCACATCTCTAAATGTTATCCACTTATCCACCGGTCACCGGTTAGCCTGTGGATAACTTTCAACTGGTAAAAATACCGGTAAATCAACTTTTGAAATTTCAGCTACTCTTCCCCATAACTTATCCACCGAGTTTTCCACAGTTAATTTCGCCGGTTATTCTATCATAAATCTTTCCCAAAATAACACGTCACGTGGTATTTGTGCAACACCCCGTGGCAAAATGAATTTTATTCCACAAAAAGTATGAATTATTCGTTTTTAAAGGTTTAAATTTGGGTAAAATCCGTCCCTGTCCCACGCCAATTCCCCAAACGGACCGCCCGACTTTTGCACAGGCAAGTAAAAAAGGCTTCCGGGGCGGTAAAGCCTCCGCAAGCCATTGCTGCTTTCTATCTCATGCGTACTTATGGGCAATCTTCCCCGATACGGCGGCAACAATCGCCGCGAGCAGGTCATCAATAAAGGTGTTCACGTGGCCCGCGTCAGTATCATACTTGGCAATGATACCTTTCTTGACCCGGTCGAAGTAGCCAAAATTGGTTGTCCCGATCGTCCCGTAGATGTTGGCGATTTGCAGGGCCAGGGTTTCGTCGACCCCGAACACCCCCGCGTCATTTTTAATGATACTCGACAGCGGTTCTGCGACCGCGCCGGCCTCCGTCAGCCGGTCCAATTCCAGCATGACCATCGCATTGTTGAGCAGTTCCCGCTTATGCAAGGCGTCCTGGAGGTATTCGTTGACCCGGTCCATCGTCAGCGTCGGTTCAAACTCGATTTGTGAATGATAGATAATGTCAGCCAGGTCGGCTAAGTTGACCCCCCGGTCCTTGAGCCGGCCAACCACAAATTCATAGGCCTTGGTATCAGGGTACTTAAACTTCCGGTTATTCATCTCTGTGCTCCTCCGTTCCAAAGATTTTAATTGCATTTTACCACTTTATCAAAAAAATGGCGGTTTCCCGCACGTCAATCAGTGCGCAAACCCGCCAGAATTAAAAGTTATTATTCGCCGGCCCCTTGCTGTTGCTGGCTGTTATCAGTGGCACTCGCTGCCTTGGTCAGGTGGACCGTGGCCGTCTGCTGCTGGCCGTCGCGGTAGAAGGTAATCTTGACGCTATCGCCCACCTTGTACTTGTACAGGGCCGCCCGCAGTTCACCGGTATTGTTGATGGTCTTGTCCCCTAACTTCGTGATGACGTCGTACTTCTTCAAGCCGGCGTTATCGGCTACGGAACCATCCGCAACCTGGGCAATCACAACCCCCTTGGTGATGTTGCTTGGCAGCTTTAAGACCGACTTCTGCTGGTCAGTCGTGACGTTGCTCAGGTCAATCATCCCAATGCCGAGGGCTGGCCGCGAAATCTTCCCGTTCTTCACCAGCTGGTTGATGATGCTGACCACTTCGTTGCTTGGAATGGCAAAACCCATCCCCTCGACTGAGGAACCGTCGTTGTTCGAAGCCAGCTTCATCGAGTTGATCCCGATGACCTGCCCCGCCATGTTAATCAGCGGGCCACCGGAATTACCGGAGTTAATTGCCGCGTCGGTCTGGATAACCGAGGTTAAGGTACCGTCAGTCCCCGCCTTTAGGGTCCGGTTCTTGGCGGAAACGATCCCCTTAGTAACGGTGTTGGCGTACTCGCTCCCCATTGGCGAACCGATCGCCAAAACATCCTGACCGGTGGTAATGGAATTGGAATTACCGAATGACGCCACCGTCTTCACGTTGGCGGAGTTAATCTTTAAGACCGCCAAGTCGGTTGCCGCATCGCTCCCCACGAGGTCCGCATCGACCTTCTTGCCGTTGCTCATGATTACCTGGAGCGCACTGGAGCCGGCGACCACGTGGTTATTAGTAACTATGTAAGCCGCGTTGCCAGACTTCTTGTAAATCACCCCAGACCCTTCGCTGGCCGTCTGGAGCTTGTTGTTATCACTGCTTTGGTTACTGCCATCGACCCGGCCACCGATGCCAAAGACGTCCAGCATCCCGTTGTTCTGTTGGACCTTCTGCTTGTTAATCACGCTGACCACCGCTCCTTGAACCGCGTTGTACGCCTTGGTCGAAGCGGTGTTTAATTCCGCCTTGTTGCCGTTGACCTTCGTGCCGCCGTCCTGGTTTGAACCGCTCGGCACCTTGGTGCTGACGACCGCTTCATGGTGCTGAATCACACCATTGATGCCCAGTGCAACGCCGCCCCCAATTAGGCCGGCGACCAGGCCGATACCAGCAACTTTCGCCCAAAACCGGTTGCTACGGAGTTTTTGATCGCTCATTTTTCATTCCTCCAAATCAGTTATCACTAATAACCATAACGTATAGTTGTGAAAAAAGATTGAAATTCCTGTTATATGACCATTAACTTGCTCGGCTCTTCCGGTTCGGCATCCACCAGCTGAAAGTCCTGGTCAACCCCAAAGTCATGCTGTTGCATCAGACTGGCCACGGTCAGGTGGGCCAGGGAGCGCATATTATTGTGCTGGCTGCGGTGACCCAGGAAGATTTCCTTGGTCCGCCGCCCAATGACACTCATCAGCGCGTCAGCCCCCTCTTCGTTTGAGAGGTGCCCATCATCGCCGAGGATCCGCTGCTTGAGCGGCCACGAGTACGGCCCCATCCGGAGCATTTCGGTGTCGTGGTTGCATTCCATCAGGTAGGCGTCGGCGTCGCGAATCGTTCCCGCAACCCGGTCAGAAACGTAGCCGGTATCGGTTAGAATGCAGAAGGTCTTATTATCGTGGTGGACCTGGTAAAACTGCGGTTCGGCCGCGTCATGCGAGACGGCAAAACTCTCAATATCGAGGTCGCCCAGGGTTTGCACACTGTTCGGGTTAAAGATAAACTTCTGCTCGTCCGGAATTGCCCCGACCTTGTTGGCCATCGCCTGCCAGGTGCCGCGGTTCGCATAGACTGCCATACCGTAACGACGGGCCAAGACCCCAACCCCATGACAGTGGTCACTGTGTTCGTGGGTGACGAAGATGGCCTCAACATCGGCGAGGGACCGGTCGATTTTGGCCATCAAGCCCTCAATTTTCTTGCCGCTCAGTCCGGCGTCAATCAAGATCCGGTGCTGGTCGGTCTCCAAGTAAGTAACGTTGCCAGTGCTTCCGCTGGCAAGAATGCTGTAACGTAATGGATTCTGCTCTGCCACTCCAAGTGCTCCTTTTTCACTTATTAATACTGTCCATGTTGACGGTGTCCGGCGACGACTTCATGATCGTGCTGTTAAAGGCGTTGACGTTCAGTCGCTGAACCGTGTCCGCCGTCTTCGTCTTGATCTCCACGGCCCAGGTCGGGACATAAACGGCCCGGTTGTGGTTATTGGTTGTCAAAAGCTTCGTATAGCCCAAAATCGCCCACCGGATCTGCGAATTGTTAGGAATCTGGTTGTGCCGATAAAGCCAGACTACCGCCTGCCGCTGGCTAATGGTAGCCGTCCGCTGCTGGAGGGTCGTCGGGTCTTCCAGGTAGGTCTGAGTGTAGCCCGTTACCTGGTTGTTCCAGTTAATCCGGAAGCGGATTTGCCCATCGCTGGACAAGACGGGCTGGTCCTTCACCATCTGGGTATAAACAGCTTCTCGCCGGCTCGACAGCTGGGCACTGTACTGGTAGTGCTCACCCAGGGGAACGTTGCGGGCCCGGCGGACAACCTGGTCGAGCCGTGACTGCGGCCGGTCACCATTGAGCTTGATTGGCGAATCGAATTCACTCACTAGCTGACTATCGGCAAACCGGGAAGTCTGGTTATGCAGCTTTGCCATTTGCTGCTCCAGCTCCCCGCCATCGCCCGACCGGCTGCCGGAAATGTAAAAAGCGTTCGGCTGGTGCTTGGATAGGTTTTGGTAGCTGATCGAATCCGCCCGCATTTCCTTGAGCACCGTCGACTGCCGGCTCTGCGTGTTATTGGTAATGGTAAACCGGTTTTGAAAGAGCAGCTGGCAACCGACAATAATGTCAAAGAGGATGAAGGCAACCAGAAAAATCCACTGAATTCGTTTAAAGTTCACCTTGCACGCCTCCTTACTTAATCAATTGCTCGTAATCAACCCAGTTGCCATGGTACCGCACGAAATATGTCGGCGTCAGCTTAACCACCTTATTATTGTCATCGGACCGCCAGAGGTAACCGACCCGGATCCCCTTGATGTCCTTAAAATGCGGACTGGCGTGCAGCTCATTTAGGACCTCAGACGTAGCCGGCAGTTTCACTTCCTGCTGGTTGATTGGCAAGGGCACCTGGAGCGAATACCGGCTCATCTGGCAACGTTCGGCTCCGGTATTGGCTTCCAGCTGGATGCTGCCGTAACCGTCTTCGTTAAAGATCGGGAAGCCGTCGACAAACGTTCGGTAGGTAAAGCGGCGCTGGTGGTTGCTGGTCCCGTCAAAGCGGATGTTGCTCAGCTGTACCCCGGTCTTGACCAGCCGGTTATAGAAGTAGGAGTATAGCTGGTCCGTCGACCGGTGGTCATCGCTGTTGGTATAGGACTCATAGTCGACGGTCCCGTTGTTGCGGTGATAGACCAGCCGCTGGTTATTGCCGCTGCTGTATACGACCTGGTCGCCATTCTTGCTAGAGGTGATGTTGCTGCGGTGACTGCTGCTCAGCAGGTTGGAACTGAGGGTATCGATGTTTTGGTTGGCAACCTGAAAGGCGAAGACCGGCAGGGTAACGCTCTTCGGGTAGGTCAGCATCGTTTCGCCGTTGATAATCTTGTGGTCAACCGCGATCCCCCGAGCGCCCCGCGTCAGGTTGGCAATTTGCTTGAAACTCCCCTTCTTCACCTGCAGGCGGTAAATCCCGTAGCGGTGGTCGCTCAGCAGGTAGACTTCCCGCGGCCCCTTTAACGGGATCACGATGTGGTTAATTTGGGCCACCTGGTCGCTGTTGACCGTCTGCGAAAAGGTTTCGTTGAAGACGAGGGTCGGAATTGCGTTCGGGTAGCTGAGCGTGATGGCGTTGTGCCGCCGCAAGTAGCTCAGGTAAACGTCACCATTGTTGCTCTTCACCGTTGCGACCCGGCCAAACTGCCAGCCCCGAATGCTGTTCTTCACTTCCCGCATCAGGCTGATCTGGGTGCTGTACAAAAAGGTCTGGCTGCCCCGCCCGTCCGTCCGCACCATCGTGGTGGGCAGGTAGACGTCGCCCATTGACTGGGCCGTGTACTGCTGGCTGCTCTTGGTGACGTTTTCCCGGTGCGCCCCCTCATACTGAAAGGGGTTCGTCCAGATCAGGCCGGATAAAACCAGGCTGATGATTACGACGATCGCCAAAGCAATTGAGAGCCAGTTGGTCTTCAGCTTGTTAATCATCCCAATCATCCTCCTCTTCATACGGAACGTACGGCAGTGAAATGTAGAAGGTCGATCCCTGGCCCTCGACACTGTCGACCCAAATCTGCCCGCCAAGCAGGTTGACCACTTCCTTGGAAATTGCTAAGCCCAGGCCAGTTCCCCCCTGCTTCCGGCTCCGGGCCTTATCAACCCGGAAGAAGCGGTCGAAGATTCGGCCAAGGTCCTTGCGGGGAATCCCCAGCCCCTGGTCAGAAATGCTCAAGATCACGTGATTATGGGTTTCCAGCAGGCGGGTGGTGATGACCCCGCCGTCTGGCGAATACTTAATCGCGTTGTTCATAATGTTATCGATGACCTGGGTAAATTTGTCGGTGTCAATTTCCACCCAGAGGTCCTTATCAGTAAAGTAGCGTTCAATTGTGTACTTTTTACTGTCCTTATTGTTCTCGTTCTTTTTGATAATCATGTCAAAGCGGTTCAGGATGTAGTTGAACAGCTCCTTGATGTTGACGTACTCCAAGTTGAGCTTGGTCGTCCCGGAATCCATCCGCGACAGGCTCAACAAGTCGTTAATCATCCGAATCATCCGGTTGGTTTCGTTTTGAATTACCGTTAGGAACTGGGGCGCAATGTCCTGATCCTTCCAGGCCCCGTCACTCAGCGCCTCCACGTAACTGTGAACGCTGGTCAGCGGGGTCCGCAGTTCGTGGGAAACGTTGGAAACGAACTGTTTCCGTTCCCGCTCTTCCTTCTGCTGGCTGGTAACGTCGTGCAGGACACACACGAGTCCGCTAATGAAGCCGGATTCTCGCTGGATTGGCGAGAAGTAGGCGTTGAGGATCAGGTCGTTGCCGCCGGCCGACATATCAATAATCATTTCCTTCTGGTTGCTGTTGATCAGCTCCCGGACGGTGTAGTCGTGGCGGATGTCCAGGGCGTCAATTATCGATTTGCCGATCAAGTCGTCCTCGTGGTCCACCCCTAGCAGTTGCAGGGCCATGTTGTTAACAATCGTGATGTTGCCCCGGCGGTCCGTAGCAAGCACCCCATCGGACATATGGGAAAGGACGCTGTCCAGCCGCCGCCGTTCAGAATCGGAGGACTCCTGGGCCTCCTCGACCCGGACGGACAGGTTATTGACTGCCCCGGCGAGCTGGCCTAATTCATCATTGCCCATTACCCGGACCTGCCCGGAAAAGTCCCCGCGGGCGATCCGCAGGGTTTGCTTGCGCATTTCCTCAATCGGCCGGGTTATTTCCTGGGAAATAAGGACGGCGAGGAAGAGGGACAGGATAATCGTTACCAGGGCCGCGGAGAAGTAAATCAGCGTGATGTTGTTAATGTTGGAGTAGACCCCCTCCAAACTCGCCCGGAGGAGGACGGCCCCGACCACGTTATTGTTACTGTCGTTGAGGGGGATCACGTTGACGTAGTAGCGGTTGTGATTGGCACCATCGTAGACGTTTTCCGAGTGGGATCGGTTGTTTAACAGGGTCGCCTTGACCATCGCATCGGTCGTCTTTTGCCCCACTATGTTCCGGTTATCGGCCGTACTGGTACCGCGAAATACCCCTTTGCTGTCCACCACCCGGATTTCGGAGATGTTGTTATTGTTGACCTCCGACAGGATTTGCCGGATTTCCTGGTCGGCCTTTTTCGTATTAGACCGGGATAATTGTTCACTGAGCGAATTATCAACGTAGGAGGGCAGTTCAATCGTTTGCTTGAAAGTGTTCAGGTTCTGGTGCTCCAATTGACGCACAAAAACCGCCCCCACGCATTCGAGCGTTAACATCAGCATTAACGCAAACACGAGGGCGATTTTTACCCGAATTGATTGATAAAACTTTAACTTGCTATTCACAACTGCTCAGCCTCTAATTCTGGTCAGGATTTGCCAAGTAATAGCCGACTCCCCGGCGCGTGATGAGCCATTGCGGCTGGCTCGGGTTATCCTCGATCTTTTCCCGCAGCCGCCGCACCGTTACGTCAACCGTCCGGACGTCGCCAAAGTAGTCATAGCCCCAGACAGTTTGCAAGAGGTGCTCCCGGTTAATGACCTGGCCGATGTGCTGGGCCAGGTAGTGGAGCAGTTCAAACTCCCGGTGGGTCAGGTTGATGTTTTCGCCCCGCTTGGTAACGGTGTAGGCCTCCGGGTGGATTGTGATGTCACCGACCTTGATGTCGGTGTTCTTATCTTCTTCAGCGGGGGCTTGAGCGGTTGCTTCCCGCCGCAGGTTCGCCTTGACCCGGGCTACCAATTCCCGGTTGGAAAACGGCTTGGTAACATAATCATCGGCGCCGAGTTCCAGGCCAAGGACCTTATCAAGTTCGGAATCCTTAGCGGTGACCATAATAATCGGGGTCGTGTGCTTCGCCCGGACCCGCTTGGCAACTTCCAAACCGTCAACCTTTGGCAGCATTAAGTCCAGGATAATCAAGTCCGGATCCTCTGCCTCGACCTTTTCGAGGGCTTCTTCACCGTCAAAGGCGACGACGACCTCGTAGCCTTCCTTTTCCAGGTTAAACTTAATGATGTCAGAAATTGGCTTTTCATCATCGACAACTAAAATCTTTTTTGCCATCTCAATAGTCCCTCCAATGGGTATAATTGACGATTTCACTTCAATTCTTCTAATTTTGCTATTCCTATTATAGCACAGGCACGGTGACTTCCCAGCCAAGTGTCGGTTCAAGCCAGCACCGCCCAAGCCTAAATTAATTTCTTAATTTCCCCTTGCCAAACGGCTGAGATTTTGCTATTATTATTAACGTTGATTAACAACGTTATGGGCAGTTAGCTCAGCTGGCAGAGCAACGGACTCTTAATCCGTGGGTCCAGGGTTCGATCCCCTGACTGCCCATCAGAGGTTGAGATTTGATTCTCAGCCTCTTTTTTTGTTTTACAAAGGAGAGTCACCATGGCGAAAAAGGAAGCATTGACCGAAATCCAAATTACGCTCAACACAATTGGCGGCAAGTGGAAGCCATTGATTCTCCACTACCTGCAAACTGAAGGAACCAAGCGGTACAGCGAAATCCTCCGTTACCTAGAAACGGCGCCAAAGAAGACCCTGACCGCCCAACTGCGGGAGTTGGAACGGGACCAGATTGTGAAGCGGACCGTCATCCCCACCGTTCCCGTCCAGGTCGAATACAGCGTGACGGAACACGGCCAGTCACTTTACCCGATCCTTGAGGTAATGTGCGCGTGGGGCTACCTCAACCAGACCGATTACCAGCTCAAGCACCCGACCTGCGAATACAACGAAGAAACCCGGGCAGTTAAACAAGCGCGCCTGCACAAACTCTATACCCAATTTGCCTCAGACCAGGAGGATGAACAAGCGGGTACCCAAAAGTAACCTAGGCAATAAAATGTGCCGTCTTGCCGTTTAACCCTTAGCCAGCTATCATCAAAAGTGTAGTTAGTTAGGATTAAACGAAAGGACGGCTTTTTCTTATGAAACAAATCAACCTCGGCGCCACTAGCCTTAAAATTCCCGCCATGGGTCTTGGCATCATGCGGATGGAAGCTAAGAGCCCCGAACAAGCGGCAGCAGCCCTCGACACCGCCTATGACCACGGGATCAACTTTATCGACTCGGCCGACATCTACGGTCAGGGCAAGTCGGAAGAAGTGTTCGGCCGGGCCCTGCAAAAGGCGGCGGTTGACCGGGAAGACCTCTTCATCCAATCGAAGGTCGGAATTATCGTTGACCCGGCCCGCAGCCATGGCAGCTTTGTCTTTGGCAGCCGTTACGAATTTACCAAACAGCACATCCTGGAAGCGGTCGACGGCGTCTTAGGGCGGATGGGCGTTGACTACCTCGACGCGGTCCTCCTCCACCGACCGGACCCGCTGATGGACCTGGCTGGAATCAAGGAAGCCTTTGACATCCTCCAGGCCAGCGGTAAGGTCCGCTTCTTTGGCGTTTCCAACTTCAACCCCCAGCAGTTCATGATGGTTCAAGACAGTGTGACCCAGCGACTGATGTTCAACCAGCTCCAGTTTGGCCTGATGCACACCGGGATGGTCGACTTCGGGATCAACACCAACATTAGCAATGCCGACGGGACCGACCACGACGGCGGCCTGCTCGACTTCTGCCGGCGCAAGCACGTTACCATCCAGGCCTGGTCACCATTCCAGTACGGCAACTTCGAGGGGACCTTTATTGACAACCCAGACTACCCAGAACTAAATGACCAACTGGCAAAGTTGGCGGCAAAGTACCAGGTCGGCAAAAACGCGATTGCCGCGGCCTGGGTCCTCAAACACCCGGCCCAGATTCAACTAATCATGGGCACCATGAACCCCGCCCACATCGCCGACAGCGCAACGGGCGCCGACGTTGATTTGACCAACCAGGAGTGGTACGACCTCTACCTGGCCGCTGGACACAAACTACCATAGGAGGCTAATCAAATGTATCAAGCAAATCCAGACCGTTACCAAAAGATGATTTACAAGCGGGTCGGCAAGAGCGGTCTGAAACTCTCCGCGATTGGACTCGGCTTCTGGCATAATTTTGGCAGCGTCGACCCCTACGAAAACCAAAAAGCAATCGTCCACCAAGCTTTTGACCTGGGAATTACCTACTACGACCTGGCTAATAATTACGGACCGGTCCCGGGGAGTGCCGAAGAAAACTTCGGCCGCATCATGGCAACCGACATGAAGCCCTACCGGGACGAAATGATTATTACCAGCAAGGCCGGTTATGAGATGTGGGACGGCCCTTACGGCAACTGGGGTTCCCGCAAGAGTATCATCGCCAGTGCTAACCAGAGCTTACAGCGGCTCCAGCTCGACTACGTAGACATCTTCTATTCCCACCGGCCGGACCCGAAAACGCCAATTGAAGAAACCGCCGAAGCCCTTGACCAGCTGGTCCGTGAAGGCAAGGCCCTCTACATCGGTATTTCCAACTATGATGGCAAGCAAACTGCCGCCATCACCAAGGTCTTTAAGGACCTCCACACCCCATTTATCATTCACCAGCCCCGTTACAACATGTTTGACCGGCATATTGAGGACGACTTGCTGCCAGTATTGAAGCAGGAAGGCAAGGCCGCCGTCTGCTTTAGTCCGCTCGCCCAGGGCCTGCTCACCGACCGTTACCTCAACGGGATCCCGGCCGACTCGCGGGCGGCCAAGTCCACCAGCCCATTCCTCCATGAGGACCAGGTAGAACGGACCATCGGCAAGGTTAAGCAGCTCAACGAAATTGCTGCCGAGCGCCAGCAATCACTCGCCGAAATGGCGGTTGCCTGGAACCTGCGGGAACCCGAAATTGCCTGCGTCCTCGTCGGTGCCAGTCGCCCAAGCCAGCTCGTTGACGACGTTAAAGCCCTCAATAATTTATCATTTACCCCGGATGAGTTAGCCGCAATTGACCGGGTCTTAGCAGAAAAGTAAGTTCAGAGGACCTGTGACAAAACTATGCTTTGCCGCAGGTCCTCGTTTTAGTTTTGAATATTTTAAAGATATCACGTGACCCCAGATAGGCTAGCTACGCGTCGCAACCCAGGGACTTAGAGTCTAGCGATGCGCAGCAAGGCTATTTGCCTACGGACAATCACCGGCCCGTGCCGTGCCAATGATCGTCCTAGGCTAGCCTTACAGTCCCTAACCGTGGGTTGTGTCACAGCTCTTTTTTTATTAGCGGACTTGACGGCTACGTTACGTCATCCTGTAAAATTTGGGTATCATTTCGACAAGGAGGATTTCCTTATGATATATACCAGTGGACAGCTTGCCAAGCGCTGCCGCGTTTCCGTCCGGACCGTTCAATACTATGACCAGCAGGGCCTGCTCCACGCGACCCGCACTTCGACCAACCAACGGCAGTACCAGGAAGCCGACTTAGCCCGCTTACAGCAAATTCTGGCCTACCAGCAGCTCGGCTTTGCGTTAAAAGACATTCGGCAGCTGCTTAACAACGAGAATGATTCGGCCCCGTTGCGGACACTGATTAACCAGCAGCGAGAAAAGGCGGCGAGCGACCGGCAACGGGCACAAGCGCAAATTGACAGTCTGAATTTTTTAGAAGCGCAGCTGGCGGATTCGCAAGTGACGGCAACGAGTTTGAAAAAGAGTATTCTTTATGGTCAAAGGCAGCCCGGCAAGCTGCGCCAGCTTCGGCGAACCCTCCTCATTTGGGTAATTTTAATTGAATTCCTTCTCTGGGGCCTGGCCGCCCTTATCTGGCGCGGTGCCTCAACCTGGTGGGCCCTCCTTGGCATCCTGCTGACAGTTCTGATCACGATACCCATGTTCAGTAATTACTACCACCATGTCAGCTACCTCTGCCCTCATTGCCAGGCCGAATTCACCCCAGCATTCAGGCGCTGGCTCTGGGCCGCCCATACCCCGAACACCCGGAAATTAACCTGCCCCCATTGTCAGCAAAAAAGTTACTGTATTGAGGAATACCGAAGCAGATAACCACTACTCCAGCCAAAATAATCTGCCGCCTCCGTTAAACTTCACAAAAAGTCCTTGCCAACCGCGCTGAAAATTGATATTATTATTTGTGTTGTCAATGACATGGGCAGTTAGCTCAGCTGGCAGAGCAACGGACTCTTAATCCGTGGGTCCAGGGTTCGATCCCCTGACTGCCCATCTTAACAAAAAGGTGATGAGGGAAATTCCTCATCGCCTTTTTTCTTTGTGTTTAGCCGCCTAGGGGGTGCGTGCCATGTCCGTTATTTTAATCCTATCACTAATCTTCCCAGCCCTAATCAGCTTTTGGGGATGGCAAGTTTTTAGTGGAAAAGAAGATTGGTACCAAATTCTGTATGGTCGTTGGCCACGAATGGATGATGAATTTATTGCCAAGCACCACCGACTATTAGGATTAAGTTATTTCGTTTCCGGCCTGCTAGCAAGTATTCTCTTGCTGGTGTTGGCCCTCGGCAAATAGCATAAACCATACCAAAAAATTCCCCAGGAAATATTTCCCGGGGAATTTTACTTTATCAATATCAATGGGTGAGCCGTTTAACGACCAGGTCGCCGAAGAATTGGATAACCAGCACCATTAAGAGGATAATCAGCGTCGCCGCCACCGTCACGTCATTTTCAAACTGGTTGTAGCCGAGGGTAATGGCGATGTCGCCAAGGCCGCCGGCACCGACAGCTCCCGCCATTGCCGTCAGGCCAATCAAACTAATGATGGTCACGATCGAGGTCCGGGCAATTTCGGCCGCCCCCTCTTTTAAATAGACCTTAAAGATAATATCGACGGGTGACAAGCCCATTGCCACGGCCGCTTCGACCAGGCCCTGGTCAACCGACGCCAGCGCCCCCTGGACCTGGCGGGCGTAAAAGGGTGTGCACCCAATCACCAGCGGCACAATCGCTGCCGTGGTCCCAATCGAGGTTCCGACCAGCAGCTTCGTCAGCGGGGTTACCAGGGCCAACAGGATAATGAAGGGGATCGACCGCATGACGTTGACGATCTTATCCAACACCTGGTAGACCGCAGCGTTAGCGAGGACCTGACCCGGTTCGGTAACCACCAGGGCCACCCCTAAGACTAGGCCGATCACCCCCACCAGCACCCCCGACGCAAAGAGCATGTAAAGCGTCTGCCAGATTGATTCCACAAACTGGGTTTGGTTGCTGACAACGTTCGGGAAAAGGTTTGCGAGCCACTGCATTTTAATCGACCTCCTTGAGTAGTTTGTTCGCGACAACCGCCGGGTGGGCCGCTACGTACTGTTGTAATTCCGCCACCTGGTCATTACGGACGGCAATTACCGCGGTCCCCCAGAGCTGGTTTTCTACCCGCTGGGTATTGTTGTAAACCAGCTTAATTTGTTCGACCCACCGCTCAATTGTCTTAAGCAGGGTAAACAGGTCGGTCTGCTGTTCCCGGTAGGTAAAGCTGACCAAGCTGCGCTCCTCGGCGGTGTACTGCTTAATCAGCGCCGCCATGTCCTCCGTTCCCTGGTCGCCATCAACCAGCAGTTCCCGGGTCAGTGGCTGCTGCGGGTTCAGGAAGAGCTGCGTCGTCGGTCCCTGCTCGATAATCTGCCCGTGGTCCATTACCGCCACCTGGTTCGTAATCTCCCGGACCACTTCCATCTCGTGCGTAATCAGGATAACCGTCAAACCGAGCTGTTTATTGAGCCGTTGCAGTAATTGAAGAATATTTTGCGTCGTCTTAGGGTCTAGTGCACTTGTTGCTTCGTCACTAATGAGAATTTGCGGGTCATTCGCCAGCGCCCGGGCAATTGCCACCCGCTGCTTTTGCCCGCCAGAAAGCTGGCTGGGGTAGGCATCCTTACGGTCCGCCAGGTCCACCAGTTTGAGCAGCCGGTCAGCCTTTTGCCGCTTTTCCTGCTTTGAAAGCCCACTGTGCAGGAGCGGCAGCATAACGTTTTCTTCGACCGTCCGCGTCGCCATCAGGTTAAAATGCTGGAAGATCATCCCGATTTTTCGCCGCCACTGCCGCAATTCCCGCTGCCCCAGCGTCGTGATGTCCACCCCGGCGATCTTTACGCTGCCGCTAGTTGGCCGCTGCAGGAGGTTAATCGTCCGGGCAAGGGTACTTTTTCCAGCACCAGAATAGCCAATCAGGCCAAAGACGGTCCCGGTTGGAATGGTGATATTGACATCGCGGACCGCAGCAATGGTCTGCTTACGATTGCGAAAATCGACTGAAACCTGTTCTAATTCCAGCATCCCTGATCGCTCGTTCATTGTGATTCCTCCTCTTACTTATTCGGGTCGTACCAGTAGCCATCGTGATTGTGCTTTTGCAGGTACTGACGAAATTCTTGTGATTGGTAAGCCTTCTTAACTGCCTTGGCCCATGGCTTGTTGGCGTCCTTCTTGTTTACCGTGGCTTGGAGCAGGTACTGCTTTTGCAGCTTTTCCTTGACCAGGGCCTTAGTCAACGGAATCTTCGCCCCGTAAGAAATGCTCCCCGGCAGGACCGCGTAGTTGACGTCCTTGATGGAGCGGGGGATTTGACTAGAGTTCATCTCGACGAATTGCAGGTGGTGCTTATTTTGGCTGACATCCTTTTGGGTAATCGTGGCTCCCTCACTGCTCAGCTTAATCAAGCCCGCCTGCTGGAGCAGCTGGTACGCCCGGGAACGGTTGGACGGGTCGTTGGGAATCGCAACCTTGGCGCCGCGCTTAATGTTCTTTAACGAAGAGGATGAACCCGGATAAATCCCCATCGGCACCGTTGGAATGGCCGTCAAACCGACGAAGTTCGCATGGCGCTGCTTGTTAAAGTTATTGAGCCAGGCCGTGTGCTGCTCGACGTTCAAATCCGCACTGCCCTCGCTCAGCGCCTGGTCAGCATGGTTCAGGTCGGAGAAGGACTGGGTCTTAACCGTGTAGCCCTCTTTTTTCAGGATCGGTGCCACGCCCTTTTCAAACAAGTCGCTGTACGGGCCCGGGGACGTTGCCAGCCGGATCGTCTTATTGTTATCCGCCGCTTTAACCTTGCCGGGCTGGAGTGCCCCTAAGCTGCTGGTAACCAAAGTGGTAATTCCTAAAGCCACGGCCATCGTCTTAGTAATCTTCTTCCAGTTCATAATCTCGTCTCCTATCGTAATTTAGCTAGTAAGTTCAAGGCGTTGTAGTAGAAAAACTTAATCCCGGTCGTGAGGGCCTGGTCATCAAGTTTCAGGTCGGGGTGGTGCCAGTCAGACGTCCCGTGACTGCCGACAAAGGCAAACACGCTCGGGATCCGCTGGGAAAAGTAGGCGAAGTCCTCACCGGTAGTTGACGGTACCGGCCGCACGACCCGGGCAAACTTGGCGGTGGTTTCCGCCACCAGCGGGGTCAGCTGGTCATCGTTGTTCACCACGTCTGGGCCCTTGATCCACTCAATCTCAGGGGTCACGTCGAAGGTCGCCGCGCCCGCTTTGACAACTTCCATAAAGCGCTGCTTGGCAAGCTTCCGGCCCGCCGTGCTAAAGCTCCGCACGGTTCCCTCGAAGCTGGCGGTTTCCGGAATCACGTTCCAGGTGTTGCCGCCGCTAATGTGGGTTACCGACAGGACCACCACTGCCTGGGGGTCGACGTTGCGGCTGACGATCGTTTGCAAGCTGTTAACCAGCGAGGTCAGGGCCACAATCGGGTCCCGGCCTAGTTCCGGCTTGGCGGCATGGGTCCCCTTCCCGTGAAGGATCACCTTAAACTGGTCGACTGCCGCCATCAGGCCACCCTCCAGAATTCCCACCTCGCCAGCAGCCAGGTCGGGTTTGTTGTGAAAACCGATGATGGCGTCGATACCCTCGGCCCCGCCGCTTTCCATCACTTCCTGTGCGCCGACGTGGGTTTCTTCCGCCGGTTGGAAAATCAGTCGGATCGTCCCGGCAAAATCTGCATCCTTCAGCGCTTGGGCCGCTCCCAGCAGTGATGCCATGTGGAAGTCGTGACCACAGGCGTGCATCACTCCGGGGTTAACCGAGGCGTACGCCAGGCCGGTGGCTTCATGAATTGGCAGGGCATCAATATCCGACCGCAACGCGACGACCGGGTGACCGTGACCAAGTTCGGCCACCACCCCGGTCTTAAGTTTGGCCGGAGTAATAATCCGGTAGCCGAGCGTGCGCAAGCGGTCGCGGAGGTAGGCACTCGTCGCTACTTCCTGGTCCGACACTTCTGGATGCTGGTGTAAGTAGTGACGAATTTGAATTGCCTCGTCCGTCACCGCCGTGAAGTCTGTTGTCATTACACTTACTTCCTTTCTGCAAAGCTCTGTTTCACTGGCAACCCGTAATTTAAGCAGCAAAAAGGGCTACCAACCACTCGACATGGTTGATAGCCCTTTTGCTACCGGCGGCGCTAATTTTAAGTGCCGCTCCGTGAATATTTCAGGAAAAACGGGTACTCAAAATGCCCCAACTGCTCCCATGTCAGTTCGGTTCGTCTTTTGAGTACAACAACAAAGGGTTTTATCCAAACGCAACATGGTTACAGCACTTCCTTTCTTTTCGCAATTACAAGTTGTGACTAATAGTAAGCGGAAGCGGGCCCTTTGTCAACCCGCAATTTCAAATTTACTTATTTTCGTTGAGCAATTCTTGACGGGCCGCCCCCAGCTTGGCCTGTTCGGCCGGGCTTAGCGTTGGGTAGGCCAGTGGTAATTTCTCCAGCCGCTTGGTCAAAATATCGGAAACAATCAGGCGCGAGTACCACTTATCATCAGACGGAATGACGTACCAGGGGTTTTCCTTCGTGGCGGTCGCTTTGATTGCCTTTTCGTAAGCCGTTTGGTACTGATCCCAGTATTGCCGTTCCCGAATGTCGGCAGAGGAGAACTTCCAATTCTTTTCTGGCGTATCAATCCGGGCAAGGAAGCGGCGTTTTTGTTCTTCCTTGGAGATGTGGAGGAAGAACTTCAGCACCACGTAGCCATTCCGGGTCAGGTACTTCTCGTATTCCCGAATATCCTGGTAACGCTTCTTAAAGAAGTGGTCATTGACGTCCGCCAGCGAGCTGATTTCCGGCAGGTTGCTGTTGAGGATTAGTTCGGGGTGGACCCGGGAGACCAGGACGTCTTCGTAGTAGGAACGGTTAAACACCCCGATGTCGCCCCGCAACGGCAGCTCCTTGTTAATCCGCCAGAGGTAGTCGTGCCGCAGCTCTTGGGAGGTCGGCTGCTTAAAGTTGGCAACTTTGAACCCCACCGGGTTGACCCCGGAAAAGATGTGCGCGATCATGCTGTCCTTGCCCGCAGCATCCATCGCTTGAAAAACCACCAACACGCCGTAATGGCGCCGGGCGTACATCTTCTTCTGCGCTTTTCGGATGTGTTTAAGGTTCTTTTTGATCTGCTTTTTAATCTTCTTCAGTTCATCACTTGAATCCTGAACAAAGGTTGGCGCCTGCTTAATCTTAAAATTATCATCGCGATACCGGTACTGTTTCGTGTCCATTGCTGAAGTCCTCCTTTTTGGTATTACTTCAATCCTATACCAAAGCGCGGCAAATGGTTAATTTAAACTCCTGGGTTGACAAAAAGTAAGAATGCCGGTATAGTTATGCCAAGCTTAGAAACGAAAGGAGCAATCATAATGACTAACGCAATCTTTACCAATTCAGCAGCTTGTTGTGCATGTTGTGCGAACGCCAACATGCTATTTGCGTTACCTTATGATTACTCATCACGGGGCCGGCAAAGCTGATTAGCAGCTTTACCAGGTTTAAATCTACTACCCACGGAAGAGTTCTCAGAGTGCGCGCACTGGGAACTCTTTTTTTGTTGCTAAACTGCCATCATTCCACCTAAAGAAAGAGAGCATTAAAAATGCAAACATTCATCATTGTCATCATCGCCGCCATTATTATGGCCGGCATGGTTTACCTGCACCGCCGCCACTGGGGCTTTAATAAGCTGGTGTTCCTGGCCCTCGCGCTGGGGATTATCGGTGGTAGCGCAATCCAACTGCTTTACGGGCCGACCAGCAAGACGGTCACAAACGCGATTGATTGGATCAACATCGTCGGCAACGGCTACATCGCCCTGCTGCAAATGCTGGTCATCCCGCTGGTCTTCGTTTCCCTGGTCAGTGCCTTTACCCGTCTCAAGGCGAAGACCAACTTAAAGAAGATGACCGCCAACGTCCTGGGGATCCTGCTGTCCACCACGGCCATCGCGTCCTTCCTGGGCATCATGAGCGTGATTGCCTTTAACCTCCAGGGAGCCGGCTTTATCAAGGGGATGGCGGCCAACTCGACCGCGGTTGAGGCGATCAAGACCCACCAGGAAACGCTCAAGGATCTGACCCTGCCGCAGCAAATCACCAACCTGCTGCCCACCAACATCTTCGCCGACTTTGCCGGGACCCGGTCATCCAGCACCATCGCCGTGGTGATCTTCTCCCTGATGGTCGGGATTGCCTACCTCTGGCTGCGTGACAACCAGGCCGAAGAAGCCCGGATCTTTGCCAAGGGCATCGCGGCACTGCAAGGAATCGTCAGCCGCCTGGTCAAGATGGTCCTGGAACTCACCCCTTACGGTATCTTTGCCCTGATGGTCAAGGCCACCGCCACGAGCAGCTTTGCCTCGATTGCAAAGCTGGGAACCTTTATCATTGCCGCCTATGTCGCCATCATCGCGATGTTTATCGTTCACACCCTGATCCTGCTGGCCAACCGGATTAACCCGGTCACCTACTACAAGAAGGCCTGGCCAGCACTGGTCTTCGCCTTCACCTCCCGGACCAGCGCCGGAACCCTGCCGCTGAACGTCAAAATCCAGCGTGACTCCCTGGGAGTAAGCAGTCCCGTCGCCAACTTTGCCGCCAGCTTCGGTCTGACGATCGGTCAGAACGGCTGTGCCGGAATCTACCCATCAATGGTGGCGGCGATTATCGCCCCAACTGTGGGAATTAACGTCCTCTCCTGGCAGTTTATCCTGACCCTGATGGCAATTGACGTGATCGCCTCCTTCGGGGTGGCCGGCGTCGGCGGTGGGGCCACCTTCACTACCTTGATGGTGCTGGGCACTTTAAACCTGCCCGTTGCCATTATGGGGGTTCTGATCGCTATCGACCCGATCATCGATATGGCCCGGACCGCCCTCAACGTCAACGATTCCATCCTTGCGGGCGTGGTGACCGCCAAGAACATGGGGGAACTCGACTACGAGCAGCTCGGCGACCGTAAGAACATTGTTGCCAACGAACTTTAATTGACCCTAACAACATTTATTCAGTATACAAACGCCAGCCGTAAGTTCCTTCTTACGAGCTGGCGTTTTTATGCCGAAAAAGCGTGAAGATGAGCTCTGCCATCCTCCCGCTTCTTTAGGAGATACTTAGCGTTTTGTTATTAGATGTCTTCTGGGTGCCGCTGGATGTAGCAAACCTTGGTGTCAGTGCATTCCAGAATGCCGTGCATCCCGTCAGAACCACCGATCCCGGATTCCTTAACTCCGGCGTGGTAGCCCTGCATAGCCTCGAAGTAGTTCCGGTTAACGTAGGTTTCACCGGCCTGAATTTCGTTAATGGCGTAGGCTGCCCGGTCAAGGCTCTTGGTGAAGATCCCGGAGGTCAGACCCATCGTGCTGTCGTTGCACATTTCAACGGCATCCTTGAGGTTCTTGAAAGTCATGACCGGCAGGACCGGACCGAAGATTTCGTCTTGGATTGCGGAACCTTCCTGAGTGACGTTGGTCAAAATGGTTGGTTCGTAGAAGAAGCCCTTGCCGTCCATTGGCTTCCCGCCAACAACGACCTTGGCGCCTTCCTTGACGGCCTGCTTGACCTGACTGTCAACCTTTTCGAGGGCCGCCTTGTTAATCAGCGGGCCCATGCCGATGTCCGGGTTCTTAACGGTGTCACCGGTAGTAATGGCCTTAACGCCCGCGGTCAGCTTCTCCATGAACTCGTCAGCCACGCCTTCCTGGACGTAAACCCGCTGAACGTTGTTGCACAGCTCACCGTTGTTGTCGAACCGCGAGCCGATGATGTCCTTGACGGCTTCGTCGATGTCGGCATCGTCACAAACGATTGCTGGCGCGTTCCCACCTAATTCCAAGGAAACTTCGCCAACGTGTTCCGCAGCGGCGGACATAATCCGCTTTCCGGCGTTAACGGAACCGGTCAGGCTCGCCATCCCGATCTTCGGGTTCTTGGACAATTCGTTGCCGACCACGGAACCCGGTCCGGTGACGAAGTTGACAACCCCGGCTGGGATGCCGACTTTATCACAGAGTTTAGCAAATTCCAAGGCACCAATTGGCGTATCAGAACTTGGCTTCAGGACGATGGTGTTCCCAGTAACCAGAGCTGGCGCCATCTTCCGCGCAATCAGGAAGAATGGGAAGTTCCACGGCAGGATGCCGGCGATGACCCCAATTGGCATCCGCTTGAGCAGGATCGTCTCGTCCTTGTTGTCGGATTGGATAACTTCACCCTTGTAAGTCCGGCCAGCGGCGGCCATGTAGTCAAAGTAGTCGGCCGTGAAGTTAACTTCCGTTTCGGCCAGGGAGCGAATCTTCCCTTGTTCAACCTGCAAATTCTTGATCCATGGTTCGGGGTCCTTGCGAATTTCCTCGGCCAGCTTGTGGAGGTACATCCCCCGGGTCGGTGCGGGAACCCGGTGCCAGGACTTTTCGGCTTCGGTAGCGGCGTCAATTGCCGCCCGCGTTTCTTCAACCGTGGCGCTTGGAACCGTCCCGAGAACCGCTTCATCGTTTGGGCTGATGACCGTGATCTTTTCACCAGAGTCCGTATCAACAAACTTGCCGTTAATGTACATCTTGTAGTGTGGTGCAGCCAATTTTATTGCTTCCTTTCAAGCACTTGCTAAACCAAACTTCTCTTCATACCAAGAATTAATTAGTCACCGGGCTGGTAGTCCTTATCGATAATCAGCACTGGCTTGATGGTCTTGCCAGATACTGAATCAGCGTTGGCTTCGTTGATCTGGTCGAAGTCGTAGAACTTTTCGGTCTTGTCAAAGTCGAACATACCGAGCTTGTAGAATTCAATCAGCCGTGGAATGTCAACCTGTGGAATCGAGTCACCCATGTTGACCCCAACGATGGTCCGGTCGGCTGGGCAAAGATCGTTCCAGGTGTTGACGTCAATGTGCTGGGCAGTAACGGCAATCGCAGCCAGAACCCCACCTTGAGCCAAGGCTTGGATGGCGTCTTCCATTACCTTGGTAACACCGGTAGTATCAACGATGTAGTCAACGCCCTTGCCGTCGGTCAAGTCTTGGACAGCCTTGACCATATCCCGGTCGTTAGTGTTGATAGCGTCCGTCGCGCCTAACTCCTTCGCCAGTTCCAGCCGTTCTGGTACCCGGTCAATGGCAATCACCTTGGTGCAGCCGGAAATCTTACCAGCCATCATGGCGGCCAGGCCAACGGCACCGGTCCCAGTAACCGCGATGGTCGAGCCTGGTTCCGGCTTCAGGGTGTTGAAGACGGTCCCGGAACCGGTGACGTAACCACAGCCCAGGGGTCCAAGCTTCCGCAGGTCAAGGTCTTTTGGAACCTTAACGGCGTTCCGCTCCCGAACCACGGTCGTCGTGGTGAATGATGATTGGTCAAACATATCGTCGACCTGGTGACCATCTTCGGTGAAGTGGGCACTGCCGTCAGGACGAACCCCGGAGAGGTTGTTGGCAGCGTAGTTCAGGCACTTGGTTGGCTTCCCCTTCAAACAGTTGATACAGTTGCCACAGCCGTAGAAGGACAGGATAACGTGGTCACCCGGCTTGAAGTCCTTGACTTCGGAGCCGACCTTTTCAACAATCCCGGAACCTTCGTGGCCCAAGATAATTGGGTAGCCGATCTCAGCATCACCCTTCCGCAGGGCTTCATCGGAGTGGCAGATCCCAGTGGCCACCATGTGAACCTGGAGGTCATCTGGTTGCATCTCTGCCAATTCAACGTCGTCACGAATATCAAACTTAGCGCCTTTCTTATCTACAACAGCAGCTTTGATTTTCATAACAATCCATCTCCTTAGAAATATCCAATCGCTTTACAATGTTTAAAGTATCACAAAGTTGGCGAATGGTTAGAAGATTTTGGCACCGCTTCACTGCTGATAATTGTTACACACCTACTTAGAGTATACTGGACCGCCGCTAAAATTTTGTGAAACTTTTTTACTTGTCGTATGTTAACCATTTCATATATCCGTCTAGCAAGCCTAATTTACCGCACAAAAAAATCGGCGGTGACCATCAAGGCCGCTGCCGAAGTTCATTTAACCTAATTGTTGTTCACTGGGCCGCACGTGGGCGTGCCGCAAACGGCCAATTTGTTTTTCCCGGCCGTCGTTGACGATAAACTGGTCAGTTGCCCCGCAGTGAGCGCAACAGACGATAATTTGGTAGCGCTGGGAGTCGTCCCGGTTGGTGTCCATCCAGTTGCGTTCCGCAATGATTAATGGCTCCCGGTGGCACCGGTAGCACGGAATTGCCAGCTGGCGGTCCTCACGAAAACCATCCCCGGTTTTGCCGACCATGCCGTAGCGGTCCTCGCCATAAACATTGTCAAAGTTATTGTAAAACATTATTCCGCCTTCCTAATACTCCTTGGTCGCCGGCCCCTTGCTCCGGACTACTAAGAAAATCACCAGTTCGAGGGCAAAAATTGCCAGCGCACAGATAATAAACAGCGCCTGGTACGAACTCAAGCCGATTACCACCCCGCCAAAGAGCGGTCCAAAGGCCTTGCCGAGCGAAGAGTAGGCGTTCAAAATCCCCTGGTACTTGCCCTTGACGGCTGCCGGCGAGAGACTGTTGACAATCGCCGGCATCGTTGGAATCACCGTCGCCTCACCAATTGTCAGGACGACCATCGCCAGGATGTACCAGGCGTAGGACTTGGCCACCAGCAGGAGGACGAAGGATAGGGCAATCGTCAGCGTCCCCACGTAAACCAGCAGGTAGGGACTAAGGTGCCAGCGGTCCAGCCAGGACAGTCCTAGCTGGGCCACGACAATCAGCACCCCGTTGATCGTCCACAACAGGCTGTACTTAGTCATCGAAATCCCCTGCTCGGTCATGAAGACGGAGAGGTTGCTCGACCACTGCTCATACATCGTCCAGATCACGCACAGGCTGATAAAGAAGGTCCAGCAGATCCAGAGGTTGGCCCGGGGAATGCTGACCTTGCCCGTCGGTTCCTTGTCTGCCGCAGCAGGCGTACCTGCCGGGACCGGGCTGCCGTTGCCAAAGCAGGTCAGGGTAATTACCGCCAGAAGCGTATAGAAGACCGTGGTAAAGGCAAACAGCGGGCCCACACTGCCGTGAGCGTACTGGTAAAGCGGACCCACGATCGTTGTCCCAATCACCATCCCCAGGTTGCTGGCAAAGTACAGCATATTAAAAACATAGCGGCCGTCGCGGCCGACCTTGGTCGCGTAGGAATTAATCATGGTGATAATCCAACCGTTAAAGAAGCCAATCATCGTCAGTAAGATGGCGTAGATCGGCCAGCCGTTGAAAAAGATCAGCAGGGCGATAATGATGGTCGCCACGACGGTCCCGCCAAACAGCAGCCAGTGCGGGTTATGCCGGTCAAAGAGGTTGCCGCTTAAATAGCTGCCGACCACGTTCGCACCGGAATAACAGAGCAGTACGATTCCAGACATCGTCAGTGTTTCGTGGAGCTGCTCGTGCATGTAAATAGTGGTCAGCGGCCAGACAAAACTGTTGCCGAGACTGCTGATAAACATACTGATTAACAACCACTTTAACTTCACCGCGTTCTGCGTTTGCATCCTCGCCACCTCCAGGATAGATTCTTCGCCACAAGCACTTGCGTTATTTGTATTCCGCGAAAATAAACCCTAAATCGACTAACCGCTAGTCAATTTAGAGTTTGTTTTTTCCCTACTGGTGGTCCTCCGGGACGTAAGCGACGGACGCAAACTTGTTATACGACTTGGCAAACAAGAGCTTGACCGTCCCCCGC
Source organism: Limosilactobacillus antri DSM 16041 (assembly GCF_000160835.1). Lineage (GTDB taxonomy): Bacteria > Bacillota > Bacilli > Lactobacillales > Lactobacillaceae > Limosilactobacillus > Limosilactobacillus antri. Next base: position 161,284 of record NZ_GG700733.1, read on the forward strand.
GGGCCACTACGGTTCTTTTCAATAATGACTTCAACTTCACTGACGTTGGCCGCGTCGGCATCGTCCTCCTGTTGGGCCGGACTGCCGCCCTGCTGGTCCTCGTCATCATCCCCCTCGTGCTCGTAGTAATCGTCACGGTAGAGGAAGCTGACAATATCGGCATCCTGTTCGATCGACCCGGATTCACGAATGTCGGACAGCACCGGCCGCTTGTCCTGTCGCTGTTCGACTCCCCGGGAAAGCTGGGAAAGGGCAATGACCGGTACTTCCAATTCCTTAGCGAGCTTCTTGAGCTGCCGGGAAATCTCGGAAACTTCCTGCTGACGGTTGTCGGGGTTGCTCCCTTCAATCAGCTGAAGGTAGTCGATCACGATCAAGCCCAGGTTACCCTTTTCCTTGGCGAGGCGCCGGCACCGGGCCCGGATTTCGGCCACCTTTACCCCGGGCGTGTCGTCAATGTAAATTTGGGCGTTCGACAGGGTCCCCATCGCCATGTACATACTCTCCCACTCTTCCGGGGTCAGCTGCCCCGTCCGCAGGTGGTTGGCGTTGATGTTGCCCTCGGCACACAGCATCCGGTTAACCAGTGACTCCGCCCCCATTTCCAGGCTGAAGATTGCCACCGTGGTTCGCTTGCCGTCCTCGGTCCGGGTGGCGACGTTCTGGGCAATGTTCAGTGCGAAGGCGGTCTTCCCCACGGCCGGCCGGGCAGCGATGATGACCAGCTCATCCTTATGTAAGCCGGTCGTCATCTCGTCCAGCTGCTGGTAGCCGGTTTTCAGGCCGGTAACGTCGCTCTGCTGCTGGGACAGCTCGTCAATGTGGCTTAGGGATTCATCCAGGACCGTGCTGATTTTCTTGAAGGAGGTCTGACTACTCCCCTCAGATACCTGCATCACGTCCCGCTCGGCCGTATCAAGCAGGTCGCCGAGCTGCTGGTTGTCAGCGTAGCTATCGTTGATAATCTTCGTCGCCACTTCAATCAGCCGGCGCCGGGTCGCCTTATCATGAACAATTTTGGCGTAGTAGCTGACGTCGCGCGCGGACGGCACTGACGAGGCCAGCTCCGCGATGTAGGCAGGGCCGCCGACGTTTTCCGACTGCTTGTCCTTCATCAGGGCACTATTCATCGTAATCGGATCAATTGGCTGGTCGTTCTCATACAGGTCGACCATTTTTTCAAAAATAATTTGGTGGGCCCGGCGGTAAAAATCGGGGGCTTCCAAATATTCCATTGCATCGGCCAGCGCGTTTTTACTTAAAAAAGCAGCTCCCAGAACTGCTTTTTCAGCTTCAAGATCGCGGGGCTCTTCTTGCATGGGTGCATTATCCATAGCAATACCGCTCCTTTGACGTTAATTGCAAACTACTTTTCCGCAATGTGTACCCGGATTTCTGCCGTGACCTCGGGATGCAGCTTGATTGGCACGTTGACGTAGCCCAAGGCCTTGATTGGTGCTGCCAACTCAATCTTGCGCTTGTCAATCTTGACCTGGTACTGCTTTTCCAGGGCCGTCGCGATTTGCTTGGTGGAAATGGAGCCAAACATCCGGCCATCAGTTCCGGCCTTCCCGCTCAATTCAACGACGGTCTTGTCATTTTCCAAGACCTTCTTGACCTGCTGGGCCTCCGCCAACTCTTCCTCGGCGTGCTTTTCTTCGGCCCGCTTTTGGCCCGCCAGCTGGCTCATGGCTGATTTGGTGGCCTGCTTGGCCAGGCCCCGCTTAATGAGGTAGTTTTGGGCGTAACCGTCAGGAACGTCCTTCACTTGACCCCGCTTGCCGCGTCCGCGAACATCTTGAGTAAAAATAACTTTCATTCTTGTCACTCCTCTGTCTTTTCGTCATCCTTAGCGGCCCGCTGGTGGAGCAGGTCCAACAGTTCCTGCTTGACCTCCGCAACGGTTTTCCCGCTAATCTGGGTTGCGGCGTTGGCTAAGTGGCCACCGCCACCCATTTTTTCCATAATTACTTGAACGTTAAGGTCCCCCATCGACCGGGCCGAAACCCCGACCTTGCCATCAGCGCGCTTGGTAATCACAAACGACGCGTCAACGTTGGCAATCTGCAGGAGCATATCCGCCGCCTGGGCCGCCGTGACTGAATCATAGTAGCGGTCCTCTTCACCGGTACAGATGGCGGTCTGGTCGTTGATCTCCGCCCGGGCCAGCAGGTGGTTGCGCTGCATAAAGCTCTGCGAATCTTCCTTCATAAAGGACTGGATCAGCATCCCGTCAGCACCGGCCGACCGGAGATAGCTGGCCGCGTCAAAGGTCCGCGTCCCCGCGCTCTTGGTAAAGGACTTGGTATCGATCTGAATCCCCGTCAGCATGGTGGTCGCTTCGAGCTTGTTCAGCCCTTCGCCTTCCCGCGGCTGGTACTCAAACATTTCGGTAATTAGCTCACAGGTCGACGAGGCATACGGCTCAATGTAGACCAGCAGCGGATTTTCGGGGAACTCCTCGCCCCGCCGGTGGTGGTCAATGATGACCAGCCGGTTTTGCAGCTTTTCGTACAGGGCCGGCGAGATCGTAATGCTCTCCTTGGCGTGGTCAACCATCACCAGGAGGCTGTTGTCAGTCGCCTTTTCCAGGGCCGCGCTGGGGGTAATGATGTGGTCCTTGATGCTCTGGTAGTTATCAACTTCCCGCATCAGGCGCTGGATGTCGGAATGTTGGTGCTCGTCGTCAACGACGATCCAGCACTCCTTGCCGTTCATCTCCGCGATCCGACGAATCCCCAGGCAGGCCCCTAATGAATCCATGTCGGGCTTTTTGTGGCCCATAACAAAGAGCTGGTCCGCCTGGTCAATCAACTCCTTCAGGGCCTGGCTAATCATCCGAGCCCGCACCCGGGTCCGTTTCTCCATCGGGTTGGTCTTCCCACCGTAGAAGCGAGCCGGCTGGTCCTGGGCCCGGACAACGACCTGGTCGCCACCCCGGCCTAATGCCAGGTCAAGGTTATCCTGGGCGGTGTCCGCCAGCTTAATCAGGTTATTTTCCCCATAGGAAATCCCGACACTCAGGGTGACCGGGGAGTTTTGCTGGGAGGTATTCTCCCGAATAATATCCAGGATCTTGAACTTCTTTTGCTCTAACTCCTGGAGTGCGCTCTGGTGACCGATGATCAGATAGTTATCATCATCGATGACCTTCATCAATAACTGGTTTTCCTGGGCCCACTTGCTGATTTCCGACGTGACGTAGTTGTGCAGGTTTGAAACGTCAGAATCGTTCATCCCCTGGATCAGCTCGTCATAGTTATCCAGGTAGATGTTGCCGAGGAAGATCTGCTCCTGCTTAAACCGTTTGCTGATTTGTTCATACTTGGTGACGTCCATCAAGTAAATCACCTGGTGCTGCTTTTGCACCAGGAAGTCAAATTGCCGGTCCCGCCAGGTCACTACTTGAGGCTTCGTTTCATCCGCATGCTGCTGGACTAGCCGCGCTAATTCTTCATCAACTTCCGCCAGCGACTTGCCGACGACCCGCTTCAGAGGAAAATACCGGGCCATGTAGGGGTTGATCCACTCCACTTCCTGGTGCCGGTTGAGCATGATTAAACCCACCGGCATTTCCAAGAGGGCCTCTTGCTGCCCCTGCTTAATCTGGTAGACCAGGTGGTTTAGGTACTCGTTCGCGTCGATGACCAGCCGCCGCAGCTGTTTAACACTGGTGAAGCCGCCAATTAAGGCAATCACCAGCACGACAATGCCCACGACCCAGTTGAGAGTGAAGGCAAAGCACAGGCTCAGGATGGTCAATAATAACAAATAGCAGACGTTCCAGCGGACCGCTGGGTGTTTAAAATAAAACAGCCAGTTTTCACGACTGAAAAACTTGTGCATAATAATCCTCCCAAAAGGGAATCGTTTCTCCCAATTTTCTTGGATAAACCTATCATATCACATCCGGCGACAACAAGCCCTACCAAAGCGCTAATCAACCCGGCAGATTTCAACAAGGCAGCGCACTGCACGCGGGAGCGCTGAATTAATTCGACCGTTATTAGGCAAACAAAAAAGAGTGAAGCGTCGGCCATAGCGGCCCCGCTTCACTCTCCTTAATCACGAACTAGTCTTCAGCGACGAATGGCAAAAGACCCATAATCCGTGCACGCTTAATAGCGATAGTTAACTTACGTTGGTTCTTAGCACTGGTACCAGTGACCCGGCGTGGTAAAATCTTACCCCGTTCGGAAATGAACCGCCGTAATAAGTCAGTATCCTTGTAATCGATGTATTCGATGTGGTTAGCGGCGATGAAGTCGACCTTGCGACGACGACGACCGCCCCGACGTTGTTGTGCCATGAAATTACCCTCCTATCTTGGTAAAAATTTAGTTAGAATGGCAATTCATCATCCGACACGTCAATCTTTTGTTCGCCGTCATTATTGCTATTGCCGGCGGAGAACGGCGCGTCGTTATTAGCAGGGGTGTTGCCACCAAAGCCGTTGTTTGATGATGGATTCCCTTGAGGAGCATTGTTAGTCTGTGGCTGATTACCACCGAATTGCTGTTGGGACTGACCAGCAAACGGTTGATTGCTGCCATTGTTAAATGGTTGCTGCTGGCTGCCCTGGTTCATCCCGCCATTTTGCCGGGGTTCAAGCAATGCGAAGTTATCAACGACAACCTCAGTGACGTACACCCGGTTGCCCTGCTGGTTTTCGTAGTTCCGGGTTTGAATCCGGCCCTCAATGCCAACCAGGGAACCCTTGTGGGTAAAGTTGCTGAAGTTTTCCGCGGACTTACGCCAGATGACGCAGTTGACAAAGTCGGCGTCCCGGTCCCCATTCTGGTTCCGGAATTGCCGGTCAACGGCCAGGGTAAATGACACTACCGCTGTCCCGCTCGTCGTGTACCGCAACTCAGGATCTCTCGTTAAACGCCCAGTTAAGACTGCACGATTAATCATTGATCGTTCTCCTCTCTATTAAATTGACAATCTAATTAAGCATCAAGCTTAACGATCATGTGACGTAGGATATCGTCACTGAACTTTGAAAGACGGTCAAATTCGTTTAATGCTTCGTCAGTGTCAGTAGTCAAAGTAACTACGTGGTAAGTACCTTCAGTGTACTTGTCGATTGGGTAAGCAAAACGACGAGTCGACCAGTCCTTTGATTCAGCGATGTCTGCACCATTGTCCGTTAAAACCTTGTCGAACCGTTCTACCAGTTCGCTCTTTGCTGATTCTTCGATGTCAGGACGAATGATGTAAGTAATTTCATATTTACGTGTTTCCATGAATGTTACACCTCCTTATGGACTCTGGTTCTTCTTACCAGTGAAGAAGAACAAGGAGAGTAGACGTCTGTACGTATACTCACAGATATAAAATATAGCATAAAGCACGCTTTAAAACAAGGTACAGATAACGAGAAATCCTGCGGGTTGCGGCTACTTAATATATACGCACCCCACAGGATTTTGCACTTAACTATTCTGGATTTTCCGTGGATTGCTCCGCATTAGCTGGCTCAGCAGTGCTTGCTTCACCGGCGGCCGGGGCATCGTCCCCGTCGTCTTCCTTTTCGACCTTGGCCATCGTTGCGACCTTGGCCCCGTCATCCATCTTGATCAGGTGGACACCGACGGCAGAACGGCCGGTCTGCGAAACGCTCTCAATGCCAAAGCGGATAATCACACCTTGGTCGGTCACCAGCATGATGTCTTCATCCCCGGCAACGGTCGTCATTCCGACCAGCGGCCCGTTCTTCTTCGTCACGTTGACGGTTTTCACCCCAAGACCGCCCCGGCCCTTGATCGGGTACTCTGCGGCCGGCGTTTGCTTGCCAAAGCCGTTTTCGCTGATTACGAGGACGTTGTCGTCCTGGTGAAGAGGTGCCGCGCCGATTACGAAGTCGTGATCGCGCAGGCGGATTCCCCGTACCCCGGCCGCACCCCGGCCCATTGACCGGACAACTGCGGAGTTGAAGCTCAGGGCGTAGCCGTTGCGCGTCCCGATAATCATCGTCTGCTGGTCCTCAATCACGTCGACGTCCATCAGTTCGTCATCGTCGTGGAGGTTGATGGCCTTTAAACCGTTGCTCCGGATGTTCTTAAACTCCGGAACCGGCGTCCGCTTAACCGTCCCGTATTTGGTGGTAAAGAAGAGGAACTTGTCATCATCGTTAGTTTCATGTGAAACGTTAATCACCGCGCTGATCTTTTCCTGACTGTCGATGTTCAGGAGGTTAATAATCGGGATCCCCTGGGCCGACCGGCCGTATTCCGGCACCTCATAGCCCTTCATCGAGTAGACCTTCCCGGAGTTGGTGAAGAAGAGCAGCAGGTCGTGGGTCGAGCTGGAAATCAGCTGTTCGATGAAGTCGTCATTGTGAACGCCCATCCCCTTAACACCACGACCGCCCCGGTGCTGAGACTTAAACTCGTCGACCGGCAGCCGCTTAATGTAGCCGTTGTGGGTCAGCGTGACGATAATGTCCTGCTCTTCAATCAGGTCCTCGTCTTCAATGTTGGTGATGTCGCCGACCTGCAGCTCCGTCCGCCGCTTGTCGCCAAACTTCTTTTGGATTTCCATCAGCTCATCGTAAATGATCTGGTTAATCCGTTCCTTGTGGGCCAGGATGTCCTTGTAGTCGGCGATGGCTTCGGTCAGCTTCTGGTACTCAGCCTCGATCTTTTCCCGTTCCAGGCCGGTCAGCCGCACCAGCCGCATATCGAGGATGGCCTGGGCCTGCCGATCGGAAAGGCCGTAGTTGCCCATCAGCTCACCCTTGGCGACCTCACTCGTCTGGGACTGGCGGATGATGTTGATAATTTCATCAATGTGGTCAAGGGCGATCCGCAGCCCCTCGACGATGTGCAGGCGGCTCTGGGCCTTCTTCAGGTCAAATTCAGTCCGCCGCCGGACAACGTCTTCCTGGTGTTCCAGGTAGTATTGCAGGATCTGCTTGAGGCTTAAAATCTTCGGTGCCCCGTTGACAATCGCCAGCATGTTGAAATTGAAGGTCGTCTGCATCAGGGTCATCTTGTACAGGTTGTTCAGGATCACCTCGGCACTAGCGTCCCGGCGCACGTCAATTACGATCCGCATCCCGTCCCGGTCGGTTTCGTCGTTAACGTCGGTGATACCGTCAATCTCCTTATTCCGGGCCAGGTCGGCAATCCGGCTGATCAGGTTGGCCTTATTGACCATGTACGGGATTTCGTGAACGATAATCCGCTGCTTGCCGTTCTTTTGCTCTTCAATGTCAACCTTGGCCCGCACGATAATGCTGCCCCGGCCGGTTTCGTAGGCCTTGCGGATGCCCGCCTTACCCATTACGACCCCGCCGGTTGGAAAGTCCGGCCCCGGCAAGGCCTTCATCAATTCGGGGATCGTCACGTCCGGGTTGTTCATCAGCATGTGAATGGCGCTGATGACTTCTCCCAGGTTGTGGGTCGGAATGTTGGTTGCCATCCCGACCGCAATTCCCGACGCCCCGTTGACCAGTAGGTTCGGGAAGCGGGCCGGCAGCACGGCTGGTTCCTTTTCCGTCCCGTCGTAGTTCGGGGTGAAGTCAACGGTGTCCTTGTTGATGTCGCGCAGCATTTCCAAGGCGATTTTGCTCATCCGGGCTTCCGTATACCGCATGGCCGCGGCACTATCGCCGTCCACGGACCCGAAGTTACCGTGCCCGTCAACCAGCATGTAGCGGTAGCTGAAGTCTTGGGCCATCCGGACCAGCCCTTCATAAATCGAGGAATCACCATGGGGGTGGAACTTCCCCATGACGTCCCCGACAATCCGGGCCGACTTCTTGTAGGGCTTGTCAGGGGTAACCCCCAGCTCATTCATCCCGTACAAAATCCGCCGCTGGACGGGCTTCAACCCATCACGAACGTCCGGCAGCGCCCGGGAAACGATGACACTCATCGCGTAGTCCAGAAATGAGTTTTTCATCTGGCTCGTCAGCTTGACGTCCGTAATCCGATTTGACATATCTTCTGCCAATGTCGTTCCTCCTTTTTCCGCTCAGCCCCGACTACAAGTCAAGGTTCTCAACAAACTTGGCGTTTTGCTCGATAAAGTCCCGCCGCGGACCAACCTTGGTGCCCATCAGCATTGGGAAAATTTCGTTGGCCTGCTCGGCATCGTCCAGCTGTACCCGGAGCAGGTGCCGGTTTTCCGGATCCATCGTGGTCTCCCACAGCTGTTCGGCGTCCATTTCACCAAGCCCCTTGTACCGTTGGATTACTGGCTTAGGGCTCGGCTGCAGCGAGCTGACCACCTGTTCCAGCTCCTCGTCAGACTCGATGTAGCGGACGAACTTGCCTTGCCGGACTTGGTAGAGCGGCGGCTGGGCAATGTAGACGTAGCCATGGGTAATCATTGGCCGCATGAAGCGGTAAATCAAGGTCAAAAGCAGGGTCCGAATGTGGGCCCCGTCGACATCGGCATCGGTCATGATAATCAGCTTGTGGTAGTTGGCCTTTTCAATGTCAAAGTCCTCACCAAAGCCGGTCCCCAAGGCGGTGAAGAGGGAGCGAATTTCCTCGTTGGCCAGCACCCGGTCCAGGGTGGCCTTTTCAACGTTTAAGATCTTTCCCCGAATCGGCAGGATCGCCTGGGTCAGCCGGGACCGCCCCTGCTTAGCGGACCCCCCAGCGGAGTCACCCTCGACGATGAACAATTCGGAAATGCTCGGGTCCTTGCTGGTATTGTCGGCCAGTTTGCCGGGCAGGTTGGAAATTTCCAGCCCGCTCTTCTTCCGGGTTACTTCCCGGGCCCGCTTGGCTGCTACCCGGGCCTTAGAGGCCAGCTGTCCCTTTTCGATAATCTGCCGGGCTTCTTCGGGGTGCTCCATCAGGAAGCGGTTGAAGGTCGCCGCAAAGACGTGGTCCGTGGCCGTCCGGGCATCAGAATTGCCCAGCTTGGTCTTGGTCTGGCCCTCAAACTGCGGGTCGGGGTGCTTGATCGAAACGACCGCCGTCATCCCTTCCCGCACGTCATCCCCGGACAGGGTTTCGTTGCTCTTCAGGATGTTGGCCTTATGGCCGTAGTCGTTAATCACCCGGGTCAGGGCCATCTTAAAGCCGGTCTCGTGGGTCCCACCTTCGTAGGTGTGGATGTTGTTGGTAAAGGTCAGCAGTTCGCTGCGGTAAGAGTCGGTGTACTGGAGCGACACTTCCACGGTGATGCCGTTTTCCTTCCCTTCCACGTAAATCGGCGGCTCAAACAGGGTCGTCTTGTCTTCGTTCAGGTAGTCAACGTAATGGCGAATCCCGCCTTCATAGTGGAAGTCCTGGCGCTGTGAATCCTCATCACGCTTATCCTCAATGGTAATCTTGAGGCCCTTGTTCAAGAAGGCTAGTTCTCGCAGCCGGTTCGTCAGGGTCTTGATGTTGTAAACCGTCGTTTCGCGGAAGATCGCTGGGTCCGGCTTGAAGTGAACGGTCGTACCGTGGACGTCTTCCGGCAGGTGGTCGTTGATGACCTTCATCGCCGTCTTGACGTGGCCGTGGTCGAAGTCCATGTAGTATTCTTTCCCCTGGCGCGCAACCTTTACGTCCAGCTCAGTCGAAAGGGCATTGACCACTGAGGCCCCGACCCCGTGCAGACCACCGGAGACCTTGTAGCCGCCACCGCCGAACTTTCCCCCGGCATGGAGGATCGTGAAGACCGTTTCAAGCGCCGGCTTGCCGGTTTGCCCTTGAATATCAACCGGGATTCCCCGACCGTTATCACGGACGGTAATACTGTTATCCGGATTCACCTCGACGTTAATCTCAGTACAAAAGCCCGCTAGTGCTTCGTCAATCCCGTTGTCGACGATTTCCCAGACCAGGTGATGCAATCCCTGGGCCGAAGTGGAACCGATGTACATCCCGGGCCGCTTCCGGACAGCGTCGAGTCCCTTTAACACCTGAATTTGACTAGCGTCGTATTCACTAGCAAGCTGCGCCTTGGTTTCCTTTTGTTCGTCGCTCACTATTCTTCCTCCTTAATCAAAGTGCCATTCTTAATGTTAAAAATCGTGGGTTCATTAATCAGCTGCCGGGCAACGTCGCTTAGACTGGTCGTCGTCAAAAAAGTCTGGACCTTGTCTTGAATTGCCGTCAGCAGGTGCGTCTGCCGAACCGTGTCGAGTTCTGAGAGAACGTCATCAAGGAGGAGCAGCGGGTACTCCCCCGTCTGTTCCTTCATCAGGTCGATCTCGGCCAGCTTTACCGCCAGGGCGGTCGTCCGCTGCTGCCCTTGCGAGCCAAACGACTGAACGTTTTTGCCATTGACCAGGAAACGAATGTCGTCACGCTGGGGGCCAAACATCGTGCTCCCCTGGTCAATTTCGCGCCCCTTGTTTTCTTTAAAGATCGTCAGCAGCTGCTGGTAGGCATCGTCTACCGTTGTCTCCGCCGTGACCTTGAGCTGGGTAGCGTACACCAAGCGCAGCTTTTCCGCGTTCAGAGAGATCTGGTAGTGCAGGTCGGCCGCCCACTTCTCCAGCTGCTGGAGGAAGTGAAAGCGCGCCACCACCAGCTCGGCCCCATAGGCCGCCAGCTGGTCTGACAGGACGTCGAGCAGGACCTGGTCATGCTGCTGCCCATACTTGAGCTGCTTTAGGTACTTATTGCGTTGCCGGAGCAGGGAACGGTACTGGCTGGCGTTGTAAAGGTACTTGCTGCTCATCTGGCTAAATTCCATGTCCATAAAACGGCGCCGGACTGCTGGTGCCCCCTTAACCAGGGACAAGTCCTCCGGCGCAAACAAAATCGCGTTCAGCTGGCCAATGTACTGGGCAAGCCGGGCCTGCTCCAGGTGGTTGACCTTAGCCCGCTTGCCTTCCTTGGTAAACTGCAGCTCCAGCGGGACCTTCCCGCTGGTCTTTTGGACAACCCCGCTGATCGAGGCGGACTTTTCCCGCCAGTTAATCAGCTCCCGGTCATTCGTGGTCCGGTGACTCCGGGTCAGCGAAAGGGCGTAGATTGCTTCCAGCATATTGGTCTTTCCCTGCGCGTTATGACCAATTAAAACGTTCACTCCGGGAGCAAAGTGAACGGTCTGGTCTTCGTAATTACGAAAGTGATGTAAATGTAGCTCCGACAGAATCATTAATGATCACTACTTGCTTTCGATAGTTAACTGGCTGTGGTCCGGTAGTGTAACCAGGTCGCCTGGATACAATTTCCGCCCCCGGCGATCATCCGCTTCATCGTTGACCAAAACAGTATTTTCCTTGAGGTACCACTTCGCTGCCCCGCCGGTTGGAATGATGGCCTCTTCTTTTAACAATTGACCGAGGGTAATGAATGGCCGGTCAATCGTAATCTTTTTCGTTTCCACTGATAATTCACCTACTTTACTCCGTCTATTATATCACAATCACAAGCTATTTTCCCTTATTAGGCCATCTCAGCCGTTTTCTTCTTTGGGAGCCATTTTTATCAAAAACGGGGTAAAGTGGCTCAATTTGCCAATAAATTCCTTTTATTAGGATTAAACAAGTAAAAAACGGCCCTAACCACATTTCGTGGCCAGGGCCGTCGACAATATTTCACGAATTAGAATGTCCGCACCGGCGTAATCAGGTGGACAAAGTTTTCCGTATCTTCCGTCGGCACCAGGGTAAACGGCCGCAGCGCGGAGGTAAAGGAAATCCGGATCGTGCTTTGCCCAAAGGAACGCAGGGCGTCCTTCATATAGTTCGGGTTAAAGGAGATCTCCAGATCCTGACCCTCGAGTGCGGTGGTCGCAACCTCTTCTTCCACGGTCCCAATGTCGGGAGAATCACTGCTGATCTTGACCCGCTGGTTAGCCGGTTGAATCGTCAGCTTAACAACGTCATTCCGGCTTTCGTGAGACAGCAGGGAGGCCCGGTCAATTGAGGACAGGAAGGTCCCCGCTTCGACCTCGACCGTGGTATCGGAAGTGGTTGGAATCAGCTGGCTGGTTTCCGGATAATTCCCCTCCAGCAGCCGGGAGTAGAAATGGGTGTTGCCAAAGATAAAGAGCACCTGGTTTTCACTCACCTGCACCTTAACGTCCTCGCTATCGTCGCTCATCATTCCCGAAAGCTCATCTAAACTCTTTCCCGGAATGATAATGTCAAAGCTGATGCTGTTATCAACATTTTCCAAGGCCACTTTCCGTTGTGCCAGTCGGTGACTGTCAGTTGCGACCGCCGTCAGCAGCCCGTCCTTGAGCGTAAAGTGAACCCCGGCGAGGATGGGCCGGCTTTCCTGCTTCGACACGGCAATGACCGTCTGGCGGATGACTTCTTTGAGGACATCCGTTGCCAGCGTAATCGTGTTATCCGATTCAATCTCCGGCAGGTGGGGGAAGTTGCTGGCGTCCTGGCCGTTGATTTGGAACTTCGCGGTTCCAGAAGTGATTTCCGCTTGAAAGCCGTTTGTAACTTCAATGGTTACTTGCTTGTCCGGTAGCTTCTTGACGATTTCGCTAAAGAAGCGAGCTGGTAACACAATGGCCCCTGCTTCCTTGACGGTTAAGCCGTAGTCTTCATTGTTTGCGTCAATGACACTTTCAATTGTAATGTCGGAGTTACTCCCGGTAAGGACAATGCGGTCAGTGTCAACTACCATCTTTAGTCCCGTCAAGATTGGAATCGTCGTCTTAGATGAGATAGCCCGAAGCACGTTGTTTAGCTGACTGATAAACGCAGTTCGATTGATTGTGAAATTCATAGGATGATACTCCTTTGCTGATTTATATATAAAGATCTTTTATAGTTTTAAAATAGTAGTAGTAATAGGCCCTGTTAAAACTGTGGATAAGTCCTTAAAGGTAATCATACCATACCATTTTGCTTGTGGATAACTTGTTGATGATTCTGGGGACAAACGACGGACTTTTCCACAGCTAGGCGTTGAGCTGGTCCTTGAGCTTGTGAATGTCCTTTTGCAATTGCGAATCATCTTTAATCGAGGCTTCGATTTTGTCGATTGCGTGAAGGACTGTCGTGTGGTCCTTGCCGCCAAACTCCTTGCCGATTTTCGGCAGGGAGAAGTCGGTTAGTTCCCGGGTGAGGTACATGGCAATCTGGCGGGGCATGACAATTTGCTTAACCCGCTTTTTACCAATAATATCGGCCTGCGTGATGTTATAGAACGAGGCGACCTGCTTTTGAATGTCTTCAACCGTGATCTGCCGTTTGGCGGAGTGGCGAAAATCTTTCAGTGCCCGTGAAGCAAGGTGGGGCGTGATGATCTCGTTATTGAGGTCCGCATAGACTTGAACCTTGGTCAAGGCACCCTCCAGTTCCCGGACGTTGGTGTCGATTTGACCGGCGATGTAGTTGAGGGTGTCATTGCCGATATCGATATGGTCCTCTTCCACCTTGCTGCGCAGGATGGCGATCCGGGTTTCCAGGTCTGGCGGCGTAATCTCAACCGGCATTCCCCACATGAAGCGTGATACCAGGCGGTCTTGCAGTTCTGGAATCTCCCTTGGCATTCGGTCACTGGTCAGGACAATCTGTTTTTGCTGGTCATAGAGGGTGTTAAAGGTGTTGAAGAACTCAATCTGGGTCCCCTCTTTATCTGCCAAAAATTGAATATCATCGATTAAGAGCAGGTCAAGGTTCCGGTATTCTTCCCGAAACTGTTCGGTCGTCCGCTTCTGGATTGAGTTGATGAAATCATTAGTAAACTCTTCACTCGTGACGTACTTGACCCGGGCGTTTTGGTTAATTTTTAACATATAATTCCCGATGGCTTCCATCAGGTGGGTCTTGCCCAACCCCACGCCCCCGTAGATGAAGAGGGGGTTCATGTAGCCCGGACGCTCAGCAGCGTTGAGTGCCGCGGCGTTGGCAATTTTATTCCCGTCCCCGACGACGAAGGTTTCAAAATTATAGTAGGGATTTAAAGGGATGTTGGAAGTGGGGGTCGCAGTTGCTTGGGGTTTTGGTGATTTTTGTTCTCCCGTTAAAACGTAAAGCGGCTCAACAGCACGGCCCAGTTCACGCTGGACGTACTCCTTGAGCTTTTCCGTCAGGTTTTTATTCCAGAAATCGCGATGCATGGGCGTCGGTAGTTCAATTTCCAGACGTGTTTGCGAGAGAGAAATCGGTTTTGCCGGAGCAATAAAATTGTCAAAGGTCACCTGGCCGGTGTATTGACGAAAAGAATTTTGGATCGCTTCCCACAGAGAATCGAGCTCAGTCAAAATAATTCCTCCTAATATTTAATTCCAACCGATATTCTATCATTCTCGATATTAGTTTTCCACAGGGGAGTGGACAAGCGAAAAAAATTTACACAACTCTGTGTGTAATTTAACAGCTGCGGTGTGGATTCAGGGGAAAACACCGATTAAAATAAGGCTATTAACAGGTGACTGTGGATAACTGAATGTTGATAAAACGGGGAATAGCAGACTTTTGCACAGGATAACCCCAGGCTGTGGATAACTTTAATAACAGGGTGTGAATTTGGGGATGGCGTAGAAAAAAGCCTGTGCATAAGCTGGGCTGCTGGGGATGATTTACACAACATTGTGGATTAATTTGCACATTCTGTGGATAACTAAAAAATTTAAATCTTTTTTTGGCGTTTAATAATCAGCAAAAGTATGTTATACTTCCAAAGTATGTTTGAAGAAAGAATAGAAACAAACCGATCTATCAACTAGGAGGTGCAAACGCATGAAGCGCACGTTTCAACCAAAGAAGCGTCACCGTGCACGTGTCCATGGCTTCCGTAAGCGCATGAGCACCAGCAATGGCCGTAAGGTATTAGCACGTCGGCGTCAAAAGGGCAGAAAAGTATTATCTGCATAACCACGGCCACTTTTACAGTGGCTTTTTTTATTGCATAGGGCGGGCAAACAATTCAGCGAACAACGATCGTTGGCGTTGTTGTTTGCCGGGCCTTTTTTCATATCTAACGTAGTAAGGCTGGAGATTAGACATCATGAGAAAGTCATACCGAGTAAAAAAGGAAAGTGAATTTCAGCGGGTTTTTGAAACCCATAATTCTGTTGCCAACCATAAATTCATTATTTATCAGATGGCAAAGCCGGGTCAGAAGCATTTTCGGGTTGGGATCTCGGTCGGGAAAAAAATCGGGAATGCTGTCCACCGGAATTGGGTGAAGCGGCGGATTCGCCAAAGCCTGTTAGAAGTTAAGCCGCAGCTGCGGTCGGATGTTGACTTTTTAGTGATTGCTCGTCCGGCAGCAGACGGCCTCGAGATGGCAGAAGTAAAGAAGAACTTGGTCCACGCACTCAAGCGGGCCAACTTATTTAAGGAAAAAAGTGAGGAAGAATAGCGTGAAAAAGAAGAAAAAAGCCCTGAGCTTAGCGGCGATTGCCAGTTTGACGATGCTGCTGGCTGCTTGCTCCAATCAGCCCGTGACGAGTCACAGTACCGGTTTCTGGGACCACTACATCGTTTATAACTTCTCGCAGTTTATTATTTGGCTCTCCAACCACACCGGGGGCTACGGGATGGGGATCATTATCTTTACGATCATCATCCGGGTATTGCTCTTGCCATTGGCCTTTTACCAAACGAAGTCGATGGTCCGGATGCAGGAAGTGGCGCCGCAGCTAAAGGCAATTCAAAAGAAGTATTCATCACGGGACCGGGACTCGATGATGAAGATGCAGGAGGAGACCCAGAAGCTCTATAAGGAAGCGGGGGTCCACCCGATGGCTTCGATGCTGCCAATGATCGTCCAGCTGCCAATCATGTGGGCGCTGTACCAGGCAATTTGGCGGACGCCGGAACTGCGGCACGGGACTTTCCTGTGGCTGCAGCTGGGGCATACCGACCCCTACTACGTCTTGCCGGTTCTTGCGGCGGTCTTCACCTTCGTTAGTTCTTGGCTATCAATGGCCTCAATGCCAGAGAAGAATAGTATGACAACGATGATGACCTGGTTTATGCCGATCATGATCTTCTTTATGGCCCTCGGCTTCTCCTCAGCAATCACGCTGTACTGGGTGGTTTCAAACGCCTTCCAAGTTGTTCAAACTTTACTGTTGCAGAATCCGTTTAAGATTCGGCGCGAACGGGAAGAAAAGCAGCGGGTTGCCAAAGCCCGGAAACGGAAGATTGAAAAGGCCAAGCGGCGGGCTTACCAAAGCCGGCGGAAGTAAACCGCGGCCGTGGCTGAGTTAATTTAAATAAGTATTTAAACTACCACCTTGGTGATTGGACCGGGTGGTATTTTTTTATTTAATGAACATTGGCGGCCCCTTGTCAAATAATGGCGAACACGCTATTGTATTAAAATAAAATTAGGATTTTCTAATTATTTGCAGGGAGGAAGAGAAAATGTTCAGCCGAATTGGTCAGACAATCTACGAAAATGAGGCCGTCGCTAAAACCTCGGATTTTACGGTCGGACTGGAGATTGAAATGCAGCGAATTGACGGGAGTGGGCGGTTAAGCCAGGAGCCCTACCCGGCGGGGATTGGTGATGAGCGGACCAACCCCTGGATTACCAATGATTTTTTGGAAACCATGTCGGAAACGGTGACCCCGTCGGCCAACCATTCCCTGGACGCCATGCACTATTTGTACCGACTAAACAACTGTTTACGGTCCGCGCTGGCGCCGGGGGAAATGCTGTGGCCGTTATCGATGCCGCCCCGGCTCCCCAAGGATAAGAAAAAGCTGGTTCTGGCCAAGATGGGTCCCAAAAAGGAAGCTTACCTGCAGGAATGGGCGAAGCGGCATGGCTATTCCCAGGGGACGCCCTGTGGTGCCCACATTAGTTTAAGCATTGACCAGCACGTGATCGATTTGGTATTAGCCAAATTCAGCGACCAGTTTGAAGACGAACGGGCGGTCCGCAACCACCTGTATACGGTTGTGGCTCAGGGCTTTGTCCGCTATCGCTGGCTGCTTACCTACCTGTTCGGAGCCAGCCCGGTAGCGGAAGCCGGCTATTTTGACCAGGGAGCCGAACTGGCGCGCCCCGTGCGCAGTATCCGGCAGAGCCGCTACGGGTTCGGGACGAAGTTTACCGGTGATTACCGCAGTTTACCGGCATACATTAACCGCATTGAGGAGGGGGTCAAGCAGGGAATCTTAACCTCCGATTATGAGTTCCACGGCCCCGTCCGCTTTAAAGGAAATCCGGACCTGAAGAAACTGGCGAATAATGGAATTGAGTACCTAGAACTGCGGATGCTCGACCTCGATCCCAGCAGCGCGGTGGGGATACGGACGGGGACGGTTCGCTTTATCCGGCTCTTGGCAAGCTACTTCATCATGCACCCGGCAATGCGAGAGGGTGAAGTCCAATCGCTTTTGACCCGGGCCGATGA
The DNA here is from genome assembly GCF_000160835.1 of Limosilactobacillus antri DSM 16041. GTDB lineage: Bacteria > Bacillota > Bacilli > Lactobacillales > Lactobacillaceae > Limosilactobacillus > Limosilactobacillus antri. The sequence continues at coordinate 178,531 of NZ_GG700733.1, forward strand.
CATGAATCAGGTGATTGCCGAAGAAGCCCCGACGGCCCCGAGCCGGTACCAGACGACCGCCCTTGCGGTAATCCGCCACTTGGCCCACTACGCCAACCAGATTCAGCTTGGCCCCGAATATCTTGAAGTCCTCGACGACCTTGAGGAACGGATTGTGAACCCCTCGAATACGCCAAGTGCCCGGCTGCTGGCTTACGTAAAGGATGGTTCGCTAACCGAATATGCCCTCCGGCGGGCGCGCCACTACCAGCAAGCTGCCTTAGAGACGCTCCACCCCTTCCGCGGCTTTGAAGATGGCCGGATTTACACGGCGGATGAACTACGGGCGGCCCTGGCCTGGTAAAATAAATATTTAGGAAGTAAAAAACCACCCCCAATCGGCTGGAAAGCTGATTGGGGGTGGTTGTCTTTTAGGCAAACCGGCAGCCGCGTTGGGTAGCGTCTATTTACTGACGGGCCGCGGCGCGCTGGAGGAGGTCGGCAAAGAGGTTTTGGGATGCCTGATCGTGCTTAAACATATTTTCGGGGTGCCACTGGACGGCAAGGATCTGGTCGGAGTTGACGGATTCAACCGCTTCTGGGACCTGGTCATCTGCACTGGCGGTAACCTGCAGACCGGGGGCAATCTGGTGGAGGGTCTGGTGGTGGCGCGAGTTAACGTAGGCGCGGCTCCCGGTCAGCTTGAACAGGCGGCTCCCCGGCACCGCGTTAATGTGGTGGGAGGGCAGGTTGCCGGGTGCGTCTTGCGAGTGCTTTAAGGTTTGCCGGGAATCCTCCGAGAGGTCCTGGTAGACCGAACCGCCGAGGGCGATGTTAATCAGCTGCATTCCCCGACAAATACCCATGATTGCCTTGTTGGCGGCCACCGCTTCTTTAAGCAGCGCGACTTCAAACCGGTCCCGTTTTAAGTAGGTGGGTCCCAGTTTTAAGTGGGGCTCCTCGTTGAAGAAGGTTGGGTCAACGTCGGTTCCGCCGGCAAAGATTACCCCGTCGAAAAGGTCCAAGTAATTGGCCGCCAGCTCTGGGGCGACGCTGGGAAAGATTACTGGAATACCGCCGGATTTAACAACGGCCTCAATGAGCGGCCGGGGTGCAAAGGCAGCGTTACGTTCGTTAATGATATTGGTTGCCTCGGTTAAGGTATCAGCGGGGATAGCGATTCGGGGTTGCATAAAAGTCCTCCTTGTTCTAATTAAATTTTAATCAATATTATAAATTAAAATCCCGTTTGTGCAAAGGAGAAATATTGCCGCGGCCCTGACTAGGCATCCCGGCGAAAAGGGTGGTATTCTTAATACAATAATGTCAAATTCAGGAGGAACCATCATGGTAGTCTATACGGGCAAAACAGTAAAGGATGCGGTTCAGCAGGCCAGCCGTTCCCTGCACCGGCCAGAGGCAGCGCTCAAGGTTGAAATACTAGAACAGCCCCGCCGCGGCTTCTTAGGTATTGGCCGCCGGCCGGCAAAGATTGAGGCAACGATTAAACCGCCGAAAGCCGTCCCGGCCCCGCAACCGGCGGAAAGCGCCCCAGCTGCTCAGCCAACGGCAGCTCCGGTTCAGCAACCAGCTGCCATGGTTGTTCACCCCCACCACCCGCTTGAGAACGGGGATGAGCAGGATCCGGCGGTGGTCAAGGCGCGTCACGAAGCCAACGTCCGCCACACCCGCAACGCCGGGCAGCAGTTAACGGCCTACCTGAAAAAGGTGTTTGCGGACTTGGGAATCGAAACTGAGCCCCAGCTCAGCCAAGTCGGGGCTCATGCAATCACGGTCAACATCAAGACGGCCAGTTCCGGTCGGGTAATTGGCCGCCATGGCTCACGGATCAACGCACTGGAACAGATCAGTGCGGCCTTTATGAACTACCATGGTGCCCCGAAGACGAGCGTGGTCTTGGATACGTCGAATTACCGGCAGCGGCGCCGCGAAGCACTCCACCAAATTGCAGAGCGGGCGGCAACGGAAGTGGTTGCGAGTGGCAAGGCCGTTTTCTTAGACCCGATGCCGGCCCGGGAACGCAAGCAGCTGCATAAGGAACTGGAAAACGATGACCATGTCCGGACCTATTCGCACGGCCGGGAGCCTTACCGTAGCGTGGTCATTGCACCGAAAAATTAGTTATTGATTGACAATTGACGGTGAAGACCGTAGAATATGGGCGATTATAAAAATTGAGTTGTTAAAGTAGTGAAAGTGCTTTGACCATGTTAGCGGAATTCGCGGCGTGGACTGGCACTTTTTTTAGTGAAAGGAGCAGAAGACAGTGGCGAATAGTGAAAATGACACCATTGCGGCGATCTCGACCCCGGTTGGCGAGGGGGGCATTTCAATTATTCGAATTAGTGGTCCTGACGCGGTAGCGGTGGCCAAGCAGCTGTACCGGGGCAGTAAGGACCTTGCCCGGGTGGCCAGCCATACGATCAACTACGGTCACATCGTCGATCCCGAAACGGGGACCGAGGTGGATGAAGTGATGGTTTCCGTAATGCGGGCGCCGCATACCTACACCTGCGAAGACGTGATTGAAATCAACTGCCACGGTGGCCTGCTGGCGACGAACCGAATTTTACAACTGGTCCTGAGCTACGGGGCCCGGATGGCCGAACCGGGGGAATTTACCAAGCGGGCCTTCTTAAACGGCCGGATTGACCTCTCCCAGTCGGAAGCGGTGATGGACCTGATCCGGGCCAAAACCGACAAGTCGATGAAGGTGGCCTTAAACCAGCTGGACGGGGACCTCTCCCGGCTGATTCGCCGCTTGCGGAAAGATATTCTGGACGTCCTAGCCCAGGTCGAGGTTAATATTGACTACCCAGAATACGACGCGGTGGAGGAAATGACCACTAAGATGTTAAAGGAAAAGGCCGTTGACATTCGGCAGCGGATTCAGGCACTCCTGAAGACCGCCAAACAAGGGAAGGTGCTCCGGGAAGGGCTCGCGACGGCAATTATTGGCCGGCCGAACGTCGGCAAGTCCAGCTTGCTGAATACCCTGCTGCATGAGGATAAGGCGATTGTGACCGACGTTGCCGGGACCACCCGGGACGTAATCGAGGAGTACGTCAACGTTGACGGGGTGCCGCTCAAGCTGATTGATACCGCCGGAATTCGGGACACCGATGACACGGTCGAAAAAATCGGGGTTGAGCGGAGCAAGAAGGCTCTCGACGCCGCCGACTTGATCCTCCTGCTGATTGACAGCTCCGCGCCGCTGACGGCGGAGGACCGGGAGCTTTTGACCGTGACCCAGGGGAAACAGCGGATCGTCATTCTCAATAAGACCGACCTGCCGCGCCAAGTTGACCTGGCGGAACTAAAGCAGCTGACGGCGGGCGACACGGTAATTGAAACCTCCATCGTGAATCACGAGGGGATGGACCAGCTCGGTCAGCGGATTAGCAAGATGTTCTTTAATGAGGGCATCGAAAGCAGTCAGAGTAACGTGATGGTCACCAACGCCCGCCACATCGGCCTTCTTCACCAGGCGAACGCCGCCCTAAACGATGTCTTGAAGGGGATCGACGACGGGATGCCGGTGGACCTGGTGCAGATTGATATGACCCGGTGCTGGGACCTCTTGGGTGAAATCACCGGTGACTCGTACCAGGACGAGCTGCTTGACCAGTTGTTTAGCCAATTCTGTCTAGGAAAGTAGGGAAGATTGTGAAGTCGAGTGAATCATTAAAAACCAGCACTGCCGTCCAGTATGAGGGGGGCGACTATGACGTAATCGTGGTCGGGGCCGGCCATGCCGGGAGCGAGGCCGCTCTGGCCGCGGCTCGGATGGGCAATAAGACCCTGCTGGTAACCATCAATCTGGACATGGTGGCCTTTATGCCATGCAACCCGTCCGTCGGTGGTCCGGCCAAGGGAATCGTCGTCCGGGAGATTGACGCCCTCGGTGGCGAAATGGGTCACAACATTGATAAGACCTATGTGCAAATGCGGATGCTGAACACCGGGAAGGGCCCTGCCATCCGAGCATTGCGGGCTCAGGCCGACAAGCACGCCTACCACCGGCAGATGAAGCTGACCATCGAAAACGAACCCAATTTGACCCTGCGCCAGGGGACCGTCGACCAGCTGATTGTCGAAGATGGTGTCTGCCAGGGAGTCATCACCAATACCGGGGCCCGTTATCACGCCAAGGCGGTGGTTTTAACCGTGGGGACCGCGGCCCGGGGCAAGATCATCATTGGTGAGTTGCAGTACCAGTCTGGACCAAATAACTCCAAGTCGGCGGTCAAGCTCTCCGAGAACCTGGAAGAACTCGGCTTTGACCTGGAGCGGTTTAAGACCGGGACCCCGCCCCGGGTGAACGGGAACACGATTAAGTTTGCTGAAACTGAGAAACAGCCGGGGGATGAAGACCCCCACCACTTCAGCTTTGACACGCCGGACAGCAGCTACATTGCCGTCACCGACCAGCTGGCCTGCTGGCTGACCTACACCAATGAAGGGACCCACGGCATTATCCGGGCGAACCTGGACCGGGCGCCGATGTTTTCCGGGGTTATCAAGGGGGTTGGGCCCCGCTACTGCCCGTCAATTGAGGATAAGATTGTCCGCTTTGCTGATAAGTCCCGCCACCAGGTCTTTCTGGAACCCGAGGGCCGCGATACGGACGAGTACTACCTCGACGGGATTTCGACCTCAATGCCGGAAGAAGTCCAGCAAAAGATTGTCCATTCGATCAAGGGACTGGAAGCGGCAGAGCTGATGCGGCCGGGTTACGCGATCGAGTACGACGTCGTAGCCCCTTACCAGCTCCACCCCACCCTGGAAACTAAGCTGGTCAAGAACCTGTATACCGCGGGGCAGACGAACGGAACGTCCGGCTATGAAGAGGCGGCCGGCCAGGGCCTGGTTGCCGGAATTAATGCCGGCCTGCGCGCTCAGGGCAAGGGACCCTTTGTTTTAGGCCGCTCCGATGCCTACATTGGGGTGATGATTGATGACCTGGTTACCAAGGGGACCAAGGAACCCTACCGTTTGCTGACCAGCCGGGCCGAATACCGACTGATCCTCCGCCACGACAATGCTGACTTCCGCCTGATGGAAAAGGGTCACGCGGTCGGGCTGGTTTCTGCTGAGCGGCTGGCCAAGATGGAAGCCAAGAAAGCCGCGGTGGCTGCGGAGATCAAACGGCTCCAGTCAATCAAGTTCAAGCCAAGTGACGAAGCCGTTAACGACTTCATTGAAGAGCACGGTGATAACCGCTTGAAGGACGCCATTTCCGCGGCGGACCTGATCAAGCGGCCGTACGTGGACTACCAAACATTGACTAGGTTTATCCCGGCCCCGGCCACTGAACTGGACCGGCACGTGATTGAGCAGGTTGAAATCCAGCTCAAGTATGCCGGCTACATTAAGAAGGAAGAACAGAAGGTCGACCGGATGAAGCGGATGGAGGCCAAGCGGATTCCCGATAACATCGACTACAATGACATTGACGGGCTAGCAACCGAGGGCCGGCAGAAGCTGGAAAAGATCCGGCCGGAAACGCTGGCCCAGGCCTCCCGAATTTCTGGAGTGAACCCGGCCGACCTGGCAATTTTGAGTGTTTATATTCGACAAGGGAAATTTTCCAAGAAGGATCATGAGTAATATTTCCCGGGAAATAGATTAAGTTGCGACGGCTGGTGCAGTAGTTAATGCTCACCGCTGCTTTTAGCGCCACGGGGGAAAAGCAAAGGATTGCTTAAGCTCGGGTAAAATTACCGTATTAAAGAAACGAGTATGTTATAATTTAGTTTCGAGTTTTATTACGGTTAAAAATCTAGGGAAAGAAGAGGAACATTGCAATGTGTGGAATTGTTGCGTTCGTTGATAACGAGAAACCACAATTAAAGGACACCTTAATCAAGAAGATGAAGGACCGGATCATCCACCGGGGCCCAGACGCCGAAGGGCAGTACGTGGATGACGACGTGGCCCTTGGTTTCCGCCGGCTCAGCTTTGTGGACGTCAAGTCCGGGAACCAGCCGATCTTTAACGAGGACCAGTCCAAGATCATTGAGTTCAACGGCGAAATTTACAACTTTGAAGAACTACGCGGCGAGCTAATCGAAAAGGGCCACACCTTTACGACCCACGCTGATACGGAAGTCATCCTGCACGGTTACGAAGAGTGGGGGAAGGACGTCCTGCAAAAGCTGCGGGGAATGTTTGCCTTCATTATTTGGGACACCAAGACCAAGGAAATGTTCGGTGCCCGGGACCACTTTGGAATTAAGCCCCTCTACTACGCCCAGATGAACGGCACCTTCTTTGTCGGCTCTGAAATCAAGGCCTTCCTGGACCACCCTAATTTTGAGATGACACTGAACAAACGGGCCCTCAAGTCCTACATGACCTTCCAATACAACGTCACCCAGGAAACCTTCTTTAAGGGCGTTTTCCGCTTGCCGGAAGCGCACTACTTCACTTACCGGGACGGCCAATTTGACATGGAACAGTACTGGGACGAAGACTTTGATCCGGCTGATGAGAGTTTTGACCAGGCCGTTGATAATATCGATGCCGTGGTCAAAAATTCCGTTAAGGCCCACACCTTCGCGGATAAGGGCATCAAGGTCGGCTCCTTCCTGTCTGCCGGGGTGGACTCCAGTCTGGTAACCGCCCTGATGCGGCCGAACAACACCTTCTCAATCGGTTTCGACAGCGGCTACGACGAAACCAAGCAGGCCCGGGAGCTGGCGGCCAAGCTGGACTTGAAGAACACCGACAAGCTGCTGACCGATGAGGAAGCCTTCAAGACCTTCCCGCTGATCCAGTACTACCTGGACGAACCGGACTCCAACCCGTCCGTGGTGCCGCTCTACTTCTTAAACAAGCTGGCAAAGGATAACGGCTACAAGGCCCTGCTCTCTGGCGAGGGGGCCGATGAATTGTTTGCCGGCTACACGGCCTATGGTTTCAACACCAAGGTCAAATTTATCCGCTGGGTCACGGAGCAGCTCAAAAAGCTGCCGAAGGACCAGCGCTACAAATTAGGGAAGTGGCTGGAAGGCAAGCACTTCCACGGTTCTGAACACCTTTATCGCAACCTGGCCCCGGCCCGGGATACCTTCATCGGGCAGGCCTACATCTTTAGCCCGGCGGAGGCGAACGAATACCTGAAGCCGGAATACCAAGATGGACCTTCCATCACCGACTTGCTCAAGCCGCTCTACGACAAGTGTGACGAAAAGAAGCCGGAGATGAATGAGGTGGCCAAGAAGCAGTACGTAGACCTGCACCGCTTTATGCCCGGCGACATCTGCTTAAAAGCCGATAAGATGAGCATGGCCAACTCCGTGGAAATTCGGGTGCCGCTCCTCGATAAGGAAGTTATGAAGGTTGCGGAAACCACGCCGACGAAGTACCTCTTTAACGACAAGGGGACCAAGTGGGCCTTCCGGATGGCGGCCAACCGGCACCTGCCGGAAGAATGGGCTACCCGGCCGAAGCTCGGCTTCCCAACGCCAGTGCGGGAATGGCTCCGGGAGAAGAAGTTCTACGAAGAGGTCCGGAAGCTGTTTGCGGAGGACTTTGTCAAAGAGTTCTTCGACCAGGACAAGCTCTTGCAGCTGGCTGACGATAACTTTGCTGGCAAGGTCGATGGCCGGCGGAAGATTTGGACGGTCTACACCTTCCTGGTCTGGTACAAGCTCTACTTCATCGACCACTTCAAGCTGGACGAACAAGACATTGATAAAGCTGCGGCGACTGCCGAGGCGTAATCGACTGAGAGGAATGTGGCGGGGAAGTCACCTTCCTCTTTTTATTTTATTAATTCACTTTTGCTATAAAAAATGAAATAATAGAGTTTTAAGAGAGAAAATTTAAGAGGGGTCAATAACAGATGGAATTGCATGTTACGCCTGCACTAACGTTATTGCGCGAGCACCATTTACTGGATCATACGAACAAGCTAACTGATTTTACCGCGACGAGTGTTGCCTACGATTCACGAAAAGTTACCGCGGGGACATTGTTCTTTTGTAAGGGGAACTTTTTGCCTAAGTACCTGACGATGGCCCGGGAGCAAGGCGCCGTGGCCTACGTTGCGGAGCAGGAATACCCGGAGGGCGGGGACCTGCCGGCAATTATCGTCAAGGACGAGCAAGAGGCGATGGCCCTGCTCGGGGCGGCCTTTTACGGCTTCCCCCAGGATGAGCTGACAATCATCGCGATTACCGGGACGAAGGGGAAGACGACCACCGCCTACATGGCTGACCACATTTTGGGCCGGGCGACCGACCAGCACGTGGCCCTCTTTTCAACCCTCGACCGGGTCCTCGGCAATCGGCCGGCTGACCGCTTTAAGTCAGACTTGACCACCCCCGAATCGCTCGACCTTTTTCACGATATGCGGGCGGCCGTTGATAACGGAATGACCCACCTGGTGATGGAGGTGTCCTCCCAGGCGTACAAGAAGCACCGGACCTATGGCCTGCACTTCGATATTGGAATTTTTCTGAATATTAGTCCCGACCACATCGGCCGTAATGAGCACCCGACCTTCGCCGACTACCTGCACTGTAAGGAACAGCTGCTGGTCAACTCGGGAATCTGCCTGATTAACGCCGAAACGGCCCATCTGACGGATGTCTACTACACCGCGAAGGCGACGACCCAGCCAGAAAATATCTACTTGTTTGCCCGCCATGGTGCGGCGGTCCAGCTTCCGGACGGAGCAGCCATTGACTTTGAGTACCGCAACGACTTGGAGGACCTCCACGAAAGCGAGTTTGAACTCGCCGCCTGCAGCCCGAAAGCCCAGCAACTGGGCATCCAGGGCCGCTACAAGACCAGCGTTCCCGGCGATTACAATGAGGGTAACGCGGTGGCAGCGGTGATTTCAACGGCCCTTGCTGGGGCAACGGCGGCAGATGCGGTTGCCACCCTGGACCACGTTCACATCAAAGGTCGGATGGAGATGCAGAAGACCCGCCAGCACGGGACGATTTACATTGATTACGCCCATAACTATGCCAGCCTAAAACGGCTCCTGGCCTTTTTGAAGCGGCAGACGGCGGCTGGTAAGGTGACCGTCGTTTTAGGGGCGACCGGCGACAAGGGAATTTCCCGGCGCCAGGGCTTTGGCAAGGCCCTGTCAGAGGAACATCCGGACCAGATTATCCTTACGACCGACGACCCCGGATTTGAGGACCCGATGAAAATTGCCCGGGAAATAAATTCCCACATCGACCATGACCAGGTCGGGGCGGTCCAGTACATCATGGACCGGCCAACGGCGATTAAGGCGGCAATTGACAGTAGCAGCAATGGTGATATTGTGGTGTTAGCTGGCAAGGGCGAGGACCCTTACCAAAAGATCAACGGCGTCGACACGCCGTACGCGACTGACAGTAAGATTGCGGCAGACTATATCGATGAAATTGAAGATTAAGTGAGGCGGAAGTATGAAAGCATTTCGGGAAACGATGAGTTGGATTGTGCCAATCGTCATTGGGCTGTTAATTGCGCTGCTAATTAAGCAGTTCGTCTTTCAAATTGTCCGGGTCGATGGGCCGTCCATGGAACCCAACCTGGTGAATAATGAACGGGTCTTTTGCCTAAAGACCGCTAAAATTCATCATGGCAGCGTCGTGGTATTTGATGCCAACGGGGTGGACCCGCAGGTGGCGCAAAAGACGGATTACGTCAAGCGGGTGATTGGAATGCCGGGTGACAAGGTGCAGTCCAAGAACGGGAACATCTACGTTAACGGCAAGAAGATTAACCAAGACTACATCAGCATGGACCAGCGGAAAGCTGGGACCGGCGACTGGACGCTTAAGAGTATTTCTGTTCAGAACAGCTGGCTCAAGCATAACGGGGCGACGACGGTTCCCAAGGGCGAATACTTCGTCCTCGGCGACCACCGGAGCGTTTCCAACGATGGCCGCTACTGGGGCTTCGTGCCGAAGAGCAAGATTGATGGGGTCGTAAAGGTACCGTCATGGTCCGGGACCAAGACAACCCGGCAAAACGTCAATAAAGAGTGGCAGCACTTTTATGCAAACTGAGTAAGTTAACAGCTGGAAGGTGAATCAGACAATGATTCACCTTCCAGCTGTTTAGTTTTAAATAGCACTTAATTTGGCGAAGCAGCTGATAGCAGAATCGTTCTTTACAAGGAATTTAGCTATCAAGTAATTTTAAATCGTTCGCTTGGTGTGAAATGAGTTATTATTTAGGGGTAGGGGTATGAAATTTTACCTTATCAATTAGGCTCTTCGTCAAGAAGTACTGATGAAAAAATTGAATAAGTTTTGTTAAGCAGCTCGTGCCTGAACTTTGGCACGGGCTGTTTGCTTGTTCTTCCAGTTAATGGCGATATAAGTGTTAGGAAGCGTAAGCAATATCCGGATTCTAAAATTGGCAAAGTTTCGGAATCCATAGGCAACCCGCTTGATGGCCTTGATCTTATTGTTAGTGCCCTCAACGGGACCGTTAGTATAAGCCTCGTACTTAAAACTGTGCAGAATCTCTTCTTTGTGCCGGCGCAATGTCCGCTGTACCTTTTGCAGGGGTTGCGGAAGCACCGTTAGCTTGGTAGTCAGCAGTTGGTCCAGTCGACTACGACTTCGTTGACTAACTGCTAAGACAAGGTCTTGGTAGTAGCGGTAAGCCTGTGTAAGATCTTCATCAAAATTGAGCAAGCGATGAATGACTTCGACATCAGTCAATTGGGCATAGCCGAAGTTGGCCCGCCGCCAGTAGTTATCGTATTTTAGTTCACTCGCTGGGGTTAGGATGAGCTTCCAGAAGTGTTTCAGTGCCCG
>NZ_GG700733.1:189945-308608 GCF_000160835.1 Limosilactobacillus antri DSM 16041
CCGTCGGCTGGTAGTGCAATGATGGTCCGAGCGCATTGACCGTCTTAAAGCCATTTTTAAGCATGGGCTGACCACAATGTGGGCAGCTGAGGGGATAAGATTGAACTAAGTGAATGACAATCCGATCACCTTGGTCTTCAATGGGCTCAGCGAAGTGCTTTTCATCTAATTCCAAGTGGGAATCTTTAACTCCTAAGGCAACTCTGGTAGAATAATTCATGAAAGATGGTCCTTTCTTAAACGAAGACGGGAGCCAGCCATCTTTCGTTTTTTATTTTAAATTTAAACCAAAATAAGCACTGATGTTAAGTCCATCAGTACTTAAAATTGTAGAACCCTTTGTTGTTTATAGCGTTACCTCACCGGCCACATCGGTGTTAAAGAACTTACTGATGGCAGCGATGTCCATCCCCTGGCCGAGGCCCCACATTAGCTTAGTAATTGCACATTCCGAAGTCATATCGTGGGCGGAAATCGCCCCTTCCAGCAGTGCTTGCTGACCGACCTCGTACTTGGTCAGGTCACTGCGCTCGTACAGGCATTGGCTCGCCGCAATGACCGGGATGCCATTCCGGATTAGCTTGCCGACGGCGGCAACCAGGTTGCGACGGATGAAGGTCATGCCGCCGAGGCCGTACGCTTCGATTACGATGCCATGACAGCCGTTATCGGCCATCGCGTGCAGGAGGCTAGGATCAAAACCCGGGAAGAGCTTAACCAGCGAGACGTTGGTATCGATTGCCGTGTTTAGCTTGTAGTCACCATGCCGTTTGGGTTGCGGCTGGAGAATTTGGAAACCATCGGAGGTAACCTGGGCAATCAGGGGGAAGTTGACACTTTCAAAGGCATCGAACGAGGTTGTCCGGACTTTGACACTCCGGCAGCCGCGCATCACCTTCCGGTTGAAGGCCAGGTAGACCCCGGGTTCGCACTTCGTCGCGGCGGTGAAGGCCAGGTTGAGGTTGTCTGGGGCATCGCTGAGCGGAATATTTATCGGCACCTGGCTTCCCGTTAGCACGACCGGGAGGTTAATGTTTTCCAGCATAAAAGTCAGCATGGAGGCCGTGTAGGCCATCGTGTCCGTTCCATGTGAAACAATAATTCCGTCGTAATCGTTGCGCGCCTGGTAAATTTCCTGGGCAATCAGCGTCCATTCTTCCGGCTGGATGTTGGAGGAGTCCATCTCCAAAATGTCCTTGACCGTCACGTCGAAGGGCAGGGAGCCGAGGGTTTTGAGCAGCTCAGCACCAGATTCGCCCGGGCGCAAGCCGTCAGCCGAGGCAACCGAGGCAATTGTACCTCCGGTGGTCAGCAGCAATAATTTCTTCGTCATCAATGTCACCAGCTTTCAATTCTAGTTTTATTTTAGTAATCAATCTGGTTGGTGACAAGAGGGATTACAAAACTGTCCGTAAATCAGGTCGCGGAAAATTGAACAGTAGTTTCTTGATTGTCTGATATGGTATTTGTGCTTATCGAGTGCTAAAATAATAAAAAAGTTATATTTTTTGCGTAATGGAAGGGGTAAGCACGATGGAGCAACCAGTAGAAACGCTTGAGGGATGGTATTGTGAGCACCTTGTTTGGAAAATAAATTGGCCGCTTTTGCGTAGCTTGGACAAAGCTACTCGCAATTCTGTCATCGATAGCTATCATAAGATAAATAAAAGCTTGGAAGAAGTGGAACCGGATCAGGGGAGCCATTACTGGTTCCGCGTCAACGGCTTCAAAGGGGACCTGGGGCTGATGGTTTTAAGACCTAGCCTGATGGATTTGACCGCCGTTGAGGCGCTAATTGCCAAATCAGCTCTGGGAACAATCCTGCAGCCAAGCCGTTCCTTCGTGTCGGTTACTGAGGTTGGAACTTATACAGGAAAGCCGAAGACCGATCGTGGCTGGGCCTATGTCAATGCCCACCTGAAGCCGCAATTGCCAGCGATGAACTGTATTTGTTTCTACCCGATGAATAAACGGCGCTGGCCGGGGGCAAACTGGTATGAACTGCCGTATGCCAAGCGCCAGGAGGAAATGCACGAGCATGGCACCATTGGCCGGCAGTACGCGGGCAAGATTAAACAGTACATTACCGGAGCGATTGGCTTTGATGATGATGAATGGGGAGTAACCCTCTTTGCGGACGACCCGCTTGAAATTAAGAAGCTGGTTACGGAGATGCGGTATGCGGCCGCGAGTGCCGTTTACGGTGATTTCCCCTACTTCATTATCGGTACCCGGCTGACCGAGAACGCTTGGGCGAACCTGCTGGCGTTGGATGAGGGAGGCGCTGAATAATCATGGAAATGAAGATTGCGCGCGAACAAACGGCGCCGGTTTGGTTTTACAGTTTGGCGGTTCTAATTACCCAGCTGGATGGCGGGGCGGTATCAACCCTGCTATCGTCAATTATGCACCAGTACCAGCTGACGCCGACCGCGGTTTCCTGGGTATCAGGCCTCTATACTTTGGGATTAGTGATTGCAACGCCGGTGGTGGCCAACTGGGCTGACCTCTTTGGCGAACGGCGGGTTTTCCTGAGCGAATTAGCTTTGTGGTTCGTGGGGGCGCTGGTCACGTTTGTTGCCCCCAGCTATTCGCTAGTGCTCGTCGGTCGCCTGCTCCAGGCAGCGGGAGATTGCGGAATTATTGTAATGTCGATCGACGCGATGATTGCTGCTGCGCGTCGTAACCACCAGGGGCGGAAAGTTTCTCTGATGGGGATTATGTCCGGCCTAGCGGCGCTGCTGGCCCCGATCATTGCTGGGATTACGCTGGGGACGACCGGCGACTGGCATAACTTTTATGGGCTGATGCTGCCGTTGCTTGCAGTCCTGTTCCTGCTCGGCTGGAAGGTCCTGCCGCAGGAAAGCGGTCAGCCGCAATATAGTGCTGACTGGCTGGGGGCACTAGTGTTTAGTGCGGGCCTGGCCGCCTGGATGCTGGCGCTAATGCTTGCCCAGCACTTGCTGAATTACCTAGTCCTGGTGGTGAGCCTGGTGATCATTGGCATCATCTTTTTTGCCCTCTTTATCCGGATTGAGCACCGGCTGCCGACCACCCGGCTGCCATTTCTCCCACTGAAGCTGTTGCGGCAGTATTCCTACCGGCAAACGATCTTACTGGGTACCATCGGCGGAATGTTCTTCGCCCTCTTTGTTTATATCCCAACCTATTTGAGCGCGAGCTTTGGCTTGTCGGCCCAGGCTGCCGGAATGATGCTAACGGCACCGGGCCTTGGTTCACTGATTGGGGCCTTTTTGGGCGGCCTGCTGGTTGATCGGGCTGGCAACCGGCTGACGATGGTTAGCGCCACTGGTTTACTGGCCCTGTCGACACTGGGAATTGCCCTGACGATCACGAACCTGCGCGCCTTTCTCGGTCTGGCATTTCTAATGGGTATCGGTATGGGGGCGCTGATGTCAGCGCCACTCCAAGTAATCGCGGGGCGGCTTGCCGGCCGCAACAACCGGGCGCAGGCAATTGGCGGTCTCTCGGCTGGTAAGAAGATCGGCCTAACGATTGCGCCCCTGTTATTTGCCACCAGCATGGACCTGCTTTCAAAGGGCCACCAGCTAAGCACCGCCAGCTTTCAAAGTATCTTCTTTATTGCGGCGGCGTTAGCGGTTATCTGTCTAATCATTGCCGCAGTAATGCCATTAGGGGAGGTTAACCATGAATAAACAGCATTCCGCAGTATTATTAATGGCGTTTGGAACGCCGCTCAGTGACGACCAACTGTTGCCTTACTATACCGATATTCGTCATGGCCACGCACCATCGGCCGCGCAGGTTGCGGCATTAGCTGCCCGCTACCGGGCAATCGGCGGGCTCTCACCGCTGGCCAAGATCACGGAACAGCAGGTTGCGGCAGTGAAAAAAGAACTGACTGCGCGGGGGATCAATGTGCCAGTTGAATTGGGCCTGGCCCATACCGCACCGCACATTGCGGAAGCAGTGGAGCAGCTGGTTGACGCAGGCGTCACAACAATCTACGGGGTTCCCCTGGCCGCGCAGTATTCATCCTTTAATGCACGTAGCTACCACGGCAAAGCTAAGGCGGCCTTAGCAGCGCACCCGGGAATTCGCTATGTCCCGGTAAATGACCAGGGCGGGTCAACCGCGCTGATTGACTATTGGGCTGCCCAGTTAGGCAAGGTAAGGGAAGTTATCGCGTCGCCGCAAACAGCGGTCCTGTTTAGTGCCCACTCGCTGCCCGTGCGGACGCTTGCCGCTGGCGATCCCTACAAGGCCAACGTTGAAGCAGATATTCAGGCTACGGCCCAGCGCGCCAATTTAAAGCGGTATTGGCTGGGCTGGCAATCCGCTGGCAAAACCGGGGATAAGTGGATTGGTCCACGATTTGAAGACGTTGCTCAGCAGCTGATTAACGCAGGGGCGGAGCAGATTATCTCGGTCCCGTTGGGCTTTATCAATAACAACCTGGAAATTAACTATGACGTTGACATTGAGCTGCGGCAGCTCATCGAACAGGCGGGCAGCCGCTTTACCCGTCTGCCGATGCCGAATGCTGATCCGGCCCTGGCGGCCACAATCTGTGACCGGCTGGCAGCTGCCGGACTAACGAAGCAATAATATCGGTGAAGAGCAAAGATTGACAGGAAAAATTGGCCTGCGGCAAAAACACGGTTTTGCCACAGGCCCTTGTTGGTTTAACCATCGAATTCATTTGGTAGTTTTCCCCGTATTTATTAGTTAGAACAATTAATACGGGGTGGAAAAAATGACCAGTGAAATTAGTATTCAGGATGACTTTGTTTTTGGCAGCGTGATGAGCAATAAGCGGCTTTGTCAACGGTTGATCCAGCTGATTCTACCCGAACTAAAGATTGACCGGATTGAGTTTCCGACGGTTCAAAAGGTGGTCCAGGAGAGTCAGTTCAGTCGCGGCGTTCGCTTTGACGTGTACACCAAGGACCAGGATGGAGTGGTCTACGAGATTGATATGCAGGTCCGGCACACCCGTGGCTTGCCACAGCGGGTGCGTTACTACCAGGGGCGGATCGACAGTGAGATGTTAAAGCACGGGCAGCAGTACGCGACCCTGCGCCAGTCCTACGTAATCTTTATCTGTCCGTTTGATCCGTTCAATTTAGGTCGGCACCGCTATGACTTCGCCAATTATTGCCAGCAAGATCAGTCGTTGGCACTGGGGGACGGGCGGACGGCGATTTTCCTCAATACCAAGGGAACACAAGATGACGTATCGAAAGACTTGCGCAACTTCCTCGATTACGTGGATAATAGGGATGTAGAGAACGACGAGTACGTTGCTGAACTAAAGGACTACATCCAGAATTTGAGTAAAAACACGGAATGGAGGAATGATTACATGGACAACAAGACCCACATGATGTTCCACGATGAAGATGTCCGTGAAGAAGGAATTGCTGCCGGTAAAATGGAAGCCATCCGGGGGATGATTGCGTTAATGCGTAATAATGGTATCTCGGAGGAAAAACTAAAGCCGCAAATTCAGCAGCAGTTCGACCTGACCGCTGCCCAGATGCAGGAACTGTTTAAATAAGCCCAACTAAAAACTCCGCAAGGCGCGGTTTCGCGTTTTGCGGAGTTCCTTTAGTTTAAATTATGGGTTCAGCCGGTTGAGCATCCGTGGGAACGGAATGTTTTCCCGAATGTGGTCCTGCAGGGTGACCCAGGCGAGGAACCGCTCCAGCCCCATCCCGAAGCCGGAGTGCGGGACAGAACCATACTTGCGCAGGTCGTCGTACCAGCCGTAGTTTTCCTTGGACAGGCCGTTTTCTTCCAGCTTGCTGGTGATGTATTCGTAGTCGTAGGCACGCTCGGAGCCCCCGATGATTTCACCGTAACCCTCTGGGGCCAGCAGGTCGGCACAGATAACTTCCCGGTCATCTTCAGGATTGGTCGGCATATAGAAGGCCTTGATTTCCTTGGGGTAGTTCTTGATGAAGACCGGCTTCTTAAATTGGTCGGCCAGGTAGGTTTCTTCGGGTGAACCAAAGTCGTCGCCGTACTTGACGTCCAGGCCACCATCCTGGAGCATCTTGATTGCTTCCTTGTAGGTAACCCGTGGGTAAGGCAGCTCAGTGAACGGCTTGAGGCTCTCCACGCTCCGGCCAACCATTTCCAACTCAAGCGGGCAGTGGTCAATTAGGTCTTGGATCAGGTAGGCCACGTACTGTTCCTGGATTTCTTCGTTTTCGTCCTCGTGCATCCAGGCCATTTCTGGTTCGATCATCCAGAATTCCATTAGGTGCCGTCGGGTCTTGGACTTTTCAGCCCGGAAAGTTGGGCCCATCGTATAAATTCGACCCAATGCCATCGCACCGGCTTCCCCATAGAGCTGACCTGATTGTGACAGGTAGGCGCTCTGGTCAAAGTAGTCAGTTTCGAACAGTTCGGTTGTCCCTTCTGGCGCACTCCCGGTCAGAATTGGGGCGTCAAACTGGGTGAAACCGTGCTTGTTGAAGAATTCCATCGTCGCTAGCTTAACCCGACTCCGGATCCGCATCAGAGCCCATGGCTTGCGAGAACGCAGCCACAGATGGCGGTGGTCGAGCAGGAAGTCGATCCCATGTTCCTTGTTACCAATTGGGTAGTCATCGCTGGTGCCCACAACATCGATGTCCGTGATATGGATTTCATAACCAAACTTGGACCGCTTGTCTTCAGCGATTTCCCCGGTAACATAGAAACTGGTTTCCTGGTGCAGGTCGTGCTTGGCCAGTTCAAACGTTTCTTCGTCAACGTTGTTCTTCCGGATGATCCCCTGGAAGAAGCCGGTGCCGTCCCGCAGCTGTAGGAAGGCAATCTTCCCGCTGGACCGCTTATCAGTTAACCAAACGCCAATGCGAACCGTTTCTCCCACGTGCTGGGGGGATTGGCTGATCGTAATTGTTTCCATCAAAAACTCACTCCTCAAAACTTAATTACAGAATCTGAATGTGTGCCTGGGCGCACTTGTCGAGCATCGCTTGGGGCCAAACGCTGGCTTGCACTTCGCCGACATGTGCCTTGCCCAGCAGAAGCATACATAACCGGGATTGACCGATCCCACCACCGATGGAGTAGGGCAGTTCGCCGTTCAACAGCATCTGGTGGAAGGGCAGCTTTTCCCGGTCTTCCGCGCCGGCCTTCTTGAGCTGGGCCCGCATTGACTCTTCGCTGACCCGAACCCCCATGCTGGAGATTTCGAGCTTGCACTGCAACGGTTCGTACCAGAAAATGATGTCCCCGTTAAGCTGCCAGTCGTCGTAGTCGGGTGCCCGGCCGTCGTGCGGCTTGCCGGAGCGTTGCAGTTTGTCCCCAATCTTCATTACGAAGACGGCACCAAGTTCCTTAGCAATTTTATCTTCCCGTTCCATCGGGGTCAAGTCTGGCCAGCGGTCTTCCAGCTCCTGGGTGGTGACGAAGTGGATTTCGTCTGGCAGCTGGTATACGGCGTCGGGGTAAAGTTCCCACAGTTCCCGCTCGATTTTCTTGATGACCTTGAAGATTTGACGGACCGTGGCCTTCAGTGTGGTTTCGGTCCGTTCTTCCTTGGCAATCACCTTCTCCCAGTCCCACTGGTCGACGTAGATCGAGTGGAAATTGTCGAGATCTTCGTCCTTCCGGATGGCGTTCATGTTGGTGCAGAGCCCCTCGTGCATTCCAAAGCCGTACTTCTTGAGGGCCATCCGCTTCCACTTCGCCAGGGAGTGAACCACTTCAATGGTTTCCCCGGGCAGGCCCTTCATGGTAAAGGAAACCGGCTGTTCAACCCCGTTTAGGTTATCGTTGAGCCCGGTTCCCTTTTCGACAAACATCGGGGCAGACATCCGTTGGAGGTGCAGTTCGTGGCCAAATTCATCCTGGAAGTTTTCCCGGATGAAGCGGATGGCCGCTTCGGTATCACGGATTGATAATCGTGGATCATAGTCTGTAGGAATAATTAAGCTCATTTTCGACACTCCTTTAATTAGCTCCGGGACAAATAAAAAGCCCTTCGTCCCCCTGGTAAATTCACAGGGACGAAAGGCTTTATTCCGCGGTACCACCCAAGTTGCCTAGGAATTCGGGATTCCTAGACCGCTTATCGAACGCAAACACGCTCTACCGGTGTGGTAACGTACCGGGGACGGCTGAGCCTACTTTAGTCTGGCGACCATTTGGGTCAGCGGCACTGCGAGAAAGTGTTTTTCAAACGTCCAGGGTCGGCCGGTCTCCCACTATCACCGGCTCACTTGACGAATGCGGCGTCCTACTCGTCTTTCTCATCGCTTTTGAAATCTTTAATGATATTCTAACCTGTTTTTTATAAAATGCAAGGACTTTTTAAAATTATTCTGGAGCCGCCCAGATCAGGTGGACGCTCGCCTGGTCCTGCTGGCTGATTGTAAAACCGTGGCGCTGGTAGAAACTAACCGCCCGCTGGTTTTGGCGGTAGGCATCCAGGGCCAGCTTCTGGGAGCGACGTTGGACAAAGGTCAGCAACTGGCCGCCAATTCCCTGCTGGCGGTATTGCCGAGCGACGAACAGGCCTGCGAGATAGTCACCGGTGAGGCCAACAAAGCCAGCAATCGTGCCATTAGGGAGCAGGTAACAGTAAACCGTTGCCGCTTGAATTGCGGTCCGGACTGCTGGTAGCTGGTCCCGCCAATACTGGGCGCCGATGAAGGCGTGGGCATCGAGGTTGCCGACTAACCAAATTTCCATAATCGTGTCCAGGTCGTCCGGGTGCATCTTTCTGATCATTTTGGGACCTCCTTTCGTTGCCAGGATCCCGGGATAAAAAATTGGCATCCAGTGAATATTTCCATTATACCGGAGGCGTGCTAGAATAACGTTAACTTTAGGTACTTGCAGGCGATACCTAGTCCAACATTGCCGCCGATGGAAAGGATTTACGATGCGGATTAACGTTCTTCAACACACTCCAAACGAGGGCCCGGGCGCGATTCAAGCCTGGGCGGACGAGCGGGGGCACGACTTCTATGTCTACCATCCTTACCAGTTCGGCAACCTGCCGACCGCTGCCGAAACGGACTTATTGATTATCCTCGGCGGCCCGATGAGCCCGAACGACGACCTGCCCTGGATCAAGCAGGAACGGGGGCTGATTAAAGCGTTGCTGGCCCTGCACAAGCCAATCTTCGGCGCCTGCTACGGGGCCCAGCAGATTGTCAAGACCCTGGGTTACCAGATTGGCAAGGCGCCGCATAAGGAAGTCGGTTGGGCACCGGTTTACCGGCAGTCCACGGCGATTCCGGGGATCCCAGAGAAGCTTGACGCCCTCCACTGGCACGAAGAAATGTTTGAAGTACCGCACGAAGCCCAGTTGCTCTTTTCCAGTGATTTGGTAAGGAACCAGGGCTTCCTCCTCGGTGATAACGTGATTGGCCTGCAGTTCCACTTTGAGCCGCTGGCTGATAACGTGCGCGAGATGGCGGTCAACGATGACCAGTACCCGCTGGACCATAATGACCTCCACCAGACGCCGCAGGAGATTATTGACCACGGCGTCCCGGCGGAAAACAAGCGGGCGATGTTTAACCTGCTGGACTTTATTACGAAATAAAAAGTAACGCCCTCCAGCGAGGAAATGCTTGGAGGACGTTTTTAATATTTAACGGTTTAAATTCAAGTTTAAGCGGGACAACTGGCGGAGGATCAGCAGGACAATGATTGCTTCCAGCGGCCAGGAAATGATTTCCTTTGGTACCCGGATCGCGAGCAGGGCGGTAAAGGCCCGGCCGGTGCTAGACGAGCTGAGGCTCATCAAGTAGACCCACAGCGTCGTAAAAAAGACGTTGGTGACCAGGATCTGGATGAATTCATAGATAAACACCCGCTGCCAGCTCACTCGTTGGTTGTACAAGAAGAGCCCGGCAATCACGCCGGAAAGAAAGGCGGAGAAGGTAAAACCGGGGAAGAACATACTTCCGGTATTCAAGATGGTGTTACTGATTAAGTCATTAACGACCATTGCCAGCCCGCCAATCCACGGGCCCAGGTAGTAACCGATCAGGGCCGTTGCAATAAAGCCAAAGCTGAATTTCAAGACGGCCGGGTCACCAATTGACAGTTTCCCGAGGATAATTCGTAAGGCCACCAGGAGGGCAGCCAGGGTCAGATGCCGCGTAGTAAGGCGGGGACCCGAAAAGGATAAGATTGACATCATCAACACACTCCCTAAAAAATTTGATTTTGTTAGGGAACCATCGACGGTTGTCCGTGGTGAATGCGGAAAACCAAAGCAGCCCTGCGGCCTCCTTCCAGCGTTCACATTCCGTTCCGCTGGACAATAACTCTGGAGTTCCTACCCCAACAATCGGTAGTATACGATTAATCCGGATGATAAGCAATAGTTCTGCTTTGATTTAACGTTAAACCTGAACGATTTTCTTGGAATAGTGGGCGGATGTTCCATTGTGAATCAATGGACTTAGTTTAAAGAAAGTGATAAGAAGTGCCGAAATAGGTCCCAAAGCTCGCCTGCGTTATACAATGGAAAAATTGAAGCAAATTGAGGAGGAAACGTGATGCGGAAAAAACAAACGCGGCTGCTTATTGTTGCGACAGCCGTGGTGCTCGGCTTATTAATGATTGCGACCCAGTTTAACCAGTCGGTCCATTACGTTAATCCCGGGACACTCAACCACCACTTTTTCTGGCGGGGTGGCTGGTACTACGACGGGACCGATTGGGCCTACGTGCGCGGCGGCCGCAAAGTAACGGGCCGGCAAAGGATTAACGGCGTGCAGTATCGTTTTCGCGCTGATGGGCGGCAGGTGCTTCCCTATCAGGTTAATCGCCAGTATGAGCTGGCCGCTAGCCAGGGCAGCAATCAGCGGGCCACGCCGAAGTACATTATTCTCCATGATGTCGGCAGCAGGGCGACCGGCCAGCAGGCAGCAAGCTATATGCAGCGGAGCGCCAATAGTAATCAGGCCTACACGAACTTTATTGTCGGTAATGGCGGCACGGTCTACCTGATGAAACAGCCGGGGACCGTTTCGTGGGGTGCCGGAACGACAGCAAACCAGAACGCTCCGGTGCAGATTGAACTGGGCCAAACCAGCAGTGCCGCCACCTTTCGCCAGGATTACCAGGCCTACGTTGCCCTGGCCCGTGACATGGCTGGCAAGTACAAGATTCCGTTGACCCTCGACCAGGGCGGCGCCGGTAAAAAGGGAATCAAGAGCCACCGCTGGGTCAGCCAGCACATCTGGGGCGACCACCAGGACCCTTACGAATACCTGGCCCGGTTTGGGGTCACTAAACAGGAACTGGCAACGGATTTGGCGGGGCGATAGGATAATTATGCAGGGAGAGGAGGCAGAAGTCGTAACCGACTTCTGCCCCCTCTCTCTTTTCCCACTCTTAATATTCCCAAAATATATCACAAAAAAAGTATTAATTGTCAAAGTTAATTGGTTGATTGTGAATAATACTACTAAGTTGGGGTTGGGGAATTCCAAACGTATTTGGCGCGTGGAATATCATGGAATATCCGCTACTATGTGAATTGACACACAATCCGGGGGGGGTGCGATAGGATCGTAATAAGGCACACTTCTTGCCATTTCGTTAATCAGACTGGGTTAGCGGAATTGAGGTCAGCAAAAAGCCCTCTTAAGTGAGTAACCTAAGTGACACTTATCACAATTGTGTTGGTTGTTATTTATTAAGGAGGTTATGAAATTGGCTTCTTCTAGTTATACCAAAGAGGATCAAGGCTACACGATGTCCACCGTGATGCAGGAAGCGGCTCGCTGCCTGCTGTGTGAAGACGCGCCGTGTTCGCAGGCGTGCCCGGCGCACACTAATCCGGCCAAGTTTATCCGGAGTGTGCGTTTCCGCAACGTCAAAGGCGCCGCGGAGACGATCCGGGAAAACAATGCCCTCGGCGCAATCTGTGCCCGGGTCTGCCCGACCGAGCGGTATTGTGAATCGGCTTGCACCCGGGCCAAAATCGACGGACCAATCGATATTGCCGGCATCCAGCGGTACGTCACTGATATGGAACGCAAAGAAAATATGCAGATCCTCCATGCCGGCAAGCCCAACGGCCTGAGCGTTGCCATCATCGGGAGTGGGCCAGCCGGCTTGCAGGCGGCAACAACCCTTTTGCAGAAGGGCTACGCCGTTGATATTTACGAAAAGGCGCCGAAAGCCGGGGGCTATTTAACTTACGGCATTCCAGAATACCGGCTGCCAGAGACGATTGTTGACTATGAGGTTCAGCGGATTGTTAATCTTGGAGCGAAAATCCACTACAATCAGGCAATCGGTAAGGACCTGTCGATTGATGAGTTAAAGCAGGGTCACGACGCGGTCATCGTTGCGGTTGGCCTCGCCAAGGTCAAGATGCTGCCAATGTTTGAGCATAACATTTGTAAGGAATCGGCAATTTCCTTCTTAGCCCGGGCGAAGGAAAGCCGGGGCGAGCTTAGTGATTTGCCCGAGAACGTCCTCGTGATCGGCGGTGGGGATGTTGCCATGGACGTCGTGACGACCCTCAAACGCCTGGGCGTCAACCATGTCACCGACGTGGTTTACGAAGAGTTTAAGGAATTTAAGGCTTCCAAGAAGGAACTAGCGGGTGCGCAAGCCCAAGGGGTCACGATTGTTGATGGCTACGTGCCTACTAGTGTCCGGCAGAATAAGGTAACCTTTAAGGCCCGCAACATTGACAGTGAAATGACAATTAAGGCCGATAAAATTATTTTGGCGGTTGGCCAACAGGCAGATACTGCTGATTTGAAGATTGACCTCCAGCACAACGAGGTCCCGTTTAGGGCCGCCAAGTACCGGACCCCGGATCCCAAAGTGTTTGCCACCGGCGATATTGTGGCGGGTGACCAGACCGTTGTTTACACCGTGCAAAAGGGCAAGGAAGTAGCGGAAGAAATCGACCGGGTGTTAGGAGGCAGCAGCAATGATTAATAAAGATTTATCAATTGACTTTGTCGGTGTTCACTTTGAAAACCCATTCTGTTTGTCCGCCTCCCCAGTTGGTAATTGCTACGAGATGTGCGCCCGGGCCTATCGTGCCGGCTGGGGCGGAATCACCTTTAAGATGATTTCACCCGATAGTGAAAAGATTGATGAGGTGTCGCCGCGGTTTAACGAGCTGGCCAAGGAAGACACGCCCTTCGTGGTCTTTAACAACATGGAGCAGTTATCGGAGCGGACGGTTGCGCAGAACTGTGCGGATATGAAACGCCTGAAAGCGGAGTTCCCTACCAAGGTTTTGATTGCCTCAATCATGGCGGCCTCCGAGGATGACTTGACCGAACTAGCCCGGTAAGTAACGGCAGCCGGAGCGGACATTATTGAGTTGAGTATGTCCTGCCCGCAGACGTCGAATGCTAAGATGGGGGCCGAAGTGGACGAGGATCCAGACCTCTGCCGGCAACTGACCGAAGCGGTCAAGCGGGGTTCGGACCTCCCGGTAATTGCCAAAATTTCTCCGAACTTGTCCTCCATGGTTCCGGCGGTTAAGGGTTGTTTGGCCGGCGGGGCTGACGGCTTTTCACTGATCGACACCGTTCGGTCAGTAACCGACGTGGACCTGGAAAAGAACGTGGCCCTGCCGAACATCAACGGCAAGTCCGCAGTCAGCGGGCTCTCCGGGAAGGCGGTTAAGCCGATCGCCCTCCACTTCCTGCAGGAATTACGGTCCGCCGCTGGACTTGAAAAGCTGCAGATCGCTGGGATTGGTGGAATTGAGACCTGGGAAGACGCTGCTGAGTACCTGCTGATGGGTGCCACGACCGTTCAGGTAACCACCGCCATCATGCAGTACGGCTACCGGATCGTTGATGACCTCAAAAACGGAATGATGCACTTCATGGAAGAAAAGGGCGTCGACCACCTGAGCGACCTGGTTGGCTTGGCGAATAAGAACGTGGTACCGACGAGCCAGCTTGACCGGGACTACAAGGTTTACCCAAAGATTGACTGGGACAAGTGCATTGGCTGCGGCCGCTGCTTTATCTCCTGCCAGGATGGGGCCCACCAGGCGATGGGCTGGGATGATGAAAAGCGGCTGCCAACCTTTGATAAGAGCAAGTGTGTCGGCTGTCAACTGTGTGCCCTGGTGTGCCCAGTCCACGCGATTAAGCTCGGCTTGGTTGAGATGAAGCCGGGCCGGAAGGGCGATCCGGATAAGATTGACGTTGGCTCACAACGACTCCCCCGTTATCACTCGGTGCAAAACTAGGGGATTGACTAGGGGGTAATCGGATGAGCTTAACTGGTTTAATTATTGCGTTAATTCCTGCACTAGGGTTTGGTTTTGAAATCATCAGTATGCAGCTGATTGGTGGGAGCTTCACCAACAAGTGCATGGGGATGGGCTTGACCACCCTCTTTGCGGGCCTGGTGGTTTACTTTGTCCGGATGCCGGTATTGTCACCCCGCCAGATTATTGGGGCGACCATTTGCGGGGCGGGAGAAGCCCTCGGGCTGATTTTCCAGGTTAAGAGTTTGGACCTGGTTGGCGCAACCATGACGATGCCGATTTCAATCGGTGAGCAGTTAATCGGGAATAACCTGATCGGGGCAATCTTCTTCGGCGAATGGGCCACCACTGGCAAATGGCTTTACGGAATCAGCGCGATTGTCGTAATTATCGTTGGAATCTGCCTGACTTCTTACCACGAACAGAAGAGCAGGGGGGCCGACGTTAAGAAGGGGAACCTCCTCCTGCTGATTTCTTCGCTGGGCTTTATTGCTTACGGCTCAGCACCGAACGCCTTTCACCTGACCGGCTGGGATGTTTTGCCACCGGAAGCGGTCGCTATTTTCATCACCTACGTTATCGTGGGTTCGATGCAAAAAGACGACCACAATCAGATGTGGGATCAGTACACCTGGAAGAATATGCTTACCGGTGCCTGCGATGTGATTGCCAACTTTACGCTGATTTTCTCGATTGCAATCAACGGGGAATCAGTCGGTTACACGTTCTCACAGATGAGTGTAATTATCTCCACGCTGGGTGGCTTCTTCATCCTGCACGAAGCACGGACCAGGAAGGAGACTAAGCTGACGATTCTCGGCTTGGTCCTGGTTGTAATCGGGGCCATCTTGATTGGGAAGACGCTCTAAGTAATGATTGGATGCTAATTGGAATTTAAAATACGAATCCCCCGTGGATTGACGCTACAATGGCGCCTGCCACGGGGGATTTTTAATCGTTTATTAAATTACCTTAGCAACCGCGGCATTAACCGCTGCTTGTTCTTTTTCGACCAGGGTGACCTTGCTCTCGATAATCCGGATGTCCATCTTGATTTCCCGGGTCAGGCCTGGTGTGTCAATCTTTGGTTCAAAGAATTCCTTAAATTCGGCGAGGCGGGCCGGGGTGTGGAAGACTCCGGCGGAAACGGTGATGAAGCTGGCAAATTCCATGTCACCGCCGACCGTGTCTTCAAGCCACTGCCAGTCTTCCCGGAGCCAGGACCAGGCAGCTTCCTGGCCGGCGTTGTTCGCCAGGACACCCCGGTACCAGGCACGGAGGTCCTGCGGTTTGATGACGCTGGCGTCCTTGTAGTGACCGATGATCGTCTTAATCAGTTCTGGATCGGTTGTGGTCGGAATGGCCATCCGCAGGTCAGCCTTATAACTCGGGTCGGTCGTTTGCTGGTAAGCGGTCAGCAGCTGGTCGAAGAGTTCATGGCTGCCGAAATTCTGGACCTCATTTTTCAGAATCAGGCCCCGCACATCCGCGGACAGGCTGGCGAGTTGTTCCCGGTTGTCAACAAACAGCTGGTGGGCCGCCTTAATAGCTTCCTCGTTGTGGGAGTAGAGGGCCGCGTTGAGGACGTATGGCCGGGTGAGCTGGTCATCGTTGCTTTCGCCGGTCTTAGGCAGCCAGCCGAGCCGGGCTACCTGTCCCTGGCTGAGCTGGTTGAAGAAGCGTTTGAGCTGCTTTTCCTCTGCTGAACCCGGTGTCACGAACATCTTCAGGCTGTTGGCGATGTGGTAGAGTTCGGCGTTAACAATCGCGGAGTGGCTGTCGGCAAAGCGGGTCAGGAGCGGAATTAGGTCGGCGTAGGATACCTGTTGTCCCGCGGCCAGCAAACGGAGGTCTTGGAGCAATTGCCGCTGGCTGATGGCATCCAGTTGGTCGGCGTGGTCCAAGATGTCCTGGAGGAGCTGGTCGTCGTACTTGACGATGAAGTGGGAATTGTTGCCAACGTTGAGGCGGAATGGCTTTCCCGCGGCTTGGCGGAGTTCTTGGTAGTCGCCCAGGACAACTTCCTGATCGGCCATGATCTGCGGAGCGGCCGGGTAGTTGCTGTTGAGCGGAATTTGCCAGGTGCGCCCGGCGTCCTGGCCGTCCCCGATAAAGAATTGCCGCTGGCTGAGCACCAGCTGCCCCTGGTCATTCACCTTCGCTGTGACGACAGGGTAGCCGGGCTGTTCAAGCCAGGAGTGCATAATCTGGCCGATGTTGAGGCCGGAAGCGTCGCCGAGGGCCTGCCAGAGGTCATTTCCGGCGGCATTGTTGTACTGATGGGCAGCGAAGTAGTTCTTCAAACCTTCCCGGAGTGCTTGATCGCCAAGCAGCGCCCGCACCATCACCAGCATCCGCGATCCTTTAGCGTACACGATTGCCGGGTCGAAAATGGAGTCGATTTCGGCCGGGTTGTTAACCTCGACGTGGACCGGCTGGACCCCGTCCGTGGCGTCCCGTTGCAGCGCCATTGGAGCCTCGGAAGTCTGGAATAGTTTCCAGATTTTCCATTCGGGGTGGATGGCGTCGACGGCGACGTATTCCATCATGTTGGCAAAGCTTTCGTTGAGCCAGAGGTCATCCCACCACTTCATCGTGACCAGGTCGCCGAACCACTGGTGAGCCAGCTCGTGGGTGATGACGGTGGCAACCAGCTGTTTCATGTCGAGCGAGGTGTTGTCGGGATCCAACAGGAGGTAGGCTTCCCGGTAGGTGACCAGCCCCCAGTTCTCCATCGCCCCAGCGGAGAAGTCGGGCAGGGCCAGTTGCCAGGAGTGCGGCAGCGGGTACGGAGTTTGGTAGAAATCCTCGTAGAATTCGATTGCCCGCTTGGCAATCTCTAAGGCAAAGTCGAGTTCCTTTGGCTGGTGGGCCTTGGTTGCGAAGACGCCGACCCGAACGCCGGATTTGGTCTCGGTCAGCTTGCTCTGGAGTTCCCCAAAGGCAAAGGCGACCAGGTAGGTTGACATCCGAACGGTTTCGTCGAAGTAGTGGACGCCGTCTTTTTCGTGATTCTCCGGCATGTTGGCAATGATCGTTTCGCCAGGGTGTTCATCGAATTTGATTGCCAGGCTAAAGGTGGCCTTGGCGGCGGGCTCGTCGACGGACGGGAAGGCCTGGCGAGCGGCAGTAGTTTCAAATTGGGTGCCGATGACCTGCTTCTGTTCGCCGTCAACTTCGTAGTAGGATGGGTAGATCCCCATCATGGTGTCGGTTAGCGGGGCGGTGTAGTTGACACTCAGCTGGACGTCCCCGGCGGACGGGAGGGTGATTTCAACGGCCTCTTCATCATCCTTGACGGTGAAGGGGACCGGCTGCTTAGCTACCGTTACCGCGGTGATGTGGAGGTACTTTTGATTTAATTTAATTACGGGTTGGCTGGCGTGACCGTTAATCGTCGTCGTTCCCGCAATGGTCTTTTTCGCCCGGTTGATGTCGAGGTAGACATCATAATGGTCGGGCTGGAAAAGGTCATAGAGTCGTGTGTTTTCTGCCATAATCTTCACTTCTTTTATTAGGATAGGTCAATTATACCGCGTTGGGGAAGTTCGCAGTATTAAAAAGGCTAGGCTCCAACCCTCACCAATTATTTTCGTTCAACTAAGTCAGTTATCCGTATTTATTAGTTAGGGCAATTAATATGAGGTGGAGAAGATGACCAGTGAAATTAGTATTCAGGATGACTTTGTCTTTGGCAGTGTGATGAGCAACAAGCGGCTTTGTCAGCAGTTGATCCAGCTGATTCTGCCTGAACTAAAGATTGACCGGATCGAATTTCCAACGGTTCAAAAGGCTGTGCAGGAAACCCAGTTCAGTCACGGGGTTCGCTTTGACGTGTACACCAAGGACCAGGACGGGGTGGTCTACGAGATTGATATGCAGGTCCGGCATACCCGCGGCTTACCGCAGCGGGTGCGTTACTACCAGGGGCGAATTGATAGTGAAATGATGAAGCACGGGCAGGAGTACGCAAGCCTGCGACGGTCTTACGTGATCTTTATCTGTCCGTTTGATCCGTTCAATTTAGGTCGGCACCGCTATGACTTCGCCAATTATTGCCAGCAGGATCAAACGTTGGCACTGGGGGACGGGCGAACGGCGATTTTCCTTAATACCAAGGAAGGGGCTGGGGATTAACTCAGTTTCTTCGCTATTTTAAAGATAAAAATGCGACAACGCAGTAGATAGCTGGCAGGTCAAACGCTGATAAATCAGCATTTGACCAACCTAGCTATCCTTGCGGAGGTGGGGCTACGAACTAGACAAGCTAGTTCTGCCCCACTCTCAAAAGACTTGCGCAACTTCCTCGATTACGTAGATAATAGGGATGTAGAGAACGATGAATACGTCGATGAACTAAGGGATTACATCCAGAATTTAAGTGAGAACACGGAATGGAGGAATGATTATATGGATAACAAGACTCACATGATGTTCCACGATGAAGATGTCCGTGAAGAAGGGATTGCAATTGGTGAAAAACGCGGTATCACTCTGGGTAAGCTAGAAGCAATCCGTGGGATGATTACTTTGATGCAAGATAATGGTTTATCAGAGGAAGAGTTGAAGCCCCAGATACAGCGCCAATTTTCCTTAACCACTGCCCAGATGCAGGAGCTATTCAAAAAGAGTGGCGGGTGCTGAGCCCGGCTGCCACCTGCACCAACAGCAATATGTTATAATTATGTTACTGGGTTAACCCAGTAACACAGCTTTGGAGAATTACTCAAGTGGCTGAAGAGGCGCCCCTGCTAAGGGTGTAGGTCGTGCAAACGGCGCGAGAGTTCGAATCTCTCATTCTCCGTTGGATGAAGGTCTTCCATTGGGAAGGCCTTTTTTAGCTGGCTGGAGGATTGCTGTCCCAATATCAAGATGTGTGCTCGATGAAAATCAGATTATAGCATTCTAATAAAGCCGTTGAATTCAATATTGATAGTTGATATATTTATAACTAATCTTGAGAGTTGGAGGAAACGAGGATGTTAAAGAAGAGCGGAATGGTTCTTTTGGCCTTGGCGTTTATACTAAATCTAAGTGCCTGCTTCTATTTATCGAGTAACTTTTTTACTTATTTGGCAGTGCAGGTCTACCTTGGAGCAGTTACATTTGTCATCGCGATGGGCTGCATATATTACCGCAAGAGCTTCAAAAAAGTGTGGCTGCCGATCGTACTATTGAGTGGGCTATTCTCATTGCTGAATGTCGTTGTCGGTGTTCTTACGGGCCATCAAGTCCAAGGGCTAGCAGAGCAGACAAGTAATGCGGACCTGCTGGTGAGTGCGGTACCGATGACGTCGCTATTCCAAATAGGACAGGTATTAATTGTTAGCTTTATTGAAATTGCTCTGCTGAGCTTTATAGCGCTGATTCTTTTTAACCGGATAGCAAATTTTAACTTGCCGAATGGCCGTTTCTGATAAAAACGCTTTACAAAAAGAAAGTGCACGTTTACACTAAAGATAAATTCAAACGCAATTTTCTTCGGGGCCGGGTGAAATTCCCAACCGACGGTGACAAGGCAACTTGAAGTCCGTGACCCGCTAGCCGACAGTGGCTAGCGGCTGAACCAGTGCGAGTCTGGTACCGACAGTATAGTCTGGATGGGAGAAGAAAACGCTGCAGATACTACCAGTTTAAAGATGGCCCCGGATAGCACGCTTGTTATCCGGGTTTTAATTTTTTAAACCAGGAGACCAGCAGAAAACGCCCCGTGAGAAATCGCGGGACGTTTTTTTGATGGGAAGGTGACGTGATGAATGATGAAACTTTGATGGAACGCGCAGTCGCGGCGGCCAAGCAGGCTGGAGCAGCCACCTGGCGGAATCCCCAGGTCGGCGCCGTGGTGGTCAAAAACGGTCACGTGCTGGCAACGGGCCATACCCAGCCCTATGGCGGTTCCCATGCGGAGCGGGATGCCCTCAGCCGGCTTGCCCCAGGACAGGCTGCCGGAGCGACCCTCTACGTAACTCTGGAACCCTGCAACCACTACGGCAAGCAGCCGCCCTGTACACAGCTGATTATTAACTCTGGGATCCGGCGGGTGGTGGTCGCCCAGCTCGACCCCCACGCCCTGGTCACCGGCAAGGGGGTTGCCAACCTGCGCCAGCACGGGATTGAAGTGGTCACCGGAGTCGGCGCCCAGCAGGCAGCGCAGGTCAACCCGCACTACGACTTCTTTTACCGTCACCACCGTCCCTGGGTGACCCTCAAACAGGCGCTAAGCCTCGATGGTCGGGTTAGCGCCGGGCCTGGGCAACGGACGGCAATTACCAACCAGGCGGTTTACCGGCGGGTCCACCAAGAACGGGCCGGCTTTCAGGGAATTGTCATCGGAAGCACGACGGCGATTGTGGACGACCCCACCCTGCTACCGAGCGTCCAGCTCGCCCACCTTCCAATCCGAATCGTTCTGGACCGGCGGGGCCGGTTGGCGGACTATCCTGACTTGCGGCTGTTCAACGATGGCTTAGCGCCAACCTGGGTGTTTACGGAGAACGCGGCCTTGCCTGACCGCCTCGGCCCGTGGGCCCGGGTCCTTGTTTTACCGGACTGTTCGGTACCGGCGGTCGTTCAAGTGCTGGCCGAAGAAGGCGTTCAATCATTGTATGTTGAGGGCGGACCAACGATTCAAAACGCCTTCGCCCGGGCTGGACTGGTGGAGGAGGTACTGACCTACCTTAGCCCGGTCATGCTTGGCCAGGAAGGAGTGCCGGGCTTTGCGCCACCAGAAACGTGGAAGTTTCAGGACCAGCAGCTAGAACTTTTAGGAAACAACGTCCGAATTGCGGAAAGGGAGCGACAAGATGTTTAGTGGATTAGTACAGGGAACCGGCAAAATTACGGAATTGCAACAGCGGGGTGAGACGATCGAACTGACGCTGGCGCCAACGAACGCGGCAATATTAACGGAACTGGCAATCGGGGACTCGGTCGCCGTTGACGGTACCTGCCTGACCGTGGTCACCAGAGACCAGCGGGCGTTTCGGGTGACCCTGATGCCCCAAACTTTTGAGAAGACGACCTTTCGGGAGCGGTACACCGGTGACCTGGTCAATTTGGAACGGTCGGTGCAGGTTGGCGACCGCCTGGAGGGCCACATTGTTACGGGGCACGTCGATGAGGTGACGCACGTGGTCGAGCGCCGGGTTAACGAAAACGCGATTGAGGTCCGCTTCGCACTCCCGCGGCGGCTCCGGGGACAGGTGGTTGCCCAGGGGAGCGTCGCCATTAACGGGGTCAGCCTGACGGTGATGGCGGTCGGTCCGGATTGGTTTTCCGTTGGTCTGATCCCGCATACTCAGACCGTGACCAACCTCGACCAGCTCCAGGAAGGGAGTTTGGTTAACTTGGAAACCGACATTTTAGGCAAGTACGTTGTTGCAAACTTGCAGAGAGGGGCGGAATAAACGATGGACGTTAAGAAAATACAAGCAGCGATTGAGCAGCTAAAACAGGGGGGGCTGGTCATTGTCATGGATGACCTTGACCGGGAAGCCGAAGGTGATTTGGTCGGCCTCGCTAGCAAGGCCACGCCCGCTAAGGTCAACTTCATGACCAAGCACGCCCGGGGGTTGATGTGTGTGCCAATGGCGCCCGCCGTGGCTGACCGGCTCGAACTGCGGCAGATGACGGTGGATAATACGGACCCGTTCGGCACGGCCTTTACGATTAGCGTCGACCATCATTCAACCACCACCGGGATTTCTGCCTTTGACCGCTGCCGAACAATCAGCCACCTGGCGGATCCGGCTTCCCGGAACGCTGATTTTTATAAGCCGGGGCATATCTTTCCACTAGTTGCCAAGTCCGGCGGGGTGCTGGAACGGAATGGTCACACCGAGGCGGCGGTCGACCTTGCCAAACTAGCAGAAGTCGAACCGGTGGCTTACATTTGTGAGATTCTCAAGGACAACGGTGAGATGGCCCGGTCGCCGGAGCTCCACGAAATGGCGGCCGAATACGGCTTGCCAATCATCACAATCAAGGACCTGCAGGAGTACCGGCGAAACCCGGTGAGTAGGCCGGTAGAGGAGGTCAAGCTGCCAAGCACATACGGCGACTTTCGTCTACGCCGGTTTGCCGGTGACAACCTGGCCCTCATCAAGGGTGACCTCGCTGGTGACGAACCGGTCCTGGTCCGCCTGCATTCGGAGTGCTTTACCGGGGATGTTCTGGGGTCGCTCCGCTGTGACTGCGGTCCCCAGCTCCACGCGGCAATGGAGCGGATCAGCGCGGCGGGTCGCGGTGTAGTCCTCTACCTGCGTCAGGAGGGGCGGGGAATCGGCCTGGAGAACAAGCTTCGGGCTTACCGTCTCCAGGAGCAGGGCTACGATACCGTGGAGGCGAATGAGCAGCTCGGCTTCCGGCCCGATGAACGCCAGTACGACCTGGCCGCAAAGATGCTCAAGCAGCTCGGGGTTCGCCGGGTGGCCCTCTTGACCAATAACCCGGATAAGATCAGCCAGTTACGGCTCGACGGGATTGAAATTGCCCGGCGGGTCCCGCTGGAAATCCAGCCCAACCGGTATGACCGGCGTTACCTGGCGACAAAGAAGGAAAAATTTCACCACTTATTAACATTGGAGGCGGATTAAGATGAATGAATACCAAGGAAAATTTGACCAAACGAACCTGCGAATCGCAATTGTAGTGGGGGATTTTAATTCGACGGTGACTAGCCAGCTGGTGGCTGGGGCGGTTGGCACTCTGGAAAAGTTTGGCCTGGCAAGCGACCACATCGATGTCTACCACGTGCCGGGGGCCTTTGAGATTCCCTTCGCGGCCAAGCGCCTGGTGGCAACTGACCGCTACGACGGCGTGATGACCCTCGGGGCCGTAATCAAGGGCGGCACCGACCACTATGACTTGATTTGCCAAAGCGTTACCAAGGGGATTATGGAACTCAACCTGCAGGGAAAGGTGCCGGTGACCTTTGGAATTCTGACCACCGACAACATCGACCAGGCCCTGCAACGGTCCGGCCTCAAGATGGGCAACGAGGGCAGCAGTACCGCCCAGAGCCTGCTGGAGATGATTTCCCTGGCGCGGCAGATTGGGTAAAAGAAATCCGCCTACCTGGTTATTGCAGCCAAGTAGGCGGATTTCTCATTTAAAACAGGACCACTAAAGCGGCAAGGGCAAGGCCACTAAGATTAAGTAGGCGATTCGCTTCCATAACGGCCATTTTTTATCTTTTAGGACGTCATCAAACATTCTGCTCACTCCTTTTTCATAGCAGTGACTATTAATATCCCAGCATTGACCACCATGAGAAAAATATATGAGTAAAATACCCATCCAGGTGCGGTATCCCAATATCTATCAAAGATTGCCAAGCCAATCAGGAAGAGGGCATTTAGTGATGAACAGATTGCGATGACGGAACTGCGGTTATTTGCTTTCATTTAGTCCACCTTTCGCTTCTAGCCGCACTGCTACTTTGGTGCTAGCTTGCGTTTTTCACGATTGTATCCTTCGACAAAATTTTTAACTTCCGTCAGTCGTTTCAGCGTGAGCAAGTTTGCAATCTTAACTAATAGCAGAGGGTAGAATTTAAACCTTGCCCCATTTTGGAAATCCCGCCGCGCTTGTTGCTGCCCCATCCGAAAATCGGAAGCCGGATTGGCCTGGTTGGCTTCGTAAGAATAGTTTTGGGTGAATTGCCCATCCTCATAATTCTGTTTTACGTAATCATGGAGTTGCTTTAATCGCATTTTAATCACCTTAACTGGAATTTTAATATTATGATAGCAAATAGATGGGAAATAGCAAATTGAATTTTGCAACAAAATGCAACGACTGTATTAAGCTTCAACCCCTCAACATAATAAAATCAAAAAATTATAATAAAATGCTTGAAATTTAATCAGGCTTTAATTAAAATACTATCAACAATTAAATCTAGCAAAAAATACTGGTAGTAATGTAGTACTTGTCTAGTGGTGTCACAGAGAGCGCTGGTGGTGAGAAGGCGCGATGACTATTCAACGAAAGATTATTACTTAAGCAGCTGCTTCTTGAGGCGGCTTGGTAGCACCCATTACCGTGCAGCGTATCGCAATTGTTTGCCGTACGTGATGAGGATCCAGCTGTGAAGCTGGATTGAAGTTAGGTGGTACCACGAGTTAATCGTCCTTTATTCGAGATGAATAGAGGGCGATTTTTTTGTTAGAGCATTTACATTAAAAAGGAGCGTGTTGATGATGAAGTATGGAATTATTGGTGCAGGGGCAATGGGTGTGCGTTTTGGGGCAATGATGCAGGAAAATGCCGGGATTGATGTGGATTACATTGAAACCTGGGAACCCAATATCGAACGAATCAAGGAACAGGGCGGGGTGTCAATTGCCCGGGACCACCAAAACCGTCATATCATCCCCGTTAACATTTACCAACCGGAAGAATATCATGGTCATCCGAACGTCTGGATCATCTTCAAAAAGCAAATGCAATTGGCAGAGGAACTGGAACGGGACAGCCAGGCCGGTATCTTCCATTCGGACCAGTACGTCTTCTCGGCAATGAACGGGATGGGGCACTTTGAAAAAATTACCAAGTACTTTCCGGCCGACCACATCATCTGCGGGACCGCAATGATTGCGACCCGGATGGATGCGCCGGGGGACGTCGACTTTATGGGGCCAGTGGGTTCTGAACAGATGCACATGGCCCGGTACAATAACGAGCGACCGGATGCCATCGTCCAACAGGTCTTTGACGATTTCGCCAAGGCCGACCTGGGGCCGATTTTCGCGGACGAGTGGAAGGGGATGTGCATGTCCAAGGTTGTTTTCAATGCCGTCTGCAACACCCTTTGCACCATGTTTGAAATTCAGATGGGGCAGTTTATCGTCTATGATGGTGTGAAGGAAATGGCCCGCCAGCTTTTTGACGAAGCGTTCGATGCTTGCGAACGGGCCGGGATTTACCTGGTTGAGTCGCGGCAAGAGGAAACCGATTCGGTGATTTCAATCTCCAAGGCTTATAAGTACCACTACCCGTCGATGTACCAAGATTTCAGCAAGGGCCGGCCAACCGAAGTCGACTACATTAACGGCTACATTGCCAAACTGGGCCGGGAACATGACTATGTCTGCAAGACGCACGAGTTTGTCGTCCACGAAGTCCACCTGGCAGAAACCATGCGGCAGTTTAAGCAGTCAGCGCAGGCTTAGTGGATGTGGGTTTGATTGTGTATAAAAAAATAAAACGTTTGGAATTTGAGGAGAACTATTCCAAACGTTTTTTAGAATATTAGTGTTCAGTATGGCTGCTGGTAGCTTTCCAACACCTTTACGATTTCCCTATTTCAACAACCCCGGGTCAATCTCCAGCTGTCCATGGTAGTACTTCCGGTCGTGGGCGCTGATTTTGCGCAGGACCCTGGCGGGAGTACCAACGGCGACCATATTGGCGGGGATGTCCTTGGTAACCACTGCCCCCGCACCAATGACGCTGTTATCACCGATTGTCACCCCAGGAACCACGATCACGCCAGCGCCGAGCCAGCAGTTCTTACCGATGCGAATCGGCAGGTTGTATTGGTAGCCGCGTTCGCGCAGTTCTGGCAGGATCGGGTGCCCAGCGGAGGCGAGGGTCACGTTAGGACCCATCATGGTGTGGTCGCCGATGTAAACGTAGGTGTCATCGACAATCGTCAGGTTAAAGTTGGCGTAGACGTGGGCGCCCAGTTCCACGTGCCTGCCGCCCCAGTTGGCGTGGAAGGGCGGCTCGATGTAGGAACCTTCGCCGACCTTGGCAAACATCTTGGCCAGCAACTCCTGCCGCTTGGTCGTTTCGGTCGGTAGGGTGGCGTTGTATTCGTACATCGGCAGCATGGCCTGAGTTTGTTCAGCGAGAATTTGCGGGTCCTCCGGGTCGTAAATGTTACCGGAGTGCAGTTTATTATCAATCTCCATCATAAAACCTCCGTAAGCGTTTTCTATTAGTTTACCATTTACTAGGGTACCGAGAGTGGGAAACAACCTCCTCGACAAGGCGTATGGCTAACCTAGAACGATAGTTGGCACGGTACGGGCCGGCTATCGTTCGTAGTTATACACTAGCCTTGTGGTTGTTTTCCACGTTATCTTTGTAATAGTTAAGAACTAGCAAGAGGCTGGTGAGAAAACAATGGTTTTCTCCCAGCCTCCCAAATTCGTTCAAACTGTAAGCCCGATTTGCGGTATGATGGCAGTTAATTAGTACAAGAAAGCAGGTTTTGTCATGAAATTTCGCCAAGCAACGCATTCGGATTTGCCCCGCATCGTGGAAATTTACAACCAGATTATCCCGTCCCGGCTGGCCACCGCGGACCTGGAACCGGTCATCGTGGCCGACCGCGAAGGCTGGTTGGCGTCGTTTACGGCGACTCACCCTCTCTGGGTAATGGAGCAGGACGACCAAATTGTTGGTTGGGTGGGGTTGGAACCCTTCTACGGTCGTCCCGCCTACGAACACACGGCCGAGATCAGCATTTACATTGACCAGGCGGTCCGCCACCAAGGCGTGGGGCACCAGGCCCTGCAATTCGTGATTGCTCAGCTGCCGCAGCTCGGGATCACCGCCATTGTGGCCTACATCTTCGGGCATAACCAGCCGAGCCTCAAGCTCTTCCGCCACTTCGGCTTTACGGAGTGGGGCAGCCTGCCGCGGGTCGCGGAATTAGATGGTGTCCAACGGGACCTCGAAATTCTGGGCCGGCGCTTCGATTAAATTTACCAGCGACCCAGCCCGATTGCGGCCGCCAGGAGACCACCAATTAGTGAAAGGCCGGCGTAACTAACTGCTGCCCACCAGCGGCGGCTATTAATAAGGGTCAGCAATTCGACGTTGTAGGTCGAAAAAGTGGTATACCCGCCTAAAACGCCGGGGCCCAGAAAGGTCATTAGCAAACTATTGTTAGCGAGGTAATGCGTTGCCAAGCCGAGCATGAAAGCGCCCGTTAAGTTAATTAGCAGGGTAGTGAGGGGCCAGTTCCAAGCTGTTTTTTTACCAGTCAGGGTCAACAAGTAGCGTAAAATGGCACCAAGCGCGGCGCCAGAACTAGTTAATAACATCTTAGGGCCTCCTTAAGTAGCGGGCCAACCAGGCACCGAGTCCGGCCGCGAGCAACCCGCCAAGACTGCTGACGATGAAGTAGAGGCCGGCTTGCAAGGGACGGGCCTGCCAGAGCTGGATGGTGGTAACCGTGAAGGTCGAGAAGGTGGTCAGGGCACCGATTAGTCCAGTACCGAGGCCCAGGGAGAGCCAGTCGGCGACCAGATTGCGTTCAATGACGGCGTAGGTGAGCAGGGCCAGCAAAAAGGCGCCAATTAGGTTGCAGCCCAAGATTCCCACCAGGCCCCAGTGACCATTGACAAGGTAGCGGAGCAATCCGCCCGCAAAGGCAAACAGCCCCACGATAATGACTTTTCTTATCTTCATCACAATTCTCCATTCTAAATGGTGACCACAAAAAAACGCCCCTCACAGGAATTGCTGTAAGGGACGCACACCCGTCCCCTTGCAGAGACAGGTGTCATCAACCGGCGCTGACCGGTGGTTCATTGCGAACACCATCGCATTTAATCTGGTTTGTAGTTTAGCACTGGGGGCGCAATCAAGCAAGATGGGGCAATTAAACTTCTTTCACTGCCGCAGCAATTGGCGTATCGCCGCTCCGCATCAGGATGACCTTACTGATGGTGTTGTCGTTTGCCAGCACCGTGGCGAGGACCCGAGCAACGTCCGGGATCGGGTTGGTGGTGTCGTCACCCTCGCCAAAGGTCACCTTGCCGGTCGCCGCTTCCTCGGTCAGGGTCGCCGGCTGAACGATCGTGTAGTCCAGGTCAGTGTCGTGGACCAGGTAGTTGTCAGCGAAGAATTTGGCGATGTTGTAGTCGGTAATCGCCGCTAGAGCCGGGTAGTCAGCCCACTTTTCCGGCTGGAGGGCGTACATTGAGCTGAGCATAATGTAGCGCTTGATGCCCGCCCGTTCGGCAGCTTGCATGGTCTTAACCGCGCCCATGGCGTCGGTCTGCAGGAGGTCCCTGCCCCGGGAACCGGCGACGAAGTAGACAGCGTCGGTCCCGGCCATCAGGCTGGCAATTTTAGCAACGTCACCGTGGAGGTCGAGGGCGACCGGAGTAACACCCGCCAGCTCCACAATCTTTTCGGGATGGCGGGCGCCCGCGATGACCTCGTGACCGTCAGCAACCAGGTCTTTGATTAGGTCGGTCGCGACCCGGCCGGAACCGCCGGCAACAAATACTTTACTCATTGTGAATTCCTCCCTGTGAACTTATTCAATTATAGTTTAACTGATTGCTAGTTAGTTCGGAAGCAAAAGCAACTGATGCCACTAAAGGTAAGCTGTTATTCTTGCTCTTTAATACCAAATCGGTATAATAATAGTGGGGTGCCAATATGGAATACTTTGCGGAAACTAAAAAATTGACAAAGATTCTGAATGATCCAAAAGTGCTTTTGAAACATTATGGAAAATCTAGGGCGCGGCGAATTCAAGCACGTCTAGATGAATTCGATGCAGCCCAGACACTTGCTCACATACCATCAGATCCGCCGCCCAGATGCCACCTGCTAAAAGGAGAACTATCTGGCAAGTTCGCGGTTGATATTAGCGGCAACTATCGGATGGTATTTGAAGGCTACGATAAGAACGATGAATTATCAACAAACAGGGACCAGATTGTAACTATTCAGATAACCAGCATTGAAGATTATCATTAAGGAGCTGATTGTTATGCTACATCGTGAAAATAAAATTAGACAGTATCATACTAGTTCGGCTGCCGATTTATTAAAAGAAGTGATGGATCATTATGACATTACGCAAGCTGATTTGGCTGCACGTATCGGTGTTACCCAGAAAAACGTTTCTGATATTCTTAACCGTAAACGCTTTTTAACTGAGGTTCTTGCTCTTCGAATCGAAAAAGTAATGGGGATTTCCAGCCAGTTATTACTTTCGCTGGATTCCAACTATAAGTTAGCAGAGGCCAAAAAAGAAGGGAAACTTAGTAACAGTGAAAAACCGTCGCCAATCTTCCTTAAAAAATATAATTGGGTTACTGCTTAAAATATTATGACGCTAAATTAAAAATGCAGTCTTATTCTGGGATTAACCAAAGTAAGTCTGCATTTTTATTTTTAATTTAGCTGCGCTGAAGCATTTTTATCTTTAAAACAGCAAAGAGACTGAGTTAATTCCCAGCCTCAGCCGCCCTGATTATGCCTAACTAATCGGGGCGGTTTCTTTTTTATACAAACTTATAGCCAAAGCCCCGCACTGTCAGCAGGTGGGCGGGCTTGTGGGGGTCGTCCTCTAGCTTATCACGCAGGTGGCTGATGTGGATGTCGACGATCCGTGAACTCGCCAGGAGGTCGTAGCCCCAGACGCCGGAAACCAGCTGCTCGCGGCTGAGGACCTGGTTGTGGTGGTTGATTAAATAGGAGAGCAGTTGGAACTCCTTGGGGGTCAGTTCGACCGGCTGGCCGGCCTTCTTAACCGTGTAGTTGGCCTGGTCAATCGTCCAGTCGCTGGTGGCAATGACCGCAGTCGGCGCGGGTTCCCTTGGGGTGGTTGCCGTCGCGAATTTAACGTGGCGGTAGAGCCACAGCCGTTGACTGACCCGCGCCCGAAAGCCCCGCTCTTCAACCGGCAGGGGAATTACGTCATCGACCTGGGCGGAAAAGAGCTTGCGCTGAATCCGGTCGGTCAGTTCGGGAGCCAAGACCATAATCGGCCCGGTGAGCTGCTGGCGGATCAGGGTCATCGTAGCAATCGTCGTATCCAGGCTGACCTGGCTCAAGTCCCACCACACCCCGGCGACCGGGCGCTGCTCCAGGGCGACGACCAGGCCGGTCGGGGTGGTAATTTGGGTGAGCTGCCAGCGGGCTTTCTTGCAGCTAGCCGTTAATTGGTCCACGAGGTCCGCTGACCGGCTCATTAATAGAAATTCTTTTGCCATTCGGAAACGTTCTCCAATATTTACATAACTTTTACATTGCTTCAATTAAAAGTTTACAGCGGCTTGTTATTCTCTATTTGTATCATAGGAAATCCGGAATGACAACTAGGAGGCAATCATGCGGAGAATATTATTGGGAATCGTTCTGGCGGCATTTGTTGGCAGCCTCGGCGCTGGCTGGGTGGCCGCGAAACACCATCCCGCCCAGGAGAAGGTCACGATTGTCGGTTCGACGGCCCTGCAGCCATTGACGGAGGCGGTCGCGGCCCAGTACCGGCACAATCACCCGTCAACCAACATCACCGTTCAGGGCGGCGGCTCTGGCACCGGGTTGAGCCAGGTTCAAGCGGGCGCCGTCAACATCGGGTCCGCGGACATTTTCGCCAGCCAGCAGGACGGCATTGCCGCTGGCAAGCTCCGTGACAACATCGTGGCGGTGTCGGGAATTACCCCGATTGTCAACCCCAGACTAGGGGTCAAAAACTTAACCTTAGCGCAGCTTCGGCAGATCTTCACCGGGGAGGTCACCAACTGGCGCCAGGTCGGTGGGCCCGACTTGCCAATTACCGTCATCAACCGGGCGAGCGGCAGCGGGACCCGGGTCGCCTTTGAACAGGCGGTTCTCAAAAAGGGCACCCATGCGGTACGGGCCCAGGAACAGGACTCCAACGGGACGGTTAAGGAAATTGTCGCCAACACCCCCGGGGCGGTTTCCTACATTTCCTTTGCCTACCTCAACCAGACCGTCCGGCCGCTCAAGCTGAATGGCGTTGCCCCGACGGCCGCCAACGTCACGACCAACCGCTGGCCCATCTGGTCCTACGAGCACCTGTACACCCAGGCGCACCCCAGCCGGGCCACGAGCCAGTTTATTAAGTTTATGCAGACGGGAAAGGTCCAGGGCAGCCTGGTCAAAGACGCCAATTACGTCAGCATCCACGAGATGAAAGTGACCAAGTCGCCGACGGGTCAGGTAAGTGAAAGGAAGTAAGCCATGGATGAACTCAAAAAACAGCTAACGACCGCCTCCGCGGAGAGTCGGCAGGAGTGGCGGGGGAAACTCATCAGCTACCTGGCAATCGTAATTATCGGCGGCCTGGTTGCTACCATCCTGCTCTTCTTGACCAGTAAGGGCCTG
The DNA here is from genome assembly GCF_000160835.1 of Limosilactobacillus antri DSM 16041. Classification (GTDB taxonomy): domain Bacteria; phylum Bacillota; class Bacilli; order Lactobacillales; family Lactobacillaceae; genus Limosilactobacillus; species Limosilactobacillus antri. The sequence continues at coordinate 221,279 of NZ_GG700733.1, forward strand.
GCGCTCTTTACCAAGGACGGATATTCCCTGGGCACGTTTCTGACCAGTAGCAATTGGCAGCCCAGCCACCACTTCTACGGCGCCTTGCCAATGATTGTTACTTCCTTTGCGGTCACGCTCCTGGCGGGGATTGTTGCCCTGCCGCTGGCGCTGGTCAGCGCGGTGGCAATTACGGAGATGCTGCCGAAGCGGGCCAACCAGTGGATCCAGCCGGTGATTGAACTGCTGGTCGGAGTGCCCTCGGTCGTCTATGGCTACGTCGGCCTAACCGTGATCGTGCCGCGCCTGGGCCAGCTCTTTGGCGGAACCGGCTTCGGGATTTTAGCCGCAACCTGCGTGCTCTTTCTGATGGTGCTGCCGACCATGACCTCGATGACGATTGATAACCTCCGCCGGGTGCCGAAAGAATACCGGTTGGCTTCCGCCGGCCTGGGGGCGACCCGCTGGCAGACGATTAGCCGGGTAGTGATTCCCAGTGCTAAGGGCGGGATCCTCACGGCAATGATCTTTGGAATGGCCCGGGCCTTTGGTGAGGCGCTGGCCGTGCAAATGGTAATCGGGAACGCGGCGGTCATGCCGGACGGGCTGATGTCTTCGGCCGCAACCCTGACCAGTGTCCTGACGACCGGAATCGGGAATACCGTCATGGGGACCACCTCCAACAACGCCCTCTGGTCACTGGCGTTAATTCTTTTGCTGATGTCGTTGGCGTTTAACCTCTTGCTTAGGTTGGCCGCCAGGAAAGGGGAGCACTAATGCGCGCAGAAAAAGTTGATAAAATTGCAACCACGGTCGTCTTAGCCTTGGCGGGGCTGACCGGGCTGGCAGTCGTTAGTTTCCTGGTCTACCTCCTGGTGGTCGGCCTGCCGAATGTTTCCTGGCACTTCCTCTTTTCACCGGCTGAATCATTTAAGAGTGGCGGGGGGATCCGTGACCAGCTGTTTAACTCCCTCTACCTGGTAGTGTTGACCATGCTGGTTTCCGTACCCCTGGCCCTCTGCGCGGCGATTTACCTGAGCGAGTACGCACCGCAAAACCGGCTGACCGCGCTTCTCCGCCTGGCAATCGAAGTGCTGAGTTCCCTGCCGTCGGTGGTGATTGGCCTCTTCGGCTACCTGGTCTTCGTGCTCCAGTTTGGCCTGGACTTTTCCCTGCTAGCCGGGGCGTTGGCGCTGACCATCTTGAACCTGCCCCTGTTGACGCGGTCCTGCGAGGACGCCCTTCGCCAGGTGCCGGCCCTGCAACGCCAGGCTGGCCTGGGACTGGGGATGTCGAAGTGGCGGGTGACCACGAAAATTGTCTTACCAGCGGCCCTGTCGGGAATTATCACCGGGGCGATCTTGAGTGCCGGCCGAATCTTTGGGGAAGCGGCGGCCCTGATTTACACCGCGGGCCAAAGCGCCCCAGCAATTAGCTATACCGACTGGAACCCCTTTAGCCCGACCAGCTTCCTCAACCCACTCCGCCCGGCAGAAACCCTGGCGGTCCACATTTGGAAGGTCAACAGCGAGGGCCTGGTTCCCGACGCCCGGGCCGTTTCTAACGGGTCCGCGGCGGTCTTGATTATTACTATTTTAGCGTTCAATTTACTCGCCCGCTTGGTCGGTTCCCTGATTAAGCGGCGGTTGGCAAAGTAAGGATGGGATCAAATGACAGAACAGGCAGCTTTAGAAGTTAAAAATTTGCACGTTGCTTATGGCGCCAAGCAAGTGGTCCAGGACGTCTCACTCAAGTTCCCGGCCCGCCAGATCACGGCGATGATCGGTGCGTCGGGATCGGGGAAGTCGACGGTCCTGCGGAGCCTTAACCGGATGAACGACGACCTGGCCACCGTGACCGGCACGATTAATTTTCACGGCCTCAACATCAACCAGCCGGATGTCAACGTTTACCGGGTCCGCCAGCGGATTGGGATGGTCTTTCAGCAGCCGACCCCCTTCCCACTGTCAATCTACGAGAACGTCATCTATGGCCTGCGTTTAGCCGGGGAACGTGATCGCCGGGTGCTGGACCAGCGGGTGGAGGAGAGCCTTCGCCAGGCCGCCCTGTGGGACGAAGTCAAGGACCAGCTGAAGGCGAGCGCACTGGCACTCTCCGGGGGCCAGCAGCAGCGGCTCTGCATCGCCCGAACGTTGGCGGTCCGGCCGGAAATCATTTTGATGGACGAGCCGACCAGTGCCCTCGACCCGGTTTCGACTTCGCAAATCGAAGAGACCCTAGTACAATTAAAGGAGCAGTTTACTATTATCATGGTGACCCACAACATGCAGCAGGCATCGCGGTCAGCAGACTGGACGGCCTTCATGCACCAGGGACGGCTGGTTGAATTTGGCCCGACTGCGCAAATTTTCATGAACCCGCAGGAAGAGCAAACGGCGGACTACCTCAGCGGTAAGTTCGGTTAGGAGGAAAACCATGGGAGCGATCTTTGATGATGAATTAAAACGGCTACGCGGTCGGTTTATGGAGATGGGGATTGACGCTAGCGAACAGATTTACCAGGCGACCAAGGCCTTTACCGAGAAGGATGCCCAGTTGGCCCAGCAGGTACTGGACACCGACCACCAGCTGAACGATGAGGAAATCCAGCTGGAAAAGCAGGCCCTCAAACTGATGGCCCTCCAACAGCCGGTAGCGACGGACTTCCGCAAGATTATTTCCATCTTAAAGGCCAGTTCGGACGTCGAACGGTTGGGGGATTACGCAGCCCATATCGCCCGGGCTGGTATTCGCCTCAGCGCGGCCGACGATGACGAGCAAGTTGAGCAGCAGATTGAAAAAATGATGATGATTGTCCGCCAGATGCTGGAAAAGGTGATGGACGCCTACGTCTATACCGATGAACAAAAGGCCTACGAGGTTGCCAACGAGGACCTGCAGGTCGACTTAATCTACGTCCAGCAGCAGGACGCGATCATGGACGCGCTGGTCAAGTCACGGGAGGACGTTAAGAGTTACGGCACCTACCTGTCGGTGATCCGTTACCTGGAACGGGCCGGGGACCACATCGTCAACCTGGCGGAGTGGATTATTTACAGTGGTTCGGGCAAGCTCGTGGAATTGAACCCGGGCAAGGCCGACCCCGAGATGGTCAAGCGAAAGCTGGCCAAGGGAGAATAGCAAAGGATGGGCTGGCAGCGGTGGATCCGCGGCTAGCCTTTTTAGACCAGTTAATTCCTCGAAAGTGCTAAGATAGAAATAATTAATAGCAACGAGGAGGAAAAAGAATGTCTGAACAAGAACTCACAGCTAAGATGGTCAAAAAATACCAGCAGGCCTTTCGTGCGCGCCAAGATGCGGCAGTCATCGCCCGGGCAATTCAAAAGAACGGGATTAAGAACGCCAGCGAAGACCCGGCGGCCAGCGAACGCCTCCACCGGGCCTTCTCGTACGAAATTAAAACCGGGAAGCCCAGCAACCAGCGGCACAGTGGCCGCTGCTGGTCGTTTGCGGCCCTGAACACGCTCCGGCACAAGTTTGCAAGCAAGTACCACTTTAAGGACTTTGAACTCTCCCAAAACTACCTCTTTTTCTGGGACCGGATTGAACGGGCCAATATGTTCTTCCAAAAGGTGATTGCGACCGCTGACCGGCCGCTCCACGATCGCTTGGTCGACTTTTACCTCAACTTCGCCCTGAATGACGGCGGTCAGTGGGCTAACGCGGCTTCAATCATCGAAAAGTACGGGGTGGTTCCGGAATACGTGATGCCGGATACCCACAATACCAAGGACACCAGCGACGTAGCCGAAGTGATGAACTACCTGATGCGCAAGGACGCCCTGGAATTGCGGCGGATGGTCAGCCATGGCGACAGTGATGACGAATTAACGAAGGCCCGGGAGCGGATGATGGCCGACGTGTACAAGGTCGCTGCCTACGCCTTCGGTGAACCACCGGTTAAGTTTGACCTGGAATTCCGTGATGACGACAAAAAGTTCCACCAGGTACTGGACTTGACGCCGCTCGACTTTTACCACCAGTACTTTGATACCAACTTCAACGACTACGTGGTCGTCACCAATGCGCCCGACCACGACTACCAACGGGTCTACTCCATGCCAAGCCAGGACAGCGTCGTTGGCGGGGTGCCGATTAAGTTCGTCAACGTGCCGTTCGCGGACCTGCAGGAGGCGGCAATTAAGCAGCTGAAAGCTGGGGAAACCGTCTGGGTCGGCAATGATGTTCTCCAGCAGATGGACCGCAAGCGGGGCCTGATGGACGCCAAGCTCTTCCACCGCGAAGAACTGCTGGGTGTCGACTTCACCATGGACAAGAAGGACCGACTAGAGTCACGGCAGGCGATGGTTTCCCACGCCATGACCCTGACCGGCTTTGACCTGGTAAACGACCAGCCGACCCGCTGGAAGATTGAAAATAGCTGGGGCAAGGATAACGGGGACAACGGCTACTTCGTGATGACCCAGGACTGGTTTGAGGAGTACACCTACGAGGCCGTCATCAACAAGAAGTACCTGAGCACGGATTTGCAAACCTTAGCTGTCCAGCAGCCAGTTGAGCTATCTGCCTGGGATTCGTTGCAGTAAGGCCGATCACTAAAGAAAATAGAACCGGGGTTCCGAGGATAACATCAACGTGTCCGGAACCCCGCTTTTAATGCTACTTGAGAAAGCGTTTTCTAAGATGTATTATTGACGATAAGTGGGTAAGTGTGAATGATTGAAAGGAAGATTGACATGACTGACTACCAACAGGAATTGAACGAAGTAATGGCCAATAATCAGCAGCTCTTTGCCAGTACCGGGGCAACCGGTCAGGCGTTCCTCGGTGTCCACGAGGAGGCCATTAAGGCGGGGGCGCTGGATAGCAAGACCAAGGCCCTGGAAGCACTGGGAATTGCGGTTGCAATCCGTTGCGAAGGCTGCATTGTCCAGCACGTTAAGGGTGCCATCAAATTAGGCGCAACCCGTGATGAGATTGTCGAAACGATCAACGTCGCGATAATGATGGGTGGCGGCCCCTCAACCGTATACGGTGGGAAGGCCCTGGCTTGTGCCGACCAGTTTTTGGCCGGGGCGGCTAAATAAGTGAATCACAGCCGTTTTTAATAATCTCGTAAGTTAGTTAAGGAAGCCGTAAGTCAGCGCGCAATGGATTGTCGACCGTGTTAGCAGCTGTTAGACTTAAAACATCAGCAAGTAGCTTAGGTCACCGGAAGAAAGGCCGGTATTTGGATGTTGCATTAATCACTAAACGGAAAGGTTGATTATAATGGCTACGGATAAACACGGATTAAAGGATCAGGCTGCTGGTAAATTTAAAGAGCTTAAGGGAAAAGTAACCGGCGACCGTCAAGAAGAGGCGGCTGGTAAGACGCAAAAGGTCCTTGGCAAGGCTAAGGACAAGGTTCAAGACCTTAAAGACAATTTAATGAATAAAAAGGATGAGGAGGGGATGAAATGAGCTGGCTCTGGGCATTAATTGTCGGTGGACTGATTGGTCTGGTTGCGGGAGCGATTACCAAACGGGGCGGTTCGATGGGCCTTATCAGCAACGTCATTGCCGGGCTGGTTGGTTCGGCGATCGGTGAAGCAGTTTTAGGATCGTGGGGACCGCAATTGGCCGGCATGGCCATTATCCCCTCGATCATCGGAGCGGTGGTTCTGGTGCTGATTGTTTCCCTGATTTTGGGGATTCGCCCGGCATCGTAAGCTAAAAGCAATTTCAAGAAAAATTAAGCGTCCCCAATCGGTTTCTGGCCGGTTGGGGACGCTTGGTTTCGATACTATTAAATGTGCTGTTTCACGTGAAACTTAGTCGGGCTTCACAATCTCCTGCTTCCAGTGGTGGAGGTGCTGCTTGGTAATGACGCAGAGCCCATCATCACCCGCCGCCTTCATTTGGTCAGTGCACATGATCTTGACCGCCGGGTCGTTAGCGGCCTTTTGTTCGCCCCAGTAGTTGAGGTAGCGCAAAGCGGCGTAGAGATTTTCGCCCTCCGCGGTCAGCTGGTACTCTACGTGGGGCGGCATCGTGTTGAAACTCTTGCGGTTGACGATTCCCGCGTCAGTCAGCTCCCGTAGCTGGTCGCTCAGGACCTTGTGGGAGGCCCCCAGCTGCTTGACGAGTTCGCCGGTCCGTCGTGGGTGGCCGGCGAGCAGGTACAAGATCGCTGGTTTCCACTTACCGCCAATGATGGCGAGGGCGTAGTCTGCGCCGGTATTGTACATTTTAGTTGGTGTGGTCATGTGGATCCTCCTTGGGGTTAACGACGAGCTTAAAGACTTTTTCGGGGTGCCCGGTAAGGTACTCAACAATGTTTTGGCAGGAAATCCTTTGCAGGGCGGTTAGCGAATCGCTGCTGTAAAAGGCCGTGTGGGGAGTGACGAGGACGTTCTCGCGGCCAAGCAGGGGGTTAGTAGCTAGGTCTGGAAACTCAGTGGCCAGCACGTCGAGGGCTGCTCCGCTTATTTGTCCACTGTCGAGGGCGGCCACCAGGGCAGTTTCATCCACTTCGGCGCCCCGGGCCATGTTAATAAAGTAGGGTTGCTTGACCATCTGGCGAAACCGCTCGGCAGTGAAGAAGTGGTCGTTGCTTTCGTTTAAGTTCATGTGGTTGCTGATGATGTCAGCTTGCTGGAAGAGCTCGGCTGCAGAAACCAATTTGACCTGGTCAGCCACCTTGGCGTAGTCTTCCTGACTGATGAAGGGGTCCACGGCCAGGACCCGCATTCCCAGTGCCGCAGCTCGGGTCGCCACCGCCCGGCCGATTTTGCCTAAGCCAAAGATTCCCAGGGTTAGCTTGCTGAGGCGGTGGTTGGGCTGGGCATAGTCGTAGCGCCACTGCTGGTGGACGTCAACGTCCGTTACGTACGCCTTGAGGTTGCGGACCAGCGCCAGCATTGCCGTGATGGTAAACTCTGCTACGTCGGTTGTGCAGTATTCACCAACGGGACAGACTGCAACCCCGTGGCGGCGGGCCGCGGCCAGGTCCACGTTGTCGTAGCCGGTGGCGTTAATCGAGACGACCTTCAGCTGGGTGGCGGTCGCCAGCAGCTCCTCGTCGACCCTGATAAAGGCGGTCAGCAGGGCATCGGCATCGCGGACGAGCTGGAGAAATTCTGCTCGCCGGTCGTCACGGTAGGTTGCGGTAACGATTTGGCAGCCTGGCAAGCCGGCCGTTAACACCCGCTTTTCTAATTCATGGCTGGGCATCATTGACTCAGCATAATCGGCAATAACGATTTTCATTTTGCCCCTCCTCACTAGCTTGTTGTTACTGCCATTATATGGCAAATTAATTTAAATTGCGCGGGTCAGGATGGCCCTACTAATTCTTACCTCCGGGTAACCAGCTTACCCAAAAGTGCTTACTTTTAATAAGGCTAAAGCCCGCTATACTAAAAGTGTACTAAACGATAGGAGGAAGTAAAAATGACAAAGCAAGTTTTGATTCTCGGTGCGACTGGCCAAATTGCGGGGCACGCCATTACCGCCCTGCTGGATAAAACTGATGACCACCTGCTTCTCTTTACTCGGCACCCGCAACACCTGACCGTGACGGATGAGGCGCGGGAAACCGTCATTAAGGGCGATACTTTGAAGATGGATGAACTGACCGCGGCAGTGGCGCAAGCAGACGTGGTTTACGCCAACCTGCGGAATCCGGAGATTGAACAGCAGGCGAAAAACATTGTGGCGGCGATGGACAAGAGCGGGGTCAAGCAACTGGTCTGGATTTCCTCGATTGGAATTTATGATGAGGTCCCGGGCAAGTTTGGCGAGTGGAACAACGAAATGCTCGGCGGCGGCCAGGAAGACAGCTACCTGGGGACCTACCGGAAGGCGGCCGACGTGATTTCCGCCTCTGACCTGGACTACACGATTATTCGCCCGGCCTGGTTGACCAATAAGGACGAGGTGGAGTACGAAACGACCAAACGGGGTGAGGCTTTCAAGGGAACCGAGGTTTCGCGGAAGTCGATCGGTACTTTGGTGGCGGCCATCATTGCGGATCCCGCAAAGTACGCCCGCAAGGATTTAGGGGTGAACAAGCCCCACACTGATGGTGATAAGCCGGCCTGGTACTAGAGTTTAGTTTAGCGAAAGAAAGTAATCTGATGGTAGCAAGCAAAAAAGTGGCAATGGTTACTGGAGCAGGGCAAGGAATTGGCCGAGCAATCGCGCTTCGCTTGGCTAAGGCCGGGTTTGCACTGTCAATTGCGGACTTGAATCTTGCCAACGCACAAAAAGTTGCCCAGGAGATTAACCAAGACGGTGGTGAAGCAATCGCGGTCGAATTAAACGTTGCGGACCGCGCTAACTTCCATAAAGCCGTTCAAACGACGGCAGCTCAACTGGGCGGCTTTGACGTCTTAGTTAATAATGCTGGGCTGGGCCCGGTCACTAAGATTGAAGACGTTACTCCAGAACTGTTTAACAAGGTGATGAATGTGAACGTCGCGGGTGATATGTGGGGGATTCAAGCGGCCCTGGAACAATTTACCAAGAAGACCCGCAGCGGCAAAGAAATTGTCGGTAAGATTATAAATGCGACCTCCCAAGCCGGAGTCCGTGGCAACAAGAATGAATTGCTTTATAGCAGCAGCAAGTTTGCGGTCCGCGGCCTCACCCAGGTTGCGGCGCGGGACTTAGCAAAGCAGGGTATTACCGTCAATGCCTATGCACCCGGAATTGTTAACACACCGATGATGCGAAAGATTGCCGTTGACCAGGGCCTGGCGATGGAAGATTATGAGTCATTAGTGGCCTTAAATCGCTTGTCTGAACCAGACGATGTCGCGAAGGTGGTTGAATTCTTGGCGAGCGAGCAGTCAGACTATGTCACGGGGCAAACGATCCTCTGTGACGGTGGGATGCAATTTGTTTAGTATTAATTAGAATGACAGAAAGATCCTGCGTTTTCTAGGTGGCGAAAATGCGGGATTTTTTGTAAGTAATCTTCTGGAATCTTTCACATAACAAGTGTATATTAGAAGTTAATTAAAAACTAATGAAAATAGATGCGGAGGCTTTTCGTAATGGGTGAGCAATTAAAAGTTGGTGTGATTGGCGCGACTGGGATGGTCGGCCAACGGTTCGTGACCTTATTAGCAGACCACCCCTGGTTTAAGGTGACGGCAGTGGCGGCCAGCAAGCACAGCGCCGGGCAAAAGTACGGGGACGCGGTTAAGGACCGGTGGAAGATGGGTGACACACCAATTCCGGCCGGGGTCCGCGACCTGACAATTCTGGACGCGGAGGATGTCGCTGCGGTTGCGTCCCAGGTGGACTTTGTTTTCTCAGCGGTCCATATGGATAAGGAGGCAATTCGCCAGCTAGAAGACGAGTATGCTAAGCACGAAACGCCGGTTGTTTCCAACAACAGTGCCCACCGGTGGACGCCGGACGTGCCGATGGTGGTTCCAGAGATCAACCCGGACCACACGGAGGTAATCAAGTACCAGCGCGAACGGCTCGGCACCCAGCGCGGTTTCGTAGCGGTCAAGCCGAACTGCTCCATCCAGAGTTACACCCCGGCGCTGGCTGCCTGGAAGCAGTTTGAACCGACCCAGGTCCTAGCCTGCACCTACCAGGCAATTTCTGGAGCCGGCAAGACCCTAGAGGGCGCCCCGGAAATTCAGGGCAACGTGATTCCTTATATTCCGGGTGAGGAGAAGAAGTCTGAGGACGAACCCCTCAAAATTTGGGGCCACGTTGATGATGAGAAAAAGGCGATTGTCCCGGCCGAATCACCGGTGATTACGAGCCAGTGCCTCCGGGTGCCGGTCCTGTATGGACATACCGTGGCGGCATTCGTTAACTTCAAGCAGGACCCGACGAAGGAAGAACTGATCAAGGCGCTGGAAGACTACAGTGGCGAGCCGCAACGGCTGGGCTTGCCGAGCGCGCCTAAGCAGTTTATCCAGTACCTGGACGACGACTTCCGGCCCCAGGTCCGCTACGACGTCAACTTTGAACACGGGATGGGGATTTCCATCGGCCGCCTTCGGGAAGACAAGCTCTTTGACTGGAAGTTTATCGGTCTGTCCCACAACACCGCCCGGGGGGCCGCTGGCGGGGCAATTGAACTCGCCGAATTACTCAAGGCCAAGGGCTACTTAACAGCAAAATAGGAAAAATAATCCGGCTCGGTGTCGATTAACGACAGGGAGCCGGATTTATTGTGTTTTCAGACCGTAATCGGCTAAAATTAAGGGAACAACGTTATTGAATAAGGGGGAACATCAAATGAAAGTTGAAATCAAACGGGAAGGGCGGACCCTGCGCGGCTTATTAGAGGGGACCACGACCCTGCATAATGACCAGGTAGCAATCCTGATGCACGGTTTCATGGGGGACCGGGGCAACCAGCCGGGAAAGCTGCTCTACGATTTGTCACACGCCTTAAATGCTGCCGGCATTCCGACCCTGCGCTTTGACTTTGCTGGTTGCGGGGAAAGTGATGGTGACTTTGCCGAGATGACGGTGTTCAGCGAGTTGCTTGATGGTATGGCGATTATTGACTACGCCCGGACCACGATTGGCGCCCAAATGATTGATCTAGTCGGCCACTCCCAGGGTGGGGTGGTGGCCTCAATGCTGGCCGGGTATTACCGGGACGTGATCGACAAGCTGGTGCTGCTGGCGCCAGCGGCAACCCTGAAAGACGACGCCTTGAAGGGCGAGTGCCAGGGTACGGTCTACGATCCAAACCAGATTCCGTTAACGGTGCCGGTGCATGGGCAAGCGGTTAGCGGTCAGTATTTCCGCACGGCCCAGCTGCTGCCGATTTACGAAACGGCCCAGCACTTTGCCGGGCCGACGCTGATTATCCACGGTGAAGCCGACCAGGTGGTCTCCCCGGAGGCGGCCCGTAAGTACAACGTCATTTTGCCGCAGAGCAAGCTCTACCTCATGCCGGGGGAGGGGCACCTGCTGGAAGGCGCTGCACTGGCAGAGATCCTGCGGACCGTTACGGACTTCTTAGGTCACGATTAGGACCCCTGTTCTAAGGCGGCCTTAGCGGACCGGGCCTCGTCGTGGGGACCGATGAAGAAGAGGCGGTCGCCCAGCTGGATGGTCGTATCAGCAGTCGGGTCAATCAGCCGGTGGTGCCGGTAAATATTGCTGATGGTGATGGCACCATTAAACGGCAGGGCCCGGAGCTGGTAGCCATTGTACTTCTCGTTGCGGACCGTGGCCTCGAATAAACCGGAAGTTGACTGGATCAAGCTTTGGGCAACCGCGGGATTTTCAATAATCGCCCGTAAGATGCTGATGCTGGCAACAAACGAGTTGTAGATTTCGACGTGCTGGTTCTTTAAGAGTTCACACTGTTCATTAGTTAAGCGAAGACTGTTTTGGGCGGCGATTACCCGGGGAACCCCGTTCTTTCTGGCGAGCTGGGCCAGCTGGGCGTTCTTATCGTTGTCTTTGAAGGCGGTGAGCAGGATGTCGGTGTCAAAGAGCTGGGCCTTTTTGAGGGCCTGTTCAGTGAGGGTTGGCAATAGGATCAGGGGTGCGGGGCCGCTCTTGAAAGTCCGGTAGTTGCCGTCGTCATCCGTTACGAGCCGGACGGCGTAGTTATCCTTAATCAGCTGCTGGGCGACGGGGATGGTCGCGATGTTGGTGCCGAGAATAACGACCCGCTTAGTCGGTGCCTTCTTGCGGGAAACCCGGTAAAGGGAATTGAAACCGACCGGGCCAATAATGCAGACAATCACCGCGGCGAGGGTAAAGGCGTCCGCTTGGTTGCCGGTGATGGTATGCAGGTTTTGTGCCACTTGCAGGGTTGGCAGGACCAGGGTAATCGTGGTGGTCAGCAGCAGGCCGCTGGCGCAGGCGTTTTGGGGTGAAAAGATTCGCCGAAAGATCAAGATGGTAGGCAGCTTGGCCAGCAAAAAACAGCTAATCAAAACCGGCAGGAGAAGGAGGCCGTGCAGGTTGGCGAAAAAGCCGGTCAGGTCGAGCTTGGCGCCGGTCATGATAAAGAAGAAGGGGATCAAGAAGCCGTAGCCAATTGAATTCAGCTTTCCTTCGGTCGCCGTGGTTGGTTCCAGCAGTTTCATAACGATACCCGCTAAGAAGGCCCCCAGCACGTTTTCAGCACCGACGTCCTCGGCGACTGAAACAAGCGCAAAGATCAGGAAGAAGGCCAGCCGGATGTCCAGCTGGGTCGTTGCCTTAGAAATCTTATTAAACCAGCGGTAGGGTTCCTTGAACCGCCACAGGAGAAAGATCGTTGCCAAGAATAGGAAGATGATTAGCCACAGCCGCTGAACGTTGCCACCGTTAATGGAGGCGTAAATCGTCAGGGCCATCATTGGGCCGACTTCCCCCAAGACGGCGGCCAGCATTAGGGTTTGCCCGGACAACTGGTTGATAATCTGCTTTTCTTTTAGCGTCGGGATAACCACCCCGAGAGCAATTGTGGAGAAGATGAGAGCGGCCAAAAAGGCTTCCTGGAAGAACCCCAGCAGGCGAATAATAATTCCCAACGCGGTTGCCGTAATGATGACCAGTCCAAAGGCCTTCATTGCGGTTGGCAGGGGTGATTGAATTGTCTGGCTGGTGGTGACGGCGTCCTTTTTCTTAAAGAGACTGAAGTCAATTTCCAGGCCCGATAAGAACATCAGCATCATAACCCCCAGCGATGACAAAAAGCTCAGTGCAAAGGTGGAATGGACGATATTTAACCCGCTTTTACCGAGGATGATGCCCACCGTAATCTCTGCGACGGCGGTGGGGACGTTGGAGATGTTAAAGTGCGACATCAAGATTGGGATGAGCAGTGCGGCAAAAGTAACAATTAACAGCGATAACTTAATCATACATGACCCTCTCCTCGACCATAAAAGATGTAATATTACTTTAAATTGTAACATTATCGCTAGCCAGAATTAACTGATTGGGGTCGTGCTGGAGTTAGGCGGGGACAGGATGATTGACTAGCTGGTGTGGAGAAAGGCGGAGATGAGCGAATGGTGAATAGCAGTTATCGATTGTCACTTGTAGCCGCGACGACGGTGGCAGCCTGTCAGAAGGCGTATGAAGGGGAAGTCGCGGCTTGCGCGCAGCGGCTGCGGCAAGCTGACCGGGAGAACTACCGCGCCCTCCTCGCGGCCCAGGAGGTGGATCTTTGGATTGAAGCCGAAAACCGTGCCCAAGTGGTTAACGCTGGCCACCATTCTTACGGCAGCCTGATTGTTCGGCGGAAAATTTACTAAAAACTGCTGGCAGGGTCTTGCCTTTTTGTTAAAATCTTGCTAATATTGTTAGCACTGTGATAGCTGACCCGTTAGTCAAGTGGTTAAGACACCAGCCTTTCACGCTGGTATCGTGGGTTCAAATCCCGCACGGGTCACTTGATTGGGCTATAGCCAAGCGGTAAGGCAACGGTTTTTGGTACCGTCATGCGCTGGTTCGAATCCAGCTAGCCCAACTTAATTCGCAAATCCCGCCAGGCTGATCTATTAAGGTCAGCTTGGCGGGATTTTTTTACAAGCAGATTGATTGAAAGCGCATTCTTATTTCGGTTATAATTTGGGAAATGAGAAAGGAGACGCCAATATGAAGTACACTGCTACCAAAGAGACGTTGAACCAGCTTGTTGCCGACCTTAGCCAGATGGCGATGGTGATCCACCAGACCCATTGGTACATGCGGGGTACCAATTTCTTGAAGTTGCACCCGTTAATGGATGACTTTATGGATGAAATCAATGACCAATTGGATGTTATTTCTGAACGGCTGCTGGCCCTTGATGGGCACCCGTTCTCGACGCTTGGAGAAATGGCCGCTAACACAAAGATTAAAGATTGGCCGGGTAACTTTGACAAGACTACTCCAGAGCGGTTAGCCCACCTGGTAGACGGCTACCGTTACCTAGCCGCTTTATACCAGCACGGGATTGAAGTGTCCGACACCGAGAAAGATTACTCCACCCAGGATATTTTCATTGGCTTTAAGACCGCAATTGAAAAGAAAATTTGGATGTTGCAGGCTGAATTAGATCAGGCCCCAGAAATTGATGCGTAGTCAGCTTTCATTATTACTATGCGAAAGAGGTGAAGGCCACCAAGGTCCGGTAAAACCGAGCTCTGGTGGCCTTCATACGTTTTTTCGTTAGTGCAATAACAATATTTATGTCTAAAGGATTGTCGACTGGTAATTAGCGCTTGTTTAAGATGTTTTGGCCGATACCGTTGCCCTCGTCCTGAGCTGGATGCCCATCCAGGATCTGACCACCGATGCTGGCGGTGTGTGGCGTCTTATTCAGCTCTTTGAAGAGACTGTTTAGGTTATTGACCGTCGCTTGATCACCAGCCTGGTATTGCTGGGCAACTTTTTTCGCATCAAAACTGTGGTGACTAGTTAATTCAAACGGAATTCGCTGGTCCTGTTGGACCCGCTTGAGGTAAATTTTGATTCCGGTAGTAATATCGAGCCCCATCTCGTTGAAAATACGGCTTACGTCATCCTTTAGCTGATCATCGATTTTAATATTAATCTGTGCCATTTGGCATCCGCTCCTTTCTGTTGTTACTTTACCACGTTTTTTGATTTCTGTATACTATTTTATATAAAATAGTATACAGAAATATAGGTTAAGAACTTAATTCGGTTTTAAACTGTTTTGCGATTATAATTAAGATCAATATTCGTATTTTATTTTAAAACGGGTTGATTTAAACCTATTTGTTCGTTATTATAATGACACATTCGAATGTTGTTGCACTGTCACTAGAGAGAATAAAGGAGAAGTTAACCCATGCAAAATGAATTCTCAACTGTTGAAGACGCGCTGACCCAATTGAAGAATGGCGGCTACATTATCCTGGCCGATGATGAAAGTCGGGAAAACGAGGGAGACCTGGTTGCACTCGGCGACGGTATCGACGCCGCAACCGTTTATGAAATGCTGAACGAAGCTAACGGATTGATGTGTGTTCCCGTGACCGAGAAGATTGCCCACCGTTTAGGCTTCGTCCCGATGGTCGAACACAGCACCGACCCGAACCAAACGCCATTCATGGTCACCGCGGACGGGACCTACGAGGCGACAGGGGTAACTACCGGCGTGTCTGCCTTTGACCGTGCAGCAACCATTCGACAAATTGCCAAGCCTGATGCGCAGGCAAGTGACTTTAACCACCCGGGACACATTCAACCACTGTGTGCCCAGGAACACGGCCTGCGTGACCGGACTGGCCACACCGAAGCGTCCGTTGACTTAGCATACTTGGCTGGCAAGGAACCAGTAGCGGTCATCATTGAAGTCTTGAAAGAAGACGGTACGATGGCCCGTCGGGATAGCCTCTTTGAATTAGCCCAACGGGTTCACGTTCCATTCATCACGATTAAGCAAATTACTGATTACATGGACGCAAAGGGGATTGACTACGCTGCTCAATTGGCAGAAAAAGTAACTGAATAAGATTCTTTTTCGTAAAAAGACGAAAAACGGGGACGCCACGAATATTCGCGGCACCCCCGTTTTTATGTTTCATGTGGAACAATATAAAAACCGCGGCTCGAGCACTGTGCCCAAGTCGCGGCTGCGTTATTAAATTAATCTGAATACAGTTTCTTGACGGCCTGCACGTCCGCCTGCTGGATCGTGTAGTACGAGCCAGCAGGCTGCATTACCGAGACGTTATTGGTGTGGTCAAGTCCGATGGCGTGGCCGAGTTCGTGCTCTGCCGTGTTCACGATCCGCTGGTTAGAGTAACCATAGAGCGGGTTGAGCAGGTAGTGCTGGTTCAGAGACACGTCCGCGTGGACAATCCGCCCCGTCAGCGGGTTGGTCGATGCTTCCGTCAGGCCCGCTGCACTAGTGTTGTTGTCCATCTTTTTGACGACAATGTCTGCCTGCTGCTGGTCCGTAGTGGTTCGGAAGCGGAAGGCTCCCGTTTGGTTCCAGCTCTGAATGGCCGCGTTCGTCGCGTTGTCTAAAGTGGTATTACCGGTATTTACGAACACGGTCGCTTCTTGGCTAGGCCAGCGGCCATTAGTTGGCACCTGGTCGGCCCCGGCAGCCTTGCTGCTGGATTGGTTGCCAGTTTCACCGCTGCTGGTTGTCTTAGTACCAGTAACCAGCTGGGCAACCCGTTCGCGGGCCTGCCACAGTCGCTGGTTAGTTGCCTGCTGGAATTGCTGGTTGTTAAAGTAGTACCAGCCAACTCCCAGGATGAGGATCCACCAGGCGAGGCGCTTGACCAGTCGAAAAATAACCCCTACTGTGTCCACCTTCTTTCTCACTGCTAAGGATACCCTTACTTTTTGTCATAATTATGAACCAGAAATTAAGGAATGGTAAATATGCTATATTTAGTAAGAAACGTTTTCGGGAGTGAGGAATAATGATTACCATTACACCGGCGCGGCAAGCGGACTTGCCAGCCATCTTAGCAATTGAACGGGCAGGGTTTAGTGAAGCAGAAGCAGGTAGCCCGGCGGCCTTTCGCGACCGCCTGGCGAAGCTGCCAGACACCTTCTTAGTTGCCAGGACGGACACAGGGGTGGCCGGTTTTATCGTCGGGCCCGCGGTCAGGGAAGAGTTTGTCACTGATGAAATGTATGACCGGACGCCCCGAAACCTGCCAACCGGTGGGCACCAATTGGTCTTGTCCCTGGCCGTGGCTCCAGATTATCAGGGGCGGGGCATTGGCAGCCAGCTATTAGCGGCCCTGGCGACCGTGGCCCGGCAAGCTCAGCGAACGACCATGTCCCTTGATTCCCTGGCCGCTAATGTTCCTTTTTACGAACGGAATGGTTTCCAAAAAGTCAACGTGTCTCCATCCAGCCACGCGGGTGAAACCTGGTATCGTTTGGTAAAACAATTGTAGCTAGTTTGGACCGCAACGGCAGGAAATAGCGAACCGTAAGTTTGTTTTAAGACTAGTCAGATTGTTACCGTTTTCCAAGTTGATATTATATAATAATATTAATACCAGAAAGGAGATTGCTTATGACCAAAACTTTTACTAAAGAAGAGCTCAGCAAATACGACGGACAAAATGGCCAGCCTGCCTATGTTGCAATCGAAGGGGTCGTCTATGACGTTTCTGGTAAAGATGCCTGGAAGGGCGGTCACCACCATGGTAACCAGGCGGGACAGGATTTAACCAAGGTCTTGATTAACCTGTCGCCCCACGGCAAAAAAGTGCTGGATGGACTGCCGGTAGTGGGCCAATTAGCCGGATAAATTGAATGAAATGAGGCTGGGGATTCCCCAACCTCTTTATTATTTTAAAGCGCAAAATAGCTGTCTTACCAAGCTGGCCGCGCGTTGGTGGGGTAGATAACGGCTTAGACTAGTGTGGCCTGCCCCGTTCCGGCCATTTATTTTGCCGAATTAGCGGATAATTTGGAAAAAAGTTTTCGCTTGCGCGGGAGTTTATTTTACAATGGGTTAATAGCAGAAAAAGGAAGTAGTAACATGACGCAGCATAAGTTAGTGGTAATTTCGCTTGATTCCCTGGGTTTTCGGGATCTCAATGAACTTCGGGACCGTACGCCAAACCTGGCGGCCCTGATTGACCAGGGGGCCTGGGTGAAACGGGTTCAGGGAATTTTTCCGACATTGACCTACCCGTCCCATACCTCGATCATCACTGGGCAGTATCCCGCGGTGCACGGGATTGTCAATAATACCAAGCTCCAGCCGCAGCGGCAGTCACCGGACTGGTACTGGTACCGGAAAGATATTAAAGCGGTCCCCCTATATGATGTCGCCCGGCAGGCGGGGTTAACGACCGCGGCCTTCCTCTGGCCCGTCACTGCGGGCAGCAAGATCGACTACAACCTGGCGGAAATCTTCCCCAACCGGATTTGGACCAACCAGGTGTTAGTTTCGCTGAAGGCCAGCTCACCCTGGTTCCTCTTCCAGATGAACCACCGCTACGGCAAGCTCCGGCGGGGGATCAAGCAGCCCTGGCTCGACGACTTCATCACGGCCTGCGCTGTTGATACCTTGAAGAATAAACAACCGGACCTGACCCTCATCCACCTGGTTGATATGGATAGTATGCGGCACCGCTATGGAGTACGGTCCGCGGAAGCTAAAGCGGCCCTGCAGCGCTTGGATGGCCGGGTGGCAAGAATAATCAGGGCCACCAAGGATGCCGGCACTTACGCGGACACTAACTTTGTCGTCCTCGGCGACCATTACCAGATCAACGTGCGGAAGATGGTCCACCTGAATATGCTCTTTGCTAAGCAGGGCTGGCTGAGCCCGATCGCTGGGAAGACCACCTACCGAAATAACTGGCGGGTAACGGCGAAGACCTGTGATGGGGAAAGCTACGTTTACGTTCGGGACGGGGTTGACTGCGGCGCCGTGAAGCAGGTCATCGCCCGTGCTGAAGGGGTGGCCCGGATTTACGATGGTGCCGCAGCGGTTAAGCGCGGGGCTGATCCCCGGTGTGCTTTTCTGGTGGAAGCCCAGCCGGGCTACTACTTTACCGACGAGGTCAACCGGCCCGCGGTTGTGGAAACGGTGGATCCTGCTTCACTGGGGATGCCTGACCGCTACCGGGGCGTTCATGGCTACGGGCCCGACCAGCCGAACTACTACACGACAGCGATTTTTGCCGGCCCCGACATTAAACCGGGCGTCACCGTCGACCACGTCCACCTGGTTGACGAGGGGCCAACCTTTGCCCAGCTCCTCGGCTTGCAGTACCCGGCGCCAACCGCGGGACAGGCAATTCAAGCAATTATTAGGAAATGAGGATCAGCGTGAAGTTTACAAAGCAACAATGGCAATGGATTTTCTATGACTGGGCCAATTCGGGTTACGGAATTTTGGTTGTGACTGCGGTCCTGCCGGTTTATTTTAAGGCCGTCGCGCAGGACGCCGGAGTTTCGGCGGCAAACTCTACGGCCCTCTGGGGCTATGCCAATAGTTTGGGTACGCTGGTGATTTCCCTATTGGCGCCACTGCTGGGTGCGCTAGCTGACTATCCACGGTTTAAGCGCCGCTGGCTGAACCTGTTTACCTGGACCGGGATTCTTTTAACCTTTGCCCTAGCCTTAGTTCCCCCGCAGCAGTGGCGGGCCCTGCTGGGAATTTACGTGCTGAGTGTCATCGGCTACTCCGGCGGGAACCTCTTTTATGATAGTTTCCTGACCGACGTGGCGGACGACCAGCAGATGGACCTGGTTTCGTCGACCGGCTACGGGATGGGCTACCTCGGCGGGGTCGCGGCCTTTATTATTTTCCTCGCAGCCCAGCTGAGCAACGGTTTTGGAGGCCTGCTGTCCAGCTATGGCGTGGCCCGGTTCAGCTTTGTTATCACCGCGGTCTGGTGGGTTGTTTTCGCCTGGCCCCTGCTACGCCATGGTCACCAGCGCTTTAGTGTGACGGCGGTGCGCAACCCGCTGACGGATAGTTTGCGCCGGCTGATGACGACCTTCCGTCACGTTCGCCAGTACCGGCAGGTCACCTGGTTTTTAGTTGCCTACTTCTTTTACATCGACGGGGTCGACACCATTTTTACGATGGCGACCGCGATTGGAAAGGACCTGGGGGTCAACACGACCATGCTGATGGTTGTCTTGCTGGTGGTCCAGCTGATTGCCTTCCCATTTTCCCTCCTGTACGGTTGGCTGGCCCGGCGGACTTCCAGCCGGACGGCCGTTTTAACCGGGATTTGCGTCTACCTCTTTATCTGCCTCTACGCGTTAAAACTCGATACGTTATTCGACTTCTGGTTCCTGGCGGTTTTGATCGGCACCAGCCAGGGCGGCTTGCAGGCCCTGAGCCGGTCCTACTTTGGCCAGCTCATTCCCAAAGAAGCGAGCAGCGAATTCTTCGGCTTTTACAACATCCTGGGAAAGTTTTCGGCAATCCTGGGGCCCGTGGTGGTTGGCCTGGTTACCCAGCTAACCGGGAAATCGACCATCGGGGTGGCTTCCTTAGCGGTACTGTTTACTATCGGTCTGGTTGTTTTCCTCGCCGTGCCTCAATCTAGCAAGTGAACACGAGCTTTCGCGATTCAGGCGGCAGGACACCCGAAAGATTATGGTAGATCGGAGGTGTTGTTAGTGAAGTTAACTCTTAGGGCCTGTTCAATATTAAACTTTATCCTGATCTGGGGTGGAATCTGGCTTGATGATAAAATCAGCAGCAATTGGCTTTTCTACCCATTGATGACCCTCTTTCTGATTAATAGCGCGGTGCTGGTTATTATGACCCGCAAGTAAGCTGGAAAGGATTGCAATAAAAAAATCGCCACCGCGGGTGACGATTTTTTTATTCTGCTGGCAATTACCGCCAGCCATGTTAGCCCTTAACGGTGCCGTCGGGCTTAAAGAGCGGCAGTTTGGCGAGGAAGATAATGTCGGTACGGTTAGCGGCGTCTCCCTCGGCAAGGATGGCCGCCTTGCCGACAACGTGGCTGCCGGCCTGCTCCAACAGGGTGGCCGCGGAGTGGATGGAATCGCCGGTACTGATCACGTCGTCAACGAGCAGGACCCGCTTTCCACGGAGCTGCCGAGCGTCCTGGCCGTCGAGAACCAGTCTTTGCTCCTGCTTGGTCGTAATTGAATTAACCGCCTGCTCCAGTGGCTCGCGCATGTAACCCTTGACTGATTTGCGGATGACAAAGGAACGGGGATGGTGAGTGACGAGACTGAGGTCGTGGGCGAAGGGGATGCCCTTGCTTTCCACCGTCACGATGTAGTCAAATGCTGCGGGCAGCTGAGGCTTAATTAGTTCCGCGGCAGTACGGGATAATTCGTCATCCCCCAGGAGGACAAAGGAAGCAATGGCTGTGTCGGCGCTGATCGGGATCAACGGGAGTTTGCGCGTCAGGGGGCCGAGTTGTAATTGGTAATAGTTATTCATGGTTACCCTCCTCAAGTTAAAGGCCAAGCAGCGGCAGAACAAATTTCATCACTCCCCCGGCCAGCAGGCCAGTGAAGGGATCGACGAGGGCGGTAATCACCATCGTGGTCGCAGCTGCCAGCTGTTCCTTACCGGCCAGGGCGGTGGCGGCATTTTCCGGGAAAGTCACAAAGAGGCCGAGGACCAGTAAAAAGCCGGCAATGGAGCTGCTGGGGACGTACTTGCCGATTTTGGGCAGCCAGCCAGCGAACAGGATTACTGCCATGATTAACATCATTAAAACACCAGCAATCACTGGTTCCGGGGCACTCGCCGTTGCGGAAATGATGGTTTCGACCGGGGCACCGCCGAGGAGGCTGGTTCCCATGTCGGCCAAGGCCTGGGAGGAGGTCAACAGGTTCAGGTTGACCGGGTTGGGCTTGATCCCGGTCATTTGCCCGGTGATCAACCCGTAGGAGAGGTTGGCCCCGATATTTAAGCAGGCCAGTCCCAATGCGCCCCGCAGGATGCGCAGGTTGAACAGCGGCTTGGTGAAAATGAACCGACGGACGGTGACGTTCTGGGGCAACTCGTTTTGGTAGTGTTCAACGAAGACCGCAAAGAGGCTCGATAGAATGACGGAGAGGCAAATTGTCCAGACCAGGTCCTTGGAAAGCAGGTAGGTAATGACGGCAACCGCAATGGAGACCCAGCCGGTCCAACTGCGGTCCTTGCTCATGTTGAGGGCGATTTTCGCCAGCATGACCCCAACACCAGCCATCATGGCGGTGATGATCTGGTTGCCAAAGACCTGCACGATTTTGGTCAGCGTACCGGTGAGCCCGATAATCAGCATGATGACCGAGCCGCCGAAGATGATCGAGGTATATTCACGGGTGTTTTTACCCAGATTACCGGTCAAGGCGAGTGACTCGGCCTGGAAGGAGACCGGGGCGACGGAATTAAAGGCGAAGTTAATGCCAGAAACTAACAGGAACGAAAAGGTGGTGGGAAAAACGGCAAAGCCCAGGCCCAGTGCCATGATTCCCTGGGGAATCCCGTTGAGAACGACGCCTAGCGCCGCCATAATATCTGCAAACCAGTGCATGGTACCCTCCTAAACACGAACAATAATAGCTTAATTGTCGACATTGTTAACTACAACTTGATGATACAAGGAAAGGTTTTCAAAATCAATCATTATTTTAAGATAACCTTGCATAATGTTCGTGATTTATGTGGAAATAATCAAAGGGAGGGCGAACAAGCAATGAAAAAGAGGAATGTTTCCGAAAGTTAACAGGGAACATTCCTCTTTTATGGACCGTGTTATTTAAATTTCAACTTAGTAATGGGCCACCCCTAGCAAATTTATTCTCCCTTGGCCGCCCGTTCCTCTTCGGCCTGCAGGCGCTCCTTGATGTACTTAGCGGAGGTGGCAAGCTTCTCCTGCTCGTCCGCCGTCAGGTCGAGCTGGAGCTGTTCGACCACACCATCGCGGCCCACCACCGCTGGGTAGGAGAGGTAGGTGCCATATTCGGCCCGGTAGTTAGAAACCGGCATGACGGTTCGCGAGTCGCTCAGGAGGGCGTTGGTCAAGCGCACCGCGGCGGTCGCAACCCCGTAGTTGGTGTACTTTTTACCCTTGTAAACCAGGTAGCCGCCTTGGCGAGCCCGTTCTTCTAGGCTGGCGAGGTCGAGGTTCCGCTCCTTAACGAGGTCGAGCAGGGGCTTGCCGAGGACCCGGACGGTCGACCAGGCGGTAAACTGGGAATTACCGTGTTCCCCGAGGTTAAAGCCATCCACCGAGCGGGAATCGACCTTGAGGGCTTCACCAACCCGCGCCCGCATCCGGGCCGAATCCAGCAGGGTCCCGGTACCCATGACGTGTTCCTTTGGCAGGCCGGTCAGTTTTTGGTACATCGAAGTGATGACGTCACAGGGGTTGGTGACATCGACCAGTTTACCGTGGAAACCATTATCGACGAGCTTTTTGGCGACCAACGGCACCTGGGTTCGGGTGAATTTGAATTCAGCGAAGCGGTCATGGTCGGGGGTGTCCACCAGCTTGGATTTCCCGAGGGCGGACACGACCACGTCGCAGTCGGCGAGCTGGGAATCATCGTTGACCGTCAGATTAGTGTGGAAGGGCAGGTTGGCCATGGCGTCGCGGAGGTCGAGGGCGTCGGCCTGCACCTTGGCTTCGTTCGTATCATAAAGCGCTAAATCGTCGGTAAAACCGCCGGCAACGAGGTAGTGGGCAACCGTGGCGCCAACGTGACCCATTCCAACTACTGCTACTTTTCTTGTCATAAGCAAAACTCCCTTTCTTATTCAAGTCTGATTAGTCGACAGCGTTAACCGTTACGGTACCGAAACCGTGGTCAAATTTAGCTTCCCACTTACCCGTAGTCAGGTGGGGCGGCAGGAGGAAGGTCCCGGAGGATACCAGCTGCCCAGCTCGGAACACCTTTCCCTGGGCGACCAGTTTTTTAACTAACCAGGAGAGGGATTCTAAGGGGTTGCCGAGAACTTCGCTAGAACTGCCGGTGGCCTCTTCCTTCCCGTCATGGTAGAGGGTAACGTTAACGTTCGCGGCATCTTCGACGGTGGGGAAGACCTCGTCAGTCGGCCGTTCTTCACCGTAAACGACGTAGCCACCGACCGCACAGTCACTCATCACGCTGAATTTATCCAGGTCGGGGAACCAGTCGGCAAAGCGGCTGTCTGGTAATTCGACGGTCCCGCACACCGTCGTCTTGTGGAGCAGGTCAGCTAAACTATCGGTTGCCAGCAGATCTTCGGTGGCCCGGAAACCAAGTTCGACTTCCAGCAATGGCTCCATCGTCTGGGCCTTTAGTGACAGCTGGGCTGGGGAAGGCAGGAAGTGGGAGTCAACCTGTTGCCCGTAGAGGGGGCTGTCGGAGTCAAACATATCCTGGGTCTGCTTAGAGGTCAAGGAAACCTTGTAGCCGCCAGTCGGGAGTTTCTTGAGGGCGACGAAGCGGTCCTGGACGGCGTAGGCAGTATCATCATCGGTGACGACGCCTTGCCAGTCGGCCATCTTGAGGGGGACCTTGCTCTGGTAGGCCTTTGCGAGGGCCTGGGCGAATGCTTCTTGTTGTTGGTTTAAGGTAACGTGTTGTTCAGTCATAAGTATTTCCTCCTTGAACTCGTGCCGCCGTTACCTTTCGCTCGGTATGAAATCGGGCTAATCGTTAACTACGACTTAAATCTTGATTTGTTGCTACTTGAATTAATTCCTGCTGAATGTGAATGTTGCTAATGTCGCTGTCTGCCACGACCATCACCACCTTTAATTGATTGGAACGAAGAACGAAAAAAGCGTCCTCCCAGCTTCTGGATTAGAAACTGAAAAGGACGCTGTAAAACGTGGTACCACCTTTCTTTACGGTTAGAAAAACCGCCTTAACCAACTGCCACCGCTAAGGGCAATTAGTCGGCACGATAATGGGTGCTGCCAGTACGTTCTACTTGATACTTCGTTCGACATACGACTCCCGAGTGATTGAAGCGCGCGCCCCATCTACTGGTTTGCACCACCCACCAGCTCTCTGCTACCGGTTCGCGGCTTCGTTCTCGATCAACGTCTTTTATTTTGATTGATTGTTAGTAGGATAGCACCTGTTTATGAGAAAATCAAGGATAAAATGAGAAAAAGATGAGAAAAATATTTTCATCAAAAAGGACACCCGCCAGACAGTACATCTGACGGGTGCCTTACGTCATTAATTTGGAGGTTAATGAGTATTTATATGGCCCTGCCCAGCCGTGGGGTCAGCCGGGCAGGCACAGTGCAGTTATTAAACGTTATTGGGAGAGTTCTTCACTAATTTTTCCGGGAGTAGGAAGCGATGTCAGCAAGGATTTCGTTCATGAAGGCGTCCTGGCTCATGCTGTTTTGGGCCTCTTCACCGTACTTCCGAACAGAAACAGCGTTATCCTTAACTTCATCGTCACCGACAACCAGCGTGTACGGAACCTTCTGGGTCTGGGCTTCACGAATCTTGTAGCCCATCTTTTCGTTCCGGTCGTCAACGACTACCCGGATTTGGGCAGCCTTCATCTTGTCAGCCAGCTGCTTAGCGTAGTCACCGTGCTTTTCGTCGCTAACCGGGATGATGTGGACTTGTTCAGGAGCTAACCAGGTTGGGAAAGCACCCTTGTAGATTTCAGTCAAGTAGGCAACGAACCGTTCCATGGTACCGACGATCCCACGGTGGATCATGACTGGCATGTGTTCCTTACCATCTTTGCCAACGTAGGACAGGCCGAAGCGGTCTGGCTGCATGAAGTCCAGTTGGATTGTGGACATCGTTTCGTCGTTGCCGAGGGCCGTCTTGGTTTGGATATCCAGCTTTGGTCCGTAGAAGGCGGCTTCACCTTCGGCTTCGTAGTAGTCGAGGTTCAGGTCATCCATGGCCGCCTTCAGCAGCTTTTGCGATTCATCCCACATCTCATCGTTTCCGTAGTACTTTTCCTTGTTCTTCGGGTCACGCAGGGACAGCCGGAAGCTGTAATCGGTGATGTCGAAGTCCTTGTAAACGTCCATGATCAGGTTCAGGATCTTGGCAAATTCGTCCCGGATCTGGTCAACGGCAACGAAGGTGTGACCGTCGTTCAGGGTCATTTCACGAACCCGTTGCAGACCTGACAGGGCACCAGACTTTTCGTAACGGTGCATCATCCCGAGTTCGGCGATCCGCATTGGCAGGTCACGGTAGGAACGGATGTGGTGCTTGTAAATCTGGATGTGGCTTGGGCAGTTCATTGGCCGGATTTCCAGCATTTCACCGTCGCCCATGTCCATTGGCGGGAACATGTCGTCACGGTAGTGTTCCCAGTGACCAGAAGTCTTGTAGGCGTCTAGGTTCATCAGCACTGGGGTGTAGACGTGTTCGTAACCATCAGCGACTTCCCGGTCAATGATGTAACGTTCGATCGTCCGGCGAATCGTAGCACCCTTCGGCATCCAGTATGGCAGACCGGCACCGACCTTTGGATCAACGAAGAAGAGGTCGAGTTGGTTACCGATTACCCGGTGGTCGTGTTCACGGGCTTCTTGCCGCTTCTTCATGTCCTCGTCCAGGGCGTCCTTGCTAAAGAAGACGGTCCCGTAAACCCGTTGCAGCATTGGGTTGGAGGACATCCCCTTCCAGTAGGCCCCGGCAACGGACAAGAGCTTGAGGTGCTTGATGGCGTCGCCGTAAACCATGATGTCACCATCAGCAACGGCCTTGACGTCACCGACTTGGTACATGGCAACCTTGCCGTCCTTAGCGGCCTCCTTGATTAATTCGCTGGAGTAAGGGTCGTCCTTGACTTCAGCCAGGGCGTCGTCCAGGTCGGCTTCGACGAATTCAACCTTGGCGTCCTTGGCCTTCGCCAGCAGGGCGTCTTGCAATGCTGATAATTCGTCGGCAGATACCTGTTGGTCATCCTTGTCGGAGTCAACGTGGAAGCCATCTTCGTCAGCAACGCTTTCACCCAAGCGGATTCCCTTAAATTCTTGGTGCAGGGAATCCTTCAGCAGCAGGGAAGCAAGCTTCCGCAGTGCTTGTAAACCTTCTTCTGAATCGCGGTCAATCTTTTTGACTGACCCATCAACGGACATAACTGCAATCTGTGCCATATTAATCTCTCCTTTTGGCAATATAAATTAAAAACGTCCCAAGTGCACACTAGTAGTGCACTTGGGACGTTAATTAACAGTAGTTAGCGTGGTTCCACCCATGTTCAGCGTTACGATTGCAACGCTCTCTATGGTGTGTTAACGGACACGACCCAACCAGCCTTATTTCGGCCAGTAATCTAACAAGGTGGTACAAGCAACTGTCGACTCAATGCGGCTTCCAGTCAAGGTCGCAATTCCCTGGTTAAGCAGTGGTTGTTTGCATTTCCTTTTGATTGACTAGAATTATAACACCCATTTTGACTTTGACAAGCCCTTTTTTCAAAAAAGTTAAATTATTAGCGTTGACCTTGAGGAGCACCACCAGCAGGCGTGTTGCCAGCAGAGCTGCCGCTAGGGGTCTGCGGAGTTTGACTGCCAGAGTTTTGGCTGCCCTGCTGAGTACCACCTTGCTGCTGGCCGGTAGTATTATTCTGCTGCTGGGATTGGCCTTGACCCTGGTTGGTCGTCGTTTGCTGGTTGCCAGTTTGCCCAGCCGGAATCGAATAGGAGTAGGTATTGCTGGTACCAGTCGTACCGGTGTCGTCATCATCGCTGCTGGAGCTGGAGGAATGGCGGTGCCGGTGGCTGCTCGACCGTTTCGAGCTAGTCGAAACCGATTGGTCATTGTTGGTGTTAGTCTTGATCGGGTTGTGCTGCTTGACGATGAAAATAATAATCATTACCAGCAGGACCGTGAGCAGGATCGCTAGCAGGATTTTAAAGATTTTCTTGCCCCGGCCCGGCTTTTGCGGGTGGTGGCCCTTACCGCCCTTTAGCTTACCGGTTCCCCGTTTCTTGGTCCGTGAATCATAAAGCTGGACCCGGCTGGGCCGTTCTTCGTTGTTATTCAATGTCTTCACCTCATTTAGGAAGTTGCGAAAACTTCGGTGCTGCTTGTTAGTTGTGGTTAATAATGTTCAAGTCTATATTATAACATTGTTCATTGCAGGCAAGCGGTAAAACTAAAACGGTCATCCGCTGCAGAGGCGGGTGGCCGTTTCAGATCATTATTTGCTTTGGGAGATTATCTAATTGGGATTATCTATAAGATACTCGCCAAAGTTGAAAAAGTTGTGAACGTGATGTGACATTCCTGCGTAATTTAGTCATTTTCCATAGTCTTAGCGCCTTCCATTGCGGCTTCCTTTTGACCAAAGCCCTTGCCTTCAGCGGCAAAGCGCTTGTCACCGCGGTACAGTTCCACGCAGGTCCAGAGCAGCAGGACCAGGATGGCGATAATCGTGATGTAGGCGAGCACGTCAGAGAGCCCCTTGGACCAAATGCCGAAACCTTCATAAGTGGACGGCAGGTTGTAGAGGTTCAGGAAAGTCAGGGCAATAACGGAAATCCAGCCACAGATCTTGACCCAGAGCCGGTTCTTAAATTCACCCATTTCAACCTCACTGTTGGTCATCATCAACAGTGGCAGCATTGAGAACGGCAGGGCAAAGGCCAGGAAGACCTGGGAGTTTTCCATCAGCAGGTTCAGGGCCGTGTGTTGTTGAATGGCGTTTTCACCACTAGTCATGGCGACACAAATCAATACCGGGATAACGGAAATCAACCGGGTTACCAACCGCCGGGCCCAGAGCGGCATCTTCATGTGGACGAACCCTTCCATGATGACCTGACCAGTCAAGGTCCCGGTAATGGTTGAGTTTTGCCCAGAAGCCAGCAGGGCGACAGCGAACAGGGTTGAGAGGACCCCGGACTTAGCAACGGCGATCAGGACCGGGTTGGAAAGCATCGAGGTGTTGTTCAAAGCGTCGTACAGACCGAAGAAGGAACTGTCTTGGACGGCTCCAGTCTTGAAGACCGCCACCCCCATGATCAGCAGCAATGAGTTGACAATGAAGGCAAGGGACAGCTGAATGTTGGAGTCCCAAGTCGTGAAGCGGACCGTTTGCCGGATGCTATCCAGGTCGTTGTGGTCAATCTTCCGGGTTTGTGAAATTGCGGAGTGCAAGTACAGGTTGTGGGGCATTACCGTGGCCCCGATGATCCCCAGGGTCCCGGTCAGAGGAGTAATTCCACCGATTTCCGGGTGCTGGGCAATCGCCTTTGCGGAAGGCAGCAGGCCCATGAAGACGCCGCCCCAGTTCGGGTCAGACAAGGCAACCTGGTAGGCGAAGACGAACAGGATTACCAGGATCAGACAGGCAACAATGGCTTCGATCTTCCGGAAGCCAATCTTGGTCAGCAGCAACAGTACCAAAACATCCAAAACGGTGATGAACACTGATGGAATTAACGGAATGTGGAAGAGCAGGTTTAAGGCAATCGCCGCCCCGATAACTTCCGCAATATCCGTCGCCATGATGGCCAATTCCGTCATAATCCAGAGGACAACCCCTAATGCTTTACCGGTCCGTGCCCGTGTTGCCTGGGCAAGGTCCATTTGGCTCACGATTCCGAGTTTAGCCGCCATGTATTGAAGCAACATCGCAATCAAACTTGAAATCAAGATAGTAGTCATCAGGGTGTATTGGAAGCTTTGACCACCGGTGATCGAGGTTGACCAGTTACCTGGATCCATGTAACCAACCGCAACCAGGGCGCCAGGGCCAGAGTAGGCAAACAGGGTTCGCCAGAATCCTTTGCCGTGCGGGACTTCCACGGTCCCGTTAATTTCTTCAAGTGACTTACCGTTAGCATACTCAATCAAGTGATGCTTTTTCCGTTGATTTTTTGTGTTGTCCACGCCAAATCCACCTTTCATCTTATTTTGTTAACTCGATTTGGTAACCAAAATTAACTTAATTCGAATACTTTGTTAGGGTAGCATAAAAAATATTACATTTCAACGGAAAATCGCCGCCTTGACGGTCTTTCAGCCCGTGAAACGAGGCTGCCTTGAAGACAGATTGGCGGCGGTTAACTAAAGGAACCGCTTGCAAAGGTGTGGACGGGCCGCCAAAATAAATTTAACAAAAAGTTAAACAAGGCCGGTTAATTGGCTAAAGTGCCCCATTTGATAAACGTTTGACAAATGGTGATTTAGTTCACTATAATAAAGCAGGTTTTAAGTTATTACATCTTAAGGAGAAATGATTATGAAAGCACTTGTGTTAACTGGAACTAAGCAGCTCGAAGTCAAGGACGTGGAAACTCCGGCAGTTAAGCCGGACGAGGTGTTAGTTCACACCGCCTATGCCGGGATCTGCGGGACGGATCACGCCCTATACGCGGGGTTGCCGGGTTCTGCCAGCGCGGTTCCGCCGATTGTTCTGGGACACGAAAATTCAGGAGTTGTTGCCAAGGTGGGGTCCGCGGTTAAGAACGTTAAGGTCGGGGACCGGGTCACGGTTGACCCGAACATCTACTGCGGCGAATGCAAATACTGCCGGACTTCCCGTCCCGAAATGTGTGAGAACCTTTCTGCAGTTGGCGTTACCCGTGATGGGGGCTTTGAAGACTACTTTACCGCCCCGGCTAAGGTGGTTTACGCAATTCCAGATAGTGTGTCATTGAAGGCCGCTGCCGTTACGGAACCACTGTCATGCGCGGTTCACGGCGTTGACCTGCTGGAAATCCACCCCTACCAGAAGGCGCTAGTAATCGGTGACGGTTTTATGGGGCAATTGTTTGTCCAGACCCTGCAAGCCTATGGGGTGAGCGAAGTGACCCTCAGTGGCCGGAATGACGATAAGCTGAAGCTCAACCATGACCGCTTTGGTGCCAAGGCCATCAATACCGCTAAGGGTGAACAGATTCCGACGAACGAGTACGACATCGTAATCGAGGCGGTTGGCCGGCCGGAAACACAGGAACAGGCCGTTGAGGCGGCCGCCCGCGGTAGTCAGGTTTCCATGTTCGGCGTGGGAAACCCTGACGATAAGTTCGCCATTAACAGCTACGAAGTCTTCCAAAAGCAGCTGAAGATTCAGGGAGCGTTTATCAACCCGTACTGCTTTGAAGATTCCATCGCCCTAATGGCTTCAGGCAAGGTTGACGTGTTACCGCTGCTGTCCCACGAGTTTGACGTTAAGGAAGTTGACGACTTCGTAAATGGCCGTATTAAAAACGTCTCAAAGGCGGTTGTGAAACTGGCCGGCGAAGAAGCCTAACGGACTAAAAACATTTCCCGGGAAATTACTGGGGAATGTTTTTTTTGTACAGTTATGTTGACACGGTGTCACCAAAGGGTGTATGCTGTTGACAAGCTTAAAAATGACACGGTGTCACTAGGAGGAACAAAATGCCAACCCAAACCTTTGAAAATTTAACCGAGAGTAAGCAGGACCTGGTTCGGCAGGCCCTATTAGAGGAGTTTAGCAAGCATAACTTGGCCGATGCCCAGGTCGCCCGAATTGTGAAGAGTGCCCGCATCGCACGGGGGGCCTTCTATAAGTATTTCGCTGACCTGACGGACGCCTACCGCTATCTATACCAGTACGCGATGAACGACCTGCATGATACACGAATCCGGGCCCACCGCTTATTAACTGCGCAGGAGTATGTCGACCAGGTGACGACGTTTTTAGAACAGGTCAGCGCCAGTCCGTACCAGGAGTTAATCCAGCGGCACTACGCGGTCAACGAAGCCCTGCTGCACACCCAAGTGGTGCCCCGCTTACGGCCCGCCAGCGCGGTCGAATGGGCAGTAATGGTCCTAGTACACGAAACGATTAGGGAGGCCCTTTGGCAGCCGCAGGAGCGTTCAGAAGCTACCCAGCGGCTGGCCGAAGCATTAACGAGCCTCCTAGCACGAGGTGATTAGATGTTTTTAGCATTACGCGAAATTAAACATGAGAAGGTCCGCTATGGGCTAATTATCGCGATGATCGTAATGATTAGCTACCTGATGTTTGTCCTGATGGGAATGATGATCGGCCTGGCAAACGAAAATAAAGCGGCCATCACGACCTGGCAGACGCAGACCGTCTACCTGAATAAAAACGCCAATGATAACCTGAGCCAGTCGCTGATTACCAGCGACCAGCTCGCCGGACACCGGCTTAACCGGCACGAATCGCTGGTGGGGCAAGCGCCAGTAGTGCTTACCAAGGCGAATGGCAAGGCTGATAAGCAAAGTGCCCAGTTTATCGGCCTGGACCCGAAGCAGGCCATTGCCAAGGAAAATATCCCCTTGGCAAGCGGCCGGCACGCCCACCACGCTGATGAGCTGGTGGTTGACCAGAGTCTGCGGGCGAAGGGCTACCGGCTAAGCGATCGGGTCCGGCTGAATTCGACTGCCGACGACTACCGGATTGTCGGTTTTGCCAAGGGAGCCCAGCTCAACGTGGCGCCAGTGGTGTACGGTCGGTTAGCGACGTGGAAAACGCTCCGTGGTGTGAATCAGCAAGTCGTGGCGAGTGGAATCATCAGCAACCAGTTGGAGGGCGGGCACCGCTTTGACAAACTGGCCCGCTACACCAGCCAGGAGTTTATTCAGAAGCTGCCGGGGTACGCGGCCCAAAACAACACGTTTGCGTTCATGATTGGCTTTTTAATGGTAATCTCGTTGATTATCATTGCGGTTTTCCTGTACATTTTGACGATGCAGAAGATGCCGAATTATGCGGTCCTGCGTGCCCAAGGGATCCCAGCCCGCTACTTGATTGCGACCACGATTCATCAGGCGGTGATCCTAATGGCTGCGGGAATCTGTGGGGGTCTTTTGCTGACCCTGCTGACCACCTGGCTAATGCCGATGACCGTTGCCCTGGTGCTGGACTGGCCGCTGATTGCGCTAATGGTCGTGGTGTTAATTATCCTCGGTGTGCTGGGGGCATTCTTGCCGGTGCGGATGATTCTTAAAATTGACCCCGTGCGGGCGCTGAATGGCTAGGAGGGATACGATGGCAGTAATCGAATTAAAAAACATTAATAAGACCTTTGGCGAAGGGATTGGCCGGGTCCAGGTGCTGGATAACGTCAATTTCAGCGCTGACCGGGGCCAGCTAAGCTTGATCTTGGGCCCCTCAGGCTCGGGAAAGAGTACGTTTCTAACAATTGCCGGCGGCCTTCAGACCCCCTCTAGCGGGAGCGTAACGGTCGAGGGAAAACGGCTGGGAAAGTTAACTTCTAAGGACCGTGACCAGCTGCGGCTGAACAAGATTGGCTTTGTCCTGCAATCGTACAACCTGCTTCCCTACCTAAGCGTTGCCGACCAGTTTGTACTGGTACGAAAAGTAAAAAAGACCGGCAACCTGCCGGATGCGGAATTCCAACGTCTGTTAACTGAGTTGGGGATCGCCGACTTGACGAAGCACTTTCCTGACGAGTTGTCTGGCGGGCAGAACCAGCGGGTGGCAATTGCCCGGGCGCTGTACCCGAACCCGGAGATTGTCCTGGCGGATGAACCGACGGCGGCGCTAGATAGCGACCGGGTGAAGGTGGTGGGGGCGCTATTAAAGCAGATGGCCCAGAACCATCACAAGGCAATCGTTGTCGTGACCCATGACCTGCGGTTACGCGAGTTTGCGGATCACGTTTATCAGCTAATGGACGGTAAAATGATTCAGGAAAAGTGAATAACAGCGTTCTTAAATGTCCTCCAGCTCGGTAAAATCACCGGCTGGGGGCTCTTTTGTTTCACGTCCGTCCTTTCTGAGAAACTGGCCTGACCATTCCTGGCGGGCGGCGACTTTGCTATAATGGAGCCATTACACTAAAAGGAGAATGAAATGGCGTTTTTAGAATTACACGACATTCGGAAAGCATACTACCTGGATAAGGAAGCATTTCCGGTGCTCAAGGGAATCGATCTCCAATTTTCCCGGGGAGAGTTTGTTTCAATTTTGGGGGAGTCCGGTGGGGGAAAATCAACCCTGATGAACATCATTGGCGGTCTGGACCGGGACTTTGAAGGCCAGGTCTTGGTGAACGGCCAGGTGCTGGACCACGCAAAAGAAAAGCAGCTGGATGACTACCGGCGTGCAATGGTGGGCTACATCTACCAATCATATAACCTGATCTCCCACCTGACCGTGCTGGACAATGTTTTAATCGCTCTTGATATGACAACCCTCAGCAGGGAAGAGCGGCGGGCCCGGGCACTGAAGCTGCTGGATCAGGTGGGACTGAGCGAGCAGGTTCACAAGCACCCGAACCACCTTTCGGGCGG
The DNA here is from genome assembly GCF_000160835.1 of Limosilactobacillus antri DSM 16041. Classification (GTDB taxonomy): domain Bacteria; phylum Bacillota; class Bacilli; order Lactobacillales; family Lactobacillaceae; genus Limosilactobacillus; species Limosilactobacillus antri. Next base: position 254,837 of record NZ_GG700733.1, read on the forward strand.
GCAAAAGCAGCGGGTGGCGATTGCGCGGGCCCTGGCCAGTGATCCCCAGATTATAATTGCCGATGAACCGACCGGCGCCCTGGATTCGGAAAATACCCAGGAAGTGCTGGCCCTGCTGGATAACATTGCTAAGGATGGCAAACTGGTAATTGCGGTGACCCACTCCCAGGAAGTGGCGGATCACGGAACCCGGATTGTTCACCTGGCGGACGGGAAAATTGATGGGGACCAGCGCCTGCGGCCGGCTTACCCGATTCCGGCGGCCCCCACGGTCATCAAACCAAAACAGCTGCCGGCAACGGCTAGTTACCGGATGGCGTTTAAGCACCTGATGTACAACTTCTGGCGCAATTCGCTGATTATGTTGGGAACGGCAATTGGGATCTTTGCCGTCCTCCTGTTTAGTGGACTGGGGAACGGCATCAACGGTTATATTCAAGACCAGATTAACTCGCTGACGAACCCACGCTCCATTACCGTTTTAAAGAATCCAACGGGAAAACGGCTGACGCAGGACCAGGTTCAGTCCGCCTTAATGCAGAATATGGCGGCGGACCCGCAGTCAATGGTGCTCAGTAATGGCGACTTCAACCGGCTGGCCAAGCTCGCGGACGGCGCCAGTGTCGAAAAGGGGAACATGATCGGCGGTTACCGGCTTAACTATGGCAAGCTGCAGCAGAGCGGGACCAACATGACGACTTGGAATAAGTCAGTTACGGCAAGCTCCATCAAGCACGGCCACCGGCCCGGGAATAATGAAATCGTTTTGACCAAGCAACAGGCAATTCAGTTGGCTGGGCCCCGGAGTTACCGCCAGCTGATTGGCAAGCAGGTCAAGCTCAGCTTTAACTGGGTCAATAAGCAGGGCGCGCCAGTCGCAATTGAAGGGACGGTGCGGGTTGCCGGTTTAAGCGAGGGTGCCAGCGCGGGAACCACCATTAATTACGCAACCATGCAGCGCCTGTTGCGGCAGCACGATGCGGATGCCCGGCCGAATTTTGCGGTGTTCGTTGCCAAGAAGCTCTCAACGGTGGAGAGTACGGCCAACCAGATTAATAACCTGCGGAACGGGCAGAATGAACGGATCCTGAGTGCGATTACCGTTGGCTCGGTTCTCAAAACCGTAAATACCTATGTCCGCCTAGCGTCCACCATCCTGGCGGCGATTGCCGGAATCTCGCTTCTGGTGTCCGTATTGATGATTATTGTCACAATGTATATGTCAGTGTCGGAGCGGACAAAGGAGATCGGGATTCTGCGGGCGCTGGGGGAACGGAAGAAAGACATTCGCCGGCTGTTTACCTCGGAGTCAATCTTTATTGGCTTATTCTCGGCCATCCTGGCTCTGGGAATTGTAGCGGTCGTGTCGTTGATCCTCAACCACGCGCTCTACGGTCTGATTAAGTACAATATCGTGCAGCTTACGGTGGGCAACGTAATTTTTGCCGTCGTGGTTGCCGTAATTATCTCCTTCATCGCGGCCCTGCTGCCGGCCCGGCACGCGGCTAAGCTGAACCCGATTGACGCGTTGGCGGCTGATTAATTGAATTAACCTAAGATTTAGGAGGCTGGGAATTAACTCAGTCTCTTTGCTGTTTTAAAGCTAGTAATGCAACAGCGTAGTAGCTGGCTGGCAGGCCAAATAGGCTTGTTGCGTGTCAACGGCATTCACGTTAGAATCCCAAGTAATGATTCACTTTATTTTTAGGTATACCAAAAATATGCTATAATATTGACTGGAGGTGATAGCAGTGACGACCGTTTATCTTCACGACAATCAGCAGACCCAGACAATTCACTGCTCTGATGGCAGCCAAGGAGTAATGCAGCTAGCAGCACCGTATTATCAATTTCGTTTTTATAGTCACCAGCACCCGAGCTTTTGCTTGGTCCAAAGCCAAATCCATGATGGTGCGACCATAACGGTGAAGGACATCCAAAGCAGGGATGACTTTCAGCTGAAGCTGGTTTAGGCAGGGCGGCAAACGATGGACAAAACAATACGCAAGTGGTCAATCGACATCGATTAACTACTTGCGTATTGTTACTTTTTAGTGACCGGCCGGTTCATTATCTCATCAGCGTGGCTTAAAACATCGGCGACCAGGGTCATCAGCTGGGGATTTTCCAACTGGTAGATGATGGCCTTGCCATGTCGGTGCTGTTGAACCAGGTGGAGCTTGCGAAGGATCTGCAGCTGGTGGGAAACACCAGACTGCTCCCACTGAAGCCGTTCACTAATTTCGGAAACACTCATCGAATGCTGGATCAACAGGTAAATCAGGCGGAGCCGTTTAGGATTGCCGAGAATCTTAAATAGCTGGCTGGCCTTCTCAATGTTTGTTAATTCCCTAGTAGTTTGACTGACCATTGCACTTCCCCCACTTTGTGTCTTGCACGGACTATCAAATTGTTATTACTACAATTTTAATATTTAAAGCGAAAAAAGCAAAGTGCCAATACAGACACTTTGCTTTTCCTTAGGAATTTCAAATTAGAAGCTCAAGCGCTGACCGACGTAAATCGTGTATGGCGCTTGCAGGTTATTCCGTTGCGCTAACGTCCGCCAATCGAGCCCGTACTGGGCTGCAATAGCAGACAGCGAGTCACCGCTTTGCACGGTGTAGCCGCCACGAGCCGCCGCGGCAGGGGCCTGGTAGCTAGTTGCTTGGCCACTTACCCGCAGGACCTGGCCGACGTAAATGCGGTTCGGGTTGGCGATGCCATTGCTTTGGGCCAGCTGTTCGTAGGAAACCCCGAGCCGGCTGGCGATGCCGGAAAGGGTGTCACCGCTCTGGACGGTGTAGGAACCGCTAGCACTAGCATTGTTGTGGCGCGGTTGACTAACGGTGTTAACCGGCGTGCTCTGCGTGCCGCCTACCCGCAGGACCTGGCCAACGTAAATCCGGTTCGGGTTAGCGATATTGTTGATCTGGGCTAACTGCGAATAGCTCATTCCGAACTGGCTGGCGATGCCGGAGAGGGTGTCGCCGCTTTGAACGGTGTATGACGATGCCCCGGTGTTCGCGTTGGAATTCGTTGGCGTCGTGGTGGTGTGGTTAACAGCGGCCGCCCGCAATTGCAGGACCTGGCCGACGTAAATTTGGTTCGGGTTAGCGATGTTGTTGATCTGAGCCAGCTGTGAATAGTTCATCCCAAATTGGCTGGCAATGCCGGAAAGGGTGTCGCCGCTCTGGACGGTGTAGCTGCTTTGCCCGTTGTTGCTTTGCTGGTTGTGGTTAACAACCGGCTGGCTAGGCGTTGCTGGTTGGCTGGCCTGCCGGACCAGTAGCCGTTGGCCGACGTAGATCTGGTTGACGTTTTGAATGTCGTTTAAGTGGGCCAAGGTGTTCACCGTGGTTGAGAACTGGTTGGCGATGCCGGAGAGGGTGTCGCCGTTTTGGACCGTGTAGTAATTGGTGCTGTTGCTAAAGCTGCTGGACGAGTTGTCATTTTGCTGCTTGTTGACAACTACCTTGCCCGAAAAGGCCACTGCATCGAGCTGGGTCAAGTTGTAGGTCCGAATCAAGTTTTGCAAAGAATAAGCGTAGTTCGGATCAGTTGCGTAACCGTCGAGGTGCAGCTTGTTAGTTACGGAAATGTAGTTGGTATCACCGCGCAGGTTGTTGTAGCGGCTGTTGACCGCCAAAAAGCGTCCGTGGTCTTCAACGGATTCGCTCAGACTAGGGTAAGCGCGGAAGTTGTCGTAAATGTAAACGCTCCGGCCGTTGTATACTTCCCGCGTTTGGAGCCGGATTGACTGCCCGTTGTAAGAACCCTTGATCCCGAAAAGGTTATTGCCGGGAGCGGCTTGTCCCCAACCACTTTCGAGGATTGCCTGGGCAACCGTGACTGAAGGCAGCACTTGGTAATTGTTCCAACCATTGATGGCACCCGGTGCAACACTTTGGATGAACTGCTGGCAACGCGCGTTGTTGCTAAAGTGGAGGGAGCTGACGTCCGCCGTTTGGCTTTGCGGCTGTTGGGCCGTGTTGGCCTGTGCGGCGTAGGCCGAAGCAGTTACTGCCCGGGCTTGCGGAGCGGCCTGAACGTTTAGTGTGTTGCTGGTATTTGCCTGCTGGTTCTGGCTAGCGTTCGCTGCGTTCCCATCTTGGCTGGTACTTGCCGCCTGGCGGTTATTCGTCTGGTCGGCGGTTGCTGGATTCTGATTGTTGACGTTGGTTACCGGCGCCTGGGCTGGTGCTTGACCATTATCGTCAGCGTGAGCAACTGCTCCCGTAGCGGTCAGCAGTGAAACAGCGGTTAAACCAGCTACAACCCATTTGCGGCCGCTCTTATACATTTTAAAGTGAGTGGCACTGTTAAGTTCTGCTTGTTTCATGTTCGTTAGCTCCCCCTATCAGTTAAAACGCGATAGTTCAAAGAAAAGTTGAAACTAGGTGGACGTTTTATAAAATTGAAATAAAAAAGTTAAGAAGTTATTAAGATTGCACTGTCTATAAAACTATCATTTCTGGCCCGCGACGTCAATCAAATCCAGCAGGCAAAATAAGTATATTTATATTTTATTTTAACGACTGAAAAATCTTTGATAAATCTTAACTGGCTGGGTGGATGCTTCGCCTTTATCAGCTGACAGATAATCTTGGTTGAATGCTTAAAAATACATATGTCGAAGCGGTCAGCCAAGGAGAAATAATTTCGGTTTAGCAGACACTAGGATATAATAAAAGAGCTTTTAAGATTTACATGTGAGGTATCAAAGGAATGGTAGCGAAGTTAAAGGATGTTGCTAAATTAGCTGGGGTGTCGGTAACAACGGTCTCACGAGTTATCAACAATTATGGCTCGCTGAGTGAAAAAACCATTAATAAGGTCCATGCGGCCATGCGTGAGCTGAACTACCAGCCGAATGCGCTGGCCCGGGCCATGCAGGGGAAGCCGTCAAAGTTTATCGGCTTAATTTTTCCTAATCTAACAAACCCCTTCTTTGCCGAATTGGTCAACGAACTGGAGCGGCAGCTGTTTAAGCAGGGCTATAAGGCCATCATCGCTTCGTCGGCGGAAAATCCCGAAATCGAACATGAATATTTAAGTATGCTAATGGCCAACCAGGTGGACGGGATTATTTCGGGCTCCCACAACCTCGATATTCAAGAATACCATCAGGTTGCGGCTCCCATCGTTTCGTTTGACCGCTACCTGGCGGATAATGTCCCAATCGTGGCTTCAGATAGTTACCGGGGCGGCCAGCTGGCGGTTGACTACCTCCTGCAGCACGCCGTTCGGCACATCGCAGTGATTGTGGATGAGGATACCTTCGCTTCGCCGACGCTGAACCGGCTGCAGGGGGCGGTTGACCGGTTGACGGCGGAGCACCGGAGCTTTGACCCCCTCGCCCTGGACCGGATCGAATTTACGACGACCTTCCCGGGAATTTACGATGGGGTGGTGGCCTCCAACGATATTCAAGCGCTTGAAATTGCAGCGGTTTACCGGGCAAATGGACTGCGGATGGGCAGGGATTTCTTTATTACCGGTTATGACGGTTCGCAGCTGGTTCAGAAGGTGGCGCCGCAACTGCCGACGGTTGTTCAGCCAATTCCAGAACTCGCGACGGCCCTGATTAAAACTTTGCTGCAGCGGGTCGCCCAGCCTACCGTCCAGGTGGCGTCGACGACCTTGCCAGTCACTTTTCGCCAGTAACAAAAAAGGTGCGGACCACGATGGCCCACGCCTTTTTAGTATTGGTTATTTGCTTTGCATAAAGCGTTGGAGCAATTCGGCTTCTTCAGAGGTCGCTGCGGAATTTGATGACTTAATGTCATGAATTCGTTCGACTGACAAATGGCTCCCGAAGGCAACTTCATTATCGTTTAAGTCGTTATCATGCTCAAATTTGATTAATTCTTGCGCTAACTCACTCAAATTATCCATGAAATCAATCTCCTCCTTATTTGACCAGGTCGTCAATTAAAGTGCGTTTTCACTAATTCGTCCACTGGTGAGACAAACTGGTTAAATACCATTTTTAAGTTTAGCACAGTTTAGGGAGTTCCCAAAAAGAAACGGCAATTTATTTCAGAAAATCGGCCGCAATAAGCGGGACAAGGAGCGGCATTTATGTGATAATCAAGGTATAACGATTGGTAAACAGAATGGAGCGTTGTAGATATGACTTGGAATTGGTTGGGCTGGCTATCGTGGATCCTGGCAATTGCCTTTCTCTGCTGGGTAATTCACTATATCCGGGTTCAGCAGCTGATGTTAATTGCAAAGACGAAAAAGGCCTTTGCGCCGAAGCTATTTTGGCGCTACGTCGCCTTGCTGGTGGTTGCACTGGCCTGGCTGGGGGCAATGCTGCACCTGACCTTTTTCCGGCAGGTTGCGATTGATAACCACCGGGAAACAAGGATTTCAATGCAGTACGCCAACCTGCAGCTGCACAACCAGGGAAACGACTACTACTATGTCCTCGCTACCCGCAGCAAAACTGGCCAGCACCCGGTAGTTTCGTATACTTACTGGGCCAAGGGAAATCGGTACACGACAAATTCCCGCTTTGGCTCGGTGGCTGATGGCCGGCGGCTGGTGACTTTGGACGCCAGCAGCCTGCCGTGGAATAAGGCGCAGCTAAAGAAGGCGGATCAGGAGAGCGGGCACGCGTTTGCCGCGACGATGACGGTCCACTACCAGAATACGGTCATTAATGGCCTGGGACTGCGGGCCAACCGCGACGCCGCGACCTACACCCTGATCCGGGTGCCGTCAGCAGAGATGGTTCACGAACGTTAAGGAGGTTCAGCGGAGATCCAAAATGACCAAGCAGAAACGAGTTAAGTTAAAATGGGTAGCCTTGGCGAGTCTGCTTAACAATACTGGAGCTGCTTTTTTATGGCCATTGACCACCATGTATGTACATAACTACCTTCACGAAAGTTTAACGACCGCGGGGATAGTGATGCTCTTGATGTCAATCTGCATGATGGTGGGCAACTATTTGGGCGGCTGGCTCTTTGACCACTGGGACCAGTACCATACGGCAGTCTTAGGGGTGACGATTTCGACGTTAGCCATCTTTACCCTGATTTTTGCGCATGGCTGGCCGTGGTTTGCCATCCTCATGATGCTGAACAGCCTCGGGGATGGGATTAACATGACGATCGTTAATTCTTACGGCTCCCTGGTTAGCGACCACAGTTCCCGCTACGTCTTTAACTATATTTACATGGCTTTCAACGTCGGGGTCGTAATCGGAACGCTGGCAGTAGGAGTGCTCTTGCCAATCAGTGTTGTACTGGTCTTTGCGGTGGCCACCGGCTTTTACTTCCTGCTCGCCCTCGTGGTGGTGTTGACCCTCAATGTCCGGGTACCGCTGCCGGCGAAAGCCCCGCGTACTAAGGATAAGGCCGCGTCCGGGAAGCACCGGCGGGCCCTCACGTTAATCTGGCTAATTCTGTTAAACTTCGTGACGATCCACCTGAGCTACTCGCTCTGGGAAAGCGTGATGGCGGTGCACATGACCAACATGGGGATCCCCTTTTACGCTTACAGTCTCCTGTGGACGCTCAACGGGGTCCTGATCCTCGTGGGGCAGCCGCTGGTGAATAAGCTGAGCCCCTACGTGCGCTTGTCCAGCCAAATTATGGTCGGAATTTTGATTTTTGCGAGCTCCTTTCTCCTGTTGATTTTTGCTCGGAGCCTCTGGGCCTTCGTCCTCGACTTTGTCCTCTTGACGGTGGGGGAAATGGCTAGTTTTGCGGGCTTGCCAGCCTGGATCTCCCAATTGACGACGGTAAACGAGGCTGGTCACTACCAGGGCCTCCTTAATATCATGATGTCGATCGGGCGGGCGATTGGACCACTCTATGGCGGTTTCGTGATTGACCACGGAAATTACCAGGAACTGTTTATCTCGGTCTTTTTGATGATGGCAGTGACCCTTGGCGGGGTCTTTGCCTACCTGCTGCGGCTCCGGCGGTTCAGCGAAAGCGCGAAATAGTGATACCCAAACGGAGCTACTTATGGTAAAATCACTGATGAACTGAAAAGCACTGGAAGTAGAATAAAAGCAGCCACACCTTGACAGAGAACTAGCAATGCTGAGAACTAGCAGCGGCTGTGAAACCACCTCTACTGAGCTGAACCGGGGAAAAGAGTAGCCGGTTCCGGATGACCCGTTATCGTCACGAAGTTATCAACGACTTCTGGAGGCAGCGGCTGCGAGGCTGGTGCAAATAGAGGTGGGACAGTGAGTAAAATCGCCCTCTAAGGTTACGGCCTTAGGGGGCTTTGTTAATGAAAGGGGAAGTTAAACGATGGATTATCAGAAACCAAAGGGAACGGCGGACCTCTTGCCGGGGACCACTGGCTTGTGGGAAAAGGTCGAAGCAAACGCGCGGGAGGTCTTCCGCCAATTCGGCTACCGGGGAATCCGGACGCCAATGTTTGAAGACTACCGGGTCTTTGCGCGCAACGTGGGGGACACCTCTGACATTGTTGAAAAGGAAATGTACGATTTTCACGATAAGGGTGACCGCCATATTGCCCTGCGGCCGGAAGGAACGGCCGGGGTTGTCCGGGCTTACGTAGAAAATAAGCTCTACGGACCGGAGTACCCAAAACCGTATAAGGTCTACTACATGGGGCCGATGTTCCGGTATGAACGTCCGCAATCCGGCCGGCAGCGTGAATTCCACCAGATTGGGGTCGAAGCACTGAATAACGAATCACCACAGATTGACGTCGAGGTGATTGCAATGGCGATGGCCCTCTTCCGGAAGTTCGGGGTGCCCAACGTTAAGCTGGTGATTAACACCCTCGGTGACAAGCAGGTCCGGCAAGACTACCGGGAAGCCCTAATCAACTACCTCAAGCCGCATTATGATGAGCTGAGTGCTGACTCCCAGGAACGGCTCTACAAGAACCCGCTCCGGGTCCTGGATAGCAAGGACGCTGGTGACCAGAAATTAGTCGCCGACGCTCCGTCAATTTTGGACTACCTGGATGATGAATCACAGGCTTACTTTGACCAGGTCCAGGCCCTGCTCAAGGAATTGGGAATCGACTACGAGATTGATACTAACATGGTGCGGGGGCTGGACTACTACAACCACACCATCTTTGAAATTATGTCGGACTCACCGGTGTTCGGGGGCGGCTACACGACCGTCTGTGCCGGTGGACGTTATAACGGCTTGATTTCCCAGCTTGGCGGCCCGGAAGAGGGCGGGATCGGCTTCGGTATGGGGGTTGAACGGTTAATGCTCCTCTTAGAGCAGGAAAACCCGGACTTTGCCCCGCAGGACCAGCTTGACCTCTTTTTGGCGAGTGCTGATGACCAGGGTGATAACTTGGCCTTTGAGCTTTTAAACAAGGTCCGTCAACACGGTATCGTTGCCGATAAGGATTACAGCGGCGTTAAGGTCGGCAAGCAGATTAAGGAAGCCTTCCGGCGCAACGCTAAGTATTTCGCGGTCTTTGGCGACCGGGAAGTCAGTGCGGGCCAGTTCCAACTGAAGAACGCAGCGACAAAGGACGCGGTTGAAGTGAAAGTCGCGGACTTCGCGGCCGACCCGGCTAAGTATTTGAAGTAATAAAAAGAAGAGGTGCTGATTGGTAAAACCGGTTTGAAGGTTCACCATCAGGACCTCTTTTATTGTTAGCCTCAAGTTAGTCTACTTCCAGTCAAGAGCCAGTCCTTGTTCCTGGAGCACTTTGGCGAGCTCGTCTCGCTGGTCTGGGTCACCCAGGTTGAGCTTGGCACCGTTGATCTGGTTAGTGAAGGTGTCAACGCGGCGGTTAGCGTCACGCAGGTCGTAATACTGGTGGACCCGCTGGTCGTAATCAGCCAGGTCGTGGACGTTGAAGTCGGTCGGGTAGGCATTGTCAAAGGCAACGAAGTCAAGCGGCAGGCGGGGTTTGAGCTGCGGCTGTTGGTCAGGAATCCCGACTTGCAAGCCCAAGAGGGGCATCGTCATCTTCGGCAAGCTCAGAACTTTGACCAGGCGGGCCGGGTCGTTTTTGATGGAACCGAGGATGACCCCGCCCAGTCCCATGCTCTCGGCAGCCACCAGGGTATTCTGCAGAGCAAGGACGGTATCTTCCACTGCTTGCATGAAAATATCGGTGGTGTGGAGCCGGCCGTCGTCGTTCCCCATTTGCTGGCGGATTTGCTGGTTGCGGTAGAGGTCGACAACAAAGATCAGCAGGTCCCCGTTAGCGCCGACGTAGGGCTGACCAGAAATATCCCGGACTGCTTGGCGGAGCTGGGGGTCAGTCAGGTGGAGGATACTGAACTGTTGCATGAACATACTGGTCGAAGTGTGACTGGCCGCGGCGTAGAGGGTTGCCAGCTGGTCAGCACTTAGCTGCTGATCCTTGAATGCCCGAATCGTGCGGTGGTTGAGCTGGTTATCAATTGTTTGGTTATGGATCATTAGTAATCACCCGTTTTCCTTTTAATCATCAACTGCGTAGGTTCCCATATCATCGGCGATGGCGACCCGGCCGGCATACTCTTTTCCGGCACCTTTCGTGAGGCCGACCTTGTTAAACGCAAAGGTCACGGTGACGTCAGCTTTGACCGCGGTTTCCATTACTTCGCCGGTGTCAGTGTTGATTCCAGAGGGCATATCGACGGCAACCACCACGACGTCACTAGCGTTGATGGCGTCAATGGCGGTAGCGTAATTCCCCTTAACCGCCCGGTCGATCCCAATTCCAAAGAGGGCGTCGACGATTAGGGTGGCTTGTTTGAGGATGGTCAGGTCGCTGGTTTGCGGAATCTGGTAATACTGGCAAATCCGGTCCTGAACCCGGTGCTCCTCAGAAGCGTGGTCAGGGTTGCCGACGTTGAGGATGGTAACTTTGACCCCTGCGATGTGGAGGAGGCGGGCGACGTCTAATCCATCACCGCCGTTATTGCCGCTGCCGGCAACTACCACCACGTGATTGAGGTTGAGTGGATAGGCGTTCAAAATTTCGTCCCGGACTGCTAATGCTGCCCGTTCCATCAGGACGAGGGAAGGAATCCCAATTGTGTTGATGGTGAATGAATCATAGTGCCGCATCTGTTCAGCAGTAATCGCTGCTTGTTCCATAAAATTACCTCCAATTAGTAAGTCTTATTCTAATGGTAACATGAATTTTCCGTAGCTGGTGAGTGACATTTATCCGGGAAATCGGTACACTTAATGGTAAGAACAGAGGGGGTGAGCTGCTTGGCGCGGCAAGAGGCAGAGAAATACTTTCAACAGATGACGGGAAAGAAGGTTGCGTGGACCATTTCGCAACCAGAGGACGGCCTGGTGCGGGCGGGGTACCCCCAATACGACCAGGAATTGTTAGACTTTGTCCGGTGTTTTCGGGATAGCCCGTCTTATGACCAGCAGTACCGGAAAACGCTGCGGCACTTTCACATCAAACCGAAATTAAACGGGGTGACCGTTAGCCAAGCCCTGCTGATTAACAATACCCGGGTGGCAAACGCCATGCTGTCACTGATTGTCGATGGCGAAGACCTTCAGCGGGGAACCTGGGCAAGGGCGATGCAGGAAGGCTACTTTTACCAGCTATTAAAGCTGGCGGCCGAAGATGAGAAGGTGAAAGGGTAGTTATGAGCAAGAAAAACCAGTATCCAGTGCAGAAGTTTACGGGGGTTCCGGTCGAAGCAGATGCCGGTGGCCAGTACCAGCTAAAAGTTGACCAGCATGGCGATGCTAAACTCCATACCTGGCGGACCGGCAAACATACCAAGGGCAAGTACCAGGGCCCCGGTCAGTTAATGCTGACGGAAAACAACCTGCCGGTGGTCATCCTGGCGGCAGAGCCAATGGCGTTTAAGGACCGTCACAGCGAAACGCCCCTGCAGCGTTTCCTCTCAGTCAGGGTTACTGATGAGGTCCTTCAGCAGGGCCAGGCAATGCTAGAGAATAAATAAGTCCACGCTTTCGGGGTGTGCCGAAGCCGTGGACTTATTTGTTAGATATTATTATTTGAAGGTGCCAATAATTCCGCAGATCACACCACCGAGGGCGGGGATAAGCCACCAGTAGCGGGCGAGAAATTCCCAACCGTTATTGATTTCCCGGTAACGCCAGTGGTTTTCTTGCTGGCTTTGCTGAAGGTGGGCATCAATTAATCGATCCAGCTTTGACTGACTGACCGTTGGCGCTTTGCCCAGGACCAGTTCGTCCAAGGACACCTGTAAAATATCGGCAATTTGGACGATTTTATCAATGTCCGGCAGGGTACTGCCGTTTTCCCACTTAGAAACGGCTTGCCGGGAAACGTGGAGCTGGTCGGCCAGCTGTTCCTGTGACAGGCCTGCTGCTTGCCGTAAGTTAGCTAATTGGTGTTGAAACTTGTTCATTGCTGCTTCCTCATTTCGTTGAATTCGTAGTTCAATTATAAGGGAACGGGGGGCGCCGACAAGAACTTACGAATATTTCCCGGGTAATTATTAGTTGCGGGTCCGCAACCGGGCGTTACCCCAGGTCCTTTTCCAGCTGTTCTTTGAGGATGACGGCCTGGTTATGCTGCTCGTCTTTGGCACCATACAGGAGAATGACGTTCTCTTGCGCGTGGCTGCCGACCAGCTCTTTAAGAATGGTATAGGCAACGTTATCCCGGAGCTCGGCCAGGTAGCGCTGCTTGAATTCCGGATACTTGGCTGCGTCATGGTTAAACCATTTGCGGAGCTCGTTGCTCGGCCCCACTTCCTTTAGCCAGCAGTCAAGGTGGGCGTTCACCTTGGAGATTCCCCGGGGCCACAAGCGGTCAACCAGGATTCGGTAACCGTCCGTATCGATTGGCTTGGTGTAAATTCGTTCAGTTTTAAGCATTGCAGATGAACCACCTTTCGTTTAGTGTTACCTTAAGGATAAGTTTAGTAGAGGAGGATTTCAATTATGTTGTCGGCGTTTCAGCAATTTTTTACCGGTCGGCCAACGATTGCGATTGCCCGGGACCTGTTAGGGAAACTGGTGACCTATGATGGCCCTGATGGTCGGACCGGTGGTTACATCGTCGAGTGTGAAGCCTACCTGGGTGAAAACGACTCGGCTTCCCATGCTTACCGGGGGCGGCGCACTGGCTACTCGGAATCGTTATACGGCCAGCCGGGAAATATTTACCTTTACCAAATCCGGGGCCACTACTGCTTTGATATTGTCGTTCAGGATGCCGAGGAACCGCAGGGGATTCTCCTGCGGGGGCTGGAGCCGGCGGTCAACCCAGCATTGATGGCCCGCCACCGGGGGACGACGGGGGTAAGCGTCACGAACGGCCCCGCCAAGCTGGTTCAGGCGCTTGGTATCCACTCGCGGCAGCTCGATGGCCAGCCGATGGAGGGTAATAAGCTGACGGTTGACCTGACGACGTTTAAAATTCCCCGGGAAATAATTACCGCTCCCCGGGTTGGGGTGAACCTTGCTGGTAAGGATGGTGCGGCTCCCCAGCGTTTTTATGTTGCGGGCAACCCCTATGTATCAGGGATGCGGAAACGGGAAATGGATTTAGCAACGCAAGGGTGGCGAGCATAAATGGCACTGACCTACCAACAGTTATTAACCGCGGTCCCGCTGGTGCTGCGTGCGGGCAACGTTCCCAATATCGTTGGCGATGCGGGAATCGGCAAATCCGCGCTGGTGGAAGAGGTGGCCCGGCAAATGGGCGCCCAGCTCTATACAACCGTGGTCAGCTTGAGCGAGAAGGGGGATTTGGCGATCCCAGTGCCGCCCCTGACGAGTGATTCCTTTGTGGAAACCAAGGACTACGGCCGCCTGGCAAACGTGCAGTATGGCTACGCGGAAACCTTGATTCGGATTATTAAGTTTGCAGAAGGGCACCCCGAACAGCCAATTATCTGGTTCCTGGACGAATTTAACCGGGGGAGCCAGGCAGTGCAAAGCGAGCTGATGAACCTGGTTTTACAACGCCGGATCAACTCCCTGCAGCTTCCCGCCCAAGTGAAGATGATTATTGCGGAAAACCCGGATAGCACCATGCTGGGCTTTGGCGACCGGGAGTATGACGTTGCGGTCGGCGATGCGGCCATCAATGACCGGACCGTGCGCTTGGTCATGACCACCGCCCCTGCGGAATGGCTGAAGTGGGCCCGGCACCGGCAGCCGGCCATCAATCCGCTAGTTATTAAGTACCTAAGCGACCACCCCGACCGGCTGCTGGTCGTTGCCAGCGGTCCGGAGAGCGACCTGACGCCGACGCCCCGGGCCTGGGAACGGGTCAGCAGCAATCTTGATGAATTAGAACGGCTTCCTCGGCCGGTTCAAGAACAACTGGCCAGCGACCTCTTTACCGGGGACCTGGGAGCGGTTGTGGGTGAATCCTTTGCCCAGTTTGTTCTTGCCCAAGGAAGTGAGTTGACGTTGGCGGCAGTGCAGACCAGTGCGGCCGGGCAGGAACAGTTCCACTCGGCAACTGAGGCGGTTAAGGTGAACCTTCTCCGTGAATGGGTGGCCCAGCCGGGTGCTTATGGCCTGGATACGGAGCAGGGGGCCGCGGCCTTTGTTAAACTACTGCGCCTGGTCAGCGCTGACGGCCAGGTAGCGATTGCCCAATCGGTTGGCGAGGCCGGTCTGCCGTTGCTAACGGCGATGTACCAGCAGGCCGCCACGGTCCCAGCCGGAGCGGTGGCGACCCTCTACCGTGAGCTGGCCCGGGTTGCTAGTCAAGGGGAACGGCACCGATGACCTTTTGGCGAGAAATTTTTCGGCGGTCAGCACCGGCTGCTGAACAACGGTTTGGCCAGCTGCTTACGACCATCCTGCACCGGCACCGGTTGATGGGGGAGGTCCTCCTGCAGCTGCCTCACCGCTTTGACCGGCAGTTCCGGGGGGTGATGGGCCTAGCTTGGGCTGACAGTCAGCTGGTAATCGAGGTTAACCCTGACCGGCTGGCAAAGATGCGGCAAGACGACGCAGCACTGCTGTTGGAGCACCTGGCCCTCCACGTGGTGTGGGAACATCCGGCCCGGTATTGCCGCTACCCTGACCAAGACCTGGTGCGTGCGGCGACCGACATTGCGGTCAACCAGTACCTGCCGGCCTCGCCCCCGGGCACGGCTAGTTTGGCCCAACTGAGACGGGTCCTTCGCCGCCGGGTCCCGGCAAAATTGGATTCCCAAGAATACTTGCGAATTATCAGGGATGCTCAGCCAGCCGAACAGGACCAGCTGCGCCGCTCGGCCGGCGGTCCCCAGGCCGGGGCGCCGGAAGTTGAAAGCCATGCTGGCTGGCATACCGGTAATGCTGGAGCTGCTGGTGACCAGCAGACCCAACTAGCGGCAATCAGGACGGTCGTACAGCGGGCTTGGCGGCAGACGCCCCAGCGGGATCGTGGCCTGCTGCCGGGCGGACTTCGGGCGCAAATTGAGCACCCCGTTAGCCCGTTAGCTGCTCGGCCCAATTGGCGGCGGCTCCTGCGACACCAGCTGGGCAAAATTGCCCGAGGAAAGCGGCCCCGGGCGAACCGGTTTAACCGCCGGCAACCCCTGCGCATGGACTTGCCCGGACAGGTGAGCCGCCTGGTTCCCGCGGTGCACCTCTTTGTCGATAACTCCGGGTCCGTACCTGATAAGGAATTGGGCGTGGCGCTACTGGCGATTCAGCAAATGACCGCGGCCCTTCAACTGCCGGTTTGGCTCCATTCCTTTGACGCTCAGGTACATGGTCCAAGTCAGCGGTTGCGGCCCGGGCAGGCACCCGAATTGGTCCGGCACGGTGGTGGGGGCACCCGTTTCCAGTGTGTCTTTGACTACCTTCGTGACCACCACGTTCCAAAAACGGGGACCGTAGTTGTGATTATTACCGACGGCTGGGGTGAGCAGACGCTCCGTGACCACCATTACCGGAATGTTGACTGGCTATTGACCACCAGGCGGGACCAACTATCCGTACCAGCTCCCGCCAGCCGGGTGTTTGAACTAGGGAGGAAGCAGAATGGCTGAACAATTATTGCCACCAGAAACGATGCGTGCGGTATTGACACACAGTAGGGACTATGTGCGGGCGGCGGCACTAGTGAATGAAGAGTGGACGCCAGACGAGCAGCCGCTTTATCGGGATACCCTGGGCAGCCAAGACGTTGTTCTTGCCCGGCAGCTGCAAAGTGCCGGCTTGCTTCCCGGGCGGGTCGACCTGGGGAATTACCGGGCCGTTAACCAATTGCTGATTGACCACCAGCAGTGGTTTGCGGCAAGTGCCCGTCAGGAGCTGCTGCGGCCTTTTCAGGAGTAGTTAATTTACCAGCCCACAACGTAAAAATAGTATAATAGTGACAAACTCACTTTGAGGAGGAATAGGAACGTGGCAATTAATAAGGAATTAATTAAGGATGACCTTTACGAGGCCGTCAATGGGGCCTGGATCAAGGACGCGAAGATCCCTGATGATAAACCAGCGACGGGGGGCTTTAATGACCTAGTCGATGAAATCGATAAGCAGATGATGGCCGACTTTGAAGCCTACGCGAACGGTGAGAAGACGTCTGCTGACCCGCGTTTTAACGAGATGATCAAGCTCTACCGGGTGGCGAAGAAGTTTGACCTGCGTAAAAAGGTCGGGCCGGTGCCCTTGCAACGCCTGCTAGCCAGCGTTACTGCTCTCAACTCGTACGATGACTACCAGCAGCAGTGGAAAAATTGGGTGCTGATGGGGATGCCGTCACCGGTATCCTTTGACATCGATGCGGATATGAAGAATGCGACGGTCTATGCGCTGTTTGTGTCCTCACCGTCCCTGATTTTGCCAGATAAGAGTTATTATGAACCGGCGAAAAAAGCTCAGCACGACCAGTTGATGCAGCTTTGGGCCAGGATGGTCAAGGAACTGCTCTTGAAGCTTGATTATGACGAGGAGCAGGCGGCTCAACTGATTGCGGACACCCGGGCCTTTGATGCCCTGTTGGCCCCGAACGTCAAGAGCGCGGAAGAGGCGGCTGATTACAGCAAGATGTACAATCCGCAGACGCTGAATGAACTGGCGGCCGCCACGGACCAGCTCGACTTAGCCGCGGTTATCAAGCAACTGGTGGGCGCCACGCCGGATAAGGTAATCGTGATGGAGCCGGCCTACTTCAAGGCCCTGGACGGGATTCTCAAGGACCACTTTGACCTCTTTAAGAGCTGGGCGTTGATTAACGTTATTCGCGACAACGCCAGTTACTTGGACGATGAGTTGCGGGAGATTAATGGGCGGTACAGCCGGGCCTTATCTGGGAGCAAGAAGCCGGTTAGCCAGCAAAAGTTCGCCTACTACCTGGCCCGGGACATCTTTAGCCAAGTGGCGGGGGACTACTACGGCAAAACCTACTTTGGTCCGCAGGCCAAGGCCGACGTTCACCACATGGTCGAGCAGATGATTGCGGTCTACAAAAAGCGCCTGAACAATAACACCTGGCTAAGCAAGGCAACCCGGGACAAGGCGGTCCTCAAGCTGGACAAGCTGGGCATTCAAGTTGGCTATCCGGACCAGATCCCGGCATTGTATGACCACTTAAAGGTGGACGAGCTGGAATCATTGATTGCCAACCTCAACCAACTGAGCATTGTCGCCAGCAAGGAAATGTTCAGCCGCTGGAATAAGCCAGTTGACCGGATGCGGTGGGAAATGAGTGCCGCCACGGTCAACGCCTACTACCACCCGTTTAAGAATATTATCGTCTTCCCGGCCGCGATCCTGCAGGCGCCGTTCTATTCGCTCAAGCAGACGAGCAGTCAGAACTACGGGGGAATTGGGGCGGTCATCGCCCACGAAATTTCCCACGCCTTTGATAACAATGGGGCCCTCTTTGACGAGTATGGGAACCTCAATAACTGGTGGACGCCGGAGGACTCGGCCCACTTTAAGAAACTCGCCCAAAAGATGATTGACGAGTTTGACGGCCTGCCAATCGCGGGGCAGAAAGTTAACGGCAAGCTGACGGTTTCTGAAAACATCGCTGATGGCGGGGGCCTATCCTGTGCCCTGGAAGCCGCTAAGGAAGAGGATGATTTCAACGCTCAAGAGTTCTTCATCAACTGGGCAACGATTTGGCGGATGAAGGCAACCCAACAGTACGAGCAATTATTGCTGTCAATTGACGTTCACGCACCGCAGAAGCTGCGGGCCAACGTCCAGGCCCAGAACCAGGCGGACTTCTACACCGCCTTTGACATCCAGCCGGGCGACCGGATGTACAAGGCGCCGGAAGATCGGGTCAATATTTGGTAGAAATTGGAAGTGTGAAATGACCTCTTTGCCAGGATGGAAGACTCGGCTCGGGCGTCGGTTGGTAGAGCGGCCGGACCTAGGCACTAGTCCTGTGGTTATTTTGCCCGTTATCAGAAATTAAAAATCACCGGGCTCGGAAACTGAGCACCCGGTGATTTTGTTTGTCTGGAAAGGTTAGCGTGACATTTCTAGTCCGGCTTGGTATCTTGTTAGCAAGAATTATTTCCCGGGAAATCAATTTGAATCACGGAGGCACTGAATGGAATTTGCAGAAAAAATCAAACAATACCGGGCCCACAACAACTGGACCCAGCAGGAAGTCGCAACGAAGCTCGGGGTATCCCGGAAGACGATTTCCAGCTGGGAAAACGGGCGCTCGTATCCAGACATCTTTATGTTAGTCCAGCTCAGTGACCTCTACCAGATAAGTTTAGATGATTTATTACGGGAGGATCACGAAATGATCAATAACTATAAACAAGAACACGCGTCGTTGGCTAAGCAGGACCGGATTTTTACAATTTCATATTTATGCAACGTTGTTATCAGTTTATACTTTTTATGGCGGGCACTCTTTGGAACCGGCATGATTAACCAGCTGCCACCACTAGGCCGTCTTTTAGCTGGAGTAGTCGTTGGCCTCTTATCTGTAAATGTTTATTTCTTGTTAAGCAAGGCCGATTGGAAGAACCAGAATCGCTTCACCCAGGTGGGTTCGATCTTGACTTTTATCGTAGTGACAGCGTTACTAATCAAGCTTGATTTTACTAGCTTTTCAGGGACGGCTTATGGGATTGGTGCCGGCTTTGGGCGGGGCTTTGTAGTGGCCTTATCAGCGATGTCGATTGTTGAAGTAATCTGGCTGTACCCGCAATTCAGGCAAAGAAGGAATCGGTAATGAAAACAATTCAGGTAGTTGAAGGCGATATTACGACCGTTGCGGCAGACGCAATTGTCAATGCGGCCAACACCACGTTGATGGGTGGCGGCGGTGTCGACGGGGCAATCCACCGGGCGGCGGGCCCAGCCCTGTACGCAGCTTGTGAAAAATTTGGCGGCTGCCCGACCGGCGAGGCCCGGATTACCAGCGGCTTTAACCTGCCGGCAAAGTATATTATCCACACGCCGGGCCCGATTTGGCATGGTGGTGACCATGGGGAGGATCAGCTGTTGGCGAATTCCTACCGGAACAGTTTGACTCTGGCGGACGAATACGACTGTCGGACCGTCGCCTTTCCGTCGATCAGCACCGGTGTCTACTCTTTTCCGCTAGGCCGGGCCGCCCAAATTGCCATTCAGACAATTCGGGAATTTTTGCAAACGGCCAGTCAGGTGGAAGAAGTGACGATGGTCTGCTTTGACCCGACGACTGCCCGGGCGTACCGAACGGCGGTTAATAGCTAAAAGAAGCTGTGACCCAACCCACGGTTAGGGACTGTAAGGCTAGACTATCTGGGGTCACGCGATATCTTTAAAATATTCGGAACAAAAACGAGAGGGGCTGTGACATAAGCTCTTTTACTTAGTTAAAACGCGAACAGCGCGGTACACAAAGGGGCTTCAGTGCTCGGCAAAGCCGAACTCTGAAGCCCTATTTGTGCTCGCGGGGGCTCGAAAACGAAGTCGTGACCGACTTCTGTCTCGCTCCCCCTTTTAGCATTTTAGTGAATAAATGATGTGACGGCAGTTACCAAGCCGAAGATGATTCCCGGGAAGTTAGCAATAATCACGGGCCAGTCCTTCTTGTCCGGCTTTACCCAGCCGTAGATTACCCACAGCAGGGCGTTGATTGAGGCGAAAAATGGCTGGACCGGCGAAACCGGCTGGCCGGTGAAGTTGGCAATGATCTGTTCGATGTAGGAGAAGTACATGACCAGGCAGGCAACCGTAGCGAAGTTCCCGGTGTACTTGCGAACCTTCTGTTTTGTTGTCAGTTTTTGATTATCCATAATATAGTG
This sequence comes from Limosilactobacillus antri DSM 16041, assembly GCF_000160835.1. Lineage (GTDB taxonomy): Bacteria > Bacillota > Bacilli > Lactobacillales > Lactobacillaceae > Limosilactobacillus > Limosilactobacillus antri. The sequence goes on from NZ_GG700733.1 coordinate 274,989, forward strand.
ATTCCTTTCGTTTGTTAAACCAATCTTCCATATAAGAGCACTGTATTAACCGCTTTTCTCATATCTTATTCTCTAAAAAAGTTAATGTCAACCGGTTGACATACAAGATAGTAAGCGCTAACATGGAAGCTGACGAAAATAGTAACCGTTTCAGCGGGAAATAAAACTAGCAATTAAGAAAGAAGAGAGCAGTTTATGGCACATCTTTCATTTGATACACAAGGATTGAAACAATTTGTCCACGACAACGAACTGGGTGAAATGCAGGCGATGGTCAAGGCGGCGGACGACGAGCTCCGCAACGGGACCGGCGCTGGCGCGGACTACCGCGACTGGCTTCACCTGCCGAGTGAGTACGACAAGGACGAGTTTGCGCGGATCAAGCAGGCCGCTAAGAAGATCCAGGCCGACTCCGACATCCTGGTTGTAATTGGGATCGGGGGTTCCTACCTCGGTGCCCAGATGGCAATCGACTTCCTGCACAACACCTTCTACCAGGCCCAAAGTGCGGAAGCCCGGAAGTACCCGCTGGTGATCTTCGCCGGGAACTCCCTCAGCTCGACCTACGTTCACGACCTGCTGGAACTGATCGGCGACAAGGACTTCTCCGTCAACGTCGTTTCCAAGTCCGGGACGACGACCGAGCCGTCAATTGCCTTCCGGATCTTCAAGAAGAAGCTGATTGAAAAGTACGGCCTGGAGGAGGCCAACAAGCGGATCTACGCCACAACTGATAAGGCCAAGGGCGCCTTAAAGACCGAAGCCGACGCCAACGGCTACGAATCCTTCATCATTCCCGATGGCGTCGGTGGCCGCTACTCCGTCCTCTGCCCGGTTGGCCTCCTGCCAATCGCCACTTCTGGTGCCGACATTGACCAGCTGATGGCCGGGGCGGCCCAAGCCGAACAGGACTACGTTGACCCAGACCTGACCAAGAACGAGGCTTACCAGTACGCTGCCTACCGGAACATCCTCTACCGGAAGGGCTACGAGACCGAACTCCTTGAAAACTATGAACCAAACATGCGGATGTTCGCCGAATGGTGGAAGCAGCTGGCCGGTGAATCCGAAGGGAAGGACCAGAAGGGGATCTACCCATCCAGCGCCAACTTCACGACTGACCTTCACTCGCTGGGGCAGTACATTCAAGAAGGGCGCCGCTTCCTGATGGAAACCGTCGTCAAACTCGACCAGCCGAACTTCGACGTGGAGATCCCAGCTGAAGAGGACAACCTCGACGGCCTCGGCTACCTGGAAGGCAAGACGATGGACTTCGCCAACACCAAGGCCTACCAAGCCGTGGTGGCGGCCCACACGGCCGGGGGGGGGTACCGGTAATGACCGTCCACATCCCAGAAGAAAATGAATACACCCTCGGCTACCTGATCTACTTCTTTGAAGTGGCGATGGGAATTTCCGGCTACCTGAACGGGATCAACCCATTCAACCAGCCAGGGGTCGAAGCCTACAAGACCAACATGTTTGGCCTGTTAGGCAAGCCAGGCTACGAAGAAGTCGGCAAGCAATTGCGGGCGGAAATGGACAAGAACAACTAGGATTAAGGAGGAAGTCAGTATGCTACTAGGAAGTATCGAAGCCGGGGGGACCAAGTTCGTTTGTGCGGTTGGCAACATCAACTACCAAATTCAGGATTCGGTCCACATCCCAACCACCACCCCAGAAGAAACCCTGCAGAAGTGCATCGAATTCTTTGACCAGTACAAGGACGACCTGTCGGCGATCGGGATTGCCTCATTCGGCCCGATCGAAATTCGGAAGAGCTCGCCGAAGTACGGCTACATCACCAACACCCCTAAGAAGGGCTGGGCAGATACCGACTTTGTGGGCCCGCTCAAAAAGCACTTCAACATTCCGATTGCCTGGACCACGGACGTTAACGGTTCGGCATATGGCGAATACGTCCTGTCGACCCTGTTTAATAAGCGGATCAACTCCCTCGTCTACTACACGATTGGGACCGGCTGTGGTGCCGGAGCGGTCATCGACGGCAAGTTTGTCGGCGAACTGGGCCACCCAGAAATGGGTCACATCCGCTTGAAACGGCACCCAGACGACCTGGACTTTAAGGGGATTTGTCCATTCCACGGCGATTGCCTGGAAGGCTTAGTCAGCGGGCCAACTTTTGAAGCCCGGACCGGCAAGAAGGGGAAGGACGTTCCGCTGACTGACCACGTCTGGGACATCATGGCGTACTACGTGGCCCAAGCAGCCCTGGACGCAACCCTGATGTTCCGCCCTGGGCAGATTATCTTCGGTGGCGGGGTTGTCAGCGAGGAATTTCTGAAGAAGGTGCGGCGTGAATTTAAAAAACTGCTGAACGACTACGTTGACGTTGGTGACGTTGACGAATACATTACCATGCCGTTAGCGAAGAACAACGGCTCTGCTACCATCGGTGACTTTGCCCTGGCATTAAAGGCTGCCACTGAATAACTCGCGGATAGAATTGAAGAGGACATGAGATTATGAAAGAGACAAGATTCATTAGCATTTTGAGTAAGGTTGCGACGGTAATTGCGATTTGTATGTACGTTTCCTACATTCCGCAAATCATTAATAACTTGCACGGCAGCTACGGTGCGCCCCTCCAGCCACTGGTGGCCGCAATCAACGGTCTGTTATGGTGCATTTACGCTTACTTTAAGCGGCAGCGGGACTGGGCTGTCTTTTGGGCGAACTTCCCGGCCATCATTTTCGGGTTGATTACCTTCTTTACTTCCTTGCCGTCATTGTTTTAGGGCAAAATTAAAGCAGCAAAAATCTCTGGGTCAGCTGATTCGGAGATTTTTTGTTTGGGCAACGAAGGGAATGATGAATGGTATAATTAAGAAAATTTAATTTACGAGGAGAGCAAGATGAACATAGTTTGGACATGGGACATTGTCCGGCGCGTGATTGAAGTGCTGTGGCTAATCAACATTGCCTTTGCGGTCTGGACCGTCTTTCGGACCCGGCGCGACATCGCGTCGACGTGGGCATGGTTGTTGGTGCTATCGGTCTTTCCAGTGATCGGTTTTATCGCCTACCTATTTGTCGGTCGTAAAATATCAAATGAGGATATTTTTAGCATTCGGAGTGAGCAGGAAAGCTTCCGGGAGCGGTTAATTGCCCGGCAAGCGGCACTGCTGGAAAAACACCAGCTCCTCTTGCAAAGCGGTCGGCTTGCCCGGGCGCGGCAGTTGGTAAGTCTATCGTCAAGCCTGGATGACGCGATTGTGACCTTTAACAACCGGGTCCGGGTTTTTATTGATGGTCAAAAATTGTTTTCCGAGATGATTCGGGATTTTGACCACGCTCAGGACCACATTTATGTTGAATTTTATACTTTCTACGCGGATGAACTTGGTCACCGGGTCCTGGCGGCTTTAGAGCGGGCTGCCAAACGAGGAGTAACGGTTAAGGTTCTCTACGACCTCAGCGGGTCGCATGGGACCACCTATAAGTTCTTTGCTCACCTGGAGGAATTAGGGGGCGAGGCGCAGCCCTTTAATTCCAAGTCAAACAAGCGACTATCGACACCCCGGCTGAACTACCACCTCCACCGGAAGATTGTGGTGATCGATGGAAAAATTGGCTACATTGGCGGCTTCAACATTGGCGACCAGTATGTGGGCAAAAAGGCCAAGTTTGGCTATTGGCGTGATACACACCTGCGGGTGGTTGGCCAAGCAGCGTTAACCCTGACCGGGCGGTTTGCCATGGATTGGAACATGACCTGCCGAAAGACTGGCAAGACCCGGGTGGACCTTCAAGCGATGGTTGCACGCTTAAACATCGAACGGCCCAGCGACCCGAACCAGGATGTGGTAATGCAAATTGTCTCTTCCGGTCCGGACAACGAGAACTACGCGATTCGGCGGGGGTATGAATCGATTATCTCCTCGGCCCGGCGGTACGTTTACATCCAGACACCCTACCTGATTCCCGAAGAATCGGTGCTAGAGGCACTAGTAATTGCGGCCCGTAGCGGGATCGACGTCCGGGTGATGATCCCTTGTATGCCCGACCACCCCTTTGTGTACCGGGCAACGGAATACTACGCCAAATACTTGGTTGATAACGGGGTCAAGGTTTATAAGTACAATCGCGGCTTTTTGCACGCTAAAATGGTGGTCAGTGGTGAGAACCTCTCCTCGGTCGGTTCGGCAAACCAGGATTACCGGAGCTACCGGCTGAATTGGGAGGCCAATGCGTTTTGCTATAACGAGGTCTTGACCGCCCAGCTCAAGCAGATTTTTGAAGATGACATTCAGGATAGCACCCTGCTGACGCCAGAATACTTTGCCCAGCAGTCAAACTGGCGGAAGTTTAAGCAATACTTCTCGCGGCTGTTATCGCCGGTGCTGTAACTAGGAAACGACGCTAGATGGAACAGATCTGGCGTCGTTTTTTACGTTTAAATTATCTTTTTTCAACAATTTGGTGATAGATTCTGGTCGTTAAACCGTATATTACTAAGTAGAGGGCTAAGAGTGCGAGGGTTATCGTTCCGGCAATGATGACCATGGCTTTTTGGTTGTAAAAGCTAAGCTGGATCATGATTTGACGGATTGCTGGAAGGGCAAAGAGCAGGTTAACGATTGCGCCGACGATTGGCAGCATAAAGACCATTAGGACCTGACTGTGGATACTCTTAGTCGTTTCACGCTCGCTGAGGCCGACCTGCTGCATGGTGGTAAACCGTTGCTGGTCAGCGTAACCCTCCGAAATTTGCTTGAAGTAAATGACGATGGTGGTAGTGATCCCCAGTGCCAGACTGATTAAAATACCAACAAATACGAGGCCGCCATACATCTGCTTGAGGAGGGCAGTGATGGTCGTTTGGCCAGTGACCTGCGGGTTTGGCAGACCCAGATTTTGCTGGAGGGCGGCTTCAAAGGCGAGCCGCTTCTTGTTGCCAGCTAGCTGGTAGTTAAAGGTCGTTACGGACATCGTTGGAAGTCCCTGGGGCAGCTGTTTGACCACCATGAAGGCAGGTGTATAAATTGAGTGGTCCGGGTTAAAGGCAAAGTTGAACCGGTGGATGGCCTTAGTTTGGTATGCCTGACCATTAACCGTTAACTTTCCTGAACGCGGTTTAGCGGGGGAATAAAGCAGTGCTTGCTTGGCGGTTAGGTTCGCGTGGCTGCCAGTGAGCCGCTGGTAGGTGTTGGCATTGACCAGGATAAGGGCGCTGGAAGTGTCCGTATTCATCTTGCTTAGTGATCCCTGGTTTACGAACCGCTGGCCTTCCCAGTAGCCAAATTGAGCAGTGGTAGCCTGGTAAGCCGTGAGCTGACTGAGCTTGGCGTGGTGGTCCGCAACCGTATGCTTAATCACTTGGCGTTGCGCGCTTGACAAGGGCTGGTTGGTAACGATTGTCATGTCCGTAGGGGTATAGGAACGAACGGTATTCCGGATCCCGGTATAAAGGGTTAAAGCGGTGAAGAGAATAACCAGGACCGCGGTACATAAAAGGCAAATCGTCGCCAGAGCCGCGCCATTTTGTTCCATCCGCTGCCGCATCCCAGAAATCGCGATGAAGTGCCGTGGCTGGTAATAGAAACCCGATCGGTGCCGGAGCCAATTCAGAAAGAGGACACTGCCGGCAATGAAGAGGAGGTAGGTACCGATGATAACTAGGATTACCGCTAACATGAAATAGTTCAGCGCGGTAATCTTTGGCTTGGTAGTTAGCGTGATGTAGTACGCGCCGGCCAGCATGGCAATTCCCAGGCCGCCAGCGAGGCTGAACATGGCTCCGTGGTGCTTGGGGACCATTGTGCTAGTGTGCCATAGGCTTGTCGGTTTCATGAGGTGAATCTTAATTAGGTCGATAACCATTAGGATGACAAAGAAGCAGGCAATCAAGCCAGCGGTTTTGACCAGCGCCCCCGGGACAACCCATGGCTGGTGGAGTTTGCCGATTTCAAGAAGGCGGTTCAGGCCGAGGAAGGCGAGCTTCTCGAAGATCACACCGGTAACTAACCCGGCGACGAGGCTGATCACCAGCAAATAGCACTTCTCCAGCACGGTAAGGAGGGAAAGGTTTTTGCTGGTCATTCCCAGCATACTATATAGGCCGATTTCCTGGCTGCGTTGCTGCCAAAGGAAACGGTTGACGTAAAGGAGAAAGGCGGCGGTCACCAGGATAATGAAGGTGCTCCCCAGCTTTAAGAGCGACCCGGTAACGGCACCAGTGCCCAGGCTTTTCAAACTTTGGTTAGCGCTGATCGCGGCAAAAATATAATTGATGGCAACGATCATGCTGGTGGCGAGCAGGTAGGGGCCGTATACCCGCAGGTTGCGCTTGAAGCTGGAATTGAGGAGTTGAATGAACAGCATGGCTATTCACCCCCGTTCGTCAAGGTAATCATTGTGTTACTAATTTGGTCCTGGTATTGTTTCAGGCTTTGGTCACCACGGAATAGCTCATGGTAGATCCGGCCGTCCTTGATAAACAGCGTGCGTTTTGCGTGGCTGGCCGCGGCAGCACTGTGGGTAACCATAATAATGGTTTGCCCATTCTGGTTCACCTCGTCAAACAAGCTGAGAATTTCCTGACTGGTATTGGAATCTAATGCCCCGGTCGGTTCGTCGGCCAAAAGTAAGTCGGGGTTGGTAATTAGGGCCCGGGCGATTGCCACCCGTTGCTGCTGACCACCGGAAATCTCGGCGGGATAGCGGTCGATAACCCGGTCAATTCGCAGGCGGCTAGCCAGGGGCTTAAGACGGCGTTCCATTTCCGCTGGCTTCGTCTTGGCTAGTACCAGTGGGAGGTAAATGTTGTCCCGGTTGCTTAAACTGTTGAGGAGGTTGAAACGCTGGAAGACGAAACCGAGGTGTTCACGACGGAAACGCGCCGCGTCGTCTTTACCTAGCTCACCGAGGTCTTGTCCATTTAAGACAGCTGAACCGTTCGTGGCTTTATCCAGGGTCGCGATAATGTTGAGCAGGGTACTCTTCCCGGCCCCCGATTCACCCATGATGGCAACGTATTCTCCCTGGCCAACGCTAAAGTCAATGTCCTTTAACGCGGCGACCTGGTGGTTGGTGTCGGCGTCGAATATTTTTTGAACGTGGTTAAGATTTAATAAGGCCATAATTGGACCTCCCTTTCGTGTTTAACTCCATTATAAAAAGGCTCCGGAGCGTTTCCTACTTACAGGAGCGTACGGAACCTTACAGCTTTGTAAGAATCAGCTGATGCTGTCGGGAGGGAAGACCAGTTCGGCGACCGTGCTGTGGTTGTTCGGCGAGAAGACCCGGACATTGAAGTTGAGCTGGTCGGCGACCTGCTTGACAAAGTACAATCCCATCCCCGTTGACTTGGTGGTCTGGTGACCATTCTGCCCCGTAAAGCCGCTTTCAAAGATTCGCGGCTGGTCGGTGCTGCTGATGGGCAGTCCGGTGTCACAGATCGTTAAGCGGTCCGTTTGCCAAACCAGTTTAATAACCGAGCCCGGCTTTGCATACTTAATAGCATTGGTCAGAAGCTGGTTAATACAGAAATGAAGCCATTTTTGGTCGGTCAATAGGCGCAGGCTTGCGGGAATGCTGATCTCGGGGACAAGCTGTTTGTTGATAAAGAGCGCGGCATTTTCTTGAACAATGGCCGCCGCCAACTTGGCGAGTGGTAACCACTGAAAGTTAAAATCATGGCTAGTCATCGCCAAGCGCTCACCACTAAGGAGCAGGTCGAGGTAGTAATTAGCCTGTTGAACCGCGGCCCGGACTTGTTTGCTGGGCACTTGGGGCTGCTCCTCGGCCTGAGCCCGCAAAATTGCAAGGTGGTTCTTAATTTCGTGGGCGAACAGGTCCCGGTGGTCGTTTTGTTCGCGTTGTTTTTGCCGGACCGCTTGAAGGATCTGTCGGGAACTACGCTGAGATTTGGTAAGCATAGTTGCTAACCGCCCCTCGACCGGCGAGTGTGGTTGAAAATCAGCCTGTGGCAACTGACGCGCAAGCAGGGCCTGCCGATGCTTTGCCAGCAGAATCGTAGCAATTAGCCAGATGATGAGCAGCGGCAAACTGAAACGGAGGAGGTCAATGAGGACTATTAGCGGAAGTCGGTACAGGTAGCAGAGCAGGGCAACTAAACCGGTGAGGAGAGCGTAGCCGCTGAGTAGTGGGAGTTGGGACCGCAGCCAGAGCCGCCCAAAAGAATTATTCATGGTCGTCCACCATCCGGTAGCCAACGCCCCGTTCCGTTCTGATACTCTGGTCAAGGCCGACCGAGGATAGTTTGGTTCGCAACCGGCTGACGTTAACACTTAGCGTATTCTCGTTCAGGTACTTGCCGCCTTGCCAGAGCCACTCCAAAAGCTGCTCCTTGGTTACAGTCTGACCAAGGTGGTGAACCAGCACCTGCACGAGGGCACTTTCGGTGGGGGAAAGTTGGACGGTTCCCTGGGGGCTTTGCAGCTGGCCCGTAAGCGGGTTCAGCTGATTGTTGCCCCAGTGCACCTGGCTCTCCCGCTGGTCGGTGGCATGGCGCCGCAACTGGGCCTGGATTTTAGCTAATAGGACCGTCAGCGAAAAGGGCTTCATCAGGTAGTCATCTGCTCCGGCTGCAACGGCGTGCATCATGTTGCTGTCAATGTCTGCGGCCGAGATGACGATAATTGGCGCTTGGCAGTCCTTGCGAACCTCCTGAATCCAGTAGAAGCCGTTAAAGCTCGGCAGGGTGAGGTCAAAGAGGATCAGATCCGGCTGGGCCGTGGCAATTTCATCGGCAACCGCTTGCCAGTCATTGACGGTTGCTACCTGGTGCTGCCACTTTTTTAGTTCGGTGGTAACGGCAGCAACCATTGTAGGGTTATCCTCGACCATAAAAATTTTGGCCATTGCGCATCATCCTTTCGTACATTAATTTTACCGCACTTCCAGCTTCATAAGTATTCAATCGATATGCAGCGATTTTGCATAAATATGTGGACTTTTGAATATAAACTCACTATACTAGGGGTAATGAGAATTCTGTGAAACGAAACGGAGGATGCAAAATGGACAGTTCGATTTTAAGCAAGGCTTACCAACAGCCGGCCGCCAATATTTTGGCAGACGTGTGTGCGCTGGCGGCGAAGATGGACAACGTGATTGACTTGTCAGTTGGTGATCCTAATTTTACGACACCAGAGCCAATTATCGAAGCGGCGTTTGCCAAAGCGAAGGCGGGGATGACCCACTATACAGCCGCTGAGGGATTGCCCGAACTGCGTCAGGCGATTTGTGATTTTTATCAAAACAAGTACCAGCTCCATTTTGCTCCCCAGCAAGTGCTGGTTACCGTCGGTGCCGAACACGCCCTGTTTGTTGCTTTGGAAGCACTGCTGGATCCTGGCGATGAGGTGATTATTCCCGAACCGTGCTTCTCACCGTATCTTGAACAGGTCAAACTGGCCGGCGGTACCCCGGTAATCGTCGATGGCAAGCCAGACCAGGGCTTTAAGATTGACGCTCAGGAGATTGCCAAGAAGGTTACGCCAAAGACCAAGGCGATCATTGTCAATACCCCGAACAACCCGTCTGGGAACGTCATGACGACTGAAGAAGCCCAGGCATTGGCTAAGCTGGCAATTGAAAAGAACCTGCTGATTCTTAGCGACGAAATCTACTCTGATTACGTCATGCCCGGTCAGACCTTTACGCCGATTGCCAAATATGCACCAGACAATACCGTCATCATCAGCGGGATGTCAAAGAGTTTTGCCATGACTGGCTGGCGAATCGGCTACCTGGTGGGACCGGATTGGCTGGTGACGGCGGCCAATGACGTTAACGATGCGGTTACCTTTTCGGCACCGACGCTTTCACAGGTGGGGGCCCTGTATGGACTTCAACACCATAACGAACTGGTCGCACCGATTGTGCAAGCCTTTCAAGAACGGTTAGATTACCTGCAGAAGGAATTGCCGCAGGTTGACTGGCTGTCCGTCAGTCCGGTTCAGGGGAGTATCTACGTCTTCGCCGACATTCGCAAGACCGGCTTGAATTCCGTTGACTTTGCCGACCAGCTGCTCAAGAAGGCGGGCATCCTGGTGGTGCCAGGGTTAGCGTTTGGCAAGTGCGGTGAAGGCTTCGTCCGGATTGCTGCGACCCAACCACTGGCGACGCTCAAAGAAGCAGTGGCGAAGATGAAGCAATTGAATTGGTAAGGAGGTGTCCATAATGAAAATTCTGATGTATGCGGTCCTGGAACCAGAAAAGAAGTATATTCAGGAATGGTCCGCAAAAACTGGGGTTGAGGTCAAGTGCGTCGCCGAACGCTTGGATGCGAACACCGTCGAATGGGCAAAAGGCTTTGATGGCATTGACTTCCAACAAACCCAACCACTGGAACCGGTGGTTTACCAGAAATTGCATGAGTATGGCATTAAGCAGCTGACCGCCCGGATGGTGGGCTACGACATGATCGACTTTGACCTGGCCAAGAAGTACGACTTAACGGTCACCAATGTCCCGGCCTACTCGCCCCGGGCCATTGCTGAGATGGGCTTAACCCAGGCCCTGCGCCTGGTCCGCAAGTTAGGCTATTACGACCAGCGAATGGATAAGCTGGACTTCCGCTGGGCAGGACTGGAAAGTACCGAAATCTACAACTTGACTGTCGGGATCATCGGCGCTGGGCACATTGGGGGTGCCACGGCTCAGTTATACTCTGCACTAGGGGCTAAGGTAATCGCGGTAGACCCGATTCACCGGGTGGAATTAAATCCCTACCTGGAATACACCGACCTTGATACGCTTTTGCAGATGGCAGATATCGTGACAATTCACACGCCGTTAAATGAATCGACCGCTAACCTCTTTAACAGTGCCACCTTTAAGAAAATGAAGAAGACGGCTTACCTGATTAACATGGCCCGGGGCGGGATCGTAAACGCTGCCGACCTGATTGCGGCCCTGCAAAATCAGGAAATTGCCGGGGCAGCGCTGGATACCCTGGCTGATGAGGGCCAATTCTTTGAAAAGCAGGCCACACCTGAGGAAATTCCAGAGGATTACAAGACTTTGCGGGCCATGCCGAACGTCCTGATTTCGCCACACAGTGCCTTTTATACCGACACGGCGATGAAAAACATGGTGGCAATGGGCTTGGACGATGTGGTCGCAATCGTTAACGGCAAGCGGCCGCAATTTGAAGTCTATAAGTAAATAATTAATGTGGGCACGGCTGCTAAATAGGACGGCAAAACCGGCACCAGATAAATCTGCAAATTTATCCGGTGCCGGTTTTTTAAGATTTAATTTAAGCCCATCTCTTCGGCATAGGCCTGCTCGCGTTCACTCAGCTGGTGGCGGAGTTTGGCGTTGTACCAAGGTGAAACGGTAAAGGCGAGGACGTCATTAATGAGGTAAATCGAACTGTTGACGGCCATTGCCAGACTAGCCGTTCCCTGGCGGTAGGAGATAAACCAGAGGACTAGCTGGGCCAGCCCAGAGGCCAGCCACCAGAAATACTGGTTGTTAAAACGGAGGAAACAGATTACACCAGCGGTCAGGCTGATTGAGAAACTGATGGCGTCAACCCACGGCCGCGGGTCATCGGTCAAGCGGCCAATCAGGTAGCCGGAAACCAGGTAAACTACCGCGGTAGCAATGAGGGCGACCAGCCAGCTGCGGGGAGTAAAGTGGCGGATCTTGGCCGCCATGTTGATGTTCCAGTTAGCAGAGAGCAGCACCGGAATGTCCAGGGTAATCATGTAGGCGACTTGTTCACCGATACTGAGGTAGTTTTTAGCGTGAAAGCCAACGATGATAAAGCAAATTGCCGAGAGAATCCCCAGGAAGCCGTTCACCGACTTAGCGGCGTTAATTGCTAAAACGCACAGAACACCCAAAGTGGTGCCGATAAAGGTAACCAGGGTCAGCCAGGTAATTGGCGCGCTGACCAGGGTCATGACCTGACAACCCAGACTAAAGAAAAACAAGTAAGAATTTTGCCGTGGCCAGCCCGTGAGCTGGTGGGTGAGAAACTTAAAATAGCTAGTTAACATAATTAACCCCTCTACAAGATATAGTGTTGATTGGGGTTTACAGCGCTGCAAACACAATATGTAGTATTCTAAGCGGCGCGGATACGGAATGCAAGGGGCCAATTAACTGGCTAATCATTTGATTACGTTTGGCAAATGGGACCCGGTAAGCGATGAAACCGCTTTGCCACCAGGCCAAAAATTTATTTCGCATTCAGGGCAATCTTAATGATGGTGACCTGGTAGGGCGCTTGTGGTGCCTGGACCGTGACGGTGGTGCCCGCCCTTTGGTGCATAATTGCCTGACCGAGCGGAGAATCGAAGGCCACCTTCTGCTTTGCCAGGTCGGCTTCCTGCTTCCCGACGATCCGGTAGGTGGCCACGTCGTCATCATCTTCAAAACGGAGGGTAACGCTCGTGCCCAGGTCGACCGTGCCGGCGTTGGTTGGGGCAATAATCTCCGCATACTGGAGCTGCTTGTTGAGGTAGCGGAGCCGGCTTTCCAGGTGCCGCAGTTCCCGCTTGGCCGTGCTGTACTCCGTGTTTTCTGAAAGGTCGCCAAGGGCACGCGCCGCCTTTAGCTGCTCAATTTTAGCGGGCCGCTGGGCTTGCAGGCGGGCAATCTCGTCCTCGATTTCCTGGTAGCCCGCCCTCGTCATCTTTTGAAAATAAACGTGTTTCATTGCTTCTTGAATCTTCTTTTTCTGCATTTGACTTCCCCCGTTACTTCTTTATTTTTTAATTATGATATGATAGAAAGGAAAATTCAATTTATGACGGAGGAGTAGTGAAGAATGAACGAACGAGAAGGAAAGGTTAAAGAGTTCCTTGCTTCGTCCACGTATCATCAGCTATCTGCTAACCAGCAAAAGCACGCGCAAGAAATCTTGACCCGCTTTACTCACCATATGGTGGAGGAACAGCACCTGGCCGACACCGCGTGGACTCCCCAGGCGGTTAAAGAAGTGATGGTGGGTGACTTTATTGCCGAGCCAACGCTGACCAACCAGTTTGGCATTGCCGTAGCCCCGGTTTTGAAGGCCTACCTGGCATTTATTCAAGCACCGAATTACCAAGAACTGAGCCAGGCAATTGACGACCAGCGGGTAAATATGAATGCCTGCCGAAAGGCGCACCAGACCTGGGCCCAGCTGCATGGTCAGCCAACTGCGCAAGCGCCCCAGCAGCCAGCGGCCCGGCCATGGTCGCAGGAACAGCTGGCGGCGTTTATTAAACGGGCCAAGGATGCCGCCGCACTAGAGCCGGAATTTCAAAGTCAGCCGTTAGATGGCGCCAGCCGCCAATACCTGGTTGGCCAATTTATTCGGCTGATGGCTCAGGAGTTTCACCAGTACCCTGGAAACTGGGCATTCAATGATTTGCAACAGGTGTTGGGGATGATGATGCCCTTAGACCCTGCGATCACGCCCAAGCAGATTGAAAACATCGTCCCAACCGCGCAGGCGCTGTTTGACTACCTCAAGCGGACGGGGCAGATTGATCTGGAACAATACCGGACCGCTTTGAAGTCAATCGCCAAGATGCAGCCATCCCAGGATATGTTAGCCAGTTTGACGCGATCAGAACGGGAAACCCAGTTAATGCTGTCCTTTATTCGGAGCAATGGGATCAACACCGATGATGTCCAAACAGCCGAAAAATGGATGGATGACCATCGCGCAGAAGTGGCGGGCTTTATGCGAACGCTACTAAACCCGTGGAGCGAGTATGAGCACCAGCAGCTGCTAAAACGGCAGCGGCGGCTGGCCCGGCAGCAAGCCGTGTCAACCGCGGCCCCAGCACCGCGCCGGGCCCCGCGGGGGGTTAAGTTTAGCAAGAAAGCCCGGCGGAAAAAGCGGCGCAGGTAGAAAGGAGGTCAGCTTATGAGCGTTGAGATTCCACAAAGCATGGACGACGTCGTTATGCAGGTCGCCCAGCGAAAACTTCATGGTGAACAGGTTACGGAAGATGAGGTAATCCACGGGGCGGTTCGGGATATTCTCCAGGCCCTGTTTGATGAAGCCCTGGAAGGCCACTATGATGATGTAAAATGGTCAGGAGAGCGGCTGCTAGTGACCGACTTTATGGGAAAAAAGGTTGGCGAAGTTAGCCCGCAGGGGGCGAGCTTTGTCGCGGACTTCCGCGAGAATGCTGACGCGTTGATCCTCCGGCTCGAGGAGGAAACCACCAAGCTGGTTGGTGGACGGTAAGGCGTTCGCCGGCCTTTGCGGAGGCTATTATTGAGCGCAAAAGTGAACAGCATGGTCTACAAACGACCGCTAGGGTTCGGCAAAAGTGAACCCTAGCGGTCGTTTGTGCTTGTTAAAAAGAATTGATTCCGTTAAAAGGTCGCGGGGCAAGCTGGTTCTAGTTAATTGTCTTGTTAGTGATTAAGTGACGACCGGGTAAGCTGGTCACCGCACTACCGGTGATCCTGCTTTTCATAACCATGTGAAATAAATTCTTTTATTATTTTAAATAGGTAGAAACGGCAATCGATACTGTTATTGATGCTAACTGGCTGCTTGCAGATGATTATAAAATATATTATTTTAAATGTAAGCATAAGGGGGAGGCGGCAAAATGAAAGGAGCATTCTAGTTATGCTAATCGGTATTCCAAAAGAAATCAAGAACCAAGAAGAACGGGTTGGGGCTACCCCAAGCATGGTTGCGAGCCTGGTTTCTGGCGGCCATGAAGTGATTGTTGAACATAATGCCGGAGTCGGCAGTGGCTTTGCCGATGCAGATTACTCCGCGGTCGGGGCTAAGATTGGCTCGGCTGACGAAGCATGGCAAACTGAGATGGTAGTCAAGGTCAAAGAGCCGTTGGCAACAGAATACCACTACTTCCGTCCGAACATGATTATCTATACTTACCTCCACCTAGCCGCCGACCCGAAACTAACGGCGGCAATGTTAGAAAGCAAAGTAACAGGAGTTGCCTACGAAACTATGGTTGGCCGGAATGGCGGGCTGCCATTACTGGCCCCGATGAGCGAAATTGCGGGCCGGATGTCCGTTCAGGTGGGAACCCACTTCCTGGAAGAACCGCACGGGGGCAAAGGCCGGCTACTTGCCGGGACGACCGGTGTAGCCCGGGGGAAGGTGACCGTAATCGGGGCCGGAACGGTTGGCTTTAACGCCGCCAAGATCGCCGTTGGCCTGGGTGCTCAGGTAACGATCCTGGATATTAACGCCTCCCGGTTAGAAGAGCTGGATAATCTGTTTGACGGGAAGGTCCAGACCCTAATGTCAACACCGCATAACATTGCCGAAGCGGTCAAGGCATCCGACCTGGTAATCGGGGCGGTGCTGATTCCGGGAGCAAAAGCGCCAACCCTGGTAACAACCGCAATGATTGAATCGATGGAGGCCGGGTCGGTGGTCGTTGATGTACCGATTGACCAGGGTGGGATCTTTGAAACGACGACCCACGCGACGACGCATGATGACCCGGTGTACGTCTCCCACGGGGTGCTTCACTATACGGTCGCTAACATTCCGGGGGCAGTGCCAAAAACTGCTACGGAAGCGCTGACCAGTGCCACGACCGGTCCCGCACTCAAAATTGCTAACCTGGGGATTGAAACGGCTGCGCAAAATGACCGGATGATTGCTACGGGTGTGAATACCTACGAAGGGGAATTAACTTCAAAGGCAGTGGCCGACAGCCTTGGGTTGCATTATCAGCCCCTCATTGACTTAATTGGCTAGCAAGCGGATTGACCCCAGCCTGGTCTTACGAAATGCACAAAAGGCGGAAAAAGATCGAACCTTCGGCCTGTTTGATCTAACAATTTTAGGTGTTGGGGCAATCATCGGGACGGGAATTCTGGTATTAACGGGAATTGTTGCTGCTCAGGATGCTGGCCCCGCGGTGACCTTGTCGTTCTTGATTGCCGCACTGGCGAGCTGCCTGATTGGTCTCTGCTATGCGGAACTAACGACTAGTATCCCCAACTCCGGCGGCGCGTATGTTTACAGCTGGGTATCACTGGGCCGGCTGCCAGCCTTCTTCACCGGCTGGACCCTGCTAGGGGTATATGTAACCACCACCGCCACTGTTGCAAACGGCTGGACCGGATACGTCAAATCGTTTCTGGCTGAGCTGGGGGTCAACCTGCCGAATAGTCTGCTGCTGCCAGCTGGCAAGGGCGGGGTGGTTAACCTCCCGGCGCTGTTGATGGTCCTGCTGATTACCCTGCTGCTCATGCAGGGGACTAGTCAGAGCAAGTTTGTCAATGACTGTCTGGTTTGTGTCAAACTCTTAGTCATCCTGCTCTTCATCGTGGTTAGTGTTCAAGACGTTAACCCGGCCAATTGGCACCCCTATTTCCCATACGGTGCCCGGGGAGTCCTAACCGGGGCGGGAACGGTCTTTTTCTCCTTTTTGGGCTTTGATGCACTGGCGACCTCCGCGGAAGATGCCAAGGACGTCCAACACACGATCCCCCGGGCAATCATTTACTCGCTGGCGATTTCAACCGCATTGTACGTAATTGTCAGCCTGATAATGACGGGGGCGCTGAAGTACCCCGCCCTTGACATCTCCGAAGCGATGTCCTTTGTCTTAATTGCCCATGGGCACTGGTTAGTGGCCCAGTTCGTATCGGCGGGGGCAATCCTGGGAATTATTGCGGTGGTGTATGCCTTTATCTACG
The DNA here is from genome assembly GCF_000160835.1 of Limosilactobacillus antri DSM 16041. GTDB lineage: Bacteria > Bacillota > Bacilli > Lactobacillales > Lactobacillaceae > Limosilactobacillus > Limosilactobacillus antri. The sequence continues at coordinate 291,630 of NZ_GG700733.1, forward strand.
CGGGGGCCAATATTATGAAGGCGATGAGCCGGGGCGGCTTCCTGCCGACTTCCTGGTCGCGGCTTAGTCAGCGCAGCGGCAGCCCCAACCGGGCAATCCTGCTAATTGGCTGTTTGGCCGCGATCCTTGCCGGTGAATTTGACCTTCACTACCTGGCATTAATTGCTAATGTTGGTTCCCTAATGGTCTTCCTGCTTGTTTCCTTGCTGGTGATGCTGCTGCGAAAACAGTATCCGGAACTGCCAAGACCGTTTGTGGTTCCGGGTGGGAAAGTGATTCCAATCCTGGCAATGCTGATCTGTGTGATTCTATTGGTCACGATTTCAATTGAAGCTTGGTTTTCTTACCTTATCTGGCTGGGCTGTGGCGGGGTGCTTTATCTAACTTACTCCCGCAAACACGTCATTGCTTAGGAAAAACGAAAAAGAGCGTAAAGACGCGGGTCATTAGACCTAGTCTTTACGCTCTTTTTTATATTCCATGCGGTTTACAGCTTATTCTTAACGTCGTACGGTTGCGACTTCTGGTGGCCCGCCGGGAGGGCGTCCTTGGCGTAGAAGATGGCGTATTCTTCATCGTCGGGCCCCTTAGCGATGACTAGTTCATCGCTTTGCCGTTCCCGCTTGAAGATTTGCCCCTTGCGGATGGCCTCGTTGTAGTCATGAATATTGGCGATTGAGTCACCAGGATTAAAAAAGATTCTTGTTTCCATAGATTATCACTTCCTTAGGCGCGACTAGGTAGGGTTACTTCGGCTTTAGCTAAAATGTGGCCCGCACTGGCGTGGATAAAGTCGTTTAACCAGTAGCCGTTTGTGAGGGGGAGGACCGTGTCCAGGGCGTAAACGGTTAGGGTGTAGTCATGGGCCTTGTCAGGTGGCTGGGGACCAACGTAACCAGTGCTGATCCGGGGATCGCCATTGACGAGCCGGCCGGCATTGCTGTTTTTGCCCTGGACAAGCTGGTCTGCTAAACTGCGGCTAGCGTTGGCTGGAATGGTAGTCATTGTTGCCGGAAGATTCGCCGCCAGCCAGTGGATCCAGGTGAAACCACAGACCGGCGTGGAATCAAAGTCGATAAAGACGAGGGCAAACGACTTTGTCGCCGCAGGAGCATCGCTGATCTTAATCGGGAATGACTTGATGGGGTGCTCCGCTAGCATTGCGCTGGCAGGGGCATATTTACCGTATTCGTCCGCCAGGAAGCCGTTTTCTAATGGAACTGAAACTTGCATCTGCACACATCCTCCTTATGTTCACAATTATAACCTTTCCTCGTCTAAATATAAACGTTGCAGGTCGGCCAGATCATGGCGGGTCAGGCCGAGGTAGTCAGTCAGGTAGTGTTTTGGATCACCAGCCAGCTGGTTGACGGTGTCAATTGCGGCCGTCAGGTAACCGGGAAAGACCGCCATCATGTCGCTGCGGTTCTTGATTACGGCGTCCCGGTTGCCTAGTTCAGCAGTGCTGGCTTGTAGTTGGGCCACCCAGCGCTGGCGAAATTCTGCGGTCGTTTCATTGGTCAGCAGGTAGTCTTGCAAAATCGTTTCACGTGGAACACCAAGGGCAGACAGGATCAAAAAGGCCCCGAAGCCGGTCCGGTCTTTTCCCGCCGTGCAGTGAAAAAGGGTTGCACCAGCAGAATTGGCCAGCAGCAGGGAAAACATCTTGCGGTAAGCCTGCCGTGCGCTGGCCAGTTTTGCCATATTTCGGTACTCCAGCTGCATATGCCGGTAGCCGTTACCTGGTTCCTGCATTTCTTGGGCAACCTCCTCGTCACTGCGCGAGGCATTGGTGACGTCGACGTTAAAAACGGGGAGGTGGTAGTACTTGGCAGTTTGGGGAATCCGGTCGGGTGCCGCAAGAATTTCCGGCTTTGAACGCAAGTCAATGTCGATGGTGACGGGCACTGCCGCGAGGGTTTCCTGATCTTGGGAGTTAAGCCGGCTGAGGGCCCCCGCCCGAATCAGGCGCCGCCACTTAACGGTTCGGCCATCACTTGTACGGTAGCCACCAAGGTCACGGAAGTTATAACCGTGGTTAATTGGGAGTAATCGTTGCTGAGTCATGATTGCGGCCTCCTTGTTTTCGCTAGTGCTGCTTTCAGTACCGGGGCGAGCCGGCGTCCCGCTGCAATGGACCCGGCCTGGTTCGGGTGAAGCCCATCGGTAAAGTCCGGGCACCAGCCCGTGGTGTTTACTAATTCTAATCGGTGGCTAGCAGCTAGTTGACGGATTTCCCTTTGAAAAGTTTGGCTAAACGGGGTTAAGAGCAACAAACGGCTGTCCGGAAATGTGGTGGCCACCTGCTTTAAGAACTGGTCGTAAGCCAGGATAAATTGGCTAGCAGCAAAGCGACGGTCATTAACCCCTAAGTTCACTACCACCACTTGGGGGCGGTTTACCCGCCAGGTAGTGCCGGCATCAATCCGGTTCAAGAAGCCCTTCGCGGTTGGTACACCGCCAGTACCGGGACGGAGAACACCAGCGGCGGAGTAAGCAATCCGCACACCATCAATTTCCAGCAGGTCGCTGGCAGTCGCGACGTAATTGCTTTCTGGACGGTAATCAACGGCGGCGTGTTTTCCCCGCACCCAGCAGCCGGCGGTAATTGAATCACCGATGAAGTTAACGACGGGGCGTTTTGCCGCTGGCACCAGCTGCCCATCCTTGGCATCAAGGCCCCGAATGGCGAACCCTTCCTGGCCGGTCCAGACTTCATCAAAGTCGCTATTACCTGCTGTCATGATTTCTAGCAGGTGGTCCTTACGATCGGGCAACCCTAACTCAACCGGCTGCGCTTGTGCGCAAAACCGGTGCCATGGCTGCTGGTCGTAACGCCACGCATAGACCTGCCGGGGCGTGCCCGGGTGGCTATTATTGATCGTATTGACGTTAACAGTGGGGGTTCCACTCACCTTAAAGCGAACGACACTCCCCAGATTAGTCGTATACAGGGCCGGGTGTCCTTTGATAGTTTTCGTTACCCACCGGCCGGTTCGCTGGGCCAGTGGGAGTAGTTGACTTGGTGAATATTGCGTCATGGGGCTCGCTCCTCCCTTACTTTGTCCATTTTAACATTTTTTAGCTCCTCAATTTAGTAAGCGCTTCCGAGATTTATTTAACAAAAATGAAAGCGCTTATTGACGAGAGAAGTAAATGAGCTTAAAATATATTTAGTAAAAGTTTACTACGCAGTTTTATTTGGACAATGGAGGTTATCGTGATGGATAAGCAACAGTTTCTTGACGAATACAAAGCAGTCTTTAACGAAAACGGCAAGGACGTTTTCTTCTCCCCCGGCCGGATTAACGTCATCGGCGAACATACTGACTATAATGGCGGCCACGTCTTTCCGTGTGCCATTAGTATCGGAACGTATGGCGTTTACGGCCCGCGGGAAGACAGCACGGTCGCGGTTTATTCCGCCAACTCTGCCAAGGAAGAAAACAGCAAGATTATTACCTTTGACATTAACGATGACCAGCCCCAGACTGCGGCTGACGAAAAGTGGGTCAACTACTTCAAGGGGATGCTGGTGTACCTCAAACAGCGCAACTACAAGATTGACCACGGCTTCAACCTGTACATCCACGGCTACCTGCCATACGGTTCCGGTCTGTCATCATCAGCTTCTATTGAAATGCTGATGGGAAACATTTTGAAAGACGAATTCAACCTGGACATCGACGAGGTCGAACTGGTTAAACTGGGTCAGAAGACCGAGAATGACTTTGTCGGCCTGAATTCCGGAATCATGGACCAGTTTGCTGTCGGAATGGGTAAGAAGAATAATGCCATCTTCTTGGATTGCAACACCTTGGAATATAAGTACCTGCCGCTGGAACTGGGCGATTACGAAATCCTGATTATGAGCACGAATAAGACCCACTCCCTGGCCGGTTCCAAATATAACGAGCGGGTGGAAGAGTGTGGCGAAGCCGTTAAGCGCCTCAGCAAGAAGCTTAACATTAACAAGCTGGGTGAAATCGACCCGCAGACCTTTGACCAGTACACCTACCTGATTAATGACGATACTCTGTTGCGGCGGGCCCGGCACGCAGTTAGTGAAAATGAACGGACCAAGCGGGCCATCGACGCGATGGAAAAGGGCGACCTGGAAGAGCTGGGGCGGCTGATCAACGCCTCCCACGTTTCCCTGAAGTATGACTACGAGGTTACCGGAAAGGAACTGGATACCCTGGCCGAGAGTGCTTGGGAACAGCCAGGCTGCCTCGGTGCCCGGATGGTCGGCGGCGGTTTTGCCGGGAGCGCAATTGCCATTGTCAAGAAGGCCGCGGCCGAAGACTTCAAGAAGAACGTTGGTAAGGTATACCGGGACAAGATTGGCTATGACGCCAGCTTCTATGATGCCGAAGTTGTTGACGGGCCACATAAGCTGTAATTAATGCCATTTGCAAGGAGAATGAGAACATGAAGTTAATGGAAGAGTATGCCGATAAGGTAATTGCCAGTGGGGCTTACGAGCCGCTGGACCGGATTTACGTGCTGAATAAGATTCGGGCGCTGGTCGGCGATGAAGATGTGGATGCTCAAACGGCCCAGCCATTAGTGGCCCAGTTAGTTGATCTCGCTGTTAAGCACGGCCAAATTGAAGATGGGCAAACCGCCCGGGAAATTCTCAACGACCAGCTTTATGACTTGATGACTCCCCGGCCGTCAGTGGTTAATAATACTTTCTGGGAAAAGTACCAACAGTCACCGACAACGGCAACGGACTGGTTCTACAAACTGTGTACCAGAAACGACTACGTCAAGGTGGCAGCAATTAAGAAGAACGTGGTCTTTGATAAACCAACCAAGTATGGTAACTTAGAGATTACCATTAACCTGTCCAAGCCAGAGAAGGACCCGAAGGCCATCGCTGCGGCGGCGCATGATACCAAAAAGAAGTACCCGCAGTGTGCACTGTGCATGGAAAACGAAGGCTACAAGGGCCGCTTAGGCCAAGCCGCCCGGAGCAACCACCGAATTATCCGGATGACCATCGGCGGCAAGCAGTGGGGCTTCCAATATTCGCCATATGCTTACTTTAATGAACACTGTATCTTCTTGTACGGCAAGCACGAACCGATGAAAATTAACCGGCAGACACTGGTTAACCTGGTGGAAATCGAAAATCAGCTACCCGCTTACTTTGTTGGCAGCAACGCTGATCTGCCAATTGTCGGCGGCTCGATGCTGGCTCACGAACACTACCAGGGTGGTCGGCACGTCTTCCCGATGATGAAGGCGACGATTAAGAAGCCGCTACACTTTGCTGAGTACCCAGCGGTCGAAGCGGGGATCGTCAACTGGCCGATGAGTGATCTCCGTTTGACCAGCGCGGACGCCGGCCAGTTGATTGACCTGGGGACCCACATCATTGACGTTTGGGACCATTACAGCGATGAAGCCCTGAGTATCAAGGCCTTCGACGGGGGAACCCGCCACCATACCGTGACGCCAATCATGCACCGCGACGGTGAAAAATACGTCTTGGACCTGGTTTTGCGGGATAACAACACGAGCGACCAGTACCCGCTGGGCATTTTCCACCCGCACGAAAAGCTGTGGCACATCAAGAAGGAAAACATCGGCTTGATCGAAGTGATGGGGCGGGCAATTCTGCCGGCCCGGCTCAAGGGGGAACTGGCAGAAGTCAAGAAGTTTTGGCTGGGCCAGGAGAACAAGATTGCAGACAGTCACCTGGCCTGGGCGAAGGAAGTCCAGAGCAGTCAAACCATCACTGCCAAGAACGTCGATGAGGTGCTGGAACAAGAACTGGCCAACGTCTTTGCAAACGTCCTGGAAAACGCCGGAGTCTTTAAGGACGATGCGGCCGGTCAGGCAGGCTGGGAACGCTTTGTGGCGCAACTATAAAGGCAGTAACCGAAAGGAGCATGTTTAAGGATGGCAGTAACGTTACGAGACATTGCGAATAAGGCAGGGGTGTCAATCGCTACGGTATCGCGAATCCTTAATAATGACGCGACCCTTTCCGTAAATGAAAAGACCCGCCAGCGGGTGATTGAGACGGCGGAACAGTTTAACTACACCAAGCACAAGCGGCCGCAAAATAACCAGGTCCAAAAGATTGCCGTGATCCAGTGGTATTCGCTTACCCAGGAGCTGGACGACCTGTACTACATGGCAATCCGGATGGAAATTGAGCGGTCGGCGCAACAGCGGGGCCTGCAAACGGTGCCGATTTACCAGAACAACATGGAGGATATTCCCCAGGACGTGACGGGGATTATTGCCATCGGTAAATTTAGTAATTCCCAGGTCGAAAAGCTGCGCCTGGTCACGAAGAACATTGTCTTTGTCGACTACGACAGTCTGGCGGCCGGGTATGACTGTCTGGTGCCTGACTTTGAAAACGCGGTGCGTTCGGTCATTAGTGAATTTATCAACGAGGGAATTGAAGACATTGGAATGCTGGCAGGAACGGAAACCACGACGGATAACGAAATTGTGCCGGACCTGCGGCGGTTCTACTTTGAAAGCGACCTCCGCCAGCGGGGTCTGTATCATGCGGAGTATATGCTAGCCGGCGACTACACCTCGATGTCGGGCTATCAGGCCATGAAACAGGCAATTGACCGCTTAGGCGACCGCTTGCCCCACGGGATTTTTATCGCTAATGATCCAATGGCGGTGGGGGCACTAAAGGCGGTTCAGGAAGCCAAAATTGCAGTTCCGCAACGGCTGGCTCTGATCAGCTTTAACGACACCGCCCTGGTAAAGTACGTGTACCCAAGTATGTCGGCGGTCCATGTGGCGACTGACGAGATGGCCCACGCGGCGGTCGCAATGATGATTAAGCGGCTCCAGCGGCCGGATGCCGACCCGTGCAAGACGGTCGTCGGGACGCACCTGATTAAGCGGCAGACGACCAGGTAGGATCTGTAATTTTAACTAAAACGATGAATGACGGAGCAAAAATGGCACCGTTATCCATCGTTTTTTGTTTGAATTAGTTTGCCTTCCCATAGATGATGAGTGCTTGCCAAACGTTGCTATATCAGCAATGCAAAGCAGCTTTGCTTGCCAGAAATTGCCCTGCTTTAATATAATCTATTCAGCATTAGTGAGCGCAAAGGAGAATCATCAATGGATTTTAGTACGCAAATTAAAGAACAGCGAAAGAAGCTCGGGTTAACCCAAGCTGATGTTGCCCACCAGCTTTTTGTGACCCGCCAGACGATTTCAAATTGGGAGCAGGGCAAGAGCTACCCGGATTTGGCGATGCTGGTGAAGCTCAGCGAGGTTTACCGGATTTCGCTTGATACCCTGCTTAAAGGTGACCGCCGGTTGAAAAGCTATTTGGAACAGGGAAAGGCCTACAATGCCTTTAGTGTGTTTAAAGGGTTGTTTTTCATCTTATATGGATTGTTTTTCCTAATAACGGATGAACTAAATTATAAGTCACCAGTTACGCAGTTTTGTATCTGGGGATTTGTGACGATCTTTTTGATTGCTATTTTGTATGGCTGGTACATTCAGCCCTTTTTCCTGGGCATGGATAAGCGGCTGTTTAACCGGAAGGGCCACCGGCCAGACCAACAGGCTACCTGGCTTAACAAAGCCTGCTGCGGGTTGGTAATCATGATTCTTGGAACAATGGTGATCGTCAATAATAACTGGAGTGACTACCTGCTGACGTTGGCCCTGACAGTTGCGGGCCTGATGAATATTTTCCAAAAGTATATGTGGAAGCAGGTTTAAGGAATCAAAGTGGTGAAATAATAAGCGGCCCCATAGCAGGAATGAATGGTTTTCTGCTATGGGGCCGTCTGGTCTAATGGCTATTGTTATGAATACCTAATGCTAATTTAGCCGCCCGGCTTAATCTTTGCGGTGACCATGCTGGTTCCCACACAAATTGCACATCAACACTTCGGACTTCGGCAACCTGGTTAACTGCTGTTTGAACTTCCTTTATTAAATATTCGGTAAGCGGACAGCCAATGGTGGTTAAGGTCATTTCAATGAGGCAGATACCATGATCATCTAAATCGATTGTATAAATTAAACCAAGGTTAACTAGATCGATCCCTAGTTCGGGGTCAACAACGGTACTGAGCTGGCTAATGATGTCATCACGAATAGCTTGGGCACTCCGCATGGCTAAACCTCGTTGCCAAAAATACGCGCTTTGATAGCCTGGCCAGTTGGGGTACCAGCCAAGCCGCCCATTCCGGTTTCGCGTAATGATGCTGGTAAGCCTCGGCCAACTTTATCCATTGCCATGATGCATTCATCTGTCGGAATTTTACTGGTACATCCCGCTAATGCCAGGTCGGCAGCAATTAGAGCATTTCCTGCGCCAATTGCATTTCGTTTGACACATGGAATCTCTACCAACCCAGCAATCGGATCACAGACGAGCCCCAGCAGGTTAGAGATGGCAATTGACATGGCTTGAGCGCTTTGCTCGGGGGTTCCACTGGCAGCTTCAACTGCTGCGGCAGCACCCATTGCGGAGGCACTGCCGACTTCTGCCTGACAGCCACCCGTTGCACCAGCAATTCCTGCATGATTAGCAATTACTAATCCTACCCCGCCAGCAGTGAAAAGGAAGTTAATCATTTGCTCTTCGGTCAAAGCGAGCCGCTCTTTCAGCATAAATAAGATTCCAGGGAGGGTCCCGGATGAACCAGCAGTCGGTGTTGCGCAAACAACGCCCATTGCAGCATTAACTTCGTTAGTAGCAATCGCTCCTTGAACGGCGGCCATCATCGCATCGCCTGATAAGGGGTGCCGCCTGGTCCGGTAGTTTTTAATTTTGACTGCCTCGCCGCCTGTTAGGTGCGTTTGAGAAAAGACCCCTTGCCCACTTTCTCCACGTTGAACAGCGGCCTGCATTGTTTGAAGGTTTACGGCCATTCGTTGCCAGACTTCATCGCGATTTTTCCCGGAAAGGCGACATTCTTGCTCAATGATTAACTCGGCAATTGAATTTCCGCTTTCGGTTGCTGCAGACACGATTTCTTGAATGCTGTCGTACATCAGTAAGCCTCCTTTCTATAAACAAATAACGTCTTTGAACTGTTTTTCGATTTGTTGGATCGTAGCCGCGCTCATGTAGTTTTTGATATCAAATTCATAAATATCATTGACTGGGCCCTTGAGCGATTGCTTACGGTAAAATGGAGCAATTTTCTCGACTACTCCAGTTAATTCGACAGCGTTCGGATGCTGCTTGCCTCGATCAATATAAACAATAATTGGTAAGGGACCAGCCGGCTGGACCGTAATATTATCAATTACGAATTGGCGAATTTCAATTGACCCACCACCAATTGAACAGGCAGTTAATTCGACGACGTGCTGATCATTTTCAACTTCAAGAACAGCGGTGTTAGGATGATGGATCGGGCTAGGACCTTCTTCTTCTACAAAGCGGATGTCGATTCCCCGCTGCCGAGCGAGTTCAACCGCCCTTGGCACACGCGGGTCGGCGGGTAAAAAGCCTTGGACGCCTGCAGCGATTGCATAATCAGTGCCGTGACCGCGATGTGTTTTAGCAAACGATTCATAATAATAAACTGTAACTTTTTTGATGGGCCCGTTAAACAGCTTATATGCCGCTCGCCCAATTGCAACTGCACCTGCAGTGTGTGAACTTGAAGGACCAATCATAGTTGGCCCGATAATGTCAAAGACACTCCGGAATTTTGCGCCCATTGTATGCTCCTTTCGCTAAATCGGACTTGGCTAAATTTTACTATTTTAGATTAAATCTTTTTAGGTACTTTTTAAAGGTAAATTGTTGTTCAACTATTTTGTTGTGATTTTTAAATAGTGAATAATACAAAGGACAATAAAATATTGACGATTTTACTTAGCACTTTGCAATAAATTTCTGAAAATTATGGGCAAACGATTTAAAGCTTATTTTCCTTTAATATCAATAAAAGAAGGACAATTGGTACGGACTGAAGGAAAATAATAAGAAAAATCAGAACGTTTCATTTGAAAATGGCTAATTATGTTATTTATAAATAGTGAATAAAGATTGATTACAATTAATTGTAGTTCGTATTTTGACCGAAAAAGGCGTGAAAAGCGGTAGGGGATGTGCTAAAGTAATTAGTGACATTAAAAGAGAGAAGGATGGAAAGTGAAATACTACCGCTTTGGCCGGCTGAGCATGGGCTGGCAAATAATGATTGGTTTGGTGCTAGGGATTATCTGTGGGGTAATCTTTTACCAAAACAAGGGTGCCATCACGGTAATGCAAAGTCTAGGAACGATCTTTATCCGGCTAATTCAAATGATCGTGATGCCGATTGTGGTTTCCTGCTTGACGGTTGGGATTGCTAATATTGGCGATATTAAAAAGCTGGGACGAATTGGGGCCAAGACGTTGATCTACTTTGAAGTTCTGACTACAATTGCCCTGCTACTTGGGATTGGGATGGCCAACCTTACCCACCCGGGTTCTTTTATTAACATCCATGATCTCCACGCAACGGATATTTCGCAATATATGTCGACGGCAAAGCACGCGGCTCATGATAGCGGGTTCTGGCCGCTAATTCTTTCAATTATTCCGACAAACATCTTTAAGTCGATGTCTGATGGGGACATGATGCCGGTAATTTTGTTCTCCGTCCTCTTTGGTTTGGGGATCGCAGCTGTTGGTGAGAAAGCGAAAATCCTGATCGACGTCTTAAACGGGGTTTCAGAAGTGATGTTCAAGGTTACGAACTGGGTAATGAAGTTTGCGCCAATTGGTGTCTTTGGGCTGATTGGGATGACCATTGCGGAAATGGGGATTAGCGCCCTGCTGCCGCTCGGGTACTTTATCTTGATTGCCTACGTGACGATGATTATTTTCATTGTTGTTGTGTTAGGAATTACGGCCCACCTCTTCCACCTGCGTTATTGGAAGACGATGCGGGTCATCTGGGATGAAATTATCTTAGCCTTCACAACTGCCAGTTCTGAGGTGACACTGCCCCGGCTGATGAAGAAAACCCATGAGATGGGGGTTGAAAAAGGGGTTACCTCCTTCGTCATTCCAACCGGGTATACGTTTAACCTTGATGGATCCGCGATTTACCAGTCGTTAGCGGCAATTTTCCTTGCCCAGGCGTACGGCCTGCACTTGACGTTGGCCCACCAGATTGCACTGCTGGTAGTATTGATGATTACCAGTAAGGGAATGGCTGGGGTACCCGGGGCTTCCTTCGTAGTCCTACTAGCTAGTGTTTCAACGATTGGGGTTCCAATGGCGGGATTGACCTTTATTGCGGGAATTGACCGCTTTGTTGACATGGGCCGGACGGCAGTTAATGTTGTGGGGAACTCAATTGCAACCCTGGTAATTGGTGAGTCTGAAAAGTCGCTGAACCGGGAGCAATACAACCACTACTTAGATAATTACGGGAAGTAATAGAATTTAAACTAAAAAATGGGAGTCACATGACTCCTGTTTTTTAGTTTAGAAGATAATTTTATTTATTACAGAGTATTTTTTATTGTTTAATAAATAGCTTTTTATTAACTGAGTTTGATAAAGCGCTCACATACTGATAAGATTAGTAATGATGAGTGGTTTGTATTAATTAGTTTATGGGTCAGATTTGGAAAGAAGGAATAAAAATGAATACTTCAACGGTTAAGTCGAAAAGACCATTTGGCTTTTACGTTTGCTCGTTGGGTTTTACCTTTGAAAGGGCAGCTTTTTATACTGTTAAATACATGCTGGCCATTTGGATTGCTACATCTGTTGCCAAAGGTGGCCTTGGCCTGACCGATGTTAAGGCGGCCTCAATGGCGGCTTCCTTTTTAGCGTGGACTTATATTGCACCGGTATTTGGTGGATACGTTGCTGACTACTGGCTTAATCCGCGTCTCTGCGTTGCGCTCGGTATGATTTTAATGGGAATTGGCTATGCCGTTGCCTGGCAAGCTCACTCTATTGGAATGGTATGGTTAATGATTATCTTAGTTGCAATTGGTACTGGTCTATTTAAAGGTAATCTGTCCGGAATTAACGGCTTGCTTTTCAATGATGAACGAGAACTGAACGAAGCCTTTTCAATTCAATATTCATTTGTTAACGTTGGTTCATTCACAGGGACAACCTTTATCGTATTGTTGATTGCTTCATGGGGATTTAACCTTGTATTCTTACTTTGTGCGGTTTTGATGTTTGTTGACGCCATTTGGTTTATTTGCAATATGCGGTCGCTCGGAGATGCCGGTAAAAAGCCATTTAAGGTTGACCAACGGAAGTTTAATACGGTTGCTACTACTAAAAAGGAAAAGGAGAATGAAGAAAAAAATAAGCCATTAACCTCAGGTGATAAGAAGCGGATTGCTGCAATTATTCTAGTTACGTTATTCTCAGTTATCTTCTGGATGGTTTGGTATATGGCCTATATGCCAGTTTACTACTACTTTGGCCATGGAGATGGGGCGGACTTTTTGAACCGTGCCAATTGGATGATTGGTTCATTTGACGTTCCAACCTCATACTTTGACTCCATGAATGCCATTGTATGTATCGCCTTAGGGCCAATCTTTGGTCGTCTTTGGACAAAGCTGGCGGAACGGCCACAAGGTGATATGAGTATGTTTAAGAAGACTGCGTTAGGGATTATCTTCATCGGTTTTGCATACGTGGCAATGGTTCTTGCTGATATGGTTGGTCACGGGCATACTTCTCTCTGGTGGATTGCATTGGTTGCTATCTTAATGTCCGTTGGTGAAATGGTCTTCTCTCCAATGGGAAACTCCTTCATTACTAAACTAGCACCGGCTAAGGTAATGGGGCTACTACTAGGTTTCTGGCCAATTGCCGTCTTCTTTGCAACTTTAATCTATCCGCAAGTTTACGCACTTTTGAAGACCAGTAATCCGGCACGATTCCAAATGGGCTATGGTATTTTGGCAGCGATTGTCATTATCCTTGGGTTAATTCTCTGGTTTGCCAGTCGGAAACTGGATGCGTTGGAAAAGAGTTAACTCAGAAAATAGGATAGATTTATTAAAAAGCTCGCGCATTGGCGTGAGCTTTTTTGTATAGATTAAGTAATCGTGGGTAGATATCCTACAGATAATTCTATTTATAAAAAATATGTTTGAAAGTTAAAATAGCTTGTGAATATTAATTTTAGTACTTGCAAAAATTACTCATAGGTTTCCGGTTAAAAGAAAAACTATCCGAATAGACATTGAACCACTACTAGTTCTTGTTTGCGTGATTCTTAATCAAGAGTTTCGTTATCCAGCGTAATCCCCCGATGCTGAACGCTAGTGCTGAAGACGATTTGGGTACTAGTCTTGCCGAACCGTTGCTGAATAGTATTGATGAAGTCATCTAGGTCAGTCGTGGAGGGGAAGACGACCTCCATGATTTCCGAGTAGTCACCGGTGACACAATTGCATTCTACGACGTTGGGAATACTTTGCACATAAGGGTAAAACTCCTTCTTCTGGCGGGGCTCCAGTTGGACCTGGATAAAGGCCCGGACGTGAAAGCCGATTTTTTCCATGTCGATGGAGGAATGGTAGCCATTAATAATGCCAGCCTTTTCGAGTTTGTTAATGCGGGCAGCGATTGCCGGCGAGGAAATAAAACATTCCTTTGACAAGTCTTTTAAAGAGGCCCGGGCGTTTTTTTGCAATGAATTAATAATTTTACGATCAATCTTATCCATCTGGTAAACCTCATCTTATCCCATTAAATTATAATGCATTTTTTCTCATGGTAAATTAATGTGCTGACTGAATTGTAGGCGATTTACTGGTCAATGTCAATTGTGAAAAATTTAGCTACTTCACGGGAATGCTTACTCCTCCCGGCCATTTAATGGTACAATAAGATTAAACAATACAAGAAGCTGCATTGGAGGCTTAAGCATATGGATCAAGAATACCAAAACATTTTAGTGCCGGTCGATGGTTCCAAGGAATCCGAATTGGCTTTAGAGCGGGCAATCTTTGTTGCTAAGCGTAATGGTGCTCACGTTGATGTCTTAAACGTTATTGACACGCGGGCAATGGCCTATAACTTTGCAGGGATGTCAGACGGGAGCATTGCGTACCAGCTGGTTGACAAGTCCAAGGAATACCTTAGCAAGCTCTTGAAGACAGCTAAGGATAAGAATGATTTTGACAACATGGATATTCACATTCGTTTGGGCAACCCCAAGACGATTATCTCTTTTGACTTTATTCACGACCACCACAACGACATGATTATGATTGGCGCGAGTGGTTTATCACGGATGCAACGGGCAGTGATGGGGTCTGTGACCTCCTACGTCAAGCGGAATGCTCCGGTGGACGTCCTGGTTGTACGGACCGCCGTTGACCAATAGCATCGTTTAAGCTAAAGCTAGTGACAGGTTGAGCCGAGTGCGGCCCAGCCTGTTATTTTTATCAAAGGGGCCCCACTTGAGATGGCGAATCCTGCTAATGAAAACAGCTGTCAGGGCCTTCGGGAAACGAATTAAACCGCTGTGCGCACAACGGTTCTCAATTATTAATGCCGGTTAGTTCTTTTTCGGTATCACAAAAAGCGAGACTGGAGAGAAAACGATGCTTTCTCTCCAGTCTCGTGCTGGTTCTTGAATATTTCCGGTAATAGCGTGGCAAGCAGTGAGCTAGTGACGAGCCTAGGCTCTGCATAAAGTCCTGCAACTGCTTCCCACTCACGTTGCTTATTGGCTAATCAACCGCTTCATTCGCTGAATCTTTTTTGGTAACTTTCAAGACGTTGTCCTTCGTAGTTACCTCGGCACCGGCCTTAACCAGCATCTTGAGGTCAAAGCTTTCACTATTAGTAACCGTGACGATTACCGTGTCATCCAGTCCCGCCTTCTTGATGGTTGGGTCCCAGAATTCCATCAGCTCCTGGCCCTTTTCGACGTGCTGACCCTTGTTAAAGTAGGTTACAAAGCCGGTTCCGTGGAGTTTAACGGTATCGATCCCAACGTGGATCAGGAGGGCAATTCCGTTATCGGAAACAAGACCGACGGCGTGCCGGGTAGAGAAGGTTGCCCGCACCGTTCCGGCAAATGGTGCATAAACTTTTCCATCAGTTGGCTTAATTGCGAATCCTTCACCCATCTTGCCTTCAGCAAAGGCCGGATCGCTAACGTCGCTTAAGTTAACAACCTTACCAGCAACCGGAGTTGGAATTTCGGTTTCACCCAGCTGGAGTTGCGGAGCGGCTTCTTCAACCGCGGTGTCGGCAGCAGCTTCGTTCCCCTTGAATTGCTTACCCCAAGTTTGTTCCAGTTCAGCCACAATCTTAGCGTGCGAGCCTTCATCCAGCTTAACCTTGATGGCAAAGATGATGATCCCGACGATGATTAAGGAGATTGGGATTAAGAACATGTAGATCTTGAAGACGCTGACTCCGTGAGCAGAGATGGTTGCAGCAGTAGCCCCACCGGTCATCCCAGCGGCAACGGTAGCCATTCCGACAACCCCGTTGGCAACGGCGCCACCGAACTTATCCAGCAGCGGCCGAATTGACAGGGTTAGCGATTCGTCCCGGTGACCTAACTTCAATTGACCATATTCAACGGAGTCGGTAATCGTCATCAGAACAACCAGGAAGATAATCGGTTGCGGGATGAAGAATAATTCGGCCCCGAGCAGGACGAGCGCTAATGACTTGCCGGCAAAGGCAAAAATCAGAGCACCAATAACTTCAATTGTGGCAGCGCCGTAGAAGAGCTTATGCCGCCCAATCTTACCAGAGAATAGCGGGAAGGCAAAGACGGAAATCACACCGACAACCGTGTTCAAACCACCCAGAATTGAGAAGGCCTTGGAGTTGCCAAGGACGTAGGTGAAGTAGTACAGTTCAAAACTGTTCAGCAAAGTCTGTCCAGTAGTGAAGAATAGGTAGGACATCGCAATGGCCAGCAACTGGTCATTCTTGATCAGGATGTGCAGAATATCCTTGAGCTTCGTCTGTTCCTTGTTTTCCCGCAGCAGCGACTTCTGTTCGTGGGTGAACATCCCCACCCCGATTGCCGTGATTGCAGAAACTGCGGCAACGATTACGGCGAAGATAAACCAACCACGGTCATCACCGGTTCCGCCATTTTGGTTAATGGAGAAGAACAGAACCATTGGCATGATGACAAAACCAATGATTTGCCCACCGATGGTTGAACCAACCCGGGCAAAAGTAGCTATCTTATCCCGTTCGTGTGAATCAAAGGACATGGCAGGGATCATTGACCAAAAACCAACATCGTTGAAGGAGTAGAAGATATCCATGATAATGTAGATAATGGCAAAGACAACCAGGTACAGGTAGGGACTGGAAACGTTCAGTCCGCCAAGTGGCGTGAATAAAGCAGCCAGGAGGACGGCGGAAATAACACCACCGCCGACAACCCACGGCTTAAACTTCCCCCACTTAGTATTGGTCCGGTCAATTGCGTTCCCGATTAACGGGTCGATCAGTAATTCGACAATCCGCAGAATCATGATAATGAGGGTAACGTAACCGACCATTCGATTATCAAAGTGCTTGTCGCTTGAAGTAAACAGGTGACCAGTAACGTACATCATAAAGTACGTTGACAGTAATGCAAAGAAAGCGTCATGTCCGAACGCCCCGAGAGAATATGCGAGACGTGAGCGGACTACATGTGGCTCTTGCTTATCCATTCTTGACTCCCCTTTTCTGACAAAATAAATAATTGCTTACATCCATCATGTTAAGCGCTTTCACTAAAGTTGTCAATAATCTTTTAGTAAAATTTTACGATAATTATTCACTTTGCTTCACTATTTTACCCAGTGCGTCTAATATCATCAATTACCCTTGATAAAGTCAATTCGTGGATATTTCGTTCACCAATATGCTAGGTAAACTTTTAGTAAGCGCCTGCTTAAATAGGGGAGAACAGGTCAAATCGTGGTTAAGGTCTTTGAAAGATTAATGTGAAATTTATCAAATAAATGACCCGTGGGCTTTTTAGTAATTAAAAAGG
>NZ_GG700733.1:310445-330862 GCF_000160835.1 Limosilactobacillus antri DSM 16041
AGTAATTAAAAAGGCTGGGAGAAAACACTGTTTTCTCCCAGCTCCTTAAAACTGACTTAATTTCAATTATTGTTCTTCGTACCAGCTGTAGTGGTAGTTACCTGGGCGGTCAACCCGTTCGTAGGTGTGCGCACCGAAGTAGTCCCGTTGTGCTTGCAGCAGGTTTGCAGGAAGCACTTCAGCACGGTAGGAGTCGTAGTAGCTGATCGCAGCACTCATTGATGGTACTGGGATACCAGCCTTAACAGCCAAGGCAACAACGTCCCGGATAGCCTGCTGGTACTTCTTGGCAATGTCCTTGAAGTAGTCGTCCAGAAGCAGGTTCTTCAGGTCAGGGTTCTTGTCAAAGGCGTCAGTGATGTTTTGCAGGAATTGAGCACGGATGATGCAGCCCGCACGCCAAATCTGTGCTAATTCACCCATCTTCAGGTTCCAATCGTAACGTTCGGAGTCGATCCGCATTTGTTCGAAACCTTGTGCGTAGGACATAACCTTACCGAAGTAGAGGGCTTGACGAACCTTTTCAATCATTTCCTTCTTGTCGTCGATGGAGATGGAGTCGGTTACTTCAGGCAATACCTTGCTTGCGGCAACCCGTTCGTCCTTCATCATGGAGATGTAACGAGCGTAAACAGCTTCGGTGATAACTGATTGTGGAGCACCACCATCAAGGGCCGTCATTGATGACCACTTACCAGTACCCTTGTTGGCACCCCGGTCAAGAATCATGTCAACGATTGGCTTGTTCTTGTCGTCACCCAGGTCATCCTTACGGGTCAGGATGTCGGCAGTGATGTCAACAAGGTAGCTTGATAATTCACCCTTGTTCCATTCAGCAAAAGTCTTGGCGATGTCGTCAACTGGCATCTTCAAAACGTTCCGCATGATGTTGTAACTTTCGTCAATTAATTCTTCGTCACCGTATTCGATTCCGTTGTGAACCATCTTGACGTAGTGACCAGCACCGTTAGGGCCGATGTAGGCAACACATGGCTTGCCATCTTCTTCGGCCTTGGCAGCGATCTTAGTCAGAATTGGGGCAACCAGGTCATAAGCTTCCTTTTGACCACCTGGCATCAGGGCAGGACCGTGGAGGGCACCCAATTCACCACCGGAAACACCCATGCCGATGAAGTTGATGCCGGACTTGTCCAGCTTAGCGTTCCGTGCCATCGTGTCGTGGAAATTAGTGTTCCCACCATCGATCAGAACGTCACCCTTGTCAAGCAGAGGGAGTAATTCATCAATGACAGCATCGGTTGGCTTACCAGCCTTAACCATCAGCAGAATCCGCCGTGGCTTTTCCAGTGAGTCGACGAAATCTTTAATTGTGTAGCTAGGAACCAGCTTCTTATCGCTGTGGTCCCGCATCATTTCGTCCGTCCGGTTGCGGTGACGGTTGTATACACCAACCGTGAAGCCGCGACTTTCAATGTTCAATGCAAGGTTCTTACCCATAACAGCTAAACCGACAACACCGATTTGTGCTTTATTCTCTGACATCAAAGTCACTCTCCTCATAAGAAAATACATGTAATAATTTTCACAATGTCCATTATAGCAAAAAAATCAAACTGTGCAACCGATTTAATAACAAAAAGCGTTTTAAGCCGAAACTTAAAACGCTTGGTTAAATTATTAGTGGTTGAGGCGGTAAACCCACTTGCGGCCGTCACGCGCCAACAGTTCGTCGGAAGCTGCTGGACCCATTGAGCCTGGAGTGTAGTTCGGGAACTGCGGCTTTTCAATGTCCCAGAGCTTCCGAATAACGTCAACAAATTTCCAGGCGTAGGCAATTTCAGCCCATGATGCAAAGTTGGTGTGGTTGCCTTCCAGAGCATCGTGGAAGAGACGTTCGTACGGTTCTGGGGATTCCTTCTTGTCGGAGTCGCTTTGCAGGTACTTGAGGTCGACTGGCTGAGTCGTGAAGCCTTGACCAGCCCGCTTGGCGTTTAATTGCATTGCGAAGCCAGACTTTGGTTCAACAAAGATCGTCAGGACGTTGGAGTTTAATGATTGGTCACTTTCGTTGCGTGGGTCGGCGAAGATGTCGATCAGCGGCTTCTTGAAGACCACGTCAATTCGGGTAAACTTGTCAGCCAGCTTCTTACCAGTCCGAACGTAGAACGGTACCCCTGACCAGCGGTAGTTGTCAAACAGCAGCTTGGCAGCAACGAAGGTTTCGGTACCAGATTCTGGGTCAACCCCGTCAGCGGAACGGTATGCTTCAGTGCCGTCACCGGCATCGTATTGGCCGCGGACAAAGTTTGCTGCCGCCTCAGATGGGGTGTAGACCCGCAGGCTCCGCAGTGCCTTGATCTTTTCAACCCGGACGTCGGTGTCAGTAAAGGAAACCGGTTGTTCCATTGCCAATTGGGCAACAATTTGCATGATGTGGTTTTGCACCATATCACGCAGGGCACCGGATTGGTCGTAGTAGCCGGCCCGTTCTTCGACACCGAGCTTTTCACTTAGAGTAACCTGAACGTTGTCAATGTAACGGTTGTTCCACAGTGATTCGATAATAGTGTTACCAAAGCGCAGGGCCTGGATGTTTTGCACCATTTCCTTTCCCAGGTAGTGGTCGATCCGGAAGATTTGGTCTTCGTCGAAGGTCTGGGACAGTGCGTCGTTGAGTTTCTTAGCAGAGTCAAAGTCCCGACCGAATGGCTTTTCAATTACCAGCCGGTTGAAGCCATCGTCGGACAGCAGGTCCTGCTTCTTCAGGTTCATGGCAATGGTTCCAAAGAATTGCGGTGCCATTGACATATAGAAGAGACGGTTGCCTTCAGTACCGAATTGCTTGTCCAGTTCTTCAATCCGCTTCTTAAGAATCGTGTAGTGTTCTGGCTTTGTAACGTCGTGGGACTTGTAGAAGAAATGCTTGGAGAAGTCCGCTGCTTCACCATCGCGAGTTTCTTCAACATCCTTGATTGAGTTGCGAACAACTTCTTGGAATTCTTCGTCACTGTATTCGTGACGGGAAGTTCCAAGAAGTGCAAAGTGATCCGCTAAGTAGCCCTTTTGGTAGAGCTTGAAAAGGGCAGTGTAGAGCTTCCGCTTAGCGAGGTCACCGGTAGCACCAAATAGTGTAATAACAGCTTTGTTTTCTGTAGCCAAAATGTTCACTCCTTCTGTAATTACAGAAATTTTTTCACCATTCCCAATTATATACTCTCGCGGTTAAGTCTGCACTATAAATGAAATTGTTTTCACGTCGGGGCGGGAATGGCCCATTATGGGCAAAGTGCTTCAGAATCGGTTTCAATTGTTGACCGCTTGATAATGGTCTAGAGCAAAAGTTTTTTTTGCAAAGGGTTGCATTCAGGGACTCTTGACGGATAATAAAATCATTCCTTGTATATATATCGAAAATGTTATATAAATATCATATCAAATTCGATATATAAGGAGCGAGCTTATGAATTACTGGTTATTAACGTTAACCTTTATTGCGGTCAACCTGGACTTCTTTTTTATTTTGCTATTATTGCTGCACCATTACCGCCTTCGCGACGTCATGGTCGGCTATCTCATCTGTGTGCTTTTGCTGATGAGCGCGAGTTACCTTATTGGTCAGGCCCTCGCCCTGTTTTTGCCGGAATGGGTATTAGGAACTTTAGGAATTTTACCAATCTACATGGCGATCCGTGACGGTGATGATGAAGCAGGCAAGCAGCGTCAGCATTCGCCAGTCCTGGCGACCCTAGCGACCTACCTGGCGGTCTGCGCGGGGTGCAACCTGGCCATTTTTCTGCCGGTTCTGATCGACCTGTCCAGCCAGAAGTTTTTACTAGCAGCCATCTTTATCGCGGTCCTCTCGGCCGTGGCGGTGATAGTGGTCAAGGGGATCGGTAAAGTGCCGGTGGTTAAGAGGGTGCTTGAGAAAAATGGCGAACTGCTGATGAAAGTGATTTATATTGGCGTTGGATTATACGTTTTTTACGATAGTGGACTAATCCACCACCTGCTGACTTTGCTATAATAGACAAAAATGAGGAAAGAAGTGGCCTGGATTGACCTCTGTGCATAGTTTAATTGCCGAAGCGGCAAAGATTTATAAGGTATTGAGCAACAGTCACCGGATTGAAATTTTATACTTCCTGCGGCACTGTGACCAGGCGGTCCCGGTTTCGACAATCGTTGACCACCTTCAAATGTCGCAACCCGTGGTGTCAAAACAACTCGGGATCTTGTATCGCTACCAGCTGGTTTGCCGCCGGCGGGAGGGAACCAAAGTTTACTACTTTTTAGATGATCCCCACGTAGTTGAAATGGTCGATGATATGCTGAACCACGTTAAACATGAGATTAAGGGCGAACCCCACCCTCGCACCCTCTACAAAACAAAAGCAACGCACCGGTAATGTTGGCACGTTGCTTTTTTCGTAAGAAGGATTAAATGTACTGATGGCGCTCGGCGAGCATCCCGAAGAGGGTAAAGAGGAATGCGGCTGCCAGAATTACCACGACGCTGGCGAACCAGCTGTGGGTCTGTGCATTCAGGTTGCCGACGATGACGGGACCCAGGGCGGCAATCAAGTAGCCGATGGATTGAACCATTCCGGAAAGGTTGCGGGTATCCGCGGCACTCTTAGTCTTGAGGCCAAACAGGGTCATTGCCAATACAAAGGTGGTGGTTGAACCCGCGCCGAGCAGCAGGGCAACAACGCAAAAGTAAGCGAAGGAGTTGACCGGGAAGAACATCATGATTGTGCCAGCCATGGCGGAAATTCCCGCAGCCAGCATGATTGGTTGCCGGTTAGTCATCCTTGCCGCAATTACGGGTACCGCAAAGGCGAACGGCAGGGCAAACAGCTGGAGCAGGCCGGCAATCAGACTAGCCTGGTCACTACTGAGGCCAGCGCTCATGGCAATGGTTGGCAACCAGGCAACGACGCTGTAAAAGACAAAGCACTGAAAGCCAAAGAACAGCAGCAGCCACCAAGCGTTGAGCTGTTTCCACATATTAGTTCCCCTGTCGGCTTCCTGGCCAGCCACCGCGTGCTCATTATATTTCAGATTGGGCAACCAGACGATGGCACTGATTAAGGCGATGAGGCTGATGAGAATTACCGCAGTTTGCCAGCTGCTCTGGTGGGTAATTGGCGTGATGGCGTAGGCCCCGATGGCGGCAAACAAGGTCATCGCGGTGTTATACATCCCGGTAATGCTCCCGATCCGCGCGGGGAATTTATCGGTAATAATTGCGGGCAGCAATACATTGATACAGGTGATTGCGACCCCGACGAGGACCGTTCCGACCATTAACAATGGAAAACTGATGATTCGGAGGTAAGAACCGATAAACATCAGTGCCATGGCGATCGCAATGGTTAATTCATTACCAATTCGCTGGGCGGTCGCTGAAACAACGGATGATAACAGGCCAAAGCAGAGTAGCGGGATGGTCGTTAGAATGCCGAGACTGGTTGGCGCCACGCTGAAGGTCTGGGCAATTTCCTTGATGACGGAGGGGATGGAGGTAATTGGCATCCGCATACAAACGCCGAGCAACAGGAGCCCTAAGACCAGCAGTGGACTATGTTTTCTTACTTTTTCCACAAGATTCGTCCTTTCGTGAGTTAAAATCGCTAAGCACCATTATAACATAATAAAACCTTTTACTAACAGGCCAACCTCGGTCCTGACGGCGGGCAAATTTGACGGGAACCGCTTCTAACCATATAATCAATAGCGAAGATTGACACGGAGGAAAAATATGACGGCAAAAATCTACCCGTACTTAACTTTTAAAAACGCCAAGGAGGCGATGGACTACTACGTCCAGAACTTTGGGGCGCAGATTATGCACCACCAGCCGCTCAGCGAAGAACAGGCCGAAAGCATTGGCTTAGCTGCCGCCGATTTGACGGCGACGACCCTCTATGGGGAGTTTTCCATTGCGGGACAAAAGATTGTTTGCGCGGACGCAACGATGGGGACCCCGCAAACCTCAACGTTAATTTCCATTATGTTGAATTTTGGTGATGATAAGGGGGCTGCCCAGCGGCTTTTTGCGCAGTTGGCGGACTCCGATGAGCAGCGGGTGACGGTGCCGTTTGGCAACTGGATCCTTGGTGGAATGATGGGTCAGGTGGTGGACCGTTACGGGATCACCTGGTTGATCTGTACGGGCAATCAATTAGTTGGCGTGGAATAACGTAATAAAAAACTGGCACTCGACGCCGAGTGCCAGTTTTTTATCTATGAATAATGAATCCTTAGGCTTCGCTGCTGCCGTTTTTGGCCCATTCCTTGGTAAGAGTACCGTAAATTCGCTCAACGTCGGCGTCAGTTCCCCGCAATTCGTAGTTATCCAGGAACGGTGCGTCGAAGATCTTAGCGTATTTCCGCGCGGTCAGGCAGTATTGTTCGTTAAAATTCTTGTTGCCGCTGCCGACCACCCCGATGCAGTACCGGGCGTTGTTACCGTCTTCAATGTATTCGCCGAGGGCGGTGGTCATGATTTCGGTATAGCCGGAATCAATCCCGTTGCCACCGGTAAGGTAGGTCGGAACGAAGACGAAAAATGGTTCGCTTTCGCTGGCTGGGGCGTCCTGGGGACCAATCTCCTTCGCGTTGATTTCTGGATTAGCTTGGTTAATCATATTCTGCTGCTTGGCAAAGGCGGTTAACCGTTTGACAAAGGAACGCGTATTTCCTTCCAGCGATATGTATAGGATATTTATTTTGGCCATTAGAACTCTTCTTTCTGCTTTATATTCTCATGGGTTTAATTATACGCTAAAAAGCCGGTAACTTGTAATGTTCTTTTGCACTAATCTCATTTTTAAGCTAATTTATTATTTTTTTAGGGTGAAATAAGTTGAATAATAAACCATCTTCCCGGCTAAAATGCTAAAATTAGTACTAATCGTAAGTTCTTTAATGGGGGAATGGATTGTGAGCAGTGTTGTGTTGAATAACCTAACGTTTGAAGCCAAGTCAGGAGCCGAACTGGAGGAAGTATCGCTGGGCCTGATGGCACCCCAGATGGTGGCCCTGTGCAGCAATAGTGAGGCACCGGTACAGGCCTTAGAGCAGCTGCTGATGAATCAGGGAAAGGTGATTGAAGGGTCCGTACAAATTAACGGCGGTGACTTGGGGCAGCTGAGGCACCATCCCGAACAAGCGGTGGCTTCGTTTTCCCGTTTGGCGCTGAAGGGCAAAACGGTGGAGCGCGCGATTCACCACGCCAGCCGGCACCTAAAAGATGCTTTGACCGTCGAACAAACGCTCCCGATGCTTGCACCGTTAGGAATCAAGCATGACGATAAGGTGGCCGGGCTCACGGCTGCCCAGCAGGTCGAACTACGGATAGTTATTCTGCTGGCCCTCCGGCGGTCGGTCGTCTTCCTTGGCGATGCACTAGACCAGTTGACAGCGGCAGCCCGGCAGACGATTGGCAACCTGGTGGCGGACTATGCTCATAAGACCAACTCTGTGGTGCTGTTTTCCAGCAGCGACGTTTCAACTATGATGCGGTTTGCCAAGACGATTTACTACTTTAGCGGCAGCCGGCTGACGTCTGCTCGTGATATTACCGCTAACGATGGTGTCGATTGTACCGTGACCGTGACGGGAACGGGCCTGCCGATTGACGTGGCAATGAAGATGGGGGCCCATATGCTCGGCGAGGCGGCCAACCAGACCCGGTTCTTGTATACCGGAAATATTCAAGCCCTCCTGCCGCTGCTGGAGCAGAGTACCATTACTGATGTTCGGATTGAGGACGCGACGGTAGACGATGAATTAATGGCTTATTAGCAGAGGAGTGGTCAAATGGGGCGAACGATAATTGTTAGTCGCCGGCATGATCGGCTGGGCCAGCTGATTATGAAAAAAATGTACGATGCGGTGGCGGTAAGCGGCCCCAAGCTGAATTTTCAGCAGGGTGACCAGTTATGCTGGCTGCCGGAGGTGAGCGAGCCTGTAGACGAGGAGGTCCAAGCGCTGGTGGCGCAGATCGACCAGGCGGTGTTTACTCCCCAAAAGATTGTCATGCTGTCAATGGCAGGAACGGCTGATGATGCCAGCCTGGGGCAGCTCCAGCGGTGGTACGGCAAGGGCGCTCAGGAATACCTGTGGGCCCACCAGTACGCAATCAAGATGATTGATGAACTAGAGTTGCCATACACGGTGATCCGGGCCCTGCCGCTGACCACGACGAGCCGGCCAGCAGTAATCACTTCAGAGGGGCAGGCGGTCACCGGCCAGGGGGTCAGTGAGGAAACCCTGGTGGGCGTGATTGAGCAGGCCCTCTTGACGGACCGCTACCGTAACCAGTCGATTGGGGTTTCCGCAAAGGAGGAAGACTAAGATGATCCAACAAAGTTACCAAGATTGGGCGGGGAAACTTGCCCAGACGCAGTTTCCCCGTTGGAAGGAATTACCAACGCTGGGCCTCTACATTGACCAAGTCGTAACGATTGTGAACGATCAGCTGCTGGCAATTGGTGTTGAGCCGCTGACCAAGTCAATGGTGAATAACTACGTCAAGAAAAAGGTGATTCAAGCGCCGGTTAAGAAAAAGTACGCGGTTAACCAGCTGGTTGACCTTCTACTGATCGGTCTGTTTAAGACGAGTTTTTCGATTGAAGAGATTCGGGCGGGAATTGCGGAAGTCACCGTTGCCGCCTATCCCCAGAAGGCCTATGACCAGTTTGTTGAGCTCCTCAACGCTAGATTGGCGGGGCGGGCCTTGCAGCCGTTAGTGGACTACCAGCCCAGCCAGCAGCTGGAGCTCTATGCGATCGATGCTGTGCTGACGCAGCTGAAGGCCACCCACCTTCTGCGGGAGCTGCATCGGCAGCGATCCGCTGCGCAGGTGAAATAAATTAAAAATGACTCCCAGAAATGTGGGCTTTTGACCACATTTCTGGGAGTCATTTATTTTTTCTTCCGGCTGGTGGCGGGTTTATCAGCCTTCCTGCCCAATTTGCGCGTTGGCTTCACGCTTGCCGACGTCGGTAGCAACGATTTGGTAGAGGGCGGCAAAGAGGGGCACCGTCAGCATCATGCCGAGAATTCCGGAAATGCTGCCACCGACGATTACCGCGGCAAAGACCCAGACGCTTGGCAGGCCAATGCTCTTGCCGACCACCAGCGGGTAGGTGATTCGGTTGTCCAGCTGCTGCAAAACAATGATGAAGACGAGGAAAATGCCCGCCTTTAGTGGTGAAACGGCAAAAATCAACACAACCCCAATGCTAGCGCCCAGAATGGCCCCAATAATCGGGATGAGGGCGCCAATTGCGGTTACGACCCCAATCATTGTTGCGTAGGGCATCCGCAAAATGGTCATTCCGATAAAGCAGGTGATTCCCAAAATCGCGGCATCCTTGCACTGTCCGCCGATATAGTTGCTGTAACAGTTGTCAAAGGTTCTGACGACGTACATTAGGGGCCGCTTGATTTTGCCCAGGTAGGCATCAATCAGGCGGGTACACTGGTGGGCTAACATTTCCTTGTAAATCAGCAGGTAGATGGAAAAGAAGAAGGCTACGACCGAGGTGGTGGCGACGGAGACGACCGACGAGGCGGTGGACATCAGGGCCTTGAAGGTGCCGCCAAAGCCGTAGGACAGAATCTTTTCGGCCTTGGCCCAGCTCAGGTGACGGATGTCAAAGCGGCGAAAGATGTCCTGGAGGTTGCTATTGTGCTCGAAAGCCGTGATGAACCTGGTAATTACCCTGCTGTGGTTGTTGATTAAAAGCTGGACGCAGCTGATTAACTCGGGGATGACCAAGCGGATGACGATTGCCAAAATTAAGAAAATCGACAGGTAGGAGAGGACAATTCCCCATAGGCGCTGGAACTTTCGGGCGCGGGGCCCCTTAAACAGTTGCTGGTAAAGCTGTTCGTACTTGCGCAACAGCAGGTTGACAATGTAGGCGATAATTGCGCCGATAAGGAGGGGCGTTACGGCGGCAAAAATCGTCGCGCACCATTTCGCAAAGTGGGGCCAGAACACGATGGCCAGGTAGAGGGCAAAGAGGGCCAGTGCCAAGGAGATGTGCTGGCGGTTGACGTATTTTTTCATTAACGGGCCTCCTGGTGAGTTAGCTGGTCGGCGAGCCGACTGAGGTAAGTGTGGCTGGCCAGCTGTTCTTGACAGTCGGCTTGGTCATGCAGGTTGATCTCATAAATACTGCTTGCGTGGGGATTCAAACGGGGCAGGACCCCAGCCCAGTCGATCTTACCGGTCCCTAACGTTAGACTGTCGTGCGTCTGCCCCAGCGAATCAACGAGGTGGTAGTGGACGACGGCGGGGGCCAGGTGACTGAGGGAGGCCTGCAAGCCCTGGTTGTCCCCGTGCAGTTCGATGAAGCAGTGGGAGGTGTCAAACGCCAGCCGGTAATGGTGGGCGAGAATTTCCGCTTCCTGGTCAGGGTCACCGTATGCGAAGACCGGGGCGATGGAATTTTCAAACATGATGTGGTCGCCACCGGCCCGTACAAAGCGGTCCAGCCGCCGGTAAACGGCGTCCCGAGCTGCCTGGACGGAAGGATACAGGGCCACCATGTGTTCAACCGTGGGGCCAGAATAGCCGCCGTGGACCAGGACCTGGACGTTCAAGTCGTCTGCCAGGCGGATAAGCTGCCCAGTGGTTTCTTCAATGAAGCGGTATAACTCTGGATAATCTTTTTCGGGAGCAACGACGTCGGAATGGTACTTGCCAAAGGCCATCGGGTGGTGGAGGACGATCTGGCGGACACCCCGTGATTGGACGTACTGAATCGCGTCGGAGAGGTGCTGGTAGCCTGCCGGAGTAAAGTCACTTGCGGCGGTGAAAAATTCGTAAACTTGCGGGTGGTGGCGCAGGCGGTCGTCGATTTGTTTGCGACTGCTGCTGCCCTTTAAGCCGAGCTGGGGATGAAACATTGTCAAGACTCCTTTCGGTCCTATCATAGCAGATTTTAACTAGG
The DNA here is from genome assembly GCF_000160835.1 of Limosilactobacillus antri DSM 16041. GTDB lineage: Bacteria > Bacillota > Bacilli > Lactobacillales > Lactobacillaceae > Limosilactobacillus > Limosilactobacillus antri. The sequence continues at coordinate 321,377 of NZ_GG700733.1, forward strand.
GTGATAAAAAGCAGCTAAGCTTTGTTATAATGAAGGCGTTTAGAGATGGGGATTGTAGTTTGTGATCGGAGGGACAAAACGATGACGGCAGATATGAATATTTTTGAACAAGTTGATGACTCGAAGGTGAGCAGTTTAGACCAGCTGTCCAACTTTGAAGTGGCGGCGATCTTTAATAAGTATGCCCAGCATAACCTGCGGGGCAATGAGGTGGTCAACGGCGGCCGGGGGAACCCGAACTGGATTGCCACCACGGCCCGGTTGGCGTACTCGCGCTTGCTAGAGTTTGGGGTGACGGAAGCGGAACGGACTTACTTTGACCCGCGGGGGATGGCCGGTGACGTTCAAAAGGCTGGCATTTACCAGCGGCTGATGATTGCCCTCAAAGAATCACGGCGGGACATCTTTTTACGGACGGCGATTGACGCGGCCGTTAGCCAGCTGGCGATTAAGGATAAGGATGCCTTTGTCTATGAACTGGTTGATGGGGCCCTAAGCGACCACTACCCTTACCCGCCTCGTTGCTTAACTTACACCGAGCAGGTTTTGCAGCAATACCTGCAGAAGGTTTGCTTCAAGGATGTTCAGCTGGCGGCGGATGTTGATGTTTTCCCGACCGAGGGCGGCACGGCGGCGATGGTTTACATTTTCCAGGAGCTGCACTATGCCCACATTCTGTATCCCGGGGACACGGTGGTGGTTAATTCGTCAATCTTTACTCCGTACTTGCAGATTCCCGAGCTCAGTGAATACAACCTGCGGATCAAGACGGTCACGACCAAGCGGGAGGATAACTGGCAGATGACCGATGAACAATTTGAAGAATTGAAGGATCCGCGGGTCAAGGCCTTCTTTGCGGTGAACCCGACTAACCCGACCGCCCGGGCGTTTACACCGGAACGGTTGGCGAAGTTCAAAGAAGTTGTCAAGGCCAATCCCGACCTGGTAATCATTACGGATGACGTGTACGGAACCTTTTCCCCAAGCTATCAATCGATCTTTGCGGTGGCACCGCACAACACAATCCTGGTGTACTCGTTCTCGAAGCTGTACGGCGCGACTGGCCAGCGGCTTGGGGTGGTTTGTATGCATCACCAGAACGTCTGCGACCGAATCATCCAAGAAAATTTACAGAACCGGCGGCTGAAGGAGCTGGACGAGCGGCGCTACTCAATTGTGGTCCCGAACCCCCACAAGATGAAATTTATTGACCGGATGGTAGCTGATAGCCGGGCGATTGGCCTTTACCATACCGCGGGGCTCTCCTCGGCCCAGCAGGTAATGATGGATATGTTTGCCCTCTCCAACCTCAAGGACGCGGGCCTGAGTCCGTACGTTAAGCTATCGCGGGAAGTCGTGGCGGACCGTTACCACGAATTTTGGCACGGCCTGGGAATCCTGCCGGATGAAACGCCGGAAAATACCCGTTATTACACCCTAGTTGATATTTTTGATTTAATGCGCCAACGGCATGGCAAGGAGTTCTGCCAGTATTTCAAAGATAATTATAACTACCTTGACTTTACCTACCGCTTGGCAACCGAATTTGGTGCTGTTGTGATGGATGCGACCGCCTTTGGGGCAGAGAAGGGCAACGTCCGGGTATCATTAGCCAACCTGAAGAAGGCGGACTACCGGAAGCTCGCCCAGGCGATCCTTGACTTGGTAGATGAATACTACCAGGTATTTAAAAAGAAAAGTAAGAAGTGATGGGCTGCTTGAAAAAGAGAACTGCGAAACGGCCGTTGATCTTAGCGCCGCAGCTACCACTAGCTTGGACAGTCTGCTGGCTAGTGATGGCTACCGTGGGCCGGGCACTGGGGCGGCCCCTGGCAACCGGGAGCGACGTCCAGGAATCCGTCCTGCTGCTTTCGGCAGCCGTGATGGTTGCGAATATCTATAACTTAGTGATTTTATACCAGCGGCCGGATGAAAACCACCGGCAGGTTGACTGGCTGGTGATTTCTTATGCACTGGTCCTGATTTGTTCCACCGTGCTCGCCTGGGGGCAGCCCCGGCTAATCCTCCTGCCGCAGACGCTCGCCGGCTGGCCGCTGGTTTTCCTGCTGCTGAACGCCAGCCAGGCGGGACTGGGAATATATTTCTGGCAGAGTTGGCCGCGGCGGCAGTGTCACGGCGAGGAAAGCTGCTTGCCGCTGTGGCAGGTACCGGTGGCCTTGGGAATCACGGCCCTGCTGCTGGCAGCCCTAATTCAGCCTGGCGGCGGCCGGCGGGTGGTGGTCCTCGCTAGCGGAGTCGGCCTGGTTTTCCTCCTCGTCTGCCAGTGGCGTAATCGGGACCGCTTATTTGCTATGGTTCCAGCACGGTTGAGCGCTGGCTACCAGGTACTGCTTGGCGGCCAGCTGGCGGCACTGTTATTTAGCCTCGTTTTAGGCGGAAGTACGCTGGTGCAGCGCTGGAATGGTGAACCGATGAACTTAATTGGCGCCTGTTTTGCCATTAGCGTTTTAGTGGTGGAACTGACTGCGGGCGGGTTAGCCGCAATGCAGCGTTATCAATTGCAGTACCAATATGGCCTTGCGCGAACCCACCGGTTACGCTACCGCTGTTTGGGCGCCCTCTTAGTGGCGGGACTGTTAATTGGCTACTGTTTAGCTTGAGATTTAAGAATCCCCTGCGCGGATGATGTTTGTCGTCTACGCAGGGGATTTGTTTATTCGGGAATTGTGCCGTTATTTAGAGGTTTTTGTCCATGACGAAGGTGAGCTTGGAAAGCTCCAGGCCGTGCATGATTAGCTGTGCCATCAGGTTCTTGGTCCGTTTGGCAAGTTCGGCCACCATCTTGTGGCTCTCGGCACTCAGAAAGGCACTGACCTCACCGTCGTCTTTGCCGGCAACTTGCGGGGCAATGGTATTGACCCAGCGGTACAGGTATTCCCGGCAGTCCTTGAGGTAGTCGAGATCCTGTTGGGCAAACTCCGCATGGTGTGCTTCCACGATCATTGACAGGGCGCGGTACATCCAGTAGGCGCTCTTGAGGTCCATGTTAAGCTCCATTGGGGTTTCCCGGTAGCTTTCGTCCATGTCCTGGGCCTGGCCGAAGAATGGAACGTATGGGGTAAAGGTTGGCACCCCGAAGCACATCCACATGATGGTCGAGGCTGCTTCAGGCAGGTCGTTGCGGACTTGCAGGACGTGCGAGTTCTGGGTCCGGTTTAAAGAAATCGGCCGGAAGAGGTGTTTTTCTTCGTCGGTTCCCTTGCCCAGCGGATCGTAAGGCGTCCCCTGGTAGTGGCTGCTTAATACTTGTTCCACATCCTCCAGGGTCAGCTTGCGGTCGCTACGCATAATGAATGGCAGGTCAAAGTCCAGCGGATCCATCTCTACGCTGGGGTTGAGAAGCTTATGGCCGTACCATTGCCGCGGTGTGTTGTAGTGCTGGTCGAAGAAGTTGGCGGTGCCAAAAATGTGGCGGAAGTTCCAGCCGTGCTTGTCCGGGTTTAAGTGGTGGTTTTCAACGAACTCTTGGATTCCTTCAGACCACATAAAGTTATCCGGATCGCTAAAGTCGACCTGCTGAATTGCAACCCTATTCCCGGTGACCGCATAAGCGTCGTCGGGAATTCGTTGGGCAACCCAGTGGTGGCCAGTAACGATTTCCATGTACCAAATATCATTTTTGTCGCTGAAAATCACTCCGTTGCCTTCGGCCGAACCGTATTTCTTGATCAAACTACCTAAGTAGCTGACCCCTTCCCGGGCGCTGTTAATGAAGGGCAGGGTGGTGGCAACGATCAGGTCTTCGTTAATCCCAGACTCGGTGTTGAGGGGGTCAAACGACAGGACCCGTTCGTTCGCGTAGACACTTTCGGTGGCGCTCATACCGACGTTTTGGGAGTTAAAGCCGCTCTCGTCAAAAATTCCCTGGTTCTTGTAGTCGACATTTGGGGTGCCCTGGTAGCTGTAACCAGTTGCGGGCCGGTCGACAACACACTTGTTGAGGTAGGCCTTCACCTGGTTGGGGTGGTTGCGGTAGGCCGGGTAAACAACCAGGCGCATCGGGTTTAACGGACCAAAGGTGTCGTCATTGCGGGCAGCCATGGTAGAACCATCAATCGTGGCGTTTTTACCAACCAGAACGGTGGTGCAAGCAGATAAATTTTTCTTCATTGTAATTGAATCTTCGACCTTTCTATTAAAGTGGTGGTATATTTATTCATTCTAATGGTTATCAATAAGCTGGTCAAACGCTATCCTTGCCTAGCCGTTAAAATTAGCCTGCTGCAGGTCGGCAAACTCGGCGTGCACCAGCCGGGCCAGGTCTTCGGCGTTGAGCTGGACCGACCGCCCGATTTTTCCCGATGAAACGTAAATGGCCCCCTGCTCTTTGGCTGCCTGGTCGATAAAAATCGGGTACTGGAACTTTTCGTAAATTCCGACTGGGGTGTTGGCCCCGTGAACGTAGCCGGTGGTCTTGAGCAGGTCCTTGAGCGGCACCATACTGACCTTCTTGTTCCCGGAAACCCGGGCCAGCTTCTTTTCATCTAAGTGGGTATCGATGGGGATGACCCCGACGAGTGGCCCCGTAACGTTGCCGGTCAGGACCAGGGTCTTGTAAATAGTGTGCTCAGCAACTCCAGTGTGGTCCACCGTCATTGTGCGGACGTCCCCATCCTGGTGGGTCGGGAACACAGCTTGCCGGTAAGCCAGCTTATTTTTGTCAAGGATCTGTTCGACTTGGGTCTTTTTTAATTTGCTTTTTTGCTTCTTTTTGCTCATAATAAAAATTCCTTTCAAAAATAATGGAACGGACCAATCTTTTATAAAAAGGTCCCAATTAAAAATAGGTCTGTTATACTAGTAGTGAGTTTGACCGTACAGGAAATCAATCTGAGGAGCTAAAAACATGGCAGATTTAGTATACCGCTCTGTAATGCGCGATATAAAACAAAAGATCTTAAAAAATCAGTATGCGGGGATGCGCCTGCCGGATGAGCGAAGCCTGAGTGAAGCTTACGGGGTGAGCCGCAGTTCCATCAAACGCGCGCTCGGCATTCTAGCCCAACAGGGAATTATCTTCAAAAAACGGGGTTCGGGAACCTTCATCAACCCCCTCTACCTTAAGAACCAGTCCCTTTTCCACTATGAAGGCAGCAATTTGGGGATTACCGATAGTTTTCAATTGGATGGTAAGAAGCAGAGCATCCAGCTGCTGGACTATCAGGTTGTTCCGGCTAGTGCCGACATCCAGGAAGAGCTTTTCCTTAGTGATACCGACTTTGTTTACCAGATTAAACGTTTGCGGTTGATTGATGACCAGCCCTTTATGATTGAAACGGGCTTTATCCCGATTAAAATCGTGCCAACCCTTTCCCCCGCGGTAGTCAATAGTTCAATTTTCAACTACCTGGAAGATACGAAAGGGAAGCGGGTTACCAAGTCCTTTACGACCATCAGTGTGTCGCCATCGACGGCTGATGACCAGCAATTGCTGGAGTTGAAACCCACGGAGCCGGTTGCGGTGATGGATGGGGTCTTCTTCCTTGATGATGGGACCCCGTTTGAAGTTTCCAGTATGCGCATCCACTATCACTATATGCGTTACAGTACCTTTATTAACCTGGACCAGGAAGGCTAGCAGCGGTTGAGAATCTTTTCTCAGCCGTTTTTGATTTGGTGGTGGCCACACCGCCGTTTGACCCCCGACCAGGTGCGGTGGGCACCGTAGGCAAAGGCGAAGGAACAGGCAACGGTAAAGACGACCAGCAGGGGAAGGGTGAGCTCAAGGGGCAGCCACGGCAGGAAGTGCTGACAACCCTGCCAGAGCCAGTATAGCCAAAAAACGTGGCCGAGAAAGGCGCGGTGGGCATAGAGCGCAACCCAATGGATAAGGGGCAGCCACTGGTTGTGAACCCTTTGCAGGTGGGTGAGGAAGGTAGCAATTAGGCCGATCGTTGAAAGGTTGTAAAAAACCATCGATGGCAGGTAGTAGGGCGCGTTGGTGAGCCGAACGGGGTAGCCGTAGTGAAAGAAGTTGGCGGTAACGATGTACAAGCAGAGCAGCCAGAATGCTAACTGGGCTAGCCAATGTTGGGCTATGAAGGGTTGCAGTCGCTTGGCGAATGCGTAGGTCAGAACACCGCCAACAGCGAAGATTAAAAAGCTTGGGAAAATCCGGTCGAGCAGGTACCAATACTGGGGATGGCTGTTATGGAAAACGAGCCGCTCATACAAGAGGTGCCAGCAGATTTCAAAGAGCAGGGTCAGGACAAACAGCAGCCAGCCGCGGCTCGGATTGTGCTGCATTACCCGGGCCAGCCACCAAAAGAGGGGCATGATAATGATAAATTGCAGCATCATGACGTTATACCACAAGTGCGGTGCTGCATTACCGTTGATAAACTGCCAGCAAAAACTTGCCCAGTTGTGGTAATGCTGGTGCTGTTGTAGTTGCGGCAAGCCGACGAGGTAAACAGCAGTCCATAGGATTGAAGGGATAAACAAGACGTGCCAGCGGTTAAGCATAAACTGCGGGTAATCGTGCCAGCGGGCCGCGGGGTGGGTGCGGACGGTTGAGTATACAATCCCAAAGATAAAAGCGGGCGCGCTGAACTTAATCAGTTCATAAATACCGCCCAGAAAAAACTGTTGCCCAATGGCCCGGGTTTGCGGCAGCAAGAAGGAGATGACTGATTGGGTCATCACGGTCGTTACTGCCATTAGTTTTTCGCAGTCCCCAATGTCTGCTTGGTTAAGTCTGGTTAATTCTGCCAATTGATCATCGCCTCCCGCCATTAAAAAATGAAATATTACATTTTTTAGTATACACCCCAGCGCTTTTTCGGGATTAAAAGGCCCTTATAATGCAGTTTTTGCCGGCGATTGCCAACACGGGCCAGTAAAAGAACAAGCAAAATTTAATAATTGGACCGTATCAATTTTCAAAAAGGTTGACTTTAAATAAAAAGCGTTTATCATTAAAGATGTAAATTGAATGATTTACGTTAGTTGTTAGAAGCACGAACGTATTTGATTTATTCAGAAGGAGTGTTTATTAGAATGGCAGTAGATTACGATTCCAAGCAATACTTGGAAAGTGTTGATGCTTACTGGCGTGCTGCAAACTACCTCGGTGTAGGTACTTTGTTCTTAATGGGTGACCCACTGTTACGTCAACCATTGAAGGCAGAAGACGTTAAGCCAAAGCCAATTGGTCACTGGGGTACGATTGTTCCACAAAACTTCATTTACGCCCACTTGAACCGGGTTATCAAGAAGTACGACCTTGACATGTTCTACATCGAAGGTTCCGGTCACGGTGGCCAAGTTATGGTTAACAACTCATACTTGGATGGTTCATACACTGAAATTTACCCTGAATTTACTCAGGACACTAAGGGAATGGCTAAGCTGTTCAAGCACTTCTCATTCCCAGGTGGTACTGCATCACACGCCGCACCTGAAACTCCAGGTTCAATCCACGAAGGTGGGGAACTTGGTTACTCACTTTCCCACGGTGTTGGTGCAATCTTAGATAACCCAGACGTTATCGCTGCTGTTGAAATCGGTGATGGTGAAGCTGAAACTGGTCCATTGATGGCATCATGGTTCTCAGACAAGTTCATCAACCCAATCAAGGATGGTGCGGTATTGCCAATCATCCAGATTAACGGTTTCAAGATTTCTAACCCAACTATCCTTTCCCGGATGAGCGACGAAGAACTGACTAAGTACTTCGAAGGTATGGGCTGGAAGCCATACTTCGTTTCCGCTTACAAGGAAGCTGACCGTGAAGGTGAATTCGACGGTTACAAGGACCACATGGATGTTCACGAACAAATGGCTAAGACGATGGACAAGGCCATCGAAGACATCAAGGCTATCCAAAAGAACGCTCGTGAAAACAACGATGAATCACTGCCACAATGGCCAATGATTATCTTCCGTGCACCTAAGGGTTGGACTGGTCCGAAGAAGGATCTTGACGGTAACCCAATCGAAAACTCATTCCGTGCTCACCAGATTCCTATTCCGGTATCACAAGATGATATGGAACACAAGGACATGCTGGTTGACTGGATGAAGTCATACAAGCCAGAAGAACTGTTCGACGAAAATGGTCACCCAGTGGACTTAGTTGAACAAAACACTCCTGACGGTGACAAGCGGATGGCAATGAACCCAATCACTAACGGTGGTAAGGATCCTAAGCCGCTGATCTTGCCTAACTACCGTGACTTCGCCGTTGACGTTCAAAACCACGGTACTGTTGTTAAGCAGGACATGCTGGAATGGGGTAAGTACCTCAGCAAGATGGCAGAACTGAACCCAGATACTTTCCGTGGTTTCGGTCCTGACGAATCTAAGTCTAACCGTCTGTACGCTATCCTTGACAACCAAAAGCGTCAATGGATGGAAGAAGTTCACGAACCAAACGATGAAGACGTTGCACCACAAGGTCGGATGATTGATTCTCAACTGTCCGAACACCAAGCAGAAGGTTTCCTTGAAGGTTACACTCTGACTGGTCGTCACGGATTCTTCGCAACTTACGAAGCATTCGGTCGGGTTGTTGATTCCATGCTGACTCAACACATGAAGTGGTTACGGAAGGCTAAGGATCTTTACTGGCGTAAGCAATACCCAGCATTGAACTTTGTTGATACTTCAACTGTCTTCCAACAAGACCACAACGGTTACACTCACCAAGATCCAGGTCTGTTGACTCATATGTTCGAAAAGGAACGTCCAGACCTTGTTAAGGAATACCTGCCAGCAGATACTAACTCCCTGATGGCTGTATCCAACAAGGCCTTCAACGACCAAGAATGCATCAACATCTTCGTAACTTCCAAGCACCCACGTGCACAATGGTTCTCCATTGACGAAGCTACTGAACTGGTTGACAACGGTCTTGGCTACGTTGACTGGGCATCTACTGACCAGGGTAGCGAACCTGATGTTGTCTTTGCTTCAGCTGGTACTGAACCGACTGAAGAAGCACTTGCCGCAATCGACATCCTGCACGACAACTTCCCAGAACTGAAGATCCGTTACATCAACATCATCGAAATCATGAAGCTGATGAACACTGACAAGAACCCTGAAGGATTGACTGATGCAGAATTCAACCAATACTTCACTACTGACAAGCCAGTAATCTTCGCATGGCACGGTTTCCGTGACATGATCCAAGCCCTGTTCTTCGACCGTGCTAACCGCAACGTTCACATCCACTCATACGAAGAAAATGGTGACATCACCACTCCATTCGATATGCGTGTATTGAACGAACTGGACCGGTTCCACCTTGCTAAGGACGCTATCCAAAACGTACCTGGCTACGAACAAAAGGCTGCTGCTTTTGTTGCCAAGATGGACAACATGATCAACAAGCACAACCACTACATTCGTTCAGAAGGTAAGGACTTGCCAGAAGTTACTAACTGGACTTGGAAGGGTCTTAAGTAATCAACTCCTGATTGCTAATTAAACACTTAATAAATAAAAAAAGCACTAGCAAAT
>NZ_GG700733.1:332324-405411 GCF_000160835.1 Limosilactobacillus antri DSM 16041
AAATTCTTGCTGGTGCTTTTCTTATATTCCCGGTATAATTTATAGGATTATAGGTGAGGAGAGAAATAATAATGAATGAACGCTTGCGGCGGGCCCGCACCTACCTGGTGATCGGCTCACTCGTTTTTGGAATGTTGTTCGGGGCTGGAAACCTGGTCTTCCCGGTTCACCTGGGCCAACTGGCGGGAGCCAACTGGGGGCCGGCAGCGGCCGGTTTTATTAGTTCCGGGGTCCTGTTGCCCCTGCTGGCCATGCTGGCACTCAGCGTTACCCAAAGCCGGGGGCTCTTTGACCTGGCCCGGCCCGTAGGCGATTGGTTTGCCCTCGTCTTTTTAATCCTGGTTCACGCGACGATTGGCCCCCTGTGTGCCACCCCGCGGACGGCAACCGTCCCCTACGCGATTGGGATTGCCCCAGCGCTGCCAGCACGGGTGCAGCCGTGGGGCCTAGCCCTGTTTACGGGCGCGTTTTTCCTGCTGACCTACTGCTTTTCGGTTAAATCTGGGAAGGTGACGGAGATTATCGGCAAAGCCCTGAATCCGGCTTTTCTTGTGATGCTTCTGGTGATTTTTCTGCTGGCCTTCCTACGGCCGCTGGGGAGACTATCCGGCCCGCAGCCGGTCGGGAACTATTTAAGTCAGCCCTTCGCCAATGGCTTTTTGCAGGGGTATAACACAATGGACGCGCTGGCGATGCTGATTTTTGGGGTGACCGTCGTGGCGGCTGTCCAACAGCTGGGCTTCAATCCCCGGGATCGCTCCCTGGCAACGGCCAAGGGCGGGTTTATCGGCATCCTGGGGGTCGGGATCCTCTACCTCGGACTAATTTATTTGGGTACTACCAGCCGGAACCAATTTGCCCTTGCAGCCAATGGCGGAACAACCCTCAACCAGGTGGCGCACTACTACCTGGGCACCTTTGGCAACGCGTTGTTACTGACACTAGCCACGGTAACCTGCCTGACAACTGCGATGGGGTTAGTAATTGCCTTTTCGCAGGATTTTCACCAGCGGTTCCCGCAGGTTGCCTACCGCACCTTTTTGCGGTGGAACTGTTTTCTATCTTTTTTAATCGCCAACCTTGGTTTGGACCAGATCGTGACCTGGTCAACCCCGGTATTGATGTTCCTCTACCCCCTGGCAATCGTGCTCATCCTTGTGGCGCTGGCGTCACCACTGTTTGACCGGGCCCCGGTCGTTTACCGCTGGGCCCTGGGCCTGACGCTAATTCCCGCCTGCTTTGACCTGGTGGGTAGTCTCCCGCCGTTTTTCCAGCGGTGGGGAGGCCGCCGGTGGTTAACGGCCTGGGCGGGGCAGCACCTGCCACTGTTTACAAGCGGCTTTGCCTGGCTGCCCTTTGCGGTTGTTGGGACAGTCATTGGCTTAGCCGTCTGGCAGTACCAGCGGTATAATACAGGTAAATGATACGAGGGGGAGTGAGCAAGTGCAACGCTACTATTTAAGCATTGATATTGGAGGAACAACGCTCAAGAGCGCCCGGATTGATCATTCCGGCAATATTACTGCAACGGACCAGTTGCCCACGCCCCGGCGCGTGGCTGACTTTTTGGCAGCACTTGCCCAGCTGATCCATACCAGTCAAGGGGTCCACGCCATCTGTGTGAGCGTTCCCGGGATTGTTAATCCCCGTTCCGGCAAGGTAGAGTTTACAGGCGCCCTTGGCTTCATGGGGGAGTTTAACCTGGCGGAGTACGTACGTCAGCTAACCGGGTTGCCGGTCTACGTGGGCAATGATGCTAATTGTGCAACCTTAGCTGAGATGTGGCTGGGCAACCTGACGACGGTGGATAACGGGGCGGTCGTGACCTTGGGAACTTCAGTCGGCGGGGGACTGATGATTAATGGCCAGCTTTTCGCCGGGCCGCATTTTCGGGCTGGTGAAATTAGTGCCATCGTCAATAACCACGACCACTTAGACCCCCATGAGGCCACGGTCGGCGCCAGCACGTCGGCCGTAAAAATGATTGCGGCGGTGGCGACGGCTTGTGGCTTGCCGGATTCTAGGGATGGTCGCCGGGCGTTTGTGGAAATTAACCGGCATAATCCAGCAGCCTGGGGAATCTTCACGGCCTTTTGTCGGCGGGTGGCAGTCCTGCTAGTTAACGTCCAAGCCGTCGTTGACCTTGAACGAATCTTGATTGGCGGTGGGATTAGTGCCCAGCCGGTGGTTGTCAGCGAGATTCGGCACCAGTTTAAGCTGCTTCAGGAGAGTGACCGCCGTTTACAAGACGATATCGTGATGCCGGATATTCAGGCTGCTAAGTTTGGCAACGAGGCTAACTTGCTGGGAGCCTTATATGGCCTGCTCCTCCAGCTTGAGGAAAAATAGAATATAATAAGACGCTTGGGAGCGTGACAAACCGTGAAACAGAAATCAGGATGATTTCGTTTTTGAACGGTTCTAACGCGGAAGTCATTTATGACTTCGTCTTCACGCCCCCGTCGACGCGCAGCTAGTTTTTAGAAAGCACAAAGAGGGCTTCAGAGTTCGGCTTTGCCGAGCACTGAAGCCCCTTTGTGTACTGCGCTGTTCGTATTTTATTTAAGTAATAGTTATGTCACAGCCCCGTGTGACTTTATTTTTGGTATGGAAAATGGGCCTTGGAAGGAACTTGCTCCCAGTTGACGGGGTAGCCTGCGCCGTGAGCACAGAAAACCGAATCTGGCGTATTGGCAAGGTCCGCTACCGGATCGTATTGGTGAACAGCAATGACCGCCGCGGCGTTGTGGCATGGACGGTAGCCGGCAACGACACACTCCAGCTGGCCCTGACCATGGCTATAATTGCGAACGGTGATGGCGTAATCACGCATCGTGGCCACCGGCCCACTTCCGGTGATGGTGGTCAATGCACCATTGTCGCCTTCCGTGAGCTGAAAATCCGCGCCCATCCCCTGCAGGTCGTTGATTGCCCGGCCCACCTGCTCCTGGGGAATGGTTAACCGGTATTGGTACCAGGGCTCTAGCAGGACGCAGGCTTTCTGGGCCCGCAGTTCCATTAAACCCTGGCGGACGGCCCGCCAAGTGGCTTCCCGAAAGTCGCCGCCGACGGAGTGGACGATGCTGCCCTTCCCGCCAACCAGGGTAATCTTAACGTCGGTTAGGGGCGCTCCAATGAGGACGCCACGGTGTTCCTTGGCGCCCAGGCTCGTCATGACCTGCTCTTGCCAGTTGTGGCTTAGGACGTCTTCGCGGCATTGACTGGCAAACGTTAAGCCGCTGCCAGGGAAACCGGGCGCTAAACGCAGGTGGACTTCGGCGTAGTGGCGGAGCGGTTCAAAGTGGCCGACTCCTTCCACTGGCTGCGCGATTGTTTCGCGATAGAGGATCTGACCGCCGGTAAAATGGAGCTGGAGGCCGTACCGCTGTGCTAGTCGCTGCTCAAGGACCTCCTTTTGAACGGTGCCCATCAGCTGGACGCGGACTTCTTGGAGCTGCTGGGACCAGGACAGCTTAAGCTGGGGGTCCTCGTCTGCCAGTTCGTGCAGGGCCCTAAGGTATGGCCGGGGATTATCAGTATCGATTTTGGCCGCGTAGGATAGGACTGGCTGCAGGCGGGGCTGGGGCGCCGTTGTGGCGTGGCCAAGTCCCTGCCCCGGGTACGTGGAAGTCAGGCCAGTAATGGCACAGATGCCGCCCGCCGGCACCTCCTGCTGAATGGTAAATTTATCACCATCGTAGAGCCGCACCTGGTCGGCCTTTTCACCAGGCAGAATTTCCGCCTTGGCCCGCAGCGTTCCTGAGCGAACCCGGACCCAGCTGAGCCGGTTGCCATTGCGGTCGTGGGAAACTTTGAAGACCCGGGCGGCAAAGTGGTCACCAGCTGCTGGTGGTTCGACAGTCCACTGGGCCAAGCCGTCAAGCAGCGCTTGAATCCCGGTTAGTTTCAGCGCGGAACCGGCATAGCAGGGAAAGACCTTTCGCTGGCGGATCAATTTTTGAACCTGGCTGACCGTCAGGCGGTCCGTAGCTAGGTAGTTTTCAAGGACCGCGTCGTCTTGCATCGCAATCGCTTCGGCAGTGCCGCCAGTCGTCACCGGGGCAGCAGTAAAGTCAATGCAGGCTGGTGATAATTCGGTTTGCAGCTGGTTGATGACCGCTGGAGCGTCAGCGCCTATGCTGTCGGTTTTATTAATAAAGAGGAAAGTCGGAACGTGGTAGCGGGCGAGGAGCTTCCAAAGGGTCCGTGTAGTGCCCCGGAGGCTGTCGTTAGCAGGAACCACCAACAGTGCGTAATCAAGGACCTGCAGGACCTGCTCCGTTTGAGCAGCAAAGTCAATGTGGCCCGGGGTGTCAAGGAGGGTCAGGTGGAGTTTTTGATAATCAAGGGCGGCCTGGTGCGTGAAAATTGTGATTCCCCGTTGCTTTTCCAACTGGTCGGGGTCAAGGAAGGCGTTCCCTTTGTCGACGCGGCCGAGCTGCCGCAAGTGGCCGGCTTGGTAGAGCAGCGCTTCTGTCAGGGTCGTTTTCCCCGCGTCGACGGGGGCAACCAGGCCGCTAATAATCTGCTTAGCCATTGCTTATCTCTGGGTATCGCCCGCGGCCCGCACGACGAGGACGTCACAGCGGGCAGTTCGGCTGACGTAATTAGTTACGGAACCAATCATAAAGCGTTCGACACCGGACAGTCCGGAGGCCCCGATCACGATCAAATCGGAGTGGTGGTCAGCCGGAAATTCGCGCGCGATGACCCGTTTAGGATTGCCGAACCGAATATGAATATTGACGTCGGTCACGCCCGCGGCTTGGGCCCGTTGCTTGAGGTCGTCCATTCGGTCCCGGGTAGCGTGAACCGCACTATAAGTCTGGTCAGCGGACGGACCAGCGGTGCTATAACCGTCGGTGAGCTGGTCGACCTGGGTGATTGTTAAGATATCCAGGTGGGCCCGGTTGCGCAGGGCGGCCTTAATTCCCGCTTCCAGCACCGCGGCAGTTGCTTTGGAACCATCGACAGCGACCAGGATGTTTTGGTATTGCGAATTGTCTGCCATATTAAAAACTCCTTTATTGTAGTTAAAAGTGGTTAGCGTGGTAAGGGTACGATTGGCTGCCAATCCAGCCAGTTGCTTCCGTTTCACTATTATTATACGGGTTTTCGCCGCCTTTTTTCAGCTTATTCCAATTTATTGTTTGAAAACGTTTGCAATTAGGAATACACTGGGAGTAGAAACTTAAAAGACAAATTTTGGGTTTTAGTCTAATTTTGTTATGGTTTTCACAAGATAGGAGTAGGACAATGCGTTATGTTTCAATGACTTCCCACAATATTGGGATGAACCTGGCGACTGAACAGTATTTGATGAATAATAAGGATTTTGGTCAGGAGCCGCTGGTGCTTTTTTACTATGAAGAGCCCTGCATTATTGTCGGCCGCAACCAGAATACGGCAGAAGAAATCAACCAGGACTACGTTAAGGAACACAACATTCGGGTGACCCGGCGGCTTTCCGGCGGTGGGGCCGTTTACCAAGATCTGGGAAACCTCTGCTTTAGTTTCGTGGTGCCGAGTGATAGTGAAGAGTTCGGCGACTTTAAGTCCTTCACCCAGCCAATCGTGGACGTCCTTCATAAAATGGGCGCGACGACCGTCGAAGTCAGCGGGCGGAATGACATCCTGGTTGATGGCAAGAAGTTTTCCGGCAACGCAATGTATTCAAAGAACGGCAAGACCTTCTCCCATGGAACGCTGATGCTGGACGTGGACCTGAGCGTGGTGGCGGACGCCCTCCACGTGGCCCAAGATAAGATTGCCTCCAAGGGAATCAAGTCCGTGCGGTCCCGGGTAACGAACCTGCGGCCTTACCTGGCAAAGGAATACCAGGATATTGACGTGCCGACCTTCCGGGATGACCTGATTAAGGGACTCTTCAACGTTGACAGCCTGGATGAAATCAAGGATAAGCAGTACGTGGTCACGCCAGAGGACCAAAAGGAAATTGATCAGATCTACGAGCAATACTACAACAATTGGGACTGGGTTTACGGCAAGAATCCAGAATTTACAACAAAGCGGCGGAAGCACTTTGATATGGGAACGATTGATGCCCGGTTGGACGTCAAGGATGGTGTCATCAAGAATATCAAGTTTTTCGGTGACTTCTTTGGTCCTCAGGATGTTACCAAGCTGGCCGACCAGCTGAAGGGGGTCAAGTACGACCGGGACGAAATTGCCAAGGCCCTGGAAAAGGCTGGCACGGACCAGTACATTACGGGAATCCCAACGGCAGAAATCGCCGATTTGCTGGCCTGATTGAAATTTAGTAGAATGGGAGTGTAACCGGGTGAGTTGTGTGAACGCTCATCCGACCCCGCAAGGTTAGTACAACGGGGTGCGGCGGGCACTCCCTTTTATTTTTAAATGAAGGTTGGTAATGAGATGAAGAATTCTGCTAAAGTGATCGTTGTGACGTCGGTGGCGGCGGTGTTTGCGCTAGTGCTGGATGCCATTATGTTTCTCCAGCACGGCCAGGCGTTGACCAGTCCAGGGGTCTGGGGACGATTGCTGGTGTTCGTTGTTCTGGCGGTGATCGTCAATGGACTGGCGCTGCTGAAGATGCGTTTTTGTGGCTATGCGACCATCCTTGTGAACCTCTACTTTGCAATTGCCAGTTTAGCGACTTTTCAGACGATTGACGCCCGGATGACCGTGACGGGGGTCCTGGTGCAGGGGCTCAGCGTTATTGGAATTCTCCTGGGCTGTGCGGGAATTTACTACGGTATTAGGCAACGGGCAGAGTATACCCAAGCGCGGATTAAGGAAATGGAGGAGCGAGCAAAGAAATGAAGATGACGGTAGCCGATTATTTAGGACAGATAACGGGTAACCGGGTTGTCAAAGAAGTCGTGACGAAGACGGCGGCCCAGGCCCAGCAAAAGACGACCTTAAAGACTGCCATCCAATTTATGCTTGACCAGTTTGACAAGGGTTATCTCGGCCAATATAACATTGACGTTAAGATGAAAACGGGTGACCCGGTGAGTGTCCGGCTGGAAGCTAACCTCATTAATATCCCGATGGCTGAGGCGGAACGCTTAGATGGCAAGTTGCTGGACCAGGGGCCGGAATACCCTGTTAACTTGTATATGGTGATGGAAAGTGCCGACGTTAACAAGTCGGGGCTGCGAATTGATGAGCTGGCTAATGATACTGACCAGGGCGGCAGTTTGTCGACGCTGGTGGAACGAGCGCAGGAATGGCTAGCGGAACACCTGGCGGTAGTGGCTGAGGCACGAGCATGATTCTTGCTAATTAGACTAGGTTTGGTATAATGATATTTGCGATGAGTCGAGAGGTCTGGTAGCAACCCAAATGGCTACCATTGACATTTTGACAGTGGGGCGCATTAACTCACCGGATTGTGAGGCGCCTGGTCAATAGCGAAGTGGACATCGCTATTAACCTGAGATAATATCAAAACACAGACAAAGCGGTTGGGAATTCTTCCAGCCGTTTTGTTGGTTTAAAGGCAACCGATCCCATCGTTTCTTGGTTATCAGTATAAATTTATTATGAAAGGGGTTACAATGAGGGTAGAAATAGAAGTGGAGGCGATATTATGATGCGTGAATGGTACTTCTTATTCTCCTTTATTGCGTTAATTTTCGTTGTGTTTGGGCTGTGCGTTATCTAGGCAGGGTGCAGGTAGAGCGGGAGCAAAAACGTCCCGAATCAGCTAAACAGCTGATTCGGGACGTTTAGTGTTTGCCGCGTGGCACGGCACGGTTTATTCTTATCCACTTATACCATGTGGTTCCGCATCCCAGCGTATTGCCGGCTCAAGACGATCACCAGCACAGTCGCAAGCAGGGCGTAGATCGAACCGACGTAGCCTAACCGGGTCAGTCCAGTGAACTGCACTGCTTGGGAAGCAGTAAAGGAGCCGAGGGAGATGCCGATGTTGGCAAAAATGGAATTGAGTGATGACGCCAGGTCCAACGATTGTGGATACTCTTTTTCTGCGATGTCCAAAAACATGAGCTGGGTGGAAGAACCGTAGCAGGAAAAAGCGACGCAGAGCAGGGCGACAATCAGAATCGCCAGCCACTTAAAGCTGAGCAGGGGGCCAAACGCCAGGTAGAGGACCGTCATGGCGGCGTAGATGATCGGCAGGCGGTGAATCCCCCCGCGATCGGCCAGGAACCCGCCGAACTTGTTGCCGATGATAAAGAAGATCCCCATTCCAAATAGGAGCCAGTTTAGCCAGGCATTATCAAAACCCATCCCGCTGGTAATCAACGGCCGGATATAGGTGTAAATCGTATAGTCGGCTGCGCAGATCGCCACGATGAATAGGACCCCTAACAAAACGCGGTAGTCCTTAAATAAAACAAACTGCTTTTTGAGCCCACTCTTGAATTGCGGGGTATCGCGGGGAACCAGCCAGAAGAGAAAGCAAAAGGCGATGACGGTAATGATTGTGACCATCCAAAAGCTGTCGTGCCAGGAAAAGCTGGTGCTGATGATGGTCCCAATCGGAATCCCGATGACAGAAGCAATGCTGAAACCAGCGAACACCCAGGAAACGAGACTGGCCCGCTTTTCGTAAGGAGCAACAAAACTCGCCATGACCAGGACCAGGGAAATGATAGCCCCAGCGACCGTTGCCGTTAAAATCCGCGAGAGCAGCAGGGAAATAAGGTTAGTGGCTAACGCGGTCCAGGTGTTGCCAATTAGAAAAATGACCATCAGCCACAGGAGGACGTGGTGTCGCCGCCAACGGTTAGCCAGCGAGGTAATGACTGGGGTGAAGGCCGCGTAGACAAAGGCGAAGACGGTAACCAAGAGGCCAAGCGTAGAGAGTGAATCATGGTATTCGTGGGCGATATCGGGTAGGACACCGACAATCATGTATTCATTACAGCCGAGCATAAACGCGATAAAAACAAACAGAATTGCTTGTAGACGGTACTTCATAGTAGTCCTCCTTAACTTGAATTTTTCCGTAACCAAATCATTATACGTAAAAAGCCAACTGGTAATCAAGAATAAAGTCCAGTTGGCTCGAATTAAATTTAGTATGCCATGGCTTCTTCCCTGGTCAGCCAAAAATGGATGCCAGTGGTGGAGTCGTACCAGCGGTCTGCGTTGAAATTAGCAACGGTGACCCAGTGCCCCTTCCGGTAAACAAAGTTTTCATCAACGAGGGACCAGGATTCATCATATTCCTCAGTTTGGGCGAAATTAGTGATTTTGAGGACCTTGGCCTTATTGCACCGGCAAGACGGGCGGGTCGCCGAAGTACGGAGAGCATCAGCTGGAACCAGCAATTGAACAATTCGGTCATTAAAACACTTCTTAAAGGCAACGAAGGGACCGGTTGCCGGGCAGTGGAGGCGGAACCACTTGGTCGCCGGGCTGCTGACAATCCCGGTCAGGTCGGCCCTTTCTAGGACGGCACCGTAGAGGTTTGCCCCGCTAATGTCACTGTGGCTTAAATTAGCCCGGCGCAGGGAAGCGGTCCGGAGATCAGCGTCCCGTAAGTCGGCATCCGCTAGCGAGCAGTCGTCGAGGTATGTGTTGTGGAGGATGGCGCCCTCAAGATTGGCCTGGTCAAGCACAACGTTTTGAAAATGGGCGGCAGAAAAATCGATTCCCCGCAGGTCGGCCCCCGTCAAGTCGAGGTTTGCAAACCAATGCTCCCGTAACGGCGGCCGCTTGTTGACCGGCTGGGCCGTGACCGCTTGTAATTGCGCGATGCTGCCTGTTTCCATGATGAGCCCCCAATCTAGTAGACTACTGAACCGTATAAATTTGCTCGTCAATCAGGTCAAACGAGTGCAGCTGCTGGTTCACCTTTTGCAACCGTTCATCTTGGCTGAGCTTTGCTTCCTGCCAGAACTTCTTGGAGTTGGTGGCCCCGTTTCGTTCACCGATCACCAGGAAGTGAACCTTCGGGTACTCCCGGCGCAGCAGCTGGAGAACTTCCCAGTCGGTTTCCTGTTTGTCGGGCGCCCAGGACATAATAACGAAGTCCACCTGGTCACCATATTTCTTGATTGCGGAAAGGGCGTCGAGCCGCTCGATTCCAGTAACCGGGTGTCGACCGGTTTCGTTTTCACGTACCCAGTCCTGGCTGTCCGTTGTGTAGATTTTCTGCTGGGAGTTATTGTTGCGCAAGCCCTTTGAAATATAGCCATTCCCAGCCATGATTTCTAAGACCGGTCGGCCGGCAAGGTAGTCGGAAAGGGCCTTGGCAAAGGGCGCATTGACGTAGGACCACATCCCGTACGTGTCTTCTAAATAGTCACGGAAGTTGCGTAGTGCCCGGTCGAGCTTTGGCAGAGCGTCATTATACCGGTTCCACAGTGCGTCGCCCCGCGGATCCCCCTGGGGGTACTGTTCGTTGACCCGCTGGAAAATCGTATCTTGGATATTATCCGGGAGGAGGAGGCGCGGTAATGGCTGGGGGAGGAGCCCGTTCTTTAACAGGCGGTCACTTTCCAGGACGTTATTAATGAGGTATTTGACCGCCGGAAAATCCTCGAACAGGTCCCGGTAGCCTTCTAATTCTTGAAGGTAGGGGACGGGTTTTACCGCCTGCTGGGCCTTTTTGACCCGTTTTTTTAGCTGTTTGAGTTTTTTAGGATTCATTTTACTTCACTACTTTAACTTTAGATTGAGCTGCTCCTGCTTGCCGTAAAACTTGTCGGTATCCCGCCGGTTATGCTTGCCCTTGAGGTAGCCGTCGATCAGCTGGAAGATTTCATAGCGGTCTTCGCTGGAGAGAACGGTTTGGTTGAAGGATAAGTTTTTGCTGGAGAAAAATAATTTGCCGAGGTCAAAGTCATCCCGGTCGGTTTTACCAGTCAAATAGTCGAGGCTGACGTCAAAGAATTCGGCCAGTTTACGGGCTTCAACGTATGATGGGGTCCGGATTCCCCGCTCCCAGTTACCGATTTGGGAAGCGGTATTGGGCTTTTCGTTGGGCCCGAGGTTTTGGTTGAGGTGGTTGGCCAGCTCTTTTAAGGTGATTTTTTGGCCCTTGCGCAGTGCCCGGAGTCTTTCAGGAAACATCTTCTCACTCCTTTTTAGTGTCAACTCCTATTTTACCATTGGAAACGGCATTTGCTAATGATGAATGTTACCAAGTAACAGAATGTGTGCTAAAATATGTCCGTTAATCAAAAATTACGACATGGGGTTAATTAATTTGAAAACAGAAGTTACTAAACGCCGCCATCTTTGGCGCTGGTTAATCAGCATTATTGTCCTGCTCGCCCTGGCCCTATTTGCGGCCGGGAGCTACTTCTTCACGGTGGCGATGGTGCCGAGCCACAAGTCCTTTATCCACAACTCTGACCGGATTAGCAAGAGTGATCCCTTATATGCACAGAAAATGTGGTTTAAGCAGGCTCCCAAGCAGCAATGGACAATGAAGTCAGCGCACGGCAATTACCGGCTAGTGGCTGATTACCTCCCCGCCGCCCAGCCGACTACTAAAAACGTGATTATCTTACACGGCTTCATGGGTCGGAAAGAGAAGATGGGCGAGTATGCGGCAATGTTTCACCAGCTGGGTTATAACGTTTTGCTGCCGGATGCCCGGGCGCACGGGCAAAGTCAGGGGAAATACATTGGCTACGGCTGGCCGGAACGCTACGACGTCCGCAAATGGGCGGAAAAACTGGTTACGAAGAACGGCCCGCAGAGTCAAATTGTGATCTTCGGTGTCAGCATGGGCGGGGCCACAACGATGATGACGAGTGGAATCCCGCTTCCGCACCAGGTCAAGGCACTGGTTGAGGACTGCGGCTACACCAGCTTGAACGCCGAGCTTAACTATGAAGCGGGGAACCTGTATAATATTCCCCAGGCAATCCGTGCACCGTTAATCGGGACCCTGAGTCTGATCAACCGGGTTAAGAATGGCTTTTACGTTCATGAAGCGAGCGCAACGACGATGCTGGAACGCAATCAGCGGCCGATAATGTTTATCCATGGCGGCGATGACCGCTTTGTCCCGACCCGGATGGTTTACCAAAACTATGCGGCAACGAAGGGGCCTCGGGAGTTATGGGTGGTGAAGGGTGCTAAACACGCGGCTTCGTATGAAAAGCAGCCATCCTTATACCCGCAACGGATTGCGAAATTTTTAAACCATTACGTAAAGTGAGTGAGTAAAATGCGACTGTTAATTATCTTAATGATGTTAATTGCGGTTGAACATCTGGGAATCATGGCAATGGAGATTTGGGGGCGGCCCGAACAGCAGGCACGCGCGTTTGACCTCCCGGTGGAGTATACCAGGCAGCGGCCTGCTCGGATTTCCTTTGCCAACCAGGGGATTTACAATGGGATGTTGGGGGTCCTCATTATTGCCAGCTACTGGCTGGTTCACGGGATCACTCTGATTACCGTTTGGCAGCTATTGCTGGTCTTCATCATGGTCGTGGCCCTTTTTGGCGGTTTTACAGCGACCCGGAAGATTTGGCTGTTCCAACTGCTGCCAGCGGTCGTGGCCTTCCTGTTAACGTTATAAGAAAAACTAAGGGAGTGGGAAACAACCTCCTCGACAAGGCGTATGGATAACCTAGAACGATAGTTGGCACGGTACGGGCCGGCTAGCGTTCGTAGGCAAATAGCATTGCTTCGCGGCGTTATACACTAGCCTTGTGGTTGCGACACGAAGTTAGCCTGTAGGTTTTCCACGTTATCTTTGTAATAGTTAAGAACTAACATGAGGCTGGTGCTAGTCAAGGGATTGAACGTAGACGAGTTCATCCGTGGAGATTTGCTCGTTGAGGGCGTTGGCGAGCTCTTGGGAGAGGTTGCCAGCGACCAGCTGTTCCTGAACGTAGCTGTGTTCGAGTTGGAACGCTTCGATAAACAGACTGGTAGCAATGTCGGTATCAATCGATGCTTCACGGGTAAAGAACCGCTTCTTCTGCAGGTAGATGTGGTTAACCATGGCCACCTCAATGACGTTTTGGGGCGTGGAAACCGAGTGGAGATACTTTTCCACGTTCCGGTAAAGCAGCTTTTGAATTTCAATAATGCCTTGCCGTTCGTTGTGAGTAATCAACTGGTGACCCGTATCGCTATTGAGCGGTCCGTGGCTCTTGAGGTGCTTTTTTAGTCGGCGCCGGCGTGCATACCGCCACTTGATCCGGTGCCAGAGGATTACCCAGGATTCACGGAAACTGTGGCGGCTACCCCGGAAAACTGACCGGGCGACGAAGCTAGCGTAAAATTCCGCCTGCTTTTCGGTAATGGTGCCGTCGTCCGTGAGCTGGTCCAGGGTTGCCAGTTCGACCTGGTGGGCCTTTTTGACCAGTTGCTCAAAGAGTTCCCGGTTGAAAGTGTGAAACTGCCGGATCTGGCTGGCCAGCTGGTCAGCAACGAAGGCCTGTTCCCGCCGGTGGTCGTTATTGCTATGGAGGACGTTGATGGCGTGGTGGACGGTCTTATTAAACGCTTGTTGGAACTCCTCTTCAGTATAGTCGCGGGATTTTGGTGGCAGTAATAGCGGGTAGGCTACGGCGCCAACAATAATGCTGATGAGGATCACAAACGCCGCGATTAAGATCATTGAATTCCGGAAAGCAAAGGTATGATGGTTGATCATCACCGGCAGGGAGAAGGCCAGTGCCAGGGTGATCGTTCCGTGAATACCCCCAATCGCCATCAGGAGGCTGTCCCGATTACGGTTTTCTTGTGCCGAGTGGATATTGACCAGGCGAAAACGGGTCCATAAAAAGCGGAGCAGAGTCATGATGATATAGAGCGCCAGGGCAATCCACAGCAGGTTGAGCAGGTTTCGGGGAGCGGTGCGGCGGAGAACCTGAGGAAGCATCACGCCCAGGAGGACGAACACGACTCCGTTCAAGGCGTCACTGATGATGGTCCAGATCGTGGTGGTGGCCATTTGAACCTTGGTTGAGGTTAGCCGCAGGCGGTCATAGAGGATACTGTGGACGATTCCTGCCGAAACGACGGCTAAGATACCGGAAAGGTGCAGTTCTTCCGCTAGCCAGTAGACGACGATCGGGGTCATGACGTTGATCGGGATAACGATGGAGGCAATGTCAACGTGGTTGCGCATCAACCGTTGCCGAAGGCTGATTACCAGGTTCCCCATGATTGCCCCGAAGATGATCCCGCCAAAAAAGACGTAGGCAAAGATCCACAGGCTGTGACCCAATGAGAATTCACCTGACTGGTAGGCGGCCAGGGAAAGGTCGAGGAGGACGATCCCTGAGGCGTCGTTGAAGAGTGACTCGTATTCCAGGGCGCCATTGACGTTTTCCGGGACCGTCATGTTGGAGGTAATTGACTTCACCGCTACCGCATCAGTCGGGGTAATAATCGATGCCAGCATGAAGGCCAGGGCAAACGGAAAGACGGTTGGCAGGGCGAGGTGCAGGATGGCCCCCGAAATCAGGACGGTTACCAGTGCGAGGAGAACCGAGATTGACAAAATTGACTTATAATTACTGGACAGGTAGCGGAACGACTGGTTTTGGCCGTCGTTGAACATCAATGGTGCAATTACGACCATCATAAATAGTTCCGGGTGCATCGTAAAGTCGGTGGCCGAGGTTGGCAGTGAAGCTAGCAGGACCCCCGCAATGATTTGGTAAATGGATAGCGGGAGCTTGGGATATACCAAGTGAATGACGTTAGCAACAACCACGGTCGTAAACAGCAGAATAATTCCTAAAAGCAAGCCCATAAGATTAACATTCTCCCCTTTATAGCGCTAAACGGCCCCACCATTCGGGCAAGACGAATACCGGGGCCGGATAAATATTTCGACAAGGCGTAAAACAGTCCACTGGCCGCACCTAATCCCGCCCTAACAGCATTTTGACCCCCATCGCAACGTTGTAGATAAACAACAAAAGGGCGATCAGGAGGGCAAAGGTCAGCAGGACCCCGAGGAGCGCCCCCGCGTGGAAAGTATAGCTGCGCAGGGCACCGATGCTGACGACCAGCGCGGCAAAGATAACGTAAAGCAACGGGAAGATCTGGCTCCAAAAGGCCTTGCTGGCGTTGTGAACAATTGAGGCCTCGTCACTCGCCCGGGCGATGATCCAGACGATTAAGGGAAAAACAACTGGTAGAAAGAAGATGCTGAAGTAGGAAAGTGCGTTGACAATTCGTGTGGAAATACTGTTATTATTCATAAGCGTTCCTTCCTTTTTCCTATATTATGACTGATAAGTTAAGGAAGCGCAATTATTACTATTTGAACGATTAGTAAAATTAAAAATAGGGTTAGCCAGTCACGCTTGGTTATCTTGATCACCTGAGCGGCGGAACGGGGAGCCCCTTCCTTAAAGCCGTGCGTTTCCATTGCCTGAGCCAACTGGTCAGACCAGGCGATGGCGGACAGGATTGCTTTGAAGTACAGGGTCGGTGACCACCAGTGGAGGATTACTCCCCGCATTTGCCCAGCAACCCGAATGGTAACCACGTTTTGTTTGATCCGGGGAAGCAGGTTGAGGGCTGCCAGAAAGCCATAGGCAAATTTGCTGGGCAGGCGACAGTTCTGTTCTAGTGATCGGATCAAGGTGAGCTTGCTGGTAGTTAGTGTGACGGCTGCTCCAACACTGACGTAGCAGTACAGGCGGCTAACCAGCACCCAGGCAAAGAAGAGGTTGCGCGTGGGGGAGAAAAAGCCGATGGTCATAAAGAGGGCTGCCGCCGGAATCATGGTGATAAGCAGGAGCTGGCCTAGTTTGCCCCAGGGAACCGCTTGGGCAACGAGGTAGGCCAGGGCGGCTGCGATGATAACGAGGTTACCAAGAAGGTGGTCGGTGAAAGTTATTTCCAGGGAAATAATCAGGGCCAGGATTAACTTAAAACTAGGGTTCATGGTAGTCCTCCTCATAATTGAGCCGGTGCCCGCTCAGGTGCAGGTGAAAGTCGATTAACTGGTCAAGGGCAGTCAACTGGTGGCTGATAATCAGTATTGATTGCGGCTTAGCGGCCTGGGCAGCCTTAATTAGCTGGCAGACGTTTAGCAGGGATTGCCGGTCAAGACCCGCAAATGGCTCGTCCATCAGCAGCACCGGCTGCCCCATCATTAGCATTAACAGGAGCTGGAGTTTTTTTCGCTGCCCCCCGCTGAGGGAATAGACCACCCGCTCGTCCAAACCAGCTAGCCCTAACAGCTGTAAGGCGGTTGGCAAGTGAGTTTGAAAATAGGGGTGGTGTCCGTTGCGCTTGCTCAGGGCTAATTCTTCAGCGACGGTTACGTTAATAAACTGGTCGTCGGCATGTTGAAAAACGAGACCGACGTCAGCGCGGTACTGCCGGTTCTTAATTTGGCGGATTTCTTGTCCGGTATAGGCAATTTGCCCCTGGTAGGGAACCAGCTTGGTCAGGGCCCGGAAGAAGGTTGATTTGCCACTGCCGTTGGCGCCGGTTATCAGGGTAATCTTGTCGCGGAATAGTGCAAGTTTCGGCAGGTTCAGCAATTCATGGCTGCCCCGCTTGAGCCGGACGGCCGTCAGTTGAAACGTGGTGGGGAGCTCGGCACCTGGCCGCGCGGTCCGGAGGGGCTGCCGGGCGCGTTCATCAGCAGCGATTAGCAACTGCGCACTAGCAGCCGGGGAGTGGCGAGTGACCCGTCCCGCCTGGAACTGGTAGACCAGGGGATGCAGCTTTTGGTAGCCGTGACAGTCGTGGTCGGCAATTAAGATTGTGATGCCCTGGTTCACTACCAGCTGTTGCAGCTGACCGATCAGGAAGTGCCGGCTTTCTTCGTCAATACTGGCGAATGGTTCGTCGAGCAGGAGCACCTTCGCCTGCCGGGCAATTGTGACGGCCAGGGCGACCCGTTGCTGTTGGCCGCCGGATAGGGTGGTCAGCTGGCGGTCTGCTAAGTCAGTGATTTTACAAAAGTGCAGGGCCGCTGTTACTCTGGCGGCAATTTGCTCGTGGGGGACCCGTTCGTTTTCGAGAACAAATTCTAACTCGTGCCGGGGCGTATCCAGGGCAGACTGCATCAGGGGGTCTTGAAAGAGCATTCCGATGGTTGGTTTTCCGGCTGGAAAATTAATCCGCCCGTTAGTGAGGTGGCCGCCATACTTAGGCAGCAAGCCGGCAATCAAGCGGAGAAGGGTTGACTTTCCGCAGCCGGACGGCCCGGTCAATAGGGCCACGCTGCCAGCGGGGAAACTCGTGGTGAGCGCTTTAAGGACCTCCTGGTGGTCGTAAGCAAATGAGAGTTGCTGAACGTCAATGATATTGTTAGCCATGGCTAACTCCGGATTACGTGCGCCCGCGTCAGCAGGTTGACAATTAATTTAACCAGGATCCCGGAAAAGATCAGCATCGAGAGGAACCGTGCGACGAGCATAATCAGCAGCATATTGGGCGCAAAGTGGCTATAACCGTTCCGGAACCAATCCCAGGCAAAGGTGACGATGGTGGTCGTGACGCTCGTTAAGATAACGGTGAGCCAGTTGTAAACCTTATAGAGGGTTAACGTAAACCCTAATTCCGTCCCAATCCCCTGAACTGCTCCGGAAATCAAGTTAGAGGCCCCCCATTGGTCACCGAGGAACATTTCCACAGCGGCACCGAGAAATTCACCGAGGAAGGAAGAACCAGGGATACGGAGTAAGAAACCGGCGAGCGGCCCGGCCATGCACCAAATTCCCATTGTAAGGTCATTGGCGATTGGTCCGTAGCCTACCGGTGTTAAGAGAACAGTCAAACCGTTGTAGACAAAAGCCGCAGCATAGTAAATCACCCCAAAGATAATTGCAATTAGGGCTAGCAAAATAATGTCGCGTAAGTGGAAAGTACGTTTGTGCATTGTAAGACACTCCTTAGAAAAAATTAAGATTAAGGCGGTCTTTAGGCAAAATAAAACCCCGGGACACAGTTATCCCCGGGGTATCATTAACTCAACTATGAATTGATCTTACCGATTCTTCCTCCGCTGGTGTTAACCAGGTCAGGTTCAATGGGTATTATCTCAGCCAGATGGCACCCCAGACATCGTATTAATCTTGCCGTTATTATAATGGAAAAGCCGGGGAAATTCAAATTAGCAACGCCGGCCGCCCACTGAAAGTTGTACAATAAAGCTGTTAATTTTACTTGTGGAGGAATACAATGTCTGGAATCACTCTTTTCATCATTCTGGTTATCGTTGGCCTGTTAGCCGGAATCGTCAGCGCTGCGGCCGGCTTAGCCTCTTTGATTTCCTATCCCGCGCTGCTGATGATGGGGCTGCCGCCCGTGATGGCTAACGTTACAAGCGCCTGGTCGACGGTCGGGAGTGCTTATAGTTCGATTGCGGCCTCGACTAAGGAGCTACGGCATGATAAGCGGCAGATGTGGTTGATTGTCCCGTTGGTTTTTGTTGGGGCCGTATTGGGAGCAATCCTGCTGTTTACATTACCCGGGAAATTTTTTCAGGAATTAGTGCCATTTTGCATCGGGATCGCGGGGTTGATTTTGATCTTCCCGCACCGGCCGCGGCAAGCGCAAGCAGCAATGGCGGCTAATAGCCACTCCCTCGGCCGGCACCGACTCGACACTCTTTTGACCGCCCTCGGGGTATTTCTGGTGGGCATTTACGCGGGCTACTTTAATGCGGGCGCTGGAATCATGATGTTGACCCTCCTGGCCGTTGTTAACCGCCAAAAGACTTTTGCCGTCAATAACGCCTTAAAGAACGTGGCAATGACGGTAACCAATACCATTGCGGTCATCATCTTTGCGGTTGAAACAACGATTGAATGGAATTTCGTAATCCCGCTGTTTATTGGTAACGTTATTGGCGGCGCTTTAGGACCGGTTATTGTTCGGCGGGTACCGAGCCGGTTAATGCAAATTATCGTGGGTGGCGGCGCCCTAGTCCTCGCTGTTTCCCTGCTGATTCGGAATCTATTGTAAAAGAAACGAGCTGCGGTGCGCTTCTCGAAAGGAGCGGTCGCAGCTCGTTATTTAGATTAGTGTTGCTTGAATAAGCCGGTTAGGTGATCCATGAAGGCGTTTAGGTAGCGTTCCTTGTCCACGTTGACGGCAACCTTTACGTTCGGGTTCGGGTCGTTCAGCTTAGCGTTGTCACCAACTGTCCGGCCGTAGAATGGGCTGTCCGGGTCGTATTCACAGCGCAGGAAGAGGCTGATGGTCTTGACAAAGGAAGGGTCAATTCCCACTCCAACCGCCAGCGGATCGTGCAAGGCACAGCCATTTTTATCGATGTCCAAGTTGTAGTAGGCATCAATGTAGAAGTCGGTGATGTCGGCATAGGCTTTTCCGGCAGCGGTGCCGAGGTCGCGCCATTGCTGCGTTTCCTTCTTCGTCAAGAGGGTCCGCAAGGTAACGTCCAGGCCAACCATCGTCAGCGGCAGGTTCGATTTGAAGACTTCATCGGCGGCCTTGGCATCCTGGTTAATGTTTGCTTCCGCGGCCGGGGTAACGTTTCCATCAACGGTCAGGGCGCCGCCCATAAAGGTGACGTTACCAATCAGGTCGGCGATTGCCGGGTCTTTCTTCAGGGCGGCTGCCAAGTTGGTCATTGGGCCAGTTGGGATAATAATCAAGTCCTTGCCGTATTTGTGAGCGGCCTCGATGTAGAAATCAACGCCGGAATCTTCTTCCACAGCCCGTTGTGGAGTTGGCAATTCGACATCGCCAATCCCGTTGTCCCCGTGGATATCCTTAGAAACTTGCATAACGTCGAAGTGGTCCGTCGTGCTGGAGTGAGGTAAGCCCTTGTAAACCGGAATGTCAGTATGACCGAGCAGTTCTAGCAGCTTTAAGCTGTTTTCTGCACAGATGTCGAGCAGGTTATTACCGTATGAGCTGACAATTCCAATCAGGTCAACTTCAGGGTCAGCCAGCGCGTAGGCGATTGCTAAAGCGTCATCGACACCAGTATCCAAATCGAGGATCATTTTCCGTTTTGCCATAATTTGTCCCTCCAAGATGTTAACTAAAAACTTATCTACCACTTTATCATAAATTACCGCCAGCTTAAAAACAACGGCAGTGATAGCGCTTTAGTTAAAATTTTAACATTGCTATAACAACACGTCAAACCTTTTACTGAAGATACCGGCCGCATTTCTCATGAGGGTCGTTGGGGCGGGAGGGACTTGTTCGGCAGTGGACGAAGTGGTGCAATCGGGGAGTAATGATATAATGAGGACAGCTTAAAACGAAAGGATAACAATATGGCAGAAGAAAAGTATGACGTAACGATAATTGGTGGCGGTCCGGCAGGAATGTTTGCCGCTTTTTATTGCGGGTTGCACGAGTTAAAGACCCAGTTGGTGGAAAGCCTGCCGCAGCTTGGCGGACAGGTTGCCGCCTTGTATCCCGAAAAGCAGGTTTGGGATGTTGCGGGGATGCCTGGAGTTAGCGGCCAGGAGCTGGTAGACCGGCTGGAACAGCAAATGGCGGTTGCCCCGGTTGACCGGTACTTAAACGAGACCGTTGAGGATGTTATCAAGGAGGATGACGGGAGTTTTACGATTAAAGCAGCAAAACGAACTTCACGGTCCCGCGCGGTTGTGATCGCTCTCGGCAATGGTGCGTTTACACCCCGGAAATTGAGCTTGGACGGGGCAGATGAAGCAGAAGGGCACCAGCTGCACTACTTTGTTAACCACGTAGCGGATTATAAGGACCAGCGCGTGGCCGTCCTCGGTGGCGGGGATTCGGCGATTGACATTGCGCTGATGCTGGAACCGGTCGCAAAGGAAGTCAGCATTGTCCACCGGCGGGATGAATTCCGCGGCCTGGAGCATACGGTTAGCCGGTTGCAGCGATCCCGGGTGCACCTGGTGACCCCCTACCTGCCGAAGAAAATTCAGGTCGAAGACGATCGAACCGTTACCTTGGGGCTTAAAAAGCGCCGCAGTGACGAGGAAAAGCAGCTGAACGTGGACCAGCTGATTGTTAACTACGGTTTTACATCAAATAATGCGGCCCTTGATGAATGGTCGCTGGACTTGGCGAGCGATCACCAGCTAATCAAGGTTGACTCAACGATGAAAACCAATATTGACGGGGTATATGCAATTGGGGATGGGGTGACCTACCCGGGAAAGGTTCCGTTGATTGCCGCTGCGTTTGGTGAGGCGCCGACGGCCGTTACGGCGTTAGCAAAAAAGCTGTACCCTGATAAAAAAATGGCGATGCACAGTTCGTCTATGGGAATTGGTAAGTAGTGGGAAAGGTTAGCGGAACGCTTCGGTGGTTACGGAGTGTTTCGCTTTTTTTGCACTAGTTACCGGGTCGACGATTGTAATCTGTTGGCAGCATTAATATAATGGGAGTGTTTTAATAGTCAGTAATGGTGGGGAGAACAAGTTGATGAACGTTAGGAAGATTTTAGTGCTAATCATGATACTGCCGCTTATGCTGGCCGGGATAGCTACGGATGCAATGGCAAGTGACCGGATTAATGCGCGGGCGGCGGTGATGATTGATGCTTCGACCGGGCAGGTGCTTTACGAACAAAACGCTAACCAGAAGCTGCCGGTAGCGTCAATCAGCAAGCTATTAACGGTGGCGGTAATTCATGACGAACTTAAGCAGCGGGTCATTACCGCCGATACAAAGGTCAACGTGTCTAGTGACGTGGCTGCGATTGCCAGCGACCCGAGCTATTCCGCAATTGGGGTGCAGGCGGGACAGGCTTATACTGTCCGGGAGCTGCTGAACGCGGCGATGGTAAAGTCAGCGGATGGGGCGACGCTGGCACTGGCCGGAGCTGATGGTAGCAATATGGAAGAATTCAACCTCAAGATGGATCAAAAGGCCAGGGAGATCGGTCTTAGGAACTTTACGATCGTGAATCCGGTGGGCCTGACGAACGGGGACCTGAAAGGGTTGAAGTTGGAGCAGTATGCTGATAATGCGGAGAATGCGATGACGGCAAACGATGTTGCTCGCTTGGCCCGCTACTTGATTCAAACTTACCCGGACTTGCTTCAGGTGACGGCACAACGGAGTGCGAATTTTTATATTGCTAAGGATAAGGCCACGAAAGCTGAGAACCTGAATAAGATGCTGCCAGGAGACCGGTACGCGGTTAGCGGGGTTAAGATTGATGGGTTGAAGACAGGGACATCTGCTGCGGCTGGTCCGTCATTTGTCAGTACCGGCCTTTACCGGGGCCACCGGGTAATAACCGTCGTCCTCCATGCCAATGGCGCCGGCGGTGACGCTCGTTTTATTGCCACCCAGCAGTTATATGACCGGCTAAAACATATGAAGACAGAACAAATTGCGCTGCCACACTGGTTATACCGGCAGCAGGTTGCAAACGGGACCCAACGAACGGTCGCTGTTAAGCCCCACCAGGTCAGTGTTTGGGGTAATAAAACCGTTAAGAATTACAGCCTGGCGGTGAAGCTAAATTGTCATGGTCGGAATGGCAAAGTCCTGGCCC
This sequence comes from Limosilactobacillus antri DSM 16041, assembly GCF_000160835.1. Classification (GTDB taxonomy): domain Bacteria; phylum Bacillota; class Bacilli; order Lactobacillales; family Lactobacillaceae; genus Limosilactobacillus; species Limosilactobacillus antri. The sequence goes on from NZ_GG700733.1 coordinate 354,712, forward strand.
CAGTTGGTGCCGACGAAAGAATTGGCAATCTGGAAGTTGCCAGCCACGACGTCCGGACGGTTGATGGTGAGCCGCTTACGTATGGCCTTTACAGTAGCGAGCACGTCCCCGTCGGCAACTTTTGGCAACGGTTGTGGCATTAGAAGGATTTTTTTGAGGTGGCAATCGCCATTTGATGAATGATAGAATGTAGACAGTTTTAAGTAGAAAAGAGGGGTATTGATGTTAAAAACGAAGAGTGCGGTTTTTCGGCGAACAGGAAAGAGCATATTTTTGGCGTTGCTATATGGCTTAATGTCGGCAATTGCAGTTAACGATTTCCTAAACGTTACGAATTCGTATTCGATTGGTATGCTTGGTGCAGCACAACTAATTCATGCTTTAAATAATCATCTTAGTATGAGTCTTTTGATGACATTATTTAATGTGCCATTATTTATTTTTGCCTGGCGAGTTTTTGGGCTTCGCTATATTTTATTCTCTGGATTAGCTGCACTATCAAACATTGTCTTTCTAAGCATTGTACCCACGATGGTATTAGTTAAAGATCCTTTGACCAATACCATTATCGGATCAGCAATGATTGGACTAAGTGTAGGGTGGTGCTTCAATAACGGTTTTACAACCGGTGGTACGGATATAATTGTGACTTACTGCCAACGTCGGTTTCACAAAAATGTTGGGTTCTTCGCTAACACGGTTAATGGAATAATTGCTGCTTTGACATTGATATTCTTTGGACCGAGCCGGATTATTTATACAATCATTGGGATGCTTACAGTTAATGGCTTGATGGATTATGCGTTTGCTTCGCAGACTGATGTGATGGTTGTTATTTTTACTAAAAAGGCAGAAAAATTGGTTAAGCAACTTCGTAATTTCACTCATGGAGCAACCGTTTTGAGCGGCAAGGGAGCATATACTGGTAAGCCGACTGATGTTATCATGGTCGTTACCCCTCGTGGTCAATTATCTTTTCTTCGTAATTTAGTCAGAGCTGTTGATCAGAATGCCTTTATGAGTATTCAAAAATCTGATGTTGAACAGGGTGAATATACTCATTACTCACTATAAATTAATAAGACACGGTATAATTTTGTTATTGTACCGTGTTTTACAATAGATAATTATTGAAAAAGATATATTAAGTTTTAAAACTATGTGATAATATGAGCATGAAGGAGGGATTATTGATGTCAAGATTAACTAAATTACAATTAAAGCTACCACAGCTTGATATTGATGCCTTTGTTATTACTAATCACTATAACTTAAAGTATTTGGTAAATTTTGAAGCCCTTCCGGGAGATGGGTGTCTTTTGGTGACAAAAGATTCCGCAACTCTTATTACTGATGCGCGTTATCAAGAGGCAATTGAAGAAGAAATTAATGATCCAGCGGTAGACCATGTAATCACGCGAGACTACTACGGTGAGGTTCAGCGCCAGTGCGCGAAGAAGGGTGCTAAAACGCTGGGCTATGAAGGAACAATTCCAATGGCGATTTATCGGCAAATTGAGCAGGGCGACGATTACCAAATGGTTTTTGAAAATAACGTGGTTGAAACGATGCGCCGCATTAAGGAACCAGTAGAAATTGAAAATATCCGGAAAGCTTGCCAGTTGCAATCTCAAGCGTTTGACTATATTTTGTCCTACGTTAAACCGGGGATGACCGAACGCCAGGTAGTTAATGAATTGGATCACTGGATGAAGCTACGGGGTGCGGAAAACATTTCATTTACCACTATTATTGCTAGTGGAGAAAATGGTGCTAAGCCACATGCCACAGCCACGGATAAAAAATTGAAAAAAGGGGAACTAGTTACTTTAGACTTTGGCTACTTCATCAATGGCTACACAGGTGATATGACGCGAACCTTTGCGATGGGGCCAGTAAGCGATAAGCTTCACGAAATGTATGATCTGGTGCAAAAAGCAAATGAAGAAGTTCGTGCGGTAATTAAGGACGGTATGCACGGTGATGATATGGACCGGCCAGGACGGGATCTGATTTGGAGCCACGGCTACAAGGATAATTTTGAACACGGAATGGGTCATGGAATTGGTCTTTCAGTCCATGAATTACCTGCTACGTATGGGCCGGGTAGGCATGAGGTTGTTGTTCACGAAAACGAAATTATTACTGTTGAGCCCGGCATCTACGTACCTGGTGTTGGTGGTGTGAGAATTGAGGATGATGTTTTAGTAAGGAAAACTGACTGTGAAACCTTAACCACGGCCCCACGGGATTTACAAACTATTAATTGCTAGGGATACATTCTGATTTTGTATATAAAAAAGCGTTTGCCACTTTAGAGCAAGCGCTTTTTTATATTAAGGGAACATAATTACCTGACGGATTTTCTTAATTAGGTGCGGCCAACTGTTCTTGGTAATTTCGGTGTGGAGGTCAGCAGGGAAGTCTTTGTGTTCTTTTACAGCCTGAATTTGTTGCTCCAAGGAGGATTGTAACCGTTTATGGAAGGCCGGAAGATCTGCCTCGACGGGGACATCCTGGTTCACTATCCGTGGTAACTCGACGTAGTTAATTATCCCACTATCATTAACCTTTGGTCCTAACTGTTCCTGGAGGGCCGGAATTGTGGTTGAAACCACCCGCAAATCGCAAGCCAGTGCTTCAATTGCCACTAATCCTAGCCCTTCATAATAGGAAGGTAAGACAAAAATATCACTACGGCGGTACAGATTAGCTAACTGCTGTTGGTCCGCTACATTATATAGCTTAATATGCGGGTTGCCTAAATAAGGAGCTAGCCGATCCCGGGCACTTGAACTTGCGTTACCGACTAAGTGTAGGCAAGCATTGGGGAAGTCCTTACTGATTGTGGTAAAGACTTTCGCCAGGTCAAAGACGCCCTTTGCCGCAGAGATCTTACCGGCGAAAACAACGTTGATGGCTTTTTGCGCTGAACAGTGTTCCTTTGGAGGATAGAATATGGCCGGATCATACCCGCCACCAATTACCGTGATCTTGCCGGTTGGAATATGGTAAGTTGCGTTGATTCGCTTGCACTCGAAATCGCTTAGAGCAAACACGTGCTGGAGTTTGTGAAAGTGTTGAACATATTTTTCCAAGAGGTCAGGGTGCTGCTTGGCCTGGCGGATATCCGTTCCGTGACAGAATGTATAGACTGGTACCGGAGATAGTTGACAAACCAGTGATGCCAGGAGCCAAAGGTGATGGCAGAAGATGATATCAGGCTTGAATTCAGCCAGGACCTCTTTAATTTTTTGAGCAAACGTCTTTTGCCAGTCTGCAATCATCTGGGGCGTCATATCACCATACCTAGTACTTGGGTACGGCATAACATCACTCATTCCCGGAAGGGAAAAGTCGCAGTGCTGATTGGGAAATATTACCGGGTATTGCCGAGTAGCTGGTAGGGATGGTGCAGTAAAATCAGGATAACAGCCATAAATACAAGCATTCTGTTCATCCGGGAAGCCTTTAATGACATTGGTAAAATAGACGCCACTTCCAGTTTTTGCAGGTAGCTGAGCTAAAACATGTAGTATTTTCATAGTTCTTTTCCTAACTCCTTTTCGTGATAGCTGATTGTTACACGTTCATTAACGTTAAACCTATGCCCCCGGTTTAGACAGGTGACCTGGTAGGTGTGCCTGTGCAGATTAACTTGGTAATCGATAGTTGGCCCCTGAAAAACTGCTTGGGTAATGATACCCTCACCGTGAGGATCAGGGGTGAGAGTAATATTTTCTGGTCGGAGATACCGACTTTGACCGAGCCAGTTAACTGTCCCCACAAATTTTAGTACGAACTGGTTAGCCGGTTCATCATATATTTCGGTACCGGTAGCAAGTTGCTGCAGGCGCCCATCATTTATCAAGAGGATTTTATCACCTAGAGCAAATGCCTCTTGTTGGTCGTGGGTGACAAAAATCATTGTCATTTTCAGTTGCTGTTGCACCCTTCGGAGCTCCCTCCGCAGTCGCAGCCTCAAGTTGGCATCCAGGTTTGAAAAGGGTTCATCAAGTAGCAGCAATTTCGGCCGAATGATTAAGCTCCGTCCTAATGCAACTCGTTGCTGCTGCCCACCGCTAATTTCGGTGACGGACATATCAGCAATGGATTCAAGCTGGAGTAAGCTGATCATTTTATTAACAAGCTGATCCCGCTGGGACTTACCTAACTTTTGAAATTTTAATCCGTAGGCTAAATTTTGCCGAACGGTCATATTTGGGAAAAGACTATAGGTTTGAAAAACAGTTGAAACATTGCGTTCTTCAGGTGGCAGCGTCGTAATGTCCTGTTGTTCGAGTAGAATTTGCCCACCGTTAACTTTTTCAAAACCGTTAATACAGGAGAGCAGTGTGCTTTTCCCGCAGCCACTAGGGCCGAGTACAATCAGGATTTCCCCCTTGTCAATGGCAAAAGATAGGCGGTGGATAATTTCCTGGTGGTGATACTTTTTGTTTAGGTCTTTAACTTCAAAAAACATGGGAACGATTCCTTTCGGTAAGATTGATCAGGGCTATTACAATTCCAGCAACGATTAGGCAAATTAAAATAATAAAACAGGCAATTACTGAGGCTACTTGGTACTCGTTTTGCTGGACCACGTCGAACATAACCAGGGTAAGCAATTCTTGCCCTGGATGAACCAAGAAGATGATCGAACCGATGGTAGTCATGGTACTGATGAAACCATTTAAGAATGTGAGGGCAAATCCCCGTTTGGTTAAGGGGAAAAAGACGTCCCGCCATTCCGCAATTGTGGAACCACCAAGATCGTAAATACTTTTAAAGTAGGTTGTCGGCACCTGGGTGACCACCGCATTTGCTGCCTTGGTGGCAAATGCAACCTGCTTAAATATCAAGTTGATGATTACAATCGTTGCAGTACCAGTCAGAATAAGGGGCTTAGTGGAAAACGCGTATAGGTACCCTAAGCCAAAAAATGTGCCGGGCAGGATATATGGCAGGGTCCCAACCATTTCTAACAGTTTCATCAGCTGCGAATGGTGTACTTGGTGATAATAAACAATCAGGAAACTAATTAGGCTACCGAGAAAGCCGGCAATGATACTATAGCCAATTGTTCGGCCGATAATTTCTGGGCTGATGAAGAAGGCCGTTTGTTCGATTGGTCCAAGCGAAAAGTAATAATGTCCCCATCGCTGTTCTGTAATCGCATTGAGAAAAATTGACCCATACTGGAGGACTAATACTAGGTAGAAGATAACTGACACTAACGTTGAGCTGTACCAGAGAAGGCCTCTTTTAGGGAGGATAAGTTCTCGCTGATTATCAACCAGGCCGTGCTGTAGCATAGTCAATGAACGGTTGTAGTGGATATAAATAAAGAAGCCAATGATTGCAGGAATTGCCAAAGTAATGTTAATCAGGGCCGCCAGGTGTAGGTTCCCCATGCTTATCATTGCGTAGTAACCAGCACTAGCTAAGACTTGGTAGCTGCCACCAATAATAGTTGGTGTTTGAAAATCCGCTAAACTACGGATAAAGCTAACCAGTGCGACAACCATTATTCCTGGCTTGATGGCTGGTATAATGACGTCGAGGAGGATGCGGGTTGGAGTCGCACCAAGGGAACGGGCACTATTGATCAGACCAGGATTGATCCTTTGCGTAATGCTAATCAGCAGGAGGGCATTGAGCGAGGAAAAACTCACGGTCTGCATGAGGATAATTCCTTGTGGCCCGTAGGGGTTAAACGCTAGGTGCAGTAAGTCATAAGTGATTAATCCCCGGCGACCAAATAAGTTAATGTACGCTAACGAGGTAACAAAAGGTGGCGAAACCATTGTTACTAGTAAAGTTAACCGCAAGCTCCGTCGCCAAAATGGTTTTAAGAACGTTTGCATGATGTTTAAAGCTAACGTGGTAATGAGGGAAAACAGTGTTGTGGTACTCGCAACGAACAGGGAGTGCCCCAGCAGGGTAACATTATGCCGAATAAATAATATATAATGAGTTCCCCCTTTACCAGGGCCTGAAAGAGGATGGCGGCATAGGGGTAGAAGATGAATGTAAGAATTGCCAGCAAAACCATTAGGTAGGTGGTTACATAGGCTAGCCGATTAGTGACACGTCGGGCGCGCATTAGGTAGTCACTCCATTTCAAGCTATATCAAAAAAATGAGACGTGATTAGGTAATCGCGCCCCACGAGTTATTATTTGTTACCAACCATTTTAGTCCACTTGTTCAGAATGGATTGACGATCGCTGCCGAAAGTGGTCAGGTTTTCTTTGATCAGGTCGGACTTCTTTAATCCTAAATTGAGACCCTTGACCCCGGGCATGATAATTTGGTCAGTGTCTTTGCCATCAATTTTAGCCAATTCTTTCATATTTGCTGGTTCAAGCATGAAGTTGATAAATGACCTGGCGACTTTCTGATCAGGAGCGTTCCTGAAAATTGCCACACCTTCTGGAACCCACGGAACACCGTCTGATGGGTAAATTACCTTTAGGTCATTCTGTTGGGCAGTCTTGAATGCCATTTGGTCAACAGGAATTAGTCCGATGGCAAATTCACCAGAAGTGACTTTCTCTTGGGGATCCTTCCCCCGTTTACTATAGAAGGAGATGTTATTGTTTACTTTCTTCCAGTAGTTCCAGCCAGCATTATTACCCTTTTGGTCCAGGAGCCCCTTTACGATGGCATATGATGTTCCAGACACCGCTGGGTCACTCATTATAATTTCGCCCTTGTATTCTGGTTTAGTCAGGTCATTCCAACTTGTTGGCATGGCAAGCTTTTTGTCTTTCAAAACCTTCTTGTTGACGACAAGGCCACCGACGGTTAGGCCCTTTGATAACCAGTAGCCATCCGGATCCCGGTACTGCTTACTAATTTTATTTACTGATGAGGAATTATCTTTAGCCAACAAGTGGTCGCTTTTGGCTTGCATAAAGGCGTCAATGCCGCCGCCAAACCATAAGTCAGCCATTGGTTTAGCACTTTTATCAGCTTTCATTCTTGCTAGAACTTCTCCAGAAGACATTGACATAAATTCTACTTTAGCCCCGGTCTGTTTACTAAACTTGTTAAAAAGTGGTTTGTAAGCATCAGAGGTTGTGACGACCTTTAGTGTTTTCCCTTTGAATTGCCGACTATTAGCACTAGCCTGCTTGGCATGCTGAAAGCCGTAGCCAATCACAACTCCCAGTCCCAGTACGGTTAAGATGGCAAAACAAAGCTGCCTAAATTTTTTCATAAATACACTTCTTCCTTGACTATGTGAAAATAATAACCAATACAAGAATACCACCGATTGATAATTTAATAAATGTTGATAGACAAAATAATGAAAGCGGTTACAAAAAAGCAGTAATTGATTAACAGTGTTATCGCTGCTAATCAATTACTGTTCTTGACGTACGCGCTGACCAATTAAAGGTTATCGCCCTTTTCATATTGGAAGAGTGAATTCTGGAGCGAATCATTAATTAGCTCATGAATAATGTTCTTGGACATTTTAGTAATGTGGTCAGCAGTTTCAATATTGGACTTAGTTAAGAAGGCAGTTAATTCTGTACCGTCATAATCATCAGCTTTGGCATCTGTTGCCGCAATCCGCCCGAGCCCATAGGACAGGACCTGGCTCCGATAGGTGTTAATTTTGTTGATGAATTGATGGTAACGAGGCTCCGTGATTACCTGCATCAGTTTGTACATCCAGTAGGCACTGTCAGGAGAGTAATTCTTGCCAGCAACCTTGTAGTTGGCAGGGGTATCGTTAGCATTGGCAAAGAATGGAACGTATGGGCTAAACGCATGGAAGCCAAGGTTAACCCACTGAATGGCCGCATACTTGGCTGGTACACCATTGCGAATCTGCAGAACGCTGGAATTTTGGTTTCGGTCTAAGGCCAATGGTCGGAATAATTTCCGCTCTCGGTCACCGCTGGCGTAGGAGCCCATTGGGTCATACTTGGTTTCCTGATAGTGGCTGCTTAAAAAGTTTTGAACATCCTGGACACTCAGCAGGTGGTCTGGACGCTGGCAGAATGGAATATGAGAGCTGGTCGGTTCTTGCTTAACTGAAGGGGTGAACATCTTCTGGCCGTACCAGGCTCGCGGGAAGTTGTAGTAAGCGTCACCTTCGTCGTGGGTACCAAAGATATCTCGGTAGTTAAAGTGGCCTGGGTCGGCATTAAGGTGGTATTTGTCAACAAACTCTCTGATCCCGGGAGCATACATAAAGTTATCCGGATCGTCGAAATCAACTTCTTCGATACAGGCAATGTTTGGAGCAATAGCATAGCAGTCATCCGGGATTCGCATGGCTACCCATTGGTGCCCACCTTCCATTTCCATGTACCAAACCTCGTCTTTATCCGCAAATGCCATTCCGTTTGATTCACCGGTACCGTACTTTTCAATCATCTTCCCGAGCATTTTGACACCTTCGCGGGCATTCTTGATAAATGGTAGGACCAAGTAAACCATACATTCTTCATCTAGGCCGTTTGGCACTAGTGGATCGTAAGCAAGTACTCGTTCATTAGTGGTTTCCGTCTGGCACCCCGTCATGGAAACGTTGTATTCATTAATTCCCTGTTGATCCCAGCGACCATAGCCCTTAACGCCAACGGCGCAGGATGTGAAGCGACAGCCTTGACCATGTAAATCACATTCGAAACCGTTGTAATCAGAAACATAATGCTCACCATCGTAATTCTTGGCAGGGAAAACCCGGTATGTGATGGGGTTAATTCCGTTATACCAGTCCTCGTCCCGTGCGACCATGGTCGAACCATCAACACTGGCTTTCTTTCCCACAAGAATTCCTGTGCATGCGTTAATAAATGGTTTCATACGACGGACCTCCTCAAATGATTAAGTGAAAAATAATACAAACCACACTTTCACTGTAGTAGTTTTATGATCCTTTGTAAAGCGCTTCCTTTAAAAAATACTGAGCAACAAATTGCCCGAAACGAGCTTCGTTGCTCAGTATAAATCATGTTTAGAAGTTTAACCGAATCTGTAACGAGCCGGTTTCTACCATGTCCCCAAGACATTTCATAGCGTGGTTGTAAGCTGTCGTCGCAATTTGCTGGTTGGCCGCTTCTAGTCTGGTGGTTAATTCTTTGCCAGAAAGTCCGGCAGCCTCCTCATCAGTTAGCATGATGACGTGACGACCGTCTCCGAGCGTGTTTTGCTTCAGTGCTTCAATTGTGTAGTTATAACGTTTCGGGTGGTCATCCGCAATGGTTGTAATAGTGTGGATTAACCAGTACATATTATTAATATCAAATTTCGGCTTGGTATCCCGATACTGTGCTGGCGTGTCCAGCACATTGGTGTAGAAAGGCGCAATCCCGTTATAGGCGTTCGGACCGAATGCCAGCCAGCAAATACCAGCAATCTTGGCTGGGACGTCGTTACGAATCTGGAGGATGTGCAACTCCTGGTTACGCTGAAAACCAATTGGCCGGAAAGCGTGCCGTTCAGCATCCGAGCCCCGGTCGCTGTAAGGATCATAAGGCGTGTGCTGGTAGCGAGAACTCAGGGCGTACTTGACATCTTCAATTGTCAATAAATGTTCTGGCTTTTTAGCAAATGGCAAGTCAGGATTATCAGGTTGTTCAATATCACTTGGATTGAACAGCTTTTGGATATACCACTGCCGGGGAATGTTATAGGCGTAGTCAGAGTCGTTATGACTGCCGAAGATGTGCCGGAGATTATAGCTGCCGTCACCGTCAATATTGAGGTGGTGATCAATAATTAATTGTTCCAGATCAGCCGAAGCCAGTGTGTCAGCTGCTTTAAAGTCAAAGTCGGTGATACTAAACCAATTTGGTGCAACTACGTAAGAGTCATCGGGGACCCGTTTAGCCGCCCAGTGGTGACCGCCAATGGTTTCCATGTACCAAATATCATCTCGATCAGAGAAAATGACACCATTGGATTCGTAGGTCCCATACTTTTCTAAATAGCTTCCCAGCAGCTTGACTCCTTCCTTAGCAGAGTGAATGTAGGGGAGGACAATTGTGACGAAGTCTTCTTCACCAATCCCCTTTTTCACCAGTGGGTCAACCCCCAAGATTCGGGAGTTAGTGGTGCTAGTTTCAGTGGCGGACATTGCAACGTTTGCGTCGTTGATGCCTCCTTCTCCCCAGATCCCAGTTTTCTTTTCCATCGATTCAATTTCTGGTAAAGCAGTATAGCGCTGTGGAGAGTTAGGTAGTTCAACCTGACATTTGGCATTTACAGACCGATAATGTTGCGGTTGCTTATCAGGGGTCATTACAACGAAACGTTTGGGGTTAAAGGCGTGGAAGTAGTCTTCATTGCGTGCAATCATCGTGGATCCATCTGCAGTGGCCTTTTTACCAACCAAAAGTGTAGTACATGGCATAACAATCTCCTCCTTAAATAGGTTACAAGCTTATTGTAAGCCAAAGAAAAGGCTTTCTCAAATCGAACACAGGATTATTAGCCGGGTTAATTGGAGGTGAAAAGACAGCAAAAATTGTGATTAATTCCCAAGCGCTTGCTGTTGGCGCCGTATAGTCGGTCTTTTAAAATACAAAAAGCCTTCATACGGCTAAACCCGATATGAAGGCCTTCCTTTACTTATTATTCGCATCCGGATTAGTAATCTTAATCCGGTTGGAATCGGTTGAAGAATGGTTTTGCTCAGGTGCATCGGTACTGTAATCGTTGACCGTTGACCGGTTATGGTTTTGACTGAAAATACTGGTTGATTTGTTGCCCTTCTTCTTTTCAATCCGTTGGGCACGCTTCAAACCGTTGGAGTAGTTGTAGTCCGCTGGGTTAACGGCCTTAAAGCCCTTCGGATGGTAGAAACGAAGAAGGTTTTTCTCATTTAATGAGTCCGAGAGACTTAGCTCTTGGTTAACCAAGTCCCGGGCTCGCTGCATTTGCTGGCGCTGCTTCTTAGTCAGCTTGGCTTCCTTTCCGGTCCGATTATTATAAATCGTCCCGTTAATGCTGGTAAAACGCGGCGTTATAAAATCGCGGTTGCGGAAAGCCACGGTCTGGCTGTGCTCCTTGGAGAACAGGTCCGTCCCAAACTGGATATACCGTTTAGAACTAACGCCCAGCAGGTGGAGCAGGGTCGGCAAAACGTCCACTTCACCCCCGTAAGTGTGCGAAATGTAACCATGGCCACCGGAATTAGGAATTACGAACATCAGTGGCACCCGCTGGAGCTGCGTATTATCAAAATCGGTCCAGTTATCCGCGTTTTTCCCGAGGACACTGGCCAATGACGGGTTTTCGCTATTGGAAATTCCGTAGTGGTCGCCATAAATCATAATAATTGAGTGGTCATAGACACCGGTCTTTTTCAGGTAATTGAAAAATTCGGCGAGCGACTGGTCAAGGTAGTGGGCCGTCACGAAGTAATTATCGACGTTGGAATCCCCCGTATTAGTAGTTTGGAAGTTCGGGTCCTTATCCTCGTCATCCAGGTCATACGGGAAGTGGTTGGTAACGGTAATGAACTTGGCGTAGAACGGCTGTTGCAGGTTTTGCAGGTACTTAACGGAGTCCTTAAAGAGCAGCTTATCTTTCAGGCCGTAGCCGGTCGCCTTGTCCCCCGAGGTGTCATAGTAGCTGGCATCAAAGAAGTACTGGTAGCCGAGGTTCTTATAAACGTTATTGCGGTTCCAGAAACTAGCAACGTTCCCGTGGAAGACCGCACTGGTGTAGCCGGCCCGCTGGTTTAAAATCGCTGGGGCCGCCTGGAAGGTGTTGTCACTCCCAAGGGTAGCAAAGAGGGAACCTTGGGGCAGCCCGAAGGTTGACGTTTCCAGCATATTTTCCGCATCACTGGTCTTTCCCTGGCCAACCTGGTGGAAGAAATTATCGAAGGCGTAGGTGTCCTTGCTATGGTAGAGGGAATTCAAGAATGGGGTGACTTCCTGATCGTTAACCTTCTTATCAACCAGGAACTGCTGGAAACTTTCCAGGTGGATAATGATCACGTTTCGTCCCTTGGCAATCCCGTACATCTGGGGATCAGGCTTGGCATAGTGTTTATCAGTAAATTCCTTAACCTTATCCAGTTCGGACTTGGTGGCACTCTGCCGCATCTCGTGAATGTGCTGTGACTTAACCAGGTCGTAGCCAGTGAAGGTATCGATCCCCAGGTACTTGACGATGTAATTGCGGTCAAAGGTCCGTCCCAGCAGCTGCGGCCGGTCCATCTCCGCCAGGGAGAGGTTGACCCCAAACAGGACCAGCGACATGGACGTAAAGGCAAAGGCCAGGCGGGTCCCAATGGCGCGGCGGTCAAAGCGGATAACCCGGAGCAGCATGAGGACAACAATTACTACAATATCCAGCCAGTAAAAAACGTCGTGGAGATTAGTCAGGGCTAGCGAGCTACCACTCAGCCCCTGGTTAACCTTGGAATAACCGGTCATCGTGGCAATCGTCATGAAGTCGGTAAATTCACGGTAGTAGATCACGTTTAAGTAGAGCAGGAGGGTGTTGGCAATCGCAAGTCCCATGATGACGGGATAGAAAAAGCGCGCCCGCTTGAAATAAAATGCAATACTATAGATTAGCGCCGTCGTGGCCAGTGGGTTAAAGATCAGAATGATGTACTGAAAAATATTGCTGGCCCCGAGGTTGAAATCGGTAAAGTAAGCAAACAGGGTTTTAAACCAAAAAAGGACAACTAGCAGGGTAAAGAACCCAATCCTAGTGTCCACGAATTTGCTTAATTTTTTCATTAAGAATGTTCCTCACAATCGATTGGGTAGTAACTAATTTTAGTAAATCAGAACTATTTTATCACAGATTGCGGGTAACCAATTGCTGAGCATCAATCATTGCTAAATCTTAATGGTTTGTTGCTGGGACCGGCGCTGGTTCGCTTAGCCAGTCATAATGGAAAAGCCGTTTCAGCTGCCGGTTGACGGGAATCCAAATCCCTGCTCGCCAAATATCTTTTAATGAGGCCAGCATTGTTTGATCCTGCCGGTAGTTGCTGGGGAGGGGAATGCGGAGGGTCTGACCATCTTCGGTCACCACTTTCACCGTTTTGCCGCTGACTGCGACAATTCTGGCAGCCACTATTTCAGGTTGACTAGTATCTTTTAATGTCATATTCATTCCTTCCTTCTATGCTTCATAGTCTACGGGCAAAATGTGAACAAACTATGTTTAAAGCCCTAAGTCCACCCTAAGTTCGCTATGATTCCTGTCTTGAAAGCGGTACAATGGTTGCAACGACAAACATGGAGGCATTACTATGACAAAGTTAAACCTATATCTGGTTCGCCACGGGCAGACCTACTTTAACATCTATAATAAATTGCAAGGGTGGAGTAATTCGCCGTTAACTACGCGGGGCAAGGACAATGCTCGTCAGGCCGGAGAACGGCTGCAAAATGTCCACTTTACTGGCGCCTTTTGCAGTGACACCACCCGGGCGATGGAAACTATTCAGACGATTCTTGATATGAATAAAGCCGGATCGGTTCAGCAGCCGGTCACCGCACCGTACTTCCGGGAAGAATTTTACGGGTCGTATGAAGGAACTAATATGGACCTGGCTTGGTACAATGCCGGGGCTCCCCACGGGCTGAACAACTTTCACGACATTGTCACTGAACATTCGATTGGTACTGCCAAGGACTGGCTCAAAGCTGCCGACCCCTTCCATGATGCTGAGAATAACCAGGAATACTGGGAACGGGTCGACAAAGGGATTGCGCTGATTCGGGATGCCGGCTTGCCGGATGATAGCAACGTCCTCTGGGTAAGCCATGGCAACACCTTGCTGAGCTTGGTGGAACGCTTTGGCGGCGGCAAGTACGACGTGACGGTCCGGCCAGCTAACGGCAGCCTGACCCGCCTGCTGTTAACCGATGATGACATCCAGGTGGTCTCCTATAATCAGTAGAATGCCGGGAGTGGGAAATAACCTCCTCGACAAGGCGTATGGATAACCTAGAACGATAGTTGGCACGGTACGGGCCGGCTAGCGTTCGTAGTTAGACACTAGCCTTGTGGTTATTTTCCACGTTATCTTTGTAATAGTTAAGAACTAGCAAGAGGCAGGGAGAAAGCCCGTTTTCTCCCTGCCCTTTCTCGTTTGTTACTCGGGATCAAAGAGCTGAATAGGATTGGCTAAGGGCTCCAGCACCGCCTGCCGGTGGGTGCTGGGGCTCCTTTTCTTCCTTTTGGCCGCTTGGGTTTGCGGTATAATGAACCTAACGCATTTCAAGGGAAGTTAGAAATTAATGTCAAAGTTTAAGAAGCACACAAAGCATGAGATGGCGGTTTGGGAACGGACCCAGGCAAATGAACTGGCGAATATTCGGGCGTCCCAGCGGCACCTGATTTATAACGTTGTGGCCTATCTGTTAATTTCAATTATCGAATACTGGCTGGCCGCCGTCAGCAAGTCGCAAACCTTGCGGGCGGATGCTTTTAACAACCTGTCGGGAATTATCTCCACGGTCCTGCTGATGATTGGCCTGCACATCGCCCAGGACGTTGACGATGACGACATCATTGGGGCTAGGCTGCCGGCGGGCGACTACCAGGCCCACCTGGGGTCGGACCAGCGGGTTCAATTTGTCCGCTGGCGCTATGAAACTATCTTTTCGCTGGTCACTGCGGTGGTCATGGTTGCGATTGCCCTGAGCGTTATTATTGACGGGATTAAGGCGCTCCTCAACCCTGCGAGCCGGGTGGTCCCCCAGCCAGTGGCCTTGATTGGGGCCGGGATTGCCTCCGTCATCATGCTAGTCGTCTGGTATATGAACAGGCGGACGGGGCGGAAGCTGCAGAATGCGGCCCTTTTGGCGTCGGCGCAGGACAGTCTGAGCGACGCCTTTACCAGTATCGGTACGATGGTTGCCATCGCTGGCGCCCTCCTGTTTGACCTTTCCTGGCTTGATGGTGCAACTAGTATTATCGTTGGCTTCTTTATCCTGTATTCAGGCTTAAAGATCTTCTTTGACAGTAGCTTGAATTTGACGGACTACTTTGATCCCCGGGCAGAACAGGAATATCGTGACGCCATCCTCAAGGTTGCCAAGGTGCGCCAGGTGGTTGAACTAAAGGCGCACTATAACGGCAACGTGGTTACCCTGGATGCCACCCTGATGGTCAACAGCAAGATGACGGTCCTGGAGAGCTTCCAGCTATCGGAACGAATTGAGAAAATGCTTCGTGAACAGTTTGGCATTATTGACGCGGACATCTCCTTTATCCCAGACCCTAAGTCCTTTAAGGATAAGGACATTAAGGGCCGCATTTAGGTAAAAAGAGAACGGGCGTCCCCAATCATAAGTGGGGCGCCCGTTCTCTTTTACGTACTAAGCTTAATGGTGTGGTTGCTTTGTCTGACCTGTTTGCATCCATTTCAAACCAATCCCGGTAAAGCCGCTGAGAATTGAAAAGACGGGTGAAAAGAGGCTAAAGAAGGCGAAGGGCAGGAAGTGGAGGACGGGAACGCCTAGGGTGGACGCCGCAAACGACCCGGCAACGCCCCACGGAATCAGGTAGTTGATGACACTCCCGCCGTCTTCCAGGACCCGACTGAGGGCCAGCGGGGAAAGGCCAATGCGGGTGAATGCTGGCTTAAAGGCCTTTCCCGGCAGGATGACGGATAGGTACTGCTCCCCGACGAAGAGGTTAATCCCGACCCCGGCCAGAACGGTTGTGGTCACCAGGGGTCCCGGCTTTTGGAGGTGTTTGACCAGCGGGTCCATCGCGGCCTGAACCACCTGGAACTTCATCAGGATGCCGCCCAGCGAGAGGGTTACGATAATTAAGGAAACGGTGGCCATCATGCTGGAAATTCCGCCCCGGGACAGCAGGGCATTGACGGAGCTATTGCTGGTATGGGCAACAAAGCCCGCACTGATTAACTTGGTCAGCGCTGGCAATGATTCGTGCGGGTCCTGGCAAAAAATCATCATGACCGTGGTGAAAATGTTGATAAATAAGGTAGGAATCGCTGGAATATGCCGCCATGCGCAGGCAAACATCAGGATGATTGGCAGCAGGGCCCACCAGGTAATGGTAAAGTGCTGGGTCAACACGGTGGTAGTGCGGGCGATTTTGCCCGCGTCAATACGGGAACCGGCACTGCCGAGCAGCCAAAAGAGGATTAGCGAAACAATGAAGGAGGGGATGGTTGACCACATCATGTTTTTGATGTGCGCGAAGAGGTCGCTACCCGCGATAGCGGAGGCGAGGTTGGTCGAATCCGAGAGCGGCGACATCTTATCGCCGAAGACGGCTCCGGAGATGATCGCCCCGGCAATCAAGGCTGGGTTGATGTTCATTGCTACTCCCATACCGAACAGCGCAATCCCAATAGTGGAGATGGTGGTAAAACCGCTCCCGATTGCTAGGCCCACCAGTGAGCAGACAACGAAGGTCGAGGGGATGAAAAACTGACTGGAAATCAGCTTGAACCCAACCACCATGATGGCGGGGATGATCCCGGCCTTAATCCAGACGGCGATCAGGGCGCCGATTAGGATAAAAATAAAGATGGGGATGATGGCCGTTTCAATCCCCTCCTGGATTCCCCGGTGAATTTCCTCCCAGGCTGCCCCTCGGAAGCGGGCCCAAAAGATGAGCAGGGCGATTGTAAACAGGACGGGGATTTGGGGTGACAGGCCGAACTTAATGACGGCGGTCCCCAGGATGATTAGCATGGTAATCAGGATAACAATGGCTTCTTTGAACTGTACTTTTTTCATCTTCTTGGTCCTCCCTAGTGATAGCTTTGCCTTCTTCTTTGCAATAAAAAACGCCCCGTTGAACTTAATCAACGGGACGATTGTTTAAACCGTGGTACCACCCAGCTTACGGAAGTTTTCCGTGCTCATATCAGGTGGTAACGGCGCTGAATATGGCCGGACAATTGAATTTTCGTGATAATTCAGCCGTTACGCCTGACCGGTTCGCACATTACCACCGGCTCTCTGACTCCCAGCGCAGGACCTACTGAAACGATAATTGTTGCCATTATGTTATCGTCTTGCCCGTGATTTGTCAACGGGCACCGCTCTCTTATGCGCCCAGCGGCGGTGTCAAATCGTCACTTCCACCAGCGCCGGTTGATGAGGAAAATCGCGCAGGCAATCATCAGCACGAGGGTGATCCCGAGGGTGAGGAGCCAGGAGAGGTCCCCATCGGCCAGGGGCAGCTTGACGTTTTCCCCATAGAAGCCCGAAACGATGGTCGGAATTGACAAAACGATGGAGTAGATCGTCAGGTACTTCATCGTTTGGTTTAGGTCACTGTCTAACACCTTACTGTAAGCGTTGGAGACCCGTTCGGAAACGTCCGAGGTCATCTGGGCCATTTCCAACCCCTGCTGGGCTTCGACAATTACGTCGTCTAAATCATTGCGCTGCCGGGTCGACATCCGGGAAGCAAAACGCCGCTTGAACTCCTCCAGCAGGGAGACGTTTCCCTTGAGGGAGGTCAGCATGTAGACCAGCCCGGTTTCAATCTCCATGAACTCCGTAATTGCCTTGCGCCCGGTCCGCTTTTGCAGGTTGCGCTGAATTTGCTGGCGCTGTTGGTCCACCCGCCGTAGGGGACCAAAGTAATTGGTCGAAAGCCGGTAGAGGACCGGGAACACCAGGTTGAGCTTATCAGTAATCGGGCCGCGCTTTTGCAGTATTTTCAGCTGGTTGGCGATGATCCCGTTGACGAAGTTCGTCTTGGCGTTGGTGAAGGTGATGATATTATTAGTCGTCAGCATGATTCCAATGGGAGCCGTTTGCGGAGCAGTGACCGCGTGGGTGGGGACGTAAACGTCAAAAATTAGCAGGGTTACTCCGGCGTCGGGGTCGACTTCGACCCGGGCCTTTTCGTAGGGGTCAATAGCGTAGTCCAGCAATTCTTGGGTCACTTCGTATTTTTTGGTCAGGTCCGCTCGCTCACGGGGGAGTGGCTCAAACACACTGATCCACCGACTGTGATCGTTAATTTCTTCTGTACTGAGCACGCTATTCACCTCCGCAAAGCTTATATTAATATTCAACGCTATAAATAGGGAAAAGTAAAGAGAACGCTTTTCCATTTCCCGGGAAATAATTATAAAATAAAACTATCATACTTAACGGGGTGGGAAAATGGCGGACGAAATTCGCTGGAAAATTGAAGAACGCTTACCGAAGGATCAGGCACACTGCAGCTTGCGCACTTTATTACATGACCAATGGCTGCTGCCCAACCGCTATGTGCACTTCTTGCGCTGCCGTCACCATGTCCTGCTAAACGGCCGGTATGCCTACATGAACACGGCCGTGGCGCCAGGGGACCGGGTAATGATGGCTTTTAACGGGGACGAGTTTCGGAACCCGACTGCCAATGATTACTGCCCAACGCCGTCACCGGCAGTTACGGTCCTATTTGAAAATCGGGACCTGGTGGTGGTTAACAAACCGCAGGGACAAAAAAGCCACCCAAACTACCATGGCGAAACGGGAACGTTGCTGAACGACGTGGCGGGCTACTTAGCCGGGAGTGATTGCGGGGCCTTCATGGTCCACCGCCTTGACCAGGAAACCAGCGGGGCAATGATCGTTGCCAAGAATCCGGTGGTGGTCCCGGTACTGAACCGGTTAATCAGCTCCGGGCAGATTCACCGCCGTTACCTGGCTGTGGTCGCTGGCCGGCTGACTGGTCGGGGCCGGTTTACGGAAGCGATTGGTAAGGATCCGCAGGACGTGCGGAAGTACCAAGTCGGTGGTGAGCACGCCAAACCAGCCCAAACCAACTATCAGGTGCTGGCCAACCAAGGTGACCGGACGCTGGTCCTCCTGCAGCTAGCGACCGGGCGAACCCACCAGATCCGGGTGCACCTCGCTCATAGCGGGCACCCGATCATCGGCGACCCCCTATATAGTCGGGATAACTTTTCGCGGATGCTCCTCCACGGGGCCGCCCAAGAACTGGTCCTGCCTTTTTCTTTTAAAAGAATTCAGGTTACCGCCCCTTTACCCACCTATTTTACGGATTATCTGGTAAAATACGGGTTAGAAAAGCTAGGTAGCAAATAATGATACAAGGAGGACATTAATTGTCACTTTTAGAAAAGTTATATGGGCCCTTTTTTGACCCACATAACTGGGCAACGGTTATTACCTCAGGCCAGGATTGGCTAATCATTTTGTCGCTGGTAATAATTGAGTGCCTACTGTCAGTTGATAACGCGGTTGTTCTGGCTGCGCAGACCCGGGTGTTGCCAACTCTGAAGGAGCAGGAGGAATCCCTGTTTTACGGAATCTGGGGCTCCTACCTCTTTCGCTTCCTGATTATTGGGGTCGGGGTCTACTTAATCCACTTTTGGGAGATTAAAGTAATCGGTGCGGCCTACCTGATGTACCTGGTGTACCGCTTTTTCCATAATCGTTACCACGGCCGGCGGCGACGGAAGGTCCGGACGACCGCCGACCGGGTGACGGGGCGGAAACGCTTTTGGCTGGTGGTCGCCCAGATTGAATTTATGGACATCATCTTCTCCGTTGATTCGGTCCTAGCCTCACTGGCGGTTTCACCTAACCCGGTAATCGTACTGATTGGGGGATTGATCGGGATTGCCTGTATGCGCGGGGTGGCCGAAATTATCATGAAACTGATGCGCAAGATCCCGGAACTCGAACCAATGGCGTATGCGTTAATCTTTGTGATTGCGATTAAGCTGTTCTTGACGATTCCGGCAATCGATATTGAGATTCCGTCACAATACTTTGGCATCTTTATGCTGGTGGTATTTGGCTTGACAATTATTGTTCACTTTATCCGGCGCGGTCGGGAAAACAAAAGGAGCAAAAGTAATGGCAATTGAAGCAACACAGGAAAACTTTGACCAGGTGATTACGGGACCGCTGACGGTTGTCGACTTTTGGGCGCCGTGGTGTGGACCATGCAAGATGATGGCCCCAATTTTAGAGGAATTGGAAGCACAATTTGCGGGGCGGATTAAGTTCGTGAAGTTCAATGTCGATAATGGTCAAGAGCTTGCCCAGCGCTATAAGGTAATGAGTATCCCTTCACTGGTCGTTTTCCGCAATGGAATCGCTAAGGAAAAGGTCACCGGGGTGTATCCAGAGGCCAAGCTAGCGCACTATTTCAATCGGAAGCTGGATGAAGCGTGATTTACTACGCCACAAATTAATAACCATCGATGATAAACAAGAGGTTGGCAGCGCCCAGCCTCTTTTTAATTTTAAAGCAGGCAATGCCAGCCGCCTTTTTAATCCCTTGGTTCACTTATCCCCTTATTAGTAAAATGACGTTAATTTAAATAATGGTGATAAGTATAAATCACTAGATAAGCAAAAATAATCATATATCCTAAAAGATTCTTAAAAACATTTTCTGGGCAAATGCTGACTTGACGCCAAACCTGCAATAAAAATTCATATTTTTTATTATTTTCACTTGATAAGCAAACATAAGAAATGGTATAAAATAACCAATATGAATTTGGGAGGACTTTGGGAATATGTTATCAAGTCATAATCAAAATGAAATGTTAAAGCAGCAGGCACAGAAGCACCAACGCTTTGCAATTAAGAAGCTAAGCGTCGGTGTTGCCTCAGTTTTAATTGGGTTGACTTTTATGGGGGTCAGCTCCGTTAGCGCGGATACTGATACTCAGAGCGCTGCGGCTAACCAGTCAGCGGTTGTTAACACTGCTAATGGTGCGCAGACTGATGACCAAGCAACCACCAATCAACCGAAAAATGAAGAAACTTCAGTAGCCGCTAATAAAAGCACTGCCAGCCAAGCGGCTAGTCAAAACAATGCTACCGCTACGCCGGCAGCTGAAAATAACAGCACCCATGCTGCTGAAACGAAGGCCCCAGACTACTACAATGTGACGGTAAACTTCCACGATGTTACCCGTGGCGGCAACATCCAGGTATTGAACCGGAATACTGGTCGCTATGAATACAAGCAGCCATACCAGACAACCGTATGGGCTGGCCGGAACACCTACCAGATCTTCAAGGCCCCAATCGCGGGTTACCAATTACTGAACCCAGAGGTGTTAGACCAGTATTTCGACTTTGACCAGTCCGGCTATGCAACGGTCAAGCAGGGCTACCCTGAACAAAACATCAGTGTTACTTTGAACTACGCTGTTTTGTCACCACTGAAAGTAGAATACATTGATACCGACAATGGCCACGTCTTGGCATCAATGGAGCTGCCAAGCTACTACATGGTGCCCGAATCGCCGGCGCACAAGAATGGTGATGTTAAGTCCCCAGATGCTTCTAAGTACGAAGGGGCGGCAATCAATATCCCAGGTTACCAACTGGTTTCAGAACCGGTTCTGACTGGCCGGATTGATGGTCAAACCCAGAACTCCCTCACCGACAAGAACTACATCCACTTGACCTTTAAGTACAAGAAGGTAATGGACAACGCCGAAGCTACGACTACGACCCCGGGCAAGGACAGCACGGGTGCGGTAATCGTTAACAAGTGGTCAAACCTGCCGGGAATGTTCGTTGTTCGGGGAGTTTATGGCCTGAAGAACAGCGAAGACGGTAACGGGAACGTTGAACAGCGGACGCAAGACTTGATTGACCGTTACAAGAAGCAGGGCTTTTCCTACATTGGTACGACGAACAAGCTGTTTAACGATGACTACTACAACTTCTACGCTACTGGTACTTACATCTACCTGATCCCGAACAAGCCGGTTCAAGTTAACTATGTTGACGAACAGGGTAACAAGTTAGCTGACAGTGACACCCTCGCTACAAACGCCGCTAACCCTGATCAAACCAACCAGGGGATTAACAGTGCTGCATACTGGAATCCAGCTGGTGAATGGACTGCTAAGCCAAAGGACATCCATGGTTACCACCTGGTTAAGACTGAGGGGGCAACGGACGGTGAATTTACCGCCTACCAATACGTAACGAACTTTGTTTACGCTAAGAACCCAGAAATCGTTGACCCGAACGACCCGACGCCGGACCAGCCAACTGACCCGACGAAGCCAACGGATCCGACAACGCCAACTACACCAACCACCCCGACGACTCCAGAAACTCCCGGCAACCCGACTACGCCGGTTAACCCTGGCCAGCCCGGTGTGGTTCCAGGGACTAACCAACCTGGTCAACCGGTAGTTCCAACCCAGACTAGCAAGCAGGTTACGCCTGCAAAGGACAGTCACAATGCCCAACAGTTGCCACAAACTGGTAACGACAACCAAGCTGCTGTCCTCGGCTTAGGAATGGGTGCAGTTGCTAGCCTGCTTGGCTTCCTCGGCTTGAACAAGAAGCGCGAAAACTAGTTAGCAAATAATAATAGTTAAAAGGAGCAACTCACAGCACGTGGGTTGCTCCTTTTAAGTGACTCTTGAATTATTGTTGCTTCTTGGTTTTATCAAAGTGGGGCCGGTAAAGCTGGTAAAAGACTAGTGACAAGATTAAGGTAAGCAGGTCCGAACAGGCTTGGGCAGCCAGGATCCCAGTGTAGCCAAAGAACTTCGCCAAGACCGCGATGGCAATGCCAAAGATCAGCCCCTGACGGCTAAATGACAGCCAGAAAGCGGGGACCGCCTTCCCCATAGACTGGAAGGTCGTGGTGAACACCAGGATGATGCCGGCGAAGGTCGTCGTCAGTGACAGCCAGCGCAGCATCAGGGCACCTTCGTGAACGATGGCCGGGCGGTTCATGAAGAGGGCAATAATGTGCGGAGCGAGCACTAGGAGAACTATCGTCAGAATGAGGTTGATACTGATAATCACCCGCAAGTCAAAGCGGATTACTTCGTTAAACCGTCGTTCATCTCGGGCCCCGTAGGCGTAACCAATGAGTGGCTGGGCACCAAAGGCGAAGCCAACCATAATCATAATGATAATTGAGTTGGCCTTCATCGCGATCCCCATCGCGGCGACGCTGTTGGCTCCGTAGGCGATGAGGTACCGGTTGGTCATCGCGGTGGCAAAAGTCACCATGATGTTGGTCACGGAGGCTGGAATCCCAATGGCGTAAATTTGGCACTGGAGCTGGCGGCTGATTCTGGTTTCGTGGATCGAGGTGGTTAGCTTTTTACTCTTGGTCCGCAGGTAGTAAACCATCAGAATATCGGCAATCACGCTGGACGTAACCGTTGCTAGCGCTGACCCGCCAGCGCCCCAGCCGCAGGTGAAGATAAAAACCGGGTTGAGGAAGATGTTGATCGCCGTGCCGACCATTGAGGCAATCATTGACTGAACGGCCAGCCCCTCGGTCCGCAGGATATTAGCCGGCGAGAGGCCGAAGATGATGAAGGGCGCTCCCCAGGCGATTACCAGGTAGTATTCGCGGGCAAACCGCCAGGTCGCTGGGGAGGCGCCCAGCAGGTGGAGGATCGGGGTTTGAAAACTGAGCATAATCATGGTGACGACCACCCCGCAGACGATTGAATAGTAGAAACAATAGCCAGAAACGTTGCGGGCAATCCGGTCCTGGTGTTCGCCGAACAGGCGTGAAATCAAGGAACTACCGCCGAGACCGAAGACATCCCCGATGGCAATCATTAAGGTAAAAATCGGTGCGGCCTGGGAAACGCCGGCGACCAGGTCAGGATTACCAGTTTTAGAAACGAAGAAGGTATCGACCAGGTTATAGATTAACGTGACCGCCATTGACAGGACCACCGGCATTGCCAGCGCAAAGTAGGCCTTTTTGATTGAGGTGTGTTCAAACAGTTCGTTCATGGCTGAGCTCCTTTAATGATAAATTAAACGGGTGGGAACGGCAGCGTTCATGCTGCCATCCCACCCGTTGATGGATTACCAGGGTAGTGGAACTGCCAGTGCGGCTGGCGTTCGTGTGTCTTTAGCCAGTAATCCCAAAATATAACCACTGTTACTATATCACAGTCAGCGGCGGTGTGTAACCTTAGTCCTCAAAATAATGGTAGAGTTTCTCAACCGTTAATTCCTGCTTCTCCGGACCCCGGAAGTCGGCCTTAATCTGCCCGTTTTGGAGAACCAGCAGGCGGTTGCCGTAAGTAAGGGCGTCTTCTAAATGGTGGGTAATCATTAGGGCGGTCAGGTGGTCATGGGTGATTCGTTCGTTTGTCGCGTGCAGCAGGTTTAAGCTGGTGTGCGGGTCCAGCGCTGCCGTGTGCTCATCCAGCAGCAGGATGTCAGGCCGCTTCAGGGTCGCCATGAGAAAACTCAGCGCCTGCCGTTGCCCGCCGGACAGGGCCCCGGTAGCGGTCGTCATCCGCTTTTCTAGGCCGTTATTCATCGTGGCCGCAAGTTCGGTAAAACGCGCCAGGTTGGCCTTTAATTGGCGGTGGACCAGGTGCCGGCGCTCCCCGCGTTTAGTTGCCAGAAGCATATTTTCGGCGACCGTCATCCGGGGGGCGGTGCCGAGTTTGGGGTCCTGGAATACCCGGGCCAGGAAGGCGGTGCGTTGTTCTTCGGAACTCTTGGTAATATCGACGCCGCTGTGGAGGATCTGGCCCGCGTCAACGCCGAGGTTGCCGCCAATGACGTTGAACAGGGTTGATTTCCCGGCACCGTTCGTACCGACGATCGTGATGAAGTCGCCTTCGTTGATCGTCAGGTTGATCCCCTTGAGAATCGTGGTTTCATTGGCGGTTCCCTTGTTGACAACCGTTTGGACGTCCCGTAGTTCTAATATTGGCTTACTCATGCGGACGGACTCCTTTCAAAATTGACTTTTTCAGGTTGAGGTGCTGTTCCAGCTGTGGCAGCATCATGCAGATTGCTAGCACGACAGAGGAAATCAAGTTGAGGTCGTTGGCGGAGAAGCCCAGTTGGAGAACGACCAGCAGGATAATCCGGTAGATAATGCTTCCCAGCGTCACCGCGACCAGCCGCTGATTCAGGGTTAATTCACCGAAGGCCACTTCCCCAATAATGATTGAGGCGAGGGCGATGACGATGGTGCCGATCCCCATATTGATATCGGCGTAGCCATTATTTTGGGCAATCAAGGCTCCACAGAGGCCGACCATCCCGTTGGAAACCATTAGGCCAACGATCACCATCTTGTCGGTGTGGATCCCCAGCGACTTTGCCATCGTCGGGTTATCCCCGGTGGCGATAAAGGCCTGCCCGTAATCGGTGGCGAGGAAGAGTACCATCAAGATCGTGATGATGGCAATGACGATGATCCCCATGGCGACGCTGTCAAAATACTGGGGCAGGCTGGCCATGAACCGGCCGTTAAATAAGGTCGGCTTGCCCAAGAGTGAAATGTTGGACTTGCCCATGATCCGCAGGTTGACCGAGTAGATTGCGGTCATGGTCAAAATTCCGGCCAGCAGGCTGGGGATTTTCCCCTTAGTGTAAAGGAGGCCGGTGACCAGCCCAGCCAGCATTCCCGCGCCGATAGCAAAGAGGGTTGCCAGCAGGGGGCTGACCCCGTGAGAAATCGCGGTTACCGCAGTTGCTGCGCCGAGGGGGAAGGTCCCTTCGACGGTCATGTCACAGAAGTCCAAAATCCGGAATGTCAAGTAGAGGCCGAGGCCGAGGAGTGCCCATAAGAGCCCCTGCCCGATTGCTGATACCATTAGATTCATTGATAGATCTCTCCCTTCGTCTTTGCTTCGTGTTCAAACTGCTTGGGTACCTGGATGTGGAGCCGCCGCGCCTGCTTGAGATTTAAGACCGGGTCCCCGTGCCGCACATACTCAATTGGCATATTGGCCGGTTTCTTGCCTTTAAGAATCGCTACGGTCATCTTAGCGCCACGAACGCCCAGTTGGTACTGGTTAACACTGTACGTGGCGAGGCCGCCCTGCTTGACCATTGTTGCGGCCGCCGGGAAGACCGGCTTGTTAGCCGCGTTGGCATTTTTAACCAGGGTCTGCATGGCGCCGGCGATGGTATTATCCGTTGGGACGACCACCGCGTCGACTTCCTGGAGCATCTGCTCGGAAACCTGGTTAAGGTCGTTGCTGTTGGCAATCGAGTAGGATTTGAGGTGGATCCCCATCTTCTTGCATTCCCGTTCGATCTGCTGGTGGCCGGCTACGGCAGAGGCGTCACTGGAAGTATAGATGACTCCCAGCGTTTTTAAGTGGGGCATGAATTCTTTGACCAGGGTCAGCTGTTCCTTAATCGGTGACTGGTCGGAAATCCCACTGATGTTACCGCCGGGATGACGGTTGTTTTTTACCAGGCCCGCCCCTTTCGGATCAGTGACGGCCCCCAAAATGATGGGCACCTTACTGGTGGAGTTGGCTGCGGCTTGGGCAGCGGGGGTCGTGATACTATAAATGACGTTGCAGTTGTCGTTGACTAGCTTGGACGCCATGGTCTTGAGGTTGCTCTGGTCCCCGTTGGCATTTTGGTATTCAATCTGAATATTCTTGCCATCGTGGTAGCCCTCCCTGGCCAGTTCATCGACAAAGCCCTTGTAGATTTGGTCCAAGGCGGGGTGGTGCATCAAAATCAACACGCCCACCCGGGGGACCCGGCGCTTGACCAAACCGCCGTTTTCGCTAAAGAAGGCGACGCCGAGGAAGGCTAGCAGCAGGGCAATCAAGGTATACATTCGCTTCATTAATCTTCACACCTTTCCTAAATCAAAAAACGGGAGCCCACATGACCTGGACTCCCGTTTTGCTTGGCAAAATAAAAGTCCGCATGTGGATCCATGCGGACTGAATCATCTGCAAAATCAGCCGGCACAGATGCAATCTGCTTTTCAGGTTGCATCCATGACGAATCAACCTGAAGTTACCGGCTTTGCCAACGGTTACTATGCTTGTTGAACTGACTCTGCTTCATTGTACTTACTCCCTTGCTAGTGATTGCTTTTAAGTATAGCCAAGGGGCAATCTGCTGTCAATAGGAAAAATTAAAAACCTCTCATTTTGTGCTCCCGCCAATCAATTGCTGGCACCAGGCCGGCTGTGATACTATGAAATTAAGAGCTTGATAGATATAAAGGAGAAGAGAATGGCAGTTTTAGATGTCAAAGGGCTGACGATGAGTTATGCCGATAAGAAACTCTATGAAGACGCCAGCTTCCAGTTGGAAAAACACGAGCACATGGGAATCGTGGGCCAAAACGGGGCCGGCAAGTCGACCCTGATTAAAATCTTGATTGGCAAGGTCCTCCCGGTAGCGGGTTCCGTAAAGTGGCAAAACGGGGTCAAGATTGGCTACCTGGACCAGTACGTCGACATTCCCCAGGGGATGACGCTGATCCAGTTCCTTCACACGGCCTTTGCCGACCTGTACCAGCTTAACGACCGGATGAATAAGCTGTACGAGGACTACGCGACCAAGATGGACGAAAATTTGCTGACTCGGGCCGGCCGCATCCAGGAGCGATTGGACGCCAACCACTTTTACGAGATTGAAACGGAAATTGAACGGGTCATGAACGGGCTGGGGCTGACTGAAATCGGCCGGGACCACATGGTATCAGAGATGAGTGGCGGTCAGCGGTCTAAAATTATCCTGGCAAAGATGCTCTTGGAAAATCCTGATGTAATTCTGCTGGACGAGCCGACCAACTACCTGGATACGGCCCACATTGAATGGCTAATTGACTACCTTAACCAGTATCAGGGAGCCGCGATGATTATCTCACACGACTACGACTTCCTCGAACGGGTGACGAACACGATCTGTGACGTGGCGTTTGGGCAGATTACCAAGTACCGGGGCAGTTTCCAACAGGCAATGCGGCAAAAGGAAGAACGTAAAGAAGCCCAGGAGCGGGAATACGAAAAGCAGCAGGTCGTGATTGAAAAGGCGGAACGCTTTATCCGGAAAAATAAGGCTGGTTCCAAGTCCACGATGGCCAAGTCGCGGGAAAAGATGCTGGCCCGGATGAAGAAGATTGACCCGCCGGCGGATAACTTGAAGGCGGTTTTTCATTTTCCGTATGAAAATACCGGTTCGGCGAATGCCCTGCGGGTCAATGAACTGTCCGTGGGTTATGGGCGGCCCCTGCTGGCCCCAGTAACCTTTTCCATGACGATGGGGGAGAAACTGCTCTTTACCGGCTTTAACGGGGTTGGGAAATCAACACTGATTAAGTCCATTTTGAAAAAGATCCCGGCACTGGCGGGGAAGGCCAGCTTCTCACCATCCGCTAAGATTAACTACTTTGACCAGGACCTGGAGTGGGCGGATCCGCAGCTGACCCCCTTGCAAACGATTCAGAATATCTTTCCCACGATGCAGCCGCGGACGATTCGGACGAAGTTGGCCCGGGCGGGAATCAACGCCGCGAATACGATGAAGCCCCTCCACCTGCTGTCCGGGGGTGAACAGACCAAGGTTAAGCTGGCGATCTTGGAGTTGACCCCCTGCAACTTCCTGATTATGGACGAACCGACCAACCACCTGGATGATGAAACCAAGGAGGGGCTCAAAAAGGCCCTGCAAGAGTTCCCCGGCAACCTGATTTTGGTGAGCCACGAGGAGAGTTTCTACACCGGCTGGCTGGACAAGGTCCTCAACGTTGAAAAACTGAGTTTAAAGAACTAGGAGGCCCAAGATGCCCTATACACCTTCGGAAGTGATTGTGCTCTTCTTTACCTATTCCGTCGTTGGCTGGTTATGGGAGACAATCTATTGTTCAATTAAAGACCACCAGTACGCTTACCGGGGGTTCCTGTTTGGCCCCTACTGTCCAGTCTACGGCTTTGCCATCACCACGATTTTAATTACGACCTACCAGGTTCGCGACAACCTCTTCCTGCTCTTTATCGTCGGGATGATCGTGGCCAGCATTTTTGAATACGTCGCCAGCCTCTTTTTGGAAAAGGTGTTTCATATGAAACTGTGGGATTACTCGGACCTGTGGGGCAACCTGCAAGGGCGGATTGCACCCCAAATCTCCTTTTTCTGGGGAATTGGCGTCATCCTGCTGGTCCGTTTTATCCAGCCCATCGTCCAACGGGTAATTAACTGGGAAGAGGGGTGGACCCACGGTATGCTGGCCCTCCTAATCGTTGTCGTAATGGGAACCGACACCGTAATGACGATGATCAGTGTCAAGCATTTCCACATGACGACCAAGCAGTGGGACCAGCGGATCAACGCCTTTCAAGAGCAGCTGCGGGAACGGCTCAAGGAAGCGTTGCCCGAAGAGCGGGCATTGCGCCGCCGGCAGCTGGAGCACTGGGACCAGTCCTTTGTTGACCAGCTCAAGGAACATCCTGGCAAGTCGCTAGGCTGGAACGAACGCCGGATCATTAAGAGCTTCCCGAAGATGAAGGTGCTGGATGCCAAACGCTTTAACCAGGTTAAGCAGCACTTATCGAATAAGTAGTTTTGATGTTGATTTCCCGAAGATTTTCTAAAGTTTAGGCTCAATTGCTCGTGCCAGGCTCTGCCGCTTCCTATAATAGATAAAAATTAAGGCAGGGAGGTGGCAAAGGTGAGCAACAAGCGTAAGCTCGTAATTATCGTAAGCTTACTCTGCGGCGTCTTTATATTCCTCGCCGCGGGTAGTTTCTACTGGTTTCACAAGCAGCGGCAGACACGGCAAGAACATTCGCCCGACATTACGGTTCAGCAGTTCATCAGAGAAGTCGCCCCGGCGGCCCAGCGGGAGCAGGAAAAATACCACATTCCGGCCAGTATCACGATCGCCCAGGCCGGCTTGGAGTCGAACTGGGGCCGTAGCAAGCTGGCGGCTAAGTATAACAACCTGTTTGGTATTAAGGCCAACGGTAAAAAGAACCGGGTAAAGATGTATACAACTGAAAACGTGAACGGCAAGACGGTTAAGGTCAAGCGGTATTTTCAGACCTATTCCAGCTGGGCGGCGTCAATCAATGCTCATACCCAGCTAATCGTAAACGGTACGAGCGATGACCATGCCCGCTTCCGGGCGGTTCAAACGGCCAAGAACTACCGGCAAGCCGCACTAGCGTTGCAAACCGGTGGCTACGCGACGGACCCGGACTACGCCAGCAAGCTGGTTTACGCGATTAAAAAATTTAATTTAGACCGGTACGATAAGTGACTGGCTTAGGACGGCAGTCGCCTTGCGACGCGGAGCCAGTCCTTAAAAATACAAGCAGGCCGCCAAAGTCTGAAGATTGCGTCTTCAAACTCTGGCGGCCTGTTTCATTGAACGTTAATTTAATTCGGTGTTTTCGTTTGCAACCCGTTGCCGGCGGAAGTAGTGGCAAGCCAGGCCGGCAACCACTTGCCCAAAGTGGCTGGCGCTAACGACTGCCGGGAACGCGACAACCATGTCGCCTAGTGCTGGTACGACGGTGAAGAGAACCACGAAGAAGTAGACCACTCCATCCCGGTGGAATAATGGTGAGCTAACTGATAACAGGATTAGGACCATTGACAGCGGGTAGAGGAACATCAGCATTGGCGTCGACCAGGCGATGATCTGGTCCAAACCGAAGTTGGCAGTTAAGAAGGAGGCCAGGCAGCTGAGGGCAAGCCAGGTGTGGTAGGAAACCTTTGGGAAGTGCTTGTGGAAGTCTTGGGCAAAGGCAGCTACCAGGCCAACCGCGGTGGTCAGGCAGGTAACGGTAAGCAGGAAGGCGAGGACCACTTGACCAAAGGCACCGGCGTAGTAGTTAACCAGCTGGTTGAAGGCTACCCCACCATCTGCTGAAATCTTGAAGCGGCCGAGGGACATTGCGCCGAGGAGGATCAAGAGCAGGTAGATCAGGCCGATACCAGCTACGGCCATGACACCGGACTTAGCAACCACCTTGGAAACGTCCTTGGCCCGGCGCTGACCCATTGACCGGACGGCAGTGACCACCGTTACCCCAAAGGCCAAACCGGCAAGGGCGTCCATCGTGTTGTAACCTTCCAGGAAACCATTGGCAACGGCGCTGTGAACGTAGGCGCTGGTAACCGGTGCGCTGGCCGGGTTACCGAGGGGGTTGGCGAAGGCGACGACAAATACCAAGAAGAGGAGTGCTAAGAAAACGGGATTCAAGACCTTCCCGACGTTTGCCAGGATGTTGTTTTCCTTGTACGAGAAAGCGAAGGCGGCCAGGAAGAAGAGGGCGGAAAAGACTAGTAGTGCCCAGCCTTGGTTAGCCTTGGATAAGAACGGTGCAACCCCGACCGTGAAGGAAACGGTCGCCGTCCGCGGGGTCCCAAACATGGGACCGATGGTGGCGTGAATCAAAACCATGAAGACGAGTGCAAACCCGGCCCCCAGCGGCCGCCCAATGTCGTAGACCCCTTCAGCGCGGGTAACCGCTACGGCCAGGACCGAAAGCAGGGGGAGTAAGACCCCGGTAACTAAGAAGCCCAGGGCAGCTGGTCCCCAGTTAGCCCCGGCTAATTGGCCAAGGTGCAGGGGGAAAATCAAGTTGCCGGCACCGAAGAAGAGGCCGAACAGCAGTGACGCAACGACTAGGTACTGTTTGAATGATAAACGAGGTGATGTTAAATCACGCATGGTAAATCCCTCCTAGGATAAAAATAATGGCAATTATTCTGACCTAATAAAAAAGTCCCTTAACCAACTTGCATTGGTTAAGGGACGCCGTGGCGTGGTACCACCCTTTCTTCGGGCCGAAACTGGCCCCTTCACGTACGGCTAATCAGCGATACGCTAACACGATAATGGGTGTACCCACCTAATCTTACTGGATTTTAAGACTAGGACTCGAAAGTGATTTTCAGCTGGCTGGCGACCGATCCCCTCACACCTTACGGGACTCGCTGACGGTGCCAAGCAACCTACTCTTCTTTCTCATTGCGATCAGATAATTAAAATGTTGTTTACTATTTTAACTAAAATCTAATGGTTGTCAACAGTAATTTTAAATTAATTTATTTTTTTACTGCTAGCGGCGTAGGCGGGGTCGCCATTTAACGCCCGGCCGATTGCCCGCTCGACGCCTGTATTTGAGCTTACGTTGGCGATGGCCAGCGGCTTATCGTAACGCTTGGCATGGTGGTTGGCCAGCTGGCTGATGCGGTGGTGGATGGCGTCAATGCAGACCACGACGATATCTGTGTTCCGAATCTCCCGTTTCAGGGTTGAGGAAGAGACCTTTTCTTCCGCTGAGGCATCGAGCCCGTGGAAGACCCCGTGGTGCTTGGTGATAACGGGCTTGAGGCCCTGGACCTTATCCCGGACGCCGGTGATGACCAGCACGGTCCGTTGCTTCAGGTCGTAGTCCAGTTTCTGCTCGTAGTCGTGCTGGGGATGGGCCACCTTTTTAACCGGTTTTGGTTTTGCTGGCTGCTTAGTGGTGTCGTAGTCGTTCTTTTCGTGGATCCAGCGGATACTGCCGTCAGCGGCGTCCTTAAGGCCGTTACCACGGTCGTAGTAGGCATAGTCAATTACCATTCCGGCCTTGAGGTTGCGGCCGGGGTACTTGAAGGGATCGACGACAATTGTGTTTTCCGGTGCCTGGTCCAGCAGCGAGTTCTTTTTGAGGGTACTGCTGATCTGGAGGACGTCAGAGCCGGGAACGGCTTTGAGTTCCGCGTACTCAATTACCGTGATTTTTGCCGGCTGGTAGTCGGGCAGGTGGTCACCGCTGACCCGGCTAATGGCTGGCAACCCCCGGACCCGCTGCTGGGGGTCGACCTCCACTACGTCCCCGTCAGCGACAGCGAAGGGCAGGCGGTGGAGGAGGGCTTCAGGGTAATAGTGATGGGCAATCTCCGCACCGCTCAGCTTCCGGTGGACAACATAGCGGTTGTCGGCGGCCAGCCGTTCTTCGGGAGTAACCTCCTGGGGAGCGGCGTCTGCTGGTGGCTGGGGTGCTGTTTTCCGGCGCGGCTGCCCTGCTGCCCGGTTGTCGGCGGCGGGACCGGTAAGGAGCGATTTTAATTGGCGCTTGCTGTTTTCCGGCAGCGGCTGACTAGGACGGTGGACCTGGTGCTGGTGGAAGCGGGGCCTGGTTTCATGGGGCTGGTCAGGGACTGCTGGGGCATCGGCATAGTGGTTGAGCACGTTCACAATGGTGGTCAGACTGCGTAAGGTCTGGGCGAGGCTAGCCGGCTCTGCACTGGTATTTTTCAGCAGGTCAATGAGTTCCTGCCGGTAATCATAGATTTTCATTTTGACATGGTCCTTTCTAAAAAGCTGACTACCTCAATCATACCAATTTGCACCGGCCCTGTCAGTTAATCCGCTGGGCCCACAGCGGCGCCAGGTAAAAAATTGTATAATGAGCTTAAATAAATTTAATAAGGTGGTCACGAAAATGGTCAAACGGTTGATTAAACTTTTTTCACATAATGATTTGGATGGCTTTGGCGCCCCGATGCTCCTTCAGGCGGTTCAGCCGACGATGTTTGGGGATGTCGAGTTTGACATGACAAACTGTGGTGCGGGGCGGATCGATGATGAGTTTGCCCGCTGGCTGCGGAGTCCGGAAGCCGGGCGGTTCACGGATGTCTACATCATGGACATGACCCCGGACAGCGACTACACCTTCCAACAGCTGAACGCCAACTTTGCCAACCACTGGCTGGTGTTTGACCACCACGAGAGCGAGGCCGGATTACGGCAAAAGTACGCCACAAATAGTGTGCTGCCGGCGAACCCGCAGGTCAACCCC
This sequence comes from Limosilactobacillus antri DSM 16041, assembly GCF_000160835.1. Taxonomy (GTDB): domain Bacteria; phylum Bacillota; class Bacilli; order Lactobacillales; family Lactobacillaceae; genus Limosilactobacillus; species Limosilactobacillus antri. The sequence goes on from NZ_GG700733.1 coordinate 388,216, forward strand.
AGTGCGGCCAGCCTCGTTTGGGACTGGCTGACCCGGCAGCCCCACTTTACCGACCTGCCAGAAGAGCGGCGGCGGGAACTCGCCTACCTGGTGGAGCTGATTCGGGCCTATGATACCTGGGACTGGCAAAACGACCCGGAGATGGCGGAAACGGAACGGGTCGCCGCTGATGAACTCGACCAACTCTTCTGGTTCTATCCCCTGCAGGATTCGGCGGCCTTTGTGGGGGACGTCTTTGCGGCGGGCTGGGATAAGTATCACGCGGCCAACCAGCTGCTGATCCGGACCCTAAACGAGCGGCGGACCAAGTACCTCAAAAGCCACCTCAAGGACGTCCTTAAAGCGGAATTGGCGGGGCACCAGTTTGGGGTTGTCTACGCGAGTGACTACAAGTCTGAAATTGCCCACGCCCTGTTGGAACAGCATCCAGACGTAGATGCGGCGCTGGTCGTCAGCCCGGTTAGCGTGTCCCTCCGGAGCAACGGTAAGCTGGACGTGGCCAAGTTTGCCGAAAAATATTTTGGCGGCGGTGGCCACGCCGACGCTGCGGGTGGCCGTTTAAACGTTAACCTGATTAAGGTCGGGGAGCAGGCGGTCATCGATGACCTGGCCCAGACGATTAAAAACCAGGCGGCGGAAAAGCAGCAGGAGGAGAGTACCCTGGCGGATAACCTTGATCCAGAAGTCGCCGCTAAGATGGCCGCCTTGTTTAAGAAGGATTAATCAAACGGACCGGGACTTGTGAAGTTGGCTCCACGGTATAGAAACGCCCTCCAGTATTCGGTAAAGCCGAACGATGGAGGGCGTTGGTGTTTTCTAAAGACTAGCTCTCGGGCTTAGTCCCGCGGGTAGGAAACCAGGTGCAGCTGACCATGGACGTATTCACCCAGGTAGATATCCTTAATCTCCTGGTAGCCGGCCTGGCGAACCTGCGCTAGCAGCCAGCTTTGGTCGTGGTGAATCAACTCAAGCACGTCCTGGTTGATCTGCCCGTCGTTAATGATTGGGAAGCGTACGTCCTGCTCATCATTTTCAATTACCACCAGCTGGCCGTTTTGTTCCAGAATGCCGCTTTTGACCTTGCTAAGCTCATACACGCCCTGGGTGCGTAAGCGAAACATTAGCTCACTGGCGGTCATGCCAGCACGCATACACGCTTCGACCCGGACCTGCCCGTTTTTGATCAGAATCTGGGGCTGGCCGTCGAGCACCTTTTGGAGGACCCGGTTGTGCTCCTTGAGAAACTTAACGACGAAGACAATCAGGGTCCAAATCAGGAGGACCATTACGAATTGGAGAACCGTAATCTCGCGGTTATAGATGATTCCCCCGATAATGCCCCCGAGGACGTAGTTTTGAACCTGGTCAACGGCGGAACTGGGGGCTAGATTGCCCTTGCCGAGAATATTAATTTGAAAAATTAAGCAGACCATTCCCAGGATAAACTTAATTGTGATTAGCCCGTAGTCCATGGTATTCCTCCTTTATTTACGAACGTTGACAGTGTGGTTGACAACGTGGGCCCGGGTCAGCGTGTAGTTGTCGCCGTTCGGGCTCATGTTGACCCGGTAGTCGCGGCCCTAAAAGCGAACCAGGATGCCGTCGGTCAAGGTCGTGGAATTGACCACCACCTGGGAGGCCCGCAAGCCGTGGTCCCTAGCAACCGCCTGAATGAACGGCCGCATCTGTAATGACTGGGTGTGCTGGTAGTAATCGTGCTCCAAGTTGGTAATTTGCAAGCCCGTAAAAATTAGGAGGAGCAGGAAAAAGATGATTCCCAGGTCCCGGTTCCGTGAACGCAGCCGGTGGTGAAGGTACCGAATGGCGTTAAAAATAATCAGCAACAGCAGGATGATAATGACGACGTAGTTAATAATGCTTTCGAGCTGTTGTTGCTGCTTGAAGTAGCTTTCTGCGTAAAAGGTCATGTGCTAATTCGCCTCCAAACAAAAAGCCCGCGAGATAGCAACCTGCACGGGCTTGATTTTCGACTAGTCTAACAACATATCGTTGAAGGAGCAATCTTATATTTTCAAGAGGTCTAGCGGGCTGGCTAACGGGTAGTCGGCATCTTTGATGGCAGCCGGATTGGCCGAACCATAAAGGGCCCCGGCAAACTTTACCCCCGCCGCCCGGGCCGCCTTGAGGTCATTGATGGTGTCGCCAACGTAGACGCTCTCTTCCGGGGTCGCCCCCAACCGTTCTACCGCCGCCAAAATCGGTTCGGGATCCGGCTTATGCTTGGCCGTATCCGACTCAGTGATCGCCGCTTCAAATAGTTTAGCGAAGGGGTAGCGCTGGGCAAAATGCTCCTCATATTCCGACCGGAGCTTGGACGTTGCCACCCCCAACCGGTTGCCGGGGACGGCGGCTAGTGCCTGGAGCGCTTCGGGAATTTGGGGGATGACCTTGATTCGGTCCTCACGCTGGTAGGCCAAGTTAAACCATTCCTTTTGAATCGCCGCGCGGTCCTCCGGCTTGACCCCGAAGAGCTTCAGTGCATCTTCCCCGGTAATTCCAAAGAGGCGCTGCATGGTCGCCTGTTCATCCTGGGGCGCGATTGAGTAGCCGTGCTTACGCAGGGTTTCGACCATCGCTGGCATGTACATATCAAAGGTGTCGATCAGGGTGCCGTCAATATCAAAAATAAAGGTGTTAATCTTGGTCATTGTGTGCTTCCTTTCTTAATCGCAGCCACTTGTCGAATTCTGCCACTAGCATAATCAGGCAGGAAAAGACCACCACGGCCAGCCATTCGGTCAGGCTAATCCCCGTTACGTGGAAGGCGGACTGCATGAACGGCACGTAGGTCAAGATTAGCTGGAAGGCCAGCATGATCCCAATCACCAGCCAGGCCTTGCCGGTAATCGTTTTAATCTGGCTGAGCCCATACCGGTCGCTTCGGATACTGAAGAAATAGAACAGCTTGCTGATAACGATGACGTTAATCATCATGGTAGTCGCGTTGACGACGCTGCTGCCGTGGCCAGTGAACCAGTCGTAGGAGACCAGGGCAAAGATCGCCATCAGGGCGGAAACGTAGCCCATTTGAATCAGGTCGTGGCGACCCATTAGCCGGGCAGAAACTGGCCGTGGTGGCCGGTTCATCAAGCCCGGCGCGGCCTTTTCAAAGACAAAGGCGAACTGGATTGTGATGGCGGCCACCAGGTTGATCCAGAGCAGCTGGACCGGCTGCAGCGGGACCTGTTGGGCGGTCAAAATCGAAAAGGCGACGACCAGGCCTTCGGCAAAGGAGGTCGGCAAAAGGAAGAGGATACTCTTCTTGATGTTATCGTAAATCCGCCGGCCCTCTTCAATGACCGCGGCCATCGTGGCGAAGTTGTCGTCACCGAGAATCATATCGGCGGCGTCCTTGGCGACATCGGTTCCCTTGATTCCCATTGCGACCCCAATGTCAGCCTGTTTTAACGCCGGGGCGTCATTAACCCCGTCACCAACCATGGCGGTGACCAGCTGGTCCTTTTGCAGGGCGTTGACGATTTCGAGCTTGTTTTGCGGGGTGGTCCGGGCAAAGACCTGGTTGTCTTTTGCGGCGGTTGCCTGTTCATCAGGAGAAAGCCGGTCCCATTCGGCGCCGGTGATTGCGTGAATTTCGCCGGGGGCCAGCCCTAGCTGGTGCCCAATCGCCCGGGCAGTTTGCGGGTCGTCACCCGTAATCATCTTTACGGCCACGCCAGCCCGGTTCATCTGCTTCAGGGCGGCAATCACTTCTTCACGGGGGGCGTCTTGCAGGGCAGCCAGTCCCAGCAGGTGGATGCCCCGGTAGAGGTGGTCGTGTTCGACCTCTAGCAGGTTTTCACCGGTGACGGTCTGGTAGCCAAGGGCGATCACCCGCTTGCCCTGCTGGGACCACTCATTGACCCGGCGCTGCCACTTGGCGGCGTCGAAGTGCGGGTCCGCTTGAGCGGCCATCCCAAAAAGCTTATCCGGAGATCCCTTGACAAAGATGACCTGGCGGCCGTTCGCCTGGTCTTTCGTCAGTTCGGCAATGTAGCGGTAGTCCGAGTCGAAGGGCAGGAGGTCCAGCGGTTCAAACGGGGACTGGTAGTCAACGCCCAACACTTTCCGGTAGAGGGTTAAAAAGGCTCCGTCCGTCGGCTCCCCGTTGATGGTCCACTTACCATTTTCTTCGGCCAAGACAGTGTCGTTAGCCTGGAAACCTGCTTCCAAGAGGAGCTTGAGCTGGTCGGTCAATTCTGTGGGTTGCCCATTTGCCAGTAGCTGACCCTCGGGTGCGTAACCGGTCCCGGTAACCGTGTAGTGGCGGTCGCCGGACCAAAGTTCGATTGCGGTCATTTCATTTTTCGTCAGCGTCCCGGTCTTGTCGGTCGCAATCACGTCGACCGACCCCAGGGTTTCTACCGCCGGCATCGACTTGATAATCGTCTGGTAGCGTTTGGCCATCTTAGAAACCCCAAAGGCCAGAATGACCGAGGTGGTGGCGGGGAGCCCTTCAGGGATTGAGCCCACCAGCATGGCAACGACGGCCAGGGCGAGGGCCGGCAGGGAGTAAATTTGGAGGAAGAAGCCGACCACAAAGATGATCGCCGAACCGATGATGGTAATGTAGGACACTACCGTTCCTACATGGTCGATTTCCTTGGTCAGCCGGGTCTTCTTCGGCTTGATCTGGGCGACCTCTTGGGAAATCTTCCCGATTTCGGTCTGCTCACCGGTAGCAACGACAATGCCGATCCCGCTTCCGCTGGTGACCGCGGTCGACGAGTAGGCCATGTTGACCCGGTCCGCCAGGGGAACGTCCGGGTCGGTTAACGCTTCGTCGGTCTTAATGACCGAGTTGGTTTCCCCGGTCAGGGCCGATTCTTCAATCCGGAGGTTGTCAGCCGAAACGATTCGCAGGTCGGCTGGTACATTGTCCCCAGCTTCAAGGAAGACGACGTCACCGACTACTAAGTTGGCGGCGTCAACATCCTGGCGCTGGCCGTCCCGGTAGACGGTCGCGTGTTGGGCCATCATTTCCTGAATCTTGGCGAGGGCGTTGGCAGCGCTGGTTTCTTGGAAGTAGCCGATCAGCGAGTTTAAGATGACTACCGCCAGGATGACGATGGCATCAGTATAGTGGCCGATTAAAATCGTCAGCAGGGTGGCAACGAGCAGGATGTAAATCACGATGTTATTAAACTGGCGCAGGAAAATCTTCCATTTTGGCGTTGGCTTAACTTCCAAAATGTTCTTACCGTCCTTGGCAAGCCGCTGCTGAGCCTCGTGAGCGCTCAGACCGGTAGTCAATTCTGTTAGACCGTTGGCTTGCATAATTTCGTCAGTAGTTAGTTGGTATGCTTGTTTCATTTTGCTCCTTCGTCAAGTAGTAAAGCGACATTACAACGGGCCAATCTGGCGGGGTTAGTGCGGCTTTATTGTGATGCGTTGTTCTCCTCCTATCTGAATACTTGCTAACCTTAGCCTACCATATTTCAGTCAGCGACTAGCTGCTGTTAAAAAAAATTTAACTTATTTTTGCTCGACGACACAAAAAAGCACCAGAAATCGTTTCAATCCGGCTTCTGGTACTTAGCGATTGTAAAAACGGGGTGGCTTGAGAGGAGAACGCGGTCAGATACTAGTAAGCACCTTGCCTGTTTTTCGCAAGCAACGCCACTTACATGAAAAGGTGGGCGTATAAGGGGACCAAGATGTCCATTGCAAGAGAAATGATGAGGACGGACACCCCGGCCATTGCTCCTTGGACCTTACCAATTTGGAGGGCCTTGACGGAACCAACCGTGTGACCAGCTGAACCAAGTCCTAACCCAGTAGCGACCGGGGAAATTTTTCTAAGTCCCAGGTACTTGATTAAAATCCCCGAGAGGGCGTAGATGACCACGGCATTTAAGATACATGCCATTGCAGTGATTGCGGGAACCCCGTGAACTCCAGCGGCAATTGGCATTGCGACAGCAGTCGTTGCTGCTTGGGGGAGCATTGAAGCGGTCGACGCGGTGGAAAGGCCAAATGCCTTACATACGAGTTGGATCAATGCCAGGGAGATAAAGCCGCCGACAAAACAGATTACGATAATGTCAAACCAGTATTTCTTGAATACTTTGCTGACCCGGTAGATTGGGATCGCGAAAGCCACAGTTGCGGGATTGAGGAACCAGAAAATTAAGTTGCCGCCTGGTAGGTAATACTTAGTGTATACGGCAGCGGTGTCCATGTGGGTGAGTTTTCCCCAGATCATCAGGGTGAAAATCCCCAGGAGCATCCCGACGAGCAAGGGGTTGAAGAGGAAGAAGCCGTTGCTCTTTTTAGAGAGCCACATCCCAATCATGTAGGCGACGAGTGAGATTAAAATCCCAGTAAAGGGCAGTGTTAAATTAGACAAGATTGTGCTTGTCATGGTCAATGACCTCCTTTGGCTGCTGGTCTGGTTGCGAATTGGTGATTTTGTGGTGGATTTTCATCACCAGCGCACCGGTGTAAGCAATGACGACCAAGAGGATGATCGTTGAGATGATAATTACGATCACATCCTGCAGACCCTCTTGTCGCATAATATTCAGGTGGGCGGCGAGCTGCACTCCTGATGGAACGAAGAGGAATGCAATCAAACCGATCATAAAGTCACCGAATCTTTCAACCTGTTCCAGTTTGACGATTTTTAGTTCGAGTAAGATGTACAGGAGTGCCATCCCAATCAGCGGGGTCGGGACAACAAGGCTCTTTGGAAACATACTTGAGATAATTTGGGAAACGAAAAGCACTACCGCAAAAATCCCCATTTGGACAATGATATTGGCAGCTTTCTTTTCTCCTTCCCGGTGCTGATTTTTCATTTGGAACTCCTCCTTACATTGGCTTTCCCTGCTTATAACTTTACGGCTTTAATATAGTCTGTTTTAGCAAGCTTGTGGATACTTTCACGATGAACCGCCGCTGTACGGTGACCAAATGCTTATCTCGCCGGATTAAATACTTGGCTGGCGGCATGAATTGCTCAGCTGCATTAGTCGAACCAGGCTAGACAGCCCGGCCCGGAACATTTATCATAGACGCAACCAGGCCATCTTTTGGCTCGATTATTAAGAAAGGTGGAGAGCGTGTTGCTTGACCTATCAGTTTTGATGGCGGAGCGGGTCGGCTTTGTCATTATTCTGGCCTTCCTGCTGGTCAACATTCCTTATTTTCGCAAGCTCTTGTTTCACCGGAGCTTTTCTTCAGCAGTCCAGCTAATTTTAATTTTTTCCTTATTTGCGATTCTCACCGACCTGACGGGGATTGAGTTAGACCCCAATAACGTCATCCAAAACCAGTCCCTGTTGACCCATGTCCCATCGACCTACTCCGTCGTCAATGCACGGATCCTGTCGGTGACGGTGGCGGGGATCATTGGCGGACCCTGGGTTGGCAGCACGGTCGGCTTGATTGCCGGAAGTTTCCGGGTCCTCCAGGGCGGACTCGCCCAGCAGGCGTGGTTTTACGTGCCGAGTTCAGTGTTGATTGGGATTGCCTCGGGCTTGCTGTATAAAAACCGGCGGACATCCTTTGCAACCATGACCGCCTCCAAGGCTTTTTTTGTCGGGCTAAGCATGGAATTGGTCCAAATGGTCTTTATTCTGCTTTTCAGCCCGACCGGCTGGAAACTGGTGCGGGTGATCGCCATCCCGATGACGATTATCTCTTCGATTGGGACGTCAATTTTTATTTCAATCATCACGATGTACCTGCGCCAGGAGCAGGAAACCAAAGCGACCCAGACGCAATCGGTCCTGCAGTTAGCCAGCGAAACGCTTCCCTACTTCCGTAACGGCTTGACGATGAGTTCGGCCCAGCAGATCGTGAAAATTATCAAGGAGCACACGAACTTTGACGCCATTAGTATCACCAACCGGGAAATAATCCTGGCCCACATTGGTGCCGCTAGTGACCACCATATTGCTGGCAAAACCTTAGCGACGCAGCTGTCGCAGTCGGTGACTACTTCCGGCAAGGTCCAGGTCGCCCGAACGGCCAAGGCCATCGGCTGTGCCCACCCTGACTGCCCCTTAGAAGCGGCGGTGGTAGTACCACTGAGTGCTCACCACGAAATCGTCGGCACTCTCAAGATGTACTACGTTGACAGCTGGCGCCTAACTCCCGTTGAAATTCAGCTGGCGATGGGGTTGGGGGAAATTTTTGCTGGTCAGATTCGCTTAGGGGAGGCGGAAAAGCAGGCCACCCTCCTCCGCAATGCCGAGATCAAGTCCCTCCAGGCCCAGGTCAACCCCCACTTCTTTTTTAATGCCATCAACACGATCAGCGCGTTGAGCCGTTTTAACGTTGAACAGGCCCGTCAGCTGCTGCTCCAGCTGGCGACTTACTTTCGGGCCAACCTGCTGGGTGCCCGGGCCACCCAAATTACCCTTGATGCTGAGATCAAGCAGGTCCAGGCATACCTAGAACTAGAACAGGCACGCTTTCCGCACCGCTATCAGGTTAACTTTGCGATTGCAGTCGACCGCAATGTCTTGGTGCCGCCGTTTAGTATCCAGGTGCTGGTCGAGAACGCGATTAAGCATGGCTTTGAAGGACGAAAGTCAGGCAATGTGGTCACCGTGATTGTGACCCGTGAACAAGACCGGCTGGCGATTCGGGTTCAAGATAACGGGCGTGGAATTGCTCCGGCGATTCAAGAAAAGCTGGGGCGGGAAGTAATCAATTCGAGCCGTGGCAACGGAACGGCATTCTATAATCTCAACCAGCGCCTGGTGGGACTGTATGACCAGCACAGCCGCCTGCAAGTTCAGTCAGGGAACGCCGGAACGGTAGTGGCGACAAGCATTCCATTCCAAACGAAGGAGCAGAATAATGAAAGTATTGATCGTTGATGATGAGCCGCTGGCTTTAAGTGAGCTGCGCTTCTTGCTGGACAAACAGCCCAATGTGGATCAAGTGGTTGAGGCGGATGGGGTGACGGCCGCTAAGCAGCAATTAGCAAAAGAAGTGCCCGATATGATGTTTTTAGATATTCGCTTAGAAGATGGCAACGGGATGGCGTTTGCTAAGCAGCTCAAGGAACGCCCTGACTGCCCCTACATTGTTTTTGCGACTGCCTATGACCAGTATGCCCTCGATGCCTTTGAAGCCCAAGCGGTTGATTACGTGATGAAGCCCTTTGAGCAGGGACAGATTGATGAAGCGGTCAACCGGGTCCAAAAACTGCTTGACCGGTCTGCCAGGACGCCCGGGGGCCGCCAGGTTAGTCAGCAAAATGCGAACCCGCGGCTTTCGCTGAGCAGTGATGACCGAACGCTCGTCGTGCAAAAGACCGCGATCTACTATATCGAGGCGGTCAAGGGAAAGACTAAGGTGGTAACGGACCGGGAAATCATCAGCAGCCAGGCCCTGAAAAAACTGTATGCCCAATTAGACCCGGGTCAGTTCCTGCAGGTTCACCGGAGCTATATCGTAAACCTCAATCAGGTGCGGGAAGTTCAGCCGTCTTTTAATCAAACCTATGTCTTGACGCTGGAAAACGGGGCCAAGGTCCCAGTCAGCCGCTCCTATGTAGCTGCAGTTAAGCTGGCACTGGGAATCAACCAGTAGCAGCGAGGGCTTCCGCCTGGGCACGGATAAACTCAAATCACCCTCCAGAAGTTGGTGTTGCCAGCTGCTGGAGGGTGACTTGTTTGCGAGCTTATCGCCAGATATTGAAATGTTAAAAATTAGTCTAATGTGGAAACTGGTTATTTTCCCCGTTATGCTTATAGTTAAGAACTAGCAAGCGGCTGGTAAAATTTCTCCCGGCTGCGCACCGCTGGGCTTAGTTTTTCGCTGACTGGTTAAATGACTTTTCCTCTACTGACCGGATAAAGTCAGCGAGGTGCTTGTAGTACACGTCAGGGTTGTCAACCATATGGTGGTGGCCCCCGTTAGGCGTCGTCACCAGCTTGGAGTTCGGAATCAAACCGTCCATCGTCTTAGCAGTTTCCAGCGGCATGGTTTCATGTTCGCCAAAGGTTAGCAGGGTTGGGACCTTGATGTTCTTTAGCTGGTCGCGGAAGTGCCAATTCTTGAGCTTCCCGGTGATGACGAATTCGTTATCGCCCTGGAAGACATTGTACACCGCGTCACCGCCGAGGTCTTTCAGGTGGTAAAGCTTAGAAGGCTGCTTGCGGTCCACGTACTGTTCGTTCATGACTTGCACGTATTTCTGGTACTGCGGGTTGCTGTAATCGTTGCGTTCTTCGCAGTCCTTCATGAAGGCCACCGCTTCGGCCGGCAGGGTCTTTTCCCGGAGGGCGTTGACGTGGTCGACGTATTCGTCAATTTCATCCACCATGGAAGAAATGATGGCGCCCTTGAGGTGCTGGCCATACTTAACCGCGTATTCCTGGACGAGCAGGCCGCCCCAGCTTTGCCCAATCAGGTAGATGTTATCCAGGCCGAGCTTTTCCCGTACTTCGTCAACTTCATCGAGGAAGTATTCGTAGGTGAGGTACTTTTTGGCGATGGCCGGGTCAGAGTAGTCTGGTTGGTCAGAGTACAGGGAACCCAGCTGGTCGTACATCGTTACCTGAACGTTTAGTCCCTGCTTAGCGAGCTGGTCGGCCGCATCTTCCCAGTATTCATGGTTGCCACCGGGGCCGCCGTGGAGGGCGAGCAGGTGGATGTCACCGCTCCCCTGGGTGTTGGTCCAGAGGTGGTAGCCATTATCAAGCGTAATGATTTTTGTTCCTGTCTTCATTCTAATTCTCTCCTTTGCCAATTCATGGTAAACGTAATATCAAGTTTAACGCATTTTGGCGCAGGATGCGAAGAACAGCACTTGTATTAGTCGAGCGGCTGGCTGCCAGGGATGGTCAGCTTGGCCTTGGCAACCGGTAGGCGGTAGCTGATGTTTTCGTTGCCGCGGAGAGTAAAGGCGTAGTCGGTTGCGTAGATAATTAGTTCCAACTGGTGCCCCGCTGCCAGCTGGTGGAAGAGCGGCTGGAGATCAAAGGTGACCGTTACGAGCTGACCGGCAAAGAGCTCGTCGGTCTGGCGGGCGTTATGACGGTTTTGCAGGTTAATGTGTCCCCGGCTGATCACCTGGTAGTCCGTCGGCGCCTTTTGCAGCTGGAACTCCCGGAGGTCATCGCTGGCCCAGTGGTAACCCAGTGGCAGGCCGCCCCGGTTGATAATGACTGGCGACGGGGTCAGCCGTTTGGCAGTTCCCCGGTCGACTAACTGGGCGCTGATCAGGCCATGGTCAGCGGAGGAGGCCACCTGCAAGGTCAGGCGGGGGGTTCCCCGGAGCAAGGTATCCTGACTAACTGGGGCGCTGGTGAAGTGGCGGCTAAACCGGCCCTCATCGTGGAAGAGCGCGTCTTGCCACTTGGCCGGTGCCTGACACCAGCGAGTGTAGTCGGCTGTGGCTTGCTGGTCACTGAAGCGCTGGATGTCATTAGCGTCCTCATTAGGGCTGGTGGTCAGCGCCTGCCCTTGGAGGTAATAGTTGGCTGGCTGGCCCGCGGTCCACTGGTCGTAGCTGGTCCAGGTTGCCGGCGTGCGGTTGGACTGGACGAGGACGGCGGGCAGGACCTCATCGGCATGGTTGTCCAGTCCCCAGAGCTTGTTGGCCAGCCATAAGTTCACCATTTCCGAAAAGTCGAGCGACTGGAAGGCGTTGATGTAGATGTGCTGTCCCTGGTGGAGGATCAGCTTGCTAGTGACCGGGAGCTGGGCCAGGCCGTCTGCCAGCGCTTTGACGTTGCTGGGTTTGACGTTTGTATCGTTTAAGCCGTGGACCATCATAACCGCGGCTTTGATGTGGGAAATCTGCGGCCGGTAATTGCGGGCGGCCCAGAAGTCGTTATAATTGCCGGTCCGGCGGTCCATCGCGTCCGCCATCCGGTCAACGTAGTTTTGGTAGCGGGCCTTCACCCGGGAAAAGTCGGCGGGGCGCTTAGTCCGGCTGAAGGTTTCATCGGCCAGGGTGTCGGCGTCTTCACCCTGGAAGCCTCCGGCGGCCCGTACCAGGCCGTTTTCCCGGTAGTAGTCATACCAGCTAGAAATGGCGGCTTCACTGATGATGGCCTTGAGACCGGCGACTCCGGTGGTGGCTACGGCCGTCGCCAGGGTTCCCAGGTAGGAGCGGCCGGTCATCGCCACCCTGCCGTTGCACCAGCCCGTCGCGATCGTATAGCCGCTTTCCCGGTCGGTAAACGCCCGGCGGTCACCGTGCAGCCACTCCACGACAGCCTTCATGGAGGCCGTTTGTTCTGGCGAGCCGCAGGTCTGGAAGCCGTCTGAATCCTTGGTGCCGATTCCGGCTGCGTAGACGATCGCGTAGCCCCGGACCGCCAGGTAGTTGTTCAGCGTGTAGGCCGGCGTCCCGGTGAAGCTTGCGGTGGCCTCCTGAGCCTCCCCCTTGACGGTGTGGTAGGCAAAGTTGGTTGGAAAAACCTCTTCTGCCGGAGCCTGCTGGTCCGCTTGCTTGTGAGTAAGCGGGTAGTTGACCTTGTGGGTCGCCTTGACGCCCCATTCGTCGTTGGTCCCCTGGTTATACGGACTGGCCGTAAAGACGGCTGGCACTTTCTTAACGTTTGATTCCCGCGGCCGCATGATTTCGACCTTGACCAGGTCGGCCTGGCCGTCGAAATCGGTGTCGAGGTCGGTTTCGACGTAGACGACTTCCCGGATAAACTGCTGGGGGTCGTAGCTGGCGATGGGTTTACCGTTAAAGAAGAGCGGCTTTTGGTCGGCTGGCAGGTCGTAGGTCCAGGCTAAAAAGCCGTGGGCCGTCAGCAGGTCTAAGTAGTTTTGCCCGTTCTTGGCCCGGGTGTTGAGCAGGAGGTAGAAGGCGTCAACTACATCGGCGCTGGTCCAGGTCGCGTGTTCGCGGATTGGCAACTGCAGTTTCCGCCAGCCGGCAACGGGCTGGTCCAGTTGAAAATCAATTGCTGGTTCAAAGCGCAAGAGCTGGAAAGCAACCCGGTAAAAGACGGCGGTGGTCAGGGGTTCGCCCTGCTTAAACCAGTCATCGAGGGCTACGGTCGGGGTGGCGAGCAGGTCGTGGAGCCATTCTGCGGCGGTCAGCGGGCTGTTGATTCCCAAACGGGTGCGGATCAGCAGGGTTTCGAAGAGCTCGGCGGGGGTGAGCTGCTGGTCTTCCTTTGCCCGCAACAGGTGCAGCATTGCCAGCTCCCGGCGTTCCTGGGACGGGCTAACGTCGATGATGCTAAATTGGTTAAATTTCATTTGATCCACCTCATTGAAAAAAACGGAGTGCTGATAATTTACTTCTTCCCTCTATTGTAAACATTTTCTCCGCCAGCGGGGCCGACTTTTTCACTAATTAACGGTATAATTTAGGTGCTGTACTTAATTCAGAACTTTGCGAGGGAATGGCTAATGGCGAACAACATTATGGAATTTCGGCACGTTGAAAAACGGTTTGATGACAACGTGGTCTTAAAGGACATTGATTTTACGATTGAAGCGGGGAAGTTCTATACCCTGCTCGGCCCCTCTGGCTCCGGGAAGACGACCATTCTCCGGCTGATTGCCGGCTTCGACCAGCCAACCAGCGGGGAAATCCGGTTTGCCGGCCGGCGGGTTAATAACGTCCCGGCTAACCAGCGGCAAGTCAATACGGTCTTTCAGGACTACGCGCTCTTTCCCCACATGAACGTGGCCGAAAACGTGGCCTTCGGCTTGCAAATTCGGGGAGTTAAGAAGGCGGAAATCGAGCGGCGGGTCCAAGAAGCCCTCAAGCTGGTTCAGCTGGAGGGCTATGGTGAACGGGCGATTACCGCCATGTCCGGCGGTCAGCGTCAGCGGGTCGCGATTGCCCGGGCGATTATCAACAAACCCCAAGTGCTCCTGCTTGATGAAGCCCTCTCGGCCCTCGACCACAAGCTCCGGGTCAATATGCAGACGGAGCTGCGCCAGCTGCAGCGGCAGTTGGGAATCACCTTTATTTTCGTTACCCACGACCAGGAAGAGGCGCTGGCAATGAGTGACCAGATCATGATTATTAATGACGGCACGATCCAGCAGAGCGGGACCCCGGTCGATATTTATGACGAACCGCTGAACCACTTTGTCGCTGACTTTATCGGCGAGAGCAACATCGTGCCGGGAATTATGAAGCGGGACTACCTGGTTTCAATCAACGGCCAGGACTTTGAATGCGTTGATGCCGGGATGCGGCCTAACGAGCGGGTCGAGGTGGTCATCCGGCCGGAAGACTTAGACATCACCACGGTTGAGAATGGCCAGCTGGTGGGCACCGTGGCGACCCAGCTCTTCCGGGGGGTGGATTACCAAATCACCGTCCATGACGTTCGCGGTCACGAGTGGAAGATTAATTCCATCCACAAGACCACGGTCGGGGCCCAGGTGGGAATCAGCTTTGATCCCGAAGATATTCACGTGATGCGCTATAACGAAACCGAGGCGGACTTCGACGCTCGGCTGGACAGCTATGAGGAGGACGACTGATGCGGCAGAAAATACTTTTTATCGTTCCCTATGCGCTCTGGATTGTCCTCTTTGTGATTGCCCCGCTGGTTTTGATTTTCTACCAGTCTTTCTTTGACATCAGCGGGCACTTTACCCTGGGGAACTATGCTGATTATTTGACCTCGCGCGTCTACCTGAAGATGACCCTAAATTCCGTCTGGTACGCCTTTTTGATTACCCTGGTGACCCTGCTGATTTCCTACCCGACGGCTTATGTCCTTGACCGCTTGCCGAATAAGCAGTTCTGGCTGCTGCTGGTGATTCTGCCGACCTGGATCAACCTCCTGCTGAAGACCTACGCCTTCATCGGCCTCTTTAGCCGGACCGGGTCAATTAACCAGTTCCTGCGGTTCGTCGGTCTGGGCAGCCACCAGCTGCTCTTTACCGACGCCAGTTTTATGTTTGTGGCGGCCTACATTGAAATTCCCTTTATGGTGCTGCCGATTTTCAACTCCCTGGCCGAAATTAGCCCGTCGTTGATCAACGCCAGCAAGGACCTCGGAGCCAGCCAGTGGCAGACCTTCCGCAAGGTGGTCCTCCCCCTGTCGATGCCGGGGGTCAAGGCCGGAATTCAAGCGGTCTTCATCCCCTCGCTCTCCCTCTTCATGATTACCCGGCTGATTGGTGGTAACAGGGTGATCACCCTGGGGACGGCGATCGAGGAGCACTTCCTGACCACCCAGAACTGGGGGATGGGATCGACCATCGGGATGATCTTGATTATTGCAATGTTTATCGTCATGTTCGTCACTGGTGAAACGAAGCAGAAGGGGGGCAGCCGCTGATGAGCAAGCGTCATGTTACCTGGTCGGGGCTTTACCTGGCCCTGGTCTTTGTCATTTTGTACGCACCGATTATCTACCTGGTGGTCTTCTCCTTTAGTGCAGGAACCACGATGGAGCGTTATCACGGCTTTTCACTGCGTCATTACGCGGACCTCTTTGGCGACACCCGGATGATCACGATTGTCTTTAATACCATCATCATTGCCCTGTTAGCGTCCCTGATCGCGACCATTATCGGGACCATGGGAGCGCTGGCGATTAAGAATACCCGAGGAAAGTGGCGCAACGGTCTGTTGTCCCTGAACAACGTTTTGATGGTGTCCCCGGACGTCATCATCGGGGCGAGCTTTTTAATCTTCTTTACCATGCTGGGGATCCGGCTGGGCTTCGTTTCCGTCCTGCTGAGCCACATTGCCTTTTGCATCCCGATTGTGGTCCTGATGGTGCTGCCGAAGATCAATGAACTTTCCCCAACCCTGGTGGACGCCGCTTACGACCTCGGGGCGACCCGCTGGCAGGCGCTCTCCCAGGTTGTCCTGCCCGCCATTACTCCGGGGATTGGGGCCGGTTACTTTATGGCCCTGACCTATTCCTTAGATGACTTTGCGGTCACCTTTTTCGTCACTGGGAACGGTTTCTCAACCCTTTCCGTGGAGATTTACTCCCGGGCGCGGCAGGGGATCAACCTGGAAATTAATGCCCTGTCTGCCATCATGTTCCTGGTGTCCCTCTTACTGGTTCTGGGGTATTACTTTATCAGCAAGCATGGCGGCCGGCGTAACCGGATCGTGACCGTGAAGGAGGGGGACGCACAATGAAAAAGCTGTTTGCAGTTGTCTGCGGAATCGTCGCTCTCTGTGCGGCTCTGGCCCTTGGCAGCTGGGCGCTGAACCACCGGCAGGGTGGCGGCTCGGCAAAGCTCCTGACGATTTACAACTGGGGGGACTACATTGATCCGGCGCTGATTAGCAAGTTTGAACGGCAAACCGGCTACCGGGTCGACTACGAAACCTTTGATAGCAACGAGTCGATGCTGACCAAAATCCGGCAGGGCGGAACCAACTACGATTTGGTGGTGCCGAGCGAGTACACGGTTCAGCGGATGAAAAAGGAACACTTGCTGGCCCCGCTGGACCACCGGCGGCTGACCAACTTCCACTACATTGCCCCTGAATTCCGCAACCAGCCCTTTGACCGGGGCAACCGCTACTCGGTGCCGTACTTTTGGGGGACCTTGGGGATTATCTATAATGACCAGAAAGTCCGGGCCCAAGACGTCCAGCACTGGTCCCAGCTATGGAACCCCCGCCTGCGAAATAACCTGATGCTGATCGATAGCGCCCGCGACGTCTTTGCCATGGCCCTGATTTCCCAAGGCCAGTCGGTCAATACGACCAGTTACGCAAAGCTCAAACAGGCGCAGGACCACCTGAAAACCCTGACGCCGAACGTCAAAGCCATCGTGGCCGATGAAATGAAGATGTACATGGAACAGGATGAGGCGGCGGTCGGGGTCACCTACTCCGGAGATGCTCGGGAGATGATGTCCGTCAACCACCACCTCCACTACGTCGTCCCGAGCGAGGGGAGCAACATCTGGTTTGATAACATGGTCATCCCCCGTGCGGCCAAGAATAAGGCCGCAGCGTACGCCTTTATCAACTTCATGCTGGAACCGGCCAACGCGGCCCAGAACGCGGAATACGTTGGTTACGCCACCCCAAATGCGGCGGCCCGCCGTCGCTTGCCGAAACGGATTACGGCAGATCAAGCCTTTTACCCGCCCGCGAAGACGATGCGCCACCTTCAGGTCTACCGGGACCTGCCGCTCAAGACGCTGGGCGTGTACAACGACCTCTTCTTGGAGTTTAAGATGTTTGCGAAATAATTGTGATTAAATAGCGCCCCAGGGAACGGGAATCGTCCCCTGGGGCGCTATTTT
>NZ_GG700733.1:406484-419989 GCF_000160835.1 Limosilactobacillus antri DSM 16041
GCTATTTTGGCGGTATTAAAAGTAGTTAATTGGCAACGGCCTGGTAACGGGGTGAG
Organism: Limosilactobacillus antri DSM 16041; assembly: GCF_000160835.1. Classification (GTDB taxonomy): domain Bacteria; phylum Bacillota; class Bacilli; order Lactobacillales; family Lactobacillaceae; genus Limosilactobacillus; species Limosilactobacillus antri. The sequence goes on from NZ_GG700733.1 coordinate 406,541, forward strand.
GTTTCCGGCGCCCAAACCAGGCAGATTAAGCCGCCGACTACCAGAACGGCCGCGCAGACAAGCATTGCCAGCTGGGCGCCGCCACGGTTAGTCAGGATTGGCAATAAGAAGGTCCCACTAGCAGCCCCAATCCGGCTGATGGTAATGCAAGCGCCGACTCCGGTTGCCCGGACTTTCAGGTCAAACAGTTCGGTCGGGTAGGGGTAGTCAAGCACTAGTCCTGCCGAGAGGGTAGTCGCAAAGAACGCAAAGATGGTAACTTGCAGGGGTGCCGTGAGCTGGCTGCCCAAAATCATTGCTACTAAGGCAAGGGCAGGAAGAAAGAAACAGGCCAGCAGCATCGCCCGCCGGCTGAGCAATTTAAAAGCGAGGCTCCCGGCTAGTACGCCGACCAGGACGCAGAGGTTGTAGATGATTCCAGAGAGCTGCCCATTGCCTAAACTCATCCCGGATAAAAGAATGGGCAGGAAAATGCTGATACCGAAAAAGGCAAAGGCTTGGCAGGCATAGAAGAGGCCGCCAACGAGTGTTTGCCGGCGGTACTCGCGGTTAAAGAGCGTTTTCCACGGGATCCTTGCTGGTGCCGTACTCTTGAGCAGTTTTGGCGAAAGTCCCCACTTGCCGCCGAGCTTTTCCTGGACCAGCTGCTGGGCCTGGTAGTTGTCAACGTGGGTTGCGACCCAGCTGGGGGAAGCCGGCAGGCGATAGAGGCTACGGTAGAGCGCCGTGATTAAACCGGGGACGACCGACGAGGCGAGGATTACCTGCCAATTATGACTACCAAAGCCGGTAATCATAGTTCCGGCAATGTATGAGCCGATAAAGCCGACTGTCCAGTAAATAATTAAGTGGCTTTGAAAGCGGCCGCTGACTTTTTCCGGCATCCATTCCACCAGCCAAGCGTTGCCGACGGTATAGTCGATGGCAATCATCAGCCCGATTAGGATGCGGAGCAGCAATAACAGCCAGGGGCTGGTCGTGACCAGTTGCAGTAGCGAAAGAACAGAGAAAAGGTACATATTCACCATTAACATTCCCTTGCGCCCAAAGCGGTCGGCAATTTTTCCCATGATGGCGCTGCCGGCTAGGCCAATTAGGCTGCCGGCGCCGATGAGGCCGACCCAAAAGTCGCCCAGTGAAATAACCGACTGGGCTTGCGCCAGGGCGGTACCGCTGATGCCGAGGGCGTAGCCGCAGGCGATTTGCCCCAGGATCAGGGCAAGGGAAATCCCGCGGTGGACGGGAGAAACAGGTGCTTTCTTGTAGTCTTTTTTCAAATTGTTCATAGATTATTTGGCCGCAAGGTGGGGCCAAATGAATTGATTCCTCCTTGTGAAAATAATATGATTACCCTAACAAAAAATCAGAAACGATGCAAATCAGTGCGATCGTTTCTGATGTCAGATTGTGAAATTAACGTTCCTGGTTAAGCTTGCTGTGCCAGTAACCGTAGCTAAAGTAGAGAATAATCCCCAGCCCGAACCAGATCCCGGCGCCCAGCCAGGTTTCCTTGGAGAGCATTGCCATCATTCCCAGGCAGGCTAAGCCGGAGACGATTGGCAAAACGGGGTAGAACGGGACGCGGAAGCCACCCTTGTTGCCAATGTCCTTCCGCCGCCGCAGGGGGATAATCCCGAAGGAAACGAAGAGGAAGGCCAGCAGGGTCCCGATGTTAACCAGGCTGGTCAGCTGGTCAAGCGAAACCAACCCCCCCATCAGGGCGATGACCGTTGCAACAATCCACAGTGCCCGTTGGGGAACGTGGTGCTGGGCGTCCAGCTTGGCAAGGAAGGCTGGCAGGAGCCCGTCCCGGCCGATGGAGTAAATCAAGCGCGAACTGGAGTAGATCATCGTGACCATCATGGTGAACATCCCGATCAACGCTCCGATGGAGAGCAGTTCCGCGACCCAGTCCTGGTGGACCATCTGGAGGGCGTAGGCAACCGGATTGGCCACATCCAGCTTGGTGTACTTTACCAGCCCGGTCAGTACGACCGAAACGGCCATGTACAGGACCGTGGCCACGACCAGGGTGCCAATAATCCCCGCCGGCATATTCTTCTTCGGGTCCTTAACCTCCGCGGCCGACGATGAAACGGCGTCAAAGCCGAGGTAGGCGAAGAAGACAACGGTGGCCCCGTGGAAGACCCCCTTCATGTGGTAGGGCAGGAAGGGGTGGTAGTTGGCCGGCTTGATAAAGAAGAGCCCGACCACCACGAAAATGATGATAATGGCAATTTTGATGGCCACCGCAACGTTGTTGATCCGCATTGAGGACTGCATCCCCTTGGAGAGCATCCAGGTAATTAGCAGGACAATCACGATTGCGACCAGGTTAAAGTAGGTCCCGTGGGCCGGATCGAAGGGACCGGAGACCGCCTTGGGCAATTTGAGGCCAAAACTGGCAATGAAGGAGTTAAAGTAGGCTGCCCAGCCGGTCGAAACCGAGGCTACCGCAAGCATGTACTCTAAGATTAGGGCCCAGCCGAGAATCCAGCCGAAGAATTCACCGAAGACCACGTTCCCGTAGGAGTAGGCACTGCCGGCCACGGGAAGGGCGGAGGAGAACTCCGCATAACACATCGCGGCGAGTGCACAGACAATCGCTGAAAAGAGAAAGGAAAGAGTTACCCCCGGACCGGCGGAGTTGGCGGCCACGGTCCCAGGCAGGATAAAAATCCCGGTCCCGATCACGGCACCAATTCCGAGGGCCATTAAGTCCACTGCCGTCATCGACTTAACAAAATGCTTATCGACCCCAAGGTAACGATCAAGACTTTCTTTCCGCAGAATGTTTAAGCGCATCTTCAAACCACCTTTGCTATAATATAGTCAAAATATCTTATACCATCATACCCAGGGTTAAGATTAAAAGTCAATTAGAAAATTAATTCATTATTAAAAGGATGGTTGGAACATGGCAATTGAAGTAACCAGTGGTGCAGTTGTTTACCGACAAAGGGCAGGGGAGATTGAGTACCTGCTGCTGGAGAGCCAGAACAAGGGACATTTCTGGGGCTTTCCGAAGGGCCACGTCGAGGGAAACGAGACGCTGGAACAGACCGCAGCCCGGGAAATTCAGGAGGAAACCCAGCTGACCCTGCCAATTGACACGCGTTTTAAGGTCTACACCGAATACGACCTGCCGAATGGCAACCGTAAGCAGATGACCCTCTTTACCGCGGACCTGACCGCCAAGGAGGATATTCACCTGCAGGCGGCGGAAATCAAGAACTGCGGCTGGTTTAACTACCCGGCGGCCCGGGAACGGCTCACTTACGACAACCTCAAGCAGTTATTGGACCAGGTCAATGCCCATCTGACTGACCAGCATGACTAAGCAGGGGCGCGTGTTTGTAATCTGCGGGGCGGCTGGTTCCGGCAAGACCACCGTTGCCCGCTACTTGTGCGAGCAGTTTCATCTCCACCGGGTGATCACCCACACGACCAGGCTGCCGCGGCCGGGTGAACGTGACGGGGTGGACTACCACTTTGAAACTGCCCAGTCGATGGCTAAACTCCACCTGCTGGAGGCGGTGACTTACGACCAGGCCCGCTATGGTTCTTCATTAGAAGGGTTAGCAGAGGGCTGGCAACAGGGTCAAGACGACGTTATTGTTCTTGACACTAAGGGCGCCGTGACCTATCACCAGCAGCTGGGGTCAAGGGTGACGATTATCTTTTTGACAGTCAGCAAACTGGCGGCCTTGGCGCACCGGATGGCGGGCCGGGGGGATGACCGGTCGGCAATCGCAGCGCGCCTGCAGAGTCCAGAATACCAGCGGGACCTGCATTTGCCAGCGGAGTTACGGGGGATTGCCCAAGTGGTCACGAACGATGATTGGGCAGCGACGACGAAGCATTTGCAACAGATTGTGGGCAAGACAGTAACGGATTAACGGTAATTATGGTAGAATTGGTACTTCGGTAAGGAGGCGGCGCAATTGGACAAGTTAATCGATCAGGCCCGGGCCCAACTGCGTGCCCAGCACTTACGCTGGACCAAGCAGCGGGAAATGATGCTTAAAATTATGAGCGCGGATCCGGAACACTACCAAGACATTACGGTAATTGATGATGCGCTCCGGAGTGCTTATCCGGGGCTTAGCCACGACACAATTTACCGTAATTTAAAGGAGTTTGAGCGGCTCGGCCTCGTCGAGCTGCGCCAGCACAAGGACCAAATGCAGGTTAAATACCGTTGTGATGCGGCCCACCACCACCACTTCATTTGCGAACGCTGTGGGCGGGTGCAGGAGATTCAGATGCCGCCACTGGAGCTGGATTACTATGCCCGACAATTGCCCGGGGCGCAGATTACGGGCCATACCTTTGAACTGCGGGGGATTTGTGCCGAATGCCGCCGCAAGCACTTACAATAAATTTCACTCTTCCTTAACATTTACATCACACAAAATCGGTTATGATATAGGTTGAGAAAAGGAGAATGTAATATGGCAGCAAAAATTCCACCGTTAGTAACGCCGTTTGCGCTGGTGTCATTAGTCCTAGCGCTGGGCGCAACGAACGTGGTCGTTAATAAAGCGACGCACACGACGGAAGGGGCGAAAGTCGTCAGCACCTCTAGCCGGACCGTTAGCCAGAGCTCAACTGAAAGTCACAGTGAGAGCGACAAAGATAAAAACGCTAACAGCACTTCGGACGCTAATAGCAGTTCGGCTAATAACCGGTCAATCACTGATAACGACCAGGATACAACGACCGGCACCCAGCAGTCGAATAACAACAATAATACTGATAGCAATCCGAACCGGCAGACGACTAACAATAATGATAGCGGCACTGGCCACCAGACAACCAACACCGGGGGCAGCAGCACCGGGACGGCGACCAACCAGCAGGCCGGGACGACTACCGGCAATAATCAATAAGGAGGTGTCGGGTTACCATGTTTAGTTTTCTTGATATGATTAACTCATCACTGAGTTACTTTAACCTGGACGCCAAGCTCAAGGCCCGCATCTACATCGGGATTGCGAGTGCCGGGGATGTTTACCTGGCTTACGTTACCTTCCGGCTGTTTGCCAACCAGGTTTGGCTGCGGGGGTTCCTGTACTGCCTCGCAATGCTGGCGATCACCTACTTCCTCTACCTCAACTTTATCTTTTATTTTCTGGGAAAAACTTCCCAATTTGACTTCATCTCCCCCCGCTTTGCGAAAATTACGGGACAAAAGTTTGATAGCAATGGCAAACGGGTCGGCGGTACCCGGGCGGCCCAGGCAGGCCCGGTGATTGCCAACCAGTCCAACGGCCTCTTTAGTGGGGATAACACCATTCCAGCCGTGGTAGCGATTGATGACTATGAGCAGCACAACCTGCAACGGGTGGTCGACCAGCTGCTGACGGATGGCATTTTCGTCAACGACTATAACGGCCTCGATGAGGAGCAGATTGTCGAGCAGTATAACGAGACGGGCCAGCCGGTCCAGGCCTTGAACGCCAACTCGGTGCCGCCCTACTTTGAGCTGGAGCACGACCGCTTGCGGCACCGCTTGGAAATCTACATTGGGATCAACCAGATGGAACGGCGGGCAGTCGGCCACATCGTGCGGATCGGCCTGACCGACGTGTACTCGGCCCACCAGAAGTACCAGCTCTACCTGGCTGGCTTGGCCGTTACCGCGGGACCGCATAAAATTGCCGGCCGGCGGGGGTCAACCATTTTGACCACGGCAAACTATCAGTTAAACGCCCAGGTGGCCTACCGGGAACGTAGGCAAGGGGCAGAATAAGAGAGTTAAAAAGGACACCCCAAACCGGCTAAAAAGCTGATTTGGGGTGTCTTTCTTTCGTCACGCAGCAAGCCTTTGGGTTGGTCTGATCAACGGTTGAACTGCCAGCCAGCTGCTGCGTCGAGGCATCACTATCTAAAAATTTGGTTAAGAGTTGATTCTCAGCTTCTTTTTACTTTTCCTTAAATTCACCGTCAACTGTGTCAGCCTTTTTGGCTGGTTCCTGATAATCCGGCATGATGACTGCGGCGACCAGGTAAATGATCGTTAACGGGAAGAAGCCGGTGCAGGCGATTAGGACGACTGCAATCAAGCGGATCATCGTTTGGTCAACGCCTAGGTAGTCGGCAATGCCGCCACAAACCCCAAGGAAAACCTTGTTCTTGGACTTAGTTAATTTTTTCTGCATAATTTATAACCTCCAATCGGTACTAAGCAAAGTAATCGTAGTGAATCTGGTAGTGCTGCGGGTAGCCGGGCCGCAGGGAGATGTCGCCAAACTGCGGGTGGTGCGGCGTGTCCGGCAGAGTTTGTCCCTCCAGTGCCATAGCAAACCATTGTCCGGCGGACCGGTTAAAGCCGTCCGCGTGCTGACCATTGGCAGTGTATACGACGAGGCCGTTCCGGTCAGAATACATCTTAATTTTCCGCCCTGAGGCGGCGTCCATTAGGGTGGCCACCGGTTCATGGGCGAGGCGGTTGCTCGGCAGCACGACGAAGATGTCGTCGAAGCCCCCTTCGGCAACGCCCTGTTCCTGCATTTCCTGCAGGGCAGTTCCCAGAACGGTCGGGCGGGAAAAGTCAAAGGGCGTGTTCTTATTGAGGAGTTTGCGGCCGGTCGGAATTTTTTCGTCGTCCAGTTCCAGGTGGTAGGTTGAATTTAAGGTCAACACGTGCCCTTGAATGGTGCTGGAATCGCTGGCGAGGTTCCAATAGGCATGGGTTGTGGGGTTAAAGAGGGTCTTAGCGTCGGCCCGGCCGGCGAAGTCAATGGTGACCCCGTTATGGTTGTCGAGGGTGTAGGTGATTTTGACGGTTTCGTTGCCGGGAAGCTGGTCGGTTGCTGTGCCAATGGTGGTTGTCAGGATTAGCTGGAGCTGCTCTTGGCCCTGACTGGTTGCAACGTCGTAGAACTGCTGGCTGAGCCCGTTAGCACCGCCGTGCAGACTATTCTCGCCTTCGTTGGCGGGAATCTGGTAGCTGCTGCCGTCGATGTCGAATTGCCCCTTCGCAATCCGCCCGCCGAACCGGCCCACAATCCGCCCGACATACAGGGGCACGTTATTCGGCGTGGTGTAGGCCGCAACGTTATCGGCCCCCAGCAGCAGGTTGACTTGTCCGCCCCGGCCATCGGGAACCATGTAGGCCTGCCAAATTCCGGCGAAGTTGAGGACACTGATGCTGACGCCGTTATCATTGGTCAGGGTGTACTTAACAACGGCGCGGTCTTCATAACTGCCGAAGCTGGTGTGTTCAATTTTCACGGTAACCACCTCCTGGATAGTTGCTCAAGCTAGTTAAATTGTAGCATACTGCTGGCGCGGTGCCGTAATTTGGCGTGAGATTCTTGGGTGTGCCAACCGGTGGTGATTTTCCTGAAACATTTTCAGACATTTGTATTATTATAATACGTGTATACCTAATTAATCCTGTTGTCTTGCTGACATACGGTATACACTGTTCTTTATTGAAATGCTACAAGGGAGGGTATCCGTATGCGCGTGACACGCACTGTTCGGGATTTTCAGAATGCTTTGCTAACACTCTTGGAGACCAATTCTTTTGATCACTTAACGGTTGACCAGATTTGCAACGAGGCGCTCCTGCACCGGAGTAGTTTCTACCGCTACTTTAATGATAAGTATGATTTATTGGAGCAGACGATGGATACGCAGATTAGCCAAATCGCCGATTCCGGAGAATCCGAAGAAGACGTCGTTAAGCAATTCGTACTCTACATTGATGGTCATAAGGACATGATCCGCCACCTGGCGTCCAGCAGTTCCCACAGCTCGCTGTACACTGAAATGCTGCAGGTGTTTAGCCAGGTCCTGCTTGACCGCCGGGATCACGGCACAAAGGACACCGTGATTAAGGCGTTGCAGCAGGCCCATAACCCTGAGATGATGGCCTACGTCTTTAGCGGGTCGATTATCGGGGCCTTTTATTGGTGGCAGAAAAACAACTATGATGTCCCGACCGAAGAATTCATTAACTTTGCCAAGCAGTCCGTGCTTTCCCTTTCAGCAAAGTAAGTTAATTAGATGAGGTGAGGAAAGAAAATGATCAAAATGATCAAGGCAGAATTGCGGAATCTGTTTCATAATCATATTTTGCTATTATCCATTTCCGTAATTTGCCTGTTACCGTTTCTATACAGTATCTTCTTCTTAAAATCAGTGTGGGATCCGTACGGGAGCACCCAGGACCTGCCGATTGCGGTCGTCAACCGGGACGTCCCGGTGGAGTACCAGGGCAAGAAGATGGCGGTTGGTCAGCAGACCGTTGACCAATTGCGGAAGAACCACCAGATGAAGTGGGAGATTGTTTCGAAAAAGAAGGCCGACTACGGTCTTCACCACCGGCAATACTATGCCGTCATTACGATTCCCCAGAACTTCTCGCAAAACGCGACGACCGTGATGGATAAGAACCCGAAGCAGATGAAGCTCCAATACGAAACGAACGGTTCTTTGAACTACATCGGTCAGGTGATGACGGAGATCGGGACGAGCCGGTTAAACACCAGCATCCGTTCCCAGGTGACCCAGGCCTATGCGAAGGCAATGTTTAAGGAACTAGGCGTTGTCGGCAAGGGGATGACCAAGGCCGCGGATGGTGCCCACCAGCTGAGTGACGGAATCATGACCCTGAACGATGGGGTGAACCAGTACGTCGCTGGGGTGTACCAGGTCAATAACGGTGTCCAGCAGATGAAGGTGGCCGTGACCCCGCTAGCCAGTGGTGCCCAACAGCTGGCGGCAGGTAGTTCTCAGTTAGCCGCCGGAATCCAGCAATACACTGGGGGTGTGGGCCAGCTAGCCAATGGCCTTGGACTGTTGCAGGCAAATTCCGGTCAGCTGAGTGGCGGTGCCGGCAAATTAGCCGCCGGTCTGAACACCCTGAACGGCCGGTCCGGCGAATTACAATCCGGGGCCGGGCAACTAGCTGCTGGCAATACGGAGCTAAGCAACCAGGTTAACAGTATGTTGCCCGGCCTGCAACAGCAGATGGGAAGTATGTCTCAGGGAATTACGAATAATGCCAATGAGCTGGCGCAGGCTTTACAACCACTATCGCAAAGCAGTCAAGAACTTCAAAGACTATCAGCCGGGTTAGGCCAGCTTAGTGAAGCTCTAGGCAATCTCAAGGCGGCAGCTAGCCAGTCTGCATCAGCTGCAGCTCCTGCAAATAATAACAATCAGTCCCAGTCTCAATTACAAGCAGCACTGTCTGCTGTTCAAAACATTAGAACGGATGATAATGCTGCTAAGCAGAATGCCGTTAATGCAATCCAAAGTGCAATCAATTCTTCAAACAGTGCACCAGCACAACACAGTACGTCCGCCAATACTAACCTGGCTGAGCAGATTGGTCAGCTGCAGGAAAAAGTTAACGGTCTTAAAGCACAAGTTGATGCGTCTGCTAGTGGAGCTGAGCAAAATACTGGTAATGTTTTGCGGGCGGCCCAGAACCTGCAAAATAGCTTACAAAATATGCAAACCAGCACCAATACGGCCTTAAACGATGCTTCCGGCAAACTGACTGCGGCTACTAACCAATTAGCTGCCGGTGCCAATAAGCTGAATAATGGTGTTAACGCGTACACGGGCGGGGTTGCCACTGCCGCCGCTGGTGCTAACACCCTGAATGCGGGAATTGGGCAATATACTGCGGGTGTTGCCCAAGCGGGGGCCGGAGCCAACCAGCTGGTTGCCAACAGCCCGGCCTTGATTTCTGGGGCTGGGCAGTTAGCCAGCGCCCTCACCCAGTTAAACGCCCAAGTACCAAGCCTGATCAGCGGGATTAACCTCTTAGCCGCTGGGACCCAGCAGCTGGCTGACAATTCGCCGGCGTTGGTCAGCGGAATTACCCAGTTGAACGACGGTGCCAGTCAACTGGCTAGTCAATTGGGCAAGGGTGCTAAGACCATCAACGGGATCAAGCCAACCGGCAAGACGGCGAAGATGTTTGCCGAACCAACAGCGGTTAAGCATAAGGATTACAGCTACGTACCAAACTATGGTCACGCGCTGGCACCATACGTTCTGTCAGTTGCCCTCTACGTTGGGATCTTAGTATTTAACTTCATCTACCCAATTCGGCGGGTGGCAGAAAAGGGCCACTCTGCTGTTGCCTGGTGGGCAAGCAAGGTCTTTGTCGGTGCAGTGTCAGTTACTCTGATGGCGGTAATTGAGGATGCCATCATGTTGGCCTGCGGCTTGACGACGGACCACATCCCATCACTCTTTGCGACAAGCATCTGCTTTGGCTTAGCGTCGATGGCAATCGTGATGTTCCTTTCGATGATTTTCGATAACCCAGGCCGGTTCGTTGCCATGGTTCTGCTGATGCTGCAGCTGGGTGGTTCCGGTGGGACCTTCCCAATGGAGGTCACGATGAAGTTCTACAACGTCATCCACTGGTACCTGCCAATGACCTACTCGATTTTAGGCTTGCGGCAATCGATCAGTAGCGGGATTGGCGCGCACTACGCGCTCTTCTGCAACCTGGTCCTGCTCGGCATCGCGGTTGTCTTTAACCTCTTGTTATTGGCCGGGATGCTCGGGATCCACCACCACTTCTTCAACATCAACCCGAAGTTGGAAAAGAACCAGGAATTCCTGGACGAGATGGAAAACGATGGCGGAATCCAGTCGAAGAAGGATTAATGAGGCAAACAGGGGATGATGTAATTCCCCTATCTGAATATCAAACTTAAAGGCTCTCAGTGTTCGAATTTCTCCGAACACTGGGAGCCTTCGTACTGGCGTTAGTTGGGCTTGCCCTCTGGCTTATGACTATTGATGAGTATAACGGTACTGCTGCTGGTCAGCTGGTCCTGGTTATACAATTCAGCCCGCCAGGTTTGGGTGCGGCGGCCGCATTTAATGGGCGTGGCGATGGCTTTAATGGTACCCTGCGCTACTGGTCGCAGGTGCTGTGTGTTAATATTAAGACCGATGGCTAGTTTGTCCTGGCCGTGGTCCCGCAGCCACTGGTTGGCGCCGAGGGACGCGGCGGTTTCCGCAAGGACGGCGTTAACCCCGCCATGAACGATTCCGTAAGGCTGTTTGAGCCGGTCGGTGACCGTGACGGTTAAGACGACCCGGTCTGCGGCGACCGACTGGACCTGAATGCCGAAGTTTTCTAGTAGATTCATTGTAATGACCTCACTTGTAAAGGAGTAAGTTAATAATGACAGAAGTTAATTGGCAACCGGTAAAAGAATACTCTGAAATCATCTTTGAACGGGCGGGCAAGATTGCGAAAATCACGATGAACCGTCCAGAACGGCGCAACGCTTTTACCCCGGTCACCATTCAGGAAATGATTGACGCGTTTACCATTTGTCGTGATGATAGCACAATTGGCGTGATTATCCTAACCGGGGCCGGCGACTTGGCCTTTTCATCCGGCGGTGACCAGGGCGTGCGCGGCAACGGCGGCTATGTCGGCCCCGATAAGATTGCCCGCTTGAACGTCCTGGACCTGCAACACCTGATTCGGATTATTCCCAAGCCGGTCATCGCGATGGTCAAGGGCTGGGCAGTCGGCGGTGGCAACATCCTCCAACTGGTCTGTGACCTGACGATTGCGGCGGACAACGCTAAGTTTGGTCAAACCGGTCCAAAGGTCGGCAGTTTCGACGCGGGCTACGGCTCCGGTTACCTGGCCCGGGTGATTGGCCACAAACGTGCCAAGGAAGTTTGGTTCCTTAACCACTTCTACACGGCCGAAGAGGCCTACCAGATGAACTGGATCAACAAGGTCGTGCCATTGGACCAGGTTGAATCAGTGACCCTGGACTGGTGCAACGAGATCTTGCAGAAGTCGCCAACCGCCCTGCGCTTTATTAAGGCGGCGATGAACGCCGATACCGATGGGCTGGCGGGCTTGCAACAGCTCGGCGGTGACGCCACCATGCTCTTCTACACGACCGACGAGGGTAAGGAAGGCCGGGACGCGTTCAACGAGAAGCGCAAGCCGGACTTCGACCAGTTTCCGAAGTTCCCATAGGGGCGGTAAGATGCAGACGCAAAATTGGTTATTAAAACAGGCGGCGACCCAGCCAAACCACCTGGCGGTTGACGATGGCAACACCAGGCTAACCTTTGCCCAGCTCCGGGACTACGTGGCTCATATCGCCGGCCAGCTAAACCACCTGGCTCCCGGTGACAAGGTGGGGCTGCTAGCCACCAACCGGTTGCCGGGCTACCTGGCGGCCTTAGCAATTATTTGCAGCGGCCGGACGGTGGTCTGGCTAAACTGGCGCCTGGCGAGTGAAGAGCTGCACCGGCAAATTGCAGATAGCCAGCTCCGGTGCTGTCTGGTGGCTGATGAGCTGTGGCGGCCGGAGATGGGGACGGAATTTACTAGCCTGAGTGACCTGCTGGCGGTTGACGCGGCCCCGGCAACTTTGGCCCCCAGCTTTGCGAGTGACCAGGTTGCTAGCATTATGTACACGTCCGGGACGACCGGGAAGCCGAAGGGCGTTTTGCAGACCTTTGGCAACCACTTCTACTCGGCGGTTTCGTCGGCGCTCAACCTGGGCCTGACCAACCAGGACGAGTGGCTATGTGTTGCCCCAATTTTCCACATCAGCGGCTTCTCAATTATGATGCGGGGGCTGATTTACGGGATGACCGTGCGCCTGGTGGCCAAATTCCGGCCGGCCGCGATTGAGCAGATCTTGGCCACGGAGCCGGTCACTATCATGTCAGTAGTGCCATTTATGCTGAAAAAGCTGGTCGGCCAACGCCAGCAGAGCGGCCAAAAGTACCGGGCCACGTTCCGGTGTATGCTCCTTGGCGGGGGCACCCTCGACCGGGCAAGTTTGAACCAGTGCCGCCAACTGGGAATTCCGGTCGTCCAGTGCTACGGGATGACGGAAACCTGCTCCCAGGTGGTAGCACTGCGGTCCAGCGATGCCTTGGCCAAAATTGGCTCCGTCGGCCAGCCGCTCTTTACCACCCAGTTGAAACTGAGCGCGGATGGGGAAATCCTGTTGAAGACGCCGGCGTTGACCCCGGGTTACCTCAACCTGCCGGCCAAGCTCCCCGCAAAGCTGGTGGATGGCTGGTACCGGACCGGAGATATTGGGCACCTGGACCAGGATGGCTACCTTTATATCGATGGCCGGGCCGACGAAATGATGATTTCCGGCGGCGAGAACATCTTCCCACAGGAAGTCGAGCAGGTCTACCTGCAGTACCCGGGCATTCGGCAACTGGCGGTGGTGGGCCAACCGAACGCGGAGTGGGGCGAAGTGCCGGTGGCCTTTGTCGTCAGCGACCAGCCCTTGGACCAGGCGGCACTTACGGCCTATGGCTACCAGCACCTGGCCCACTACAAGGTGCCGCACCGCTACATTCGGGTGACCACGTTGCCGATGAATGCTAGTGGAAAGATCCAGCGCTATTTGTTAAGAAAACAATTATAAATAATGAGCAAGGAGGCTGGTAAGAAAACTC
>NZ_GG700733.1:420249-451863 GCF_000160835.1 Limosilactobacillus antri DSM 16041
GAGAGGAGGTTATTTTCCACTTCCTTCCTGCAGTTTAAACCTGGTACTCAGCAAAGCGCTGGGCGTCCTGGGGTGACATTTCCACCGTCAGGAGGGTCCCGTCATTGCGGTATTCGGTATCAAGAATGTTGGTGTGTTCGTTGAGGTAGGAAACCTGCTGGCCCGCCGAAAATGGCAGGAGTAGTTTGGCCTCAACGTAGTCCTTGAAGAGGTGTTTGCGGATGACGTCCACCAAGAGGTCTAGCGATTCGTCCTGCTTAGCGGAAATCACGACCTGGTCATCACCCTCCAGGACGGGGAACTCAATTTCGGTTTTGTCAGCCTTGTTAAAGACGTTGACCATCGGGATGTTGTCAATGCCAATCTGCTTGAGCGTTTCCTTGGTGGTCTGCATCATTTCTTCGTAGTTGGGGTCCGAGTAGTCGATTACCTGGATCAAGAGGTCGGCATTCGCGGCTTCGGCCAGGGTGGACTTAAACGATTCCACCAAGTTAGTCGGTAGTTTGCTGACGAACCCGACCGTATCGCTAAGCAGAAAGTCCTTCCTGCCAGGCAGGGTCAAACGGCGAACGCTGGTGTCCAGGGTCGCAAAGAGCATATCCTTTTCAAAGACGGTCTTGTCCTCTACCGCCCCGTAGCGCCGCACCAACCCGTTCATGATGGTCGACTTGCCGGCGTTGGTGTAGCCGACGAGGGCGGCCGTTGGAATATTGCTCTTGGCGCGCTGCTTGCGCTTAGTTTCCTCGGATTTATCGATTGCCGCCAGCTCATGCCGCAGGTGGGTGATGTGGTGCTGGATCGTCCGCCGGTCCATTTCAAGCTTGGTTTCCCCAGCTCCCCGGTTGGTAAAGCCGCTTCCGCCGCCAGTTTGCTGGTCGAGGCGTTGGCTAGCACTTGTTTGCAGGCGGGGCAGCCGGTACTGCAGTTCGGCAATCTGGACTTGGAGCTTGGCTTCCTTAGTCTGGGCCCGGGTCGCGAAGATTTCCAAAATCAGTGCTGTCCGGTCCAGGATTCGCTTGCCGGTTTCGTCTTCCAGGTTCCGCAGCTGGCTCGGCGAAAGCTCGTCATTGGTAATAATCGTCGTCACGTCATTGGCGGCCGCCAGTTCGGCGATTTCAGCGACCTTCCCCTTGCCAAAGTAGGTTGCCGGGTTGGGCCGGTCAATTACCTGGTCGACCCGCTGGACGACTTCCATGTGGTTGGCCTGGGCCAATTCGGCCAGTTCGGTCATTGAATAATTATAATCATCCTGGCCGGTGTCCAGTCCGGTGATGATTACGCGTTCATCGTTTTGTATCGTAGTATCCATTTAAGAGTATTGTTCCCCCTTTGCGGATAAAATTTTATTCTGGTAATTCAAGCTGGTTGTAAAAGTCAACGTGGGTGTCAGTCGGGGTCAAGGTCAGCCGGGTCATGCTGCCATTCTTGACCGATTCAGTGGTGTGGTAGCCGTAGTGTTCAGCCAGTGACCGGATCGTTACCCCGTGGGAAACCACGACTGCGGTTGAACCGTCCGGCAGGGCCCGCAAGTGGTCAAGGCCCTTGCTGACCCGGTTCCAAAACTGAACGTGGTTTTCCGCGTCCTTATACGGGTCCGCCGCGGCAACCCGGTCCTTGAGGGTGTCGGGACCGAGCTTGCTGAACATATCGGCAAAGTTATCAAAGCCGGTTTCTGCCCCCAAGAAGTTGGTCAGCATCGCGGAATCTAATCCCTCGAAGAAGCCGAAAAATTCTTCCCGGAACGCGGGAGCCGGGGTTGGGGCCTTGACCTTGGCATTGTTGCTGGCCGCCAGCAGCAGGCGGGCAGTTTCCATTGTCCGGGCAAGGTCGCTGCTAAACAGGTAGTCGAAGTCTACCGCGCTCAGGATCTTACCGGTTCGTTTGGCGTCTGCTTGGCCCTGCGCGGTTAGCGGAGCGTCTGACCACCCTTGAACACGGTGATAGCGGTTGAGGTAGGTTTGACCATGACGAACGAAATAAACGGTAATTGCCATTTTGGGGTAAACTCCTTTAACTCAATAAAATACTATTCATATTTTACCATGAATGGCTGGTAAACCGCACTAAAGAACCTTAGAGCATTCGATTCCGCTTGATAATTTTTTGGCGGAGGACTTTAATGCCCCACATTCCAGTCCCGGCCAAAATCGCGCAGGACGCCATTGCCAGGATGACGAGGGAAAAGTGCTCCTTAACCAGGGGAATCGAGCCGAAGAAGTAGCCGACGCCGCAGCCGAGGGCGACCCATAAGGCGACCCCGACAAAGTTGCCGACGATGAAGTGCCGGAAGGGGTAGTGCATCATTCCCGAAATTGTCGGGATAAAAGAACGGATCAGTGGAACGAAGCGGCCAAACGCCACTGTCCAGAAACCGTAGCGGTTGAGGTATTTTTTAGCGGTCAGCATCCGGGGGCCCGCCAGCCGCTTTTCAATCCAGTGCCAGCGGGACAGGCTGTGGCCAATCCAGTAGTTGACCGAGTCGCCAATAAACGCCGCCAGGAAAAAGACGATGATGACGATGTGCATTTTTAAAATCGGGTGGACGGCGATAAAGGAGCTGGTCAAAAAGACCAGTGATCCGCCCGGGAGCCAGGGAAAGACAACTAGGCCGGTTTCCATGAACACAATTACGAAGAGGATGAGGTAGCTCCACGGCCCCAACCATTCGAACATCGGGATGAGCACTTCGGCAATGTGAGTGAGCACGTAAAAAAGATGGGCCATGTGGCAACTCCTTTCTGTTTAATGGTCTAGTAAATCAATTGTAGGGGGCCGGCGGACTTTTGACTAGCAGTTTGCGCAAAAATTAACGCAGCCTTAAATAATTGGCGGCTGGCTAATTACTACCGGGAAAATGGCAAGGAATGCTATAATAATATAACGATTTTAAAAACCGGAAAGGTAGGGATAGTCAGTGGCTGAAAATTCAGTAAAGGAACAGGAACAGCGGCACCTTGACCACGTGCTGGCTGAGGTTAAAAAGGCGCAGACCCGGGCGGAAGAACGAATCAAGACCGCCAAAAATGATATTGAGGATATTAACCAGCAGACGAATGACATTCACCTGAACACTACCACCTACTCGGGGATGATGGATACCGCGATGTCCTTTCGGGCCCAGCAGCAGATGCTGGACGAACGGCACAATAGCTGGCAGCACGCCGCTGACCACTTAGCAACGTTAAAGCGGCTGGAGCAGAAATCATACTTCGCGCGGATCGACTTTCAGGAAAAGGGGGCGGACAAGCCGGAGTCAGTCTATATCGGTCTGGCTTCGTTTAGCGACCGGCCTGACCACTTCCTGGTGTACGACTGGCGGGCCCCAATCTCGTCCGTTTACTATGAGGGCAAGCTCGGCCAGGTCAGCTATGAAACGCCGGTGGGACCCCAGGAGGTTGACCTGACCCTTAAGCGGCAGTTCCAAATCAAGGACGGCACGATTGTCACCATCTTCGATACCGACGAGCAGGTCGGCGACCAGATGCTGCTGGAAGCCCTGGGCAACCACTCCAGTACCAAGATGAAGAGCATTGTCACGACCATCCAGCGGACCCAGAACGAAATTATCCGGGATGCCAAAGACGACCTCCTCTTCGTTCAGGGGGCGGCGGGTTCCGGAAAGACGGCCGCGGTTCTTCAGCGGGTTGCCTGGCTGCTTTACCGCTACCGGGGGCACTTGACCTCCTCACAGGTGGTCCTCTTTTCGCCCAACCAGCTCTTCAACGACTACATCGACCAGGTTTTGCCTGAGCTGGGCGAGCACAACATGGTCCAGATGACCTACTTCCAGTTTGCCAACCGGCGGGTCCCCGGCCTCCACGTCCAGACCCTGGCCCAACGCTTTGCGGCAAGTCAGGATTCCACCAGTCAAAATGTCCAGCGGCTCCTGACCAGCTTGCGGTACTTCAAGGCGACGGGGCGTTACGCCAAGCACCTCGGCCACGCCAACCTGCGCTTCCGCAACATTATGTTCAACGGCCAGGTCTTTATCAGCAAGGATAAAATTCGGGAGATTTACTATTCCTTTAATAATAACTACAACCTGGGCAACCGGCTGGACGGTACCAAGGAAGAGTTGATTAAGTACCTCAACCACCGGGTCAGCACGGAAATGCGGAGCAAGTGGGTTGAAGAACGGGTTCAGAGCCTGAGCAAGGAAGAGCTAGACACCCTCTTTGCCAACGAGCCGCGGGAATTTGCGAGTGACGACCAGGAATTTAAGTTTCTGGCCCGCAAAATTGTCATGCAGGCCTTTGAACCGATCAAGCGGGCCATCAACCATAACCAGTGGCTCAACATTAACGGCCAGTACCTCCACCTGCTCCGGGTCACGCCGAAACTGGTTGAGCTGGCGGATTACGGTTTGACCGCTGACCAGTGGCAGACCTTTGTGGACCAAACCAAGGAGGGGCTGAAAAAGCGGCAGATCAGTGCGACCGGCATCTCTATCTACCTCTACCTGTACGACTTGATTACCGGGAAGCACGGCCAGCAAGACATCCGCTACGTCTTCGTTGATGAGGTTCAGGACTACGATCCGTACCAGCTCGCCTACCTCAAGTTCCGCTTCCCCCGGGCTAAGTTTACCCTGCTGGGGGACCTCAATCAGGCGATCTTTACCCACGAAAACAGCAGGAGCCTGCTACGCCAGTTGAGTACGATGTTTGACCCGGCGAAGACCAAGGTCGTCCAGCTGACCAAATCCTACCGGTCAACTAAGCAGATTACCGACTTTACCAAGCACATCCTGCTGGATGGGGAAGCCATTGAGGCCTTTGCCCGGAATGGGGCCCTGCCACGGGTAATCGAAAGCGGGGACGTGGCCGCAAGTGTGGACGCTGTGGCAGCAACCTTGCAGCAGTACCAGCAGGAGCACGACCAGGTTGCCATCATTGGCAAGACCCTGGCGGATTGCGAGCAGCTCTTCCAAGCCCTTGAAGAGCGGGGCGTGAAGACAACCCTGATCCGGACGGAAAACCAGCGGTTGGTTAAGGGACCGATTATCGTACCGTCGTTTCTAGCGAAGGGGCTGGAGTTCGACGCCGTGGTTGTGTGGAACGCCAACAATCAACAGTACCATGGGGATGACGAGCGGCAACTGCTCTACACGATTTGTTCCCGGGCGATGCACGAGCTGACCCTGACGGCGGTTGGCAAGCTGACGCCACTACTGGACCGGGTGCCGGCTGATGAATATGAGCTGATTAAGAAATAAATTGCAAAACGAGGCTGGGAGAAAACTATGTTTTCTCACCAGCCTCTTGCTAGTTCTTAACTATTACAAAGATAACGTGGAAAATAACCACAAGGCTAGTGTCTAACGCCGCGCAGCAAGGCTATTTGCCTACGAACGCTAGCTGGCCCGTTCCGTGCCAACTATCGTCCTAGGTTAGCCATACGCCTTGTCGAGGAGGTTATTTCCCACTCCCGTTTTTATCAATTAAAATATCTTTCTTTTCAAGACCACCAAGCTCCGCAGGTCAACCTCCATGATGGCGTTGGCGATCAGGAGGATTATTCCGCCGATGACCAGTTGCGGCGTTAAGGGATCATAGCCCATCAGGACCGACATCACGCTGCCGAAAAACGATTCCAGCATCAGGATCAGCCCCGCAGTGGTCGCGTCGGTGTGCGCCTGGCCGGTGATTTGCAACCCCTGGGCCAGGAAGGTAATCCCGATGGCGAGAATTGCCAGGGGAACCAGCGCCTGGAGCCAGTGGACGTTGCCCAAGGTCGGGCGCTCAAAGAGGAAGGTGGTAATCCAGCCGAAGGTGCCCTGACACAGCCCGATCATAAAGATAATGACCCAGGGACTGGACGCGTGCGGAGCGTACTTGGCGAAGAAAATGATTTGTCCCGCCCAAAAGAGGGTCGAAACCAGGGTAAGAAAGTCACCGTACTGGAGCTGGAAGCGTCCTCCGAAGACATTGGTTAGGATTGCCATCCCCACGATTGAAAGGGCGATTGACAGGTAGGCCTTCCGCTGCGGCCGTTCCCGCCAGAAGAGCCAGAGGAGGAAGGGGGCGACGACGATGTACATGGTCGTCAAGAAGGCGTTTTTTGCGGGGGTCGTGTAACGCAGGGCGTCAGTTTGGAGGTAGTAACCGAGAAAGTTGATGGTACCGACAACTAGACCGAGCCGGAAGTCGACCCAGGTCATGTGGCGGATTTTCTTGAAGAAGATCAAGCCGCCAGCTAGGACGCACATGGTGCCCCGGCAGGCGTTAATTAGGCCGGAGTGCATTCCGGCTTCCACGGTGAGCTTGGCAAACACGTAGCTGCTCCCCCAGAGGATGGCCACGATAAACAACATAAAATCTGCTTGGCGCTTGTTAATTGACATAGTAAACTACTTTTCCTTCCACAAATTACAACCACCAATCTTACCATCTTCGCCCGGCGAGCGTAAGGGCCTGGAAGCGGTGCCGGCTGAAAAAACGCTGCTAATTTTAAAATTTTTGAAAAAATAGCCGTTTGTCGATTGCCTTTGACACTTAGAATGTATTATTGTTAATGCTGATACTTTTTATGGAGGAACTAATCAATGAAAACAGCGTTGCAGAAGTTGCGCCACGGCTTAAACACTAAGCTCGGCTTCTTTCTGCTCGTCGTACTCTTATTCTGCATTAAGAGCTACTGGGCATATCAGAATGAATTTAACCTTGGCGTAAAGGGGAGTATGCAACACTTCCTACTAGCCTTTAATACGATTCCGGGGGCCTTGATTTTCCTGGGAATCGCGCTGTACTTTAGGGGACGGCTATCCTACTGGCTGATGTTGATTATCAATGCGTTGCTGTCAACATGGCTGTTCTCCAATATTTTATACTACCGGGAGTTCTCCGACTTCATTACCTTTAACGTGATCAAGGGTTCGGGGGCGGCCTCTAATAACCTGGGGAAGAGTTTGATGGGCATTATCCGCCCGGAGGACTTCCTGGTTTATGCGGACGTCATCATCCTTGCCCTGGTCCTGCTCTTCCACCTGATTCGGGTGGATATGCGGCGTTTTAAGATTCGCTATGCACTGACGGTGACGGCCCTTGGCTTTGTCCTCTTTGGTGCAAACCTGGGAATGGCGGAATCAGACCGTTCCCAGCTGCTGACGCGGACCTTTGACAATAACTACATTGTAAAGTACCTCGGCCTGCAGGCCTACACGATCTACGATGGGGTTAAAACTACTCATAACAGCGTCGTGAAGGCCCGGGCTGACCAGGACCAGTTAAAGCCGGTGCTGAACTTTATCCACCACAACTACGCGGGACCAAACGTCCAGTACGAAGGGGTGGCCAAGGGCAAGAACATCTTTGTTATCCACTTGGAAAGTCTGCAGCAGTTTATGATTGACTACAAGCAGGATGGTCAAGAGGTCATGCCAAACTTGAATAAGCTGTACCACGCCAATGACACGCTGGCCTTTGATAACTTCTTCCACCAGGTCGGACAGGGAAAGACGGCCGACGCGGAAATGATGCTGGAAAACTCCTTATACGGGCTGCCGGAAGGGTCGGCGATGGTTACCGATGGAACGACCAACACCTTCCAGTCTGCGCCCGCCCTGCTTCACCAAAAGCTGGGCTACACGACGGCCTCCTTCCACGGGGACGTCCCGAGCTTCTGGAACCGTGATAATGCCTACAAGTCATTTGGCTACCAGTATTTCTTCAGCAAGGAATACTACCCGAAGACCAAGGATTACGATGCCGGCTACGGGATGAAGGATAAGATTTTCATGAAGGAGAGTGCCCACTACATTGAGCAGCTCCCGCAGCCATTCTACGCCAAGCTGATTACGGTGACGAACCACTACCCATACATCCTGGATAAGCAGAATAAGGATATTGAGCCGTGGAATACCGGTGATGACACCGTGGATCCGTACGTTCAAACTGCCCGCTACCTGGACGAGTCCCTGGGTGAATTCTTGGATTACTTAGACAAGTCGGGCCTGCGGCAAAACAGTGTCCTGATTTTGTACGGGGACCACTACGGGATTTCCAATAACCACCAGCCAGCGATTGCCCAGATCCTGCACAAGAAGAAGGTCACCAACTACGACCTAGCAATGTTCCAGAAAGTACCATTCATGATTAATATGCCGGGGCTCAAGGGCGGAATTGACCACACCTATGGTGGTGAAATTGACGTGCTGCCGACCATCGAGGACCTCTTGGGGATTAGTTCTAAGAACTACATTCAGTTTGGCCAGGACCTGCTGTCACCAGAGCGGAACCAGATTGTGCCCTTCCGCAATGGCGACTGGGTAACGCCAAAGTACACCAAGTACAATGGAGACTACTACTACACCAAGAACGGCAAGCAGATTACCAAGGCAACGGCCAAGCAGAAGAAGGAATTTAGCAAGATTCAGAAGTACGTTACCACGGACCTCGGCCTTTCCGACCGGGTGGTTAACGGCGACCTGCTCCGCTTCTACAAGCTGCCGGGCTTTAAGAAGGTCAATAAGAAGGACTACACTTACAACCTGAAGAAGAGCTTACGCAACCTGCAGAAAGCGCAGAAGAAGCAGAAGACCAGTGTCAAGACGAAGAATAATAACCAGACGACGATTGATGATTATTCGACGGACGCACCCGAATTAAAGAATTATTCGACATTGAATTTCCCTAAGCCTTAGGCGGCGGGGACTAAGCAGGAGCAGCGGTGAACTGTTTCTGCTTTTTTTGTTATCTTAGTGTTGACAAATGTAAACGTTAAGTTTATAGTTACAATTGTAAACGGAAATGAAATGGAGGCGAGGAGATGACGGATGCGGTAGCACAAGAACCCCCAATTACGGATGCCGAGTGGGAAGTCATGCGGATTATCTGGACACTGGGGCGGGCCCACAGTAGCAAGGTGATTGCCGAACTCCAGGCTGAATGTGCGTGGACCGAGTCGACAATCAAGACCCTGCTTCGCCGGTTGGTGAAAAAGGGCCTGCTGCGGACTGAACCGGATGGGCGGCGCTTTATTTACCTTCCGACCGTCAGTCAAACCGCGATGATGGCGCAGATGGCGCGTCAGTTTATGGACAAACTGTGTGATATGCACAAGGGCGAAATCCTGTTGCAGTTACTAAAGGATTCCCCAGTCTCACAAAAGGACTTGGGGGCCATGCGCAAGGTGATCGACGAAAAGGCGCGGACAGCACCCGAAACGGTACCGTGCAATTGCTTATACAAGGGTGAACATTACTGTTAGTGGGGTGAAATAATGAATGCTAGTCAAATTATGGTTTTAATCGGGGGCCTGCTGGTGATTGCCTTTATCCTCTGGTGGTTCTTCGGCAAGCACACGGAAGCGGTCGGGCAGTCGACGGTGGTTGACGATGTCCAAAATGCGACCATCGTGGTTGACGGTGGCTATTCGCCGTCAACCGTCGTCTTGAAAAAAGGCGTCCCCGCTGAGGTTAACTTCGAGATGCGTGATTCAACCGCCTGCTTGTCACACGTGGTCTTCCAACAGCTCGGGGTTGATAAGGACCTGACCAAGCAGAAGGTGACGTCGGTTAAGATCCCGACGGACAAGCAGGGAACGTTTAATTTTGCTTGTGGGATGGATATGTTTCATGGAAAGGTGGTTGTGAAATAATGGGAATTTTCGCAAAAGAACAAAGTAAAAAGGTAGTCGTTAATGCCGCTAACCATGGCTATAAGCCGGAAGTGGTCACCTTCAAGCAGGGCAAGCCAGCCCAGCTGAAGTTTATCCCCTCTGCCAACATGGGTTGCATGAACGAGGTCGTTTTTAAGGACCTCGGGGTCGACGTCAAGCTCGACGGCCAAAAGGAAGTCACCGTTGAGATTCCGACGGACCAGCCTGGCACTTATAACTATGCTTGCGGGATGGATATGTTTCACGGAAAGGTGGTTGTGAAGTAATGCGACTGACTAACATCCAGCGTTTCTGGATTTCCTTTATTTTGGCAATCCCGATGCTCGTCCAGATGTTAGCGATGCCTTTTCACTGGATGATGCCCGGCTATAACTGGATTGCCTTCATCACGACGACCATCATCATGCTGATTTCGGCGGCTCCTTACTGGAAGAGTGCCATCGGGGCCTTCAAAAAGCACAGCGCCAACATGAACACGTTAGTGGCGGCTGGCACTGCCGTGGCCTACTTTTACAGTATTTTTGCGATGGCAACGGGACGGCCGGTTTACTTTGAGAGCGCGGCCTTTGTCACCGTCTTTGTCCTCCTTGGTGACGCGATGGAGGAGAAGATGCACAAGAACGCTTCTAATGCACTGGGCAAGTTAATGGGGCTCCAGGCAAAGGAGGCCGAAGTGCTGAAGGACGGTCACTTCGTCAAACTGCCGCTAGACCAGGTTCAAGTCGGCGACCTGATCCGGGTCAAGCCGGGTGAAAAGGTCCCGGTTGACGGTCAAATTACCGCGGGGGCTTCGACGATCGATGAGTCGATGGTCACTGGGGAAAGCATCCCGGTGGCAAAGAAGGTTGGCGACCTGGTTGTTGGCTCGACCATTAACAGCAACGGGACGATTACCTTTAAGGCCACCAAGGTCGGCTCTGACACCATGCTGGCCCAGATTGTCGATATGGTGAAGAAGGCGCAGACCAGTCACGCCCCGATTCAAAACCTGACCGACCGGATTTCCAACATCTTTGTCCCGGCGGTCCTGGTGATCGCCATCCTAACCTTTGTTGTCTGGTACTCCTTCTTAGACGCTACTGCTGTCCAGGCGATGCTGTTTGCTGTCTCCGTGGTGGTGATTGCCTGCCCGTGTGCCCTGGGATTGGCAACCCCAACGGCACTGATGGTGGGAACTGCCCGCAGTGCCAAGCTGGGGGTCCTCATCAAGAACGGGGAAGTGCTCCAGGAAGTCAGCGACCTGGACACGGTTGTCTTCGATAAGACCGGGACAATTACGGTCGGCAAACCCCAGGTCACGGATGTGGTTGGAAATTCCAAGCAGGTCCTGCAGGTAGCCGCCAGCCTGGAAGAATCCTCGGAACACCCACTGGCAACCGCAATTCTGCAGCGGGCGGCTGATGACGGTTTAAGCGTTGAACACGTCCGCGAATTCGCGGCAATCGAAGGGAAGGGGGTCCGGGCCGAATACCAGGGGCAGGAGGCCTTTGTCGGCAGTGACCGCCTGCTTACGGATATTAATATTTCCCGGGAAATGAAGGCGACAGCGGAGAAGTTGCAAAGTGCGGCCAAAACCGTGGTCTACGTTGGCCTGTCCGGGCAAATTATCGGCCTAATCGCCATCCAGGACGTTGCCAAACCGAGCTCGCCAGAAGCAATTAAAGAGCTGAAAGCACGGGGCCTCAAGACGGTCATGCTGACCGGTGATAACGAGGCGGTCGCACAGGCAATTGCTGATCAGGTCGGCATCGACCAGGTGATTGCCGGCGCCTTGCCAAACGAAAAGGCTCAGCATATCAAGAAACTCCAGGATGCGGGCGCCACGGCTGCCTTCGTGGGTGACGGGATTAATGATGCGCCCGCCCTTTCCACCGCCGACGTGGGGATTGCCATGGGGTCGGGAACTGACATTGCGATTGACTCCGGGGGGATCGTCCTCGTTCAAAATGATTTGCGCGGCGTGGTTCGGGCCCTGGACATTTCCAAGAAGACCTTTAACCGGATTAAGCTGAACCTTTTCTGGGCGCTGGTCTACAACACGGTCGGCATTCCGATCGCCGCCGGCCTGTTTGCGGCGGTGGGCTTTCAGCTTAGTCCAGAATTAGCAGCCCTCGCGATGGCCTTTTCGTCGGTTTCGGTTGTGACCTCATCGCTGCTGCTTAACAAGACAAAAATTGCTGGTACCAGCACGGCGTCCGCGTAACCGAGAGGCAAAAGGCGGTTTTCAAACCCCGTAAGCACCAAAAGAGGGAGCTGTGACACAACCCACGGTTAGGGACTGTAAGGCTAGCCTAGGACGATCATTGGCACGGCACGGGCCGGTGATTGTCCGTAGGCAAATAGCCTTGCTGCGCGGCGCTAGACTCTAAGTCCCTGGGTTGCGACGCGGAGCTAGCCTATCTGGGGTCACGTGATATCTTTAAAATATTCGGAACTAAAACGAGGGCCTGCGGCAAAACATAGTTTTGTCACAGGCCCCTCTTTTTGCGTACTGCGCAGATTTTCAACGCCTGTCACGTGCCCGTGTTAGTGCCAAAGCAAAGGTAATGCCGGTTGTTATTATTGCCCCCGCTGGTTAACAAAGTAAAGGTAGCCGATGAATAGTTTGAACAAGTCAGTTGCGTTTTGGGGAGTGAGCTTAAAAATCTTTTGGATGCGGTTTAAGCGGTAGTTAACGGTATTGCGGTGGATAAATAGGTGCTTTGCGGTTTGGTTGACGTTCAGGTCACTCCGGATAAATTCCCAGATTGTTGCGATTAGTTCGCGGCCGCTATTGCTTGTGGCAAGTTCGTTAAAACGGTCGACCATTCCCTGGACGGGCAAGTTGGCCCTTAACAGCAGGTCATAAAACCGGATTTGCCGATAACTGGTGATGGTTTCGTCATCAAGGTTTTGCCGTAGGCGCAATGTGGTTGCGGCCTCGGTCACTGCTTTCCCGATCAGTATCCCGCTTTCGCTCACCCCAAATTGCCTGTGCGCGCTAGCCAGCCTTTTCTGCAAGCGGCGGCAGGTGAGGGGGTCATGGATGATTACCAGGCCAACCCGGTTAGTTAGCATCAGCATTAAATTAGCGGGGTCGTTATTAAGACGTGCTAGTTCATTCAGCTGGCAGTCGATTGCAATGACGGTGTGGGCTTGCGTCAGATCAAGCTTAAATTGCTTGGCGGTTGCGATTAGTTCGCTAGTCGGTGCCTGTGTTTGGGTGGCCTGAATCAGGTGGTAAAGGAAGCGTTGCTGGTTCTGGGCACTTTCCTGTTTTCGCTGGGCAGCGGTGCTTTGGCGCAGTAATAACTCAACCGCTGTTTTTAAGAGCGATGCTAGCGGGACAACTTTGGCGGGATCACCGGTAATCCCGACCACACCGATAATCTGGTCATCGTAAGTAATCGGCATATTAACTCCAGGCTGACCGTGCTGGCCGTGCAGGCGCTCCATGGGCAGGGTCTTCCCCTGGCGAATGGCGTCAAGGGCGCCGATGTGGAGCGTGTTAATCCGGGTGGGGTCACCGCTGGTAATAATGTAGCCGTTCTCGTTCATAATGTTGATATTGTAAGGAATTTGGCTCATCATATGGTCGACAATTGACTGGGCTAATTCGGGTTTCAGTTTCATTTTGGTTGCACACTCCTGTGGTCGTTGCTTTGCAAAGCTTTGGCTGTTACTTATTATAAGCAAATTGTGCAAAATGCACTAATGATTCTCAATTTATTATGCGCCCTGCCCATTGCTAAGTACGGCGATTCTTTGTAATGTAAACGGTGACAAAAGAAGCTCAGACTTTGGATTAATGAGACAAAAGGGGAGAATAGTATGCTTGTTTCTTGGTGGGGGGCCCTGATTGGGCTGGCCATTGCAATTGTGTTGATTTTGCGCAAGGTTGATGCTGTTTACTCATTATTTATTGGTGCGATCATCGGTTCGTTGATTGGCGGCGCCAGCCTCTTGCAAACCGTTAATATTTTGGTCAAGGGGTCCCAAAGCGTCATGGGGACGGTTGTCCGGGTTCTGGCCGCCGGTGTTTTGGCCGGGGTAATGATGGATTCAGGAGCCGCTAACACGATTGCCCGGACGATTGTTGGCAAAATGGGTGATCGGATGGCGATTTTGGCCCTCGCCCTAGCCACGATGGTGATCACCGCGGTCGGTGTTTTCATCCCGGTGGCGGTGCTGATTGTGGCGCCGATTGCACTGGAAGTTGGCGAGCGGAGCCATATTTCCAAGCTGGCCCTGCTGGTTGCCCTGTCCGGTGGCGGCAAGGCCGGGAATATTATTTCGCCAAACGCGAACACGATTGCGGCGGCGAAGGGCTTCGGCTTAAATCTTAGCCAGGTTATGATTGCCGACTTCATTCCGGCGGTCGTGGCGTTAATCGTGACAGTGGTGGTCGCTTCGCTGATTAAGCACAAGGGCGACGCGGTCCTGCCGGCTGACTTAGCCGATAACCCGCAGATTGAACAGGAAGATCTGCCCTCGCTGGGGTCATCATTGATTACACCGATCATTGCGGTAATCTTGCTGTTGATTAACCCGATCGGCCAGCTCCTGCACGTTCAGTGGATGAGTACGGTGGACTTGGATGCAACTTATGTCCTGCCCTTCGCCGCGATTGTCGGTGCTTTGGCAATGCACAAGGGAAAACGAATTCGGGAGTATGCCCAGACCGGGATGGTCAAGATGACGCCGGTCGTTATGATCCTGATTGGTGCCGGAGCGATTGGTGCGACGATTACTGAATCAAGCCTGCCCCAGCTGCTGATCTCTGGGATTAAGCTTAGCCACATTTCCGGAGTCTTCCTGGCCCCACTCTCCGGGATTTTAATGGCCGGTGCCGCGGCGTCCACGTCGACCGGGGTGATCCTGGCAACGGGCTCGTTCTCCAAGGCCATCCTGGGCTTTGGCGTTCAGCCGTTGGCGGCAGCCGCCATGGTTCACACTGGGGCAATCGTAATCGACCAGCTGCCCCAGGGAAACTACTTCCACGTCACCGCGAATGCCATGAACATGGACATCAAGCAGCGGTCGCAGGGGATCCTGTATGAAGCCATCTGTGGGGGTTCGGCTTGTCTAACCGCTACGGTCCTGTATGGTTTCCTGCACTTGCTGTAAGTAAATCCAAGGAGGAATTATTATGAAAATTGTAATTGCGCCGGATTCATTCAAGGGTTCGCTAACCGCCAAGCAGGTAGCTGAAGCAATCCGGACGGGGGTTGCCCGGATCTTTCCGCAGGTGGATTACGAGCTGGTTCCCATGGCCGATGGGGGCGAGGGAACCGTTCAGTCATTAGTCGACGCGACGCAGGGACGGTTGATTACCAAGACGGTTCACAACCCGCTGGACCATGGCGTCAAGAAGATCATTCTCGGGATTGGCGGGTCTGCTACCAACGACGGTGGCGCGGGGATGGCCCAGGCATTGGGGGCCCGGCTCTTGGATGCTGCCGGAAATGAGCTGCCGTTGGGCGGCGGGGCGCTGGACCGGCTTGACCATATCGACATCAGCGGCCTCGACCCCCGAATTCAGGCCACCCAAGTCCTGATCGCTTCAGATGTTACCAACCCCCTGACGGGGAAAGACGGGGCCTCAGCGGTGTTTGGACCGCAGAAGGGTGCGACCCCAGCGATGGTTGAGGTCCTTGACCAAAACCTGCACCACTATGCGGAAATCATTAAACGAGACCTCCACCAAGACCTTGAACAGGTGCCGGGCGCTGGTGCCGCGGGCGGACTGGGGACTGGCCTGATGGCCTTTACCAATTCTCAGATGGCCCGGGGAATTGACCTGGTCGTGGAGTTTACCAAGCTCAAGGAGCGGGCTGTGGGTGCTGACCTGGTCTTGACCGGGGAAGGCGGGATCGACTTCCAGACCAAGTTCGGCAAGACGCCGTATGGGGTGGCGCTGGCGACGAAGACGGTCGCCCCGCAGGCCCCAGTTGTCGTGCTGGCGGGAAACGTTGGCCAGGGAATTGACAGCTTGTACGGCAAGGATGCGATGGACGCCATCTTTGCGACCCCCACGGGTGCCAAGCCGTTGGCCCAGGCAATTGCGGATGGCCCGCACGATATTGCGCTGGCGGCAGAAAACGTTGCCCGGCTCATCAAAGCGGTGAAAAATTAACTAAAGAAAGCCACAGTATGCGTTCCATGATACGCACTGTGGCTTTTACTTACCTACCGCCAGCCCTGCTGGTCAAAGGCCATTTGCCAGAACTGTTCCTCGTAGTAGCAGGAAATCTGAAATGCGCGGGTCATCAGCTGGCGGCCGGACTGATCGACGCCCGCGGCCTGCTGGTTGACGATCGCCTTCATTTGTTCGGTACTGGCGGTGAAATCCGCGGCGGTATAGCTGTCAAAGAACTCCTGGTAAAGGGGAACTGGGCTGTGCTTGACAGCCAAGCGCTGGGCCAGCTCACTGTACAGCCAGTAGCAGGGAAGAAGCCCCGCGGTAGCGGCTGCGGTGCCGTAGCGGCCTAGCTGGTAGTACATATGGGTGATGTAGGAGTATGCGTTCGGGGCAACGGGAGTTTCGCACAGTTCTTGCGTACTGAGGCCGATTTCCTTGTGCATTCGTTGGCGGGCAGTGTCTTCGCCCTCGCCGAGCCGGCTTAAAATCACGGCTTCGTTTGCTGGCAGCCGGGCCGCAATTTTCTGGTGAAGCCGGTTAAAGGCCGTCAGGTAGTGGTTGTCCTGAATCAAGTAGTAACGGAAAGTGGCGAGGGGCAGTTCGCCACTGCTGAGCTGCTTAATAAACGGGGCTTGGGCGCTTGCTTCGGTGGTTTGGTTAATGGTTGCTGTTAAGCTGGTAGTGAAAAGGGTCATAAGATTGCTCCTTAGTGCTTTTTCTTAATTATAAAATAGATTATTTACCGCAGCTTATCCTAAATTTGCTATACTGGTGAAAGATTGCGTCTGGTGTTTGCCATGACTAGTGAAAACCCAAACAAAATGGTATGTTCGCTAAAATGTGCTATGATTGATGGTAAACGCTTACAAATAGACGACAAAGGGATTTTGAAAATGGATGAATGGATGAATTACGAACAATTTGATCGGCAAACTTGGCACCGCTTTTTTCCGACCGATTCTGTCCGCCTGAGCCAAGACAACCTGGATGAAATTAAGTCGTTAAACGACCGGATCTCAATTACGGACGTCCAGGATGTGTACCTGCCGTTGATTAAGCTCCTCCAGCTGCACTACCAAAACTTCCTGGAATGGCAGATGCAAAAGGCAAACTTTTTGCAGCAGCCGGTCCGGCGGGTACCCTATATTATTGGAATCGCCGGTTCGGTGGCGGTCGGCAAGAGCACGATTGCCCGGCTCTTGAGCATCTTATTGAATAAGCTGCTCCCGGACAAGCGGGTCGAATTGATGACCACGGATGGTTTCCTGTACCCCAATGCGGAACTGAAGCGGCGGGGAATTATGGACCGGAAAGGCTTTCCCGAGTCGTACGATATGGAGCAGCTGCTCAAGTTCCTCAATGACGTCAAAGCGGGGGAACCGGTGGTTACGGCGCCGACTTATTCGCACCAGGTCTACGACGTCCAGCCGGACCACCCCCTGGTAATTGACCACCCGGACATCCTGATTGTTGAGGGGATCAACACCCTGCAGCTGCCGAGCAACCAGCGCCTCTACGTCAGCGATTACTTTGACTGGTCAATCTACGTCGATGCCGATCCCGACCTGATTGAGTGCTGGTACCTGCAACGGTTTGGCCTGCTCTTAAAAACGGCCTTTACCGACCCGTCCAACTACTACTACCCGTATTCGCAGGGAAACCAGGAGGAGGCCTTTGCGATGGCTAAGGACGTTTGGCGCCGGGTCGACCTGCCCAACCTGACTGACTTTATCCTGCCGACGAAGACCAGGGCCAACCTGATCCTGCATAAGACTCATGGTCATGTGGTTGACCGCCTTTACCTCCGGCGGGGCTAATAAAAAAGAGAGTGGAAAATAACCTCCACGACAAGGCGTATGGCTAACCTAGAACGATAGTTGGCACGGAACGGGACGGCTAGCGTTCGTAGGCAAATAGCCTTGCTTCGCGGCGTTAGACACTAGCCTTGTGGTTGCGACACGAAGTTAGCCTGTAGGTTTTCCACGTTATCTTTGTAATAGTTAAGAACTAGCAAGAGGCTGGTGAGAAAAACATAGCTTTTTTCTCCCAGCCTCGATTTTTTATTCTGCGATGAGCCAGTCAACCAGGCTCACCGTTTGAAAGTGGTTCGCTGCGGGCTGGCGGTGGTCGCCGGGTTTGGCGAGAATTAGCGTCCGGGGACCGTCAGCGGGCAGGTGACGCAGGTCCGCCGTTGTTTTTTGGTAGGCTGTGTCCGTGAGCAGAGAAAAGTTGAACTGAAAATAGTGGCGTTGCTGGTTGCGGATGCCGACAAAGGTGACCGGCCGTTCTTTATAGCTGGTAAAGACCTGGTAGCCGCGGCTCCGCAGTTCGTTGAACACGACAATCGCCAAATTCTTTTCCGAGAGGGCGTTTTGCTTGTTGACCAGAATGGCGCGCAAGTAGGGGTCGACGGGGAAGTATTGGGCGTTGGTGGGCTTGGTCGTTCCGGTTTTGAGGTTGAGTTCTTGGCAGGGGGAGAAGAGAAAGCCCTGCTGAAGGAAGTCGAGGTAGGCGGCCAGGGTCTTGTTAGAAACACTTATGCTGCCGTCCTGCAGGCTGGTGACCACCCGGGAAACGTTTGTTGACTCGCCGGAATGGTCGGCCAGAAAGAGGGCCAGCTGTTGGGCCAGTCCGGCGTTGCACAGGGTGTTCCGACGGGAAAAGCCGTTGAGAATAATCGTGTTGATGACCCCTTCAAAGTAGCTGCGGGCGGCGGTAAAATTACGGATCTCCTGTGCAAAGGGAAAACCGCCGGTATTAAGGTAGTGATAAAGGGAGCTCAAGCTTGCGGAGAGCTGGTGGTAAGCGAGAAATTCCTGAAAACGCAAGGGTCCCAGGTAGATCATCCGGCAGGGAAACTGACTGGCGAGCGTTTGAATGCTGATTGCCGAGCTGGCAATGTAGAGGTCGATTTGCGGCAAGCGGCATAGTTGCTGTACTAATGATTGGTAGTTAGGCACCACCTCAAGCTCATCGAGAAACAGGTAACTAACCTGGTTCTTGGTGAGCCTTTTTTTGATGTGCTGAAAGAGCTGTGCGGCGTTGCACTGGGCGTTTGCGGGGTGGTCAAAGTCGTAAATCAGGATTCGCGAACTCGGTACCCCCTGCCGTTTCAAGTAGGAACGGAACTGCTCCAGCAGGGTCGTTTTACCTGCGCGGCGGACCCCGTAAACCACCTTGATGGTTGAATCACTTATTGCTTCTTTTAATTGGTCTAGTTGTGTTGAACGGACAAACATCCAGTCATCTCCAGTAAAATTCCTTGAATAAATAAATCTTAACAGAATTTGTCAACCTCGGCAAATTTGGAAAAGAATCCAAATATACCAACGATAAACCACCTAAATAATTGGTAAAAAAGTAAAATTTAGTAAAAACAGTTGGCGCCAGTTAGGAGATGCAACTGGTTGCACAAAAACAAATTGGTCTAGCTGCCTTGACAAGCTAAATAATACCGATTAAGAACTTAGTCATACTGATTAACCAGCGAAATTAACTTTGAAAGGGATCATTACTATGAAGATTTTTGCGGACACTGCTAATATCGATGAAATTAAGCGGATCAATGACTTGGGACTACTAGACGGGGTTACCACGAACCCGACCATCATTGCCCGGGAAGGCAAGGACTGGGAAACCGTCGAAAAGGAAATCTGTGCAATTGTCGACGGTCCGGTCAGTGCCGAGGTAACGGCCGATGACACCGACGGCATGGTGGCACAAGCCAGAAAGCTCAGCAAGTGGGCAGATAATATTGTCGTTAAAATTCCAATGACGGAAGCCGGACTAAAGGCCGTCAGCATTCTCTCAAAGGAGGGAATCAAGACGAACGTTACCCTGGTCTTCTCCGCGGCGCAGGGGATGCTGGCCGCTAAGGCGGGGGCAAGCTACGTCAGCCCCTTCTTGGGCCGGCTCGACGACATTGGCGCGAGCGGCTTAGAACTCGTTGAAAAGTTGCGGCAGATTTTTGATATTTACGGCTACCAGACCGAAATTATTGCGGCTTCGATCCGCCACTGCCAGCACGTTGAACAAGTTGCCCTGGCGGGTTGCGATATTGCCACCATCCCTGGCCACCTGATTCCAAAACTCTGGGAACACCCGTTAACTGACCGGGGCTTAGCGACCTTTAAGAAGGATTGGGCTGAATTTGAGCAACTGCAGCAAAAGTAAGCAGGGGTGAGTAAAATGCTAACGAAACGCAACGTGATTCCTGATGCAACGCGGTCAACGGCGACTGACCTGCGGGTTCAGCGGCTCCTTACCAGCGAGCCGGTGCTAATCAGTAATTGCCGGATCCTGACCCTGATTGACCACCCGTCACGGGAAATCAACCAGCAGCTGCGGGCTGCGCTTCAGAGCAGTCAGCAGCCGGTACTAAAGTTCGACGAAGGGGACCTGCGCTTGACGCCCGTCGACTTTGCCAGCCTGCTGAGCAGGCGGTTGACTAATGCCTTGACCGGAGTCAGCCGGGCGGCAGTATCACGGCTGGTGATCGTCTATTCACCGCGGTGGTCCGGCGAGTGCCGCCTGCCTGCCGACGCCCAGCGGATTCGGATTGCCCACCGGCAGATCCGTGACCTGCTCCGGATTGTCTATGACCAGGAAACCGCCGACCAGGTTCAAATTATTTATGGCGGTTTCGTTTTTGAAGAAGAATTAGCCGACGTGCTGTGTGATAGCAACGTGGACGGTGTCTTAATAAATAAGTGAGGTTGAATTAAGTATGCTTAGTAGTTTAAATACAACGGTTACCCGGGCACACCAGCAGGACTTTACAATTAGTGACCAGTTGGCCGTAAACGCCCTGCGGTTTATGAGTATTGACATGATTGAAGCGGCCAAGAGCGGTCATCCGGGTTCGCCAATTGGCATGGCGCCGATGGCCTACGTCCTTTGGGAGAAGTTTTTAAATTTTAATCCCCAGGATGATAAGTGGCTCAACCGGGACCGCTTTGTTTTATCCGGTGGCCACTGTTCGGCGCTGTTATACAGCCTGCTTCACTTTAACGGCTTTGACGTTAGCCTGACCGACATCAAGAACTTCCGCCAGTTGGGCTCCAAGACGCCCGGCCACCCAGAATACCAGTTAACGCCGGGGGTTGATGCCTCCACCGGTCCGCTTGGGCAGGGATTTGGCATGGCCGTCGGGATGGCGATGGCCGAACGGCACTTGG
The DNA here is from genome assembly GCF_000160835.1 of Limosilactobacillus antri DSM 16041. Classification (GTDB taxonomy): domain Bacteria; phylum Bacillota; class Bacilli; order Lactobacillales; family Lactobacillaceae; genus Limosilactobacillus; species Limosilactobacillus antri. The sequence goes on from NZ_GG700733.1 coordinate 441,166, forward strand.
CGGTGCAGTATAACCGGCCCGGCTACCCGCTGATTGATCACTACACCTACTCGATCGTTGGTGATGGTGATCTGATGGAAGGGGTCGCCGAAGAAGCAATTAACCTCGCTGGCAAAAACCGCCTTGGCCGCCTGATCGTTCTCTATGATTCAAACGATGTGACCCTTGACGGTCCGTTGAGCCTGAGCACGAATGAAAACGCTGCGGCCCGGTTCAAGGCGGCCCATTGGGATTACCAGCTAGTTGAAGACGGTACCGACCTGAATGCAATTGCCCAAGCAATCCGCAATGCCCAACAAACCAGCCAGCCATCGCTGATTGAGGTCAAGACCATCATCGGCTACAACACACCGGATGAAGGCACCAGCAAGGTCCACGGTTCGCCGCTTGGCAAACAGAACGTGGCGATTACCCGGGAAAACTATGGCTGGCCTTACGAGCCGTTTGAGTACCCGACCACGGTTTACCAGCAATTTGCGCAATACACCGAGGATAAGGCCCGCAACTACCAGGAATGGCAGGAGATGTTTGCGGATTACCAGCAGGAATTTCCGACCGCTGCCCAGCAGCTGACGCGCCAGGGGATGGATATTGCTAACTTGAGCAGCCACCACCAGGTCGGCGAGATGGTGTCAACACGGGTCGCAAATGCCGAAACCATGCAGGACCTCGCTGCCGCTAACCCGCAGCTTTGGGGCGGGTCTGCCGACCTTTTTTCTTCCAACAAGACTGCGCTTAAGGACAACCAGATCTTTCGTCCGGCAAACTATGGCGGCCGCAACATCTACTTTGGTGTTCGTGAATTTGCAATGGCCGCGGCCGTGAACGGGATCAACTTGCACGGCGGCAGCACCGCCTACTGCAGTACCTTCATGGTCTTTAGCGACTACCTCAAGTCGGCCATCCGGCTGGCGGCGCTCCAGCACCTGCCATCCGTCTTTATCTTTACCCACGACTCGCTCGCGGTTGGCGAGGATGGCCCGACTCACGAGCCGGTTGAGCAGCTGGCGATGCTGCGGACGATCCCAAACGTCCAGGTATTCCGGCCTGCTGACGCGAACGAAGTGGTGGCTGCCTGGCGGGTGATTGGTCAGACCGATGACCGGCCGAGCGTAATCGTTGCCTCCCGCCAGAATTTGCCGGTCCTGGCCGAAACGATTAACGCAGCAGTCCAGCGGGGGGCCTACGTTGCCGCCGATGCAGCGGGGGTTCCCGACGGTATTTTGCTAGCCAGCGGTTCGGAGCTCTCCCTGGCGCTGAATGCCAAGGAGTGCCTTGAGAAAGACTTCCAGGTCGACGTCCGGGTCGTTTCCGTTCCAAGCATGGAACTCTTTAATGAACAACCGGCGGCCTACCGGGAGGAAGTTCTGCCAGATGCCGTTCGCACCCGGCTTGCCGTCGAAATGGCCAACCCACAGCCTTGGGGCCAGTACGTGGGCCTTGATGGGGCTGTGATTGGGGTAGACGATTTCGGTATGAGCGGGAACGGTGCGGCGATCAGCGCCAAGTACGGTTTTACCGTTGAAAACGTGGTGGACCAGTTCCTGACGATCCTTAGAAAGGGGTGAGAAGAATGATTGTGCGCGTCAACGAAGAACTAACCCAATTGGACCAGCAAGCCGTCAATGAAGAATTAGCCCTGTTAACGGCGGCACTTAACAGCTAACGCAAGCCATTTTCCATTCTGAAATTAAATATTCCATCTGAGTAGGCGGGGATAAAAGCAACGAATAGCTTTTGTCCCCGCTTTCTTTTACGGAAAAAAGCAACGATTAATCGTTCGGGAGAGTTGACCGTCCGGCTTTATGCCTGTAAACTTATCCTAATACTGGTTAAGAAACTTTGATGAAGGAAGTGGCAACGTGGCAAACATCAATTTAGATGCTTTTGACAAGATTATCGTCCTGGATTTCGGTAGTCAGTACAACCAGCTGATTACCCGCCGCCTGCGTGACTTTGGGGTTTACTCCGAACTCCTGTCCCACAAGCTGACTGCGGACGAAATCAAGCAGATTAACCCCAAGGGGATTATCTTCTCCGGCGGCCCCAACAGTGTGTATGATGAGGGCGCCTTTAAGGTTGATCCAGAAATCTTTAAGCTGGGGATTCCGATTCTCGGTATCTGTTACGGGATGCAGCTGATGGCCTACGACTTAGGCGGTCAGGTTGAAAATGCCAACAATTCTGAGTATGGTCGGGCAGATATTGAAGTGCTGGATGATGACGCCGTTTTGTTTAAGGGCCTGCCAAAGAAGCAGTACGTTTGGATGAGCCACGGTGACCTGGTGACCCAAGCACCAGCTGGGTTTAAGGTGACGGCAACCAGCAAGAACTGCCCGATTTCGGCGATGGCGGATGACCAGCGGAAATTCTACGGGATTCAGTTCCACGCGGAGGTTCGGAATTCCGAGTACGGCTTGGATATTTTGCGCCGCTTTGCCTTTGATGTCTGCGGGGCTAAGGATAACTGGACGATGGATGACTTCATCGACCTGCAAGTGGACCAGATTCGCAAGGAAGTTGGCGACAAGAAGGTGATCCTGGGGCTTTCCGGCGGAGTCGATTCCAGTGTCACGGCCGTCCTAATCCACAAGGCAATTGGCGACCAGCTGACTTGTATTTTTGTCGACCACGGTCTGTTGCGGAAAAACGAAGCTGACCAGGTTATGAAGGCCTTAAACAAGGACCTCGGGGTGAACATCGTTAAAGTCGACGCTGCTGACCGCTTCCTGGGCAAGCTGGCGGGGGTCACCGATCCCGAACAAAAGCGGAAGATTATCGGCAAGGAATTCATTGAAGTCTTCAATGAAGAGGCCAAGAAGATCCCTGACGCGGACTTCCTCGCTCAGGGAACTCTCTACACTGATGTCATCGAATCCGGGACTGACACGGCTCAGACGATCAAGTCCCACCACAATGTCGGGGGCTTGCCAAAGAAGCTCGGCTTTAAGCTGATCGAACCATTGCGGAAGCTCTTTAAGGATGAAACCCGTGAGCTGGGTGAAAAGCTGGGTATTCCGCACGAATTGGTTTGGCGGCAGCCGTTCCCAGGTCCCGGTTTGGGCATCCGGGTGATTGGTGAAATTACGCCAGAGAAGCTGGAAATCGTCCGGGAAAGCGACGCCATCCTGCGTGAAGAAATCAAGAAGGCCGGACTGGATGAAAAGATCTGGCAATACTTCACCGTCCTGCCGGGAATTCGTTCCGTGGGGGTCATGGGCGATGGGCGAACCTACGACTACGCGGTTGCCATTCGTGCCGTAACCTCAATTGATGGGATGACCGCGGACTTCGCCAAGATTCCGTGGGACGTCTTGCAAAAGATTTCTGTGCGGATCGTCAATGAAGTCGACCACGTTAACCGAATCCTGTACGACGTCACGAGTAAGCCGCCGTCGACCATCGAATACGAATAATTCGGCTTTTGCGCTAGGAGAAGGAATGCCGGTATAACAGCATTTTGGACTGCTACACCAATTCAAAATTCAGCCAAAAGCGGGTTGTTCCCTACCAAAATAATCAAGGAATTAAGCAACGGTTCTTCCGGCTGCTTAATTCCTTTTTTTACCGCAACGGTTTTCGCCCAATCAGGCATCGCTCCTCGCTCATGACCGCGGCCCGCTGAGAATTTGTTCAAATGCCGCCAGATCATTTACAAATAAAATAATGGCCTTATAATTATCAGAGAATAAGCTTGCTTGATTTATTATGGGGGAGGAGCTATCAAATGCTATCTAAAAATAATCTGCAACTGCTAACCCAACGCGGCGCGCGGCAACGGCAACGCTTTGCCTTGCGGAAACTCACGGTGGGTGTGGCCTCCGTCCTGCTGGGGACGACCTTTTTCATTGGGGCAGCCAGTGCTGATACGACACCAGCGGCTACTACGACGGCCCAGCCGGATTCCGCGGCCGGAACAACTTCCGTAACCGCAACCCCGCAGCAGCCAGCTGTCCAGCAGACCACGACCGCCGTACCAGCTAGCCAGCAGCCGGCAACGACGTCAGTTAACCAAGCCCAGCCGGCAACAGCCGACATCAGCGGCTTGCAGTTTACTGGTTCGGTCAATAACTTCCAAAACACGACCGCGGGCCAGCAGGCCACTGATCTTACCTTTAAGCCGGGCGACACCGCTGACTTAACCTACTATTTCCGCAGTTCTGGCGACGGTTCCCAGATGAAAAATGGCGCCTGGCCGGTTGCCAGCCGGTACCTGCTGACGATTCCGGCCGGCTTTAAGCTCTCCTCGTTCTCAACGGGGGACTACACGAGCACCAGCCTTGGCCAGGTTGGTCAGAATAACGAGTGGATCTACCTGATCTCGCTCGGCCGGATTCCGTCCTATCAGGCCCCAGTAGCCATTACGGCGCATCTGGTTGCCGTGACGGACAACCTTAAGGACGCGGGTAGCCATGATTACAGCTGGTTCCCCATTCCGGGTCTCCTGATGGCAATCAATGATGACAACCACTTTAACAGCAGCCACACCATCACCCTAGGCGGTCAGACCTACCAGGTTACGGATTGCAGCCCGTTCCTGCACGGCAATGGCCTCGGGGAAGCAATTGACTATACCGTGGTCCCGGGGACAAACGAGCTGGCCGCCAGCAACTACCAAGTCGTTGGCGTGAACGGTTCGGCACATAACGGCACCGGGGCTCAGGTTGGTTATGAGGAAATTCAACCGGAAATCAAGATTACGGGGACCGTCCATAGCGGTGACTACATCGACTTCCGGCTCGGCTTGCCGTATACCGATACCAAGACCGGACAAACCAAGTATTTGGCCTATGACAAGACCCTGGCGGCCAGCTGGACGACCGCTGATCATAATGCCACGGTTTATAACATGGGCGACTACTACCGCCTGGTCTTCAACGTCAGCTCGGAAAGCCTCAGCAATCCGACCGTCAAACTAGACCTGCGCTGGGGTGCTGACGGGACGGAGGCATCGGTCAACGCCGGTAAGGTATTCGTTTACCGGTTTACCGATGATCCCGCTAAGAACCGGACGGACTTTGAGTTTGCCCCGACCAATGACGTCACCATCAATGGTAATTCTTACGCTAGCGGCCTGACGATTAAGGGTCAGTATCTGAGTGCAACGCCGGTCACGGAAGCCAATTCGTACATTACCACCTCGGGCATGGCAACGAACGTCCGCACCTGGGATAAGCAGGGCAACGTGGCGGTAGATACGCACTGGTCAAACAGCTTCCTGTTCTCCACCGATACCCGGAAGAGCTCCAACAAGTTTAGCTTTGACATCCGGGTCGCTAAGAATCCTGCCCTGACCTACAACTGGGCTTCCGATGACGACCTGGCTAAGCAGATTGTGAAGCATCTGACCCCGTTGACGACCCACCACCTATCCGACCAGGTAGTTAGCGCGGCGCAGACCTACGTAACGGATGCGGCCCAGCAGGGCGAGCGGCCGGTCACGAAGGTTACGGTGACCCACGAGGACCTGAATGACATCGCAAATGGCTACCACCGGATTTACCACGTGGTGATTGCCGACCCGACGGTTAACCTGGACGAACCGGTGACCGTTCTAAACGTCAGTGCCGACAACTATACCCTGCCAAGCGGGATCACAAGCTACGAGGAGGACGTTAACCGGTCCAACGCCGTTAATAACAAGAACGCTTTTGACAGTTCAACCCAGAACGCGGTGACCGCCAATGAGGGCTTGCAAACGGCGCTGCAAAACAGCTACATCACTGACGCCAATGCGGTTGGCGGCAAAGCGGCCGCAATAATGTTTGTCAATAACGACACGACCGGCCAGTATGCCGGCGGCTGGGGTTCGATTGGCTGGCGCGCCAACATCAAGCTCAAGACCGACGGGACCGTTGACGGCGGCGGCCAGGTTTCCGACCTGGTCACGGTCAACCTCAAGATTGAGGATGCCAATTCACACCAGCAATTGAGCGCGGGCAGCGCTTATCAGGGGCCAACCGGTTCCACGGTCAGCTTCCAGGGTGCCCAGAGTGCCTATGACAAGCTGCAAGGCTACCAGTTTGTCAAGGCGGTGAGCGTCAAGAACGGCGTGGAAACCGTCCTGACCAATTTCTACCCTAGCCAAATTGAGCGTTACGCGTACGGTACCGCGGGGAAGGACCAGCCAAGCGAATTTATCATTTACATCCAACCGACCCCGGTAAACGTCACCGAAACGATCCATTACGTCTACGGCGATGGCTCGCTAAAGGGGAAGGCAGCAGCGCCAGACAAGACGGCCACGCTGACCTTTACCCCGGTTTACGACCAGCAGGCCAAGCAGTATTCTTTCCAGGTCGCCGGGGCGGTCAACGGGGCCTTTGCTGCCGTGGATAACCCGCAGATCGCGGATTATCACGTTGCAACGGCCCAGACGGCAGCTGGCACGGATGTCTTGGACCCGGCTAAGAACCAGGTTAGCGCCCAGACCGGTATCAGAGCCACCACTGCGGGCCCGGTAATTACGGTTACGTACGTGCAGGATCCGGTTCCGACGGCGGCGACGCTCAACTACGTAGACGACGACGCGAATGGCAAGATCCTAATCCCGGGTGGCGAATCGGCAATGGGTCTGCCGGCCACGGCCATCGCTTTTGCCAGCCTGGCTAAGAACGAACGCCAGCTTGCGGCTCAGCACTATGTCTTTGAGAACATCACCGACGCCGCTGGCAAGACGATTGCTAGTGGGGACTTCGGCCAGTTGGACCTGGCAACCATCTTCGGCCAGTTTGGCAATCGTCCGCTGACCTTCACGATCCACTTTGGCCACCAGAAGACCGCGTTTTCCCGGAATAAGACGGTTACCGAGACGATTCACTACCGGTATGCTGATGGCAAGCAGGCCCGGCCCGACTACCAGGCAACGCTGACCTTTACCCAGACCGGTATCCGAGATGAGGTTACCAACCAAAGCAGCTATGATGAGCTTCAGCCGCAAACCTTTACGGCCCAGCAGTTACCGGTGCTTACCGGCTACACGCCAGACCAGGCGAGTGTTCCTGCACACACCATTACGGTGACGAACGGCAACTTTGACCAGGACCTGAACGTCGAGACCACGGTTACCTACCAGGCCAACCCGCAGACGGCGACGATCACCTACGTGGACGATACGACCGGCCAGACTTTGGCCACCGCCAGTGCTGCTGGCCGCTATGGTGCTGCAATCAACTTTGCAACTGCTCCTGACCAGGTAATTCGGCAGTACCAGGGCCAGCATTATGACCTGGTTTCAAACTCGTTTGCGGCGGGGGCCAGCTACCAGGCTGATAACCAGCAGAACCAGTTTACGGTCCACCTCAAGCACCACTTGCGGACGGTTACGCAAACGCAGACCGTTACCCGGACGATTAACTACTTGGCCCAGACTGATCACCGGCCGCTGGCAAAGGCAAGCCAGCAAAGCGTGACCTTTACCGGCACCGGCCAGCACGACGACGTTGCCAACCAGCTGGTCGTTGTTAACGCTGACGGGACGGTGCAGAAGAACAGTGACGGAACGCTGATGGTGGGGACGCTGAATTGGCAGCCGACCGCGGGCACGGCGGACTTTGCGGCGGTGCCGGATGCAGCGGTTGCGGGCTACCACGTTGCTAGCGTTGACCCGGCTGACCAGCAGGACGGGACCGCGGTTAAGGGCCTTACGGTGACCCACCTGACTACGCCGCTGACCGTAAATGTCTACTACGCTCAGGACCAGCAGGCCATCCTTAACTTCGTCGATGATGAAACGGGCCAGTCGCTCCACCCGGCACTGACGGTCAGTGGTGTTGGCGGCCAGCCAATTAACTTCGGCGACGTGGCCGCTGTTGTCAATAACCTTGAGAATGTCCACCACTATGTCCTGACGGCGACCACGGATGATACGCCAGCCCAAGCAAGCGGGCAGCAGATCGGTGGGCCGCAGGATACCGATTGGGGCAGCCTCTTCGGCAGCTTTGCCGATCACACTGCTGCTAGCCAAATTTTCAGCATTCACTTTAGCCATGGTCACGGCGCTCTGCAACAGCAGCACCAGCAAGTGGTTACCGAAACGATTCACTATGTTCGGGATACCGACCATGCGCCGTTAGCACCGGACCATCAGGCGCAGCTTACTTTTGTGGGCACCGGTTACCACGACCTGGTCACTGACCAGGATGTCGTCACCGGTTGGCACGTTGAAAATGGTGCGGCGGACCAGGCGGAATTCCTGGCGGTACCGAACCCAGCCGTAAAGGGCTACCACGTGGTCACCGGCCTGGATGCTAATGGCAACGACGTCTTGAGCGGGGATGGCCAGGCCGTGCGTGCCCAGGCGGGGGTTACCCACCTGACACCGGCGAGCGTCATTACCGTCACTTATGCCGCCGATCCGGCACCAGTGACCCCGACGACGCCAACCGACCGGCCAGCGGAACAACCGACGCAACCTGGTCAGGACGTTGCTGTTCCGGCAACCCCGGTTCAGCCAGCCGGTCAGCCAAATGCCTCAGCACAACCAGCCGGCCCGGCCGCGATGACTTCGACTAGCGCCAGCCAGCAGGCTGCACCAACGAGCCAAGTGCACCAGTTGCCGCAGACGGGGAGTCACAGTCCGTTGTCCTTAATCGGCCTCGGTTTCGTTTCGCTACTAGAAGCGCTCGGCCTGGCTAAGCGGCGTCAGCACTAACAATTGATTTAATAAGGAATCCCACCACGGGCAGGAAATGCAACGTGGTGGGATTTTCATTGTTTACATCCCGACTGGCGGCTAGTATAATTTTGCCAAAATCAAGTTACTGGGAGAATTCTACGATGCCAAAAGCAGTCAAAATTATCATAGCCCTGGTGCTCAGTACAGCTGTGGGGGCGGTCGCGGCCTGGGGATACGTGCCGTTGAACCTCCACCTCCACCAATACTACTACGTTACCCGGATGCCACACCGCCGGCACACTTATCCGTACTTAAGCTTGCTGATGGAACACCAGCTGTACGAAGCTGACTTGGGAGACTTGGCGCCAGTCAAGGGTTACCGGATCAGTTACGACTATAATGGCGGAATCAGTGCTTCCTACCGGACGATCATTAAGGGCCGTGACCTGCTTAAAGTAGGGGATTATTTTGAAATAACCGCTGCTTCGCTCTCCTATTCGCTCGACTCCCCTGACTTTGAGAACGCTCGGAATACGGTTGACCTATACTTCGATGACCGGGGCCGGTTGGAGAGTGTTGACCGCAAGGGGACAGGGCGTGACGTTCCCGTGAGCCGTTTCTGGCCGCTCTTGGACCAGGTCGAGGATCAGTTGCGGAAGAATAGCTCGCGGCCGTTAATCAGTCTGCAAGATCAGTTCGACCGACAGTTTCGGAAGCAGTATCGTGAGTGAGGAGGGGCAGCATCATCGGCGCGTTAACGACAATCCTCTTTTTTTATTCATTACTAGCAGTAATCATTTGTACAATCTTGTATTACCGGGCACCGAAAAAGCGGGCCCGGCGGAAACGCTGGCTGGTCGCCTCGGCACTCTTAATGGCCGCCTGCGTTACTGCTGGCATAGTGGAAATGACCGCTCGTGATAACCAGCAGGACCAGACCTTTCGTCGGGCGGCGGCCCGGTTTAACCAAGACTCCACAATGGTCGGCCCTACTGCAATTCAAATTGCGGAACGGGAAAACCAGGTCTGGCAAACCGCGCTGGGCCAACACGGTGGCCGACTGACCAAGGATGAACAGGCGGTGGTAGCAAAACAAGCGGTGGACCAAAACTGGACGGAGATTCAAAAAATCAATGCTGCTATTAACAGGATGAGCAACGAAATGATGACCCTGTATGACAACAACACCGGGAAGTACGATTATCAGCAGTACCAGCGGCTCTACCGTGCAAGTCGTCAGTTGGTACTGCTTGTAACCATGCCTGATACGGATGCCAGGACCCTCAACCCCCAGTTTCATCATTATCAAAACCAATACCGCACCGCCGTCCGCCACTTCTATTAGCAGGGACCGGAAAACTGCCGTTGAATGCAACTAGGACCAGGGGAAAAATAATATAATGGTCACTGTGTTTAAAGCGGTGGGGAATCGCCCAGCGCAGGAAAGGAGAACGCAATGAACAGAAATAAAAAACTAGTGATTGGCCTGGCAGTGGTGGCCCTGGGCTTGGGGGTAATTCTCAGTTTCATGCTGGGCCAGCAAAGCAATGCGCACCAGTCGGCCGCCGTTTCCAGTCAGCCGGTGCGGGAAAGCCGGTCAGCCCGCTCCCAGCAGTCAACCGCCCCAGGTCAGCAGTCCAGTAGCAGTCAGCCGGCCACGGCCCAGTTTTCTGATGAAGACTACCAACTGATGGCCTTCCTGAAATTGGTGGACGAAGATGGCAGCGGGGCAGCGGAGAAACAGCTGGTCAGCCTTGATAAGCTGCATGGTGGTGATGACGAAATTACAATGTGGAATGACCTTGGCGACGGCCACTCCATCGGTTTTGGTGCCCATACGACAGCAATGCGGGTCAAAGGTGACCAGGTTGAGGTCACCTTTGACGATGAAACGCCTAGTGGGATGGGCCACGGCAATGGTCACCGTACCTACTCCAAGGCTGAACTGGCCCAGGAGTTTGCCGGCCGCACCGGCCAGGTTAAGCAGGCGGTCGCCAACCTGCAGCAGTACGCATCCCACGATAATTAATCAAAGCAAGTTGCTGAAGACCAGTTCCGGCTTTTCGGCGCTGGCTTTTTTT